>NZ_VSSC01000004.1:0-497153 GCF_008123875.1 Bacillus sp. Y3 | reverse complement strand
GACAGATACTAATAGATCGAGGACTTAACCTATATTCTAATGTGAAAAATGAACATTGTTATCTAGTTTTGAGAGAATATTTTTAAAATATCTCTTGATTTATTTTCAATACATAGTATAATATCTTTTGTCACTAAATTGTCTGGTGATGATGGCGAAGAGGTCACACCCGTTCCCATACCGAACACGGAAGTTAAGCTCTTCAGCGCCGATGGTAGTTGGGGGTTTCCCCCTGTGAGAGTAGGACATCGCCAGGCTTTCTTCATTCCGCAGTAGCTCAGTGGTAGAGCTATCGGCTGTTAACCGATCGGTCGTAGGTTCGAATCCTACCTGCGGAGCCAATTTGGAGAGCTGTCCGAGTGGCCGAAGGAGCACGATTGGAAATCGTGTAGGCGGTAACCCCGTCTCAAGGGTTCGAATCCCTTGCTCTCCGCCACAATTTACATAATAAAGGGCCCGTTGGTCAAGCGGTTAAGACACCGCCCTTTCACGGCGGTAACACGGGTTCGAATCCCGTACGGGTCACCATTTTTATAGAAATACATACCAGCATTTTATTCGGAGGATTAGCTCAGCTGGGAGAGCATCTGCCTTACAAGCAGAGGGTCGGCGGTTCGAGCCCGTCATCCTCCACCATATCTTTTATATCGTCGCGGGGTGGAGCAGTTCGGTAGCTCGTCGGGCTCATAACCCGAAGGTCGCAGGTTCAAATCCTGCCCCCGCAACCAAATTTCTCTTTATTGGTCCGGTAGTTCAGTTGGTTAGAATGCCTGCCTGTCACGCAGGAGGTCGCGGGTTCGAGTCCCGTCCGGACCGCCATTTTTTAAAAAGAATACTTGGCTCGGTAGCTCAGTTGGTAGAGCAACGGACTGAAAATCCGTGTGTCGGCGGTTCGATTCCGTCCCGAGCCACCACTATTTGCCGGTGTAGCTCAATTGGTAGAGCAACTGACTTGTAATCAGTAGGTTGGGGGTTCAAGTCCTCTTGCCGGCACTGTTTTTCAAATGTGGAGGGGTAGCGAAGTGGCTAAACGCGGCGGACTGTAAATCCGCTCCCTCCGGGTTCGGCGGTTCGAATCCGCCCCCCTCCACCATTTTTATTTTCATAGGGGCATAGTTTAACGGTAGAACAGAGGTCTCCAAAACCTCCGGTGTGGGTTCGATTCCTACTGCCCCTGCCAATTATATGATTCATTACATCTATGGCGGTTGTGGCGAAGTGGTTAACGCACCAGATTGTGGCTCTGGCACTCGTGGGTTCGATTCCCATCAATCGCCCCATTTTATTATTGGGCTATAGCCAAGCGGTAAGGCAACGGACTTTGACTCCGTCATGCGTTGGTTCGAATCCAGCTAGCCCAGTTGATATGCGGAAGTAGTTCAGTGGTAGAACACCACCTTGCCAAGGTGGGGGTCGCGGGTTCGAATCCCGTCTTCCGCTCCAATTATGGCGGCATAGCCAAGTGGTAAGGCAGAGGTCTGCAAAACCTTTATCCCCGGTTCAAATCCGGGTGTCGCCTTTTTTGAAAAGACTGCCGGGGTGGTGGAATTGGCAGACACACAGGACTTAAAATCCTGCGGTAGGTGACTACCGTGCCGGTTCAAGTCCGGCCCTCGGCACCATTTTTTATTATTATAAGTTGCGCTCTTTAATGATCATGCCGGTGTGGCGGAATTGGCAGACGCGCACGACTCAAAATCGTGTTCCTCACGGAGTGCCGGTTCGACCCCGGCCACCGGTATTTTTAGATTAATTTATGCTAAGATTAATTATTCAAAAAAGCTCATGAATCCTTTATCTTAAAGGATTTTTGAGCTTTTTATTTTTTTGAACTATACGATAGAAACCGATAGAATTTCAAATCATTTTACACATTTTTTACACAATCATATTCTCGAAAGTATTAATTGTTCCAAGCTCGTCTTTTTCTCGTAACTCTTTAATGACGTGAGTGTATGCCCTTAACTTTGTATCAATGTCACCATGTCCAAGTCTTTCACTTACATAATAAATTGAAACTTTTTTATACAACAATAAGCTGGCATGAGTATGCCGTAATCCGTGCATGGTAATTGGATCTATCCGAAGATCAGTTAATATATTTCTTAACAGCTTATTTGCATTAGTATTGCTGATTACTTTGTATTTGGAAGATGGGCTATAAAAGACTAACTGATGAATATTAGTAGGAATACTTTTAAATAGCTCTTTAAAATGTCCCATGGTCTTGCCATCCATTTTAATTGTTCGATTTGATTGCTCATTTTTTGTTGGACCAAACCCTTCAGGATGTCTTTTCAAATAGCCCCAAGTTTTATTGATTTTGATTGTATTATTAACAAAATCAAAATCGTTTCTCGTTAACCCTACAAGCTCTCCAAAGCGCATTCCTGATGTTAAACCTAGTAGAAGTAAGGAATAACCCAATCCTTTTTCAAGACGCTTCCAGATCTCTTTTAACAACAATTCACTTTCTTTCTAGTGTAAGTACTTTTCATCAGGTTTTTTAGCAAGCGTTGTAAAGGTTATTTTAGCATTTCTTGTAAAGTCACGATGTATGATTTGTTCATCCACTGCATCCTTCACACAAGCACGGATATGGGTATTGACCTTTTCAACGGTTTCCTTAGCTTTATTAGAACCGAATTCATTGATAAACATCTGATAATCATATCTAGTGATTTCCTGCAATGGTTTACTGCCGAAAAATGTTCTTATTGCCCTAGATGTGTATTCATAATGCATACGAGTAGTAACACTTATATTTGTCTTATAAAGATTCACCCATTTGTCAAAATACTCATCTATTGGAACTGGAGTTAGGTGCGGAAGCAAACCTTAGCTTAGTTTTGATTCTATTTCTGCAGCTGCTATTTGAGCTTCTTTCTTTGTGCGAAATCCTCCTTTACGAATAGATTTTGATTTTCCATTTACAGTACGACTGACGGTAAACTGATATGTTTTACCTCTCTTTTGAATGCTAGCCATATTATCCCCTCACTTTTAAAATAGGGGTAGACAGCCGAAATAGGTTACCCCTATCTTAACAAGTCTTATTTAAATTTTGTAATTACACTGTATGAATAATTTTTAGCTGCTGAATATTTGTTGAAAATTCCTCTCCAAAAACTCAGCCATTTTTGTAGCTTGAAAACACCATGTTTGCCCCTTTGTTCTTGGATAATAGACAAACCCGCCATATTCCACATCAAGTAATGTTCCAAACTTTTTTGGATAAAGTATATTCTCTTTAATCCATTCATGTTTTCTATTAATTCTTACTTCAAGATCTCTGATAAAACGCTCAGGCGTCAAGTATAGGTAGATCAACTGCATTGTTGGACTATCGATAATATATTGGCGTACTGGGCGTTTTTTGTATGTAAAATTTGAAGGAGGACTAATTAAATGAAGAATATTTCACTAGCATTTTCTGATGCGGAATCGACAGAAAGAATGGAGCAAGTTCAAAGAACAAGGCAAAAGTGGATTGAAGAAGGTGAGCAGCTTTTAAAGTGGCGAGAAAAGTTAGGGTTATCAAGAGCATTTATTGCTCTCGAGTAACGGGAGTGAACTATGGAAGAATAACCAGGATAGAGTTTGGGGAACCAGTCAAAGAAGCAAAGTTAATAAGGCAGGTATATAAATTGACATTAGAAAAAGTAGAAATACTAGAAATACTAAGAGCGATGGATAGAGATAGAGTATTAAAAAGAACTGGAATCATATCATCTTTATATTCTCTTAACTAGGTCAGGGGGCTAATCAATCACTGAGCGTCAATAATGATTAGTCCTCTCTGAAACTGATATTAGTTCTAATTACATTTAAACTAGGTGTAAGGGAAGGAATTTGTATCGTTTTATAAAAACGAAGAGAACGTGATAAAATCAAGGCTTTTATAAGGGAATAAATTAAACGATAAAAGTCTTGACAATCAAGGGATTAGGAACCGTTGATTTCTCAATGTCCTGAAAAATTATAACACGTGGATTTCCAAAGGATGTTTAATAAAGCAAAATCAGCGGTAATACTATTTGTTTACGCATTTTTCAACAAAATATGTGATATAGCTCAAAAATCCGAGTAATAAAAGTAGTTGTGGGAGGAGTATGTAGTTTTCTATTCTATTACTTTTTCATCGATCATATTTCATATGTCTGTCAAATGTTTTTTTGAACTCAGATATAGCCTCACGGGCAATATTCAATAGACCCTTAGCAAAAGCAAAGTGTGTTTTTACAAGTTTACTTTCTTTTGTGTATTTCTACACGTCAATAGGTAAATCTTTTAAAAAATTAAATTTGATATAATGGATCAGGATATATTTGGGTATTATAACCAGAAATATTAAAAAGTAGGTGTTTATTGTTGTCCGAGTTTAAAATAAAAATATCTAATTTTAGATCTATTTTCAACCTTACAGTGGATTGTAAAAACGGGGAACTTTTAATAGTTTGCGGTCCTAATAACATTGTAAAAACAAATTTTTTAAGAGCGCTTGATTTATTCTTTTATTTAGATAAAGATAAGTTCAATCATGAAATTGATATTCCATACCACATTGCGGAGGGTTCTTACGGAGGCGGTAGTAAGTCCCAAATTACTGTGGAATTCGGTAATCAATCTGGGGATATTTATACTATTACAACTAAGTATTCCAGAAGTAGAAGTGAGAACATTTTTCAAATGAATGGGAAAAAAATACGACAGAACTCAGTATTGTTGAAATAAAAGGTTTTTTATCAAATTTTAAATTTACTTATATTCAATCAAATAATATAGATTTACCTAGTCTTATAGCTACATATTTTACTGATGAAATTTTACCTGGTTTGGACAGGCTCCGGAGAAGACAGACAGAGCTATTAACATCATTAAATGAATTTATGTTAAAATCCAAACAATTGGAGCGTTATTTAGTGATCAACCATATGAAGCAGTCCAAAATTAAGCCGCTTGTACATCAATAGGAAAAGCAACCATTAAATGGTTGTATAAAATTTTAAGGTATTTAAAAGATTTGGAAATACCAATGATGTCTTCATAACATTCACTTAGGCTATTGGTGGCAAGGACAATAAGCGATTAAAATCTCCAAAAGAAAATAGAGAAGTTTGCACAAGGATTAGGAACATTTTCCTTTACATATTGACCAATTGAAAAAGAATATTGTGAATAATGGTCAGAACAATTTGTAAAAAACAGATAGCTTCGAAATGTCTTGGAGGGAGAACTATGTCAATAGATATGGAAAGTTTAGTAAAAGGCGAAAAATATAATCGTGATGCGCTAGCTTCATTATGGGGTTACAAAAAACGCCAAGCGATAAGCCGTGGCATTGTTACACCAGCAAATCAGAAAATAATTATTTTATTTGTAACTAAAATAAAGCAAAAATCCGATACTCAGTATCAGGATTACTTTATTGAAGAAGGCTTGTTGCATTTGGAAGGAGAAACAAGCCATACGAATGATGAAAGGCTTATTAATGCTGGATCCCAGAATGATTCTATTTATTTATTTTACAGAGAAATACATCATACCCCATTTATCTATTATGGTAGGGTATTTTTAGTTGACTATAAAGTTTATGCTGATAAGCCCTCAATTTTTATTTTATCAACAACCAAAAGTATGGCAGTAGGCGCTAGGGCTTACGCAACTGAAATGAACAAGACAAGTTTGATTGAAGATGATTTTATACCTGACCAGGAAGGCGCAAAAAGAGTCAAAACACATGTAAGTTATGAAAGGAGTTTAAAAAACCGAGCAAAGGCAATCGAAATACATGGGACGGTTTGCAAAGCATGTGGTTTTGACTTTAATTTGTTTTACGGAAGAGATTTGGCTTTCCATTTTATCGAAATCCATCATGTAATCCAACTTTCGGAACTTCGGGAGGGAACAAGTATTAATCCTGAAACTGATTTGGTTCCTCTATGTTCAAACTGCCACAGTATGATTCATCGTAAAAGGGAAAGTACCCTGTCGGTAGAAGAGCTAACAATGGCGATTGAAAAAAGAAGGAAGCAAGTGCTATTAAAATTATAAAAGACCTAGTTGGAATTCCTTATCAAAGGGGTTCCATTTTTATCATGATAGATATTAATCATTTCTTCCTTTTTAGAGACTCCAGCAGAAAAGATTTAGACTGAACGCAAATGATTTCGCTCAACTACAGAGAAATAGTGCAGATCCGGTTATCTACTTCATAATTTCCTCCAATATACAATCATCTGAAAAAGTTGAAGGCATGACATGGTTAATAATTAAAATGATTTTTCTCCTAGAATACCAATTTCTTAAAGAATTGTAGTAAAATTATTATTATATGGCTAGGGCGTAATATTTGCACCGGGAAATAGTGCCCATTAGAAATAGAGGTGGGAAATCCTAATGGGCATAACTGTAACGATGCTCTTTAAATCCTTTAAAACTGGGAGAATTGGTGGCACTCAATGAAGCCATCATTGAAAATATGCCCGAACAAATAATAGATTTTAAAAAATAGAAAGAGAGGTTAATAATAATAGATATGAACCTGATAAATGTTATGAACGATTTTTCTTCCCCAAAGTATGATGAGCATCGAATGGCAGTCGAAAGGTTGCGTAAAAAAGGACGGGACTGGAATTTTATTAAATATTACGGTAAGCATGATGTAGAGGGGCTAAAATATAAACTTGAATTATTACAAGAAGCCGATCAGATTCCCGAAGATTTGAATGCACAAATGTGGATGGCGATCGTAGATTTTTTGCGTGAGGCAGAAGAGCGAGAACAGTTGATTGAAGAGAAAATTGCCAATAATCGTATTTTAAGTCGTCGGATAGATAATGATTTGACGATTCCTACTAGCGCTGCAAGTAGCTGGATATTATATAAGAACAAGTTAATCCAACAACGTTGGACTGATGAATCGATAAAAGATGTTGAAAATACAACAATCAGTATTTTAAGAAAGCTCCGGGTAGAGACAGAGAATCCGATAAAAGGTTTAACCATTGGTCATGTGCAGTCAGGTAAAACAGCAAGTATGGCTGCATTAATGGCAATGGCAGCTGATTGGGAGTTTAATTTATTCATCGTTTTATCCGGAACAATTGAAAATTTGCGTAAACAAACAGAAGAACGTCTCATGGATGACTTGAAAAATCCAGGAAATCTTTCTTGGGAACGTTTAAGTCAGCTTTCATTAAAGCCGGGTTCTTCCCATAAAGTCAGCAGTCTTTTATTGAATGAAAGGTCACGTGACCGTTACTTAAATGTATGCTTGAAAAATAAGACACGATTAAATGATTTAATTCAATGGTTAAAAGAAGATGGAAAAAAGCTTTCTCAAATGCGTATTTTGATTATTGATGATGAATCCGACCAAGGTGGAATAAATACAAATGATGTAAATGATTCCTTGGCGGAACGAACAGCATTGAATAAAGCAATTGTAGAACTCGTGAATATTCAAGCAAATGATGGTTCGAAACCATTGAGTATGAATTACGTCAGTTATACAGCTACACCTTATGCTAATTTTTTAAATGAAGCTTCACAAGAGTCCTTATACCCACGTGATTTTGTTGCTGTTCTAAATCCGGCGAAAGAATATTTTGGTGCCAAACAAATTTTTGGTTTAGACAATAATGAATATTATCGCGGGTTGCCAATTGTTCGTGAAATTACCATTAACGACCGTGATTTAGTAGTAGGTGGTATTCATAAAGGAGAGGAATCATATTTACCACAATCATTTGAAGATGCACTCCATTGGTTTTTATTAGCTACTTCCATTATGCGTTATCGTAAATATAAAAAGCCGATAAGTATGCTTGTCCATACGAGTCAAAAGCAAATACATCATCAAATTTTTGCTGATTTAATCAACTCGTATTTCAGAAGTACATCGAAAGCGCAAATTATTGAAAATTGTAAATTATTATATGAACAAGAGCAAAAAAAACTTACAAAAGAAGACTTTGAAATGGAGTTTGAAGTTTATCCAAATAAAGAGGATGTAAAAGATTATCCGCCATTTGAAAAAATTGAAGAAGAGCTAAAACGTTTAATCCGTCAATATCCTTCTCACATCAATGTGTTAGAAGATACAAAACGATTGGAATATCATGACGGATTACATTTATGCATCGATAACTGTGCAAATAATGGTATAACGGAAGATTTAGAGCATGTACGTTTAGTATATCCAGATCCAAAATCACCAAATTACCCTGCTCCAGCACCAGCATTTATTGTTATTGGTGGTAGTACATTATCGCGCGGTTTAACTATTGAGGGGTTAGTAAGCACATATTTCCTTCGTACGACCTCTCAGGCAGATACGTTACTTCAAATGGGGCGTTTCTTTGGTTATCGTAAAGGTTATGAAATGTTACCGCGTATTTGGCTAACAAAGGATACAGAAGCGAAATTTAGATTTATGGCTACCCTTGAGGAAGAATTACGTGAGGATATTGAAACATATATTTTAGAAGGTATGGATGCCAATGAATACGGACCAAAAATTAAAAACTCACCGAAAGTATCATGGTTGCGAATTACAGCAAAAAAACGTATGCAAAGTGCAGAGGAAATCGATTTGGACTTCTCTGGGACATCGAGTCAGACCATTGTATTTGATGATGATGCAGTTATTCAGAGACAAAATATCAATGTAACCGAACAATTTCTAAATTATTTAGGTTCGCCAAATGAAACACGGAATAATCGGGGTCTCTATTGGGTAGATGTGCCGTTCCAACAAATTATGGATGACTTTTTCCGTAAATTCACATTTAGTCAGAATAGTGAATTCTCTAATATTGAAACCTTTTTTAAATGGTATCAAAAGAAACAAACGGAAGCCGGTTTTACTAACTGGAATGTCGTTTTATCTAGCAGTGGTAAGTTAGATGATCTCACACATAAACAATGGATAGTCTGTGGTCGTGGTGTAGGGCTAGCTACACGTAGTCGTCGTGGATCGGCTACTGGCGAAAAAATTAATATTGGTGTGTTACGTACTCCATCTGATTTATATGCAGATATGACGAAAGAAATGTATGACTCTATTCCAGAGGAATTTAAGTTAACACAAGCTGGGAAAGCAAAGCGCGCACATATTGAAGATCAATTAGAAGAAATTGATCAAAAACAGCAAAAGAAAAGTGTTGTAAATGAAATACGTAAAGTTGCCGGTATTGGTTTAACACCTCAGCTACTTATATATCGTATTGATAAAGATTCAAAATTTGAAAAAAGACAAAGCCCAAATACAAAAGAAGCTGATAGACGTTATGACTTAAATGCTTCAGAAGATTTAATTGGTGTTAGTTTGTTTGTTCCGGGGTATCGTTCGGGCAAAAATTTAGCTACAAAATTGTCAATTCGAATTGAGAATCCAATGGGTGAGACTGAAACGGAAGAAGGAAATGAGTAATGCAAATTGAGATTGCAGAGATTGGGAAAATGTCCCAAACCGGCAGTTCATTATTAAAACTTATTCAGAATAACGATTTACCGATTTTAGATTTACTTGTCCGTGAAGCTGTGCAAAATAGTTTAGATGCGGGTATTCGTGTAGAAGGGCATGACTCTGTGTATGTGGACATTGGCATCAAGGATGTCAATGTCCCGAACTTTGCTAAACATTTGGATGGAATTACAGATCGATTAATCGAAAAGTATGGAGCCTCCCCACAAAAGGCGATTTATATTGAAGATGCCAATACAACCGGATTAACGGGTTCATTAGACTTTAAACGTTCACCAAATGGCAATATTTTTAAACTAATCTATGGGATTAGCATGGCACAAGAAACACCAGGTGCTGGCGGGTCTTGGGGATTAGGGAAAACTGTTTATTTCCGTATAGGCATTGGCTTAGTTGTTTACTATACACATATTTTAAATGACAATGGTTGTTACGAGCATCGTTTAGCTGTGACATTAGTAGAAAACGAGAAAATGCCGGATCCGATTATTCCAAGATCCGCCGGAAAAGTCCCGAGCGGAATTGCCTGGTGGGGACAACGGATATCATCTGATCAATATGATACTATTCCAATTACAGATCAAGTATTGATTCGAGATATTTTACAATCCTTATCTATTGAGCCGTTTGAGGGCGACCGTCTTGGTACAAAAATCATAATTCCATTTATTGATGAACAGCAGTTACTAATTAAGCACGAAATCAATCCAGATGAAAACAAGCCATGGGAATCAAATGTAGTCGATTATATACGAGTGGGAATGCAACGTTGGTATGCACCGCGCTTAGCTAATAAAAAATATTATTATGGAAAATATTTAGACGGGCATGTCAATGGAGAGAGGCTAGAAAAGGACGATTTTTTACCAGTATTCTTTGAGTTACAATTAATGTACAACGCAGCTGTACTCGGTGGTAATTCAAATCGTTATTTTATCAATGACATTCAAATTCGTAATTACTTTGAACACAATAAAGTAAATAACGCGGGGCGAGTAGCGTATAGGAAGTTCACGATGAAGGAGCTAGATATGCTAGCACCTTTAAATGGTCCGAGTCCATTTACATGTGTGAATAAGAAGAATCCGGATGTTGAGCAAAATGCTCCAATAATGGCTTATGCAAGAAGACCGGGAATGATTGTGAATTATGAAACAGATGGCGAATGGTGTAAAGGACTGGGTGCAACAGAAGAGAACGAATATTTAGTTGCTATTTTTGTGCCAAATTCCAATACGAAATTACTGAATCCAGAAAATGATGTCGTAGATTTAGAGGGCTATTTACGAAAAAGTGAGATGGCAGATCACACCACTTGGACAGACCTTATTATAAAAAGTAAACCGTTTGATATTGTTGAGAAAATTCGAGCACAAGCTCGCCGTAAAATCAAAGCGTCATTTGAAAATAAAAAAGAAGTGAAAGAAAAGCAATCTCTTAATAAACTAGCACGCAATGTTGGAAAGATGCTATTACCGCCGACCGGATTTGGACGTCGTGCTTCCAGTCGTAATCGAGCGGGCGGTCCGAAGTCCCCCACTATTAGAGGTAATCGTGGCAATAGTTTTACGATTGTATCACAAAAATATTTAGAAACTGGTACTTTAGAAGTTCATTTTCAATTGAAACTAGCAAAAAATGTTGCTGCTTTTACAATAGAGTTATATATTGCTTCCGAAGGTGGGAAAATCTCAGCAATGGATTGGGAATCAGTAGATAGTGTAGGGACACCATTCCCTGCACAAATTACGTACTATTCTTTCCCAAATACTATGGGTCTATTTGGGAGATCCTCTGCTCAAAAAAGTGACAGCAAAGTGTTGCATGCTATACGTATTGAGAAAAGCGAAGTGCCAGTTGAATGTTCAGGTATATTAGTATTCACTTGTACTGACCCTCATGTGCAAGTCGAAATGTTGATGAAGCCAGAAGGAAGTGTAGACAATGGCTAATAAGATTAGCATGCATCGACTTTATGATGAGGCTATGGAAGAATTGTTAGATGTCTCGATAGATTTCCAGTTCTTTTACAGGGGTGAAGATGGTAGAGAATATGTCCTCAATCAAACTGAAGACTATGAATATAAAACATTGTTGAGTAATGAAGATGATAGCTGGGACTATGTAGAAAATGGTTTTGGGCTCTCAGGCAATTTAAAACTAGGATGTCCATCCAGTTTGTTTGGACCAACACAATTGATAAATAGTGATGCCGAGTTAGGGATTGCGATGCAATGGCTGTCAAAGCAATCTTCTCAGCGCGGTGTTATCCCGGTTGGAACCATTACAAGTACAACGCCGAATGGTTTGATTATACCTATTGATTATTATTTCCCAAACGATAAATTATTTGGCGAAGTATATATTTCAATTGTCATTTATTTAAAAAAAGCGAGCCGCAATGGAATGCATGGACAATCACAACTACCAGGTACGATCTTAGGGAAGTTAGTAGAATGGGCTATTATTTTAGATGGATCTGGTTCGACATTCCCGATTGTGCTTGTAAATGAACCGGATAAACCTTTATGGTATGTCGACTTCAATTATACCGAGCCTTTAGTTGAACCGTTTGACAAAGAATATATCGCGATTTATTTAAATAAAGCACATGTCGCATTCCCGTCGATTCAAAACCCGAAAACGAAGCTCGATCAAACATTATATGTGGAGTTTTTAGCAAGCGCCCTTCAGCTTATATTGCAAAACTTGATGGAATGTCCAGATTGGTACGATATTCAAGACGGGAGAAACTGCGAAGAAGGTTCTATTGGGCAAGTCATGCATTATTTTAAAACAACTCTGAATTGGGATTTCGATACGCCAGAAAAACTTGCGATGTCTCTTCGCAAAGATTTAGAGACAAGAGTAAAGACAGGTGAAATGTAGTGTGGGAAAGTGTGGTATATACAAAAGCACAAGCAAAATTTAAGTTTCAGCAAATTATGTCCGAACCGGAAAACTGTGCACCACGACAAGTCAAAGCGCCTTTTGATCATCTGCGTGAAATCATGATGAATGAAAAAAAAACATTTTTAATGGATGGAATGAAGAAAATTAATTCTTATGCATTTGATTTGCATATGGGATTGTTATTGTACCATGTACTAAAAAAATATTACCGCTTTAATGAGAGATTAGCGGCTCAAGATGAGATATGGCGTTATTTATCGTTAGAAGTATTTCCGGACTTAGTATACGAACGTTATGGGATGAATGATCAACGTTTTTTTAAAGGAACACGTCGTATTTGGCTGAAAGGTATTTGGTGGTATATTCATCTTTCTTGGCAAGGAACAGAGGAAGAAACGCTCGATACATTAAAAGATAATTCGTCGGATGAAATCCTACAGCTACTCGACCGTTCAGGCATCGGCGGTTATCGTTTGGAACTGACACGCGAAATTATGCGTCAGTATAAAATACATGCTAGTAGCAAAGTTCCACAATTATTTCGTCGTGTGTTGAAATTAAACACCGCAAGGTTAAATATGATTGAACCTAATTTAGTAGAAGGTGGCATAGAAACATACGTAACAGATTTGTATAATTATTTTTTTAATGATTTTTGCACAATTGGAGAAAAGAGTCCGGTATATGGAAACATTACAAAAAATTAGAGATAGGTTCGCTTATTTTCGAATATCTGCAAAACGTTCCATTGCGTTCAAAGAGCTTTATTATTGGATTATAAAAATTGATGGGATGCAAGGTGTTGCAATTGAAATCCCGACAGATAAATATGTAAATGAGCGGTTTGCCAGCATATCTTATTATACGAAGGAAATTGTAGTTGGCGGTGAAGAACGGCATTTATTAATGTTGCTATCTGATCATCCGAAGTTATACGATGATTTTGCAATTATTTGTTCCGGCTTTTTAGAGAAGATACTCTATGCAGAATCCTATCAAGAAATCAAACAGAATCCAATCTCATGGTGGCATTCGATGAAAGAACTGATGGGCAATGCCAATATTGAAAAGGCAACCTATAGTGTAATAGCAGAAATGCTAAGTTATTATCATTTGCTTAAAGAAGAAAGGGACGTTTCTTGGGTTGGACCATTTGGTGGTTCTATTGATTTTAATTGTAATGATGGTAGTTATGAGGTGAAATCGACTGTAGCACGATATGGTTCAAAAATTACAATTAATAGTCAATACCAGCTAAAAGCAAAATATTTGTTATTTTATCGTTTTGAGCCAGATGTACACGGCATTTCAATTCAGGATATGGTAACAAAATTAGTAGAATTGGGAGTAGAAAAATCGGAAATAGAACGTGCACTTGAAAAGCTAAAATATCCACTTGGCAGTGAGGTTCGAAGAAAATCATATCGCCTGCTCGAAGTAAAGAAATATGAAGTCGATGAAAGCTTCCCAAAAATCGTACCAGAAAGTTTTAAAGATGAACAGTTGCCAAAACATATTAGCGGACTCGTTTATACATTAGATTTAGATGGTTTGAATGGGGCAGTTATCGACTTGAAGGAATTCCAATAGAAATAGTGATGTTTTTTTAAAATGAACATCAAGGACGTAATTTCAACGCTCCAGAGAAAGCAAAGAAGGTTTTGCCAAGATAACTCAATTCAGAAAGCGCCTCTTCAGAGGCGCTTTTAAAATTAATTCGAGTAAGGAGTGGGTGAAAAATCAAACAGACCACTTTTTCCGGTTATTAAACAAAGGGAGTTTATCATTCACACTTACTTTGGTGGTAAGTTGTTTTTTTTCATTCCGGTTCGAAAGAAAAACCCACCCAAATAATTAGTGAAAAGTGACGATAATCCTCCTATATACTGAGAATATGAGGTCTCAAAAATAACTGTAACACATATATGTTAAGGTTAGTTTTTTGCATATAAAGTTGATGTAAATACCGGGAAAAGAATTATTATACTAATACTTAATCGCTGTTCCGGAGAACAAAGCAACGCCAATCTGCCCACCGTAAACGCCAGCCAGTCATAGTAATGGCATACGCGCCAATACTCGTCTTTCTTTACACTCCAAAATCCATGAAATAGGTTTCATTATCAATTTTATAGACTCTCACACTTGTTCTTCCGTAAGCGATGACATCCTGTGCGTCTACTCTCCCGCCGAAAGGAACACCAATCCGGTTACGGAAATACCTTCCCATGAGGCTGTTGTTTTCATGGGTATGTATGGCTTTTCGGTTGGCCTGAGCCATAACGCACATCAGCCGCTCTCCATCATCTGTAACTATAGTAAACTCCTGCTCAAGCGGAGGGAAGAAGTCAGGGTCTGCGGCGTGAATTGTGGATGAAACGGGAATGTACGCCTGATTCCGTTCTCTTCCTTCGCGTTGCCCCCAGTTAAGCCCGCTTCTTTCATGGATGGCAGTATCGTTATTCAGAAGTAGAGGTAGATCCACATACGGCAGATGATGCAGATGACGGTAATCCCTTCGGTCCGATCCGTAAGTTTTCTGCTGAATGGTAACAATTCTTTCATGATTTCTTATTGTCCGCCTGATAAACATATCATGGAATCTGATATGTTGTTCAATTGTCGGGTCGGTGCAGCTTAGGCAATCGGGAACATCAAACACTTCTTCAATATTGTCATGATTCGCTTC
This sequence comes from Bacillus sp. Y3, assembly GCF_008123875.1. Classification (NCBI taxonomy): domain Bacteria; kingdom Bacillati; phylum Bacillota; class Bacilli; order Caryophanales; family Bacillaceae; genus Bacillus; species Bacillus sp. Y3. The sequence continues at coordinate 482,061 of NZ_VSSC01000004.1, read as the reverse complement.
TACAATAAGTTCCGTTTGGTCTCTGAATCCTCCCCAAGAGAAGTTCGCCGAGCCGACGTATGTCATGGAGTCCTGAAATAAGCCTCCATTATGCCAATGGTAGATTTTATTGTGAACAGGAGGCAGGCTTGTTTTATAACTGATGCTAATCCGAGGATTTTCGTTCATGATTTGCTGATAGCGTTCATGATCCCAACGTCTAATTCCATCTTGTTTGCTCATTCCGATAATAAGTTCAATTTCAATCTCAGGGTATCTGTTCAAAATGTGATACAAAAAAGCGCTGGATGCATACCCGGAGAGGATTCGCAGTTTACGGTAGCCCCGTTCGTAAGGAACGCGAAAAACACGCTCTTCCAAATTATTGATAAGGTACATTTTATTTCCCCCAATTCTATTAAATTACACTATTAATTTAATAATAATTAAATTTGGTTAGCATGTCATCTATTAAAATGGGAATCCATTCCTTTGTATCAGAAACTTTTTTTGATAGAGTAGGTAGTGTATAATAATATTTACGACAAATACTACAAACGTAGGAGAGTTATAGAATGATTTTCGAAAAGGAGAACTGTTCTGCGGTCCGGGCGGATTATCGCTCGGAGCAAAAGAAGCAGTTGTATTAGATGAAAATGGACAAGTTGTTTTAGACGAAAACGGAGAAGAATATAAAGTAGTACATGCATGGGCGAATGATTTTCATGAAGATACATGCAAAACTTTCCGCCTTAATATCGTTGGTAATGATGAGGATACTGTAACTGTAAAGCATGGGGACGTAAAAGAACTTGATATTAAATCCCTTCCGCCCATCGATTTCTTCGCGTTCGGATTCCCATGCAACGATTTCAGTTTAGTGGGCGAAACCAAGGGACTTGATGGTAAATATGGCGGACTATACAGGTACGGAATAAAGTTATTGAATCACCATCAGCCAAGTGTGTTTGTAGACGAAAATGTAGGCGGATTAGAAGGCGCCAATGAAGGAAAAGCATTCGTCCAAATCTTAAAAGCAATGGAAGAAGCAGGAGAGTTCGGCTTTAATATTACGCCTCATAAGTACCGCTTTGAGGAGTATGGCGTGCCGCAAGCGCGTCACCGCATTATAATCGTCGGCATTCGAAAAGATTTAGGGCTGAGATTTCTGGTTCCAAATGCTCCTTTTAAAAACAAGGAACAATGGATGATAGCAAAAGAAGCATTGGAAAGTGAGCCGATTGAAAAGGATGCCCTTAATCATGAATTCACAAACCATCACCCTAAGGTTGTGAAAATGCTGGATGAAATCCTTCCAGGGGATAACTGCTGGGTAGATTACCTCTCCCCGGAATTGCGGCTAAATGTGAAGGGCGCGAAAATGAGTAACATTTACAGACGTTTACACCCTGAGGAACCAGCATATACTGTTACAGGAAGCGGCGGAGGCGGAACACATATGTACCATTACGACGAGCCAAGAGCATAAACGAATCGAGAGAGGGCGCGTCTCCAGACTTTCCCGGACTGGTTCGAATTCATCGGTGTAAAAGAAAGTGTCAGAAGGCAAATCGGCATGGCGGTTCCTCCAAAGGGAGCGAAAGTGATTGTGGAAGCCATTTTAAAAACGTTCGCAAAAGTTCCATACGAAACGGAAGATGCCAAATGGGACGAAGAACATATTCAGGAGATGCTGGCATCAGGGGAAAACAAAAAGAAGAGGCGTTCCGGCAAAATCAAAAATAAAAAAGAAGCGCCGGAAGGTCAGACTGAACTCGAGTTGGAAGAAACAAAGGCATAAAGGAGCAAAAGCATGTTCTGTAAAGAATGCCACTTATAGAAGAATACTCTAAAGGTTAAAAGACAAAATCAGCTACCAGTGGCTTTGCGACGTTGAATGCCTTGAGTGCGGAAAGGTTTAAAATTCCCAGCCATATGATTTTTGGACAAACAATCAACAAAGCCAGAAACTTAAAAAAAGGAGATCGAAATTGATCTCCTTTTTTGTTAGTCATAGATTTTAATGTAATGTCCTTCATCTGCCAATTTTTCCGTATGTGCCACTTTAAAATCCTTTAATGCTTTTACTACATATTCGCCTAATTCTTCTGCGCTGGAACCGGTAACGACAACTTCCATATGCTGATATAATTCCTGAATAACTATTGCCAGGTCCTGTACCGTTCCGATTGTTTCCACTTTTTTTATAAGAATCCTCACTTTTTCTTGTTTTCTCCTGTTATTTTAACATCAATCATATTAGGGTGTGATATTTTTAAATTATCAATGAAGGAAATAATATCATTGATTGACTGGTTAAAATCTTCTTTCACCTGATGCTCCCATATTCTTTTTATTTGCCAACCTTTATCCAGATAGTAGGCGGTTACTTCCTTATCCCTTTTAACGTTCCGTTCCAATTTTTCCTAGTAATCCATATTGCTTTTCGGTATGTTTCCGTGTATGGGGCAAGCGTGCCAGAAGTAGCTATCAATAAAAATGACGACTTTATATTTTTTGATGGCAATGTCTGGTTTACCTTTGAGGTCTTTTACATTTCTTCTGAACCTTATACTCTTGCTCCATAATTGCTTCGTTATTTTATCTTCCAATTTTGAAACAGACTTAATTGCCTGCATGTTTTTTGTTCTATTTTCTTTCGAGATCCTGTCAGCCATTTGGATCACACCACCGTCATATAAAAGTTTATTGCTTGATGTGCCTTTTTAATAAAGGGTATCAAAAAACAAATCAAAAGTACAAAAAGGAGGAAGGTAAGGAGAAGTAAGATAAATAAATAGTTAGAAAATTTAAACGTATATCTACATATTCAAAATTTCCGGAGCTATTTGATTTGGACATACTAAATGGGAAAAGAGAAATTGTTATATCTGATGATTATGGTCAGCAAGATTTTGAGGCGATAACTTCCAAAATATGCTCTTTTACAAGGTCAAAATAAGCTTTAGAATTACCGTACATCCACTGCACTGTTGTCAGTGCTCGTCAACACAATTAAGCCATGGATAATATTTGATATGTAGAAATGTTCATAAAAAGTCAAGTTATGACATTTTTGTTAACGCTATGATAAATATTTAACGAAAGTAGAAAACAATCATGCTCTTTTAATATTTATAAATAAAAATCCTTTTACACAAGTTTTACACTTTAACCGAATAAAACCTTGTAATATCAATACTAATTAACCTATTTCGACCCCGACCACCGGTATTAATTAAAAGTTTCATGATTGGTTTTTACCATGAATCTAACGTTTCACCCTCGTGGTGAAACGTTTTTTTGTGGTTTAAATGAGTTATTTAGATGAAAATAGAATCCTATTAGAACAGAATGAGCATGTACTACTTTTAACAGAATAAACTTTAGATGATTTGCAACATTTGGTACGATACATTTAACCATATAAGGAATCAAAATGGAGTAGCGCATTCACATAAAACAGTGAATTACCTTTGTGTAACTAAATGAATATTTGTGGGTACATACACATCTTTAGCTTGCATCATCATTGTGACCCAGTTTGGGGGAGAATTTATGAAAAAACAAAATGATCATGAAGAGTTATTGACAGGTGGAAATGTCTCCAACGTATATCGTTCAGGAGATACGGTTCGCAGAGAGGGAAAGTCAGACAATATGAATATACAAAAGCTGCTAAAGCATTTAGAAAAAAAGAATTTCTCCTATGCTCCAACTTTTTTAGGGGTTGATGAAAAAGGTAGAGAGATCTTGTCCTTCATTGAAGGGGTGGTCGGTCATGATCCCTTAAAAGAATACATGTGCTCTCACAATGCTTTAAAAGAAATAGCGAAAATGCTTAGACTGTACCATGATGCTGTTTGTGATTTTCCCATTTCAGACGATTGGGAACGAATGGACAATACGCCTAACAACATAGAGGTTGTGTGCCATAATGATTTTGCGATGTACAATATTATTTTCAACAATAAAAAGCCAGTGGGAATCATTGATTTTGATGTAGCTGCCCCTGGTCCAAGGCTTTGGGATATTGCATATACCCTTTATACATGTGTGCCTCTCAGTAGGTTTTTTCGTACTGAAACAGGGGAGGTCGCAAATTATCATTCATTAGAGCATGCAGCCCATATAAAGTATAGAGTCAAACTGTTTTTTGAAGCTTATGGTGAGGAAATACCAGAAGATTATGTGGACATGGTGTTGCTGCGTTTAGAAGGTTTATGTCAATACATGAAACGAAAAGCGAGTAAAGGGGATAGAGCCTTTCAAAAAATGATTCATGACGGGCACCTTGAACATTATCAAAAAGACATACAATTCATTCATGAACACAGAAAAGAATGGGTTTGAGGATGCCAAGGGTTTTATAAAAGAAAAAGGACAACTCATCTTTTTACTAGTTTCATGTGGATGTTACAATTGGTTATAATAGTTCAATAGAATGAATGTAAAGAGGCGGAGTTGTTATCTTGCAAACGAAGACGATATTACAGACTATTATTGAAGATGAGCGATCACATGATTATCCGCTTTTTAGACAGTACTGTGTCAGGAAAGAACAGGGTCTGCGTAAAGATGCGTTAAAGGTTCTTCAGTCTTTTGTTGAAGAGATGAATAAGAACGAATTTACAGCACGGCGTTCATTTGTTGCTTGGCTGTTTGATTACATTGAACGTTTTGAGGATGGTCATCATTTGCTTGTGTATCCATTGGTAAATGGGGTGATCCACCCTGTTCTTCAAGAGTGGGAAAATATTGATCCAATGGATGTGAGACCGTATCGATGGCAAGGCTTGTTTGTGCATCAGGGGGAAGGGCTGCCCTATTTATTGAAGGCACTAGAGCTGGGAGGCAGCAAAGAGCAGCGAGTGATTGTTCAAATTTGCGAAACATATTTCTCGGCTTTGTGGTATTCGTTTCATCATATACATGAAGATCTTTATTTAAGCACCTATGAGAAAGATCATGAGCGAATTCAAGGGATTCAAGATGTCATGAAACTGATCGAAGATAAAAATGTTCAAAGCAATGTTGAAAAACTAGCAGTCTACTATAACCAGCTTTTATCGGACTGGAAGGAATTTCAGCAGACGGAGACAAGAGGCTTTGTGAAATGGTGTGCGGATCGTAAGAAGCCCTATGAGTGGGTACAGACATTTTACTATAATCAATAGTTGTTTTTCATAAGAAAAAGGCTGGGGTCAACCCTGCCTTTTTTATTTATGCCATATTCTTTCTATTTCTACATGGTCTGCTTTAAAATATTTCAGGATGTAGACATCTGGATTGCTTAGTTGTTCCCACTCCTTGAATCCAATTGCGGGATCGGCGTGTTTTAGAAGCAGGCTCATAATATTGCCATGAGTGGCGAATAAAGTATGATCTCTTCCTAATTTTATTTGTTCATAGAGTGCCTCTATAATACGATTCATCGCTTCTTGGCTCGATTCTCCGCCTTCACAGGTCATATGCAAGTCCGAAAAACTGAGCTTTAGTTTTTCATACCAATCCTTCATTGGTTGACTGCTTAACCTACGTTCAGAGAGACGTTTGTCAATTTGTACCTTTATCTGTTTGGCATGAGCAAGGGGTTCAGCGGTTTGAATCGCTCGTTTATAAGGACTTGAGATGATCTGGTTGAGCTGAATGCCGGAAAAAAGCTGTGCGAGTTCATGCGATTGTGTGATGCCTTGAGTCGTTAAAGACGCATCCTCGGATTGTCCATCTGCTTGACAGTGTCTGACGAAATAATATGTCTTCATAGGGTGTACACCTTCCTCTAAGTATAAAAAAATCATCCAATATTGGATGAGGGTTCACGAAAGTTTAGGTTCTATTTGTTCGTGTCTGCTTCTTTGTATGGATCTATGAGTTTGGAGGTTAGGTCTAAGTTGAACAAAAAATCATCTATGGTGTCTGTGCCAAAGGGAAGGGTGGAAAAATTAATTGGGATGCTGTCTTCTTGCGTTTCTGAAGTAATCGGCTGTTTGTGCTGCTTTTTTCTCCAGTTCTTAAACAAGCGCATGTGAGGCCCCCTTTTCTATAAAAAGATGGATTTATACATAATATACGGGGAGAGTTGTCCGAGCGTCAATTGTTTTCTTCAAAAGGATTTATTACATTTGTACGGAAAGAGCCACAGCTAAGTGCGGATCTTTCCGTGTTTTGACGTGGCACGGTGTATGGCTTGTTGTACCTTTCGTTCGCATCTGATGTTGTATGGCTTCTTATGGAGTTTACTCGTCTTAAATTGACCAATTACACGGCGGACTCCTTGATCATAAATGATCAGCTCTCTGCTCGTTTGATCATTTAATAACGCTTGAAACCAGCTGTATTTTTTTAGCTGTGCTGCATTTCGTGATATCTCATCTTCATCTACCTGTAGAAAAGGGATATACAGAGCAAGATTGAAGATGTCTAAAATGAATCCCATATCACTAGCCCCCTTCATATCGTTTATTACGTTTAGAAAGGGGAATGGTTCCTTTCAATTGGTTTTAAAAACAATCCCAGTGCATGAACCATTCTTTATTGTCTTTGTCGTAATAGAAATACATCGTGCCGTTATCACCAATCATGAACCGAGGTTTTTCTTCTGAGGCGATTTGTAGCATGAATTCTCCTGACATCTGGTGGGGAGGAGATTGGATGTAAGCTCCGTATCCACCGATTTTTGTGAACGAGTAATTTGAGTAATGCTCGAAGAAATGATCTGTCGCTTCTTCACTTTCATTAACCTCTGATAAGTCAACGTATGACCAAGCTTCCTCCCAGCATGGATAATCCGGTTGTTCCCCTTCGAGCCACTCTATCTGGAAAGGTTTCATTCCTTTCACTTCTTCAGGGGTCTCAGCGATTTCTAATCCTTCCATTGATGAATATTCAATGAGTTTCCAGCCCTCACCGTTTTTGGCGATATCGATCGGAAGGGTTTTCTTGTTGATGAAAATTTGAATCAACTTACATTCATCAAAGCCGTTCATTCCCCCTGGTACTTCGGGTAAATACATTTGTAAAATGGGAATCATAGCTCCATCTTGATCTGCCGGCCACCCTTTATCACGTTGGATGAAAAAATGACCAGCAAACCAGCTGTACTTAGATGGATCAGGGCGAAACCCGCCTATTTTGGCTACAATAGGTGTTTTTCCTAGTTGATTTAATTCGTCAAAAGCTTTGATCTTCATTTATCCATCCCCCATTCTTTAGCCAGCAATGTGTGCATCTTGAAACGTTCCATTCATATTGCCAGAGACAATGATGACATGTCCCCAAAATAAATCTCCGTCATGATAGTAGGCTTCGAATTCTCCATTTGGATAAGCATGGAGGCTTTCAAGAGAGATGCGGCTGATAAATTGATCCGGTGTGATCTCTTTTGAATTTTCAGCGGAGTCGTCTTGTTCCTGCCAATCTTTTGCTAGTTCAATCAGCTGATTTGCTGCATATGACTTCATGGAGGCATCCCATGTTGTCTGCTCTTCTACGAGTTGTCTAGCCGTTTTCAGAGAGTCATTCATTTCTTCCTCTTCTTCAAGATTGAAGTAAAGAAGGCACTCCTCATTGCCCCACTGGATGGTTGTTTCAAATAAGTCCAGTCCTTTCACTAATTCAAAAGTACCCAGCTTGTCATCGTGGTAAAAGATAGGTTGTTGAGCTTCTTCTAATATTTCTTGAAGTTCCTTATCTTCAGTATCTGTATCAACAAGTGAAACGAGCATAAATTCACCTTCACCTTCACCTTTACGTACTTGAAGTGTGACGATAGATTCTTTATGTAATTGCGCTTGTTTTTCCCGTAATCCCTTTTCATCTGTTAACCAGCACAGTCTCACTTTTTCGGTTATGATGCGGTCTTTTTCCTTCCATGCAATGAGTGGGATTGAAGCAGTCCAAAGAGTTTCTTTTCCCGCTTTTCCTGCGCCGACTCCAGAAGGTCCTGTAACAGCCATGATGTCTATCACTTCTTCTGAGAATCTTTGTTCAAATATGTTGACTTGTTTGTTTGATTTCATAGGATGTCCCCCAGCTTGATTTATTTGATGGAGCTATACCTTTATCACACCGTACATTGGCAGGGGAAATCAAGCTTTTTTTGCTTAAAACTGTTTTTTCGGTTTGTGGTAGCAGAGAGGATACATGGATTGCTGGAGGTTGAGTCACAATAAAAAAGCAAATTGGTTCGGATTTTGTATAAATTTGGCTAAGTGAGTCGAAAAGCCTAGGTGATTCTTCCTTTTCTTTATAATTACTTTGACACGATTAGATGAAAAAAGTAAAGTAGTACTGAGTGATTTACAAAACCTTCATCATTCTCTGAAACATGAAGTGGCAGTAAATTTAATGTAAATGGATATTTTTCCTTTTATTTACTCGTATTTTTTTTGAAACTTATGATGCTTCTTATTCGTTATATTAAAGGAGCACATGTAACCTGCGGAGAAAAGAGCATCGGAATGCTTGGTGCAGAAGATTTACATTTGCAAAATCAATGTAAATTTTTTATGATTTCATTTATATCAGATCGAAAATAAGAAAGAAGAGGTTTTATGAAAAAAATATTTGCGAACAAATATAGCTTTTTTGTTTTGGCTGTCCTTTTATTTTGGGCAAAATCGTACACAGCCTACAAAATGGACTTTAATTTAGGAGTGAAGGGATCTTTTCAAGAGGGTCTTCTCTTATTAAATCCATTCAGTTCAGCCATCGTGTTTTTAGGACTTGCTCTCTTTTTGAAGGGGCGTAAATCGGCCATTGCTTTAATTGTCATTGATTTTATTATGACCGCACTTTTATATGCGAATGTAGCGTACTATCGTTTCTTTGATGATTTTTTAACATTCCCGACAATGAAACAAGCCGGTAATCTTGGGGGAGGTATGACTGGCGGTGTATTAGCAAGTATTAAGCCGCATGACCTTTTGTACTTCTTAGATATCATCATTTTAATTGCCATTGTCATTTGGAGACCAGAAGTGAAGAAGTTCCAAATGAAAAAAACTTTCGCACTGCTAATTGTGGCTGCAGGTGTTGGACTGTTCTTCGTTAACCTACACTTAGCTGAAAAAGATCGTCCAGAATTATTGACGAGAACATTTGATCATAAGTACATTGTGAAATATTTAGGTGTTTATAACTATGCGATTTATGACGGCGTGCAAACTGCACAAAATGCAACGCAGGTAGCAAATGCGAGTAGTGATGATTTAACGGATGTCGTGAACTATACGACTTCTCACTATGCGAAACCAAATGCAGAATACTTTGGTCAAGCTAAAGGGAAAAACATCATCAAAATCCATTTAGAAAGCTTCCAGTCATTTTTAATTGACTACAAGTTAAATGGAGAAGAAGTGACGCCGTTTTTAAACAAACTAGCTCATGGAAAAGAAGATTTTACGTATTTTGATAACTTCTTCCACCAGACTGGTCAAGGGAAGACTTCTGATGCTGAGCTCATGATGGATAATAGTATGTTTGGCTTACCAGAGGGTGCAGCGTTTGTGACAAAAGGTGAAAATACCTTCCAATCACTTCCTGCCATCTTAGATCAAAAAGCAGGCTATACGAGTGCAGTGCTTCACGGGGATTATAAATCTTTCTGGAACCGTGACACGATTTATAAACATATGGGAATTGATCAATTCTTCGATGCATCTTATTACAACATGGATGAAGAAAACCTTGTAAACATGGGTCTGAAGGATAAACCATTCTTTAAAGAATCAATCCCAATGTTAGAATCAATGAAAAAGCCATTTTACGCACACTTAATGACATTGACCAACCATTATCCATTTAATTTAGATGAGAAAGATGCGACAATCGCTAAGGCAACAACTGGCGATAAAACAGTGGATAATTATTTCCAAACAGCGAGATACTTGGATGAGTCATTAGAACAATTCTTTAAGGACTTGAAAAAATCAGGTCTATATAAAGACTCAGTGATTCTATTATATGGTGATCATAACGGTATTTCTGAGAACCATAACCGTGCAATGAGTGAGATTCAAGGGAAAGAAATTACGCCATATCAAAATGCACAAAATCAGCGTGTACCGCTCATGATTCGGATCCCTGGGAAACAAGGCGGCGTGAATCATACGTATGGCGGTGAAGTAGACGTGATGCCGACGCTTCTTCACTTACAAGGTATTGATTCAAATGAGTACGTGAATTTTGGAACAGATTTATTCTCTAAGAAGCATGATCAAACTGTTGCATTCCGTAACGGAAACTATGTGACACCAAAATATACCCTTGTAGATAATACGGTCTACGATACAAAAACGGGTAAAGTGGTGAAACAAAACAAAAAGACAGAAGCGATTAAAGCCCGTGTTGATAATCAGTTAAGCTTGTCAGATAAAGTACTATACAGGGATCTTCTTCGATTCCATAAGCTATCTGATTTTAAACCAGTGAATCCATCTGATTATTTCTATGGTAAAACAAACAAAGAGACAGAAGCGGATTCTTCTGCTAACTAACTGAGTTTTGGGCAAGCACAGAAAGGTGCTTGCCTTTTTCTCTCTTACAGCTTGATTTGTTGGCAAAATATGTTTATATTTAGGGAGAAACAAGCGTGGCGTCAGCGGTCAGCTGGCGATAACTCATTTTGTCCTAGGGGATTTCAGGAGGAGCTTATGACAACAAATACAAAAACACAAAAAAAGAAATCAGAATTATGGGGCTGGATCAAAGCCATCTTAATCGCATTTATTGCTGTTTTTATCATTCGTAACTTTTTATTCGCACCGTATATTGTAAAGGGGACTTCTATGGAACCGACACTGCATAATACAGAGCGGGTGTTTGTGAATAAAACAGTCGATTACTTCGGCGATTATAAACGCGGACAGATCATCGTTCTTGATGGGGAAGACCGCAGTACTCACTATGTGAAACGATTGATTGGTTTACCTGGTGATAAAATCGAAATGAAAAATGACCAGCTATATGTGAACGGTCAAAAAGTGGCGGAGCCTTATTTAGCATCAAACAAAAAGAAAGCTGCCGCAGATGGCACCTTGCTGACACCTGATTTCGGTCCTCTTACAGTTCCTAAAGGAAAGTACTTTGTCATGGGTGACAACCGCCAAAACTCAATGGACAGTCGCAACGGTTTAGGTCTTTTTACAAAGAGTGATATTCAAGGGACAACATCATTCGTGTTTTATCCCTTCCAAGATATTCGATTAATCAATCACTAGTCAATAAGAAAAAGCACACAGGTGTGTGCTTTTTTTGTTTGGTTAAGACTGGCTTTTTGAAATCGCCTGTTCTAGATCTGCCAGAATATCTTCAATCGCTTCTGTTCCAACAGATAAACGAATAAGTTCTGGTGTCACCCCTGTGGCTTTTTGCTCTGCTTCACTTAATTGCTGATGCGTTGTGCTGGCAGGGTGGATGATGAGTGACTTAGAGTCGCCTACGTTTGCAAGATGTGAGAAAAGCTGAACCGAATCAATGAGTTTTTTTCCTGCGTCTTTGCCACCTTTAATGCCGAATGTGAGGATGGCGCCTTGTCCTTTTGGTAAATAAGTTTGAGCCAGCTCAAAGGATTCATGGCCTTCAAGACCTGGATAGCTGACCCATTCTACAAGAGGATGATCTTGTAAAAATTGTGCTGTCTTCAATGCATTTTCACTGTGGCGTTCAAGGCGAAGATGCAATGTTTCTAAGCCTTGCAAGAGTAAAAATGAGTTGAATGGTGATAAAGCCGCCCCTAGATCACGTAAGAGCTGTACACGTGCTTTTGTGATATAAGCTGCTTCGCCAATCGCTTCCGTATACGTCAGACCATGATAGCTAGGGTCTGGTTCCGTCAGTCCTTTGAACTTATCACTATCACTCCAAGGAAACTTGCCGCTGTCGACGATGACTCCGCCAATGGATGTGCCATGGCCGCCGATGAATTTCGTCGCTGAATGGACGACAATGTCTGCGCCAAATTCAATCGGTCTTAACAAATAAGGGCTGGCAAGTGTGTTATCCACAATTAGAGGGATATGGTGCTTGTGTGCAATGGCTGATACGGCTTCAATATGTAAAATGTCGCCTTTTGGATTTCCGATGCTCTCTGCATACACGGCTTTTGTTTTATCTGTAATGGCTGCTTCAAGTTCTTCAAGGTTTGAGGAATCCACAAATTTCACTGTAATTCCGAGCTTTTTTAATGTATGAGCAAATAAATTATATGTGCCGCCATACAGACTGCTGGAGGATACGATTTCGTCACCAGCTCCTGCAATGTTTAAAATGGAGTAAGTGGTCGCTGCTTGTCCTGAGGAGACAGCAAGTGCACCAATTCCACCTTCAAGCTCAGCGATCCGTTTTTCAAACACATCATTTGTCGGGTTCATAATACGTGAATAAATATTACCGGGTTCCTGAAGGCCAAATAAATTCGCCGCATGCTCACTATCTCTAAAACCGAAAGAGCTTGTTTGGTAAATAGGTACAGCTCTTGAATAGGTGGCTGAATCCAGTTCTTGACCTGCGTGTATTGCTTTTGTTTCTAAACGAAATTGAAGTTCTTCTGACATGTGTGTATCCTCCTTTTGTTAGATAAAACCAACTACTTTAATAAGAAATATTTAATAAGACTATAAATCTTGTTTACTGCCCGGTCAATCATTTTTTAGATAAATCTGAAAAAACAATAAATATAGTTGACATGTCGGAATAGTATGTATTAACATAAGCATACTGAAAATACCAACAAGAATCGCTGATCGGTCAACCGAAGGCTCGTTCACTCAGGCATGAGTGAAGGGCCTTTTTTATTTTAATCAGGAGGGAAGTTGAAGATGGAGAAAAAGAAAAAACGAAAAAAATACAGAAAACATATGGATATCACATTAGACATTTTGATTGAGCGTAACAAATATGAGATTTACAGCAATCAAGAACGAATAGAAGCCATTTACGATCGTATTGATGAAAAGCATACAAGGTCGAAATAACCATTTTATAAAATGTAGTTTATTTATAGGAATAATATGATTTAGGATGGTGCTAACAACTCAATATGAAAAGCTGATCGGACAAAACGAAGGCTCTTATCTCTCTTTTGGGATAAGGGCCTTTCTGTGTATCTATCTGATGACAAGAGGAGTGAACTTGCATTGACTATTTCCATTGATATTGTGGATAAGTCTTTTTGGAAAGACAAACAAACCATTCAAGTGCTTGAAAACGTAAGGCTCACCATCGTTCCTGGTGAATTCGTGACGGTGATTGGTCCGAGCGGTTGCGGGAAAAGTACATTGCTGAAGATGATTGGAGGGCTTGATACAGATTATGATGGGCAGATCGTGATAGGAGAAAGGCGTGTGACAGAACCAGGAATGAAACAGGGCTTTATTTTTCAAGAGCATCGCTTATTTCCATGGTTGACGGTCGAAGAAAATATCGCTGCCAATTTCAATTTAAAACAAGCAGCTGTTCGCCGCAAAGTGGATGAATTAATTGACATTGTTCGGTTAAAAGGCTTTGAACACGCCTATCCACATGAGCTTTCAGGCGGGATGTCACAACGTGTTGCTATTGCAAGAGCACTCCTGCGTGATCCGGAGATTTTATTGCTTGATGAACCTTTTGGTGCGCTAGATGCATTTACACGGAAACACTTACAGGATGTGCTGCTGGATATTTGGCAGGAGAAAAGAACAACGATGGTGCTTATCACTCATGATATTGACGAATCCATTTATTTAGCCAATGAAATTGTGCTGTTACAAGCAAGACCCGGCCGAATTCATAAAATCCTTCCCGTGAACTTACCATTCCCGAGGAATAGAACGTCAACAGCTTTTCAGAGCTTAAGACAAAAGGTGCTTTCAGAATTTGAGAAAACAGATGAGCTGTTACTGACGAATGGCTCAGGAATTTAAGGAGGTCAAATCGAATGAAAAGGCAAAAAAGGATCGTTCTCTTTCTGGGTATCCTCCTTGTATTAGCTGGGTGTGGTCAAGCAGCGAATGGATCAGAAGACAAGCCGAAAGAGGTTCGGATTGGGATTCAGCAAAGTCTAAGCCCACTTCTTTTAGCAAAGGAAAAAGGGTGGTTTGAGCAATCATTTGAAAAAGAAGGTATGAAAGTCAAGTGGGTGGAGTTCCAAAGTGGTCCTCCCCAATTCGAAGGGCTCGCCGCCAATCAATTAGATTTTTCACAGGTTGGTAATTCACCTGTTATAGCTGGTCAGGCAGCAGGTATTGATTTTAAGGAAATTGGTTTATCTCAGGATGGGTTAAAGGCGAATGGGATTTTAGTGAATAAGAACAGTGAGATTCAAAAAGTAGAAGATTTAAAAGGGAAAAAAATCGCCGTTGCCAAAGGAAGCAGTGGTTTTGACTTTTTATACAAAGTATTAGATCAGGCAGGTTTATCTGCAAAGGATGTCCAGATCATTCAGCTTCAGCCGGATGAGGCAATATCTGCGTTTGAAAATGGGTCAGTTGATGCTTGGTCGATCTGGGAGCCGTTCTTATCACTTGAAACGATAGAAAAGGGAGCAAAGCTACTGGTTAATGGAGAAGCGACCGATTTATATTCACCTGGATTCACACTTGTCAGAACCAAGTTTGCCGATGAGTACCCTGAACTAGTGGTGCAATTTTTAAAAGTATATGACAAAGCGGTGAAATGGCAGAAAGATCATCAACAGGAAGCCATTACACTTTATGCTCGTTTGAAACAATTAGATCAGAAGGTGGTGACACAAGTATTAAACAATACAGAGCCGCTCAATGAGCCCATTTCTAAGAAGATCATAAACGCCCAGCAGCATACAGCTGATTTTCAATATCAAACAAAGGCGATACAGCGGAAGATTGATGTCAATCAGGTGGTAGATAATTCGTTTATTGAAAAAATGCTGAAAGAGGAGAAGAATTGATGAAAGCTGCATCTAACCCAGCCCTTGTGACTAAAACCGAGCGAATGAAGAAAAAAAGGAGAAAAGCTTCATCCTTCATCATGTTAAAAGGACTTGTATTACCTGCTTTACTCATTGCGATTTGGCAGGGAGCTGCTGCTTCCCAAATCGTTTCTTCTACTGTACTACCTGCACCCACTGTCATTGCGGAATCTTTTCGTGAGTTGATTCGTTCCGGTGAGCTGTTTGGCCATATTTACATCAGTCTCTACAGAGCAATATGCGGGTTTTTACTTGGGGGAGGTTTAGGACTTGCGATGGGTTTGTGTGTCGGTTTTTCTAGGAAAACCGAGCAGTATGTAGATCCGACCTTGCAAATGCTGAGAACAGTTCCTCATTTAGCGGTGACTCCTTTATTTATTCTTTGGTTTGGTTTTGATGAATCAGCGAAAATTTTATTGATTGCACTTGGGGCTTTTTTTCCGATCTATATCAATACCTTTCTAGGAATTCGCAGTGTAGATAACAAGCTGTTCGATGTGGCTCGCGCTTTAGAGTTTAATCTGTATCAAAATATCACAAAGCTCATTTTACCTGCTGCCCTTCCTCATATTCTTCTGGGCGTGAGGCTTTCATTAGGCATTGCCTGGCTTGGTTTAGTGGTGGCTGAATTGATGGGGTCGAGTAGTGGAGTCGGCTACATGATTATGGATGCAAGACAATTCTCGCAAACGGATAAAGTGTTTGTAGGGATTATCATCTTTGCGGTAGTTGGTAAGATGACTGATTCATTTGTACGGCTGTTAGAAAAGCGACTACTCAAATGGCGCACAAGTTATCAAGGTGGAAAATAATAGGAGGCGATATGATGAATATTCTATGGTTTATTCCAACGCATGGGGATGGGCGTTATTTAGGATCATCGAAAGGGGCAAGACAGGCAGACTATCCGTATTTTAAACAAATTGCTCAAGCTGCCGATCAGCTTGGGTACACAGGGGTCTTGCTGCCTACTGGTAGATCTTGTGAAGATCCATGGCTGACAGCGACCGCTTTAGCTGCAGAAACAACTCATTTAAAGTTTCTTGTGGCTCTTCGGCCAGGGTTGATGCAGCCGTCTGTTGCTGCTAGAATGACCTCCACATTTGATCGGCTTTCAGGCGGGAGACTGCTGATCAATGTTGTAGCGGGAGGAAGTAAAGAAGAACTTGAAGGAGACGGGCTATTCATTTCTCATGATGAACGCTATGAGGCAACAGAAGAATTTTTGACCATCTGGAAGCGGTTATTGAAAGGAGAGAATGTTCAGTTTCAAGGGAAGCATCTGCAAGCACAAAATGGACGTCTGCTATTTCCACCAGCTCAAACACCACATCCACCCGTTTTTTTTGGAGGATCATCAGAAGCAGGCATTCAAGCCGCTGCAAAACATACAGATGTTTATTTAACTTGGGGCGAGCCGCCTGCACAAGTAAAAGAGAAAATCGCACAAGTGAAAAAGCAGGCTGAAAAGGAAGGAAGAACGGTGAGGTTTGGTATTCGACTTCATGTGATCGTGAGAGAAACGGAAGATGAAGCTTGGCAGGCAGCGGAACATCTGATTCGTCATTTAGATCAAGAGACTATTGATGAGGCGCAAAAGACTTTACAAGGGATGGACTCAGTAGGGCAAAAACGAATGGTTGAATTACATCAAGGGAATAAAGAGAAGCTTGAAATTAGCCCTAATCTTTGGGCAGGCATTGGCTTAGTTAGAGGCGGGGCAGGAACAGCGCTCGTCGGGGACCCGCATACAGTAGCAGAACGTATAATAGAATATCAGTCTCTAGGTATTGATACATTTATCTTTTCTGGTTATCCGCATTTAGAAGAATCTTATTATTTAGCAGAACTTGTTTTCCCGCTTCTCCCATTTAAAAGAAATGGTGATGCAGGACCACACGTTCCTGCTGGTGAAATTATTGGGAACAATTACTTTCCTGATACAGCCTCTGCTGCAAGTTCCTCATAAATGAAAGCAAAGCAGTCATACTTGTGTCGGGCTGCTTTGCTTTTTTTATAGAAAGAGATGCAAGTAAAATGATATGTGCTGTGGAAGAAGGCAAGGGCTTTTTTCCCAACAGGATTTCTTGTATATACATATTTTAAGAGACAAGAGAAGAAGGAAAATATGCTCACTCTTTTGTCGGAATTATCAGTTAATATGTCGTATTTGATGTGTTAACGACATATAATTAGGACTTTTATATCTGATATATCGGGGGAATTCTTTCTATCTCAAAAAAATGAAAGATTAAATAGAAGAGATGAAGAAAATGAACTATTTGAAAAAAGGCAGAAAAAAGATGGGTTTATTGCCAATATATGGGTTTGTTGGTTCTTATGTTGTGGTGAAAAATAGTAAAAAAGGGAGAATTTATACAGTTGAACATGAACAATTGAATAAAAAGTCACATTTTACACGAAAATATGTTCGGTCAAAAATGGGATCTTCTGTTGATGTTTGGAGTGTGACGCCTATGATACGATCATCATAAGCTGGGAGGTGAAAAGTATGACTTATGCAGCGCCGCAAGTTGACTATTCCACTATGGAACCTGCTATTATGGACCAAGCTTGGTTCTTAGTATTTGTTGCTGTCCTTCTTGGATTGGGAGCAACAGTTGTTCTAGGAGCAGCAGTTTGGTGTTTAGCAAACGGCAAGGGTAGCTTTACAGGAGCCGTTCAGTGGGAAAGTGGCTTAAAAGTCCAAATTGAATGTAAGTAGCTATACTTAGGATTCATCTTTTTACTTCTTAGATAAGACACCAGGGCTAAACCGTCTGTGGCGGGCGGTTTAGCCTGATCTGTTTTTAAAGAATATGCAGACACTTGGAGGTTATATGTTTACGATCGAGAATTTAACCAAGACGTATAAAAATAACGTGACTGCTGTCAATGATTTTCATTTAAAAATTGCCCCTCATCAAATCGTTGCTGTGGCTGGACCAAATGGATCCGGTAAAACAACGATGATTAACTGTGTACTCGGCATCATTAAGCATACAGAAGGAACCATTCATATCAAGGACGTCACAAATGATGATCCATCCTTTAAAAAACAAGTCGCCTATGTTCCAGATGATCTGCTGCTCCCTGAAGCATTGACTGGTGCTGAATATTTAGATTTCGTTTCTTCTATGTATGAATGTAAAACAATTCAAAGAAGAAATCAACTAATTGAATTGTTTGATATGGAATCAGCTTTATCAAGACCGATTGAAACCTATTCCCATGGAATGAAAAAAAAGACACAGCTGATTGCTGCCTTTATGCTTGAGAGTCAATTAGTGATCATGGATGAGCCCTTTAGAGGACTTGATATTGAAGCGGTTATAAACACAAAGAAACTAATGAAACGTTATGCCGAGCACCATGGTGCAATCTTGCTTTCAACGCATGATATGCTTTCAGCGGAAGAGCTGTGCCACAAGATCGCCATTATTTCTAAAGGAAATAAAATGGATGAAGGGACGGTTTCAGCCTTAAAAGAAAAGTATCAATCAAGCACATTGGAACAGGTGTTTCTGAAAGCTTCAATGTTAAGTGATAGGGGTGCACATTTTGATGAAATCATTAATCATTTCTAAAATGATGCTTAAAATGTGGCAGCAGGAGATGTATAAGCTCTTTGATACTCAAACGAAGCGAATCATTGTGGTCTTATTCTTTTTGTTTGCAGTCACAATGGGAGCCATCATCGGATACAGTTTTACGGGTGTCTTTATGAAGGCTTTCTTAAATGGAGATGAACGTTCACTTGGGTTGTTGGTTGTGTCGATGGCAATCAATGCATCCATTTTTACAAGCTTGTTATTTGTGCTGATCAAAGTCAGAACACCTGAACAAGATCGTTTTTCTATGCAGCTCAGCTGGTTTCCGCTGTCTACCTTTCAAAAAAGTCTTGGTTACTTCATTCCGATGGTGACAGTCGTGACAGGGCTTGTTTTATTTTTCATCGGGATCTTGCTTTTACCTAATTTTATTGCACAAGGGATCGGTATTTTCTTTATTCTTACGTTCTTTTTGATGGTGCTGTTGCAATCGCTCTTTGTCTTAACACTGCTTCAGCTCATTTACAACGTGACTTATTTACTCGTACTAAAATTAAAATTACCGTTGCAAAAATTTGCAGCGATATTTGTTTTATTAGCGCTAGTTGTAGCGTATGGAATGACACATTTCGACATCAATCAAATACAGCAATCATATGTACAGTTTGATTATCATTTGATGTATTTTATAGCACCGTTTTTCTTAGCGGCACAAGGGATGTCTCCTGACGGGGTGAATTATGCGATGTTGATCCTCTTCATCCTATTATCTGCGGGAGGCGCATTTATTTCTCTTGCTTTAATGCCAATTATGGCTGAGAAAAAAGCGTTAACCTTTCTGCACAAACTGCCATTTTCATCTTCGAAAAAGTGGTCACTCATTGTAAAGGAAATAAAGTCACAAGTGAGAAATGAAGAAAATATTTTAAACTTTCTCATTCTCCTTATTGTCATTTTATTTGTCCGTTATCAGTTTGCCTTCCGCTTTGAAGGAGAAGCTTATTTTGTCTTATGTGCGCTAGCTGGGTTAACAGCTTTTAATTCATTCGGCAATGACAAACGTATGCTTGGGATGTATAAAACGTTTGGTCTAAGGCCGTGGGAAGTGGCACTTTATAAGTTCCTCGGGCTTTTGCTCGTTGGTGTGATCCAAATTGTTTTATTTATGATCACAACACTGACGCTCCCGGATCAGATCTGGATCGTGTTGATTGGCGCTGCTGTCTTGTGTAATGCAACGGCTCTCTTTTATGTGGTAGGTATTTTATTACCCCTTGATCGAAATAATCCTTACACAGGTATTTTCTCGTTTGGAGCGCTTATTTTAATCATGATTCCGATTGTATTTATTGGAAACTATGTGATAGGGGAATCGAGTCAAATGCTTCAGTGGCTGCTTGTGGCAGGATTTGAATGTCTGCTCATCTTTGCCATATATAAAGGTTTTTCATGGAGGTATTCACATGATTCAACTTCTTAACAATAAGCTAAAGATTGAGCGGGTGCCGGCACTTGCGCCATATGTGACTTTACAAAAAAGGCATTTGACTGATACGCAGTACGGAAGCTCACTTCCAATTAACGAAAGTGCATATCATATGTTAACGAAAGTGGATGGTCAAAGGACAGAGGCGAGTATTACGGCAGAGCTCGCCGATTTGTTTCAGGTCGATGAGTCTGTGATTGCCCGCGATTTTTATCAATTGATGATGGGGCTGAATCAGCATCACTTGCTGTCGATTCATTATCAATCGCCATATCGGACTGTCACAGCCTTCTGTCAATTTTTTAAGCAGTATCAAGTAAAGATGAAAGAGCGGTTTGACTGCACGGGTCATTCATTTCTTCACATATTGGGTACGGCTCTGCTGATGGTGACGCGCAAAATCATCTTTTTCTGGGTGCTCTTTATGATCATGGCGGGAATTGCCTTTTTATTTATTCCTGATCCATCGATTGCAGCCATTGCCATTTATTTTACGATTATTTATTTTGGATTAATTACTGGAACTGCCTTGCATGAGGCGGCACATGGGTTTGCACATCGGAAGTTCGCCGGCCGGGATGGTCCTCAAGGCTTTTTTGCGAGCGATATGATGTCTGTGAAATTTGTGAGGCCTGTTTTAGACCCTTTTCAGAAAAAACAGGTGTGGATTACACTGCTTGGTCCGCTTTTGCCGGGGCTCATTGGCGCAGTCGGAATCATTGTGACTGTTTTATTTCTAAAAGAAAATCCAATTTCGACAGGGTTTTTCATTTTTTCAATCACGTATTTTATTCAATTGCTCTACCTTCTTCCGTTTATGGGGGATGGTAAGTCTATTATGAAGCAGTTATTGCTTGGTGGAATGGGAGGACAACGATCATGAACGTTCAGGCAATGAAACAAGGTGCAATTGTTGGTAGTTTCCTAGGTTTCTTAGGTTTTCCGATGCTGACCATTGGTGTTCTGTTCTATCACTTATTTCAATCAAAAACAAATAATGAATTATTATTTAACAGTCTTGCTTTTGAGATGGAAGGTTCGTCTGCATTTACGTTCCAAATCAAACCAAACTTTTTTATTTATATGGTTGTCATTTTTGCTGTCAGTTTTCTCATTGTGGCATTCCTATCAGCCATGAAACAGAAAAAAGCGAAAGATTAGGAGAATTCTCCTAATCTTTTTTTGTATATTAAACCAAATTTTAGTATGATAAAAAATAAATGTATAAAAGGGGATATCAATGATTAAGAAATGGAGCATTCTTTTATTTACTGTTTTTCTATTAGCAGGATGCGGCGAGAAGGCTGCAGAAACAACAACGACAGAGAAAACGGTCTCAGAAAAACCTGCAACAGAGAAAAATAAGGAAACAGCAACTCACGATGAAGTAACTGTCGAACCTATGAAACTAACAAAAAATGAAAAAAGTCTTTTTGAAGCATTATCAGATAAGCCGTTTGAAGCGATGACAGTGAAAGGACTAAAAGGCAGTAATAAAAGTGTATCCTTGATCGGTATGCATTACAAAGATGGACAATTATTAAAAGAAGATACAAAAAAAATCACCATTGACCTTCATCAAAATGGCGTCGATAACAGTGTGAATTTTATCTATCAGCTAGAAGATGAAAAAGATGATCTGTTAAAAGTAACGTATAGCTTATGGAAAGATAAAGAGCAAAGCGAACTAACGAAACTCTCGACTAGCATGGATTTCAAACAGGACGTGGGAGGAAACACAACGATATCAGCTTCAGATCTTTTTCACATGTCTCCTGGAGAGAAAAAAGTAATTTCTACTACCATCACAACTGGAATGAACCATGAGTTTTCTGGTTTAACAGGTTCTGAAAAGAATCTGAAAGAGGAATTAAAAGATGTAAAGCAGGCTTATTTGGTGTATTTGCAACTAGACAAATAACTATCGTAATATATATGGAGAATATGAAATTTTTTGACGAAAAATCTTCATATTCTCTTGACGAATTGTTAAGAAAGTTGTAACATAATAAAAGTCAACGCAATGACGTTCTCTTTAAAAGATTGATGCGGGTGTAGTTTAGTGGTAAAACCTCAGCCTTCCAAGCTGATGTCGTGAGTTCGATTCTCATCACCCGCTCCAATACATAATTTTGTTTATAACGCAGTATTTCGTTTCATAGATAAACGAAGTGTTGCGTTTTTTATTATGTCAGTATAATGTAAAAAGCACTGTGACCTACAGTGCTTTTTCAATGAGTTCATATTCACTTTCTCCACCATGTATTTGTATAAACATCTTCGTCAAGGATTGTATAAGTGCCTCACTCTTTTCCCGGGAAATAGATGGTGGGAAGAGAATGATTTGAAGAATGCTTTTTGTGTCTTGAGAAATTTGAGCTTTATTTGCTTGAGAAAATAACCCTTTAAGCTCTGCGCCATCCTGCCATTCAATATGACCAGTTTCATTTTTGGATAATGAAAGGGGCCCTTTCAATTGATCGGCATCTAATGTAAGGATAGGCAAGAAATATTTTAATGAAAAAAATATCGACAAATCCTGTACGGAATTGGTCGAGTCAATAAATTGTTCTTTTTGAATATCAGCAAGAAGCGGAAGAAAGGGGATACCTTCTAGAAGATTCGTCCATTCTTTGATCGCTGGTACTTCTTCCAAAGTTTGATCCTCATATTCAAAAAACAAAGATTCTTGAAACAGACGCAGTCGGCCTTTTAACATTTGAGGGGATTTTCCTATCTCAATATGTGAATATTCAATCTGTCCAACATGGATAGACTGGCTTTGAGGTTGGGAGATTTCCATTTGTATCTTCACAGTGACTCACTCCAATCGGTCATGATACACTCGTATTATACTGAAAACAACTGAAGAAACAAAGAAAGGAGGTTTGCAAGGTGATTCATGTTGGACAATTAAAAGAAGAATTAATTCAATATGCGAACGAAATTGGTGTCGATAAAATTCGATTTGCGAGTGCTGATACATTTGATTCATTAAAGGATCGCCTCATCTTACATGAATCGTTAGGGTATTTGTCCGGTTTTGAAGAGCCTGATATCGAAAAACGAACAAATCCTGCTTTGCTGCTTCCAAAAGCAAAATCAATTGTCGCCATTGCGCTCGCATATCCTTCTAAAATGAAAGATGCTCCCCGAAGTACAAAGGATGCAAGAAGAGGGATTTTTTGCAGGGCTTCATGGGGAACTGATTATCATGTTGTGCTGAAAAAAAAGCTCGACATGCTTGAAGAATTTTTGCGCAGTAAACACGAAGATATACGGACAAAATCAATGGTGGACACAGGTGAATTGTCTGACCGTGCTGTAGCCGAACGTGCTGGCATTGGCTTTAGTGCAAAGAACTGTATGATTATCACACCTGAGTTCGGATCTTATGTCTATTTGGCTGAGATGATTACAAATGTTCCATTTGAACCGGATGAGAAAATAGAAGACCAGTGCGGAACTTGTAATAAATGTGTGGATTCATGCCCAACGGGTGCTCTTGTGAATCCAGGCCAGCTCAATTCTCAAAGGTGTATTTCGTTTTTAACACAGACAAAAGGGTTTTTACCTGACGAATTTCGCTCGAAAATAGGAAATCGGTTGTATGGATGTGATACGTGCCAAACGGTCTGCCCAATTAATAAAGGGAAAGACTTTCATCTACATCCTGAAATGGAGCCGGACCCTGAAATTGCAAAGCCGCTCTTAAAGCCACTGCTGACAATCAGCAATCGTGAGTTTAAAGAGAAGTATGGTCATGTTTCTGGATCATGGCGAGGGAAAAAGCCTATTCAGCGGAATGCCATTTTGGCACTTGCTCACTTTAAAGATACATCTGCTTTGCCAGATTTGGTTGACCTGATGCATAAAGATCCAAGACCGGTCATTCGAGGCACGGCTGCTTGGGCAATCGGTAAAATTGGCGATGGTCAGCAGCTTTCAGAACTCGAAAAAGCCCTTGAGCGGGAAAGTGATGAAGAAGCAAAACAAGAGATCATCAAAGGGATTGAATTGTTACAAACACCTTTAAATACTAAATAACCTCCCATTGAACATAGAATGAACCAAACAGAGATGTTAAAAAAAGTTTGGTGGTGTCTGTGTGAAACAATTATTAGAACAAACGTTAGAAGACAGACTGGCATATTTATTAAATGGCAGTACGATCAAACAGCCGCAGCTGATGTCTGATGTGGACGCTGTGGAGCGAAAGAAAGAGCTGTTTGCAAGAAGACAAGTTGAGATTGTCAAGGCGAAAGCAAAAGCAAAACTTCTCGATTCAGCTATTCAAGATGATGGAGCTCAGCAAGTACAATATCTCGCGCACCTCACTTATGTCTGTAAGGATATAGACGATTCTTTTTATTTAGAGGAACAGGTTGAGAAAAGAGAAGCGTTTCTTTATAACGACATGCTTGTGAAAGATCGGATGATGTTAGAAGAACGACAAAAGGAAGATCAGGTGGATGAGCGCTTCCAAAATGAAGACCAATTTGGAAGAGCTTTTCACTATGACCGGCGTGCAGCTGTTCAATATGCTGAGACGTATTGGAATAAACGAAATCCAGCCTATAAAAATTTCGAAGATAACTGTACGAATTTTATTTCACAATGTCTAAAAGCAGGGAATGCGCCAACGAGAGGATATCCGAACCGTGGATCTGGCTGGTGGGTTCGTCCACATACGTGGAGCTACAGCTGGACGGTGGCACATTCGATGAAAAATTACTTAGCGAATTCCAAAGCGGGGTTGAGAGCGAAGAAGCTCAAGGAGCCGCAGGAGCTTCAAATAGGTGATGTGATTTGCTACGATTTTGAGGGTGACGGTAGGTATAATCATACAACCATTGTCGTTGATCATGATAAAGGCGGAATGCCTCTTGTGAATGCACAAACGTATGACAGCCGTATGCGTTACTGGTCGTATGAAGATTCAACGGCTTATACACCTAGTATTCGTTATACGTTTTTTCACATTTTGGACGATGCTCCAAAGGATAGTTAATGGTATAATGTTGAGCGGAAAAGAAAATTAGAGGTGAACTTTTTTGGGACTTCATGTCGTTTTATATCAACCAGAAATTCCAGCTAATACTGGAAATATTGCGCGAACATGTGCAGCAACAAATACAACACTTCATCTGATTCGTCCGCTTGGTTTTTCGACAGATGATAAAATGCTGAAGCGTGCAGGACTCGATTATTGGAAATATGCCAATGTCGTCTATCATGATTCATTAGATGAATTGTTTGAGGCTCATCCGAAGGGGCAATTTTTCTATATCACAAAGTTTGGGCAAAAGCCGCATACAACGTTCGATTACTCGCAGCTAGATGAAGACTACTTCTTTGTATTTGGCAGAGAGACGAGTGGATTGCCAAAAGATTTGATTGAACGGAATAGGGATCGCTGTCTACGTTTACCAATGACAGAGCATGTTCGTTCACTGAATCTATCGAATACGGCAGCGATTCTTGTGTATGAGGCGCTTCGCCAGCAGCAATACCGAGATTTGATATAAGAACATGATAAAAGCCGAGATCCGATCTCGCTTTCAGTGAATATGTAAGTACTGAAAATATGAACGAAATGAAAAAGGATGTTCCGCTGATGGAACATCCTTTTTTTCATTTACCAGGCTTGCCTTCGTAGCCAGCTGTGAAAATGGATACTAAAAACGTAATGATGACACCCATCATAATGACCGTTCTCATATAAGCTCCCCCTTATCCCTTTGTTCCTTTGCTGCCGGTTTCATATGTTGTGAAGTTCGCCTTGAAAAGCAGGAGATGAAGATCATTTTTCTCCTGTTTTTCCTTTATTATGAAGGGTCTTGCGGATGGTTGTCAATTCAGTTTGCCAATTCGTCATTTTGAAGAACGAAAGCATGTAATAGGACGCCTCCGCATAGATTGTAAAACAGTATCTGATTTCTAGCTTCAATCTTGAAAGAGGAGGTTCATATGGATATTTTAAAGAAAATTGAACAGCACAGAGAAGAAGAGCAGCGACTGAAATGGGAAGGCACCTTCAGCGAATATTTAGAAATTATTAAAGAAAATCCACTTGTCGCTCAATCTGCTCATTCTCGCGTTTATCATATGATTAAGGACAGCGGGATTGAAGAGGAGAATGGGGTCAGAACCTACAAATTTTTTGATCAGGAGCTTTTTGGTTTAGAGGAATCATTGGAAAGGCTAGTGGAAGAGTATTTTCACCCTGCGGCTAAACGTTTAGATGTCAGAAAGCGTATTTTATTGTTAATGGGTCCAGTCAGCGGCGGGAAATCGACGCTTGTCACAAGGCTGAAAAGAGGGCTGGAAGAGTATTCACTAACAGATCATGGCGCAGTCTATGCGATTAAAGGCTGCCCAATGCATGAAGATCCGCTTCATCTCATTCCGCAAAATCTGCGGGAGGATTTCTATAGAGAATACGGCATACGTGTGCAGGGGAATTTATCACCTTTGAACTTGATGAGGCTCGAAGAGGAATACGGTGGCCGCATTGAGGATGTGAGAGTGGAACGAATTTTTTTCTCAGAGGACAAACGGACCGGCATTGGTACCTTCAGCCCGTCTGATCCGAAATCTCAGGACATTGCCGACTTAACAGGAAGTATTGATTTTTCAACGATTGCTGAATTTGGATCAGAGTCAGACCCGCGTGCGTACCGGTTTGATGGAGAGCTCAATAAAGCGAACCGTGGAATGATGGAATTTCAGGAGATGTTAAAGTGTGATGAGAAATTTCTATGGCATCTTCTTTCATTAACGCAGGAGGGGAATTTTAAGGCGGGGCGTTTTGCGTTGATTAGTGCGGATGAATTGATTGTTGCACATACGAATGAAACGGAGTACCGGTCATTTATTTCGAATAAAAAGAACGAGGCTTTACACTCAAGAATTATTGTGATGCCGATCCCTTATAATTTAAAGGTGACAGAGGAAGAACGCATTTATCATAAGATGATTTCAGAAAGTGATGTCTCAGATGTTCATATTGCGCCGCATACGCTAAAGGTAGCTGCGATGTTCTCTATTTTGACAAGGCTGAAGGAGCCGAAGCGGTCTGATATCGATTTGGTGAAAAAAATGC
Organism: Bacillus sp. Y3; assembly: GCF_008123875.1. NCBI lineage: Bacteria > Bacillati > Bacillota > Bacilli > Caryophanales > Bacillaceae > Bacillus > Bacillus sp. Y3. Next base: position 455,008 of record NZ_VSSC01000004.1, on the reverse strand, counting down.
GACTGTATGATGGGGAAAGTGTCGAAGGTTTCCAATCTGTTGATATTGATGAGATGAAAAAGGAATTTCATGACGAAGGAATGAGCGGAATTGACCCGAGATATGTCATTAACCGCATTTCATCCACCATTATTCGAAAGAACATGGAATCCATCAATGCACTGGATGTCCTCCGTTCCTTAAAAGAAGGACTCGATCAGCATCCATCGATCTCAAGTGAAGATCGGGAACGTTATTTGAATTTTATTTCTGTCGCACGAAAAGAGTATGACGATATGGCGAAGAAGGAAGTTCAAAAGGCATTTGTGTATTCCTATGAGGAGTCTGCGAAAACTCTCATGGATAATTACTTAGATAATGTCGAGGCGTACTGCAATAAAAACAAACTGCGTGATCCGTTAACAGGTGAAGAAATGAATCCTGACGAAAAGCTCATGCGTTCAATTGAGGAACAGATCGGCATTTCTGAAAACGCCAAAAAGGCATTCAGAGAAGAAATCCTCATTCGGATTTCGGCTTATGCGAGAAAGGGCAAACGCTTTGATTATAATTCTCACGAGAGATTACGAGAAGCTATTCAGAAGAAGCTCTTTGCCGATTTGAAAGATGTCGTGAAAATTACGACATCGACGAAAACACCGGATGAGCAACAGTTGAAAAAGGTCAATGAAGTAGTGGCGCGATTGATTGATGAGCATGGCTATAATTCTACAAGTGCAAATGAACTCTTAAAATATGTAGGTAGTCTTCTGAATCGTTAATAAATGAAGGAGGCATTATTGGCGCAAACTAGCACCGGTAATGTCTTTTTTAAAAATCGTCGTCATTTCGACGACGACCAGCATACGATAATGGAATCGATGGGTACAAGAATTGTGCAAAAAGGTGAGGAGGGGGATGGATGTCCCGGCAAGAAAAAAGTCAGTTTATTGTGTCTCAGGAAGACTGGTCCCTCCATCGAAAAGGCTTTGATGACCAGCAGCGTCATCAGAAAAAAGTCAAAGAGGCGATTAAAAACAATTTGCCGGATCTTGTCACAGAGGAAAGCATCATCATGTCTAATGGCAAAGATGTGGTCAAAATTCCGATCCGTTCTTTAGATGAATATAAAATTCGGTACAACTATGATAAAAATAAGCATGTAGGTCAAGGAGATGGAGACAGCCAAGTTGGCGATGTGGTCGCTCGGGATGGATCTGACAGTAAGCAAGGGCAGGGAAAAGGTCAAGGTGCTGGAGATCAAGCCGGTGATGATTATTACGAAGCAGAAGTCTCATTAATGGATTTAGAGGAAGCGCTATTTCGTGAGCTGGAGCTACCAAATCTTAAACAAAAGGAACTTGATGATATCGTTGTCGAGGAAATTGAGTTTAATGATATTCGCAAAACGGGGTTAACCGGTAATATCCATAAAAAACGAACCATGCTGTCAGCATTTAAACGAAATGCCATGACAGGAAGCCCTTCCTTTTATCCCATTTATCCAGAGGATATTAAGTATAAGACGTGGAATGAAGTCACCAAACCAGAATCAAAAGCGGTTGTCCTAGCAATGATGGATACGAGCGGAAGTATGGGGCTTTGGGAAAAATATATGGCGAGAAGCTTTTTCTTTTGGATGACACGTTTCTTGCGGACAAAGTATGAGACAGTCGAGATCGAATTCATTGCTCACCATACAGAGGCGAAGGTCGTAGATGAGGAGCACTTCTTTTCTCGGGGAGAGAGCGGGGGAACCATTTGTTCTTCTGTCTATCGAAAGGCACTAGAGCTCATAGACGAACGATATCCTCCGTCACGATATAATATTTATCCTTTCCATTTTTCTGATGGTGACAATTTGACCTCTGATAATGCACGGTGCGTGAAGCTCGTTTCTGAAATTATGAAAAAAGCCAATTTATTTTGTTATGGTGAAGTGAATCAATATAATCGGCATTCTACGTTAATGTCAGCATACAAACATATTCAGGATGAGAAATTTAAGCATTATATTTTGAAGCAAAAATCAGACGTTTTTCTCGCATTAAAAAAATTTTTTCAGCAGGAAGAAGTTCTTTCTTAAAGAGAACATTCAAAAAAACCTTTCAGCATAAGGGCTGAAAGGTTTTTTGTGTGGAGAAGGAAGGGATCACCAGAAAAAAAGTAAAACTTTCTCTTTGACATTTCAATTTTCATTTATTAATATTTAATCTTGTTAAATATAAGTTTTTCAAAAAAAGATGCCGATCGTCTTTTCTTCTTTTTCTGCTTTTTGCTCATAAGTGAACAATAAGTATAAATGGGCTGCACACCATTTTCAGCAGAGTAGAAAAAGGGGAAACAGGCAGCTCTATGAGCTTGTTTCATAATCTGTCAGATGATGGGCATTCTAAGTTTGCTAAAGCAGATGACACTATATTTTTATACATGAAAGGAGAAACAAAACATGAACAGAGGGCGTTTATTGCTAACAAATATTATTGGCCTTATTGTGATTCTTGCCATTATTGCCGGAGGTGCTTATTACTACTACGAAAGCACAAACTTCGTAAAAACAGATGAAGCAAAAGTGACAGGTGACATGTATCAAATTACAGCGCCAGCAGCTGGACAAATCAAAGGCTGGGACATCAATGAAGGTGACGAAGTGCAAAAAGACAGCACAGTTGCAAAAGTTGAAGGAGAAGCAAAAACAAACATTAAAGCAGTGGCTGATGGCACATTAGTCAAAAAAGAAGTACAAAACAACCAACAAGTGCAGCCTGGGACAGTTCTTGGTGAAACGATTGACCTAAGCAAGCTTTACATTACAGCGAATATTAAAGAAACAGACATTAAGAACATTGAAAAAGGTGACAAAGTGGACATCGTTGTAGACGGCGATCCTGATACAACATTTGAAGGAACAGTTGAACAAATTGGTTATGCAACAAACTCAACATTCAATATGCTGCCAGCAACAAACTCAAGTGGTAACTACACGAAAGTGACACAAAAAGTAGCAGTGAAAATTTCAATTAAAAATCCATCTGACAAAGTACTTCCAGGTATGAATGCTTCTGTCAAAATTTCATCTTAATGATGACTGATATCAAAAAATGAAAGGAGGTTGTCTGAGATGGCAAATCAACCTGCAGCGACAAAACAGGGAGCAGGCTCCTTGTCTTTACTGATCATTTTAATGGCCGGTTTGTTCGTAGCGATTTTAAACCAAACGCTTTTGAACGTAGCCATGCCCCATTTAATGACTGAATTTAATGTGAGTGCGACGACAATTCAGTGGCTTACAACAGGTTACATGCTTGTCAACGGGGTGCTCATTCCGTTATCTGCGTTTTTAATCACACGTTTTGGCCAGCGCAGCTTATTCCTCGTGGCGATGATTTCATTTACACTAGGGACCTTTATTTGCGGTATTGCGCCAAACTTTTCTACGATGCTGATTGGTCGTTTGATTCAGGCAGTCGGTGGCGGTATCTTACAGCCGCTCGTCATGACAACAATCCTTTTTATTTTCCCTCCAGAAAACAGAGGGAAAGGAATGGGGATTTTTGGTCTTGCGATGATGTTTGCGCCAGCTGTCGGACCAACGTTATCTGGTTATATTATTGAACACTATTCATGGCGTATTATGTTTTATGGACTTGTACCAATCGGTGCGATTGTCATTATCGCGGCTTTCTTTATGTTTAAAAATATTGTAGAGCCTAAAAAAATCAAGCTGGACAGCCTTGGTGCGATTCTGTCGATCGTTGGTTTTGCTTCGCTTCTATACGGAGTAAGTGAAGCGGGAAGTGATGGTTGGACAGATCCAATCGTTTTATCTACGATTATCATTGGTGCGATTGCGATCATTCTCTTTATTTTCCAACAGCTAAAAGCGGATAATCCGATGCTTGATTTCCGCGTGTTTAAATACAGCATTTTCTCATTATCAAGTGTTATTAACATTATTATTACCGTTGCCTTATACACTGGGATGTTCTTACTACCGATCTACTTGCAGAACCTCGTTGGGTTTACTGCACTGCAATCGGGGTTATTAATGCTTCCAGGGGCACTTGCGATGCTCATTATGTCCCCAATTTCAGGGATTTTGTTTGATAAATTTGGACCTCGTCCACTTGCCATTGTAGGGATGCTGATTACGGTTGTCACCACATACGAGTTTACACAGCTGACGATTGATACATCTTATAGTCACATTGTGCTTATGTATGCAGTACGTGCCTTTGGTATGTCACTCTTGATGATGCCAGTCATGACTGCTGGGATGAACCAATTACCGCAGCATTTAAACAGTCATGGTACAGCGATGTCAAACACACTGAGACAAATCAGTGGTTCGATCGGTACGAGTTTGATCACGACGATTTATACAAATCGCACGACATTCCATTATTCCAATATGGCAGATCAAACGAATACGGCTGACCCGTTCTTTATGAATTCATTCCAGGCGGCTGTCTCTAATGTGATGCACCATATGGGCATGACAGCAGAAGCTGCTCAAAAATATGTGTCGACCCAGCTCTTTACGAAAGCACAAGTTGATTCCAATGTGATGGGCATCAATGATGCTTACATGTGGGTGACATTATTCTGTGCAGCTGGTGTGATTCTCAGCTTGTTCCTGCGAGATGTACGTAAGGATAAAAAGCGAAAAGAAAAGCAGGATAAGAAACAAGAAATGACATTGCTTCCAGCACCTAAGGAAGCAAACCAAAATGCAAGATAAGTGTGGAGGGACCGTACATGAAAATTTATGTCGTATACGATAGTGAAGGTGACCATACAAAAGCACTTGCAGAAGCGATTGCAGCTGGCGCAGGTGAAACAGAGCAAGCTGAAGTGTTCATTGATCATGTGAAAGATGCGGATATCCGCAAGCTTGATCAAATGGATGCAATCATTTGGGGCTGCCCTGGTCACTTTGGTACCATTAGTTCTGGATTAAAGACATGGATTGACCGTCTTGGGTATTTATGGGCAGAAGGAAAACTTATCGATAAAGTCGGTGCCGTTTTCTGTACCACTGCAACAACACACGGCGGATTAGAAATGACGATGCATAATTTGATTACGCCAATGTTCCATCAAGGGATGCTTGTGGTCGGCCTTCCTGGAAATGTTCCAGAAAATGCGTTATACGGCTCTTATTATGGAGCAGGTGTGACGTGCCCGATTGATTCTGATGAAGTGATTTCTACAGAAGGCATTGAGCTAGGGAAAGCATTAGGAAGACGTGTAGCATCAGTCACTGCGTCATTTAAGCGATAAGGAGAGGGTTCTTTTGGCGACGATTATTGTAGCGTTAGTAGCTGCTGTTCTAGTCATTATCGGATTAGTAGCGTTCAATGTCAGACACGCTTCGGCCGAGAAGGAAGAGATCAAAGAAGATGTATCGAATCATCCTGACGTGCCGCATAGCGAGCCAGAAGTTGCGGCGAGACCTGTAGAGCCTGAAGTGGAAGAAAAAGCGTCAGAGCCTTCTCAGACAGATGATGCTCCGTCAGGTGATGATTTCTATAGACAGGCGCTTCAAAAGTTTAAGCAGCCAGAACCACCTGTCAAAGAAGAAGAACCAGAGACGAAAATGAATGATGATATGTATCGTTCTGCTTTACAGAAACTAAAGCAGAAGGACAAATAAAAAGAGAACCTCTCGTCAGGTTCTCTTTTTTTATTGCACAAAAAAACCGCTGGCATAAAAGCCGAGCGGTTTTCCTTCACTCTATAAAGTGCTAAAAGAGCAGATGCTCTTAAATTACGCTTTGTTAACGTTAGCAGCTTGTGGTCCACGGTTACCTTCAACGATTTCGAAAGAAACTGATTGACCTTCTTCTAAAGTTTTGAAGCCTTCGCCTTGGATAGCAGAGAAGTGAACGAATACATCGTCTTGACCTTCTACTTCGATGAATCCGAAACCTTTTTCAGAGTTGAACCATTTTACTTTACCTTCTAACATGAAATTTCCTCCTAAAGCGATCTTAACGCTTAAATTCACTATTCTTGCTCTTACACAAACTTCAAAGACGAAAACTCTTTCAAAACTTTCTTCTTAAAGATGATACGAACAAAAATAATTACCTTTACTTTACCAGTGTTTGCGGGAAAAAACAACTGTTATACGAAAACTTTTTTAAAAATAATTAGCGCTAACAAATTGAGGAAAAAGCCTATGTTAAGTGTTCTCTTTTACGTCCAGAAAAGCTCACTTGGTTTCTGCCTGACTGCTTCGCTTTATAGAGCTCCTGGTCTGCAATAATCGGTAATTGTTTCATGTTTTCACTTGTTCCTGCATCATAAGCACATCCAATTGACACCGTAATGTGAATCGATGTTCCGTTTTGTAAATAAATTGGCTGATCCGCCATTTTTTTTCGTAAACGTTCCGCAATTTGCCATGTTTTTTCAACGGAACAATTCGGTAAAAGCACAGCAAATTCTTCACCGCCGATCCGCCCAATATAATCAGAGCTTCTTGTGTTCTTAATCAGCCTTGTTCCGATTTCTTTTAAAACGATATCTCCCTCATGATGTCCATACTGATCATTGATGGTTTTGAAATAATCGATGTCTAGGTAAATCAAGGACATTTGATGGATAGGTTGCTTTAAGTTCAGCGAAAAAGCATCACTTAATATTTCATCGAATTTCCGTTTATTTAAAACACCAGTTAAAAAGTCATAATGAGCTTGGAATTTATACAAATTTAACATCTGATACGCTTTTGTTTGATGCTCAATGACATAAAAGTTAAATAAACCGGCAATATACGAGAATATCCAATAGGCAGTATGCAGTTCAAATGATCTTTCATTGACGATGATGATAAATAAAATCGTCGCTATGACGTTGCTCATGGTAATAGATAACAGCATTTTTACGACGTGATTGATATGACGCTCAGCAATTAAAAAGGAAGCTGTGGCGATAAATATCATGGAAAAAATATTAATGAAAGAAGCAACATTGGCTTCGATTAATAATCGGCCAATAATGATCACACAGGCTGCAATGAACGTTTGTGCAATGCCTCCATAAAATGCCGTTAAAATAAGGGGGATATGTCTTAAATCGATGATGGCTGGTCCTGCTTTAATAGAGAAAAACATTAAGAGGACACCGAGTAACCCAGAAATCATTCCTTTAAAAATTTGTCTGAGCAAGGTGTCTTCCTTTTTTAAAAAATTCTCTTTAAACACAAGCATCAATAAATAATGGAAAGTGACAAGAATTGTTAAATTAATAAAGAGGTCTCTTAGCAAAATAAAATCACCTTTTTAAAATTACTAAAATTTGTTGCAAAAGAAAAGAGGAAACAAGATAATTAATAAAAATTTCACTTATGAGGGGTTTAAAATGAGGAGAAAACAATTTCCAGATCGAACGGACTGGCTTTCTTTTTTTGAGACGTGGCCTGATGAAGGATTTGAACGAGATATGCCCATTGAATATCAAGATCTAACGTTTCGGTTTGAGAATGAGGAAGAGCGATTTATAGTGACGATGTCTCTTGGAGTACAAGAATTTTCTTTGAAGGCTATTCGTAAAAAGGACGCATCTGTTTTAGGAGTATATGCCTTTAAAACTGTGCGACATGTAGAAATAAAAAAGGATCGGCAGCATCAAAAAGAGCTGTTGATACTATTAGATGGTGTGGAACGGTTTGTTATCACGATCGAAATCACCTTCTTACCTTCCTTCTGCATCATGGTGAAAGAGCATTTTTCAGGAGAATGAACAGGAGCCTTTCTGAAAAAAGGCTCCTGTTTTAGTTATTTGTGCTCGATGTCATTGAGTACTTGCTGAATAGATTCATCATCCATTACATTCATGACACTTTCATCAATGTGAAGAGACTGGGCGTAAGACTCTCTCGGCGGCTGATGAGTTTGGTATGTTTTTGATGATGTTTGATGCTGGCTTGTTTCATTAGGCTGGACAGCGCTGAATGCTTGCTTGATCATTTGTCCTACTTCAGCTGTGCCTTTTGAGTCTTTACGTGAATGTGAATGGGACTCATGACGAGATGACTCATGCTGGTGTTGATCTTTGCCTTTCATCATTGAGGACAAATTCATTTGAGTCATGCTGCTAAGTCTTCTCCGTAATAGTGGTGAAAATAATGCAATGATGGCTGTTGATGCTGCGATCATTGCACCAGTACTCATACCTTTTCTCTTTTTAAACAAACGAATCCCTCCATTTGATCGTGATGATACTTCTTCATCATGTTTAGGATGACCAATAAAGGCTGATTTATGAATTCATTGCTGAAATAGAGGATGTGTGCATAAAAAGTCTGCTGGATGAAAAACCTATGAGCAAAAGGAGGGAATCAATTGATGAATAAGAAATGGATGCTATCTTTATTACTCGTTCCAACATTGATCACTGCTGGGTGTGGAATGAACAACCAGGGCGATGAACGAAGAGGAACAATGAAACGACAGTATGAAAATGTCACATATAAGAACGACAACATGAGACAGGATCAACCAAATGTGCAGACACCTCAGAAGGTGAAAGTGGCAGATAAGGCATCAGAGCTTGTTGCCAACATGTCTGAAGTGAAAACAGCGAACGTACTTGTCACAGGGAAAAATGCATTTGTTGCTGTCGTGCTTGAAGGCAATAAAAGCGGAGATGTAACAGACGATTTGAAAAAGAAAATTTCTGACAAAGTTAAATCGACGGATCAACAAATTGATAATGTGTATGTATCTGCTAATCCAGACTTTGTCGATCGTATGGCAGGGTACGGAAAACGTATTAGAAGTGGAGAACCAATTTCAGGATTCTTCGACGAGTTTACTGAAACGGTTCGACGTGTCTTCCCTGAATCAAAATAGCTACGACAAAAGCCGTATGTCATATGCGGCTTTTTTGTTTGGAACCGCACCTTGCGCACCTGACTGCATAAAGTAAAAAATATATCACCTCTTGTTGATCTTTGTTTTTTCATAGAAAGAGAAAGAGGTTGCAGGATGAATTCAGGTGGGGAGTAAATGAAAGCAAAACCGTCATTAATTCATAAAAAACTTGTAAGCGGAATGATTGCAGCAGGTTTGATTTTTTATGCGTTCACTGCGTACTTGATTTATGTAGCGTTCCAGCTGGCAGAGCAATATCTAGAGCAGCATTCTTCGCCTAAAACGGTCTTAACGGAAGGACTCAATAAGCAAGTCTATGAACATATTCGAATCTACTATGCAGAGGATGAGGGCGCCTTTGTCGATCTGACCATAGAAGCGCTTGAGCAGGCAAAGAAGAGGACGATGTCAGTGTTTCAGTATGAAGCTGATAAACCGTTAGATATCATTTATTTTGATGATAAAGAGACGATTGAGCAATTTGCCGGTATCAAGCATATTACAGGTTTTTATTCTGATGTTGATCATATGATTGGATTATACCCAGATAAACGGGAAGAATTGTTGAAGAAAGAGACACTGCCTTTATACTTTTTCAACACGTTATTCATTCATGAGTATGCCCATTTTGTTTTCTATGAAAAGGTGCATGCATACAATGTATCTCCAGTCGTCTTTCCTCTTTGGTTCCATGAAGGAACAGCAGAATGGACGGCCTATGATGTGCTGAACGCCACGTCTGAACGGTTTGACGTCATTCCTTTTAAATCTCTTTATTCTGATCAAGACTGGCAAGAATCTCGCACGACGTATGAGACAGATGTTTATTTACAAAGCTACTATATGATCTATGAGCTTGTGCAGCTTTATGGACGAGATGTCATACATGAGATCATGGAGGAAACGGCGAAAACTAGTCGTTTTGATAGAGGGTTTGAACAAGCGACAGGACAACGTCTCACAGATTTTGAAGAGCAATTTAAACTGAATTATCAAAGAAAAAACGGCTGACCTGTAAATAGGTCGGCCGTTGTTTTTATTTAATGAAGCGGTTTTTGCTGGTTGGCTTTGCTCGGCGGCATCTGCACTTGTCCCTGCATAGGGGCAAATGTAGATGTCATCGCCTGCATATCTTGAGCTGTAAGCTGCGGAACTTGATAATAGCTATGTTTGTTTTGATATAAGAAAATTTCATACGCCATTTCAATAAAGTTCGGGATTTGCGCTGCAAGCACACGTCGTACCACAGGGTTTGTGACCTCTAATGCAGTCATTGAGAGTAATCCAGCATGAGATTTCACGAGACCAAGCATATGCCCTGTAATTCCCGCATCCTTTACATCCTGTAATGATTGATTTGGCTTCTTAGGCTGAGATGGTTTTATTCCGTATGTCACCTGTGTCTGTTCGTTCATCATATAAGTAGATGTTTCTTCACTAGGCTTTTGACCAGTAGAAAAGCAATCTACCGTGACGTTGTACTGGGACAATACAAATTGATATTGTCGATCTAACATGTCGGATAATGCGGGATCTTGGATAAATTGCCGAAAGATCATGTATTGATCCAAAATATTAATGGTCCCTGCTAATACCTCATGTAAATCAAATAACTCATGCCCGCCATGATTGAATTGGGGCTGCTGGACATGTCCTTGAACGTTTGGTTGCTGATCGTTTTGCATAAAGAATCCTCCTTCTGTTTTATACAGTCTGTTTTAATGTGAGGAAGTTTTCCTCCTTTCATGCAAAAAACATTATTTACAATTAGAGGGTTTTCTTCCTTTTTGTCGAAAAAATGTATCAGACGAATGAACATGGGGGTACCAGATGCAGGACAAAATCATTAATCGTTTGATAGAAGACGAACATGTGCAGGCACCAGTGATTGGCATCGGTGTTTCGCCGTTTGAACAGCATCATCTTGAGGCTTTTTTTCAATCATTTCCGCATGAATTAAATGCCTCTTTTATTGTTGTGCAAAATCATGTGACAGGCGATTGTGTAACTGATTTGGAAGCACTTGTTTTACCGATTGGCTACCGGGCAAAGCCGATTAAGCATGGTGAGAAAGTCATGAAAAATACGATTTATGTTTGTCCGCAGCATGCAGCTGTGACATTGACAGAAGACAAACGGCTACACATAACAGAGCAGCATCCTACAAACAAGGCGTGTGCTGTGAATTCGTTGTTTCAGTCACTTGCCAATGTGCAAAAGGAAGAGGCCTATGCGATCTTTTTTCAAAAAGGCTATTGTGTAGGAAGTGGTCTGCTTCAAATCGTTGAGCAAGGCGGTACAGCCATATCGTGCAGTGAGACAAATAGTGGGTTTGATCGTATGTATCATCAAACATTTCAAGACCCTTCTGCACTTGCGTCATATATAGCCAACATCATCAACGTTCCGCATACAGATGTTGCAGACCCTTTTTTGATCAGAATCATTGAACGTCTTGAAATGCATAAAGGAATTGCATTTTCAACCTATGAGAAGCGCAGACTGCTCTCTGTCATTCAAAAAAGAATGAGGAGTGCGAACCAATCGATCTCCTTGTTGTCCGAGTACGATCGTTTATTAGAGAGAGAACCAGATGAGCTTGATCGCCTGCATGTACAGCTTTTAAGCGGCACGACTTCCTTTTTTAGAGATATGGAAGCCTTTCGAGTATGTGAACATCACATCATTCCGTCGATCATTGATAATACATTAAAAAATGGGAAATCTCGATGCCGAATTTGGATTGCAGGATGTTCTACAGGTGAAGAAGCCTATTCTTTTGCGATGTTATTTTTAGAAGAAATGAAACGAAGACAAGTGTCCATTGAACTTCAAGTGTTTGCAACAGACATCAACCGGAAAGCCATTCAAAGTGCAAGCAAAGGAGTTTATTCGCTTGAATCTATGGCACGGATGCCAGAAAAATGGAGGGCGCGATATTTCGAAAAAAAAGGTGACGCTTTTATTGTGAAGCAGTCGCTTAGAAAACATATTGTCTTTGCTCCTCACAATTTATTGATCGATTCACCTTTTATCCACCTCGATTTTATCAGTTGCCGAAATGTTCTGATGTACTTCCAGCCAGAAGTACAAAAACGAGTCTTATCTCGATTCCAATATGCACTAAAGGATCAAGGGATGTTGATATTAGGACCGAATGAAAAGGTACCCAATATCCCTCGTTTATTTCATTTGTTAAATGAAAAGTGGAACATTTACACCCACTCAAACGTTCCTAAATACAATGCAGGTCATACGGAGTTAAAAAAACGAGCTGTCCAATATATGAAAGAAGTAGAGCAGGAGTATGATGCATGTTTCATCATAGACGATTGCGAGAAAATTCTCGCGATATCAAACGGTGCCTATTCTTTCTTAGCGCATGCAGAAGTCTCAGATGAATTATGTGAATATGTAACCCCTGATTATATGAAAGAGATACTAAGTCAAAGCTTTCAAAAGGTGTGGACTGAAGAGACTGAGGTTGTCTTTCAACATGTCCTCATTTCGGAAAATGGAAGAAAGCAGTATGCAGATTTTACAGTGAAACATTTTGATCGCCGTTTTAAAGGAGTATACGTCATTCTCATTCGGAAGAGTGAGAGAGGAAAAAATCAAAAGAACGGCAGGGACAAAGGGATGTTAGAGCAGAATTCGGTTTATCAACAGCGAATTGTCGATTTAGAAAACGAGCTCAATGAGGTCAAACAAAAGGAGCAAGAAGCAAGGGCTCAATTAAAAGAAAAAAACAAGCAAATAGAAGTGCGCGAGAAAACAAACGAGCATTTTATTAATATCATCAACAACTTAAAGGTGACAAGAGAAGAACTGTACCGGCCGTCTGTGAAGCCAGAACTTGCCACGTTGTTTGTGGACCGGGAAATGAATATTCGCTATCACACTCCTACAGCTACCTCTTTATTCACTTCAGCTCAAACCCGGCACCAGCAAACGTTTCAGTCGATGGTGAAGAAGTTATCGAAGGAAATGCTCTATCATGATATTCAATCTGTCATTTCAGATAGGCGCGTGATCGAACGTGAAATTGAAACGAACGAAGGAGAACAATTCACGGTTCATATGACACCTTTCTATGATCAAGATCGCGAGGGAGCGGTGATGACCTGGATCAAAATGACCGAAATGACGAAATTGAAGCAGGCTCTTCATCTTGCGGTGACAGCACTTGATAACAGCCATATTCATATTGTGGTTGCAACGGGAGAAGGTGTTATTCAGTGTGTCAATCAGCGCTTTTGTCAGTTTGTACAGCAGCATGAATATGATTTGATCGGAAAAGATATTTTTTCTGTCTATTATGCGTTGTGTCAATGTGATGATCTAGTGAAACAATGGGACGTGTGTTTAAGAGATGGCAGCTGGACAGGTGAGTTGTATTTTCAGGACTTATCAGGGCGTGAGCGATGGGAAAGAGTCTCTTTACACCGAATCGATGACCCTGACAAAATGCAGTCTACTGTCATGCGGATTTCGGAGGATATTACAAGTCAAAAACAGTCTGAGAAAATGCTGATGAAGTCTGAAATGCTGTCAGCAGTTGGACAGCTTGCAGCTGGTATTGCCCATGAGATACGTAACCCACTTACGTCGTTAAAAGGCTTTTTACAGCTAATGATTCAAAGTAAAAAGTATCAGAAGGATTATGCCGATGTGATGATGTCAGAGTTTAATCGGCTTGAGTCTATTATTAACGAATTCCTTGTGCTCTCTAGAAGCAAATCTGTTAAATTTGAACCGGTGAATGTGAATCTTCTGCTCGAAGAAGTCATTATGGTCGTTGAATCTCAGGCGGTCTTAAAAGGAGTGTCGATTCAAAAGAATCTGGCGCCCTCTCTGCCACATATTCAAGGCATTCCAAATGAACTAAAACAAGTGTTCCTTAACATTCTTAAAAATGGAATTGAAGCGATGGATGGAGTAACAGGTGTGATCCAAGTGACTTCATTATTGAAAAACGACCAAATGATGCTGATATTTGAAGACCAAGGAAAGGGCATACCAGAAGACGAGATTGGGAAATTAGGTGAACCTTTTTACACAACGAAAGAAAAAGGCACGGGTCTTGGATTAATGATGACCATTAAGATTATTGAAAGCCATGGCGGTACCATTCGTTTTGAGAGCAAAAGCTTTGAAGGGACACGTGTGATTATTACGTTTCCAAGTAATTGAGATCAGCTTTACATGAAATCCATCCATTCTCAATAATTGCTTTGTACAATAGAAGAGATGAAGTTCAAAGGGGAGAAATCTAATGAAACGTATACAATCCATTCGAATGGTCTGTTGTTTGATTTTGGTGATATTTAGTCTGCAATCTTTACTGCCTAGTATGATGACAGCTGAGACGTTTTCTTCTGAGAAAAAGGAGACTTTATGGAAACAAACAAAGCCGATGAACATAAAAAAAGCCCGAAAACTGATAGGAGAAACGGTAACAGTGAGCGGAATCGTAACAGCAGATCAATCCGCTATAGGGAATGGGAAACTATCAACATATATTCAAGACAAAACAGCTGGTCTCAATATTTATTCTGCGCAGCCTAAGAATTTTCCAGAACTGAAAGCAGGCATGAAGGTCACGGTGACTGGCAAGGTGACGACTTATAAAGGGCTTGTTGAAATTGTGCCAGATCAAGATCGTCTGAAGATAGATGCTGTGAATCAGCCATTGCCTTCGCCAAAGAAAGTTTCCATTAAACAATTGGAATCGGATCAGGCAAGCAAATATGAAGGAAGATTAGTGAAGGTAAAAGGCTATGTAGAACAAGCGCCAGATCAGCCGGCTGGCGGTGGATACAATGTGGTCATCATAGATAAAAAATATCATAGCACAGTCCTTAGAGTCATGGTTGATACGGGTGCCATTGATCAAGTGAAGACCGGAAAATGGTATGAGTTTACTGGCGTTTTAAGCAGATACGATACGCTGCAAGTATTTCCAAGACACAAAACCGATGTCAAATTGCTGAAGAACCAGCCAAAGCCGCCAAAAATCAAAAAAGAATACGAGGCAACGGTAGATCGTGTTGTGGATGGAGATACCATTCATTTGAAGAAGCCTGTGCTCGGCACAACAAAGGTACGCTTCGTGAATATGGACACACCAGAAACCTACCACAAGCCAAAAAATGAATTAGATCAAAACCAGCTGCGTTTTGGACAAAAAGCGACGGATTATTTAAAAACGCTTCTTTCAAGCGGTGATCGAGTCACATTAAAGATTGGCCCGGAAGCAAAGGATGGATATGGACGTCTTTTAGCTCAAGTCAAAACCAAAAAAGGGCTGAATACGAACCTAGAGCTTGTGAAAAAAGGATATGCCCCTACTTATTTCATCTGGCCTGTTGGAGATGAAAAAGAGTATCAGATGTTCCAGCAAGCAGTGAAAGATGCCAAGAAAAAAGGGCTTGGTATTTGGAATAAAGAAGATCCTCTTCTAGAACAGCCGTTTGAATTTAGAGCACGCGAGCAGAAAAAAGGGCTCACACGTTATGTGGGTGATTCATCTGCAAAAACCTACGTATCACCTGACAGCTGGAATGAGATCGATGTGGATAAACGTATCTTTTTTGCTTCTAAAGAAGAAGCAGAGCAGGCTGGATATCAGGCGTCAGAATCAACCCGTGAAGTTCCATTAACCATTTTAAGCATGAATGATTTGCATGGGAAAATTGATCAGCAATATGAGCTGGATGTAAAAGGTGATGGCAGTAAAGGAACATATGGACGGATGGATTATGTGGCGGCTTATATAAAACAAAAGCAAGCTGGGCAAAAAAATACACTGACAGTTCATGCAGGAGATATGATAGGCGGAAGCTCGCCGGTTTCTTCTCTTTTACAAGATGAACCAACGGTTGAACTAATGGAGAACATCGGCTTTGATGTTGGGACTGTCGGCAACCATGAGTTTGATGAAGGTGTAGATGAATTATTGCGCATCTTAAAAGGTGGAGATCACCCGAAAGGCACAAAAGGATACGATGGGCAGAACTTCCCGCTTGTTTGTGCAAACTGCGAATACAAGGACACTGGCAAACCACTTTTACCGGCCTATGAAATCATGGATGTCGAAGGAATTCCTGTGGCTTTTATCGGGGTAGTGACAACATCAGCGGCAGGAATGGTCATGCCAGAAGGAATTAAAGATATTCAATTTACTGATGAAGTCAAAGCTGTCAATGAAGCAACGAAAGAATTAAAGCAAAAAGGGATTAAAGCGATCGCAGTTCTGGCTCATATGACCGCCTCTCAAAATGGTGATACCATTACTGGAGAAAGCGCAAGGCTCGCCAAAGAAGGTGATGACGAAATTGATGTCATTTTCGCTGGCCATAATCACGAAGTGGTCAATGGAGAAGTGAATGGAAAATTAATTGTCCAAGCCTTTGAATACGGAAAGGCAATTGGAGAAGTCAATGTCACACTTGACCGGAAAACAAAAGATATTGTCAAAAAGAGTGCAAACATCCAGTATGTAGACCAGGCTGGTATTGAAAAGGATCAGGAAGCAGCGGACATTTTAGCCCATTACGGAAAAGAAGTGGAGCCGATTATTAGTGAGGTTGTTGGAGAAGCTGGCGTCAAGATGGAAGGTGGCTATTCCAATGATGGTGATACACCACTTGGCAACCTCATTGCGGATGGCATGAGATATTCAATGAAAAGTGACTTTGCCATGATGAATGGCGGCGGGATCAGACAAAATCTCGAAAAAGGACCGATTACTTGGGGAGACCTCTTTAATATTCAGCCATTTGGAAATGTGTTAGTGAAGCTGGACATCAAGGGGAAAGATTTAGTTGATATCATTGAAGCTCAAATATCTCCTCAATTTGGACCAGATTATAGTATTTCAGGCTTTTCTTATTCGTACGATCCGTTAACATATAAAGTAGTCGACTTAAAACTGTCTGATGGTTCTTCCGTTGATTTCGATAAAACGTATACACTCACAGTGAACAACTTCATGGCGACTGCCACTGGAAGTAAGTATGCACCGATTGGGCGGCTAGGGAAAAATCCGGAAACAGGCCCAGAAGATTTAGAAGCAACGGTCGCTTTTGTAAAGAGCTTCGAGGGAGCTTCTATTGTGTATCAAAAAGAGGGCCGAATTCAACAAGCGAAACAAGAAGAAAAGGCAGCAGCAAGCTAAAGAATCATCAGCAAAGACAAAGGAGTTAACGCATGAAAAAATGGCTTGCAGTGATTGTCATGTCAGCGGGAATTGTGGTGCTTGGCTGGGGAATCTGGCAAATCGCTTCTACTCACTTACAAACAGCACATTCGTTAGAGGAAGCAAAGAAGGTCGTAGAAACTGATCAAGGGATGACAAAGGAAAAATTTTCACCTGAAATGGGGAAAGCCTCTGGCATCCTGACCATTCCGAAATTAAAAGCCGATTTGCCGATTGTTGAAGGGACAGATGCGGACGACCTTGCCAAAGGCGTCGGTCATTATAAAGGCAGTTATTACCCTGATCAAAATGGACAAATCGTTTTGTCGGGACACAGGGATACGGTCTTCCGCCGGACTGGTGAACTGGATATTGGGGATCAGCTGAAAATCACTGTACCGTATGGTGAGTTTGTTTATGAAATCACGCATACGAAAATTGTGGATCAGCATGATACATCCATTATTACCTTACAAAATAAAAAAGAAGAGCTTGTGTTAACCACATGCTATCCATTTCATTTTGTCGGCAACGCACCAGAGCGGTACATTATTTATGCGAAAAGAGCATCTGTCTAACGTCAAAAGAGCCTGTATGATCAGGCTCTTTTTTCTACATATTGTCCATTAATTCAGCCATATCAGGTGGGAGCGGTGCTTCTATCGTCAGCTTTTCACCTGTGAATGGATGGTTCATGTCTACTTGTTTGGCATGAAGGGCGCATCTGTTTATCAGGTCACGCTTCCCGCCATATAATGTATCGCCAGCTAAAGGATGCCCGAGACTGCTAAGATGGACCCGAATTTGATGCGTTCTGCCTGTTTCTAATCGCAGCTTAACGGCCGTCATCTGTAAACGTTTATTGAGATGGAAGACCTCATAATGAGTCTTGGCGCTTTGACCAGTAGGAGAAACCCTCCTTCTGACGGCATGGTGTTTATCACGTCCAATGGCTGCTTGGATCGTTCCTTTCTTTTTCTTAAACAGTCCTTGTGCGATGGCAAGATACGTTCTGTTAATTGCTTTTTTTGAAAGCATTTGATCGAGTACAGCATGTGCCAACCTGTGTTTGGCAAAAATGACGGTGCCACTTGTGTCTTGATCCAGCCTATGTATATGTCTGACCCGCTTTTCTTCTCCATTTGCTTGAAAATGGAAAGCGACTAGATTCGCCAGCGTACCTGTTTGTCCTTTTTCATTTGGATGCGTCGGTCTTCCAGCAGGCTTTTGGACAACTAATAAATGCTCGTCTTCAAAGAGTACCTCTAATTCACCGTATTCTGGCGTCACATCACTTTCTTCCGTCTCAAATAAATCAATGAGAATCTGATCACCTGTACTCACTTTTGCAGCATGGTGTGCAGGTTTTTGATTGAGACGGACTTTTTGGTGCTCCATCCAAAAATGGATAATCGGTTTAGAGGCAGACACTTCCTCTTTTAAAAATTGACTTAAGGAAATGCCATTTTGCTGCTCACCTACTTTTAGTGAGAGCGTGTGTCCTTTTATGATCATGATATTCGTCCTCTCTTTGGGTATATATAGGAAACACTTACCTTAGCGAATGACTTTTTTTCTGTGCTATTCTGAATGGAGTAATAACGACAGAGAGGTAGATGCCACGTGAGATTAATGAAAGCTGCGACAGACCTTCAGGAGCAGGCAATTGAAGAAGTATCAAAGGAAATTGAAGATCTTTTAACCCATTCTGTTAATGGAGAAGAGCAGGAAAAACAATCCCCGCTTACATTCATTGATGGTGTGTATAACGGGACAATGGATGATGCTTTTCGTATCTTATCAGGTCTTCAGCTATTACATACCATTATTTTAAAGCCGAAGCGACATATCACAAAACGAGACCGTGAGTTATTTGAACTCAACCGTGAACAAGTTAATGCGTGCGGCTTTTCTTTCCCGTTTGATTTAGATGATTTTGCAGGCCGTCACCTTCAAAATGCGTAAAAGTTGGTGTGAACTTCCTTGTTAACTTACAAGGTCGTCGCACATACTATTTTTAAGGGAACGGAGAAACCTTCAAGATCTGTAATACCAATTCCGCTCTTTTTCAACAATGTCTATTCTCCACGAATCGGAGCGCTTGGATCTCTTGCAGAAAGAATCGAACATGACAGGAGCCTGACAAAACGATGCAGGCTCCTTTTATACATAATCATTTTAGCAGACATTCATCTTTGAAAGTCAATTTTATTCACGATATGATAGCAGTATGGAAGATATTTCAGACTTTCGGAAAAAAGGAGTGGCCTCTTTGGTAAAGGCGATTATATTTGATTTTGATGGATTAATTTTAGATACAGAAACACATGAATATGAGGTTCTGCAGGAAATGTTTGCGGAGCATGAATCGGAGTTGCCTCTGTCTGTATGGGGAAATGTGATTGGAACGCAGGCAGGTTTTAAGCCTTTTGAATATTTGGAAGAGCAGTTAGGAAAGACATTAGATCATGAGGCACTCACAGAAGATCGGCGTTCACGTTTTCAAAAGAGAATGAAGGACGAAGCAGCAAGACCTGGTGTAGAAGCTTATTTAGAAGCGGCAAAGGAGCTTGGAATTAAGATTGGACTTGCTTCCAGCTCAGATTATAAATGGGTGTCTGATCACCTGAAACAAATTGGACTTTTCGATTACTTTGAATGTATCCGCACGTCAGACGATGTGGAAGAAGTGAAGCCTCACCCAGAACTTTATTTGCAAACCGCACAATGCTTAGGCGTTGAGCCAAAAGATTGCGTGGCATTTGAGGACTCTGTGAATGGGTCAATCGCTGCCAAACGAGCGGGTATGAAATGTGTCATCGTGCCAAATAAAGTGACGAGCACACTGCAGTTTGAAGAATATGACGCGAGATTAGAATCCATGGCTGAAATCGAATTGCTCCAGCTATTCCATCAGCTTGAAAAAGAGGATCAGTAAGGGGGCAATACATCATGGCAGAAAAACTAGATTTAACGCGATTTGAAAAAAGAATGGTGATTCGAAATATTAGAGAAGAAGATATCGACCGAATCATCACATTGCAAGAGGTATGCTTTCCAGGCATGGACCCTTGGAAAAAAGAGCACCTTGAAAGCCACCTTGAACATTTCCCAGAAGGCCAGTTCTGTGCGGAATTCGAGGGAGAAATCATTGGCTCATGTTCAAGTTTATTAATTAACTTTGATGAATACGATGATCGTCACACATGGCAGGACATCACAGATGATGGATATATCACAAACCATAATCCAGATGGGATGAATATGTACGGAATTGAAGTAATGGTCAGTCCTGAGTACCGCCGGATGAAAATCGGTCATCGTTTATACGAAGCAAGAAAAGACTTAGCGAGAAGATTAAATTTAAAAAGCATCATTATTGGCGGACGTATCCCGAATTATCATAAATATCAAGAGGAAATGACGCCTCGCCAATATGTAGAGCAAGTTATGCTGCACCAAATTTATGATCCTGTGCTATCTTTTCAGCTGTTAAATGAATTTAGCCTGATGCGGATCAATCCGAATTACTTGCCGGATGATAAAGCTTCCAGCACGTACGCAACGCTAATGGAATGGAACAATGTCGATTATCGCCCGCAATCGAAAAGATATTATAAATCGGCGTTCCCAGTACGTATTTGTGTCATTCAATATGCAATGAAGCAAATTCATTCCTTTGAAGAGTTTATGAATCAAGTGGAGTATTACGTGGATGTGGCATCAGATGCGTCAGCTGACTTTGCCGTTTTCCCGGAAATCTTTACAACGCAGCTTATGTCATATTTAGAAGAGAGATCACCAAGTCTAGCAGTGCAGCGGATCACAGAATATACTGAGGACTACATCAATTTGTTTACAGATCTCTCGGTCAAGTACAACATTAATATCATTGGTGGTTCTCATTTCGTTGAAGAGGAAGGGAAAATCTATAATATCGCCTATTTATTTAGACGTGATGGAACGATTGAAAAGCAATATAAGCTGCATATCACGCCGAATGAAAGAAAATGGTGGGGGATTTCAGCTGGTGACCAAGTCCGGGTATTTGATACGGACTGCGGTAAAATTGCGATCCAAATTTGCTACGATATTGAATTCCCTGAGCTTGCTCGAATTGCAGCTGACAAAGGAGCGAAAATTATATTCACTCCATTCTGTACAGAAGACCGTCAAGGCTATTTACGTGTGCGTTACTGTGCGCAGGCGAGAGCGGTTGAAAATCAGATATATACGGTCATTTCTGGAACGGTCGGAAACCTTCCGCAAACAGAAAACATGGATGTCCAATATGCACAATCAGCCATCTTTGCACCATCTGATTTTGAATTCGCAAGAGATGGCATTGTAGGAGAATGCAACCCGAATATTGAAATGGTGGTTGTCGGTGATGTCGACTTAGAAATATTAAGAAGGCAGCGTCAAGATGGGACGGTTCGTCAGCTGAAAGACCGAAGAAGAGACGTGTACCATATTGAATATAAGAAATAACCAAAACAAGCGCCCCGCAGTTATGCGAGGCGCTTTTCTGTATGTTTACATTTTCTTTAATGCCACTGTAGCAAAATGGGCAATGCTTTTGGCAGCTAAAAATGGAACGTCTGATTTAACAAGAGATTGATAAATCGTTTTTTCTACTTGTTTCCATGTAAGATCAGACTCTTCTAAAAGATTTTTTAAATCAGGTCCTACATGCTGGTTGAAAAACTGTTCAAATTGTTCACGTTTTTCTTGTCCGGCAATCACTTCTAACTTTTGTAGCCACTTTTCTTGTTTTTGGAAAGATTGTTCGATGTTTTGTTTAATGGTGTCTGTTGTTGAAGGAAGCTGAAAATCACTTTCTGCTGTCACCTGCTTCGTTTGAATAGATGCAGCATCAGCTGTTTGAGTAATAGGTGAAGCGAATAAAAGGACAGAGGTGGAGAGCATCAAAGATTTTGCGATTGTTTTCATTAAGAAAACCTCCTAGTTCATTTAGTATTGTGCACGAGATTTATTATACATTTTTGTTAAAATAAGGTAATGGGGCTTACCGCTTATTTTTTCATGCGACAAAGGGATGCCAAATGAAAAGACGAATATACTGAATGGAAATGATGTTTTACAAAGGGAGAGGGATATGGGGCGAGAATCTAAACATCTGTATATCAATTTGCCGGTTAAGCATGTAAATGAGTCAAAGGATTTCTTTGAACAGCTAGGTTTTGACTTTCAACAAGAACTGACGAATGAACATGCTGCTTGTTTTGTGATGAATGAGACGATCACAGTCATGCTGTTATCACTTAAGCATTTCCAATCCATTTCAGAGAAGGAATTGGTAGATGCTAGAAATGGCGCAGAGGTCATTATCTCTTTACAGGTCGAGACGAGGGAAGAGGTTGATGAGCTTGTAGAGCGTGCGATCGCAGCTGGTGGTTCACCGTTTAAGGAAAAACAAGACCATGATTTCATGTATGGCTGGAGCTTTCAGGATCGTGATGGTCATTTATGGGAAGTGTTTTATATGGATGAGGAGAGAAGCGACCTTTCATAAGGGTGCTTCTTTTTTATTGATGATCAGTGGTATGATAAGAGGGTAAAAAAGAAGGAATTCATCTAGAGAAAAGTAGGTGCTGCATGGAGTTTTTACTTGTCTTAATGCCAGTGTTCGGCATATTCCTTATAGGGTATATTGGGCAGAAGACAATTGGTTTTGATATACATACGCTCTCATCAATGTCTTTATATTTAATGTCACCATTTCTTGCATTTGAAACCTTTTATCAAAATAAAGTATCGATGGACTATGTGTACTTATCTATATTTGTCGTAGGGCTTTGTCTTTCACTTGTTTTATGTGTCTTCATTTTATCTCGAATTTACGGGTATTCGAATGAAACGTATTGTGCCATGATTTTGTCATCAGCATTTATGAATAATGGAAATTACGGCACGCCTGTTGTCCTTCTTGTTTTTGGAGCAGCTGGTTTAGATATTGCGATTGTGCTAATGGTCCTTCAACAGCTCGTCATGAGTACGATCGGCATGTATTATGCAGCAAAAGGTGGAGAGGACGCGGGAGACTTGAAGGTCGTTCTAAAAAAAGTGCTGCGTATGCCGGTTGCTTATGGGGCTCTTCTTGGTCTATTATTTCAGCTCATTGACCTTTCATTACCTAAAGAGCTTATGACAGGTGTTCAGCTGGTCGGGGATGCAGCGATACCAACGATTATGCTGATTTTAGGTATGCAGCTCGCAGTGATTTCTTTTAAACAAGTGGATTATCGTAATATTTCCTATGCGGTGCTGCTGAAGCTGTTTATCTCACCACTCATCGCATTCGGCTTTACGCTTATTTTACCGGTAGATGATTTGGTGAAACAAATTATGATTTTAGTTGCAGCGATGCCGACTGCGGCGAATACCACGTTGATGGCTGTGCAATTTCGAACGAAACCTGAGTTTGTCTCAAGCACGACATTTCTCAGTACGATTTTAAGTATTGTGACTTTACCTGTTTTATTATGGATTTTATCCATGCACCCTCTGGGATAGGGGACGGCAAACAAAGGGGGACTTATGAATGAATGTAGATGTTCATTTTCAAGTAAGTGATGTGTTAAAAACGAAGCATTTTACGCATGCGAAAGTGTTAGCTGGGGAAAAGGGATTGTTTCGGCAGGTAAAATGGGTACATGTACTTGAAGTGCCTGCTGTAGAGGATTTGTTAAACGGAGGCGAGCTGATCTTAACGACGGCCGCAGGCTTCCATGATCAATTGGAAGTCTTTCAGGCGTTTTTAAGACAGTTGATTGACTCAGGTGCGGCTGGCTTGTGTATTGAATTTGTACCGCTCCGGTTTGATGTGCCAGAAGAACTGATTATTTATGCAGAAGAACGTGATTTTCCGCTTATTCTGTTTACAAAAGAAGTGAAGTTCGTCAATATTACACAGCATCTCCATACGATGATGATTGAACGTCAGTATCAGATGATGGCGGATTTAGAAACACTGTCGTCCAAGTTGAATGAGCTTTTATTGACCCCTCATCCGCAGATGGATATTTTGGATCAAGTGTATCAGCACGTGAGAGGGATTCTTTTGTTGATCCCTATTCAAGGTGAACCGATTATTTTATGTGATTCTTCCAAACAAACAGAAGAGCTTGTGATGAATTATTTGCAGTATGCTTCATTACCAAAAGGATATGAAGTGACGCAAAAACAAGTCCTTGCACTCAAACAAACCTTTGCAGACCTCGTCCTCATTCATCAATCGAACACGCTCTCGGAATTTGAACTGCTTGTGATGGATAAAGGAGCAAATGCCCTTGCCCAGCAAACATTAAGAGAGCTGTATACAGAAGAGCTGAAGAAGACAAAAGAGAATGAATGGCTGCAAAAATGGTTTCATGAAGAGCATACAGAAAGAGAAATCATAGAACACCTTGAGGAAACAGAAGGACTGAAAAAACCGACCGGCTGTGTGGTGATGCTCTTTCAAAAAAACCACCAAATAGAAGAAATCGCAGGGAATCTTTATTTTCTTGTCTCTTGCCGTTCTATTTTTCAGCGTGCTGGTTTCTATTTGATTGTGTACGAGCATCAAGGACAAACCTTATTTATTTTATTGAATACAAGAAAAGTTGAGGACTGGAAAGAGCGTGCAGAAAAAGCGGCAAACGACATCACGCAATTATATGACCGTGAGAAGCCCGGCGAGGCAGTCATCAATTATGGAATCGGTTCATATTGTGAGCAATTTCAGCACATGAGAAAAAGTTTTCAAGCAGCGAAAGAAGTGCTGCATTTAAAGAAAGTGATGCCGCAACGGATAAAAAGCCCATTTTATCAAGATTTACATATGCTTCGGTTGATGCCTGTCATGAAAGAAAGCGGGTTATTAGAATGCATGGTGAAAGAGTATTTAGAGCCGGTGATTTTATCTGATAAACAAAATAGCGGCAGGCTCTATCAGACGCTGAATATCTTTTTACAGACAAACGGTTCTAAAAAAGAAACCGCAAGCCAGCTCTATATTGTGAGGCAAACGCTTTATCACAGATTGGATAAGCTTCATGCTTTACTTGGTGGGGATATGATGCAAGCGCCAAAACGTCAAGCGCTTGAATTTGCGATCCTTGCTTATGAATTTTTACAGGGGAATCGCCATTAACGGTATATGTTAGATTTTGCCGAGGGATCAAGTAGAGTGTCTCATGGTTCTTTTCAATCAGTTGACGATCTGTCTAATGTAATGTGTCTGGCCCCTTTTTTATAATGAGAGTAACGACACGGGCGGTCTTGTTTCAGTTTCATATGCCTCACTTTTATCCATATAATGAATGGAGAGGTCATATGCAGGACCGGTTTAAGTTTCTTTTATGATGAAAACGGATACATGGGGGCGTGGGAAGATGAAAACACATAACGCACAAGATCTTCAGGCGAAAGATGATCAGTTCATTTGGCATCATATGAAAGGGACAAACAAAGAAAATGAAAGTATGGTGATTCATGAGGCAGAAGGCGCATGGGTGACAGATATTCATGGAAATCGCTATTTAGACGGGATGTCAGGGTTGTGGTGTGTAAATGCCGGATATGGACGTAAAGAGCTTGCAGAAGCGGCGTATAAGCAATTAAATACGATGCCTTACTACCCACTGACACAAAGCCATGTGCCAGCGATTCAGCTGGCTGAGAAGCTCAATGAATGGCTAGACGGGGACTATGTGATCTTCTTTTCTAACAGTGGTTCTGAAGCGAATGAAGCGGCATTTAAGATTGCCAAACAATATCATGCGCAAAAGGGAGAGAGTACACGCACAAAATTTATTTCTCGATATCGATCGTATCATGGCAACACAGCAGCAGCTCTAGCCGCAACGGGTCAAGCGCAGCGTAAGTACAAATATGAACCGTTAGGGCAGGGGTTTATCCATGTCGCACCGCCTGATATGTACCGGCATCCTGAAGATCAAGAGAGCTTGGCAAGTGCTGCGGCAATAGATCAGGCCATGACGTGGGAACTAAGTGAGACGATAGCTGGGGTCATTATGGAGCCGATCATTACGGGCGGAGGTATCCTAATGCCGCCAAAAGGGTATTTGAAGAAGGTCAAAGATATCTGTGAAGCCCATGGAGCGCTTCTCATTGTAGATGAAGTGATATGCGGCTTTGGCCGGACAGGAAAGCGGTTTGGATTTATGCATGAGGAAGTGAAGCCAGATATCATCACCATGGCAAAAGGGATCACAAGTGGATATTTACCGCTATCTGCAACGTGCGTGAAACGAGACATTTATGAAGCGTATGCAGGAGAAGATACGTATGACAGGCTACGGCATGTGAATACATTTGGCGGTCACCCTGCTTCCTGTGCGGTTGCGCTTGCTAACCTAGAGATCATGGAAAACGAGCAATTAGTGGAGCGGTCAGGCACGCTTGGCCAAGACATGCTCGAACGTTTGCAAGAGTTAAAAGAGCATCCATTTGTCGGTGATGTGAGAGGAAAAGGTCTGCTGTTTGGGATTGAGCTTGTGCAGGATCAGGCGTCAAAAAAGCCAGCTGATCCAAGTGTAGTCGGTCAATTGATTGCAGAATGTAAAAAGCGAGGATTGATCATCGGGAAAAATGGCGATACAGTGGCTGGCTATAATAACGTGGCACAGCTCGCCCCACCGCTAAATATCACTGATGAAGACGCCTCATTCATTATTCATACTTTAAAAGAAAGCATGGCACAATTATAGCAGAGAGATTTCTCTGCTTTTTTCTATGCCATGAAAGGATCAGGTCTGAATCGATCTGCTAGGCTGAATGGTCAATGGGCACACTAGGTGTATTGAAAAAAACATGCGATTCTATTACTGTAAGGAGAAGATAGAACCAATACACATTAGAAGGAGACGGCATATGAGTTTTCATGATCAACCCATTCTACCTGCTGTTCGCAATATGAAGCAATTTGAGGAATTTTTAAAAAGTCCATTTACATATGGGGTCTTACTAGATGTTCACTTAGGGCGGCTTAAGGGCATCATGAATGAGGCGAATGCACATCATAAAAAAATGTTTGTCCATGTCGATCTCATTCACGGAATCAAACATGATGAGTACGGAACGGAATTTATTTGTCAGGAAATGAAACCAGCTGGCATTATTTCTACTAGGTCTTCTGTCATAGTAAAAGCCAAGCAGAAAAAGGTATATGCCATCCAGCGAATGTTTTTACTTGATACAAGTGCGATGGAAAAAAGCATGGAGTTTGTCGGGAAACATCGTCCAGATTTTATTGAAGTATTGCCGGGTGTCGTGCCAGATTTAATTACAGAAGTGCGCGAAAGAGCTGGAATACCAATATTTGCAGGAGGATTTATCCGAACAAAAGAAGATGTAGAAAGGGCGCTTGCAGCAGGGGCGACAGCTGTCACCACATCGAATACAGAGCTTTGGAAAGCATTCCAAAAATGAAAAAGATAAAATGTGAAAATTGATTGACAACGTTTTCATCCTCTGATACTATAGCACTAAGTTAATATCATGTGATGGAGAAACGGAGATCCACAACGACGCTTTACTAGGTGACAAATGACCCTGATGTAAAGTATGTTTGTTGTGGATCTTTTTTCTTTATCTTTTCTACACATTTATAGGGGATGGCAACTGAACCAGAGGAGGAATTTTTCATGACACCATTTTGGGGTGAAGTCGTTGGTACAATGCTTCTGATTATTTTTGGAGGCGGTGTGTGTGCGGCAGTCAGTTTAAAGAAATCACTTGCTTATCAGTCCGGCTGGATTGTAATCGCTTTCGGATGGGGATTTGCAGTAGCGATTGCAGCTTATGCCACTGGAGGAATCAGCGGTGCACATTTAAACCCGGCGCTGACAATAGGTCTTGCATTAGAAGGAAGTTTTCCTTGGGCTGATGTTCCAATGTATATTGTCGGTCAAATGCTTGGCGCATTACTCGGAGCTATTATTGTCTTCTTACATTACTTACCACACTGGAAAGCGACAGACGATCCAGGTGCAAAACTAGGCGTATTCTCAACTGGTCCTGCGATTCCGCATACTTTTGCAAACGTGCTCAGTGAAGTCATTGGTACATTTGTATTGGTGGTAGGAATTTTAGCGATTGGTGCAAATAAATTTGCAGACGGAGTCAATCCGCTGATTGTTGGTTTCTTAATTGTCGCGATTGGTCTTTCATTAGGTGGTACAACTGGTTACGCAATTAACCCTGCACGTGATTTAGGTCCAAGAATCGCACATGCCATTCTGCCGATTCCAGGTAAAGGTCCATCAAATTGGAAATATGCTTGGGTTCCTGTTGTTGGTCCAATTTTGGGCGGTGCATTTGGCGGTGTTTTCTATAATGCAGCCTTTAAAGCGAACGTCACACCAGCCTTTTGGATTGTAAGCGTTATTTTAGTTGTGGTATTGTTAGGACTCTATGTTTCTACGAAAAACCAGACAAATGCTGTCAATGAAAGTATGTAAGGGGAGGAAAACACCATGGCAAAAGAAAAATATATTCTCGCATTAGATCAAGGGACAACAAGCTCAAGAGCGATCTTATTTGATCAAGAAGGTAAAATTGCACATACAGCTCAGAAGGAATTCAATCAATATTTTCCGAACCCAGGCTGGGTAGAACACAATGCAAATGAAATTTGGAGCTCTGTTCTATCAGTTATTTCAACTGCTTTAATCGAATCAGGAATTGAAGCAGATCAAATCGCCGGTATCGGAATTACGAACCAGCGTGAGACAGCTGTTGTTTGGGATAAACATACAGGCGCACCTGTTTACAATGCAATTGTTTGGCAGTCACGACAAACATCGGGTATATGTGATGAGCTAAAAGCGCAAGGACACGATGAAACGTTTAGAAATAAAACCGGTCTTCTGATTGATGCTTATTTCTCAGGTACTAAAGTGAAATGGATTTTAGACAATGTAGAAGGTGCTCGTGAGAAAGCAGAAAATGGTGACTTGCTGTTTGGCACAATTGATACATGGCTCATTTGGAAAATGACTGGCGGTCAATCACACGTGACAGATTATTCAAATGCATCAAGAACGTTAATGTTCAATATTTACGATCTGAAATGGGATGAAGAACTACTTGATATCTTAGGTGTTCCAGCTTCCATGCTGCCAGACGTCAAACCATCATCACACATTTATGGTGAAACAACAGACTATCACTTCTTCGGTAAAAATATTCCGATTGCAGGAGCGGCAGGAGATCAGCAGTCTGCGTTATTCGGTCAGGCTTGCTTTGAAGAAGGAATGGCGAAGAACACATATGGTACAGGATGTTTCATGTTGATGAATACAGGGGAAAAAGCAATTAAGTCGGATCATGGATTGTTAACGACGATTGCATGGGGCATTGACGGCAAAGTTGAATATGCTTTAGAAGGAAGTATTTTCGTTGCTGGCTCAGCGATCCAGTGGCTGCGTGATGGACTTAGAATGTTTAAAGACTCAAAAGACAGTGAAGCTTATGCTGAGCGCGTTGAGTCAACAGACGGCGTATATGTCGTACCAGCATTCGTTGGTTTAGGCACACCATATTGGGATAGTGATGTCCGAGGCGCTGTATTCGGTTTAACACGCGGTACTTCTAAAGAGCACTTTGTTCGTGCAACGTTAGAATCACTTGCTTATCAAACGAAAGATGTTTTAGATGCGATGGAAAAAGATTCAAACATCTCACTTAAAACATTGCGCGTCGATGGCGGGGCTGTAAAGAATGATTTCTTAATGGGCTTCCAAAGTGATTTGCTCGATGTACCAGTAGAACGTCCAGAAATTAATGAAACGACGGCACTCGGTGCGGCCTATCTTGCGGGAATAGCAGTTGGCTTCTGGAACGACCGTTCAGACATTGCAAAACAATGGAACCTTGACAAGCGCTTTGAACCTAAAATGGAAGAAGACAGCCGTGACTCGTTATACAGCGGGTGGAAAAAGGCTGTAAAAGCAGCTCAAGCTTTCAAATAAACAAAAAGTATGGTATACTTCAAGTAAGTTAATAGAACGGTTGGAGAACTGGAGAGACCGCATGCACCGAAGTGTAGAAATACGCTTTGGGTGTTTGCGGTCTCTTTTTCTTTACCGTACAACATGGGAGGAACAAGAGATGACTTTTTCTAGCTTAGAAAGAGAACAAATGCTTCAGGACATGACAAAAAAACCATATGATGTGTTTATCATTGGTGGGGGTATTACAGGCGCAGGTACGGCACTTGATGCGGCTTCACGCGGAATGCGTGTCGGTCTTGCGGAAATGCAGGATTTCGCAGCAGGTACGTCTAGCCGCTCAACGAAACTAGTGCACGGTGGACTTCGTTATTTAAAACAATTTGAAGTAAAAATGGTCGCAGAGGTCGGTAAAGAGCGTGCCATCGTATACGAAAACGGTCCTCATGTGACAACGCCAGAATGGATGCTTCTTCCGATGCATAAAGGCGGGACATTCGGTAAGTTTTCAACTTCAATCGGACTTAGAGTATATGACTTTTTAGCTGGCGTTAAGCATAGTGAACGCAGAAGTATGCTAAGTGCAAAAGAGACACTTGCAAAAGAACCACTTGTGAAAAAGGATGGCTTAAAAGGCGGGGGCTACTATGTTGAATACCGTACAGATGATGCACGTCTGACAATTGAAGTTATGAAAGAGGCTGTGAAATTCGGGGCAGAAGCGGTCAACTATGCGAAAGTAAAAGAATTTATTTATGATAAAGGCAAAGTTGTTGGTGTTGTTATTGAAGATGTCACAACACAGAAAACATACGATGTATATGCGAAAAAAATCGTCAATGCGACTGGTCCATGGGTCGATCAGCTAAGAGACAAGGATCACTCAAAAGAGGGTAAACATTTACAACATACAAAAGGAATTCACTTAGTATTTGACCAATCTGTTTTCCCATTAAAACAAGCAATCTACTTTGACACACCTGATAAACGAATGGTCTTTGCGATTCCAAGAGAAGGAAAAACGTACGTGGGAACAACAGATACCGTTTACAAAAAACAGCTGGAACATCCGCGTATGACAAAAGCAGATCGTGATTACGTGATCAAAGCCATTCAATATATGTTCCCAGATCTTCATATTACAGAAAAAGACGTTGAATCTAACTGGGCTGGTCTTCGTCCACTCATTCATGAAGAAGGAAAAGATCCTTCAGAAATTTCTCGTAAAGATGAGGTATGGACATCATCTTCAGGCTTAATCACGATTGCCGGCGGTAAATTAACAGGTTACCGTAAAATGGCTGAACACATTGTGAATCTTGTACGTGATGGACTGAAAGAGGAAACTGGAAAAGATTTCGGACCATGTAAAACGAAACATATGCCAATTTCAGGTGGGCATGTAGGCGGTTCGAAAAATATGGCATCCTTTGTTCAAGCGAAAACGGCAGAAGGAGCATCCGTTGGTTTGACAGAACCGATTGCACAAAAATTAGCTGAGAAATATGGCTCAAACGTCAGCAATGTCTTCAAGCGTGTAGAGCAGCTTCAAGGGGAAGCAGACAAACGAAACATTCCCGCATATGTGTTGGCTGAACTTGTCTATGCGATCGAAGAAGAATTGGCTGTAACACCTGTCGATTTCTTCTTGAGAAGAACAGGCAGCCTATTATTTAATATCAATTGGGCAAAAACGTATGCACAGCCTGTTGTTGACTATATGGCAGATCGTTTTGGCTGGGATGAAGCGACAAAACAGAAACATCAAACTGAATTAGACCGACTATTCCATGAAGCAGTCGTACCGCTTGATGCTGAATAAGTAAAAAGCCGATCGTGTATCGGCTTTTTTTATTTTGTTCATCGTTTTTTCATATGTTCATGATATAACATGACATGAAGGATAATTCCATATAAAATAACAGTAGATGTTATTTTATTGATGATAAGAGCTGGGAGGACGACCATGAGTTGGAATACGAATTATGAGCGTTGGATCAATGAGAAGCACCTGGATACTGAACTAAGGGAATGGCTGGAGGCACATCAAGATGATCATCAAGCGCTTGAAGACTGCTTCTACAAAAACCTTGAGTTTGGTACTGGAGGAATGCGCGGAGAAATTGGTGCTGGAACGAACCGAATGAATGTTTACACTGTTCGAAAAGCATCTGCTGGTCTTGCTGCGTATATTGCAGCACATGGAGAGGATGCAAAAAAAAGAGGCGTCGCCATTGCCTATGATTCACGCCATAAATCTCCTGAATTTGCGATGGAAGCGGCCAAAACACTTGCTTCGCATGGCATTCAAACATACGTATTTGACGAACTGCGTCCGACACCAGAACTCTCTTTTGCAGTTCGAGAACTGAATGCCTTTGCAGGGATTGTTGTGACAGCAAGTCACAATCCGCCAGAATATAATGGCTATAAAGTTTATGGAGAAGATGGAGGCCAAATGCCCCCATTTGAAGCAGATCAAGTCATTAAAGAAGTAGATGCCATCGAAAATGAATTAGCCATTTCAGTGGAATCAGAAGAAGTATTGAAGCAAAATGGTTTGATCCGCATGATTGGTGAAGAAATCGATCAAGCGTATATGGAAAAATTAAAAACCATTCGTGTGCACCCTGAGCTTGCAAAAGAAGTCGATGTTAAAGTGGTGTTTACCCCGCTTCATGGGACGGCGAATAAACCTGTCCGAAACGGACTTCAGGCCTTTGGTTATAAGCATGTGACGGTTGTACCTGAACAGGAGAAACCAGATCCGCAATTCTCGACGGTTACGTCTCCAAATCCAGAGGAGCATGCCGCTTTTGAATACGCCATCAAGCTTGGCGAAAAGCAAAATGCTGATATGTTGATTGCGACAGATCCAGATGCAGATCGATTAGGTATCGCTGTGAAAAATCATGATGGTGAATTTACCGTTTTGACGGGCAACCAAACAGGCGCATTACTGCTGCATTATTTATTATCTGAAAAACAAAAACTAGGTCAGCTGCCGCCTCGCCCCGTTGTAATGAAAACGATTGTGACAAGTGAGCTTGGGCGTGCTGTTGCCTCAGCATTTGGAGCTGACACGATTGATACGCTCACTGGCTTTAAATTTATCGGAGAAAAAATCAAGCAGTTCGAGGAAAGCGGAGAATACACGTTTCAATTTGGCTATGAAGAAAGCTACGGCTATTTGATCGGTGATTTTGCACGAGATAAAGATGCAGTTCAAGCGGCGCTATTAGCAGTTGAGGTCGCAGCCTTTTATAAGAAACAAGGCAAGTCATTATACGATGCGCTTGTTGATATTTTTAAGGAATTTGGATTTTATAGAGAAGGGTTAAAGTCATTAACCTTAAAGGGGAAAGTAGGAGCAGAGCAGATTTCTGCTATTCTTCATACCTTTAGATCAAACCCGCCAGCTTCTATCGCTGGTCAGCGCATTACGGTCATTGAGGATTATCAATCAAGTCAAAGGCACCTTGTGGCTGAAAAGAAAGAAGAAACGATTCATCTGCCGGCATCAAACGTCCTGAAATATTTCCTTGAAGATGGCTCATGGTTTTGTTTACGACCTTCTGGTACGGAGCCTAAAGTCAAATTTTATATTGCAGTCAAAGGCACATCGTTAACAGACAGCGAAGAAAAGCTGAAACACTTATCAGAAGAAGTCATGAAAGTCGTCTATGACATTGTGGAAGAAACAGCTAAATAAAACATCACAAAGCCATCATGTCATGCATGATGGCTTTTTCTCAGTCAAAAGGATGAGAAAAAATCATCCTTTTTGAGAAAGAGCCGCACAGATGCTCATGGTATAATCAACATATTGATCAGAGAGGCAGTAAAAGCCGGGGGTACACACGATGGGAGATTACCAAGAAAAAGTCAAAACATTAAAAACGTTAAAAGAAATTGCTGAAAAGCTAAATGAAGGAATGGAAATGAAGGAAACGCTTCATGAAGTGCTTCATATGCTTATGGAAGTGACAGGCTTTCAAACAGCATGGATTTATTTTATAGAAGAAGACGGATCGTATGAACTAATGGCAGAAGTATGCTTACCTGAAGCGCTGGCAAAGCATCAAAAAGAGCTCATGTGTCAAAACGATTGCTATTGCATCAAACGCTACACGAAAGGCTCACTGCAATCAGCGACCAATATCATCAATTGTAAACGGATTGAAACGGCGATTGAGCAAAAGCTTGGAGATACAGAAGGAATTACCCATCATGCAACCGTTCCGCTCCAAGCATGTAAGCGTACGTTTGGCTTATTAAATGTGGCGGCAAAAGGGAAGGTCACATTTACACAGGAGGAGCTGAATCTGCTTGAAAGTATTGCACTGCAAATAGGTACGGCTATTCAGCGTATGAAGCTTGTGCAAAATGAGCAGCAGCATGCACTGCTAGAAGAACGAAACCGGCTTGCGCAGGATTTACATGATTCTGTGAATCAAATGCTGTTTTCCGTGAGTTTGACTGCAAAGGCAGCGCGTCAAATGACCAGTGATCAACATTTAGGGGAAATGATTGATTTTATTCAGCATTTATCACAAGATGCCCTCATTGAAATGCGCTCACTCATATGGCAGTTAAGACCAAAAGGACTTGAAAAAGGATTTACGACAGCGATTGAAGAGTATGCACAGCTTTTAGGTCTAAATTGTTCATTGTCTTTATCAGGCTGTATGGAAATAGATCATTCAAAGCACGAGACCTTATTTCGCGTATGCCAAGAAGCTCTAAATAATTGCCAAAAGCATGCGGGTGTTGAGAAAGTCGAGGTCAAACTGGAGCAATCAGGAGATACGTTTGGTATGAAAATCATCGATCAGGGAAAAGGATTTCAGTACGATGAACAAATGAGCCTTCCTTCACTCGGTCTGAAAGGTATGTCTGACCGCATCAAAAGAGCTGGAGGGACATTTTGTATAGAGTCTGAGCTTGGTAAAGGAACCACTATTCAAGTAAAGGTGCCATTTTCTCAAGAAAGGAAGGGATCTTCATGAGAGTCGTCATTGCAGATGATCATCATATTGTGAGAAAAGGGCTTGTGTTTTTCCTGCAGACACAGTCTGACATTGAAATCGTTGGTGAGGCTTCTAATGGAGAAGAAGCATTAGTAATTGTCAGACAAACGCGCCCTGACATCGTTCTCATGGATTTATCGATGCCTGTAATGAATGGCATTGAGGCAACGAAACAAATGACGCTGGAAATGCCTGATACCCGTATTGTGATCCTGACAAGCTATGCGGATAAAGATTATGTTATTCCCGCCATTCAAGCAGGGGCAAAAGCCTATCAGCTCAAGGATGTAGCGCCAGAAAAACTTCTTACGACAATGATTGACGTACAAAAGGGCACCTATCAATTAGATGGTCATATCACCAATTTTCTTGTGCAGCATTTGACTGAACCAAAAGAGCAAAGATGGGAGTTAATGAAAGAGCTGACCAATAGAGAGAGAGAGGTCTTATTCGAAATTGCAAAGGGCAAAAGCAATAAAGAAATTGCCTCATCTTTGTTCATTTCTGAAAAGACTGTCAAAACGCACGTATCTCATGTATTATCAAAACTAGAGCTGGCAGATCGTACCCAAGCGGCTCTGTATGCAGTGGATTATCAAAAAAGTCAGCCCAAAGAGCTGCTATAACAGAAGGGAATTTAGTCGTATGCTAAAACTTTTAAGCACACATTTAGTTCAATGAATTGAATAAAAAGAGCACAGTTGTTGGTTTATTTGACGTGCCCTTTTGCGTGAAAAGAGATGTATGTTCAGTCTGATGTCTATTAGATAAAACGTTAAAAGACTTGATGAGTATATGCTCATCAAGTCTTTTTTATTTGAAGGAGGTGATAAGCCAAACCGGCTGACTAAAGGTGAAATGATAAAAGGAGGAAATGAGCATGGACACATATGAATTAGTGAGTGATTATCGCCATGATAACGAATTGAAAGAAAGCTTTAATCAATTAGCGATCAAAACTTTTGATTTGGATTTTAGTGACTGGTACAAAAGAGGATATTGGGATGAAAAATACATTCCTTATTCCTTTGTCCATCACGGGAAAGTCATCTCAAATGCTTCCGTTTATCTTCTGTCACTGGTCATTGATGGCGAAACGTATCGAGCTGTTCAAATTGGCACGGTCATGACGGATCAAGCCTATCGCAACAAGGGATTAGCGACAAAGTTAATGCAGCATATTATGGATGCGTACGAACATGACAGTGATTTGATTTTTCTTTTTGCCAATGAAACTGTACTGGATTTTTATCCGAAATTCGGCTTTACCCGTTACCACGAAAGTGAATTTAGTCTCGATATCGGCAAAAGCGTCATTCAAATAAATAAGGATATGCGCCTCAAGCAGCTAACATTGGAACATGACCTGCCATTACTTGAACAGTTCGCAGAAAAACGTCAAACGGGTTCAATGAAATTAGATGCTGAGGATCATGGCAGCTTATTAATGTTCTACTTTACATTGGTTTGGCCGGATGCAATTTTTTATATTGAAGCGTTGGATACGATTGTCCTGATGAATGAAGAAAATGAAACCATACATGTCTTTGATATCATTTCTCTTGAGCCACAAAATATAGAGGAAGTTGTTGCACATATTATGAATGAAACGACGATAAAAGTGATGTTCTATTTTACTCCTGATACGTCAATTGACGGCTTACACACGGTGAAGGCGCCAAATGATGAGGATGCGCTGTTTGTTTATACAAAACAAGATTGGGTCAAAGACCACTTCATGCTTCCAATTACTGCGCACTGCTAAATGTATGTAAAAAGGCTGATCATCAGCCTTTTTCTTTATGTGTACATCGGTTCTGCATATGCTTCAGCAACGGCAGCCTCTGAAGCATGGTCGATATACTGCAGGAGTCCATATAAACATTTTTCAACATCTGCATCGTTCCGGTTAAATTGATACGCATGTAAGAAATGCTCAATACGTTTCGAGAGCAAATCATCTTGCGTACGGACCATAAGAATAAGTAAATTATCCCATTGCGAGCGATGCGTATAATAAAGTGCCTTATCATAATCTGCCACATTCATTAAACCTTCTCCTTTCCCTTGAGAAGTCTTACTTAGTTTGCTCGGATCAGATCGACTTTTTCAGGGGAAAAGTTGGTGTCTGCATAAACAGGGTACCGGGAATTATAGGCTGAATAAATGCTTGATGTATGAAAAAGAACCAACCAGCAAAACCTAAACAAAATAGATATGAAAGTGAGAATATTGATATTATGCACCCGAAATTATGGATGCTTTTTGCAGCAGGAATTGTTTTATTTGGCAGTCTGATGATTCATCCATCTTCACAAGCAGCCGAGCAGCCGGCAGAGAATTGGGAAAGACTTGCGTACACTGCCTTCCAAGATGAATATGAAGGCGCCGCTTTAAACGATTATCATTACATTGGACGTACACAAGTGAATGAAGATCAAACAAAAGATGTGTTTCGCGTGACCGTGAAGGAAGGCTCCACACGATTTGCAGCACATGCAGAAATTTATTTTCATCCGGTAACGGGTCATTTGATTAGTATTAACGTGTTTCGGTTATAAAAAAGCACCTCTTTTAAAAAGAGGTGCTCCAGCTGAAAAGAAGATTTATTTCATGCTTCCTTGAAGATATGAGCGAATATCCACACCGAGTGAATCCGCTAAACGCTGTCCATAATCTTCATCTGCACGATAGAAGTTGCAGATCGCAAGTAATTTCGTTTTTTCATTTACGTCTTTCAAGTCAGCTGTCAAGTTCTTGATCAATGCTTGTTTCTCTTCTTCAGAGTAGCTTCGATATTTTTCTCCAGCTTGTTTGAAATCGTTTGGTTTTTCGATTTTTTGTCTCACCATACGGTCACCGTGAAGAACCGGTTCACTTTCTTTGTAGTGAGGGTTTTCTTTTGGCTGATCGTCATAACG
Organism: Bacillus sp. Y3; assembly: GCF_008123875.1. Lineage (NCBI taxonomy): Bacteria > Bacillati > Bacillota > Bacilli > Caryophanales > Bacillaceae > Bacillus > Bacillus sp. Y3. Next base: position 417,016 of record NZ_VSSC01000004.1, on the reverse strand, counting down.
GTTTGGTTCATAGTTAATATGACCGCTTGGACGAGTTGTTGTCATAAAGCCATCCTGTTGGTTATTGTGAACAGGCGCATAAGGACAGTTCACTGGGATGCGCATGTAGTTTGCACCTAGGCGGTGACGCTGCGTGTCAGGATAAGAGAACAGACGACCTTGAAGCAGTTTGTCTTCAGATGCTTCAATTCCTGGTACTAGGGCACTTGGCGTGAAAGCAGCTTGCTCTGTTTCAGCAAAGAAATTTTCTGGATTGCGGTTCAGTGTCATGCGGCCTACTTTTTGCAGTGGATAATCTTCCTCGCTCCACGTCTTCGTCGGATCACATGGATCATAATCTAGTTCATCATAATCACTGAGCGGCATAAGCTGAACGTAAAGATCCCATGCTGGATAATTTCCTTTTTCAATACGATCATACAAATCTCTTGTCGCATGCTGGAAATCGTTTGCTTGAATTTCGGCAGCTTCTTCCATTGATAAATTGCGAATGCCTTCTGATGGTCTCCAGTGGTATTTCACATATTTTGTTTCTCCGTATTTGTTTACCCATCTAAACGTATGAACACCAGAACCGCGCATTTCAGCGTAGTTCGCAGGAATACCTTCGTCAGAGAAGAGCCATGTGAGCATGTGAGTGGATTCAGGTGTTAACGTCATAAAATCCCAATAACGGTCAGGATCTTGAATGTTGGTTACAGGATCTGGCTTAAGAGAGTGAACCATGTCAGGGAATTTGAGTGCATCACGAATGAAGAAGATCGGCAAGTTGTTCCCAACTAGATCATAGTTGCCTTCTTCTGTATAAAATTTGACAGCGAAACCACGAGGGTCACGTAATGTTTCAGGTGAACCTTTAGGGTGAATAACCGTTGAGAAACGGACAAAAACATCTGTTTGTTTTCCTTCTTCACTTAAGAAAGCTGCTCTTGTATGTTTCTCCATGCTATTTTCTACTTCAAACACACCATAAGCGCCAGCGCCTCTTGCATGAACAACACGCTCTGGAATACGTTCACGGTCAAAGTGTGCAAGTTTTTCAATCAAATGGTAATCATCAAGAAATGAAGGCCCTCTGTGACCAGCAGTTCTTGAGTTTTGATTATCGCCAACTGGCACGCCTTGATTCGTCGTCAAATTTTTATGATTAGAATTTGTCATTCTTTTTCTCCTCCTGTAAACAAAAAATGGTTTCTAGCAATCTATATACCCTAATTATATTGAATCAAACATGATAGTCAATATTTATTTATAATAATTTTAAATAAATTATTATTACAAGGAGGTAAAGAAAAAGACGAAAGAAATAAATTCTTTCGCCTTAGAGCAGAAGCTCTCTTAGAGCATCTTTGTTTTGTGTTAAATCACTTAATGTGTATTGGTCAAGAACGCGTAAATAAGCAGTGAGTGCTTCATGAAGTACGTGCTTTAATGAACAAATCGGGGAGATAATACAGCTGTTTTTCTTCGGATCAAAGCATTCCACCATGACTAAATCATCCTCTGTATAGCGGACAACCTCACCAATATTAATGCTTTCTGGGCTTTTCCCCAGCCTAATCCCACCATTTCTTCCGCGGATCGTTTCTACATAACCACGTTTTCCTAGATGGTAAATGACCTTTGTCAGGTGATTTTTCGAAATGCCATAAATATCGGCAATCTGCTGAATATTTGACAGTTCATTGTTTTCTCTCGAAGCTAAATAAATGAGTACCCTTAATGAGAAATCTGTATAATTCGTAAGTTTCATTTGGACGACCTCTAAACCTAATAGAGTTTTGTATCATCGTAACACATTTTAGACAAAAACTGTTCGAGAAAGTACTAAATGTGACAACATTTAAAACGTGTATTATAAATATTGCTTTTATACGTTGTCTTCCATTACGATAAAGATGTATTTAAAATACATCTTTTGAAAGAAGGAATAACGATGTTATCCACAGATCAAATGAATGCCATTAAACAATCAGCCCCTCTTCTAAAAGCTGAGGGAACAAAACTTGTGACAGTTTTTTATCAAAATATGATTAGACAGCATCCAGAGCTACTCAATCAGTTTAATAAAACAAATCTCATGAATGGAAGCCAGCCAGAGGCGCTTGCCGCAACACTCTATCAAGCTGCACTGCACATTGATCGCTTGGCAGACTTGTTACCTGCTGTGAAACAAATTGCCCATAAGCATGTCAGTGTCATGGTGAAAAAAGAGCAGTACCCAATCGTCGGATATCACCTTCTTGAAGCAATGAAAGAGGTATTTGGGTTATCAGAGGAAGATGACACATTGTTGGCTTGGAAGGCTGCATATGACATCATTGCGAATATATTCATCACCATTGAGGCAGAAATGATGGCTGAAAATGTGAAACAAACGGGTGGATGGGCAGATGTCAAACCGTTTATTCTGAAGAAAAAGAAACAAGAATCTCCATCACTCATTTCCTTTTATTTCGTACCAGAGGATGAATCGGAGCTACCAATGTATGAAGCTGGTCAATACATTACGGTGCAGGTAGATATGCCGGGTGAAGCCTATGTATGCAGCAGACAATACAGTTTATCAGATCAATATCACCCATCTTACTATCGCATCACCGTGAAACGAGATGGGCATGTCTCCACATTCCTGCATGATGAAATGAGAGAAGGCGATATTCTTCACGTCAGTATGCCGCAGGGAATGTTCTGCTTGCAAGATGACACAAAAGAACCCGTTTATTTGATTAGTGCCGGTTCTGGTGTCACACCAATGATTGGTTTAGTGAAAACAGCGTCGCATAACAATCAGCCATTCACGATGATTCATGCAGACAGACTAGAGGATGTAACCGCTTTCGAACAAGAGTTTGAACACGTTCTCACTTCATCTCCAGAGGGGCGTATTATCCTTTGTAACGAACAATTTGAAAAGAGTGGAAAGAGTGAGCTGGTTGAGAAGGCGGCTTCCCGTATTGACCAGCCATTCCTCCAATCAGTCATTGGTGAAGGGAAAGGCCAATTTTATGTTTGCGGTTCCCCAGCATTTACACAAGAGATGATCCTTAGTTTAAAAGCGATGGACATCCCGGAAGAGAATATCCATTATGAATCGTTCGGCGGGCAGTCCATGAAAGAGATGGAAGTCGTCTAAACAACTGGCTGAACATCATGTTTTATTAAGTACGCTCATATAGTAGGGATAAGTCCGATGAGGAGGGATGGTTTCCTTGAGCGTATCTGAAAAGCGTCTTTTACAACGAGCCATTGATGAAATTACAGAAATTGCAGAAGGGTTTGGTCTAGATTTTTATCCGATGAGGTATGAAATCTGTCCCGCGGAGATTATTTATACATTCGGTGCATATGGCATGCCAACACGATTTAGCCACTGGAGCTTTGGAAAGCAATTTCACAAAATGAAGCTTCATTATGATTTAGGATTAAGCAAAATTTATGAGCTTGTGATTAATTCAAATCCTTGCTATGCCTTTCTCCTTGATAACAATTCGCTTGTTCAAAATAAACTAATTGTGGCTCATGTCTTGGCACACTGCGATTTCTTTAAAAACAACTGCCGTTTCCAAAACACAAAACGAGATATGGTGGAAAGTATGTCAGCGGCAGCAGAGCGAATTAAAGAATATGAACATATCCACGGTACAAAAGAAGTCGAGTCCTTTTTAGATGCTGTATTGGCATTGCAGGAGCATATTGATCCGTCGCTTGTTCGTTCAAAATTAAGCTGGAATCTCGACGATGAAGATGAATATGAAGAGGACAAACCAAAACGCCAAACGCCATATGATGATTTGTGGGGAATGGATGAACCAAAAACACGTGAGAAAAAGAAAACGATCAAGCAATTCCCCCCAAAGCCAGAAAAAGATATTTTGCTCTTTATCGAGGCACACTCCCGGGAGCTAGAGCCTTGGCAGCGGGATGTGCTGACGATGCTGAGAGAGGAAATGCTCTATTTTTGGCCACAGCTAGAAACGAAAATCATGAATGAAGGCTGGGCATCGTATTGGCACCAGCGGATTATGCGTGAACTTGATTTAGATTCAAGTGAATCGATTGAATTTGCCAAATTAAATGCAGGTGTCGTGCAGCCATCTAAGACAGGAATCAATCCTTACTATTTAGGGCTGAAGATTTTTGAAGATATTGAAGAGCGCTACGATCATCCATGCGAGGAATTAAAAAAAGCAGGAGTGACGGAAGGGTCCGGTCGCAGTAAAATGTTTGAAGTGCGGGAAATTGAATCAGACATTTCTTTTATTCGAAATTACTTAACGAAAGACCTTGTGATGAGGGAAGATTTGTACTTGTTTCAAAAGCAGGGGAGAGACTATAAAGTCATTGATAAAGAATGGAAGGCAGTCCGTGATCAGCTAGTCAGCATGAGGGTCAATGGCGGCTTTCCGTATTTGACAGTCATCGATGGTGACTATTTAAAAAACAATGAACTCTATATTAAACATTGGTATGAAGGCATTGAGCTCGATCTCAAATACTTAGAAAAGGTACTTCCATATTTGCATCAGCTATGGGGAAGAAGTGTGCATATCGAGTCAGTTCTTGAAGGAAAAGAAGTGATGTTTTCATACGATGGAAAAGGGGTTCATAGGAAGTATCTCACTTAATGATCAAAAAAGATGTCTACGACTAGACATCTTTTTTTGTGATTAGCACTTTATTGGTTTTTCAGCAGTTTGAAAATGTGTTTCGCTTGATCTGTATTTTCCATAAGCCCTTTTAGCTGCTCACTTGTTGGTCCATAAGCATAAAATGGTACTTCATCCCCTGTATGACCCGATGTGGTCCAGCCTGTATGAGACCTCGTATTAATGACTTTTTCGATGGCATCATCAATTTGAACAAGATCTTTTGTTTCAGCTGCCTTTTGAATAGAGGCGATTTCCTCTTTTGTGAAATCAAGGTCGATGTATTGTTTGAGCGCAGTCTCGACCGTCATACCCCCTACAATTTTATTTGCAATGAAATCAGGTGTCTTTTTTGCTGCTTTGACAGGCTGATAATTCCAGCTTCCCGAGCCGTCTGCCCCGAAGGAAAGGCCGCCAGTTGAATGATCTGCGGTCGTGATGACTAACGTGTTTTTATCCTTTTTTGCGAAACGAATGGCTTCTTCAAATGCTTTTTCAAAATCCTTCATTTCGCTCATCGCACTGACAATATCGTGGTCATGTCCAGCCCAGTCAATTTGACTGCCTTCAACCATGAGGAAAAACCCTTTTTTGTTTTTAGACAGCTGTTTGATGGCTGAGGATGTCATGTCTTGCAAGGAAGGAGTCGTTTTATCGCGATCAATTGCTTTATCGAGACCGCCGTCAGCAAAAATACCTAACAATTTTTGCTCTTTGTTTTTTTGTAAGTCAGCTTTATTGGTTACGTAACGATAGCCTGCTTTTTGAAATTCTTTCGTCAAATCACGATCTTTGCGGACAAAATCGATCAGTCCTCCGCCAAGCATGACATCGACTGTATGCTGTTTGCCAATTTTCTCATCGAAGAAATCATCAGCAATGGCTGCTGTGTTTTTTCTAGACACATCGTGGGCGGCATACGCAGCAGGTGTCGCATTGGTTAATTCAGATGTGACGACGAGACCAGTAGACTTTCCTTTGCGTTTTGCTTCTTCTAATACTGTTTTTAGTTTTTTGCCATTTTTGTTTACACCAATGGCGTTGTTGTATGTCTTTTGACCAGTTGCCATGGCTGTACCAGCTGCTGCTGAATCAGTAATGTTACTTTTAGAATCATCAGGGTATGTTTTATGCATGCCAGTGAGGTAAGGGTCAAACGCTGTTTGCTTGGAAAGATCACCGTTGTGTTTAAATGAGCGGTAAGTTGAAAGGTAAGGTGTTCCCATGCCATCTCCAATGAGCACGATCACATTTTGTACGTCATTTTTTGGTTTCTTTTTAGCCTCAGCTTTGTCAGCCTGTCCAAATTCAATTCCTGAAAAAATACCAATCGATAACACTGATGCGGCTGCGATTGCAGCTATTTTCGTTTTCGAGCTTTTCAACACACTCATTCATTTTGCCTCCTCATTGTTTATGTATCGCTCTCACGTTTACAATGGTAGAGCAGAAGTGTGGATTCCAAATGACAGCACCGTAAAGTTCACTTTAAAATTGTAAAGGTCCACTTTACATAGAATGAACCAAAAAGAGAAATGAATGTATGATTTATCTATGACAAGATGCATTTGTTTTGTCATGATTGTGTAATAAAAATGAAATAAAAAGAACCCTAAAAAAAAATAATTTTTGCCGAATTAATAAGCATAATGTCGTAGGAAGTCAAGACTATTTCTTCTGGTATTCGATCCTTATAATAGAAAGTAGATAAAAATTCGGATCACGATAGATACATACAGGAGGAACAAATGAAAAAACAATTGATCACAGCTGCAAGTGCAGTTCTACTTGGGACGACATTATTTGCCGGAGCTGCCTCAGCACAATCAGTAAAGGTTCAAAAAGGTGACTCTCTTTCTGTTCTAGCGAAAAAATACAAAACAACCGTGAGTAAGATTAAATCAGACAATAAGTTGAAATCTAACACGATTTATGTTGGACAAACTTTAAAAGTGAATGGTACTTCTTCAAAAAAGGTAACGAAAACATCAAAAACAACAACAAAAGTAAAAGCGTCTTCAGCGACAGCCACTCATAAAGTTGTCAAAGGTGATACTTTATCTAAAATCGGCAAAAAATATGGAATGACAGTGAAAGAGCTGAAATCGTTAAATAAACTCAAAACAGACCTGATTAAAATTGGACAAAAGCTGAAAGTGAAAAAGACATCCAAAGTGAAACCAACACCTGTCAAAGAAAAAACAGTTGCTACTTCTTCTTTAAACACGTCTAAACTCGTAGCAGATGCGAAAGCACAAAACGGTACACCATATAAATGGGGTGGAACGACACCGAAAGGCTTTGATTGCAGCGGTTTTATGTGGTATATCATTAACAAACAAACAAAGATTTCAAGACAAACAACTGAAGGTTTTTGGGGATCAATGAAAAGCGTCTCAACACCTAAAGTTGGAGATTTTGTCTTCTTTACAACCTATAAATCTGGCCCATCTCACATGGGTGTCTACCTTGGGAACAACAAGTTTATCCACGCTGCTTCTGATGGTGTGACGATCAGCGATATGACTTCAAGCTATTGGAAGCCAATTTACCTTGGCGCAAAGACATTTGTAAACTAATAATGGATCTTAAGAGACTGCTTACTAGGCAGTCTCTTTTTTTGTATATCGTTTGCGCAGCTCAATCAGTCCTTTATCATAGCTCTCTATGAGTCTAAAGGCTTTTAAATAAGCAAAAGTGAAGACAAGTTATCAAAAGAATAATTTTATTTTCACTTTATAAAAATTATATCAAAAAAGTATAATTTTGTATGTTGTATAATAAATAGAAGAAGCCAAGCTATGATTTGAATAAAGATTGAAGAAAATCTACCCTGATGATTGACAAATATTTTGTTGATAAATAAGAATTTTCACTCTATTTCGAAAAAAAGTGTTTTCATTTTTTAATTTTCATATATAATAATTTTACGCCACTAATTTATTGCGCTAAATTAAATCTAAATATTCAGAAAATAAAGTGAATTACGAAGTGGTGGCGTCTTTAGACGGATACTAAGTTTTGGGAGTGATGGTATGAGCAATTCGTTGTTTAGAAAGAAGAGCATTTCAGAGCTAATTGCGGCAACACAAGGGGAAAAAGCGTTAAGAAAGGAATTAGGTTCATTTGACTTAACGATGCTTGGTATTGGAGCGATTATCGGTACAGGGATATTTGTTCTGACAGGTACAGGCGCCGTCACAGCAGGACCAGGACTTGTTTTATCATTTGTGATTGCAGGTCTTGCATGTTTATTTGCGGCATTGTCATATGCGGAATTCGCTTCCACAGTGCCAGTATCAGGATCTGTTTATACATTTACGTACGCATCTATGGGAGAATTTTTAGCGTTTATCATTGGCTGGGATTTGATATTAGAATATATGCTAGCCGCTAGTGCCGTTTCAGCAGGCTGGTCAGGCTACTTTGTGTCGTTTTTAAATGGGATAGGGATTCATATACCGGTTGAATTAACAGCAGCACCAGGTGGTTTAAAGGGTCAAGTGACATATTTTAATCTTCCTGCATTTATTATTTTAATGATCATCACCTTCTTGCTGTACTTCGGTATTAAAGAATCAAAACGAGTCAACAACATTATGGTCATTATGAAAATTGCGGTGATTCTGCTCTTTATTTTAGTCGCTGTGAAATATGTAAAACCTGAAAACTGGACACCATTCGTTCCTTTTGGAACTTCAGGCGTGTTAAGTGCAGCAGCTCTCGTATTCTTTGCATTTATCGGATTTGATGCAGTTGCTTCTGCGGCAGAGGAAACAAAAAATCCATCCCGCAACTTGCCAAGAGGAATCATCACTTCCTTATTGATTTGTACCGTGTTGTATGTGGTAGTCAGTGCGATCATGACAGGCATTGTTCCATTTATGAACTTTGAGGGAGTATCCCATCCAGTGTCTCTTGTTTTACAAGTAGCCGGTCAAAATTGGGTGGCGGGTATTGTAGATGTTGGGGCGATTTTAGGGATGACCACGGTCATGCTTGTCATGCTGTACGGCCAAACACGTGTCATGTTTGCCATGTCTCGTGATGGCTTGGTACCAAAGGTTCTTTCAAAGGTTCATCCAAAACATAAAACACCTTATATCAATACTCTTTTCTTTGGAACATTGTCAGCATTAATGGGTGGATTCATTCCGCTTGATGAGCTGGCAAGTCTAGTGAACATCGGAACACTTTCAGCTTTCATTTTGATTTCAGTTGCTGTCATTGTCATGAGAAAAACACAGCCTGATTTACCGAGAGCATTCAGATGCCCCGCAGTGCCGCTCATTCCAATCTTGGCTATTCTATCTTGCGGACTGCTCATTTATAAGCTGGGCACCATCACATTTGTTCGTTTCTTAATCTGGCTTGCCATTGGGCTTGTTGTCTATTTCTTATATTCAAGAAAGCACTCCGAATTAAACAAAAAATAAGAGTGTACAGAAAAAGCCAGTCAAGTATGACTGGCTTTTTTAGTATTAAAAACCTAATTGAAGATCGACATCAATGGAGACGATCGCATAGACACAAACGATGACAAAAATATTCAGAACGACGCCTAGGAAACCTGGTCCAGTGCGGCCTTTTTTAATGAACAGTTCAATCACACCGAATGGAACTGCGGCCATTGCAAAAGGAAGCATTTGAAACGAATAAAATGTCACATTGCTAATAATGGCGAGGTTCAGCATGAGCAGCGATAAAATAGCGGTGCCGACCGAAATCCAGCCAAACACATTATGCTCTTTAAAAATTCTTACCAATTCCATAATTCCACCTCGCTCACTTTGGCCGTTTTAATGCGTTTTGTCTTCACAAATTTCTCTATTTCTTTAGAAGGACCTGTGACAACAGAACCGTAAACCGTGACACCATTTTGATTGATGTAGCGTATTCGGTTAGAGAGGTCAAGTTCAGGTCTGCCAGAGATCGTTTTTGCCCAGGATGGATGCTGGTTGACATAGGCGAGGGCATCTTTGAACTGATCAACCTCTGTTTTTGATGTGTGCTGAAGCTCTTTTAAAAATTCAGAGTCTTTCCCGGGAAAACCGATTGGACGCTGATTTCCACTTAATGAATCTTCTGTTTTTATCGCATTCCAAAGCACTTTCATATCATATTTTTTAGAAAATGAATACACGTCTTTCGGTGTGTATGCTTTGTCATAGGATACATACACTTCACTCACTGTTCCTTCAGGTAACTTGTCTAAAGTGGTGAGTGTTTGTTTTTTAGATGTATCTGCCTGCGACGAAGGGTGCGTAAAGAAATCCTCCGTATTACGTGCGCTGTCGCCATAATAAGAGATCGTAGGCTGCTTTAATTTATCGAAAAACATTTCGATTTGTTCACTACCGATGGCTTCTGTTTTATTGCCAATTTGTTTTTGCAGCTTAAGTTCTGTGTTCATACCAAACAGTTTGACTTGCCCTTTTAAATCCTTCATATCAATGGCGACATTCGGTTTTGTTAGGGCGACTGTTACAGCGGCCGTTTCCATAAAATGATTGCCTTTACTGTCTGCTCCGCCAACGCCGTAGTATAGATAACTACCTAGTGTACAAAGCGGTAAAATAATCAGTGTAGATATGACAGCAAGCACAGAAATACGTAAATAGGACTTTCTTTTTCCGTATTGTAAAATGGCTTTTTGTTTTTCAGGACTGATGGAGAAGTCTGTCCAATCTGAGTCATTCAGTTCTTGGCTTAAGCGTTTTTCATTTTCTTCGAGCTCTTCTTCAAACGCCATCATTTCTTCTTCGTTCATCTCGCCATTATTATATTGTTCCCATCGCTTATTAAACTCTTCATTCATCATTAACACCTCTGTTATATAGTGCTTTTAGGCGCTGCCTTGCACGAAATAAAACACTTTTAAAATTTGCTTCAGTAATATTCATGACCTTGGATGCTTCTTTGTAATTCAGTTCTTTTAAATAATACAATGTCAACGCTTCCTTGTAGTTATCTGGAAGCTGCTCCAAATACATGTTGAGGACTTCTTTTATTTCAATCTGTTCAGCAGGACTTTGTACAGACGTTTGTAAAAGGCCGCCAATGAGATCATCCGATATGGTCACTTCTTTTTTATGTTTCCTGACATAATCAATAAAAGCATTTCGTGCCACCTGAAATAACCAAGGTTTCACTTTGCTATGGTCGTAGGAATGAATATGTATATAAGCACGCATAAAGGTTTCCTGCAATAAGTCCTCTGCCAAATGTTTGTCTTTTGTCATGGAGAGCAGAAACCTGTAAACATCGTTCATATACATTTGATAAATTTCATCGATCGTCACTGATTTTTCTCCCCTCTATGTTATACACGCATAAGAAAGGCATAAAGTTGCACGAAACTTCTCATAGGCCGTACATTACTCATCTCTTTCACCGAATCAAAATCATTTCTCCTTATCATAGCGAAATTTGCATCATTTATAAAGTGTTTTCAATAGAACAAATCAGGAAAAAAACTCAAAAAACGACAATTTTGGACACATTTCTTCCTCTATTCTCTCCTAAAAACACATACTTGAATACAGAAAGAGCGGTCATCTTAAGTGAAAAGATGATTTTAGTGAACCGTCTCTATTTTATCAGCAGGAGAAAATTTTTAGTACCAGGTAATAAAAAATTTGTTATAATAGAAACAAATCCTTCATTCTTCAAACAAAGGAAGTGCACTATGTATAAATTTTCAGGCTATACCGTCAAAGCATTTTTTGCTCTCCGAGGCGGAATCAAAGTATATCAAAAAGAGAATCTGCCAACAGACCGGGGGTTTGTCATTGCTTGTACGCATGAGGGTTTTGTGGATGTTCTTGCATTAGGCGCAGGAATTCTTCCGTTTGAGATCCACTACATGGCGAAAAAAGAATTGTTTGCAAATAAATGGATCGGCGGATTTTTAAAGAAGATTCATGCTTTTCCAGTTGATCGAGAGAATCCTGGGCCAAGCAGTATTAAAACGCCTATTAAATTATTAAAAGAGGGGAAAATCGTTGGGATTTTTCCAAGCGGAACACGTACAACAGAAGATGTTCCTTTAAAAAGAGGGGCCGTTACGATTGCGCAGCTCGGCAAATCACCAATCGTTCCAGCAGCGTACAAAGGACCTTCTAATGCAAAAAGCCTTTTTAAGAAGGGGAAAATGCGCTTAATCATTGGTGAACCGATTGAGCTGTCTGAATTTGATCATCTGCCGCCAAAAGAAAGATTAGGTGCGATGACAGAAGTATTAAACACAAGAATCAAAGAACTTGAAGCTAAGTTAATCGAAAAGGGATAAAGAAAACGACCACTTGCTAAGGCAAGGGTCGTTTTTTTCTTAAGAAGCGCCTTCTTCAGCTGCTTCTAATAGTTGTTCGTTTAGTTTTTTGACTTCGATGTATGCCACATGGTGTCCATCGACTTCATTAATGATAAATTCATAGCCTTGTTCACGAATCGCGTCATTTTTCTCGACTTCATATTTTTGTGTAAGGAACCAGCCGCCGATTGTGTCGACTTCTTCGTTATCAAGCTGAATACCTAGTAGCAGGTTAACTTGATCTACAAGGACCTTTCCATCAAAGATATAGTGGTCTTCTCCCAGTTTACGCACTTCGTTGATTTCATCAATATCGAATTCATCACGAATCTCACCGACGATTTCTTCAAGGATGTCTTCAACTGTTACAAGTCCTGCTGTACCGCCATATTCATCTGATAAAATGGCCATGTGTACACGCTCACGCTGCATTTTAAGCAGTAGATCATGAACAGGAACTGTTTCAATTACATGAATAATCGGGTTTACAAAATGTTCGATCGTATCACTTGTGGAACATTCACCACTAATACATGCAGTGAGTACTTCTTTAATATTCACAACACCGATGATGTTGTCTTTATCGCCATCTTCAATTGGATAACGTGTATATTTCTCGACCTTTGTCACTTTCAGCATTTCCTCAATCGTAATATCATGAGGGAAGCTGACGACTTCGGTACGAGGAATCATAATTTCTTTCGCCAGACGGTCATCAAATTCAAAAATTTTATTCACATATTTGAATTCAGACTGGTTAATCTCGCCGCTCTTATAGCTCTCTGATAAAATAATCCGCAATTCTTCTTCAGAGTGCGCCATGTCATGCTCAGATACTTGTTGAAGACCAAATGCTTTCGTTAATAAACGAGCAGATCCATTTAACACCCAGATAAAAGGGAACATCACTTTGTAAAAAATCATAAGCGGTCTAGCAAATAGAAGGGACACTTGCTCAGCCTTTTGAATGGCGAGTGTTTTTGGTGCAAGCTCTCCAACCACGACGTGTAAAAACGTCATAATACTAAACGCAATAATAAAAGTGACAATATGACTGGCTGATTGAGGAATCGACAGCTCTACAAATAGTGGAGCAAGCATGTGCGCAATTGTTTCTTCCCCTAACCAACCAATCCCAAGGGCGGTAATGGTAATACCGAGCTGACAGGCCGACAGATACTCATCAAGGTGAGTCGTGACGTGCTTGACAGCAACTGCTGTTTTATTACCTTCTGCAATTAATTGATCAATTCTTGAGCTTCTTAAGCGAATGATCGCAAACTCCGATGCAACGAAAAACGCGGTTAAAGCTATAAGTAAAGCAACTATGAGTAAATTCACTATGTCCAATTAAGGCCTTCGTTCTGACTTTGAGAACGAAGGTAACACCTCCTGTTTAGTAAAAATTTTAACTTAACAGCAGTAAAAATGATTGGACAGCCGTCATTTTTTCAGGAGTAAGCTGCTCTTTTAGTTTTTCACGTTGTTCTGGCTGAAGCTGCTTACAACGTGCCAAAATGCGGTCCATATGCTCATTCATCCGATCGATATCAGAGGTTAAATGGACAAGTTCGTCATGTTCTTCCTTTTGAGAAGGGAATTGTTCATCTAATCTGGATTTGATGTCAGAAAGAGCCAATCTCTGCTGTTTGCAAAGAACGATTAATTGTAATCGTTTTAAAGCATGTTCATCGTAATAACGATAATTAGAGCAAGATCTAACAGGCGCAAGCAACCCTAGATTCGTATAATAATCTACAGTTCGTTTCGTCACCTGTGCAATCTGTGCTAGTTCACCAATACGATACTTTTTCTCAGCCCCATCTGAACATCTCCTCCTAACCGTCACGTTATAGTTTATGAAAATAGTTTAATATAATTCGAGTCTGAAATACAAGATAATTGTTCAGATTTCCTGCCAATATGAAGAAACAAAGGGCATTTCCATCAATTTAGGTTGTCATCTCTAAAATACTGTAGCGATACAGGAATTTTCAGATTATTTATGGTAAGATAAAATGAATACCGTTTCATATATATGTAGAGAGACGGATTTTACGTGAACCGGAGGTGGTTAAGTGGGGCCCTCAAAGTAGTCTTATTTAATCAGTTAACCGTTTTGCAAAAGACAACATCATCAATCAGGAGGTGACTCCTTGTTCTTCTAAGAAAGAGCAAGGTTAAATGGACGATATTGTTAATCTGAGTATAGTCGGAGTTTTGATTGCTTTAACAGCTTTCTTTGTTGCATCTGAATTTGCCATTGTAAAGGTGAGAAGTTCAAGAATTAATCAGCTTGTTGCCGAAGGGTCCAAAAAGGCTATCATGGCGAAAAAGGTGACATCAAGGCTAGATGAATATTTGTCAGCCTGCCAGCTCGGTATTACAGTGACATCCCTTGGTTTAGGGTGGATCGGTAAACCGGCAGTAAAAGAACTTTTAGTTCGAGGTTTTGGTTTGACAAACATTCCTGATTCAGCAATCAGCCTGATCTCAGCAACACTTGCGTTCTCTATTATTACCTTTTTGCATGTAGTTGTTGGCGAGCTTGCACCAAAAACACTTGCCATACAAAAGGCAGAAAAAATGACGCTTTGGCTGTCAGGACCGCTGCATGCATTTTATATCCTTATGTACCCTTTCATTTATGTGTTGAACGGGTCAGCCCGTGTACTAACGAAAATGATGGGTATCGATATGGGGTCTGAAAAAGAACATTCCCATTCCGAAGAGGAATTAAAGATTTTATTATCTGAAAGCTTAAAAAATGGGGAAATCAACTCATCAGAGTATAATTATATGAACAAGATATTCGATTTTGATAATCGAATCGCAAGAGAAATTATGATACCGCGAAGAGAAATTTGTGCGATTCCAGAAGATATGCCGTTAGACGAAATACTGGCGATCATGACAAAGGAAAAGTACACACGTTTCCCCGTGTTTTCAGGGGATAAAGACCATGTCATTGGCATGCTCAACAAAAAGCAGCTCTTTGCAGATATTGTGTATCAAGGAGAAAAAGATCAACTGAAGCTTCAAGATTATATTTATCCAGTGATTGAAGTGATTGACACGATTCCAATTCAAGAGCTTCTCGTCAAGATGCAGCGCGATCGAATGCATATGGCGATTTTAACGGATGAATATGGCGGGACATCTGGACTTGTCACAACGGAGGATATTTTAGAAGAGATTGTTGGAGACATTCGAGATGAATTCGATGAAGATGAGCAGCCTGTCATTCAAAAGAGAGCGGAGCATCATTATATATTAGATGGAAAAGTGAGATTAGAGGAAGTTCAAGATTTGATCGAAATGTCATATCATGATGAAGAAATTGATACGATAGGCGGGCTAATCTTAAATGAGAACATTGATATCCGAGAAGGACAATCCATTTATCTTGATGATATTCGGATGAAGGTCTTGGAGATGGATGGACGCTATGTGAAAAAGATCGACCTGAAAAAAGGCGTCACATCATCAGAAAAAGAAAATACACGCACAGGGCTTGATATAAAAGAGCCACTGTTAGTAAATGAAATGACCTTGAGCGAAAAATAAGCTCAAGGTTTTTTTTAGGTATTTAGCCTCTTTTTTGAGAATATATGTTCGTATATAATAAGAACAAACGTTCGTGAAGGGGGGATGGACATGCTCTGGTATGAAACAGCAAGTATCACGGAGAAAAAAACCTCAATGAAACGTATTGAGTTTCATTTAAAAAATTTCAAGAACTATCAAGCAGCCATTTTAAATATTGAAAGACAGCTTGAAAAGCGAAGTTCTCTCCAACATCATCATATGGCACGTCAAAAATTAGAAGAGCAGAAAAGTCAGTATGAACTGATTGTTGCTTGTATTGAAACGGCTTTAAAAGAATTGGATGAGATAGAGCAGCAGCTCATTGATTATAAGTATTTTCGAGATTGGCGCATGGCAAAATGTGCAATCGAAATCGGCTATAGTGAGAAGACACTGTTTTTAATGAAGCGCCAGCTGATGGATCAACTGCTCATCAGCCTAGCTGCCATCACAGATATTTAAAACAGAAGTTGTCCTATTTGATATAACACCGCAAAAAGGCATAAAGAGCCGATAATTGTCACAAGTAAATAGGCAGCAAGTTTTCCTATTTGACGCTGCATCAGCATCGTCGCAGATTCTACACTAAACGTAGAGAATGTGGTAAAGCCGCCAAAAAAACCGGTTCCTATGATCACTAGTAGTGGATGATTGGACGTTACAGCGCCTGTGAGAAAACCTAAACCGGCTGCACCTAATAAATTAATGAAAATAATACTGTACGGGAAAAGGGCATGGGATGGAGTTTTCTGGATTGTTTGGCTGATGAAGAAACGACATGCACTACCGATCCCTCCAGCTACAGCTGTACAAAAAACAATCATTTATCTGCTTCCTTTCTGCTGCTTATTTTGATGAAAGAGCCGTTCAGCAAGGATCAGGCCAGCTAAAGCAGCGGCTACTCCAGCAATGACTGAGAGCAGGATGTACATCATACTTAAATTGAACTGCCCTGCCTGTAACAGAAGAACTGTCTCTTTAGAAAAGGTGGACATGGTCGTAAACCCGCCGCAAAACCCTGTTCCAATCAAAGCTGCAAGATCTTTTTTTGCTTTCTGAAATAGAAAGTATCCTGTCGCAAAACCAAGAAGCAGGCTGCCAGAAATGTTTTCAATCATCGTTGCATAGGGGAATGTCTGGCTGATGACAGCTTGGCTTAGTTCATATCTGCAAAGTGTACCAATCAATCCACCGATAAAAACGGCGAAATAAGTTTTCATCTGCATCATTTCTCCTTTTGAAAAAATAGCGGGTTATCGGTTACCACACCATCAATTGGATATTTTTTGATTCGATCCGCTGTTTTTTGATCTTTTACAGTCCATATGAATACTTCCATTCCGAATGAATGAATACGATCTATCCACCATTTATTGATCATCGTTTTCTTCATATTAAGACAATTTGCAAACGAGCTGTATGTCGTTAACTTTCGTTTCGTTAGTTTAAATGCATCAGGCTTGATAATCAAAGCTGTGCGAAGAGAAGGGGCGAATGCTTTGATTCTTTGCAGTGCATGAACATCAAAAGATTGAATGATGATATGACGAGAATAGGAAAACCGATTGATGATGCGGGCAACGGCCTTTTCGATTCCTATCTGCCGTTTTGGGTGTTTGATCTCGATCAATATCCCAATCCGCTGACTGTATCTTTCAAGAATTTCTTGTAATGTTGGAATTCGTTCATTCGTATACTGTTGGTCAAACCAGCTTCCTGCGTCCAATTTTTTCAACTGATCAAGTGTATAGCTTTTGACTAAACCGTTTCCGTTCGTCGTTCGATCAACGGTATCATCATGGATGACGACGACGTGCTGATCCATGGTCATTTGTACGTCTAATTCAATATAATCTGCTCCTTGCTCGACAGCTACATCAAACGCAGCGATTGTATTTTCTGGGGCTGCGCTTGATGACCCTCTATGTGCGATAATATACACTTGCTCCAGCTCCCTGACATAAGTTCTGGTCTTATCATATCAAATGCTTTGGTGGTTTTCCTTCTTTACTATATGGAGAAGAAGAGCGCCGTATTATCATGGAACCTCATGTACCGAAAAAGCTTGATGTATCATTTTGAAAAGTTTACAGGAATAGAGCAAGCTTTGATTGAGTAAACCTGAATTACATCAATTTTTCTTCGATCAATTTTGTCCAAATCGTCATCGTTCGTCAAAATATTAGTGCTTTCGTCATGTTGACTGAAAATTCTGATGTTTTATAATGATGAAAAGGAGGCGAGATGATTGGGTAAAGGGAGAATTAGAGTGGAAGAACGTATTAAGGCCGAAACGGATGCTGAAATGTTTAAAGCGACTCTCCTTGATCAGGCTCAGAAGAAAAAGTAGTTTGCTGCCCGTCGATATGTCTCAAGCCAAAATTTCATAATTGAACATCATGCCTCGGGATAGGTCCCGAGGCTTTTTATATAGAGGTCAGACATTTAAGAGAGGACATAAACGAAGGTTATATTATAAACTAGAGAGGATTGTTTTAAAGGAGAGAGACAGAGATGTTTACACAAAAATGGATGGATACATATTTTACAGTCGATATTGCGATCCAAATAGGCATTAGCCTTTGTATTTTATTGCTTTTTTTATTACTTCGAAAAGTATTTACGAAATACTTGTTTCACCTGCTCTTTAAGCTGACAAACCGGTCTAAAACCGAAGTCATTAACCAAATTGTCGTGGCGTTTGAAAAACCTGCGAGGCTGTTTTTTGTGGCACTAGGTTTATATTTTGCGTTAAGACAAGCCCCATACTTTGAGCACCATATGGATGTCATTGTCAAATTGTATAGATCCTCTATTATTTTGATGCTGACGTGGGGACTTTGTAATCTAACCGCAGCTTCTTCTTTCTTATTTCAAAAAGTGAATTCAAAATTTGAATTAGAGATGGATGATATTTTAGCGCCATTTTTATCAAAGGTTCTTCGTTTTATTATTATTGCACTGAGTATTAGCGTCATTGCACAAGAGTTTAATTATGATGTGAACGGACTTGTGGCAGGGCTTGGTCTAGGTGGTCTTGCTTTTGCGCTCGCTGCGCAGGATACAGTGGCGAACTTTTTTGGAGGAATTGTGATTATTACAGAGAAGCCTTTTACAATGGGCGATTTTGTAGAGACTCCAAGTGTACTTGGGACTGTAGAGGACATTACCTTCCGAAGCACAAAATTTAGAACACCTGCTGAAGCGGTGGTGACTGTACCAAATTCGACCCTTTCAAAGGAGCCGATCACAAATTGGACGAGAATGAATAAACGTCAAATTACGTTCTCCGTTCGCGTATCTTACAATACACCGAAAGAAAACATTGATAAGTGCATCAAACGTCTGAAGCAAATGCTTTATGAGCATGATGGGGTTCATAAGGAAACGATTATGGTGAATTTCGATGTGCTGGCAGACAGCTATTTAAACTTATTCTTTAACTTTTATACAAACACAACGGCTTGGTCTGAAAACCTGGATATTAAGCAGGATATTAACTATCGCATTATTGATATTTTCCATGAAGAAGGGGTAGAATTTGCTTTCCCTGGACAGACCATTTATATGAAACAAAAAGGTGAGAAACAGCTCGGTGAATAAAGGAGGAATGGTGGTTGGATCAAACAAAAGTGGCAGCGCTAAGAGAGAGATTATCAAAGGTCTCACATATTACGGTCCTTTCAGGTGCTGGGATGAGCACAGAATCGGGAATTCCCGATTTTAGATCAACGGGTGGACTATGGACAGAAGATACCTCTCGCATGGAGGCAATGAGCCGGTCTTACTTTTTATCACATCCTCATCAATTTTGGCCGAAATTCAAAGAATTGTTTCAAATGAAGATGAGTGGAGAGTACGAGCCAAACGCTGGACATGCTTTTTTAGCCAATTTAGAAAAGCAAGGAAAACGCGTGGATATTTTCACGCAAAATATCGATGGTCTGCATAAAAAAGCGGGAAGCCAGCATGTGTATGAACTGCATGGTTCCATTCAAACAGCTACATGTCCATCATGCGGGTCAACATACGAACTGCCTTATTTATTACAAGAAGAGGTGCCGGTTTGTGAGCGGATTTCATCAGACGGCCGCACATGTGGACGAGTAATTAAAACAGATGTTGTCCTTTTTGGAGACATGGTGAAGCACTTTGATCAAGTGGAGAAATCGCTCCAGCAAACGGACATGCTGCTCGTCATGGGAACTTCCTTGGAAGTGGCACCAGCACGATATATTCCAGAAGATGCTGCTCATCATCCTTCCATCTTTAAGGTCATGATGAATTTAAGTGAAACGGAATTCGATCCGCTGTTTGATCTTGTCTTTCACGAACGAATTGGCGAGCTTGTGAATGCTTTATAAATCATAAAAAACCCGCATCCAACAGGTGCGGGTTTTCTTTATTGCTGTAGTGGCTTCATTGTTTCATCAAGGACTTCAAACGTGTAGCCCTTTGCCTTTAATTGTGTGATCAGACTGTTTAAGTATTTTGCGGTAGCTGGTTGATCATGCATTAAGATGATTTTTGGCTCTTTCGGGTACTTGGTTTCAAGCACTTGCAGCTGATTTAATACTTCTGGTACATATTTTGAGCTTTTATATTTCCAGTCAAGACTGTCAATGGTCCAGTCCCAGTATACAAAGCCTTTTTGTTTTAAACGTGTTTTTTGCTGGTCTGTTAAGTTTGGAGAACTGCCATAAGGTGTTCTCACAAGATGTGTATATTCACCAGTAACAGAAGCCAATATACGTTGATCTTCTTTCATCTCATTTACAGGAGAATCACTTTTTTGATAAAAGCGTTTCACATCATGCGTGATGCCATGAAGTCCTAATTGATGACCTTCTTGATGAAGTCTTTTCACAGCTGCTGGGTGTTCTTTGATTTGCGGCCCGAGCATAAAGAATGTGGCCTTCACTTGCTGTGATTTTAGCACATCTAACAGCTGATTTGATGTAGCAGAAGGGCCATCATCAAAGGTCAAAAAGATCGTTTGATCCGTTACATGTTTGTTTGGATTGATCTTAAAATGTGCATCTAATGTTTTTGGCGAATCATCTTTTGCTTTCAGACTTGTACTTGTGTCTCGAAATGGACTGCTCGCAGACACTTCATTCGGTTGATCTGCTGCCTGCATATTGGTTTTAGATATATCCCAAATGAAAAAAAGGATCAATGTCAGAATGACTAGACCAATTGCCTTTGAGAGCAGCATCGTGTTTGAAGGTGTCTGTTTTTTCGTAACCCGTTGCATTACAATCGCTCCAATAAATCAGTAGTTTGTGTCGAATCATGTAGTGGATTCTGTCTTTTTTCGCTGTTTTTTGTCGTGCTCATATGGAGTAAGTATACAGGAAAAAAGAGCCTATGAATATAGAAGATGCTAAAAAATTGGAATCTTTTTGGTTATGAATCTATATTTGTTACAATAGAAGGTTATCCAGTCAAATGGATATGAAATAATTCTGAATAATCATTGAAACGTTTACATTTATCCGCTAAGATAGCATCAGATTCAACCATTAAGCAAAGCGAAGGGGAGATTCCATATGAAAGTATTGTACAATGGGGATTTTATTGAAAAAAAAGATGCACATGTTGATATTGAAGACAGAGGCTATCAATTTGGCGACGGAGTCTATGAGGTCATCCGCGTATATAATGGAACTTTGTTTACATTAAAAGAGCATACTGAGCGTCTATTCAAGAGTGCAAAGGAAATCGGCATTCATCTGCAAGGTACAGTATCCGATATGGAAGAGAATTTGAAGAAGCTAGTCGCAGATAATCAAGTGATTGATGGTGGCGTGTATATTCAAGTCACGCGAGGCATCGCACCTCGTAAACATCAATATGGTGCACTTACCCCTCAGATTACGGCATATACATTTCAAGTGAAAAAGCCTATTCAAGAGCAGACAGCTGGTGCGAAAGCTCTATTGTCTGAAGATCTTCGCTGGTTAAGATGTGATATTAAAAGCTTAAACCTTTTATATAACGTCATGGAAAAGCAGAAAGCGTCTGAAGCTGGTGCGTTTGAAGCGATTTTAATAAGAGACGGCTTTGTGACAGAGGGGACGTCCTCGAATGTGTATGCCGTCATTGACGGTGTCATTCGTACACACCCAGCAAATAACCTGATTTTAAACGGCATTACACGTAGAAAGCTGCTAGAGGTTTGTCAGGAAGAAGGATGTCGTATGGAAGAAACCCGCATGAGTAAAGACGAACTTTTGCATGCGCAGGAAATTTTCATTAGTTCAACGACAGCTGAAGTGATTCCAATTGTAGAGATAGATGGTCAGCCAGTTGGGGAAGGTGTTCCAGGGGAGATCACGAAGCGTGTCCAGGAAGGGTTCCAGAAAAAAATTAAGCATGAAAGCGAAGCATCTATTTCTTCGTAAAAGGAAAAAGGCTGTAAACCGATGTTTGCAGCCTTTTCAGCGTGTAGACAAACCCTCGCATTCGGTGTCAGTCCTGCGCGCTGGTACTCACGAATGTCAAATTCGCTCCGTGCCAGTGCTCGTCCTTCCTAGACTTCAAAGGTTTTCTATCACGCTGAAAAAAAGACAAAAGGCTAAAATCAAGTTCATTTTAGCCTTTTGTGATGACATTTATTTCACGATCAGTACAGGTATATCTGATTTGGACGATAACTTTTCACTCACACTGCCAAAGAGCATCTTTTTCAATCTGCTTTGGTCACGTGCTCCCATGACGATGAGGTCTGCTGAAATCTCTTCAGCGTATTCGATAATCGCTTCTGCAGGCTGCCCTTCAACAATTTCAATCGCAGCTTCAAACTGCTCTTCATTTAACAGCATTCTTGCTTCTGCAACGACCTCTTCTGTATGGTCTTCAAAAATCAAGGGACTTTGCTGTTCATCATGAGGTACATACACAGGGGGTGTTTGAAGGTCTGCCATGCCGCCTCCGATATAAGCGCCGCCAGTCATTGGGCGAGGTGCATCAAACACCTGTCTGCTGGATTTCCCATCATGAGCGTAGGCAATGGTCAGCTTGGCATGCAAAGTTTTGGCTAAAGCGATTGCCTTCTTTAATGCTTTCTTACTGTCTTCATGTCCATCAAACGCAACGACCATCCGATCAGCTTGAAACAATGTCCTCATTCCTTTCAAAAGGAGTCTATACGTTCATGGTATACCCGATATCTGAAAAAGATACACATAAAGGGTGTGAACTTTTTGTTAGAAAATTTCATTTATTGAAAAATATTTATTGACAAAATAGTGACAGCCACTATAAGATAAAAAAAGATTCAAGAGCCAAAAGGAGGAAATGTCATGTGCAACATCATTGGAAGAATGAAATCAAACTACATGAATGGGTTGATTCACGTGACAATTACACCTTCATTGGTCATTGAAAAGGGACTCGTATGTTCCAATTGATCGGATGAATCAAGGCGTATGTTGCGTATTTGTCAACATGCGCCTTTTTATCATGTATAAAAGAGGCGTACCAGTCAGCTGGTTGCCTCTTTTTTTGTTG
The DNA here is from genome assembly GCF_008123875.1 of Bacillus sp. Y3. Taxonomy (NCBI): domain Bacteria; kingdom Bacillati; phylum Bacillota; class Bacilli; order Caryophanales; family Bacillaceae; genus Bacillus; species Bacillus sp. Y3. The sequence goes on along the minus strand of NZ_VSSC01000004.1, from coordinate 393,952 downwards.
TATACATTTCGCATCTCGAAATAATGGAATGCATCAACAACTAAATGAAGAGGAGTGAAAGCATGTGAACATGCCAAAGGCAAGACAAATGACAAAAGCTCAAAAAACGAAACAAGGTGACAATCAGGAAAATATAGAAAGCGGCTAGCTTTAAAAGGAGAGACAAACATGTTTTCAGTATTTGTGAAATTAGGCTGGTTCTTTAAACAAGAGTGGAGGCGCTATACAATCGCCATTACGCTGCTGCTCATTGTGAATGTGCTTGAAATGCTGCCACCGAGGTATCTAGGTCAAGCGGTTGATGACATTCGGTCTGGTCAATTTACAACATCCAGTATTCTGTTTTACGTAACCATTTTTTGCTTACTTGGTGTCAGTGTCTATGCGCTCACCTACTTTTGGATGTATCAGTTATTTGGCGGCGCGAATGTCATGGAGCGTGTGATGCGCGGAAAATTAATGCGCCACTTACTTAAGATGACACCCACCTTTTATGAAAAGAAAAAAACCGGAAATTTAATGGCGTTAGGTACAAATGATTTGAATGCTGTGGCTTTAACAACAGGCTTTGGCGTTTTAACATTAGTCGATTCCACTGCTTACATGCTGATGATCTTTTTTACGATGGGACTGACGATCAGCTGGAAATTAACTTTAATGGCCATTATTCCGATGCCACTGATGGCGATTTTGATAGCGTTTTATGGCAGTAAAATTCATGAACGCTTTACAGTCGCTCAAGATGCATTTGGTGATATGAATGATCGTGTATTAGAATCAGTTGCCGGCGTTCGGGTGATTCGGTCTTTTGTACAGGAAAAACAAGATGTGAATCGCTTTCGAGAAATGACAGATGATGTTTTTCAAAAAAATATGAGAGTAGCGATCATTGATTCATTGTTTGAGCCGACGGTGAAATTGCTTGTGGGGATCAGTTATTTAATCGGTATCGGTTACGGCGCATATCTTGTGTTCCAAAGTGATTTAACCATTGGTGAGCTTGTCGCATTTAACGTCTATCTGGGGATGATGATCTGGCCAATGTTTGCCATTGGTGAATTGATTAATATCATGCAAAGAGGAAATGCTTCATTAGACCGGTTGAATCATACACTCAGTTATCAACCGGATGTAACTGACGCAGCCAAGCCAAAAAGATTACAAGAGCCTGGCGATATTCAATTTGAACATGTGACATTTAGGTATCCAACTTCCTCTAAAGATAATCTAACGGATGTCTCCTTTACTGTACGAAAAGGGCAAACGATTGGTATTACAGGAAAAACGGGAAGCGGGAAAACTACGATTGTCAAACAGCTTCTTCGTCAGTATCCGACAGGTGATGGGAAGATCTTGCTTTCAGGTGTTCCAATTGAGGACATTGAATTGGATCAACTGTTCCAATGGATTGGCTATGTTCCACAAGATCATGTCCTTTTCTCAAAAAGTGTAGAAGAGAATATGCGTTTCGGTCATAGAGACGCGAGAGAAGCTGAATTAGCACAAGCGATTAAAGATGCTTACTTTGAAAAGGATTTACGCCTTTTACCAGAAGGCTTGGAAACCATGGTTGGAGAAAAGGGAGTGGCGCTGTCAGGAGGACAGAAGCAGCGGATTTCCATTGCACGTGCACTATTAATTGATCCAGACATTTTGATTTTGGATGACTCGTTATCTGCAGTTGATGCAAAAACAGAAACGGCTATTTTAGAGAATTTAAGACAAAATCGTCATGGGAAAACGACATTTATTACAACTCACCGTCTATCAGCTGTTGAGCATGCGGATCTCATTCTTGTCATGGAAGAAGGGCGTATTGTTCAAAAGGGAACCCATCAAGCGCTTATTCAGCAGGATGGATGGTATAAAGAGCAATTTCTGCGTCAACAGCTGACAAATCAGCTGGAAGGAGGGGATGAGGCATGACAACAGGGAGAAGACTTCTTGCCTATGCACTCCTATATAAAAAAGTATTGTCTGTTGCTTTGATCTTTCTGATCATTGCAGTTGGTGCTGAGTTGACAGGACCTTTCATTGGGAAAAAAATGATTGATGATCATATTTTAGGTGTAGAAAAACCGTATGTTGAGGTAAATGAAAAAACAGATAAAACGGTTTATTACCAGGGAAATAACTATATAAGAAGTGACCGGCTACAGAATCAAAATGAAGCTGGAAAGCAAATCAATGTCGTGCAAGTCGGATTTGGGTACTATTTTGTGAATGAACCGATTCGATTTGACGGGAGCCGGACAATAGAAGGGGATCAGCTCACCATTGAAAATGGGAGCGAGCGTGAGACGTATCAGGTACAGCGTTTATCCAAAGAGGAAATCTTTGCTTTTTATCAGCCGGAAATCAGTGGTTTGGTACAGCTTGTTCTATTTTATTTTGGGATGCTCGTCATTGCGATTTTCTTTCAATATGGGCAGCACTATTTACTCCAGCGTATTGCAAATCGCATTATTCAAAAAATGCGAGTGGACGTATTTGAACATATTCAAACGCTTCCGATACGGTATTTTGATAATTTACCGGCTGGAAAGGTTGTCGCGCGGATTACGAATGACACAGAAACCATTCGTGATTTATATGTAACAGTACTCGCTAATTTCGTCACAAGTGCCATTTACATGGTTGGCATTTATATCGCCATGTTCTTATTAAATGTGAAGCTGGCGCTTATTTGTTTAGTGGCTGTTCCGATTATTTTCCTATGGTCGATGACTTATCGAAAGTTTGCGTCGGTTTACAATCACCGCATTCGTTCCATCATTAGTGAAATTAATGCCAAGCTAAATGAAGCCATTCAAGGAATGACGATCATTCAGGCGTTTCGACATGAACAAGCAACGAAAGAAGAGTTTGATGAGCTGAATAACAATCACTTTCGATATCAGCGAAAGATGCTTCATTTAAATTCACTGCTCTCACATAACTTGGTGAATCTGCTTCGGAACTTAGCATATGTCGCACTCATTTGGTATTTTGGCGGCGCGTCCTTAAGCGCGACGGGCATTGTGTCGATTGGGGTGCTCTATGCATTTGTCGATTATTTAAATCGTTTGTTCCAGCCGATTACAGGCATTGTGAATCAATTTTCTAGATTAGAATTAGCAAGGGTTTCATCTGAACGGGTCTTTCGATTATTAGATGAGCCTGGTACTGAAGTGGAAGAACCGGTTCAGAAGAAAATCGAGGGGCACGTTCAATTTCAGGATGTTACCTTTGCGTATAATGAAGGGAAAAATGTATTAAAGAACATCACCTTTGAGGCGAAAAAAGGTCAGACGGTGGCACTCGTTGGACATACCGGTTCTGGGAAAAGTTCGATCATGAATTTGCTGCTACGTTTTTATGATATTCAGCATGGGGATATCCTCATTGATGGAGAAAGCATCTATGATCAGTCGCGCCAAACGCTGCGTAAACAAATGGGCATTGTACTGCAAGATCCTTATTTATTTTCTGGAACGATCGCATCCAATGTCAGTTTGGGAAATGAAGACATTAAAAGAGAAACGATTGAAACATCGTTAAAGCAAGTGGGCGCAGCAGAACTATTAAAGCATTTGCCTGAAGGTTTTGATGAACCAGTTGTTGAAAAGGGGAGTACTCTTTCCTCTGGGGAGCGTCAATTGATTTCATTTGCCCGTGCACTGGCATACGATCCAGCGATCTTAATTCTAGATGAAGCGACGGCTAACATCGATACAGAAACAGAAGCCATCATTCAACGGGCACTAGATGTCGTCAAAGAAGGACGAACCACTTTTGTCATTGCACACCGATTATCTACTATTAAGAAAGCTGACATGATTTTGGTGTTAGAAAAGGGTGAGATTGTCGAGCGCGGCAGCCACGAAGAGCTCATGGAGCAAGGCGGACTGTATGCGCAAATGTACGAATTACAAAAGGGAGCTGTGACGAGCAGCTGATAGGATAAGCAGCAAAAGCCTCTTTCAATTTGAAAGAGGCTTTTTCATGGCAATGAAAAAAGTCGAGGCTTCATGATATGATCTCGACTTTTACTGGTTGTATATCATTTACACGAACTAAATGGTCAATAAGCGATACCGACGCGTTGATGCACAAATTCTTTTGAGTTTAACTGCTGATACAAAAAGTGTGCGGTATCTTCAACTGAGATTTTCTGTCCATCTATAGGGAGAAAATTCTTTTCATAGCGATATGACCGTGTCACTTCTCCATCTGGTAAATAGGTTGGACAAATGATTGTCCAATCTAGTTCAGTTGATTGAAGAATTTCAAATGCTTTGGCATGTTCTTTAGCAGCTCGGGAAGTGGTTCGCCTTGATTCATTTGTTTCAAAGCGGTAAAGCTCAGGCTGCTGCCTTGCTTTCAAAATCCCTGCTGTACCAATCGTTATAATTCTTGATGTTCCTGTTTGCTTCATGGCTTGTACGATATGCTCCATTGAAACAGATAAAGTATCATCACCATCTGTTGATAGACAGCTCACGACAATATCTGATCCTTTAATTGTTTCAAGAACATCCTCTTGATTTCTGGAATTGCCGGTGACTTGAAACATACCCGCAAGCATTTCTTCCCGGTTTGTCCGAATTAACGAGCGAACCATGTAACGATCATCTTCTTTTACGAAACGAAGAAATGCTTGTCCTACACGTCCATGAGCACCGAAAAGAGCTATTTTCATCTGATCGATCCCTCCACTACATACTATAAGTGAAAAGAACTTAAAATGGTACAGTTTTATGTCATGCTTTTTTTATAAAGATGAAAGGACCGAATACTATGAGCATATTCACATAATAGAGAGAGACCGACAAATTGTAGAAGTTCAAAATTCACACCTGAAATAATGTCCATGAAGATCCGCTCCTTTCTAATACATCATATGAATTCAAAAGGAATCGGTGAGGGATAAAACCAAAAAAAGAAGACACCATAAGAGGTGCCTTCTATGATCCAGATATGAAATTAAGCTTTTGTTCCGCCAAGGTTTTGCTGAGCGTAAGATACAAGACGTTTCGTGATTTCTCCACCAACTGAACCGTTAGCACGAGCTGTTGTTTCTGCTCCAAGGTTTACACCAAACTCAGAAGCGATTTCGTATTTCATTTGATCGATTGCTTGCGCTGCTCCAGGAACTAGTAATTGATTTGAACTATTAGAATTTGCCATGATGTGAATCTCCTTTTTATATATGATTTTTTTGGTTGGGTTTGCTGGAATCGCACCAGCGAAATGACCAAGTCATTTGCCACTTGGCGAAACCCAATGCGGTAACTGCTTTGTACTAAATATTATGGTTCGCATCGAAAAAAACATACGGAAAAAGAACATGGTAAATGTTGTTTTCATATACAAAAAACCACCACCCAATGGTGATGGTTTGTGGAACGTCTTCTTATTCAGCTGAGCGAATGCGCAGCTCAGTCTCTGTATCAAAGAAGTGCGCTTTATTCATATCAATGGCAAGAGGGATCGTCTGACCTGCCTGAATATCTGTGCGAGAATCAACACGTGCAATAAACGTTTGACCAGCGAGAGAAGAATAAAGCATCGTTTCGGCTCCCATTAATTCAGCCACTTCTACGTTTGCTTCAATTTTTGTTCCTTCAGAAGCCTCTATAAACACAGGCTCATCATGGAAATCTTCTGGCCTGATGCCTAGAATCACATCTTTTCCGATATAGCCCTGACTGCGTAATACTTTCATTTTTCCTTCTGGTACACGAATGTGCGTATTCCCAATGGCAATGGCTCCGTCAGACAGTTTTCCTGTAAAAAAGTTCATCGCTGGAGAGCCAATAAATCCTCCTACAAAGACATTCTCTGGGTTTTCATACACATCCTTTGGTGCGCCAACCTGCTGAATAAAGCCATCTTTCATGACAACAAGCCGAGTAGCCATTGTCATGGCTTCTGTTTGATCGTGTGTGACATAGATGAATGTCGTCTGCAGCCGCTGATGAAGTTTAGAAATTTCGGCACGCATCTGAACTCGAAGTTTAGCATCTAAATTAGAGAGAGGTTCATCCAAAAGAAAGACTTTGGCATCGCGCACAATGGCCCTTCCAAGTGCAACACGCTGTCTTTGACCTCCAGACAATGCCTTAGGTTTTCGATCTAAGTATTGTTCAAGCCCTAATATTTTTGCAGCGTTTCGTACCCGCTCATCAATTTCTGCTTTAGGAAATTTTCGAAGCTTTAATCCAAAAGCCATATTATCGTACACATTCATATGAGGGTATAAGGCATAGTTTTGGAAAACCATCGCAATATCCCGATCTTTTGGTGCCACATCATTCATTCGCTTGCCGTCTAAAAGAAAATCCCCTTGTGAAATTTCTTCAAGGCCTGCAATCATGCGGAGAGTTGTTGATTTTCCGCACCCAGATGGACCAACAAACACAATAAATTCTTTATCCTCAATATGTAGATTAAAGTTATCTACTGCTGTTACTTTGTTATCGTACACTTTATAAATTTGATTCAGCATCATTTCAGCCATAGGTGGTAGCCTCCCAGTCCTTTTTTGAAAGCGCTTTACTTATAAATGAAGTGTATAAAAAGGAAGGGTGTCTGTAAATGGACAACGTGCACAACATCTTATTTTCATTTTTAGGCAAGGTGCTCATGATAGGATCATTTAAGAAAGATCGAGAAGATTCATCATGAAATAAGCAGCTGATGCTTCTTGAAAATGCCGTATATCCAGCCCTGTCCGTTCAATAAATTTATCAATCCGATACTGAAGGCTGTTTCGATGAACATATAACGCTTTTGCTGCCTGCGATGCATTTAAATTACAATGCATATAGGTCGTGAGAGTCCGGTAAACGTCCCGATCAAAGATTGTTTCTATAAATGCATCTGAAATAGCGGCAGAAACCATATCTGTATCATGGCGAATGAAAGCAGGTAGACATTGATAAAATGTTGCAACCCCTGACCTAAGTTTTCCTTGCTTCAGATGCCATAAAAAGAGCTGATGTTCATTTAATAATCTCAATTTTAAATTTCCATTCGGCAAATGCAGCTGTCCTTGCATGAAGACAACGTCTGTTAAAAAATCACTTGTGATGGCTTGAGACAAATCATGTAGCTGTTCAAGTTGACCATTTTCTGATGTAGCATTTGTTTGAATGAGCATAGCTGTTTCAGTGCCTGTCCATATGAAATGAATATGTTCGAGGCTGCTGTTCACAGCCTCTTTTATTTGCTGCCTTTGTTCTGCTTGGTGATCCATTTTAAAAAAATGAACACGGACGGATTGATCGATGGTGATTGATTTGTTTTCAAAGAGATAGCTGTACCATTTCTGTTCTTCTTCCGTTTCCTGCGTATGAGGTACATCAATTGGTGTGAGGAATGAATTGAGAAGAAGCGCTTCTCTTTCTGTTAGCTCCGTTTTGTTTACTCCGAAAATTTCGCCTTCGTCTGTTTGATACCAGAGAATTTGTTTATCATTTGTTGGTGAACTGATGATATGGTGTCCGTAAACAAGTTTTAGTTTTTCTAACATGGCGAGGCTCCTTAAACAGTTTAATCATACACATGGAATAGCATTAATTCGTGGATTTCTTCTTTTAAGGTTGGTTCAACTTCATGAGGCGGAAGCTGAGAGCCCCATTCAATATCACCCGTTTTGTGATAAATGCCTTCATAGTGTGAACCATTATGAAAAAAGGATATTTTCCAGCCAGGTAATTGCGCTTTTTTAAAGAGAGGTTTCCATTGAAAATGAGAAATCATATCATCATTGCCTCCTTGCTTTTATTGATGAAACAATAAATACACACGACAATACGGAAACAACCTTGAACTTGGTTTTATTGTATCTCATCTGATGAAAAGAGCATAGGGAAAGCACAGATTTCAGAGACATGAAAAGAAAACATCAGTAGGCGTTTGCATGGTCTATAGGAGTAAGAGCCATTTGTGTTAGGTAAGATGCGTATTCAACGATTCTTTTCCCAATCAGCCATTCTGAGTTTTTCAATGGTGCATGCAGAAAAATCTCGCGGCCTGGACGAGAATTGGCTTCAAACATCCAGATAGCACCCAAGTGATCAATACCTAAGTCAAAGCCAATTTCCCCAATCAGACCAGGCATTTTTTCATCTATCACACGACTAAGTGCTAGGGCAGTATCAGAGAGCTCTTGCAAAATCTTCAAACGTTTCTCTGCATCAGGAAAGATATCATACAGTGTTTTTACTGAACCACCATGCAGTTGATGGGTTGTGACAGTGTGATCTCCTGAAACTTTTCCAGCAACGGCTGTAACAGTCCAATGACCATACTTATTTTTATTCGTATGAATTCTGAAATCCAGTGGTTGATTGTCTATTTGAAGAAGCTCAATGCCTTGTTGTGCAATCAAGTCTTGCATTGCACAATCTTTTCGCAGTTTTTTCACGAAATGGTCTACGGAATGATATGAAGTGGATTTCCCTTTATTTGAGCAGACAGTGATCCCGTTTTCCGTCTTCTTTAACTGATAAATACCGTCTCCGTGACTGCCGTTTGTTGGTTTTAAATAAATGACATGATGCAGATGAAGGAGTGTTTCTATTTTAATTAAAGCATCAAAAGGATCTAATCGTATGGAATGTGGTAAGAAAAAGCTTGTTTTTTCATCTGTTAATAGCTGTTCATGAATGTCCCATTTATTAAAAAAATAAGGGTTGAACCAAGGGATATCGTAGTCTTGAGTGAGTTTTCGTTTTGTTTCTTGAATGAATGCCGACTGAGCAGCCTTTCTATTAGGCAGCCGGTCATAAACAACGGATGGGAGGGGCATCTGCTTTTTTACCCAGCGCTCCTCTTGGTAAAGCAAACCGTCTACTATTCCTTTATCCCAATCGATAGAATGAGTACCAAAAAGATATGCAAAACCAGCATGCTGCCTGCAAGATTGCAGCAGTTTTATAAAATAGGAAGATCTTGCGCCTAAAGGTGCTGTATTTTGTTCGAATCCTGCAGTGAAAATGCCGATGAGAGGTCCTATATAGAGTGTATGTTTAACTAATATGACATCAGCTTTCGTTTTGTATGGAATGAGTAAAGCGCGATAAAGGTCTTCTGATAATAAAATCCTTTGTGATTGATGATGATAGGAAATGGTGAAATCATCTACTAAACAAGAACCTAAAGCAATCGATAAAATTGCTCCCTGCTCTTTAAACTGGACAGGGAGATGTACTGTTTTTTCACTTGCTGAATGAGGAGCGATGATGTAGCGTTTTCTCTTCATAAGGAACCTCCTTTTCTTCAGCCATCATCGATTTGGCATGTTCAAGTATGGTCTGAATCAATTGATTCTCCCTCTCAGGGTAAGCTTTTAAAAAAGAGGATCGTCCTGGCTTGGATCTTACATTTGAGATGAAAAGTCTGCCTTCATTTGTATGAAGCAAGTCTATAGCGAATTCAATACACGGTGAGAAAGTTTTGTCTATAAACGCTGGAAGAGATGACTGAATGGAGGCAATATCATCTAACAGCAGCTCTTTGATGTGTGGCTTTAATGAGTTTAAGTAGTGATCAAAGGCTACCACATGAATGGAATTTTGTGTATTGCTTAAAAGGCTGTTTTCTACTGATGGTTTTGTATGAATCCCCATGCTATTCCATTGATTTTGTGAATTTTTTATAAGAAAAATCCTAATTTCATTGAATATAACGTCTTTTTGATCATTCGTGTTAAAAAATTGAAGGAAAGATCGGCCGATATACTTTTTGCACCAGCGCACAACCTCTGCTGAATGTGAAAAGGTGATGATTTGCTTAGCGTTTAGCTGCACAGTAATGAGTGATTTGTCTCTTAAAGAAATGAAGCAAGAGGGTGCTGCGTGCTGTTGAGAAAGCGGCTGTATTTTACAATATCCGCCCTTTCTGACCAAGTTGAGAAGGTCTGAAGGCTCTGTCAATAGAGAGCAGACAGGTAAGTATGGTTGTAAAGAAGGGAGGAGACGGAGTTGCTCGAATAGCCGCATTTTATTTGAAATTCCAGTATTCAAAAAAACGGTTTTTGGATACTTTTTTAACCAATTCATGATAGGTTTTGCTTTTTTAGATTGTGCGTCATGCTGATAAAGACAACGATCATAAATCAAGTCAGGAATCTGAAATTCTGACGCTTCAAATCCTTTGCCAGTCTTAAATTTTTGACCGTGAATGACATTTGAAGCAGGCTTTAAATCTAGAGGTGAAAAACGAACAACTTCTAAATCAAAAGAAGAGGCTGCTTTGGCAAGCTGATGTGTGAATGCTTCTTCATGCTTCGGAGAAAGAGTGACAATGCCGAGCGTTGACGTCATGAAACAACACCTACTTTTCAAATTCTTTTTTTAACATCTGAAAAACACTTTTTGTTGATTTTACATAAACTTGGCGTTCCTATATCATTACGACAGATCGTTGTCTCATATGTCACATTGAATGCTTCATTTGCTTGGACTCTTGACAACAACTATAATACGTATAGATAAAAACAATAAACTTCAGGTGTTGTTTGAAAGGTAGATGACGACTTTGGATATATTCACAACGTTTATCTTTATGATTGTGATAGGTGCAGTGATAGGGGCAGCAACAAACCATCTCGCGATTAAAATGCTTTTTCGTCCGTATAAGCCATATTATTTATTTGGGAAGCAGCTCCCATTTACGCCGGGTCTCATTCCTAAAAGAAGAGATGAAGTAGCCAAGCAGGTTGGCGTCATGGTGATGGAGCATTTACTAACGCCAGTGGGTATTAAAAAACGATTTGAATCATCAGAGGCAAAGCAAGAGATATTGCAGGCAGTGCACCGATATATTGATAAAGGTTCCGATATGGAAATGACGGTTTTCTCTATGTTAGAAAAACACGGTTTTTCACAGGCTGACGTTAAAGCTGACGCATGGCTTCATCAGTGGACTGATCATAAGCTCCATTCACTGCTTGAAAAGTATGATCAGCAAACGTTGTCTGAGCTGCTACCACAGGATGTAGAAAATAAGCTTGCATCCAAAATTCCAGATGCCGCAGATTATATTTTAAAGAGAGGCATTCATTATTTTGAAAGTGATGAGGGAAAAGCAAGACTCGGTCATATGATAGATGATTTCTTAAAAGAACGAGGAATGCTTGGCAGTATGGTCCAAATGTTTTTAGGGAATTCAAGTTTAATTGATCGCGTGCATCCTGAAATGATGAAGTTCTTAAAGAATGCAGAGACAAAAAGGTTTTTATCAGATTTACTTGTTCAAGAATGGGACAAGGTAAAGCAATTTTCTTTACATGAGCTTGATAAAAAATGGAATGTGAAGGAGCTTCTATTTAGTGTGAAAAAGCAATTGCTTTCACATCTTTCTACAAAGGTGCTGCTAGATAGACCAGTAGGAGTTTACATCAGTGCAGTAGCGGATGATCTTAAGACCAAATTTGCTCCATCTCTCATTGATAAAGGGATTGAAGCCGCATCTAATGCGCTTGAGGGACTGCTCGCAAAGCTCCAATTTGAAGAAATTATTCGTGAACAAATTGAACTTTTCCCGCTTGAAAAAATGGAAGAGCTTGTGATCAGCATATCTAATAAGGAGCTGAAGATGATCACATTTTTAGGCGGTCTTTTAGGTGGATTGATCGGTGCTGTCCAAGCGATTTTTGTCACCTTATTCTAAGGCAAGATCGAGAAATTTCGATGAATTTATTGTATATATGTGAAACGAAAGCCATAGTTTGTTATAGTGGAGTGGTGTCCGCCGATCCATATCGGTGATAACGGATAGAAAGGAGACATAACATGTCTGTAAATCTTTATGATGTTGCATATGACCTTGAAAAAGCACTGCGTCATAGCGAAGAATATTCAGCGTTAAGAAATCTTTATGATGAGGTAAACGGGGATGAGTCCTCTAAAAGAATGTTTGAGAACTTCCGTGACATTCAAGTAAACCTTCAACAAAAACAAATGACTGGTCAAGAGATTACACAAGAAGAAGTAGAGCAAGCGCAAAAAACGGTTGCACTTGTGCAGCAGCACGATAAAATCTCTCAGTTGATGGAAGCAGAACAACGCGTAAGTGTTCTCATCGGTGAATTAAATAAAATTATCATGAAGCCTCTTGAAGAGCTTTATGGAAATGCAGAAGAAAATTAATTGAAAGGGCGATCATATTCGCCCTTTTTTTCATTCATATCGCCGCTTGTATATCTTTAAAAAAAGGGTTGTCGAAGCTCGTAAATTCTGCGATAATACTTATTGAAAGTGCTTTCAAAAAGCGCTATCGTGATGAATTGGGTGCGTTCCACTTTGGATTTACGACGATGAGTCAAATGAGAGAGAAGCGCTTCTGGGAGAAAAGCAAAGCATAAGGGGATATGATATAAGCAATGCTTTGGTGTGTGAAAGATAAGGGGATCATGGGGAGCTTCATCACGCCATTGTTACGCATCCAAACCATACATAAAAAAAAGCCTAGGGGTAGGCTTTTTTTATTTGCGATTGAGGCATAAAACAAGGGCTGCTTCAACTGCATGTTCTAAAGCGATAAGCTAGGGCATATCCTCATCGTAAGTACAGTCATCAAGAAGGGGGATGCCTCAGTGTCAAAAAAGCTACTTGCACTCAATATAGATGGAACGTTACTTCGTTCCAATGGGAAAATCCATTCCGCTACAAAAGAAGCTGTGGAATATGTTAAGAAAAAAGGGGTTTACGTGACGATTGTCACCAACCGTCATTTTCGATCTGCACAAAAAATTGCCAAGGCGTTGAAAATACCAACTTCAACTCTTGTGACGCATAGTGGTGCATTTATCGCGGATAAGCTTGATGAGCCGCTCCATGTGAAGAAATTAACGGAAGAGAAAACATTTAATCTTGTGCAGATCCTTGAAAGCTTTGATTGTAATGTTCGCTTGTTACATGAAAAATTCTCAATCGGCAATCGGAAAAAAACACAGTCTCAACTGATGGGAAAAACGTTGATTCATCCGTCTGATCCCATTTTCTATCCCGTTCAATTTGTTGAATCATTAAGTGATATGCTCATGGATGAACCGGTTAGCACACCTGTCATTGAAGTGTATTCGACGGCAGCACTTCAGCCTGAAATCCACACAACCATTCAACAAGCATTCCCATCTGTTGATCTGATTAAGATCAGTGATGAGAAAATGAACATTGTATGCAAAGGGGTATCGAAAGAAGCAGGACTTTCTCTTTTAACTTCAGCATTAGGTTTTACATTAGAAGATACGGTCGTGATCGGTCACGGGACAGACGACATCCCGATGCTTGAGTTAGCTGGCTTAGGCGTTGCGATGGGAAATGCACCTCATTCGGTCAAACGTAAAGCCGATTGGGTGACACGTTCTCATGATGAACAGGGTGTTGCTTATATGATCAAAGAATACTTTAGAATGCAACAAAGGGAAGGTTTTTTACATCAATTTGATATTAAACGATAATATAGTGAAGGCCCTGTCTATTAAGAAATGGCAGGGCCTTCATCTGTTCTCTTCATTGCTTTTCCTAGATGAATTTTGTAAAATGAAACAAGTTTGAAGATAAAGGTGATACGATGCGAATTTTAGTTAAAGGGCTGTCTGATGACCGATTTCATCGACCGCTTGTCAATATAGCCAATTTATTCGAGGAAGATAGTGAAGTGCTGTTTGATTCAGGTGAAGCAAACGATGGCCTAGTGATGGTGTTTGATTGGAAAGAAACTGGCGGTATGGTGGAGGCTTCTGGCCATATTGCTGGATCAGATATGACGAGTCGTTTTACAAGAGAGATGCCGGAGGGCTTGAACGATAAAGAGCGCTGGAAGCAAATCAAAAACACTGTGCTGTCTGTTTATTTACATCTGCTTCAGGAATATACAGGAATGACGCAAAAATGGGGGATTCTTACGGGGATACGCCCTACGAAATTACTTCATAAGATGCTAAGAGAAGGCATGACAAAGGAAGAAGCACATGCAGCGTTAAAGCGCGATTACTTGATTCATGATGAAAAGATCAATTTGATGCAGGAGATTGTTGATCGTCAAATCAAAGCCATTCCAGATCTGTACGATCTACAGGAGGAAGTGAGTATTTATATCGGTATCCCTTTCTGTCCAACAAAATGTGCTTATTGCACGTTCCCTGCTTATGCCATTCAAGGACAAGCTGGAAGAGTGGGAACGTTTCTTTTTGGGCTGCATTATGAGATGCAAAAAATGGGCGAATGGTTAAAGGAACATGGGATTAAAGTGACGACTGTTTATTTTGGCGGAGGTACTCCAACAAGTATTACAGCAGAAGAAATGGATTTGCTGTATGAGGAGATGTATCGCTCTTTTCCAGATGTGAAACATATTCGGGAAGTCACTGTAGAAGCGGGACGACCTGATACGATTTCACCTGATAAGCTGGAGGTGCTCAACCGTTATCATATTGACCGGATTAGTATCAATCCGCAATCATATGAGAATGAAACATTGAAAGCGATTGGCCGGCACCATAGTGTGGAAGAAACGATTGAAAAGTATCATTTATCAAGGCAGTATGGCATGAATAATATTAACATGGACTTAATCATTGGACTGCCAGGAGAAGGGCTAAAGGAATTCCAGCATTCCTTGAACAAGACAGAAGAACTGAAGCCTGAATCTTTAACGGTGCATACACTTTCCTTTAAGAGAGCGTCTGAAATGACCCGCAATAAGGAAAAGTATCAAGTGGCAGACCGAGAAGAGATCACACGTATGATGGATGAAGCGGTTGCTTGGACAAAAGTACATGACTATCATCCGTACTATTTATACAGACAAAAAAACATTTTGGGGAATCTCGAAAATGTCGGGTATTCGTTAGATGGACAGGAAAGTTTGTATAATATTATCATTATGGAAGAAGTGCAGACGATCATTGGCATCGGATGCGGTGCTGCGAGTAAATTCATTGATCCGCGAACCGGAAAAATTACGCAATATGCCAATCCAAAAGATCCAAAGTCTTATAATGATCGTTATGAGCACTATACGGAAGAGAAGATTCAATTCCTTGAGTCATTATTTGCTTCTCACATGTAAACACTGCGGTGACGCAGTGTTTTTTTCATTTGTAAAAGGGTATATAGGGGGTAAAAAGGTAAAGCAGGTGTACATATGATGGATGTGATCGGAATTGGGATTGGGCCAGCAAATTTAGGATTGGCCGCTTTATTAGAGGAGTATGAAGATGTGACATGCTGTTTTTTTGAACAGGAAACCGAATTTGCTTGGCATCCTGGTATGCTCATCAAAGGAACGGACTTACAAGTTTCCTTTCTAGCGGACCTTGTGACAATGGCTAATCCAAGGAGCAAGTATACATTTTTAAATTATTTACATGAATCAAACAGGCTTCACCGCTTTTATACATTTGAACAATTTGATATCCCCCGGAGAGAATTCAATGAGTATTTATCCTGGGTTGCAGGTGAATTAGATAGCTGTCAGTTCGGGATGAAGGTGGAAGAAGTGACCGACTGTGAAGACGGGTATCTTGTAAAAGTTCGGCGGTTGAAAGATGGGGCGCTTTCTGAATATCGTGCAAAGCATGTCGTCCTTGGTACTGGAAGCAAACCGATGATTCCTGTCGATGTGCCAGAAGCTGCGTTGCCGCATGTGACCCATAGCAGCCGTTATGTAGATCAACAAAAAGAACTTCATGAAGCTGAAACGGTGGCGGTGATTGGTTCAGGTCAGAGTGCAGCTGAAATTTTCTTAGACCTGCTTCAGCATCAGAAGAAAGGACAGCAGCTTTCATGGTTTACACGTTCAAGTGAATTTAGAGAACTAGAGACAGCGGAGCTTGGTCAGGAGCTATTTACACCTAAGTATGTTGAATATTTTCATTCCCTTCCATATGAAGAACGGATGAACACATTGCCTAGACTGGCAGGATTAAGGAATGGCATAGATGCATCGACGCTTTCTCGCATTTATCAGGAATTGTACCATCGATCCGTTTCAGGAGAAGAGCCATCTGTACTCATTCAGCCAATGACGGAGCTTGAAGCGATACATATGGAGGATGAGCAGCAGGTAGAGCTGCATTTGACACAATGGCAGCTGAAGAAAGAAAAGAAAATCACAGTCGATCATGTGGTATTGGCTACAGGATATACGCCTAATATTCCGGAATGGTTTAGCGCATATGAACCATTGATTGAATGGGAAAGCGATGAGCATTTTAAAGTGACAGACGACTTCAGGCTTGTGTTTAAAGACAAACGGTCTCATCATCTCTTTACATTCACGAACCTCGATCACTCTCATGGAACAGCGGCGACCAATTTAAAACTATCGATCTACCGCAATCAGAAAGTCATCCGAACCATTCGCGGGGATACGAAAGAACAAGTGAAGCAAGAAACAGCATTTCAGCAATTTGAATATATATAAAAAAGGGCCCCTGCACAGGGCCCTTTTCAATTAAATGGTTGTTTCTCTTTTTACTTTTGGTTTTTCAGTTTTCCATTTGAAGATTTTGTTTAGGATTTGATAGATACGCTTTGATTCTTTCGTCACTAGCGGTCCTAAAATCGCAAGGATTAATACATATAATGCAGCAAATGGCTTCAATGTAGCGGCAAGCCCGCCTGCAATCCCAAGTTCGGCTACAATGATGGAAAACTCTCCTCTTGATACGATGGTTAATCCAATATTAGAAGAGGCTTTATGAGAGAAACCGGCTCTTCTTCCAGCAAACATCCCAGCGGTGAAGTTCCCGATCAAGGTGAGAATGACAGCACCGATCGCAAGCCAGAAGGCATCTCCTAATGTAAATGGATCAATACTTAGTCCAAAGCTGAAGAAGAACATGGCGCCAAAGAAATCTCTAAAAGGAACAACGAGATGTTCAATGCGGTCTGAGTGCTCTGTTTCTGAAAACACAAGACCGAGTAAGAGAGCGCCAATGGCCTCTGCGACATGAATCGTCTCTGAAAAACCAGCCACGAAGAACAAAGCGGCAAAAATGACAATGATAAATACTTCATTTGAACGGATATCGAATAGTTTGTTTAATAGTTTTGGCAGCTTACGCGCGATGATAAAGAAAATCATCATGTAACCAAAAGCGATTAAAATAGATAATAAGGCACCGCCAACGGACGTGGCATCTCCAAGGACAAGACCGGATACGACAGATAAATAAACGGCGAGAAAAATATCCTCAAACATAATAATCCCAAGAATTAACTCTGTTTCAGGGTTCGCTGTCCGTTTTAAATCGACAAGGACTTTGGCGACAATGGCGCTGGATGAAATGGTGATAACGCCTGCCATAATGAGAACTTCGAGGAATCCAAAGCCTGTGATAAACCCATAAAGCAATCCTAAGCTAAAGTTGATCAAAATATAAATAGATCCGCCGACTGCAATGGATTTACCCGATTTTATGAGTTTGCCGACAGAGAACTCAAGCCCCAGATAGAATAGAAGGAACAGGACACCCATTCTACCAAAAAACGAAATAATCTCGGTGCTCTCGATAAACTTCAAATCAATGATCCCGATGGTTGGTGCATGCGGACCAACAATCATCCCGAGGACAATGAGAAAAGGAATGATAGAAAATTTAATTTTATTGGCGATTAAGCTGGCAATGGCGATGAGAATAAGCGCCGTTCCAACTTCAAAGACTAAATGATCCATTCATCACTCTCCCCCTCTAGAAAGAAAATCACGTATCAATCGCTTCAAGTGTTTTCTTTCGCCTGAAATGACCATCGTATCATTTGCTTGAATAATCGAATCGGCACCGGGGTTGAGTAATTTTTCATTTGTATGTTTAATGATCGCAATGACGGTGACTTCATAATTTTGTCTCACATCTAAATCGCCGAGTGTATGTCCAACCGCTTTTGCGTCTTTTTCTACCTTAAACCATTCAATGATCAAATCATTGAACGCCATTTCAATCGTTTCAAGTGCTTGCGGCTTATACACCATACCGCCAATAATGGCAGCAATTTGCCGGGCTTCAGCATCATCGAGAGAAATGGTGGACAGTACTTCATCTGGATCTTCATCGTCGAAACGATAAATCTCCCGTCTACCATCATCATGAATCACAATCGTCATCTTTTCTCTATTTCTCGTTTCAATTTCAAATTTCTTTCCAATCCCAGGAAGATCATTTTCTTTAATGTTCATTTTATCCCTCCGAATATGATAGGTTTTGTTTTTCATATAGTGAGTACGGATGAAATAAAATGAATCAGTCGAGGTAATTTGATTGGTACATAACGGGGATCGCACACTTCATTTCTAAAAAACATAAATCAATAGATAACGCTGTGGTTGAAGCAATCTTTACAAGAAAAGCTTTTGAAGCGCCCATTGATAACCTCTGTTTTAACAGAAGAGATGCGGCATGTTTTTTTGAAAATGGAGGTGTCTTCACAGCATTGATTTCTTCATCATAAATCGATGGAGAAATCAGGCTGAGTGTGCTCGCTTCTGCTTGTGAAGCAAAAACGACATTTGAAAAGGGAGAAAACATGACGATGCAGCTAATCAATATACATATGGAACTTCTTATCAATCATTCTCCCCCTTTCATATGATGTTTTATTTCTTATTTTACTATATAAAAATATATTTCTCGTTTCAACAATTATGCTTATTTTAGTATCAGTTGATCTTGAAATTTTTTATGTAGAGGAAAAGGAATTACTTGATGGAAATTGAAGTAAGTGATGAGCTTGAAAAGAAAGAGGGGGAATGGATGATGACATATATCAATTGTCAGGTAGATGGGGATATTTTTGAAATCGTTTTCAATAGGCATGAAGCGTATAATTCGTTTCATGTTGACATGTTTGCTGAATTGAAGGAAGCGTGTGATAGAGCGAGTGAGAGCAGTGCGAAAATTGTTGTACTCAAGGGGATGGGCAAAGGGTTTTCAGCAGGCGGAGATATTGGAATGATGCTAAAGCAAGATCGTGAAGAAGATTTTCATCGCGTGATGGATCTGATCGAGGGAATTACACTTTCTTTAGCCAGTATGAAAAAAGTGACGATTGCACTTGTCCACGGAGCAGCGGCTGGTCTTGCTTTTAGCTTTGCCCTTAGCTGTGACTATTTGTTTATGCATCAAGATGCTAAACTTGCCATGAACTTTAATGGAATCGGGTTAATCCCAGATGGCGGAGGGCATTTTTTCCTCACCAAAAGAGTTAGTGAACAAACCGCTAAACAATTGATTTGGAGCGGGCAAAAGCTGCCGGCTGAAGAAGCGCTCAAGCTTCGCCTTGCAGACGGCGTGTTTCAAGATGAGGTGGATACGTATCAGAAAGCGTGCGTCAAGCCGTTTTTAAATATGCCGCTTCAAGCCTTTGTTGAAACAAAGATGATTTATTTTCAGCAGTCAGAATCACAGCTGTTAGCCGTTCTTCAAAAAGAGCGTGCTGCACAAGCTAGACTGAGACAAAGCCGTGATCATCAGGAGGGTGTTCAAGCGTTTTTGGAAAAAAGACGTCCTGTGTTTCATTAAATAGAAGAATGAATGGCCGGCGGATGCCGGCTTTTTTAACGTTCAAATAAAAGAAGTTTACCTGCATCATTGACAAGCCGGTGAGAATGCTTTTTGTATTGTTGTTCGATTAAACGATGCCGTCCTAATTCTTTTGCTTTTTCATCACTATCTGTGGTGATTTTTTCATTTAATAAGGTTTCACCTGACGAATCAAATACAGTCAAAAAGTAGGTTTTCTCCATCTCTGATCTTCCCTTTCTTCTTGTTTTTTAATGAATTATACAAGGAGGAAGTTAAAACCTCTTTTTTCACCCCTAAAAATGTGTTTTTTAGAATAAGAGCGATAGAACGTGCATTCGTAAAAACGGCGTGATAAAATATGGACAACTACAGTAACGTACAAGGAGATAGACGTTTGACGAAGCTCACTTTTATTCATGCCGCAGATCTTCATTTAGATAGTCCGTTTGCGGGAATGTCCAATATACCGAACCGAATTTTTAAGAGGTTGAAAGAAAGCACATTTCAAAGTGCCAAGAACATGTTTGAACTTGCAATTGATCGAGAAGTAGACTTTATGCTGCTTAGCGGAGATCTATTTGACGAATCGAATCGCAGCCTAAAAGCACAGCTTTTTTTAAGAAATCAGTTTCTTCAGCTGCAATCACACGGGATTGAAGTGTTTATTATTTATGGTAATCATGATCATTTAGGTGGTGAATGGACACCAATTGAGTGGCCAGAGAATGTTCACGTTTTTTTGAGCAGTACGCCAAGTGAGCAAGCCTTTTATAGAGAAGGTCAGCTTGTGGCAAGTATTTACGGGTTCAGCTACAAAGAGCGGGCTGTCCATGAAAATATGACACCTTATTATGAAAAAAAAACAGATGCCCCCTATCATATTGCCATGCTTCACGGCACATTAGCAGGTCAAGAAGGGCATGATGCGTATGCACCATTTCAGCTTCAGCAGCTTCTAGCGCGGGATTTTGATTATTGGGCGCTTGGACATATTCATAAGCGGGCTCTTCTGCATGAAGATCCAATGGTGATCTATCCTGGAAACGTGCAAGGAAGACATATAAAAGAAACAGGAGAGAAAGGCTGTTATGTCGTCTACCTATCTGAAGATGCTCAAAGAGCGGAGTTTATGAGCTGTTCAGATGTCATCTTTGAGACATTGACAATAGATATCACACATACCGCTCATATGACCGATCTTGTGACACTTGTGGACAAAAAGATGAGTGGACTGAAAGAGAGAGGTGTTGCTCATTTTGTGAAAATCGTACTAACTGGCGATGCTCCTGCTTATATGGAGCTCACGCAGCTTGAAGTGCTTGAGGAGCTGATGGCTGTACTTCATGAACAGGAGGAACATGAAGACTTGTTCGTTTGGGTGATGTCGATTGACTGCCGGACACATGAAGATGCCGTCTATCCAGAAGATTCTTTTTTGACAGAACTAACAGCAGAAATTGCCGAGTTTGATGCGTATGATGAGCTGCTTTTACCGATCAAGCGTCATCCAACCTATAGAAAAGCAGGAAAAGTTCTTACAAAAGAGGACGAGATCGATATTAAAGAAGAGGCACAAAGGCTGCTGGCAGAACAGCTGAAGCAATTATGAGAAAAGGAGAGGCATGATGAAAATACGTTCACTCCATATTGCGAATTTCGGGAAATTTTCCAATCAAACCTTCCAATTTTCTGATGACGGTTTTCAGTTAGTTTATGGCCTGAATGAATCGGGGAAAACGACATTGAAGGCGTTTATTGAATCGATGTTATTTGGTTTTTCCAAAAGCCATATGTATAAGCCAAAGCATGGCTCGTTTTATGGTGGTTCTCTTACGTGTTTAGATGAGGAATTAGGTGTGATTCATATTGAAAGAACATCTGATCATGGCGGCCAAGCTCAGGTGTTGCTTCCAAATGGTGAAGTGAAAGATGAAGCTTTTCTACATGCGATGTTAAAGGGAACGGATCGCAGATTATACCAATCGATCTATTCTTTTGACGTGTTTGGTCTGCAAAATGTACAAGCATTAAATCAAGATCAAATAGGGGAATTTTTACTCTTTTCAAGTTTGTTTGGCTCAGATGCGGCATCCAAAATGGACAGTAGGTTGCTAAAACAGCAGGAGCAGCTTTTTAAACCGAATGGACGTAAGCCTGAATTAAATCAGCAGCTTGATCATGTAAAAGAGCTGTCAGGTAAGTTGAAACAGGCCAAATTGGTAGAAAGTCGTTATACCGCAAAGAAAAAAGAACAAGCTGAATTAACCGAAAAGGTAGAAATGCTTCAGCATGAAATGAGACAGACTGAAGAAGAGATTCAGCTTTTGACGGAACATATTCGACTTTATCCTATGATAGAAAACAAGATAGAGTTAAAAAAAGATTTGGCTAGTTATCCAGAACGTGTCAAACGGTTTAGACCGGAAACCGCGCATGAACTTGATAAATTAGAATCACACCTTCACCCAAAAAAGGCGCAAGTGACGGCACTGAAACAAAAATTAGATCATTTGCAAACGTCGCTCACGCAAGTTCAGCCACTCTATGACAAGGATACGGTATTGGAGATGAAGCGAGTCATAGCTGAATCATCTGATGCTGAACTTGTGAAGAAACGCTTAGCAGAAGGGAAAACAGAGCAGAATTCTTTGAAACAAAAAATAGAAGAAGCATCAGCGAAGCTGAAGTGGCAGCGTCCAATCAAGCTTGACCAGCTGGATGATTCACTTGACTTTGAGTGGGAATTAAAAGAGGCTGTGAGCCAATACGTTCGTTTAATGGATAGGAAAACACAGCTCGATGACCGGTTTGATCATGCAAGACATGAGCTTGAAGAAGCGGAAACCGCTCTAAAAGGATTAAAGGAACAGCCCGTTAATCAGCAAGATGCAGAAGATGTCAGGGGCACAAGGGCTACAGTGAAACAGAATCATTCCAGAGTGTGGTTATTCCCGCTGATGTTCGTGCTATGTGCTGTCATTCTCACGGTCTTATTCGTTTTAGCAGAGAGCTGGGTGACGTTACTGTTTGCAGGATTTTCTGTATTTATCTTGATCGCAATTTATCCAGTGCTTAAACAGACTCAGATGAAGGAAGCAAACGACAGTAACGCCTATCATTCCTTTCAAGTTCAAACAGCTTCAGCTGAAACGCTAGTGAAGCAAAAGGAGCTTTTATACGAAAGAATGATACAGCAATATGAAGACTGGGAGCGGGAACTGGAACCTGTACAGCAGCAAGTAGAAGGTATGAGAAGGCAGCTGGGTTTGTCCTCAGAGCTCTCATTCCTTGTGGAAGCTTTCCATATCTTGAAACAATTAAAAGCGAATACAGCGGCATATGAGGCGCTTAACAAGGAAATAGAGATGCTCACACAGCAGCAATCGACCTACGAGCAAAGAGTTTCAGCGCTCATGAGTCTCCTTCAAAGAAAAGAAGGGACCATTCAAGAGAATATCTCAGCCTTTCAAGAGATATTGAAAGATGAGGAAAAAAGAGAAAAAGAACGTCAGACATTGCACGTATCCATTCAACATGTAGAGCAGCAGCTGACAACATTAGAAGGAGAAGTTCAATATTATGAAAAACAAACGGACGAGCTTTTTCGAAAAGTAGAAGCAGCGTCAAAAGAAGATTATCATGTCCTATCTCATCTATCCAAAGAATACCGGGAGCAGCTGTACAATTTGCAGCAGCTGAACCAAGAGCTGCACAAAAGCGGTTATATAGATGAGGAAGAGGTCATTGTCCGTAAAGGTTTACGCATCCTTGAGGAGCAGTGTGCACAAGCAAAAAGACGTCTGAATGACATGCAAGAGAATGCGACGAATATGAAAAAACGCTTGGCAGAATTAGCAGTAGAAATACGCCAAATAGAAGCATCAGGTACGGTGTCTGATTTGACTCATCAGCTTGCTGTAGAGCAGGAGCAGGCAAAGCACCTAGCGAAAAAATGGGCGGCTATTCAGCTCGTTCGTTCCGTCATTCGAGAGAAACTCAATGAGCATAAAGAAACGAGGCTACCAGCACTCCTCCAAACAGCTTCCCGATTTATTCAGCCGTTAACGAATGATCGATATGAAGTGATTTTATTTTCTGCCGAAGATGACCGGCTGATTGTGAAACGGAGAGATGGACGCCTATTCCGCCCGGAGGAGCTTTCACAAGCAACATGTGAGCAGATTTATCTCTCGATTCGTTTTGCACTTGCTTTGTCCCACCAGCAAGATTGTCAGCTCCCATTTATGATGGATGACAGTTTCGTTCACTTTGATCATGTCCGTCTAGACAGGGTGCTGGAGCTGATGAGTGAACTCACTCGTTTTGAATCACAGCTGTTTTATTTCACTTGTCATCATTATATGAAACAAGCAGCGGAAGACGGGCAGATTACGAGTTTAGTAGTGGAATGATTGACAAATTATGACTTATGTTATACTTATATGAGCAGAAACATGGAAGGAGCATTTATTGAATGGCTAAAGGGATCATGACCTATGACGTCGGCGAACAAGTTGACCTGCATTTATTAATTAAATCATCTACTAAAGGGATTGCGAGTAATGGCAAACCATTTTTAACGTTAATTCTTCAAGATCAAAGTGGAGATATTGAGGCGAAGCTATGGGATGCAAAGCAGAATGATGAACTCACATATGCTGCGCAAACCATTGTGAAGGTAGTAGGTGATATTCATCATTATCGCGGAAGGAATCAGCTGAAGCTTAGGAATATACGTCCTGTTGCTGAAAACGAGCAAATCCGCATTGATGATTTTCTAGAAACAGCTCCTATTCCAAAGCACGATATGATGGATACCATCATGCAATATATTTTTGATATGAAAAACCCTAATATTCAGCGTGTCACAAGACATTTGCTGAAGAAATATGGACAGGAATTCGCTGATTACCCAGCAGCTACGAAAAACCATCACGAGTTTGTTTCGGGTCTTGCCTATCACGTGGTATCGATGCTTCATTTAGCGAAATCCATTGTTGATCTATACCCATCACTAGATCGAGATCTTTTATATTCAGGGATCATTCTACATGATTTAGGGAAAGTCAAAGAGCTTTCGGGTCCTGTCTCCACCACATATACAGTAGAAGGGAACTTAATTGGCCACATTTCTATTATGGTGACAGAAATTGCGAAAGCCGCAGAGGAGCTTGGCATTGATTCTGAGGAAATTCTGATTCTGCAGCATTTAGTGCTGAGTCATCATGGAAAAGGGGAGTGGGGCAGTCCTAAACCACCAATGGTGAAGGAAGCCGAAATTCTCCACTATATAGATAATTTAGATGCAAAAATGAATATGATGGATCGTGCGCTTGAGCATGTGAAGCCAGGAGAATATACAGAGCGTATTTTTGCACTAGAGAATCGTTCGTTTTATAAACCAACCTTTCACAATGAATCATCATGATAAAACGCCCGTTTGATGCGGGCGTTTTTTTTCATAACTTGTCTTCTTTTCGCATAAGCATGTAACACAAAGGAAGAGAGATTAGTCCTGAAAAAGGGGGGGAAGACGATGTTATTTTTTCCATGGTGGGTATATGCATGTATCATTGGCATTATTTTTTGTGCCTATAAATTAATGACGACAGCCAAAGAGGAGCAAGAGATTGATCAATCCTTTATTGAAAAAGAGGGAGAAATCTTTATCGAACGAATGGAGCAGGAGAGAGAGCGTAGACGTCAAGGACAGCAAATGAAACGATCACAGGAAACGGCGAAGCATGAGGACCATTCGATTGCATAATCAATAAGAATAAAAAAACCCCTCTACAAGTTCATGTAGAGGGGTTTTTCGTTCATTATTGGTTTGTTGTTTGTTGTGTGGTTTGCTCAGATTTTTCTTTGAATGTATTTTCAAGTTCTTTATCTTTTACTTTCACATCAGCATCTTTCACCAATTTGTTTAAGATCGTCTGAATTTCATTGTTATCTGCTTGTTTTTGATCAAGCAGTTCTTTTTTCAAGTCTGCTTTCATGTCATCGTATTTACCGCGTTCTTCGGTCTTTTTAATGATATGGTAACCAAATTGAGATTTTACTGGTTTGCTGATTTCATTTACTTTTAGTTTGAAGGCAGCTTTACTGAAGTTCTCATCCATTTGGCCATCTTTTGCGAACCAGCCTACATCGCCGCCTTGTGCTGCTGAAGCAGTGTCAGTTGAATATTCAGATACAAGGTCATCCCATTTTTCGCCTTTATCTAATTTCTTTTCTACTTCATCTGCTGTTTTCTTGTCAGCAACTAAAATGTGGCTTGCACGGATTTTCCCTTTTAGGTCATCATAATACGCTTTTACTTCTTTGTCAGTGATTTTGATGTTAGCTTTGGCAGCCTTTTGAGTCAGCAGCTCATATTTTACTTGATCTTTGATGTAATCTTTTCCGAATTCATCTTGAAGTTGTTTTAAACGATCTTCACCAAGTGTCTTTTTATATTCTTCCAATTTCTTATCAATTTCTTTATCTGATACTTTGTATTTGTCAGCAAGAACCTTTTGTTGAACAAGTAGGTTTAAAGCATCTCCACCTGCTTGTTTTTTAAGTGTTGTGTAAAGCTCTTCTTTTGTGACATCTCCTGATTTTGTTGTTGCGATCACTTCTTTGTCACCGCTACTGCATGCGCCAAGAGTTAAAACACTTACTGCTGTTACAGCTGCTAAAGCCATTTTTTTCATTCAAAAAACACTCCTAATCTTTCCAATTTATTTATCATTGCTTGTATCATAACATATTGTGACATGCTGTAAAAAGAAATGCAAATGGGAGGGCATTCGTCTAGTCAAATTTTTGCGACCAACATACACATATATTGATCACAAAAAGGAGGCTGAATTATATGGGAGCAGGATATTCTAATGGGTTTGCTTTATTGGTCGTGCTATTCATTTTGCTGATCATCGTTGGTGCAGCATATCTTTATTAATTAAATCGCTGTTACAGAAAGGAGCCGTCCTGCCATGCGTGCGGGCGGTTCTTTTTTAAAACGATGACAAGTGCCTAAACGTTTTAAAATTTTCTGCATACACTGAGCTTAGAACAGAGGAAGAACTGGCAGGAGGTGTTTTCACATGGGAGGAGAAGTCTTTGCTGGCGGTTTTGCACTAGTCGTCGTATTATTCATCTTATTGATCATTATCGGTGCATCTTGGATTTGCTAATAAATCATCATACACAAAAAGCTGCCATCAAACAGGCAGCTTTTGCTTTGATCTTAAATAGATATGGTAATTTCAACAAATGATGAGATCAGTAAGATCAGTATCGATACATTGATAAAGCGAAACACCTTATCTTGCCGTTCTTCAGGAATCTCTCTGACAAGGCATAATGTATTAGTAAGCCTGTTTATTGAATACACAATAAACGCGGCAAAGACGATGAAGTAAAATAAAACTATCGGAGATCCCCCCTCTCTATGCTATTCCCATACTACATTACCAAATTTTTTATGAAAAAGATAGAAGTTGGCTTTAAAAACCTCATGATGAGGAAGTTGGGTCAACTAAAATATCAAACTCGTCTTGGGCTTGATCAATGATGCATGATTTTGGCGCTTTGAGCAGTTTCCAAGCAAATAAAAAGTCAGGCAAACAATAGCCTGCATGAATACTTGCGATCATGATAAAATAGTGTGCGTACATTGGAAATGCCATTCCTAAAACAAAGTAAACAGGTGAGATGACACAAAACGGGCTGAGCAGTGAGAAAAGCATCACTCTCTTAGGCACGCGCTGCCAGCAATTTCGTTTAAATAACGTCATTTTTTTCTTATGTTTCATGACTGGGATCAAGTGAACCACACGGTGGACAAGCAATGTCGCAAGTAAAAGCACGACAAAAAGTGGTGCATTGTGACTGCTGAGTCTCGTTTCAGGATGAGTCAGTTGAAAACATAAAAATGCCATAATGAAAAAAAATACAGTAAGACATATGGCTGAAATCATCATTCTCGTATAACCATAATCCTTTTCAAGATTAATGGTCTTCCAACAATTCATTTTTCATCCTTCCAATCTCAAAAAAACTAATTGAATATCTCAAGATAATTTACTCTTCCTGAGGATAAAAATCAATGGTTTTCAAGAAAAAAAATAAATTGTTACATTCATATGGAATAAAGAGAGGAAACTTTGGGTTTTTCAAGAAAAAAAGACATAAGAGGGAGGTTCGTCTCTTTCGTCAATGAGTAATTTCGGCTAAAATAGAGTGACTAAGAGAAAGAGGGAACGTACATGAGTATTGAGGAACGAATGAGCCAGCTCGAATATTATATGGAACTGTTACTGACGGCGACAGATATGAGCCGTTATCCATATTATGCGCTATTGATCCGGCAGCGTGTATCGAAAGAAGAGGCAAAGGACATTGAGCGTATTTGTGCTGAGCTCTCAGATGAAATGGACAAGCAAAAAGCACAAGGCTATGTCATGTTCGACGATCTCCTTGCGCTGTTTGCGGGACAGTTAATTGAAAAGCTGGATGTTCATGAGACGATTTTTGCTTTGCATGATCAAGGGCTGTTTCAGCCGTTAATGAATGAATTTATAAAGATCATTAAACAATTTGATTTGCTTTAGCCGCTTTTTCCTCTGCTGAGTCTTCAAGTTCTTCAGGCTTTTTCGTGACTTTCCCACGTTCATTCAAAAAGTCCTTCTCAATGTTTGAAAACGATTTCTCAAAAATCTCCATGAAATCCTCACCATAAATGTTTCGGATAATACACATCATTTCTAAAATTTCAGGGAACTTTCCGTAAATGTCATGAAGCGGCTGTGCGCCTTTGACAATACCAGTTCGGGCCGGGTCGTAATCTTCGAGTAGTTTATGGAATGTCTCTTCGCCTTTTGGCGTTAGTTCAATATACGTATTGCGTTTATCGTTTAACTTTTTAGAAAATTTTAAAAATCCTCTTTCCTCTAATTTTTTAGAGAAGTTAAACGCCGTTGATACATGCATGACGCCAAACTTTGCAATTTCTGATATTGAAGCTCCTTTTAATTGATACGCAATCCACAAAATATGATGTTCATTGATATTTAGGTTATACGGTTTGATCCACTGCTGCCAGTCCTTTTCAATGGATTTCCAAAGAGCTTTGCTCAATTGGGCCATTCTTTGACTGAATAAAAGTGCTTCTTTTACATCGAAAGGCTGTTCCGAATGATTCATCCATTTCACCTACTTCTCTTTTTCTTGTAATTCTATTATGCCAATAAAATAAAGATTAATAAAGCTGAAAATTCAAGAATTTTTAAAAGTCATGAAAAACATTGACAAAATAACCTTTTTTCAACAAAAAAAGTGCGGGATACGCACCCCGCACACTTTTGTAAACGAATATTTTTTTGTGAGTATATTAGTTTTGTAAGGTTTTCTCCAGTTGTTTGAGCTTTTCCTCAATTTCCTGAATTTCCTTTTGTAAGTCCTGCTGATGAGGTTTGATTTCCTCGCGCCATTGCTGAATGGATGTTTGCAATTCAGTTCCGACCTCTTTAATGACCTCAGCACT
Organism: Bacillus sp. Y3; assembly: GCF_008123875.1. Taxonomy (NCBI): domain Bacteria; kingdom Bacillati; phylum Bacillota; class Bacilli; order Caryophanales; family Bacillaceae; genus Bacillus; species Bacillus sp. Y3. The sequence goes on along the minus strand of NZ_VSSC01000004.1, from coordinate 364,898 downwards.
TTCTTTTGCGGTTTCAACAATCTGCTCTTTTAAAGCTTGTCCATCTCTTTTTAATCTTGTCAGCGTATCTTCGAATTTGTCATAGCCGTCTTTCATCTTTCCGCGTACATCTCTGCCAGAAGAGGGAGTCGTCAGGAGCACTGCCGCACCTCCGAGGAGACCGCCTACAAATAATCCTGTTAATAAAGAACGTCCACTAGCCATTCCAATCACCTCTAGTCAAATTTTACACATTCGCATGTTCTCTCTGAGCTGACGATCAGCTTCATTGAACTTCCATACATAGCTTGCTTTATTTTAGCATACTTTTGAAGAAAAGGGAGGGGAGAAGGTTGTCTGTCTTTCTGTTCGTTTTTACGTGTATGTGTGTGATTTTCGCAGGTGGTTCTATTCATTATGTAAGGCAGCTTGGGTATGCAGGGTCTTATCCGCCAAAACATGTATTAAGACAAAAAGCAATTGTGTGTGCAGCAGGTGCAGGGATTTCGCTCTCCATTTTGCTGCTTACCCTTTTTCTTTTATAGAAGCATGAAAAAAACCTCTTCATTTGATGAAGAGGTTCAGTTATTCGTTAAGCGACTTCAATCATTCTTGCGCGCTTTAATATGGACTGAGCAATCGGGAAGACAAATACCATAGCTATCGTATTGATCACAGTTGCTGGCAGGACAACACCTACAAGAAGTGCTGGTAACGCAGCCGGCAGTCCAGTAATCAGTAAAGCGGCAGATAGGAAAATCACGCCCGATACGACGGTCCCAACAGCGGTGAGTACAGCGGTCAGAACGACTTTGTTCTTGATCTTCTGGCAAGATAAGAAAAGGGCTAAGAAGATAAAGGCTGTCACCGGTTTATCAATCATATTTGGAATTTGTCCGCCTGGAAAACCTGTTGTCAAAGCGGAAATGACCCCCGTGACTAGGGCGATCACAACGACATGCTGTACCTTCGGAAAAAGGATGATGCTTAAAAACATCATAACCAGCATCATATCAGGTTTCATTCCGAAAAAGATGGGCGGGAAAATCGTATGCAAAACAGCTCCCATTGCTGCAAGCAATGACATAATCACTAATTCTTTTGTTTTCATTTCTATGCTCTCCTCTGCTAAGCTCTTAGGACTCTCCAATAATATGGCTGATCATTTATTGCAAGAGTCATGACTTTATATTTCTCGTTATTATAACAAATTTATTTCACGATAGAAAAGCCTTTTTACTCATTTTCTTGCTGGAACTTTTTCATAAAGTCCGCAAGCTTTTGGCAGTCTTCTATAGAGACGGCGTTGTAAATCGAGGCTCTGCATCCGCCAACAGAACGGTGGCCGGCGAGTCCAACCATTTGTTCTTGTTTTGCTTTCTCCACAAAAGATGCAGTGAGTGCATCATCACGAAGGGTAAACGTGACATTCATATGCGAACGGCTATCAGCACGTGCATGTCCTTTGTAAAAACCGCCGCTTTGATCAATCGTATCATACAGAAGCGCTGCTTTTTGTTCATTGCGTTTTTCTGCTGCTTCTACACCGCCCGCCTGTTTCACATGCTCCAGGACAAGAGACAGCATATAAATCGCAAAAGTCGGTGGTGTGTGATAAAGAGAATTGGCTTTGGCATGTGTTGAATATTTTAAAATTTTAGGTGTGCCGCTTTTTTCTTTCTCTAATAAACGTTTGCGCGCGATCACAATCGTGATACCAGAAGGCCCTAGATTTTTTTGTGCCCCGGCATAAATGAAATCAAATGAAGACACGTCTATTTTTTTGCTGAGAATATCACTGGACATGTCGGCAATAAGCGGGAGTGACGTGTTCGGGAACGTTTTCCACTGAGTACCGAAAATGGTATTGTTCGATGTGATGTGCAAGTAAGCACCGTCATTTAAAACGGACGCATCTACATCTGGAATATACGAATAGTTGTCGTCTTCACTTGAGGCAAACACTGATGTTTCACCAAACCCTTTTGCTTCTGACAAGGCTTTCTCTGACCAAGCACCTGTTTGGATGAAATGAGCCGTTTCGCCTTCATGTAAGAAGTTCATCGGAATCATTGCAAATTGAAGACTTGCCCCGCCTTGTAAAAAGAGGACCTCATAATCTTCTGGAATGTCCATCAATTCTACCAAGAGTGCTTTCGCTTTATTGTGGACTTCTTCATACTCACCGCTGCGATGAGAAAGTTCCATCACAGACATTCCGGTTTGTTTAAAATCAACAAGTTCTTCCTGTGCTTTTTGAAGCACTTCTAGCGGCAGCGCCGCCGGACCAGCATTAAAATTCGTCGTTCGCTTCATCACAATCTCTCCCTATTTCTCGCGTTAATGGATCAAAAGATAAAACCATCCTATCACAAATTTGAAGCATTTGGACAAAAAATTTGAATCGTCCTAAATATCTTACGATTCACAGGATAAGCACAGAAAAGAGGTGAAAAAAAGAAAAACCTCATCCATTAAGATGAGGTAAGGCGCGTATGAATGGCAGAAGAAATGTCTTTTAAATCCTCTGATGTATATTGATCTTGGTGAGATTTCCATACGGCACCAAAGCCGTCGCCTTTGCCATAACGCGGAATAATGTGCATATGGTAATGGAACACAGATTGTCCGGCTTTTTCACCGTTGTTGTTCAGAAGGTTTAAACCAATTGGTTCAAATTCTTGCTTAATCGCTCTAGCAATTTTCGGAATCGCTTGGAAGTAATGATTAGACACTTCTGGTGTCATGTCATAAATGTTTTCTTTATGTATTTTCGGGATTACTAGGGTATGTCCTTTCGTTACTTGGCTAATATCAAGAAAAGCCAATACGTGCTCATCTTCATATACTTTTGCACATGGAATGTCTCCATCAATGATCTTGCAAAAAATGCAGTCGCTCACGCCATGTCACTCCTCATTATTTTTCCTTTATCGTATCACAAAAAGAAGCAAAAAAGAAAACAGGACAAGCGAACTCCTTTGGTCGCTCATCCTGCTCCTGCAGAAGAAATGCTGATGCTTTCATTTGATATGCCTTTTGAATTCTCTATTTACTGAAATAAAGAATTCATATGCCTGCTATTTCTGCCGTAAACACCTCATTTGACGTTTTGGTTCGTCGTATACATATTTGTATAGGACACAAAAATCAAGAATCAGTGAAGCAAAACAGAAGCTAAGGTTTTTAGATGAAAAACCAATTTGTCATGCGGTCATTGCCTTTAACAAACACCTCATTTACGTATTGGTCATCAAGTTCATTTCTTCTACATACATTATGATGACCAGTATGCCGATGTTTTATTCATGAGTTGTCTATAGGTAAACATTTCAAATTGTCTTTCGTTTTTGGTACTATAAAGGAAAAAAGAAAGAAAGGAACGAACTGATGTCCCTTCTAACTGTAAAAGATGTAACGGGTGGATATACAAAGAATCCCGTTCTGAAAAATATTTCATTTGAATTAGAAAGAAACCAAATCGTTGGTCTCATTGGCTTAAACGGGGCGGGAAAAAGTACAACCATTCGTCATATTATTGGATTAATGAAACCTCATAAAGGGGTCATTGAGCTGAACGGACGAACCCTTCAAGAAGATCAAGAGGCGTATCGTTCACAATTTACGTTTATTCCAGAGACACCTGTCTTATATGAAGAATTAACGTTAAAAGAGCATTTAGAGCTGACAGCGATGGCTTACGGCCTTTCAAAAGAACAATTAGAAGAACGTCTGCCGTCTTTGCTGAAGGAATTCCGAATGGAGAAGCGATTGAAATGGTTCCCTGCTCATTTTTCTAAAGGGATGAAGCAGAAGGTGATGATTATGTGTGCGTTTCTTGTGGAGCCAGAGTTGTATATTATCGATGAGCCGTTTTTAGGGCTTGATCCGCTTGCGATCAACGCACTATTAGAACGGATGAATGCGGCGAAACAAAATGGCGCAAGTGTTCTGATGTCAACGCATATTTTAGCCACAGCGGAACGTTATTGTGATTCCTTTATTATTTTGCACGAAGGAGAAATTAGAGCGAAAGGAACACTGACAGAACTAAGAGAGCAGTTCAACATGAGAGATGCGACACTCGATGATCTTTATTTGGAATTAACAAAGGAAGAAAGCTATGAGTAAAACAACGCAAACCATTTGGAAATCACGATTAGAAGAACACGTACAAGAAACAAGAAAATATTTAAAATATATGTTCAATGATCATCTTGTGATTGTGCTCATTTTTTTCCTTGCAGGCGGGGCGAGCTGGTACAGTAATTGGCTGAAGCATATTCCAGCTCACTTCCCATCCTATTGGGTCATGGCAGTTGTTTTCTCATTGGTACTGACTAGTTCTTACGTGCGAACGTTGATCAAAGAGGCAGATCTTGTGTTTATGCTTCCTTTGGAAGCTAAGATGGACCCTTATTTAAAACAAGCGTTTAACTTTAGCTTCATTTCTCAGTTATTTCCTTTGATTGCCGTGTCCATTATTGCACTTCCGCTATATTCGGCTGTCTCCTCAGGCGATCTGATGCTATATGTGCTCATTTTGGCGCAAATGATCTTAATAAAAGGTCTGAATACAGCGATTCAGTGGAGAATCACTTATTTTCAAGGGAAACATGTCAGATGGATTGATGCAGTGATTCGTTTTCTGCTCAATACAATGTTAATGTATACCGTTTTACAAGCAGCTTATGCCATTGCCATCGTCTTTTATCTTTTATATGCTGTCTATCTCATTTATCTAACAAATGCAGTAAAAAAACAGCCCTTTCAATGGGAATTGCATATTTCTGATGAGTTAAAACGAAAACAGCGTTTTTACCGCTTGGCAAACTTATTTACGGATGTCCCTCATTTAAAGAAACAAGTGAAAAGAAGGGCGTATATGGACTGGGTCTTGCAGTTTGTTCCTTATGAACAGCGTAAAGCTTTTTCTTATATGTATGTGAGGGCGTTTTTACGTTCAAATGACTATTTTGGTCTTGTGTTTAGGTTAACGGTCGTGTTTGTGCTCATCCTCTTGTATACAGGTGCAGCATGCTGGGTGGGGGCATTACTTGTCTTGTTTACAGTCTTTATCACAGGTGTACAGCTTGTCCCGTTAACAAAGCACTTTGCTCATCTGTCGTTACAGGCACTTTATCCTGTGTCTCAGCAAGAAAAAGATCGAAGCTTTTTTGTTCTCGTACGAAATGTACTCATTATCCAGTCAATTTTACTGAGCTCCGCCGTTTTCCCAGCAGGTGGATGGAAGGGAAGCGGACTTGCTCTTCTCATTTCATTGGTATTTGTGCTTGTCCTATTTAAGCCTTACGTACAAAGTAGATTAAAAAAGATGAGATAAGCATTTTTTACAGCGTGTGTATGATGTCACCAAGGAGGGAACTGGGATGAATGCAGCTGAACGGGAACTGTATGAAGAGGCCATTTTTTTTCAAATGCGTTTTTTAAGAAAACCATCCAAGATCGAGCGGTTTTCAAAAGGCGTTCAGCAGCAAGTGAATCGCCGAATCCCTACTCGATTTCATCAAGTCATCACAAGTGCGGTGAAAACAATGGTTGAATCCACCGTATCAGGAAGCCATTTTACTTCATTTACAGTCATTGATGAACAATTGTCTATTGTAGAGCGAAATGAGCTGGCAAAGGAAAAGGTGACATATTATCAAAAGGCCGCTGCGATTGAAGGAATTGGCACAGGTGCGGGTGGATTGTTTCTCGGAATGGCGGATTTCCCTCTCCTTTTGAGTATTAAAATGAAATGTCTATATGAGCTTGCTTGTATATATGGATTTGATTTGTCTCAAAAAGAGGAAAGGCTCTTTTTGCTTTGTATTTTTCAACTCGCCTTTTCAAGCAGTGCACACCGTCAAAAAATGATGAAACTCATTGAAGAATGGGAAACAACCCGGGAAGAAATGGATTGGTATAGCTTTCAGCAGGAATATCGAGATTATATTGACCTTGTGAAGCTGTTTCAATTAATGCCTGTGGTCGGTGCCGCTGTTGGTGGGGTGGCAAATCATCAGCTGACAGGACAGCTTGGTGAAGTCGCACGCCATGTGTTTCACTTGCGTGTGTTGAAGGAATTGAAATAGAAAAGCCGCTGTTGGGCAGCGGCTTTTTTTCATTCATCGTAGGAAAGGACGGCATGAGCGAGTACCTTTGCTGCGACAGGCATTGCGTTTTCGTTAATATCAAATTTCGGATGGTGGTGTGGATACACATCTTGGCTGTTTTCTGGCATAGCGCCTGTGTAGAAGAAAGTACCAGGAACATGCTGAAGGTAGTAAGCAAAGTCTTCTCCGCCCATTTGGGTTTCTGCTTCTTTTACTTCTGTGACTCCTTCTGTCTGTTTGGCTATTTCTGCTATATATTCAGTTGGTGCAGGGTGATTTTTGACTGCAGGATAGCCTCTTACATATTCATAAGTATAAGAGGCATCGTGCATGTGGCAGACACCTTTCACCACCTGTTCAATTTCACGTTCAATGATATGGCGTGCACTCTCTTCAAAGGAACGTGCAGTACCTGTTAGCACGGCCGAATCTGCAATGACGTTAAAGGCATTTTCAGCGACAAATCCCCCTACAGATACCACCGCAGAATCAATCGGGTTGACTTTACGGGCCACGACCTGCTGAAGATTGGCTACAATTTGTGAACCGATGAGTACGGCATCTTTCGTCAGGTGCGGCTGTGCGCCATGTCCGCCTTTCCCTTGCACTTGAATAGAGAAACGATCGGCGGCTGCCATAAAGTTCCCGCTTTTATAAAGAACAGTGCCGCATGGCTCTGAGGACCAAAGGTGGGTGCCGAAAATGACGTCAACACCGTCTAAACAGCCATCTTCAATCATTGGTTTCGCACCGCCGGGGGCATATTCTTCAGCGTGTTGATGAATGAGGACGATTTTTCCTTTTAATTGATCTCGGTGCTCATGTAAGATCTTCGCTAAGACGAGAAGTGTTGCTGTGTGGCCATCGTGACCGCATGCGTGCATGACGCCAGGTTTTGTTGAACGGTAAGGTACATCCTTTTCATCATGAATGGGAAGTGCATCAAAATCAGCTCTCAGTGCAATGGTCGGTCCAGGGTAAGCTCCTTCAATAAAAGCGAGTACACCATGTCCGCCTACATGTGTGCGTGTTGGGATATGTAATCTGTCATAATATTGAGCGATGTAAGCACCTGTTTCCTCTTCCTGAAAAGAAAGTTCTGGATTCATATGGAGATGGCGTCTAATTTCAACCATTTCCTCATATTGTTCATCAAGACGTTCATTGATCCTTTTGTGTAAAGTGGATACTGTCATTGATCCGAAAACCTCCTTTAGGCTCTTTTACTGATTGTATGGTAATTGTTAGAATCTTTCAACAGAAGAGGATGTCGAGAATGACAGAAAAGGTCATTTTACATAAAAGTCGAAGGTTAAGTATGAAGCTTGAAAAAGGGGGAGTGGCATTGGGAAGCTGTCCAAATTGTTCAAAAGCATTTTCTTTCGTCGAAAAATTTCATTTATCACATACGAGAATGATGCTGTGTCCAAGCTGCCGGCATCAAATCAAAGAAACGTTCGTTTCGAAGATGAGCTTTTTGATGATTTGTTTGATTCCACTGTTGGTACTACTTATTCAGATGAAAGGTGCTTCACCTATGTTAAAATGGCCCATCTTATTAGGATGGATCTTGCTGAATTTTTATGTACTTCAGCCAATCATTCATCGGTACGAGCTTAGAGATAAGCGTTGAAAGCCCAGCAGAAGGGCTTTTTTTTATGAAAAAAAGAAGTGCGAAGAGCAGCACTTCTTTAATGGTCTATGACGGCATGATAGGATGTCAGATAGGCAGGACGAGAGAAGATGGAGCCAGTATCCTCGTGCGGCTGAAAGAATGCTTCTGACTCTTGAAAGTCTTGAAATAAGTCTTCAGATTCCCAAAGGGTCAAAATTAAGTACACTTCTTCATCCTTTTTTGGTCTTAACACACGAAGCGCCTGAAAGCCGCGCTGGTGCTCTGATATGTTTGTTTTTTTCTGAAAGGTGGATTCAAAAAGTGCTCTGCTTTCGAGCTTTACAGGGATATGATTCAGCGTGACAAAGCCAGATTGGACGAGCTCACCTTTTGTATAAATCACATCATAGGAATGGGGTGCTTTAAAGACTGTCTCACCCTCCGTTTCATGAAAAAGAGCCGCTTGTTCCTTACCGACCGTATAAAGCAGATTTTCAAGATGATGTTTTTTTGCGATTTTTTGCAAAAAGTCTGCTGTTCCATATGTAATATAGAAATTCATCTAAACCGCCTCCTGCTTGATAGTATAACAAAAGAATGATATATAATTCTTTGGTAGTCAATCCATAAAACATATTATGAAGCAATACATCCCATACTATCCGTATAAAGGAATGAGGTGACCTAATTTGAAGAAAAAGAAGATAATCATTCCATTAGTCATTGCAGGAAGTACAATCGTGCTTTCATTTATTGGCTATCTGACCATTTTATTTTTAGGACATTATGTCATAGATGAGAAGAAGCTCGTTTTTCACGCTTCCTCGAAAATCATTGATCAGAATGGAAAAGAACTCACAAGCATGTATTCAGAAAATCGGGACCCTGTGTCATTAAAAGAGGTCCCAGATAAAGTGGCGAAAGCTTTTGTTGCTGTAGAGGACAAGCGCTTTTATGAGCACCACGGAATTGATGCACAATCGATTTCAAGGGCGGTTTATCGAGATATATTAGCAGGTGGAAAGGTAGAAGGCGGCAGTACCATCACCCAGCAGCTCGCCAAAAATATCTTTCTCACAAATGATAAAACGTTTCTTCGAAAAACAAAAGAAGTCATTATTGCGATCAATTTAGAAAGAGATTATTCAAAGGACAAGCTGCTTGAAATGTATTTGAATCAGCTTTACTTTGGTCATGGCGTCTATGGGATCCAAGCAGCGGCCAATTACTATTTTAGTAAAGATGTAAAAGATCTCACTGTCAGTGAAGGAGCTACACTTGCTGCCATGCCAAAGGCACCTTCAACGTATTCCCCTGTTCTACACCCAGATAAAAATAAACAAAGACGGGATACCATCCTGAATTTAATGAATGAACAAGGATATTTGTCTTCTACAGAAACAGTTGAAGCAAAAGGAAGAACACTTGGTATTCATTTAAAAAAGAAATCAGAAACCCCTTGGGTGGACAGTTATGTAGATCTCATGATTAAAGAAGCAGAATCACAGTATTCGATTTCGCATGAACAATTGCTTCAAGGCGGCTATACCATTACGGTACCAATCGATATGAATTTGCAAAAAGTTGCCTATGATGCGATGAAAAACAATCGTTATTTCTCGGGAAAAAGCGGGTCACCTGAAGGAAGCGCTGTGTTTATTGACAACGCATCTGGTGGTGTAAAAGCAGCAATAGGCGGACGAGAATATCAGGCAAGAGGCTATAACAGAGTCACAGCTGTTAGACAGCCTGGTTCTGTCTTTAAGCCGATCGCAGTATATGGTCCAGCGATGCAGGAGAAAAAATTCAGACCGTATTCACTGCTTGAGGACAAGGAAAAAAGCTATGACGGCTATTCTCCAAAGAACTACGATGGACAGTACGAGGGCAGGGTCACGATGGTAGAGGCTCTCATGAAAAGTAAAAATACATCTGCCGTATGGACGTTAAGCCAGCTTGGCATCGATACGTCTAAATCCTATCTTGAGAAAATGGGAATGGATATTTCGGATAAAGGACTTGCCATAGCGCTTGGCGGTTTAGAAAAAGGGGTTTCTCCGTTGCAGATAGCTGGAGCATTTCATACATTTGCAAATGAAGGCGTCTATAAAAAGCCGTTCTTCATTCAGAAAATCACGAATGATGATGGTGAAACCGTTGAAAAAAATCGAAACAAAGAAGAACGAGTGTTTAGCGTACAAAATGCTTGGAATATGACAAGAATGCTTCAACAGGTCGTCAAAGGCGGAACCGCTCAGAGCGGATCATACGCTGGAGATTTGGCTGGTAAAACAGGCACAACTACGTATTCCGGTGTCAAAGGGGCAACGAAAGATGCTTGGTTTGCTGGCTACACGCCTAGTACAACAGGGGCAATCTGGATGGGGTATGACAAAACGGATAACAGTCATTATTTAACTGGCGGCAGTCAGTATCCAGTGCAGTTAATGAAAGATATTTTAACGACAGCCCAAATAACCAATGAAACATTCCAAAAACCAGAGGGAATTAAAGAACTTCAATCGCCAATCCATTTAGAAGGACTGTCAGGCTTTGAAGCACGTTATGCATTTAAAATCAAAGGGCTCTTTACATTGGAGCTGTCATGGGATGAACAGGAAGACAAACGCGTTGAATATCGTATTTATGAAAAGAGAAATGGAAGCGAGACCCTGATCGACTCAGTAACAGGAACAAACAGCTACACAATGCCGTATGCAAATGTGTTTTCAGATGCGCAGTATAAAGTTGTTCCATACAATACTCAAACACAAGAAGAAGGCGAAGGCAGTGCTTATATCAAGCCAGAGGCTTTTGGACGTTAATATTCGGCGATTTTTTGAACATTGAGCCGCTTTAGTATACCGAGCCCTGAAAAAGCGGTATAGTAAAAGCAGTGTTTGAGCCTTATACAAAGAGAGTGTGAGGCGAAAGGTGGAATGAAAGGTAATGGGAAAAACGAAGGCTTTTAATGACACGTTCTTAAAGGCGTGCAAAGGGGAAAAAACAGACCATGTACCGGTTTGGTATATGAGACAGGCAGGACGCTCGCAGCCTGAATATCGTGCCCTTAAAGAAAAATACGGGCTATTTGAAATTACGCATCAGCCAGAGCTATGTGCTTACGTAACAAGACTTCCTGTAGAACAATATGGTGTAGATGCCGCTATTTTATATAAAGATATTATGACTCCGCTTCCAGCTATTGGAGTGGACGTTGAAATTAAAAATGGAATTGGACCAGTGATTGACTCGCCTATTCGGACAAAGGCAGATATCCAGCGTCTTGGAGAGCTTCATCCTGAAGAAGACCTGCCGTATGTGCTTGATACGATCAAGCTGTTAACAGAGGAGCAGTTGAATGTTCCGCTGATTGGTTTCGCAGGTGCACCTTTTACGATGGCAAGCTATATGATCGAAGGCGGTCCATCTAAAAATTATCATAAAACAAAGGCGCTCATGTACAGTGAGCCAGAGACATGGATGCTTTTGATGAATAAATTAGCCGATATGACGATCACATACATACGCGCTCAGGTAAAAGCAGGCGTCCGAGCATTTCAAATCTTCGACTCTTGGGTTGGCGCTTTAAATGCAGCAGATTACCGGACCTTCATTAAGCCTGTCATGCAGCGTATTTTCACAGAGCTGAAGTCTGAAAACGTACCAATGATTATGTATGGTGTCGGTGCGAGCCATCTAGCGAAAGATTGGCATGACTTGCCGCTTGATGTCGTTGGACTGGATTGGCGTATGAGTATAGACGAAGCGCGAAAAGAAGGCTTAACAAAAACGTTACAAGGAAACCTTGATCCAACGATTTTACTTTCTCCTTGGGAAGTGATTGAAGAAAGAGCAAAAGCGATTTTAGATCAAGGGATGAAATCAGATCAATTCATCTTTAACTTAGGTCACGGGGTATTTCCTGATGTCTCACCAGACACGTTAAAGAAGCTGACTGACTTTATTCACGATTATTCAGCTAAACATAAAAAAACATCCATCTAAATATTTCAAATGATCTGAAGGAGTGTTGGTTGTGGAGAAAAAGAAAATGGGGCTACTTGTCATGGCATATGGCACCCCATATAAAGAAGAAGACATTGAACGTTACTATACACATATCCGCAGAGGCAGAAAGCCAGAGCCGGAGATGCTGCAAGATTTAAAGGACCGCTACAAGGCAATTGGCGGCATTTCTCCTTTATCAAAAATTACAGAACAGCAGGCAAATGGTTTGTGTGAACATTTGAATGAGATCCAAGACGAGATTGAATTTCATGTATACATTGGGTTAAAACACATCGAGCCTTTCATTGAAGATGCTGTCGCTGACATGCACCGAGATGGTATCACAGAAGCGGTGAGTATTGTCCTTGCACCGCACTTCTCCACATTTAGTGTGAAATCGTATAACAAACGTGCACAAGATGAAGCAGAAAAGCTTGGCCATCTGAACATTACTTCTGTTGAAAGCTGGTACGATGAGCCGAAGTTTGTGGACTATTGGGTGAAACAAGTGAAAGAGACGTATGCATCCATGAGTCAGGAAGAAAGAGATTCAGCAGTACTGATTGTGTCTGCACACAGTCTTCCTGAAAAAATTATTTCAGCAGGGGACCCATACCCTGATCAGCTTGCACAATCTGCAAAAATGATTGCTGAAGGTGCAGGAATTGAGCATTATGAAATTGGCTGGCAAAGTGAAGGCAATACGCCTGATCCATGGCTTGGACCAGACGTACAGGATCTCACACGTGACCTATTTGAGCAAAAAGGCTATAAAACATTTGTATACGTGCCTGTTGGATTTGTCGCTGATCACCTTGAAGTGTTATACGACAATGATTATGAATGTAAAGTCGTCACGGATGAAATTGGTGCAGCCTACTATCGTCCAGAAATGCCAAATGCGAAACCAGCATTTATTGATGCACTGGCAGCAGTCGTATTAAAGAAGCTTAATGAAAGCAAGTAATCATATAAAAGAAGGCGATCCTATGCATGACAATCAAAAACACCTTGTCATCATTGGCGGTGGCATCACAGGTTTGGCCGCCGCCTTCTATTTGGAAAAGGAAATTGAAGAAAAAGGCCTTCCTATCCAAATATCTCTTATTGAAGCGAGTCCTAGGCTAGGTGGAAAAATTCAAACATTATATAAAGACGGTTATATCATTGAACGTGGACCCGATTCATTTTTAGAAAGAAAGGTCAGTGGACCTCAGCTGGCAAAAGATGTTGGGCTATCTGATCAGCTCGTCAATAATGAAACAGGGCAAGCGTATGTATTAGTCAATGAAACCCTTCATCCGATGCCAAAGGGCGCTGTCATGGGCATTCCAACTCAAATCAGTCCTTTCATTACAACTGGGCTTTTTTCAGTTGCCGGAAAAGCACGTGCAGCGATGGATTTCGTTTTGCCAAAAAGCAAACAGACAGAAGATCAGTCTCTGGGGGAATTTTTTAGAAGACGTGTGGGTGATGAAGTGGTGGAGAATTTAATTGAACCGCTACTATCAGGCATTTATGCTGGTGACATTGATCGCCTGAGCTTAATGTCTACCTTCCCGCAGTTCTATCAAACAGAACAGAAGCATCGCAGTTTGATTCTTGGGATGAAAAAATCACAGCAGCATGCAAAAGCGCAACAAGTGACAGCGAAAAAGCAAGGACAGTTCCAGACAATCAATCAAGGGCTGCAAGCACTTGTTGAAGCGGTCGAAAGTAAACTAAAGCTGACGAAGATTTACAAAGGGACAAAAGTGACCCAGATCGAAAAAGCCGAGGGAGGTTATGGCGTTCAATTAGACAGCGGTCAAACGCTTTTTGCAGATTCTTCCATTGTGACAACTCCTCACCAATCGATCTATTCCATGTTTCCAAAAGAAGCAGGGCTTGAGTACTTGCATGACATGACATCGACTTCTGTTGCAACAGTTGCACTCGGATTTAAAGAAGAGGATGTTCACAATGAATATGATGGCACTGGTTTTGTCATCTCAAGAAATAGTGATTTCTCCATTACAGCATGTACGTGGACAAATAAGAAATGGCCTCACACTGCACCTAAAGGAAAAACATTGCTTCGTGCATATGTTGGGAAAGCTGGTGATGAATCAATTGTTGAACAGTCTGATCATCAAATCGTGAGCATTGTGCTGGAGGATTTGAAGAAAATCATGGATATTAAAGCAGATCCAGAGCTGACGACAGTGACTCGCTGGAAAACAAGCATGCCGCAATATCATGTGGGTCATCAAAAACAGATTTCGACTATGCGAGAAACGTTTAAGCAATCATATCCTGGTATTTATATCACGGGTGCTGCTTTCGAAGGTGTTGGGATTCCTGATTGTATTGATCAAGGAAAAGCTGCCATCTCAGAAGCTGTATCTTATCTATTTTCATAAAAAACAAACTCCCTTTTCTGTCATGGAAAGGGAGTTTTTCATGTTTGTATGTTTAGAAAAGAGTGGTGAATAATAAAATTAAACAAAGTTGTTGCATCTGAGGAAAAGGATATGGTATATTACTTTCTGTACTTAATGACCGAAACGTTCAAATAGTCATTTTGGGAGTGAGATCATGAGTGTTGATAGGAGACAAATGATTTTAGATGGAGCAACAAAGGCATTTACTCAGTTCGGGTATAAAGCCACGACAATGGACCTTGTAGCAAAGCTTGCCAATGTTGGAAAAGGAACGATTTATACTTTTTTCAAAAACAAAGAAGAGCTGTTCGATGAAATTTTCACATCACTGTTAATGGAGATGAAGAAAATTGCAGATGAAGCAATAGATGAGAAGAATAGTTTCTCAGAAAACCTTCACTTAGCACTCTTTGCAATATTAGAATTTCGAAAAAACCACCAGCTTACAATTAAAATCTTTCAGGAAAATGCGGAGCTTGGCACGTCAGCAGTGAAAGAAATGATTGAAAAAATGGAGCAGATGATCATTCGTTATATTAAAACAAAAGTAAAAGAAGCGATTGAAAAAGGCGACATTAAGCCCTGTGATCCTGAATTGACGGCATTTGTGATGGTGAAACTATATATTGCACTTATTTTTGACTGGGAAAAGCGATATGAGCCTTTAACAAAAGAAGAGGTCGCTGAATCGCTCGAGCTTTATGTACTAAAAGGACTGTCTGCAACAACATAATTTTTTTTGAGTTCAAATGACCGAATTCTTAATTTAGTCATTCACCAATGGGAGGAAAACAGCAATGAATGTAATTCGGAATCAATGGAAAGACATTGTGACGAGCAAAAAACTACTGATCCCGATTTTAGCTGTCTTATTTATTCCACTGATTTATAGTGGTGTATTTTTAAAAGCTTACTGGGATCCATATGGTACAGTTGATCAATTACCTGTAGCGGTTGTCAACTTGGATGAAGGCAGTCATTATGACGGCAAAACCCTTCAAGTAGGCGATGATTTAGTGAAGGAATTGAAGAAAAACGATAGTTTTAAATGGCATTTTGTTGATAGTGAAGAAAAGGCCATCAAAGGGTTAAATAACGAAGACTATTATCTTGTCGTCGAGATTCCGAAAGATTTCTCGGAAAATGCGAGTACAGTACTAGACAAACATCCGAAAAAATCGAATCTGAAATATTATACGAATCCAGGCGCAAACTATGCTGCGTCTCAAATTGCGAATAACGCCATTATCAAATTAAAAGATTCGGTTTCAAAGGAAGTCACAGAAAATTATGCAGAGGTCATCTTTGATAACTTCAAAACGATTGCAAAAGGATTAGATCAAGCAAGCGATGGAGCGAAGAAAATTGATGACGGAACAAAAAGCGCAAAAGACGGTAGCCAAAAGTTAAAAGACAATCTGGCGAAGTTGGCAGAAGGAACGTTAACGTATAGCGAAGGTGTTCATCAGTTTGCAGGAAAAATGGGTGAACTGAACACTGGAATTCAATCTCTTGATAGCGGTCTTGGTCAGCTCTTAACAGGCTATCAAACGATTGATCAGAAATTTGGAGAGCTTGGCACAGGGATTGATACATTGACTGAAGGGTTAAACACAAGCCGTAAAGGACATGAGCAGCTTTCTTCTAAAATGCCGCAATTCACAGCAGGCATTGAGCAGCTGAACAATAAAGCACTGGCATTTTCAGAAAAAATCGCTGCTGTGGAGAAAGTATTGTCTTCACCTGAATTAGCGAATCTTGAAAAGATGGCGCCTAAGATTGATCAGGTGAAAAAAGATGCAAAAACGTTTAGTACCAAACTTGCTTCTTTAAAAGAAGCATTATCTAATCGAGATGCAAAAGTAAAAAGTATTATTCAAAACAGCTCGATGACAGATGAAGAGAAAAAGGCGGCAATGGATCAGCTAGACAGTCTTCCTACAATCGAACTGCCTGATATGTCTGGTCTTGAGCAAAGCTTAGCGGCGCTGCAGGAACTGCCTGATGCAAGTGAAGTTCAGTCTGCGGTTGCATCTGCAAAAGCACAGCTACAGCAAGTCAAGCAGCTGCCAGAGAAAACAGAACAGCTGTATACATCGACAGTCGCCATACAAAATGCGATTGATCAAATGACATCCGGTACGAATAAATTGTATCAAGGTGCACTGAAGCTTCAAACGGGCCAAGGGAAATTACAAGATGGCCTGCAAACAGCAAATGGAAAGCTTGATACAGCGAAAAGTGGTGCGGATAAACTGGCAAATGGTTCAAGCCAGCTTAGTGCAGCATTGAATAAACTAGAAAGTGGATCAGCGAGTATCCAAAGCAACTCATCTAAACTGGCTGAAGGGTCAAAATCCCTTGATAAAGGATTAGGTGACTTAAAAAGTGGAACTGGAAAGCTTTCTGATAAGCTAAAAAGCGCTGCAGATGAAACAGGAGACATTGATGCGGGGCAGGACAATTACAATATGATTGCAAGCCCAGTCAAAACAGAGAATGATACAGCGAAAAAAATTGATAACTATGGAACAGGGCTCACACCATATATTTTATCAATGGGACTCTTTGTTGGAGCTCTAATGCTGACTGTTGTATTCCCAATGAAAGATCCTGCAGGACGCCCTAGAAATGCGTTTGAATGGTTTGTCAGCAAATATAGTGTGCTTCTCTTAGTCGGTATCTTGCAGGCAGTGATTGCAAGCACCATGCTGATCTTTGGGCTTGGACTTGAAGTGGAAAGCCTCTGGCGCTTCTATCTCTTTGCAATCATCGTCAGTTTGACATTCCTAGCGATCATTCAGCTTCTTGCGACGACGATGGGGAATCCAGGACGCTTTATTGCCGTCATTATCTTGGTTCTTCAGCTTGCAGCAAGTGCGGGTACATTCCCGCTTGAGCTTGTACCAAAATTCTTCCAAGTTATTCACAGTCTGCTTCCAATGACGTATACCATCAACGGATTTAGAACGATCATTGCAAGCGGTGATAACAGTTATTTATGGCACCAAGCAGCGATTCTTGGAACAGTAGCCATCATCATGATGGCTGCAACAACAGCATACTTTGCTTGGAACATAAGAAAAATGAAACAAGAAGAAGCTTAATCAAAAAAACCTTTCTCTTCCATGAGAAAGGTTTTTTTGATTAGAAATTAGACATCAGGAACCCGAAGCGATATATTTTAAGAAGGATGCTGAAAAAAGGCATGCTTGGAAAGAATTTCTTTTAGATGAAGGAGGATATGCCGAATGACAACGGAAGTAAATGAAACGATTCAGCTTATTCAAAAGCTTGTGTCGATCCCAAGTCCATCAGGAAATACTGAGAAAGTGATTGGCTTTGTCGAACGTTTTTTACAAGATTTACATATTGAAACGAAGCGAAATCGAAAAGGCGGATTAATTGCCACCCTAAAAGGAACAGATGACAAGGAACACCGTATGCTGACAGCACATGTCGATACGCTCGGTGCGATGGTCAAAGAAATTAAATCAAATGGCCGGCTGCGTCTTGCACTCATTGGAGGCTTTCAATATAACTCGATAGAAGGCGAGTATTGTGAAATTGAAACAGTAACAGGCCGTACATACACAGGTACCATTCTGATGCATCAAACGTCTGTTCACGTATATGAGGATGCTGGAAAAGCGAAGCGAAATCAAGAAAATATGGAGATTCGCTTAGATGAGAAAGTGAAAAATGCAGACGATGTGCAAGCACTCGGCATTCAAGTAGGAGACTTTATCTCATTTGATCCTAGAGTGGAAGTGACGTCTTCAGGTTTTATTAAATCAAGACATCTTGATGATAAGGCAAGTGTGGCGTTGTTGCTGAGATTGATTCACCGTATTCAAACAGAGAACATCACATTGCCGCATACGACACATTTCTTAATTTCAAATAATGAAGAAATCGGATACGGTGGGAACTCGAATATCCCGGAAGAAACGGTGGAATATTTGGCTGTTGATATGGGAGCCATCGGTGACGGTCAATCAACCGATGAATACAGTGTGTCGATATGTGTGAAGGATTCTAGCGGTCCTTATCACTATGGTCTGCGCAAACATTTAGCAGCATTAGCTGAGGCAAATAAGATCGATTACCGCCTTGATATATACCCTTATTATGGCTCAGATGCGTCGGCAGCGATTCGAGCAGGGCATGATATCATTCATGGACTGATTGGACCTGGCATTGACTCTTCGCATGCCTTTGAAAGAACCCATGAAGACTCCTTGATTCATACAGCCAATCTTCTGTACCACTATGTTCAAAGCAAATTAATCACAGTATAAAAAAAGAACCCCCATCGCGGGGTTCTTTTTGATTAGCTTGAAAGTTGTGTTGGCTCAGGTACATCTTGTCCAGTCATCACGCGGTGTCCTTTTTCAGGGTCATATTGCCCTTCCCATTTAGACATCACGACAGCTGCAAGTGCATTACCAGTTAAGTTGACAACGGTTCTTGCCATATCCATGATACGATCAACACCTGCAATAAAGGCTAGACCTTCAGCAGGAACACCGATCGTTCCAAGTGTTGCAAGTAATACAACAAAGGATGTACCAGGAACGGCAGCCATTCCTTTTGATGTCACCATCAGTACAAGGATTAGTGTGAGCTGCTGTACGATTGTGAGGTCAATGCCATATACCTGCGCTAAGAAAAGCGCCGCAATGGCTTGATACAAGACGGAGCCGTCCAGATTAAACGTATAACCAATAGGGATTACAAAAGAAACAATTCCTTTTGGACACCCGATGCGCTCCATTTTATCCATGACTCTCGGTAAAACTGTTTCAGAGCTGGATGTACTAAAGGCGAGAAGCATTTCGTCTTTCATGTAAGCAAGAAATCTGAAAATATTGACGCCAATCATCTTTCCAATAATTCCGAATACAACGATAAGGAAGAGAGCGAGCGCAAAATAAACAAGACCTACGAGCTTACCTAATGAAACAAGAGATTCAAGACCAAATTTTGATACTGTCACACCCATGAGCGCGAACACACCAAATGGTGCAGCTTTCATCACAACATTGACGACATGGAACATCGCATGTGACACACCTTCAAAGAAGGCGAGCACTGGTTTGCCGCGTTCACCAATCGCTGAAACGCCAAGTGCGAATAATACAGTGAAGAAAATAATCGCAAGCAAATCACCTTCCGCCAATGATTGGAAGAAGTTCGTCGGAACGATATGAAGGAACGTATCAGCAACTGATTTACTGCTTTGTTCTTTTTCCGTTTCAACATACTGGCTAATATCCTGTTTTTCTGTATGTCCAAAGTCAACGCCTGCACCTGGTTGAACAAAGTTCGCAAGCACAAGACCAAGGATGATCGCAAACGTTGTGATAATTTCAAAATAAAGAATGGTTCTAAAACCAAGCTTCCCTACTTTTTTACCATCACCCGCACCTGCAACACCTAAAATTAAGCTAGATACGACAATCGGAATGACAATCATCTTAATGAGTCGTAAGAAGAAGTCTCCAATTGGTTTTAAATATGTCTCAACACCAGGGTTACCGAAAAAGATCGCACCAACCACGACACCGAGAATAAGACCGATTAGGATTTGAGTAGCTAATCCAAATTTTAATTTTTTCATAGATTTCCTCCCTAACATATTCATTAAAGGAATATTCCCATTATATTAAGTTTTAATATATGAATTAAAGTATAACTAAAATTAAAGAGGTTCGTCCACGATTAAATTATATTAAGAAAATACAAAATTATTTGAAAAAATGGACACTTCGAACCCCCTTCGTTGTTTTAAGTCAATAAAAAGTGCCTTCCGAACTAAAAGTCATCATATGAAAATACTAAAAAACCCTTTTGTACCAAGGGTTTTACCTTTTTACCTATTTTTCAGAAAAAATAAAAAGCACTTTTGACTCCAACTGACGAAGGAGGAAAAAAGTGCTTTTTTATTCTATTTATTCCCTTATTTAAGATAACTTACTTGTGAGCATTCCTCACATTCATTACCGTAACACTCGTGCTGTTCCATTAAATCATTTCCACATTTTGTGCATTTTTTTGAAGGCAAATTTCTAAAAAACTCAGTGATTTTTCCTAGCATTTGTCATCCTCCAATACGTTTTATTGCTATCATTGTATTATAACAGATTGATAATTGTCAATCTGTTTTGTAACAATAGGCAAGAAGAATGCTTTTTTTATGAAAAATGGGTATATTGTAAGAAGGGGATTTTTTGAAAAGGAGGAAATATGACGATGAAATTAACCGTGATTGGTTGCTACGGAGGATTTCCAGCAGCTGGTGAAGCCACATCAGGTTATCTTTTTGAATCAGATGGTTTTCGTCTGCTTGTCGACTGCGGGAGCGGAGTTCTGTCAAAGCTTCAGCAATACATTGATATAGAAGAACTAGATGCTGTACTCCTTTCTCATTATCATCACGATCATATTGCAGATATCGGACCTCTCCAATATGCGAAGCTAGTGGGTTATCATTTAGGAAAAAGCAGTGGTCCGCTGACGATCTACGGACACACCGGGGATCAAGCAGCATTTCAGCGGCTCTCTGATGATGTACATACAAAGACAAAACCTTATCAGCCGGAAGAGGGCATTCAAATCGGACCATTTCAAATTGATTTTTTGAAAACGGTTCATCCGGCAGAATGCTATGCGATGAGAATTCAGGCACATGAGGCTGTGGTGGTGTATACAGCCGACTCCAGCTATCAGGATGCATTTATCCCTTTTAGCAAGGATGCAGACTTACTTATTGCCGAAAGCAACTTTTACGCCGGACAAGACGGATCGGGTGCAGGACATATGAACAGTACTGAAGTAGGGAAGCTGGCTAGTGAAGCAAATGTTGGGGAGCTCATCATCACCCATCTGCCTCATTTCGGACGGCATAAAGACCTAGTCAATGAAGCACAGGCGTTATATACTGGCAATATACAGCTTGCCCATTCAGGGCTTAGATGGAACAAGGAAGGAAGATAGAGATGCTGTTTATCGATAACGAGCAACATTATGACCCAATGATTAATTTAGCCATTGAAGAGTATTGCTTAAAATATTTAGATCCAGAAGAAACGTATTTGCTGTTTTACATCAACCAGCCGTCTATTATTATTGGAAAGAACCAAAATACAATAGAAGAAATCAACACAAAATATGTGGAAGACAATCGCATCAAAGTCGTTCGCCGGTTATCTGGCGGTGGTGCGGTTTACCATGACAAAGGAAACTTGAACTTCAGTTTTATCACAAAAGACGATGGGGACAGCTTTCATAACTTTAAAAAATTCACCGAGCCAGTCATCAAAGCGCTTGAAAAACTTGGCGTCAAAGCGGAATTAAGCGGCAGAAATGACATCATGGCAGATGGGCGTAAAATCTCGGGGAATGCTCAATTTGCTACACGAGGACGTATCTTCAGTCATGGCACCCTATTATTTGATTCAGAAATCGAACATGTTGTCTCGGCACTAAATGTGAAGAAAGAAAAGATCGAATCAAAAGGCATCAAATCCATTAGAAGCAGGGTTGCGAATATTAGTGAACTGATGGATCAAAAGATGACAACAGAAGAATTTAGAAAAATTCTTTTAAGCTATATTTTTGACACGAACGGAGACGTGCCTGAGTATCAGCTGACAGAAAAGGATTGGGAGAAGATTCATGAGATTTCTCGTGATCGATACCAAAAATGGGAATGGAACTACGGCCGTTCACCTAAGTTTAACTTGCAGCACTCTAAGCGTTTTCCAGCTGGATCGATTGATCTTCGATTAGAAGTGAAAAAAGGCATCATTCAAGACTGCAAAATTTTTGGTGACTTCTTCGGTGTAGGGGATATTGCTGATATTGAGAAACGACTCATTGGGCAGCAATATGATCGCAAAACCATTAGTGATGTATTAGAAGACATGGATATGCGCCATTATTTTGGTAACGTATCAAAAGAAGATTTTCTGGATTTGATTTATTAAGCAAGGACAAGCACGGCTAGAGATAGCGGTGCTTTTTTAATGAAAGGGATGAAAGCGGTTTACATTTGATCTTGTGGATTTTTTCGATTGTCTATTATAATAGAAAGGAGGAATGTTTGGTCATAAAATGAATGGCTATTCATTCATTGATGAAGTATAAGGGGTGGGAGAATGGATTTGATCAAAAATCTTGAGCAGACTGCGATGACCAAGGGAGAGAACGTCGCACTGATCTTTGAAGGGAACAAGTGGACCTATCGAGAACTGATGACAAGTATCGAACGTTTCGCAGATGGTTTAGTGAGCGAAGGGTTTCAAGCGGGAGATCATATCGCGCTGATTTTAGGAAATTCACCGCATTTTGTGATTTCATTTTTTGGTGCATTAAAGGCAGGGCTTGTTGTTGTACCTGTCAATCCAACATATACGCCAAGTGAAATTGGCTATATGCTGGTCACTGGTGATGTAAAAGGGATTGTTGCACCGGATCAGCTTCTGCCGATATACGAGCAGGTGTATGAACAGCTTCCAGCGATTGAACGAGTCATTATTTGTGCACAAAATGAATCTGCGTGTAGGTCAAGTTTAAAAGAAGTATCTGATCGTCTTGTTTTCTTCGGAAAGCTTGTGTCTGGAGATGCACCAGAAGCTGAGCATCCTTCCATACAACCTGACGATACGGCCGTTATTTTATTTACATCTGGCACAACAGGAAAACCAAAAGGGGCAATGCTCACTCATGTTAACCTTTATTCAAATGCAAGAGACATTGCGGAGTACCTGTCAATTGATGAGAAGGACAAGGTGATTGCTGCTTTGCCGATGTTCCATGTGTTTTGTTTGACCGTCTGTATGAATGCCCCTTTGATGCATGGAGCGACCATTTATGTCCTGCCGCATTTCAGCCCATCAGAGCTTTTACGAATGATGGAGAAAGAAAAACCAACGCTATTTGTGGGAGTTCCAACCATGTATAACTATTTATACCGCCAGGACGGTCATGAGGAAGCGATGAAGTCGGTGAGGATTTGTATATCAGGCGGTGCGTCCATGCCTGTTGCTTTACTTCACGGTTTTGAAGAAAAGTTCGGTGTCACGGTGCTAGAGGGCTATGGATTATCAGAGGCTTCCCCAGTGACGGCATTCAATCCCCTTGATGGAAAAAGAAAACCAGGCTCGGTCGGCACTGATATTATGAATGTGAAAAATAAGATTGTGAATGAACTTGGAGAGGAAGTTGGACCAAACGAAGTCGGAGAACTCATCGCAAAAGGGCCAAACATTATGAAAGGCTATTATCAAATGCCAGAAGACACAGAGGCGGCCCTGAAAGACGGCTGGCTGTACACAGGAGATTTGGCGAGAAGAGATGAAGACGGATATATTTATATCGTCGATCGAAAAAAGGATATGATTCTCGTTGGCGGGTATAATGTCTATCCAAGAGAAGTAGAAGAAGTGCTTTATCAACATGAAGCTGTAGCAGAAGCCGTTGTCATCGGTGTGCCAGATCCAAACACAGGAGAGGCTGTTGTCTGTTACATTTCCCCTAAGAAACATGCTCACATCAATCAAGAAGACATCATCACACATTGTTCACGCTATTTGGCGAAATATAAGCAGCCCCAAACGATCCATTTCATTGATGATATTCCAAAAAACACGACTGGTAAAATTTTAAGAAGAGCGCTAAAGGATAAGTACCAAGCAGAAACAAGTAAATAAAAAGGGAGCCTCTTGAAGAGACTCCTCAGATTGTTGACAAAGGGCTAAAATGTTGTTTATTTTAGCCCTTTGTCTTCTTTTCAGCGTGATAGAAAACCTTTGCAGCCCTAGGAAGGACGAGTACTGGCGCGGAGCGAATGTCACATTCGTGAGCACCAGCACGCAGGACTGACAAAGAATGCGAGGGTTTGTCTACACGCTGGGGAGTCTCCTATGAAGAGGCTCCTTTTTGAATCGCTTCTTGTACCTGTTTTCGAAAGGAATTTGACTGTTTTTGATTTAATTCATAATAGGTGCCGTCTACTAAAAAAACAACTTGAGAGCGGTTGGTCCATAGCTGAAAAGAAGTGCCATTTGTCCGTCCGAACATGACCTTGGCGATATAATCTGGCTTTTTTACATTCTTTTTGAGATGGCTGCTTGTTTGTTTCCCTTTGTTTAATTGTTCAATTAGATCTTCAGTTGTATCTTTATCATCTATTTCATAAGAAATGGACTGGTTCGTCGGTGAAAGCAATAATTTCTCTGCTCGATTTTCATCGAAGATGTCACTTGTCCGGCTGAACACATAAAAGAAGGTAATCAGTAAAAGCCCAAAGATCACAATTCCTGCAAGGATTTTCTTCATGATGAACCTCCAACTCACTTTTTTATGGTTAGTTTCTCCGATTTTTGAACAGCATAATCATTTTTTTCACTCAAGCTTTTTCAGATAGGGCATGCTATGATGGAGCCACATGAGACAGGTTCTAAACAAAAACGTGCGTGATTACAATAGAGAGAAATGGAAAGGAGGCTGGCCAGTGCGAGTACGCAAATGGGTAGCTCTTGCAACGGTAGCATACATATTGTACGGTCTTTTTATTTATTCTTACTTATTTCTAATGGGGGATTCATCTGTCCCTGACAGTGTGAAAGGGACAAGTGCAGACCCGCATACATTTATGACAAGCCATGAGCTTGTGATCAGTGGAAGTTACTCGAACATTCGTAACCTGTTGTACTTTATGACAATTCCTTTAGATTGGTATGTCTTTTTCCTTTTGCTCATTTCTGGGTTTTCAAGGAAATTAGCAGATTGGAGCTTGGAAGCAGCTCGTTTTCACTTTTTGAGCAAACTTGTGTATGTGTTTGTGCTGTCACTTTTGACGATGCTGATCACATTGCCGGTCAAGTGGGTGAGCTACCAGTTGTCCTTGCACTACGGTGTTTCAGCACAAAGCACGGCAAGCTGGCTAAAAGACCAAACGCTTGATTTTTGGATTCAATATCCGCTGCTTGTTCTATGCGCCATTGTGTTCTTTTGGCTCATTCAAAAGAAAAGGAAATTTTGGTGGCTGTATGCTTGGTGTTTAACTGTTCCAGTTACACTGTTTCTCTTCTTTATACAGCCGGTCGTTATTGATCCACTCTACAATGATTTTTACCCATTGAAGGATCAGGCGCTTGAGAAAAAGATATTAACCCTTGCAGAGAAAGCACACATTCCAGCAGATCATGTATATGAAGTCAACATGTCAGAGAAAACAAACACGATGAATGCTTACGTCACAGGAATTGGTGAAAATAAGCGTATTGTTTTGTGGGATACGACACTTCAAAAGCTGAAAGACCGTGAAATCTTATTTATCATGGCGCATGAGATGGGACATTACGTGATGAAGCATGTGTATATCGGTTTAGCAGGATATTTAGTACTGTCTCTGGTTGGATTTTTTGCCATTGACCGTCTTTATTTTTCCCTTTACCAAAAAGGCGCTTCTCCATTTCGTCTGAAGGCACCACATGACGTTGCTGCTCTTCCGCTTCTTTTGATCATTGTATCTATGCTGTCATTTGCTGCTTCTCCTTTTACAAATGCTGTGTCAAGGCATCAAGAACGTGCAGCTGATGAATACGCCGTGAACTTGACGAAAGATGGAGAGGCGGGGGTGACATCATTTCAAAAGCTTGCAAAATCAGGGCTTTCCCAAGTCAATCCGCCACTTTTAGTGAAAATATTCCGCTATGGACACCCGACGATGATGGAGAGAATCATCGATATGGAAAAAGCGGCGAAAAAAGAGGAAACATCGAAAAAGCAATAAATAAAAAATCCGGCTCAGTTAGCCGGATTTTTTTGTCACACTTATTTTAGTTAGAAGCTGCTTGAACGTTAATCAATCCTTTTCCGTAATAGAACGAATTACCAAGCGGTGTTGCTGTATTTTCTAAGCGCTGACGAACCTGAGAAGTTGATAGATTCGGATACTTAGAAAGGATAAGCGCTGCTGCTCCTGCTACATGAGGAGATGCCATCGATGTTCCCGTATAAGATGTATATCCACTGCTTGGTACTGTACTTAAAATCGATGTACCAGGTGCAGAAACATCTAATTCAGGACCTGCGCTAGAAGATGAGTTTCTGACATTGTTGCTGTTCACGTTGGCAACAGCAATCGTAGAGTCGTATTTTGCAGGATAGCCTACGGTGCTAGTAGAGCCAGTGGAACCTGAATTCCCTGCTGCGGCAACGACAACCACTCCGCGATTATTCGCTGTGTCTACAGCATTTTTAAGCGCTGTGGAGCCGTTTGGTCCGCCTAAGCTCATATTGATGACATCCATGTTATTGGCAACAGCCCATTCAATACCACTGATAATCCAGCTGTATTGTCCATCGCCGTAACGATCTAACACTTTAACGGCATACAAGGAGGCGCTTGGCGCAACCCCAAGAACACCAATCGTGTTATCAAGGGCAGCAATGGTTCCGGCTACGTGAGTTCCGTGTGATTGAAAGTCTTGTGTGGCATTTGGCTCTGAAGGGACGAAGCTAGCACCGCCTGCAACATTTAAGTCAGGGTGTGCGGCGTGGATTCCAGTATCAAGGACAGCTACTTTGACGTTAGCACCTTTATAACCTTGAGCGTGTACGGCTGGAGCTTTGATTTGAGGGATACCATAAGGGACGGTTTGTGCATATGCTTCTGCTTTGTGGTCTTCTTCTACATAAGCAATGCTAGGGTCGTGTTCAAGTTTTTTTGCGGCTTGTTCAGACATCTTCACTTGTGCAGCATTAATGAGGCGGTATTGTTTTTCTAATTTCCCACCATTTTGTGTAACTGCTTGTTTCTTAGAGCTGTTTGTGGTGGCAGAAGCTTTAAAGCCAACGATATAGCTTTTTTCACTTTCTGACTTTGAGGCAGTCTCGGCATTTGCCATCGAGCCTCCAAACCCTGCTGAAAACAGAAGAGGGACAGCCAATAAAACACTTGTCATCACATTTTTCTTTTTCACGCACATTCCACATCCCTTTTTCTTATTTCAGAATAATCATCCGTAGTCTATTAGAATGATCCGTTTGATTATTCTGTATTTTCAGTTTAATAGAGATAGGCAAATAAGAGTAGACCCGAATTTTTGTGGAAGTCCTAGCGAAAAATAGGGAATTAAGTCGCTTGGAAATGATGGTAAAATATGTTTATTCTGTATTTCCAACGGTTTTCTATTAAAAAGGAATCGTGCTTTTTTTCTCATGATCCATTTGAGGATAAACATTCGATACCCGAAATGCCATAAAATAGGTAGAAAAGGCTATCATCTATTTCGAATTTCGATATAAAAAAATATTATTTTATCATTATTTTTGACATGAAAAAGAACCTGCTTTGGAAACAGGTTCTTTAAGAAGGGGCAGATTGTGTTAAATGGCTGACCACGTTGTAATCGTTCACCTTCCATTCACCATCTGTCCATTCCACATAATTTAAGCAGGCATTCTCAAGTCTTGTATCCTTAATACCCATCTGTTCGTCAGCTAGTGAGGTGAGTAAGGCATGGATGGCAGCACCGTGTGCTACGATTAGTACCCGTTGATCTGGGTAGGTTGCTCTCACTTTTTCGATACCTTCTAGCATTCGATCTTGAAGTGCCGATAGTGGTTCCATATTTGGATACTGTTTATTTGGAAACAGTTTCTGACGTTCCTCAAATGACATGCCTTCAGCGTCGCCATAGTCACGTTCAATAAAATCGTCCATGATCACGAGCGGTGCATGTACATGCTGTAAAATCAAATGAGCTGTTTCTTTTGCCCTTGATAGCGGACTGGAAATGACAACATCCCAGTGGGCATCTTTTAAGTAAAGACCGGTTTGTTCCGCTTGCCATTTACCAGTGTCATTTAAAGGGATATCTGTTCGTCCTTGAATTCGTTTTGCTGCATTCCAATCGGTTTCTCCGTGTCTGACTAGGCAAATTGCTGTCAATCAAATCCCGCCTTTTCTATCTTTTCTTCTATTATACTAAAACAGAAGAAGAATGACTGGATCAGTGATTTGTCAGACTCGTTAAGGACTCGACCGAACTTGCCACTTGGGACACTGTTTGTTTGACTTCTTTCAATTCGTTTAGGAATGTTTGCAAATCTATTTCAATTTTTCCGTTTTGGTTTTTGCTTAAGTTCATGCTGCTGACGATATCATCGAATAGCGAGTTGATTTGGGTCATTTTTTCTTTACTGTCTGTCACAAGTAAATTCACATCAGCAATATGCTGTGACACAATGGCGATTTGTGAATTTGTGTTGTTGACGAGCTCAGATACAGTTGAAACCGTTTTCTTTGTATCCTCTGATAATTTGCGAACCTCGTTTGCAACGACAGCAAAGCCTTTGCCATGTTCACCTGCTCGAGCTGATTCGATTGAAGCGTTTAAAGATAGTAAATTCGTTTGCTCCGCAATACCTGTGACAATCCCAAAAATTTGTTCAATTTGTTTTGCAATTTCTTCTAAGCGTTTAATTTCTGTTTCAATCTTTGTCATACTGCCGTCAATTTGGTTCATTTGCGTCTGCTGAATTTCTAACTCTTTTTTACCGCCAATTGATTTCTCTTCAACTTGTGCTGAAATCTTTGTGCCAGCCTGTGACATGTCCGCCATCTCATCAGATTTTGATACAAGTTTGTCCACTGCATTTGTTGTGTTTGAGAAGAGAGAAGCAAGCGAATTAGATGTTTCTGTAATTTTTGTATGAAGCTCTTTTTGCTGTACTTCTGCTTCATCACGAACTTTAGAGTATTCGTTTTGGAACGTATCTAGGACAAGCTGCTGCTCTAGATTTAAAATTTTCGTCGTCGCTTTCACTGCCGTCTGATATTCTTTGAAATCTTGGATATGCTGGGCAAATAAATCCATAATGGATAGCAATAGGTCTTGGAAGGCTGCCATATACCATTTAGGTTGAAGTCCAATTCTTAAATGAACTTGTGCAATTTTAATTCTTTTGGCCACATAAGATTCGTCAATCACACCAGCAAACATTTCACTAATATGAATGCGTAGTGTTTTCTTTAGACGCTCGACTGAGCTGTTATCTTGAATGATGTGCATCAAGGAAGACTCGACTTCTAGGTTTTTATAAAATTTATCGACGATATGTTCAATTTCATCTTGAACGATTGGATTCAGCTGTTTCAAGATAAAAAGGTCTTGCTGCGTCAAATCAATCATTTTAATTTGTTTGGCAATGTCCGTATTCTCCGGAAAATTGATTCGTTTTATCCCATCATCCTGCTGTGTGAAAAAAGCAGTGTTTTTCTTTTTACTCTCTTTTTTAAATAACAATGTGTTTGTCCCCCCATGATCATCAAAAATATCAGACTTTATGTTTTTTATCGGATAATATTGGATTTTTTAAAGGGGAAACAGTGAAATTTTACTGTTCTTTATATGACCTTTTTAGTGGTTTTTTCGCCGGACCTTCTACTACTTCTCCCGTAATGGAGAAACGAGACCCGTGACAAGGACAGTCCCACGTGCGGTCACTATTATTCCACGCGACTTCACAGCCTAAGTGAGTACAGGTTGTATCGACAAGAAAGATACCGCCGTCCTCTGACTTAAAAGCGCCACATTTTTTGTGCTCATAAGATACAATGCCGCCTTCACCCGGTTTTAAATCATCAATTGTTTGATCAGCTCGCTTTAATTTACCGCTGATCAGCTTTGCTGCAACATTGGTGTTTTCTTTGATAAAGTCTTTTACGAATGCGTCTGATACGAGTCTTGATGGAGTAAAGATGGATTCGTAAGGATTCGATTTTCCTTCGATCAAATCTCCGATCAGTGTCGCTGCTACGTGGCTTGTGGTCATGCCCCATTTTCTAAAGCCTGTTGCCACAAAAATATTCGAATGATGCGATGTCAGGCGGCCAATGTAAGGGATTTGATCCATTGTGACCATATCGTGCGTGGACCAGCGGTAAAGGACTTCCGTTATACCAAGGGTGGCTTCACCAAACTTTTCTAGTGCTTCATAGTGTGCGGATTCATCTCCGCCTTGTCCGGTTTTATGGCCTTGTCCACCGATGAGCACGACATCTTCTCCATGGAATTTCGCCGTTCTTAATGAATGGGCAGGCTGATCAATTCCTAAGTACATGCCGTCTGGGAGCGGTTTTTTTGTTTTGGCTGCGACGACATAAGATTGCTCAGGATGGATTCGCGTGAAATACAGTCCTTTGCCATCGTAAAAAGGAAAGTGTGAGCATGAAATGATAGAGCGCCCCATCAGATGATGGCCACTTTTTGTGATGACAGCAGGGTGTTTTCCTTCTTTTACATCGACTGCCGTTGTCTGTTCAAATATGCGTACGCCTCGGTCAATGAGCTGATCGATCAGTGCATGAAGATAATGAAGAGGATGAAATTGTGCCTGCTGCGTCATGGCGAGGGCTGCCTTGATGCCAGCATCAAACGGGAGCGCTGTTTTCCATTCGCGATCGATACCGAGCTGTTTGTACGCATCTAATTCCTTCTTTAACTTTTTGACGCCGTTTTCTTCTGTTGTATAAAGATAAGCATCTTTTACCTCAAGATGACAATCAATATCATACTCTTTCACACGTGCTTGGATGAGTTCCTTTGCTTTTTCATTTGCTTCTACATATAAACGGGCTTTCGGCATACCAATATGCTGAATCAGCTCATGATAGTACACATCATGCTGGGAGGTAATTTTCGCTGTTGTATGTCCGGTGGTTCCTTGCAATACTTGATCAGCATCTATGATGATGACATCCAGTCCGCGTTCTGTCATTTCAAATGCAGTAGCGATACCGGTAATACCGGCACCGACAATGATGACATCTGCTGTAAGATCTTCGCTAACAGTAGGAAAAGAGGGCTTCTCACTATCAGCTAGCCATAATGACTTTGCTTGTTCCGATCCTTTATGTTCTTGTTCCATGTTGTCGCCTCCAGTCACTTGTTGTGTATAATTTTTCCACGATGCTGAAAATCATACATTTTAGTGAAAACAAGAGCGAAATACATAAAAAAATGAGCAACACATAAAAATAAACGAGATAAAAAGGAAGGAGTGGCCTGACGTGTCAACAAAGCAGCCAAAGAAAACGTTACCGCCTCAGCATCAGAACGAACGTCCAGGACTTGAATATAAAATGAACCCTAGACCTATCTTTGATCGAGAGGTGCAAGGCAAAAAGCTGACAGGGAAAACGGCGATTGTCACAGGTGGAGACAGCGGGATTGGAAGAGCAGTATCTGTCTTATTTGCGAAAGAAGGAGCCAATGTAGCGATTGTTTATTTGAATGAACATCGTGATGCGAAAGAAACGAAGGACTATATTGAAAAAATGGGAGGCCGCGTCATTTTAATATCAGGTGACCTAGGGGATGAAGCTTTTTCAAACGAGGTCGTCAAACAAACAAAAGATGCTTTCGGTTCGATTGATATTTTGGTCAACAACGCAGGTGAACAGCATCCGCAAAAAAGCATTGAACAGATTACTTCTCACCAGCTTCTTCGGACATTTCAAACGAATATATTTGCCATGTTCTATTTAACAAAAGCGGTGCTCCCTCATTTAAAGAAAGGAAGCAGTATTATTAATACAGCATCGGTCACTGCTTATAAAGGTCATGAAACCTTAATTGATTATTCATCGACAAAAGGGGCGGTTGTAACGTTTACAAGATCATTATCTCTATCTCTTATCAAACAAGGGATTCGGGTAAATGGGGTAGCGCCTGGACCGATTTGGACACCGCTGATTCCATCCACATTTACGGAAAAGGAAGTGTCTGAATTTGGTGGAGATGTCCCAATGGAGCGGCCTGGTGAGCCAGTAGAGTTAGCGCCGAGTTATTTATTTTTAGCGAGCGAAGACTCTTCTTATATGAATGGACAAATGATTCATGTGAATGGCGGAACCATATTAAATGGATAAAAACAAAAAACTTGCGGTAAAGAGACAAGTTTCTGTCTCTCTGCCGCAAGTAAAATCATCATGATTGATGTAAGCAATGTTCTGCATATTGAGCTGACAGGTCATTAAAACGCTTTTCATCACGCTGATCTAGCGCCTTGTCAATCTCTTCTCTAAGGAAGGTTAAGCGCTGTTTATAAAGCGCCTCATCTAAAACCATTTGAATATAAATGTCTAAAATAGTAACGCCATTCTCTTCGGTTTTTTGGGTGTTGCGGGACTTCATGAGCTCAGCATACGTTTTTTTCTCTTTCATAAAGAATCCCCCCGATGCCTTTTTTATAGTATATGGATTGGCGGAGAAAAAATCAACAAGAATTTATAATTTTTAGACAATTTATTTTTGAGCCATATCGACACCCCTTGTCCAGTCGACAAGATACGATATATCTTTAAAAATGGCTTTTAGATAGATCGAATGTACTAAAAAATATGATAAAAAGATAATTTTAAATAAATATTGAAAAAATCCTGTCGTTTCTTATACGTTGGTGATAGATTAATAGTATCTAAAATAACCAAAAATTAACACAGGAGGAAATGAAGTGTCAGGAATTAGTGAAACACCATTAGATTCATACGTCATTAATCAAACAACAATGGCGGTCCTTCCGGTTGAAGAAGGAAAACGAGTATATTCAAAAGTGATCGAAAGAGAGACAAGCTTTTACGTTGAATTAAAGCCGCTGCAAATAATAGAACGCAGTTGCAGGTTCTTTGGCTCAAGCTATGCAGGCAGAAAAGCGGGAACATACGAAGTAACAGGAATATCTCATAAGCCTCCCATCGTGATTGACTCATCCAATCATCTGTATTTCTTCCCAACCTATTCATCCAACCGCCCTCAATGCGGATGGATCTCCCACAAATACATTCATATCTTTCAGGAATCATCCCTCGGAGACACGGTTGTTACTTTTACAAATGAGCAATCGGTCAAACTAGATGTCTCATATAAGTCATTTGAGAGTCAGGTACACCGAACAGCGTATCTCCGAACGAAATTTCAAGATCGACTTGATGGAGGTCTTCCTAAGAAACAAGAATTTATGCTGTATCCAAAGGAACAGCAGCTCAACCTTGTGTATGATTTTATCTTAAGAGAACTTCGTAATCGTTATTAGTGAGAGACCAGCGGCAGACAGCCGCTGGACTGCTTACTCATTGCCATCACTTTTTTGCAGAAAAAACCATTGATTATCGTATAAAAAAATATATAATTTATCTATATCGTATAATTTTTTATACAATGAAAGGGGTCATGGGGATGATGTATGAAGAGCTGGATACGCCGGCACTACTCATTGATAAAAGGGTGATGATGGAGAATGTAGCGGCGATGCAGCAATACGCAGACCGTCAGCATGTCAAATTGCGCCCTCATACGAAAACGCATAAAACGCCTGCACTTGCCAAGCTGCAGGAAGAGAAAGGTGCATCTGGCATTACGGTGGCGAAAGTAGGAGAGGCTGAAGTAATGGCAGCCCATGGGCTCAAGGATATTTTTATCGCCAATCAAATTGTAGGTGAGACTAAACTCAAGCGGATTCGCAAACTGGCAGAGTCGATACAGATTTCATTCGGTATAGATTGTGTTGAGCATGTGAAGCAGATTGAGCAAGTCTTTCGTGAATCAGAGAACAAAGCGGAGGTTTTAATTGAGATAGAGGTTGGAGAGGGGAGGTCTGGTGTCATTGAAGAACGTGATTTCTGCCACATATTAGAGGCGATTCAAACAAGTGATGCCGTTCATTTAAAGGGGATTTTTTCTCATGATGGTCATACGTATCAAGCCGAAAGTAAAGCACATTGCCATACATTATACAATGAGGCTGTAAATCGAACGCTCCGTTTTGCGCAGATTGCAGAAGAAGCTGGTATGCCGATAGAGGTCGTCAGTATTGGATCAACACCGCCATTTTTATTTCAATTTGATATTCCAGAAGGAGTCACAGAAATACGGCCAGGCACATACATCTTGATGGATGCTTCCCAGTCCAATGTAATCGGCACATATTCACATTGTGCAGCATCTGTGCTGACGACGGTCATTAGTAAACCGACAGAGCGCCGGGTGATTACAGATGTAGGGGCCAAGGGGCTTACGGCACAAACACGTACAAAAGGGCTGACCAAAACAGAGGGCTTAGGCAAAGTGAAAGAATATGATGATGTATTTGTTTCAAGCGTATTTGACGAGCATGCCATTATCTATCATGAAGGCTTTCGTCAAAGTGTACAGATCGGTGAGAAGGTGCAAGTTATTCCGAATCACATCTGTCCTGCTGTGAATCTTCATGAAAAAGCATATCTCATTCAAGATGGCGAAGTGGTAGAAGAGCTGGAGATTGCTTGTAAAGGAAAGCTGCAATAAATGGGTAGGATCATAAAAGGCGCCGAAAGGGGTCTTTTTTATTGGAGAAAAAATGGCGAAGATGAATTAGATTGAAACCAAATGTGCCTTTCTCGTCGTCTATTGACTGTATCATCATGAAATGGCAGGGAAATGTGAACCATTAGAAGGATTTTCATTCATTTCCGCATAAATCACAGAAGTGATACATGCGGTCTGTTACAATAAAAATAAGTCATTTCTTGCAAGGTGTTCGTATGAGGTAAAAGTTGATCATATTTGACCGATATGAACAAATGGGAAAGAGAAATGGGGGCCGTGTATGAAAAAACGATGGCATTTGATGCTGCTATTTACCGTGACAGTGACACTACTCACGGCCTGCAATCAAGCAGGTCAGCCGCCTTCAAAACAAAACACAAAAGAAGCTGCGTATGAACAATGGGTTCAGCGTTATATGGATGAGTTAAATGAAGCATATGAAAACATGACCGATCAATTTATTTCGGATGGACATGGAAAAATTCAAGTCAATGAAAAATTGACAAAAGCAACGAAAGCATTCGACCGTGTCATTCAAAAAGGGCTTACTCATCAAGAAGTGCCAGCTGTGTATCAAAAGGCAGACAAACAATTAAAGACAGGTCTTGCTTCATTTGAAAAAGGAATGAGCAAGGTAGAGCAGCTGTTGAAGCGTCCTGATCAAGAAAAGCTGTTTATGTCAGCCACTCAATATTTTCAAGATGGATTGCAAGAGACAGCCTCTTTCATTGAAGAAGTAGGAAACGTTCAGCAATCACAATGAAAAGCCTGGAAGAGAGACTTCCAGGCTTTTTTAGATGTGCAGTGTTTGCTTTAATCGGCGTACACCTTCTTGAATCATGGCTTCATCCGTACAGGCAAAACCAAGCAGCAACCCTTTCCTTTTGCTTTCATAACAATAGGGGCTTAATGGATAAATGCCGACACCTGCCGCTTTTGCGGCCTCAATCGTACCTTGTTCATCAAAGTCTGATGTTCCTTCCAAAAAGACGTGAAGGCCTGTATCGGTTCCATATAAACGGAAGTGTTTGTCAAAGTGATGTGTCAAAAGAGCATCCATCATCGCTGCCTGCCGTTTTTTATACATCTGTCTCATCCGCCTGACATATCGCGTAAACTCGCCTTCTCTGAAAAAAGAGGCAAGAGTGATTTGCTCCATGATCGGCAGCTGTCTTTGAATAAGTGATTGCAGTGCAGCGATTTCTTTGATGACTGCTTTGGAGCCGATGATGGCAGCAAGGCGGATGCCTGGTGCAAGCACCTTGGAAAAACTGACAATATAGATCACATGATCGGGTGCTTCTGAAAATAAAGAAGGAAGCGGTCCGCCATGATAACGATAATCCCCATCAAAATCATCTTCTAATATGTAAGATTGAGCCTTCGCAGCAAACTGCAGCAGCTCCCGTCTTCTATTGACGCTCATACAGACACCGGTTGGCCGCTGATGAGAGGGCGTTACAGCGATCAGCTTTGTACGTTCTGGCAATGTATTCACCATCATTCCTTCTTCATCGACTGGTGCGGGGTAAATAGTCATTTCGCGATGTAAAAAGGATAACCTAGCTCCAGGAAAACCAGGATCTTCAACAGCGACTGTATCTCCTTTTTTGAGCATGACTTGTGAAATCAAGTCAATGGCTTGCTGTGTGCCCCCTGTTAACACCATTTGGTCTTCTTCTATATCAATGCCGCGTTCAACCGATAAGTATTGGCGAATTTCTGAACGCACTTCCCATAATCCATGCGGAGAAGAATAGCCCCAATCCTTCATATTTAAGCGCTGTAGTGCTTTTAGAAGCGAGCGTTTCCATATGTTTTGAAAATGGTCGTCGATGGCTGGTTCTTGATGGCGGAAATCAATCTCAAGTGTGTCATGAAATTGATTGGCCGAGAGCCAGTGATCCATTTGTTTTTCAGCCTCGTCAAAGTGAGGTCTTGTCGGAAGTGCAAAAGGCGGTTCGTTTTGATGTGGGGGAGAAGCAGCATAGTGATTACTTGAAATGACCTTTGTCCCGCCTCTTCTAGAGGTGCTGACATAGCCTCTTGCTAGCAGTTCATCATAGGCAAGCTGTACGGTGGATCGAGATACGTTGAGCTCTTGTGCTAATACTCTTGTCGGAGTCAACTGATCATCAGGATTCAGTGTGTTTGTATGAATTTTTTGAATGATGCCATTGACGATTTGCTGCCAGAGCGGGGTAGAGCTGGAACGGTCTAAATGAATGTACACAGTGCACCTTCTTTCCTTTGTCATGTCATCATTGATGATGACATGGAATTATGGACTGGTCAATAGCTTCATTTTTGGATGTGGGAAGAAATCCAAATGATGTGTACACTGGTTCATATCATTTACACAGAGGAGAGAGTCCCATGATTCCTGCATCAAAAGAAGAAACAGCACAGCTATCCATGATTCCGTTTGTGTTCGTTTTATTTAGCCTTTTTATGATTACAACAGCAGTGAACCTGCAAGTCCCTCTTTATACGGAATATGCAGAGCAGGCAGGATACGGAAAGGCGTCAACAGCCCTTGTGTTTGCTGCGTATGTTTTCGGACTGATTCCAGTATTACTGTTACTTGGCGGCATGTCTGACCGGGCTGGACGAAAACCGATTTTATTGATCGCTCTTTGCTTTTCATTATGTGCCACCCTGCTCATGATCGTGCATCCGACCATACAAATGCTCTTTGTCGCCCGGCTGCTGCAAGGAGTGGGACTTGGGTTAAGTGTTGGCACATGTACTGCCTACTTGATTGCTTTATATCCAGAGAAATCGGGCTGGATCCCAACGTTTATCGCATTATGCAGTTCAATTGGATTTGGTGGAGGTGCTCTTTTTACAGCGATTCTTTCTTTTGAGCAAGTGTCACTGACGCCTCTTAGCTATTGGATTGTGTTGGTCTTGATTATGTTGACGATTGTTGCTGTATTCTTTTTGGTGCCGCCTGTACAAGGGGATGCAAGTAAACCGCTAATGAACATGCCGAGGTTTCCAAAAGGGACAATGCCTGCGAACATAGCCATTGCTATCGCATGGTCTGTGTGCGGTCTTGTCATTTCGATTTTGCCAGCACAGCTTAAATTAAATGGCTATGAATTGTGGGTAGGCCCGGCGCTGTTTTTTATTAATATGGCAGGTGTTCTGATGCAGCCTTTTGTCCGAAAGATGAATAGCAGTGCAGCGCTTCGTATCGGTTTTATTTGTCTTCCGTGCGGATATGGCCTGCTGTTATTCGGTGCTAATAGCGGGTCTATATTCCTTGTCCTTGCTGGAACTCTTTTAGCGGGCACAGCTTGCTATGGATTTACTTACTTAGGCGGTCTCCAGCTGATTGTTGAGAAAGGGAAGAAGGAAGCGGCTAGAGCCGTTGCTGGATATTACTTGTTTGCGTATCTAGGTCTTGGCATACCAAGTGTGTTCGTTGGTCTCTTTGCTGATATGTACGGTACTCAGACAGTGTTAACGCTCTTTTTCATGCTCGTGCTGGCAGCCTGTCTGATCTTGTTTAGTTTAAGTTTCAGAGAGAGGCAAAAGTGAAATGGATTCTTTCTCTTTCCTCTCCAATTCGTTTAAAATAAAGACAGAAGAGGGGGAGGAAAATGAAAAAAGTACAGCTAAATGGAGCGATGTGCAGATCACAAGAGGAGCTTCATGATCAACTAAAAACAGTGTTACAACTTCCTGATCATTACGGGAAAAATCTTGATGCCCTTTGGGACTGTTTAACAGGAGAAGTGAGCTTGCCTGTAGAGCTTACATGGATTCATTATCAAGCAAGCAAAGACGAGCTTGGTGATTATGCAGAGAATTTGCGGCAGTTATTTCAAGAGGCTGAAGAGGAACTGCAAGGGCAGTTTCAATTGAATATTGAAGTGTAAAAAAGCAGCTGATCCTAAAAGCTGTTTTTTTATGCAGTTTTCACCCTTTCTCATTCTACTATTGAATATTTCACTAAATATGATAATATATGAACTGCCGTTAATTGATAATGATAATCATTTGTGGCAGAGAGCTTGATAGAAAGTGTGAACCCTGTATGAAGTTGTACCAATTAAGTTTGTTGTTTGTGTGTTTGGCATGTGCGTCGCTGTTTGTCGGAGTACAGGACCTGTCTCTTTTACAGTTGTTTCATCTATCAGATGAACAAATGAACACCTTATTTTCAAGTCGCATCCCGCGGCTGATGAGTATTGTGCTTGCTGGCATGAGCCTGAGCTTATGCGGTTTTATCATGCAAAGCATGACGAGAAATAAATTTGTCTCTCCAACGACTGCAGGAACAATGGATTGGGCCAAGCTGGGTATTTTAACCGCTATGCTTGTTTTTACACAGGCAAGCCCGCTGATGAAAATGGCGATTGCGTTTTTATTTACGTTAGCTGGCAATCTATTATTCTTAAAAATTCTACGCCATATTAAGGTGAACGATACGATCTACGTACCGTTAGTCGGCTTAATGTTTGGCGGAATTGTTAGTTCAATTTCCACGTTTATAGCCTATAAATATGATTTGATCCAAAACGTATCCGCATGGCTGCAAGGGGATTTTTCTCTTATTGTTCAGGGGCGTTATGAACTGCTCTATGTGAGTGTTCCTCTATTGATCATCGCGTATTTATATGCTGACCGCTTTACAGTGGCTGGTATGGGTGAGAGCTTTGCCGTCAATTTAGGTTTAACGTATAAACGTGTCATGGCAGTTGGTTTGGTGATTGTTTCGATGATTACTTCTGTAACGATTTTGACTGTTGGCATGCTACCTTTCCTCGGCTTAATCATTCCGAATATTGTATCGATCTACCGAGGGGATCACTTGAAAAAGAGCCTTCCGCATACGGCTTTATTAGGGGCCATTTTTGTGCTCATATGTGACGTGCTCGGACGAGTGATCATTTATCCATATGAAATATCTGTCGGGCTTATGGTCGGCATCATTGGAAGTGCGATCTTCCTGTACATGTTATTAAGGAGGAAGCGCTATGCATAAGAAACGAACATTATTTCTCATTGCAGCCATTGCAGTCGTATTCGTTGTCATCTTCGTCACCTTTCAAATGGGGTACTGGGAGTACACAGTGCCGAGCCGTTTAAAAAAGGTGCTTGCCATGACTTTGACAGGAGGCGCGATTGCCTTTTCCTCTGTTGTGTTTCAAACATTGACCAATAACCGAATCTTAACGCCAAGCATTTTAGGGTTAGACGCGCTTTACTTGTTTTTGCAAACGGCAATTATTTATCTTTTTGGATCGACCAATTTGATGATCGCGAATAAGAACCTGAATTTCTTTCTCTGCGTTGGATTAATGATTCTGTTTTCTGTGCTGCTCTATACGGTCATGTTCAAGCGCAAAAACAAGCATATTTTCTTACTCCTGCTTGTCGGGATTGTGTTTGGAACATTGTTCAAAAGTCTTTCTTCCTTTATGGAAATGCTCATTGACCCGAATGAATACCAAGTCGTACAGGACAAGTCCTTTGCCAGCTTTAATCACATGAACACAGATATTTTACTCTTCGCTTCTCTTTTATTTGCGGCATTTTGTCTTTATATATGGACCTTCCGCGCGAAATTAGATGTCATGTCGTTAGGAAAGGAACAGGCTGTGAATCTCGGGATTGACTATGACAGGATCACAAAAAAGATGCTGATCGTCATTGCCGTCCTTGTTTCTATTGCGACGGCCCTCGTCGGCCCGATTACGTTTCTTGGCTTACTCGTTGTCAATGTGGCAAGAGAGCTGTTTCGTACATATCGGCACACGTACTTGCTATTAGGCTCGTTTTTCATTAGTGTCATTGCGCTTGTAGGCGGGGAATTTCTTGTGGAAAAGGTATTTACGTTTCAAACACCGCTTAGTGTGCTGATTGATTTAGTCGGCGGACTGTATTTTATTTATTTACTTTTAAAGGAGAGTCGTTCATGGTCGTGATGAAGGGAGTCAGTAAGACATATAACGGAAAAACAGTGCTTCACGAAACAACTGTCAGTGTAAAAAAAGGACAGCTGACCTCTCTCATTGGTCCAAATGGCGCAGGCAAAAGTACGCTTTTGTCCATCATGAGCCGCCTGATTCAACCTGATACTGGGGAAGCTTATTTAGAGGATAAACCTTATCGAGCGTACTCTCCTCAGGATCTTGCGAAAAAAATGAGCATCTTGAAGCAGTCGAACCACATGAGTGTGCGTCTGACCGTTCGTGAGCTTGTCAGCTTTGGCCGCTTTCCTTACTCTCAAGGCCGCTTGACAAAAGGAGATGAGAACATGATTGATGTGTCGCTTCAATACATGAGACTCGTCGAAATCCAGCATCAATATTTAGATGAACTAAGCGGCGGACAAAGGCAGAGAGCCTTTATTGCCATGGTGCTGGCTCAGGATACGGATTATATTTTCTTAGATGAGCCTTTAAATAATTTAGATATGAACCATTCAGTTGAAATGATGAAGCTGTTTCAGCAGCTCGTCAAAGATCTTGGAAAAACGATTGTTGTTGTTCTCCATGATATTAACTTTGCATCTGTCTATTCAGATCACATCGTCGCCTTAAAAGAGGGTCAGGTAATCAAAGAAGGAAGCGTTGATGAAGTGATTCAAACAGAAGCACTTGAACACATTTATGACATGCGCATACCGATCGAAGTCATTCGTGGTGAGCGTATTTGCTTATATTTTTCTTGAAAAAATGAAGAGGTGATCAATCATGAAAAAATGGATTTGGATGATAACAGTATTAACAGCGATTGCTGTCCTTGCTGCCTGTGGTAACCAAGGAAAAACAGCGGGAACGAATGAGGAAACCGTAACAGTAAAGGATATGTTGAATAAAGACGGTGTAAAAATCAAGAAAAACCCGAAAAAAGTCGTCGTCTTTGATATGGGAAGTCTCGATACACTTGATAAGCTTGGTGTCAACGTGACAGCCTTACCAAAACAAGTGATTCCTCACTATTTATCTAAATATGAAAGTGACAAATATGAGAATGTCGGCGGCTTAAAAGAGCCAGACTTTGAGAAAATTGCAGAAATCAAGCCTGACTTGATCATTATTCAGCATCGTCAAGCAGATGCATTTGATGAATTTTCTAAAATTGCTCCGACGATTTATATGGATGTAGATAACGCAAACTACATGGAATCATTTAAAAAGAATGCTGAAACATTAGGGAAGATTTTTGATAAGGAAGACAAAGTCAAAAAAGAACTTTCTGCCATTGACCAAAAAGTGGCTGCATTAAAGAAACAAGCCAAAAAGTTAAAGAAAAATGGTCTCGTCATCATGGCGAACGACAGCAAAATGACGGCATTTGGTCCTAAGTCAAGATATGGTCTGATCCATGATGTATTTGGCATCACACCAGCAGATCAAAAGCTAGAGCCATCTGATAAACATGGACAAAGCATTTCGTATGAATATATGGTCAAAACGAATCCAGATTACTTATTTGTCGTGGATCGCGGCGCGGCGATTGGAGAAGAAACGTCTGCGAAAC
Source organism: Bacillus sp. Y3 (assembly GCF_008123875.1). Taxonomy (NCBI): domain Bacteria; kingdom Bacillati; phylum Bacillota; class Bacilli; order Caryophanales; family Bacillaceae; genus Bacillus; species Bacillus sp. Y3. Next base: position 322,867 of record NZ_VSSC01000004.1, on the reverse strand, counting down.
AGCTTGTGGAAAATGATTATGTGAAATCAGTCAAAGCGGTTAAAAACAATCATGTGGTGTATCTAAACTCTGACATGTGGTATTTAGCAGGCGGTGGCCTTGAATCATTGAATGCGATGATTGATGAAGTGAAAAAAGGAATTGAACAAAAGTAATGGATGAAAAGCTGCTCCTATCGAGCAGCTTTTTATTGTGGATACATAAAAATATGTTGCATGCAGGAAACTTTCATCAAAATATGTTATAGTGGAACCTACATTGTGAGACTAAGATAGAGTGAGGGTTCGGAAAGGATGAAGGAGAAAACAAGATCAAAAAGAAGGCTAAGACCTTGGGTGAAAGTCGTGCTGTTTATCATGGCATTTGTCATGATCATGGCAGTATCTGTCACAGGATACGCATACTATAAAATTTCAAAAGCGTCGAATAAAACGCAAGTATCTTTAGAAAGAGGAGAGACCTCGCAAAAGCGTGTGAAAGCTTTTGATCCAGGAAAGGATAGCTTTTCGGTGCTGCTCTTAGGGATTGACAGCCGTCCAGGTGAAACGGTAGACGAAGCAAGAAGTGATGCGGTCTTACTGGCGACGGTGAATCGAACAGACAAAACGATCAAGCTCCTAAGTATTCCTCGTGATTCTTATGTTGATATACCGGGGAGAGGATATGATAAAATTGCTCACGCCCATGCGTTTGGGAGTGCAGATTTATCAGTCAAAACGGTAGAGAATTTGTTAAACATCCCGGTAGACTATGTGATTGCAGGAAACTTTAAGGCGTTTCAAGACATTGTCGATGAGCTAAATGGAATTGACGTAACGATTGAAGATGAAGGTATTGCAAAACAAATGGAAAAGGATTCAAAAGGAAAAGTTCATGTGGAAACAGGCACGCATACGCTCAGTGGTGAAGAAGCATTAGCGTTTGTGAGAACGAGAAAGGCAGATAGTGATCTCATGCGCGGAAAGCGCCAAATGGAAGCACTTCAAGCCATCTTTGAAAAATCCAAATCCATTTCGTCCATACCGTCTTATGACAACATCATTGATACACTTGGAGATAACGTCTCCACCAATTTATCCATGAAACAGTTGATCGGTCTATTCCCTTTACTGAGTTCATTAAAATCAGTGGATACCATCCAGTTAAAAGGGCACGATTACCAGCCTGGGAATGTGTATTACTTTGAGTTAGATGGACCAGGATTAGAAGAAGTGAGACAAGAGCTGAGAAAACAGCTCGAATTATCATAATGGAGAAAGAGCCTGCCGCTGTGGCAGGCTTTTTTTAATAATAGAGGGTTGCAGGCATCGTTGGGTACCACACACCATTTAAAGCAAGCGCCCAGCCATACACCTTTTGACCTGATTCAATCTTGTCCTTTACCGAAGTGAGCGCTTCGTATGAAAAGACTTGATAAGACTGTCCGGTTTTTTTAGCGACAATGACCGATAGAATATTGTCATTGAATACACTTGGCTCTTCGTCCGTACTCGTCCAAGCAATTCGATTATAGTAATTCATGTTGAAAGGATTTTCGAGTGCTTTCACTTCAAACTTTACTCGTTTTCCAACGATAGAAACCGTTGTATAGGCTACACTTGTTATTTGTGTAGATGCTGCTGGGGCTTGTTTTCCTGTTTGCAGTGGTTCTAATGCTGACACTGTGCTTGGCACAAGTAATCCTGCTGCTAAGGTAAGTGCTGTTATTTTTTTGAACATGAGTTGGAACCTCCTAATTTTTGGTATAATAATCAATTCGCCAAAAAGTGAAGAGTTCCTTCTATAAATGTAAAATATAACCATATTATTTTCCTGAATGGAGGAAATAATGGGTGAGCATTTCCTCTACACGATGACGTATACGGGGATTAAAATATTTATGCTTTTCTTCATAGCCATTGATCAGAAATAAATATGTCGTAAATCCTTCATCGTGTTCAATTTGCTGTACGTTCATTTTTTCTTTACGTAACTGTTGTTTCAGTTGATAAAGGGCTTTTTGTGCTTCTTTTAATGAAGAGGTGACTAGCTGAATATATGGTTCATTTAGTTTGAATGTTTGATGTTTTTTAAGGTGCGTCAAATCACGATTGAGGATGGAGATGACCATTGGAAGAAAGATGGCTTGTTCCATCATCTGAAGTTGTACGCTTGATAATCTCGTCATGTCCATGCCTGCTTTCTTTATATATAGAACATTTGTTCTTATTTATTATATCGGATGAGTTAAAAAATCTCAAGGGGGGGCTGAGAGGGATTCATTTGTATATTTTTATGTTTTCCATGTAAAATGAAAGATAGACAAACCTTGAAGGAGTCAAACAAGTTGCCATTATTTCTTTCTATATTTACTCATGAAAATATCACATCATTTTTTGAAAGCTACAAGGCTTTTGGACCCATTGTGGCTATATTACTCCCTTTAATAGAAGCATTTCTACCGTTTTTACCTCTCGTGGCATTTGCGGTGGCCAATGCAAATGCTTTTGGGCTATGGGAAGGCTTTTTATTGACCTGGATTGGTGCAAGTGCAGGGTCTATCCTTGTCTTTTTACTGATCAGAAAATTTGGACAGATGAGGATGTTGAACTTTATTAGCAGACACCCTTCTATTCAAAAGCTAATGCTTTGGGTTGAAAAGCGGGGATTTGGTCCGTTGTTTATTTTACTCTGCTTTCCTTTTACACCTTCTGCTGCCGTTAATGTCGTAGCAGGTCTATCAAGAATCAGCGTCTGGCAGTTCTCATTAGCTGCTTTATCAGGGAAGTGTGTCATGCTCTTTATTATTAGTTTTATCGGCTATGACATTTCAGCTTTAGTAAAGAATCCGTTAAGAAGTGTTTTTGCGGTTCTAGTCATTGCTTTATTATGGTATGTTGGAAAGAGAGTAGAAAATAGGTTGAATATACGGATGAGTCAGCGTGAGGACAAAGGAGGCTCTTAATGAAAAAGAAGCCATTGCTATGGTTCATGATTATTACATGCATCGTCTTGTTGTTCCAAGTAAAGAATTTCATGTTTGTCACGTACAAAGTAGAAGGGGTTAGTATGGACCCGACATTTACAGATGGAACAGAATTATTAATTAACAAGTTCTCGCCAAAACTCACGAAAATTAGCCGGTTTGACTATGTATTATTTCATGGCCCTAAAAATCAAATCTTGATCAAACGGGTCATTGGGCTTCCAGGAGAAACAATCAAATATGAAGATGATCAACTGTTTGTTGATGGTGTAAAGTGGAAAGAGCCGTATTTAAAAGAGCAGAAAAAACATAAAATGGGCAACGTCCTAACAGGTGATTTTCAGCTGAAAGCCATCACCGGTCGTCAGAACATACAAAACAATCATTACTTCGTGATCGGAGATAATCGAATACATAGCTTTGACAGCCGGCATTTTGGAACGATCTCAAAGGATCAAGTAGTCGGTGTAAAAAGGAATCATGATGAATAAAAAAGAGCCGCTCTGCATAAGTAGAGCGGCTCTTTCTATTTAGCGGTTTTATAATCAGTCTGTCTTTTTGCCCAGACATGATGTAAGAAACGAAAAAACGGTGGCAGCATGGCGATGACCAAAATAATTCTGACGACTTGTACAGCCACAACAAATGTGGAATCCTCATGAAGTGTAACAGCTGTTGTGGCCATTTCTGCAATACCGCCAGGCGAAAAAGCAAGAATGGCTGTAATGACAGAAATACCTGTTATTTCTGCGATGGCAATTGAACTGAGAACGGTCGCAGCAATCAATCCGGCTGAGCTGACGACTGCCACAATCAAGGTATTTTTTAACCCGGCAAACATTTGTTTATTCATTTTTGACCCGATGGTTGCCCCTAGAAATACCTGTGACGCAATGTTTGCTTGGGCTGGCCAGTAAGGAATCAAATCATGACCTGTCAAGGCGCCTGCCCCTACTTGGAGAGCTGCCACACCTAACATACTGCCGATGAGCCAAGGGGCGGGAAAGTGAAGACGCACGGCTAGGCGTGACATCAGCCATGCCCCTAAAATGAGTGCAGCAGTCCAAGAAATGTTTGATATTGTGAAAACGCCTGATGAGAAGGCGCTGCCTTGGGCGACTACCACATCTGATTGGCTTTTTGTATTTAAATAAAATACCGTAAATGGAATGGTCAGTACGACCATTAACACACGTATCGTTTGTACGAGACTCACTACAGCTGTATTTGCTCCAACCTCTTGGGCGATGCCCGGCATAGCGGAAAGACCGCCGGGGGCAGTGCCGACAAAGCTAGTCAGCATATCTGTTTTACTCAGCTTCCATAAGACAAACCCGGAGAGCATGGCTAATAAAATAGAAAAGACGAGCATGAAACTCACGGGAAGCCAATTTTCAGCGAAAATGTGAAGGACTTTCATGTTCATTTTTTGTCCTAGTTCGATTCCGAGAATGAATTGACCAAGGAGTAGCCATCTGCTGTGAATACGTAAGGTATTCTTTCCTTTACGCTGAAACAGGGCGGGACGGCGCAGGGCAATAAATGCAGCTGTCATTAATGTGCCAATCATCCAGCCGATAGACATCCCTGTTAGAGACAAAAGGAATCCACCTAAACCGCTTACCGCAATCAAAATGAGATCGGTTCGAAGGCTGTTTCCTTGCTTCATCACGTATAAACCTTCTTCCTGTATATTTGTTCAGTAAGTGAAATGTTGTTATCTTCACTATAATACAAAAGTCTCTATAAATAAAATACGAATTTTTTTAGTATTTTCATAAGATTATCTTATGGTTAACTCTGTTAGAAAAAAGATTGTTTTTGATATAAATGACATATAATTTTTGTCAAAAACAAATACAATATACAACGATTTTCCCCTATTTTTGTTATCGGTTGACTATCATTTTCAATTACACTACAATGCTTAGTGTGAGGTGATGACATGAAAATTCCTTCTTTTAAATATAACGAAAAGGGATTGAACCGCTTTTTCGGTCCTTTAGAAGGAAGGATTATGGAGATCCTTTATCAAGGTGAGGATATGCCGATTAAAGAGGTACAGCAGAAGCTGTCAGATGAGAAGCCAATTAATTTCAACACGGTCATGACGGTACTCAATCGATTAACCGAAAAAGGAATTGTGGAAAAGAAAACAAAAGGGCGTTCATCTATCTATAACCCTGTTTTAACAAAAGAAGAATTTCTAAATGAGCAAACGAAATGGATTACTCAAGGACTGATGGATGATTTCGGCCCCCTTGCAGTCAATCATATGGTGGACGCAATTGAAAGTGCTGATCCTGAATTACTGAAGGTACTCGAAGCAAGGCTTGCATCCAAAAAAGAGGAGAAACGACATGATTAAAATGAAGTCGAGTCTGCTGTTTTTAGGCGGTATATTGATTGGCTTAGTGATCTTTTACCAGATGGGCTATTATGTACTCTCAAGCTTTTTTGGCTGGAATCAAGCATATAACCTGATCCACGTATGTCAATCTGTTCTCGAATTTTATGGATTCACTCCTTTAAAGTATTTTCTGGATGCGTTCGTCTTGTATACGCTTGGTTTTGCCGTTTTCTATATGACAAAGCAGGTCAGAAAGTATCTTCATTTCAAAAGAAATATGATGATGGCAGTCGATCAACATTCAACGCAAAGTCTATCAGACAAGTATAGAAATGAGATCATTGTGTTTCATTGCCATGAACCGCTTGCTTTCGCAATGGGGATGCTTCGGCCAAAAGTGTATCTCTCAACAGCGCTTATAGACATGCTGGATGAAGGAGAAATCGATGCTGTTGTCTATCACGAATTACATCACAAATACAGCTACGATCCTTTAAAGACTTTCACTTTCTCTATGCTCACGAAAGTGATTTGGTACATTCCTGTGTTAAAGCATATGAGACAAAGTTACTCCGTTTTTCGTGAGGTCATTGCAGATGACTATGCCATTCAGCAGACAGGGACTGAGCTAGGAGTAGGGCAAGCCCTTTTGAAACTCATTAAAAATAGAACCCAGTTTCAAAAACAAACGAAATTTGCCGTGTCCTTTGGAGATCGAGCATTGAATTTAAGAATCCAAAAAATCTTAAACCCAACATACAACATACCGTTCAATGTACCACTTATCCCAATTGTGACATCAACCATCCTCATGTTGGTCTTAATGATTATGCTCAACTTAAATTACTAATTTTTTTTACGAATGAACATTACATGATGTAGTGTAAAAATGGGAGGAAATCACTATATGAAAACAAATCAAGAAATAGGAACACTTTTTGTACGCGTCATCTTAGGCATTATTTTCTTTTTACATGGGCTTCAAGCATATCAAGGTGGACTAGGAGGCACTGCGGCATTTTTTGGTCAAATTGGTGTCCCAGAATTTATGGCCTATATTGTCAAAACAATTGAACTGGTTGGTGGAATTGCCCTGATTCTAGGTTTAGGCACACGTCTTTTCGCAGCTTTATTTGTGCCAATTATGGCTGTAGCCATTATCACAGTTGGTTTTGCAAGAGGGTTTGTGGGCGGTTATGAATTTGAACTTTCTTTAATGGTCATGGCGCTTTACTTGACACTTAGTGGCAGCAAGATGCTTTCGATTGATGGATTGTTAAAACAACAGCAACAAAGCAATGAAGCAAAATTTCATTAAATAACAAAAAACTCCTTCTGCAATTTGTAGCAGAGGAGTTTTTTTATGGTCAAAAGGTCGTTTTATCATTAAAAAAGGAAAAGCGAAGAGGCGTTTTGATGATGACAGCCCTTTATTTCACATATTGAATGAGCAAAAAAGCAATTTCATTTTTTGACGGAACATACGATCTCCTATTAAAATAGGGGTAACTAAGAAACATGGTGCGTTAAAAGATATAGAAACCAGACAGCATGCTGCTGTTCATCTTGAGCAATACGCTTCATTAATTCCTTTGTTCCTTGATCACGGACATAGTCTGATACCGTTAAGTAAAAATCGACTGTTTTTTGTTCGTCTTTAAAGGCAAATAAGAGACCTTCCCTAAATTGGTCTGGACAAGGCTCTGTTATGCTTGGTTTGTGGTTTTTACCAGTCAAAGAATAGTATAGCTTTGTAAATAGCTGATAATGTCTGACTTCATCCTGACGTATTTCTTGAATGATTTTTTTCGCTTCAGGATTTTTTGCTTTTTGTGCAAGTTTTTCATAGCATTGGATCGCAGAATATTCGCCATTGATGGCCTTTTCAAGGTCTGCAATGATCCTTGTGTTTTGGCGCATGTCATATGGCGAGTAGTCATAATAACCGTAATACATGATATTGCCAGCCTCCTTTTAGATCATGATGGTTTATGATATGAAAAGAGTCGGGAAAGGTGCCTATTTTCTTTTCAATCGGAGGAGAAAGGGAAGGTGATAGGAAAATAGCTATTTACCTTTATTTTCGCTAGAATATGAGTACATAAGAAAGGTGTTGTGGAACGTGGAGATTCAGTTTTTAGCAGGCAGATCGGGGAGTGGAAAAACGACTGCAATTCTAGAAGAAATCAAAGAACAACTTCGGCTTGATCCGCTGGGTCCACCAATCATTTTTTTAGTCCCGGATCAAATGACATTTTTAATGGAATATGAGCTTGCAAAAACATCTGAAGCTGGTGGAATGATCAGGGCCAAAGTCTTTAGTTTTACTCGGCTTGCCTGGTCTATATTACAGCAGACTGGCGGTGCGAACCGTCAATTTGTCACAAGCACAGGGATTCAAATGCTCTTAAGAAAAGTAATAGAAGAACAGAAAGACAAGTTTAAGGTATTCAAAAAGGCGAGTGATAAACCGGGATTTGTTGAGCAAATAGAAAAGACGATGGCTGAATTCAAAAGGTACTGTATGATGCCAGAGGATATTGAAAAAATCTCGGCATCCAGCATGCATTCAGAGTATACAGAAGAAAGACGTGCGGCGGAAAAATTGCATGATCTTCATGTTCTTTATCAGCAGATGGAGCAGCATCTGCAAGATGAGTATGTGCACTCAGAGGATTACTTGACACTTCTGGCTCAGCAAATTCCTTTATCAGAAGAATTGAGAGGGGCACACATTTATATAGATGGTTTTTATCAGTTTACCCCCCAGCAGCTTCTTGTCATTGAACAGCTTTTGCTACATGCCGAAAAAATAACAGCTGCATTCACAGTGGATCGTTCCTATCATGACACGCAGCCAAATGAACTTGATTTATTTCGCATGACAGGTAAGACATATTCCCAGCTTTATCAGCTGGCCAAAGAGTGCGGAGCGGCTATTTCTGAGAACATTTTGGAGAGAAATAAGCGGCATTTTCATACCCCAGATCTAGCTTATTTAGAAAATCAATATGAACAGAGACCTTTGCAGCCGTATCAAGAAGAAACGCCTCACCTTACCGTATCGAAAAGTGCAAATAAACGAGCTGAAATTGAGGGAGTAGCGAGAGATATTCTTGATTTAGTAAGAGGGGAAGGTCTTAGGTTACGAGATATCTCAATTGTTGCAAGACATGTAGACGACTATAAAGATACGTTAAAAGAGGTGTTTCGAGATTACGATATTCCTTTCTTTATTGATGGAAATGAATCGATGCAGTATCATCCGCTCATTGAGTTCATTCGTTCGAGCCTCGATGTCATAAAAGGGAACTGGCGGTATGAGGCGGTGTTTCGCTGTGTGAAAACGGAGTTCTTATTTCCGCTTGAACTCGCTAAAAACAAAGCGAGAGAACAGGCGGATCAGCTTGAAAACTATTGTATTGCTTACGGTGTAAAAGGTGAACGCTGGACGAATGGTTCACGATTTCATTATCGCCGCTTCCAATCACTAGATGAAGATTTTGGACAAACCGATCAAGAAATAGAAATGGAGCAAATGCTGAATGATGTAAAAGAATGGATTGTTCCGCCTCTCTTTCAATTGCAAAAAAGATTGAAAAAAGCGCAAAAGCTAAGCGACATGGTCGAGGCAGTGTATGTTTTTCTAGAAGAAGCCCAAGTGCCAGAAAAGCTTGAAAAGGCAAGGCTTGAGGCAGAAGAAGCAGGCAGGTTAGCTGAAGCGATGCAGCATGGGCAAGTGTGGGATGCTGTCATTCAATTGATGGATGAATTTGTTGAAATGCTGGGCGAGGAGGAGCTCTCATTTCCATTATTTCAACAGATGATAGATACAGGACTGTCCTCTCTTAAGTTCGCTTTGATTCCCCCTTCACTTGATCAAGTGTTTATCGGAAGTATGGATTTATCCAGAATGTATCAAGTAAAGTGTACGTTTGTCATTGGAGTAAATGATGGAGTTATACCTGCACGGCCCTCTGATGAAAGTGTATTGTCTGAAGACGACCGGGAATGGTTAAAACGGGCAGGAGCAGAGCTGGCAGAGACAGGGAAGGAACGGCTGCTGGATGAACAATTTTTGATATATCAAGCGTTGTCCAGTCCATCGCACTACCTGTATGTATCCTATTCAGCTTCAGATACGGAAGGGCGGTCTCTTTTGCCTTCGACCCTTATCAAGTATTGTGAGGAACTGATGCCAAACCATCAGCAAGCCCTCTATGTGTTAGATCCAGAGCAGTTGGATGATCAGGAGCAATTAAAATTTGTAACAAACGAGCATGTCTCGTTATCCTATACCGTTTCGCAGCTGCAACAATGGCTCAATCAATATCGGATCAGCGGCGTATGGTGGAGTGTATATAATCATTTGATGACCTCGTCCAACCGCGACGTATCAAAAAAAATCATGTCCAGCTTGTTCTTTACAAATAGAGCGAAACGTTTAAATCCGAATGTCACAAAAGAACTTTACGGTGACCATATTCAGGGCAGTGTTTCAAGAATGGAGAAATTCAATGCATGTGCATTTTCTCATTTTGCTTCCCACGGGTTAAAACTAAAAGATCGACAATTTTACAAATTAGAAGCACCTGATATCGGTCAGCTCTTTCACTCGGCTTTAAAACTGATTTCAGATACGCTTGTTGAACAAAAAAAGGATTGGAAAAACTTAACGAAGGAAGATTGTGTGACCTACTCAAGGCATGCAATCGAACAGCTGGCTCCACGTCTTCAAAAAGAAATTTTATTAAGCTCTAATCGGCATGCTTATATAAAAGAAAAGCTTCAAAAAATCCTCATCAGGGTGTCTTCTATATTAAGCGAACATGCAAAAGTGAGCGGATTCTCTCCGGTTGGACTTGAGTTAGGTTTTGGAGGTCAAGGACCTCTGCCGCCGTTTACTTTTCAATTAAAAAACGGCTGCACGATGGAGCTTGTTGGAAGGATTGACCGAGTGGATAAAGCAGAAGGATCAAAAGGACTTCTTTTAAGAATTGTCGACTATAAGTCCAGTGAGAAGGGGCTTGATCTAGCAGAAGTTTACTACGGTTTAGCCTTGCAAATGCTCACTTATTTAGACCTGACCATTACGTATTCTAAAGAATGGCTTGGCATGGAAGCGACACCGGCAGGAATTTTATACTTCCATATTCATGACCCGCTGATTCAAGCGCCTATTCCGCTTGGAGAAGATGCAATTGAGCAGGAAATATTGAAGAAATTTAAAATGAAGGGTCTATTGCTCGAAGATGTGGAAGCAGTGAAGTTGATGGATCAAACACTCGAATCAGGAAGATCACAAGTCATCCAAGCTGGTTTGAAAAAGGATGGTTCTTTCCGATCTGACTCTGCGGTATTAAGTGAAGATCATTTTCACATTCTCACAAAACACGTTCGGCGAACCTTTGAAGAGGCAGGAGAAAGAATTACAAGCGGTGAGGTAGAAATAAACCCATATAAATTAAAGGATCAAACCCCTTGCCGCTTTTGCTCCTTTAAGTCTATTTGCCAATTTGATGAATCAATAGAAGATAATGAATTTAGGGTGCTCACCTCTGAGAAGGATGATGTCATGTTAGACCGGATCAAAAAAGAAGGGGATCAGTATGCAAATACCAAAACCGAATAACAGTACTTGGACAGATGACCAATGGAACGCCATCGTTTCAGAAGGACAAGATATTCTTGTTGCTGCGGCGGCAGGGTCAGGAAAAACAGCGGTCTTGGTTGAACGGCTGATTCGAAAAATGACTCGGCCTGAGCAGCCAGTTGATGTGGACAGGCTGCTCGTAGTGACTTTTACCAATGCTTCAGCAGCAGAAATGAAGCACCGGATCACTGAAGCACTTGAAAAAGAACTATCTAAAAACCCTGGATCACTTCATATGCGGAGACAGCTGTCACTTATGAATCGTGCCAATATTTCTACCTTGCACTCTTTTTGTTTGCAAGTTCTCCGTACCTTTTATTATGAGATTGACCTTGATCCAGGTTTTCGTTTGGCTGATCAAACAGAAGGAGAATTATTAGGAGATGAAGTGTTAGATGAACTGTTTGAGGATGAGTATAAGGCTGGAAAGCCGTCATTCTTTGAACTCGTTGATCGTTACACATCTGATCGGCATGATTTAGATCTTCAATGGCTTGTCAAAAGAATTTATGAGTTTTCTAGGTCACATCCAGCGCCCGAACAATGGATGCGGGCATTCCTTTCTCTTTATGATGTGGATACACAGACAAAGGTAGAAGAGTTACCCTTTTATCCATATATCAAAGAGGACCTTTCTCTCGTTTTAAGAAGCTGTCAGGAACTGCTGGAACAAGCGCTCACTTTATCAAAAGAGCCGGGAGGTCCAGCACCGAGAGCAGAAAATTTTATAGATGATTTAGAGCAAGTAAATGAATTAATAAGGCATCAAGATGATTTTGGGACACTTTATGAGCTTTTGCCAAACATCAATTTTAAAAGGTTAAAGACTTGCAAAGGGGATGACTATGACCCGGCTCTGTTAGAAAAAGCAACAGATGCACGCAATCAAGCCAAAAAACAATTAGAAAAGCTAAAAGATGAATACTTTATGCGCAGTCCCGATCAGCATTTAAAAAGCTTGGCTGAAATGAAGCCAGTTGTAGAAACACTTGTAGAGCTTGTGATTCAATATGGAGAGCGTTTCGAGAGAGCAAAACAAGAAAAATCAATCGTAGACTTTTCGGATCTAGAACATTATTGTTTGCGCATTTTAGCGAAGCAGGACGCAGAAGGAAATCTCATTGAAACAGAAGCGGCTAAATACTATCAACAGCAATTTGAAGAAGTACTCGTGGATGAATACCAGGATACAAACCTTGTCCAAGAAACGATTTTAAAGCTCGTGTCTAAAGGAAAACATCCTGCCGAAGGCAACCGCTTTATGGTTGGTGATGTGAAGCAGTCCATTTATCGCTTTAGACTTGCAGAGCCGATGCTCTTTTTAAATAAATATAAACAATTCAAAGCAGACAGCAATGAAACAGGTAAAAGAATTGATCTAAATAAAAACTTCCGTAGCCGGGCTGATGTTTTAGACAGTACCAACTTTCTGTTCAAACAGCTGATGGGAGAAACGGTTGGAGAAATTGAATATGACGAACAAGCTGAATTAAAGCTTGGAGCGAGTTATCCGCAAAGCGAAGACACGACGACAGAAATGCTTCTTGTTCATTTAGATCAGCACGACACAGAAAGCGATGAAGAACGAGAAGAGCTAGAGACGGTTCAATTTGAGGCGAGAGTGATTGCAAAGAAAATAAAAGAATTGGTAGAACAGCCTTTTCAAGTGTACGATGCAAAACAGCAATTGACCCGCAACTTGCAGTATCGAGACATTGTGATCTTGCTTCGCTCAATGCCGTGGGCTCCGCAAATGATGGAAGAGTTGAAGAAGCAGGGAATCCCTGTTTATGCGAATCTTTCCTCAGGCTATTTTGAAGCTACAGAGGTATCTGTCATTCTTTCTTTGTTAAAAGTGATTGATAATCCATATCAAGATATTCCGCTCGCTGCTGTTTTAAGGTCACCTATTGTTCATTTAGACGAAAATGAGATGGCACTGATTAGAACCAGTGATAAAAAAGGTACTTATTATGATGCTGTGAAGGCATTTATGAGTGTGACACACTCTGATCATCCAACATGCAGAAAGCTGGAGCGTTTCTTCCTTCAATTACGCAAATGGCGTGATTTTTCTATTCAGCATTCGGTAGCAGAACTGATTTGGGAAGTGTACCGAGATACACAATATCTAGATTATGTCGGCGGGATGCCAGGAGGTAAGCAAAGACAGGCAAACCTTCGGGCTTTATATGATCGAGCAAAACAGTATGAAAAGGCTGCTTTTAGAGGGCTGTTTCGATTTCTTCGATTTATTGAAAGAATGCAAGAGCGTGGAGATGATCTTGGAGCGGCAAAAACGTTCAGTGAAACAGAGGATGTTGTCCGCATGATGACCATTCATAGCAGTAAAGGACTCGAATTCCCTGTTGTGTTTACTGCAGGACTTGGCAGGAACTTTAATATGATGGATCTAAATCAGTCCTACTTGCTCGATAAAGAACTAGGTTTTGGCAGCAAATATATTCATCCTGAGCTGAGAATTAGTTATGCAACATTACCGCTGATCGCGATGAAAAAAAAGATGAGAAAAGAGTTATTATCTGAAGAACTGAGGGTTCTATATGTGGCGCTCACAAGGGCGAAGGAAAAATTATTTTTAGTCGGCTCTGTCAAAAATCAAGTGAAAGCTTTAAGCAAGTGGCAAAATGCCGCAAACGGAGACGACTGGCTCCTCCCTGATTTTGAACGTTATCAAGCGAGAACATACTTAGATTTTATTGGCCCTGCTCTTATCCGCCATCAAGCGATGTCATCTCTTTTAGAAGAATCGAGAGAAGTCGTTCTCTCTCATCCATCATCATTTTCTATCACCTTTCATCAAGCGTCCGATCTTCTACAAGAAGACATGTCACTTGAAAAACAAAAACAAGACGAAGTGGTACAAGCATTAATGGAAGGGGTGCCTGTTCAAGGATATGGCGATTACGAGGAGGAAGTAAAAGAAAGACTTTCATGGCGTTATCCATATTTAGCGGCCTCCCAAGTAGGGACTAAGCAGTCAGTTTCTGAGATCAAAAGAATGAAAGAAATACAGGATGAATACAGTGTGCCTTCTTCCGTTCGAAAAGCTCGTGCGACATTGTACGAACGACCGGCTTTTATGAAGAAAAAAACACTCACAGCCGCAGAACAAGGGACGGCCATGCATACAGTCATGCAGCATATCCCTCTTCCTTCAAATGAACCATACGATGAATCTCGTGTAGAAGAGCTGCTCCATTCTTTAAAAGAGAAAGACTTACTAACAGATGAACAAATCCAGTCAATCAATCGAGAAGGAATTGTGGCCTTCTTTTCTACTGCTATTGGTCAAAAACTGCGTAAAGCGGACTGGGTGAAACGAGAAGTATCGTTTAGTATGGTTTTACCGGTTAAAGAGATATACAGCCATATTGATGCAGAAGGTGAACCTGTGCTCATTCAAGGAATGATTGATTGTTTATTTGAAGCAGATGGCAAGCTCTATTTACTTGATTATAAAACAGATCGAGTGACTGGCAAATTCTCAGGTGGATTAGAGGAAGCTGAAGCGATGTTAAAAAAACGCTATGAAACGCAAATATCGTTGTATACAGCAGCGGTAGAGCGTTTAACAAACAGAACATTAGAGGAAAAAATCCTTTATTTCTTTGATGGAAATCTAGAAATTTCTTTATAGGTGGAATGAATGAGAGGTGAATCACATGAGGATTCTGCATACGGCGGATTGGCATCTAGGGAAAACCCTTGAAGGCCGAAGCAGGCTTGAGGAGCAAGCGGAGTTTTTAGATGAATTAAATCAAATCGTCAAGGATGAACACATTGATGTCATTGTGATGGCAGGCGATGCCTTTGATACAGTGAACCCTCCTGCTCGCGCAGAACAGCTTTTTTATGAAAGTCTGTCTGCATTATCTGATAAAGGAAAGCGTCAGGTGGTTGTGATCTCTGGCAACCATGATAACCCAGACCGTTTATCAGCCGCATCTCCTTTAACGAATGAGCAGGGGATTCATTTAATTGGATATCCGACAAATGATTTAATTCATGTCGATGTTCCTTCTGCAAGTGAACGTCTATCTATTGCAGCACTCGCTTACCCGTCCGAAGCAAGGCTCAACGAAGTGCTGGCTGAAACATTTGAAGAGAAACTGCTCCGTGATCAGTACAATTTAAAAATACAACAAATGTTTCAACATTTAAGCAGCCAATTTCAGGCGGATACGGTTAATATCGCAACAAGTCATATTTATGTGGCAGGTGGCAGTCAAACGGATTCGGAAAGGCCGATTGAAGTGGGAGGCGCATATACCGTTGCGGCCGAAAGTCTGCCTGAGGCGGCTTGTTATGTCGCACTGGGGCATTTGCATCGCCCACAAACCATTAAACGCGCCAAAACGATTGCCCGCTATTCTGGATCTCCACTTGCATACAGCTTTTCTGAAGCAGGCTACGCCAAATCAGTCACCATTGTGGATGCAAAACCGAATGAAACAGCAAGCTGGAAAGAAGTGTTTTTATCAAGCGGTAAACCACTTATGAAGTGGAAGGCGACTGAAGGACTGAGCCAAGTACACAGTTGGCTGGATGAAAAGCGGGATCTTCAAGCCTGGATTGATTTAGAGATTCACTTAACAGATCAGCTGTCGATCGAACAAATTCATCAGCTTAGAAAACAGCATAGTGGATTTGTCCATATTAGACCAAAGTTTAAAGAGTTACAGCAAAAAGAAGAACAAAAACAAGTGGAAAAGCTCTCGATTGAAGAGCGGTTCGTGAAATTTTATGAGCGTCAGACAGGTGGAGGTCTACCTGATGAAAAAACCGTCAAGCTATTTTTAGAGCTTGCCAATGACATGCAAGAGGAGGAAGCGAATTGAAGCCGATCACGCTAACCATTAAAGGACTTCATAGCTTCAGAGAAGAGCAAACCATTGACTTTAGCTCCTTATGTGATGCAGGTGTGTTTGGTATTTTTGGACCGACTGGAAGCGGAAAATCGTCCATATTAGATGCCATGACACTCGCACTCTATGGCAAGGTCGAACGTGCACTCAATAATACGCATGGTATTTTGAACCAAGCTGAAGAAAAGCTGTCTGTCTCCTTTACGTTCGCTTTGCAAAGGGAACACCATATTTCTTATAAAGTGGAACGTGCCTTTAAACGGGCAGATGAAATGAAGGTTAGAACGACGTTATGCCGATTGATTGAAATTGGTGATACGCAGACAGTTCTTGCAGATAAAGCAAGTGAGGTCAATCGTAAAATAGAAGAATTACTTGGTTTAACCATTGACGATTTTACGAGAGCGGTTGTTTTACCCCAAGGAAAGTTTGCGGAATTCCTTTCATTGAAAGGAGCCGACAGACGCCAAATGCTGCAGCGCTTGTTTAATTTGGAGAAATATGGTGATCAGCTCGTCAAACGTTTACGCGCAAAGGCTCAAAATCACTATGGACAGAAAAACGAACTGCTGGCTGAACTGACTGGATTAGGAGAAGCTGGTCCAGAGGCATTAGCGAAAGCTAAAGAAGCAGCTGCGCAGGCGCAAGCTATTTTTCTTGAGAAAAAACAAACGCGGGACGAAGCGTTCACTACTTTTACAAAAGCGCAAGCCATCTGGCAGTATCAAAAGGAACAAGAAGCGTACGAGAAGGAACAAAACAAACTCAATCTACTGGCACCAACGATGGAAGAGAAAAAGAATCAACTTCGCATTGCAGAGCAGGCAGAGACATTAAAGCCTTATGCGGATGCATTAACAAAGTCTGAAAAGCAGCTCTCTCAAGCATCAAAAGAGAAGCAGGAAGCAGAAAAACATTTACTTCATCAACGAACGATCTATGATCAAATGACGCAGGAGTATGAGCAAACGCGGCAAAAGAAAATGGAAAATGAGCCAGAGCTTCTTCAAAAGAAAGAGCAGCTGATTCAATTAAAAGAAATTGAACGAAAAAAAGAAACAGCTCTTCAGGAAAAGACCGTACTAGAGCAGCAAAACCATGAAAAAACGCAGCAATTGACTCAAAAAAAAGCGGAAGCCGAAAACCTGCAATCTTTATTAGAGCGTGCGCTTGCGAAACAAACACAGTTGAAGCATGAGCTGGAACAATTACAAGTCTCTGTCAAAGAGCGGAAACTTGTACAAGACGCACTTCGTTTCAGTGAAAATGTTCAAAGAATGAATGTGAGCATTCAAAAGGAAGAACAAAAGATTGAGGAGCTAAGACAGCGTTCAGCACAGGCGACACAATCATATGAAAAGCTTCAAAAACAGCAAAAAGATCATCATGAAAAAATAAATCAATCGTTTCAAGCGATAGAACAATTGTATTTTTATGTATGTGAATTTGAACGAGGTCTTACAGAATGGAGTCATAAAGAGCAGGACAAAAAACAAGAAAAATTAAAACAGCGTGATGTTGTCAGATCGGCAGAATTAAGAAAAGAATTAGCGGCAGAGCTAGTAGACGGTGAACCATGTCCTGTTTGTGGATCGATTCATCATGATCCAAATGCTGTGATAGACAATGACCATGAAGAAACGGTTGCCCAAATTGATGAATGGATTGTAAAAATGGATAAAGAGCTCAAGCTGGCAGAGGAATATGCTAGAGACATGTTTGCTGCAAAGCAGCTGCTTGAAACGCATGCCAATCAATTAGTTAAACAGTTCTCCTTTTTATCTCAAAAAGCCCCCAATTCGGAAGTAGCTGCAGCAGTAGAAGCAGTACAGAATCCGCAGTCTTTGTACCAGCTGATTCAAGAATGGAAAGGTGTAAAACAAGATATTCAAGCAATCGAAAGCAAACGAGCTCGTTTAATGGACGTCACTTATGATCAAGCGGCAGAAATGAGCAAAGTAAAAGATCAACTGACATTTGAGCAGCAGCGCATACAAGAACTAGACATGCTGATCAAGGAGCTTCGGTCTGAGCTTTCCGAACAACTGACGCAATTTGAACAGACCTTTCCTCACCTGACAATCAACCAAGTGCAGGAAATGCAGCAACAAATTGACGAAAAGGATCAACAAGCGGAAGGTTATCAAGAGCGTATTGAGAAGAGTATTTCTTTTCTAGAGGAAAAACAGCAGGCAAAAGAGCATCTGCAAACAGCCATATACGATCTAGAGAAGGAACTCGATAAGCTGGCGCATCAACTGGGAAGCCAGCAGCACCTGATCGATCAATATGAAACAGATCTACAGCGATATCCTTTAAAAGCCGCTTCTCTTTCTGATGAACTGGACGAAGTTCAACAATCTCTTGCTCATCTAAATGAAAAAGAACAGCATTCGTACGAGCAATTAAAGCATGCACAGCAATTATTTAGTGAGGCGCAAAGCCATTTCTCAAGCAGTGAACGTCAGCTCCAAGAGGCTAAGCGGCGAAAACAAGAAGCTGAGGAAGCATGGCAAAAAGAAACAGGACCTACTCCTTTTGATCAGCCGCAGGAGATTGAACCTGCTTTAATGGATCGATCTGTACGTCTTACAGTCAAACAGGAAATTGAGGAATTTGAGGATAAAAGAAAGCAATGTGCAGCAAACTTAAAGCGAATTTCGGAACTGTTAAAAGGTGAGTCGCTGGATGAAGACGAGTGGACAGATATTCAACTAAAAAAAGAAGCGGCGGAAAAAGCGCTTGAAGAAGCGACAGCGCTGAGTGGATCTGCACAAGAGCATCTGCGAGTGATTGAAGCAAACCATCAACGCTTTGCAAGCATTCATGAACGTCTTGAAGAACTGCAGCAAGAAATTGACCGGCTGGATAAGCTTCAAACTGTGTTTAAAGGGAATACGTTTGTTGAGTTCCTAGCAGAAGAACAGCTAGAAAGTGTCAGCCGCGATGCTTCTCATCGTCTTGGGATTTTGACAAGACAAAGATATGCCATTGAAGTCGATTCAGAGGGCGGTTTTGTGATGCGGGATGATGCCAATGGAGGTGTCAGACGTCCGGTATCCAGCTTGTCTGGGGGAGAAACTTTCCTGACGTCTTTAGCACTTGCTCTTGCTCTGTCTGCACAAATTCAGCTGAGAGGTGAGTTCCCGCTGCAATTCTTCTTCTTAGATGAAGGATTTGGTACACTCGATCAAGACTTGTTAGATACGGTGATTACAGCATTAGAGAAGCTGCAGTCTCAAAATTTAGCTGTTGGTGTGATCAGCCATGTGGAAGAATTAAAGATGAGACTGCCAAAGAAACTGATTGTCCACCCAGCAGATCCAAGCGGGAAAGGAACAACAGTCTCGATGGAATTAATGTAAAGTGAGGTGATCTCAGGATGGCAAAGCAAACGATTGGATTATGTGAGCTGTGCGGAAGACAAGAGGTCGTCCTTACGGAACATCACTTGACCCCAAAAGAAGAGGGAGGGGCCTTTCTACCGACTGCCTTCCTGTGTATCCCTTGCCATAAACAAGTACATGCTCTTTATACAAACCAGGAGCTTGCCGCACGTTTGAATACGCTGGATGCACTAAGACAAGATGAAAAGCTTGTTCCGTACATCAAATGGATTCGAAAGCAGCCGGCAAGCAAGCTGGTCAAAACAAAGAAATCAAGACAACGCAGAAAGAAATAAGCATAAAAAAGCGCTCCTCTAAATGAAATGAGTGTAGAGGAGCCGCTTTATGCATTGCCTACCATATTCTGATCATTTAAGTCAGGATCCACATAGTTGGTGGCGCTAATGCCATTATTTAAAATCAAGAAATCTCCGGTATTCCCCGCTCCAGAGCCTAAAGCAGATTTTGAAGAACTTTTAGGCGAAAGATAAAATGAGTCACCGACGTTTACGACGCCCCCAGAAATCGAGTTAATGTAAATGGGTCCGACAATTGCTGGCATAATCGACATCCTTTATTCGAAGTCATATCACCATCATATGCGAAGGTAGGTCCAATTGTGAGTTTGGCGGATGTTCGTCATTGTTGCTAAATAACTCTCGAATATGCTTCACTCGCGCAACGGCATTTATTCCGCACGTAGAGCCAATTTGATAGATAGAGGAGGAAGAGACCCCTTCTACATGAATGGACGACACTTTAATGAGAGGCTTTTCATGATAAAAGGCCGTTCTAACCGCTCGTTCTGGCAGCATCAATGGGATCGGCTCATAATACACTTCAAATTCTTTTTCATCTAGGTTTTCAGCTTCATTTCCATAAAACAAACTAATGGTTCGCTGAACAGCTAGCACCTTCACGTTCGGACATAGCTCTTGTGTATCACCAATTTGAACAACACTCGCAATCCCGACAGAATTCACCTTCGAGAACTTTACTTGAGATGTGCGCTTGATCATTATCGAGGGGCTAGAGGAACAAACGGGCCAATAATTAAAGATTCTGGCGGTGTATCAAAAATCGATGACAGCTGTACGTGATCCGTGTCCCCGATAATAAATAGGGAAGAGGACGATACCCCAACTACTTTAATGCTTCCGGTTTCGATGTTGCGGTTGACGACTGTGAAATTCATCCGTTTTCCTCTCCTTTCGTTTCATTTGGAATATGGGCTAAAAAGTGCTCGATTGCCCGTTTGACATCATGTTTCACATATTCAGCAATTTGCTCGGAACGTTGAAGCGGGGTCATATCTTCCCTTTGTGGCAGCTGCCCCGCATAATATTTGATTCTACTGTCTATTTGTTTTCGAATGTCCTCAATGATATGGTGTTTGTTGCTTTCATCAAGCGAGCCTTCGTATCGCTGCTCTAGTTCTTCAAGAAGCTGCGGTGCTTCTTCATTTAAGAATGCATCGACAAGCTGGCGTGTTTGATTGAAAAATTGATCAGCCATTTCTTGCTGCATCATTCCAATTCCCGGGGTTGTTGTTTGGCCCACTTCAAAATTTTGAACACTATTTGGATCAGATGGATTGAGGCCGATATTTAATGTGCCTTCCAGCCGCTCGATTTTCAGTTGATCAAATTGATAATCAATCCGTTCAATCGTTGTTGTCGGTTTATCTTTGATCATTTGCATTTCCTGCTGAAGCTCGTTAAGCCTTTTTTCAAGCATCATGATTTGCTGTGTTTGCTTTTGAATGATGCCATACATTTGTGAAGCGCTGTTTTGATAGTCATACATATGCATACACCTCCGGGGATTGCAGATGAACTTATGTTGTTGGTGACTGAAGCGGTACAAAAGGTGCCGTGCTTGCGCCCTGAGACTCTTCAATTCCTTGTGTGCCTGCTGCGGCAGGTGCTGCTTCTACGTAGCTACCAGTGTTATATAGATTGGAGAGTGCTTTGATTGATCCAGCACTGCCGATTTGAAGAACGGATGAGTTACTCACAGACTCCACACGTAAGTAATTAATTTGTATCGCTTGATTAATATAGAAGTTCAATGGATTCTCACTCCTTACAAGTTACCAACAAGCGGTTGATCAATGACATCACTATCATACGTATTTGTCACACTTTTATAGTTGCTAATGCGTAATTGATCACCAGTGTTAAAACTGCCTGCGCCGGCAAACGTTTTAACCTGACTATTTGGAGAAATGGTGATGCAATCTCCAACATGAACGACTCCGCTCGTTCCGACGGCATTTACTTTAAAGGCTCCAACAATAGCCGGCATAGCGGTGCACATCCTTTAGAAAAATAGGGCACTTCGTTTTTGGGCGTTTCACCATAGCTTATGATGGGGCTTTTAATATGTGATTGTCTTTTTGAAGAACTTTGATGAGAGGAATGAAGTGTATGGTTTACCCTTTATTCGAGCATTCTTTAGAGGTGGTTTTGATGCCTTTATTTAAGAGTGTGTCAAGCTCTTGACTGCACCTGATGGTTTCTTCGGCATTCATTCCGAATTTTTTTGCGGTCTCAATTAAATGTAATCTTTTTTGTTCAATTTCATAATTGATCATAACGGACGCCAACTCTCACATTTTTTATCAAATAGAAGGATATGGTTAGTATACCCTATTTTTCTATAAAAAAAGCTCTTTCGTCAATATGAGAACTAAAGTGACAAAATTCGAAAGTGTCTTTACAGGTGCGATGTCTCTTTTTTAATCTCAGTTTGTAAATAACGTCGTCTTTTGTTGATATACTGTCGGATTAATTCTCGCTCTGAACGCAGCATGTCTTGTCGGTTTTTCGTATATGGATCATCTCCAATTCGCTGCTCAATCGAAGCATGCCATGTCTCAATGATGGGGAGAAGTCGTTTTTCTAAAAAATGTGTATCTAGTACGTGCTGGAAAAGGGCATAATAGTCTCTTTTAAATGCAGGGATGTCTAGTAATCTAGCGGTTAATGTATTGAAACCGCTGACTGGAATATAATCAAACGCCATTTCTTCTCCGTGAATATCACGCCCCCAAGTCGCATCATAATCCCAAGGCATTACTTGAAACCTTCCTTGATCATTCACATATAGCGCATAGTTATGAACAAAGCCATCAAAATTTTGGGTACACACGACACCAATGAGCCAGCGGAAATATTGTGTCACATCAAGATACTGCTCAATCTTATTTGCAAACGTGTCGTCCCTTGCGGTGTTCAAAAAGTAAATAAATTCACTCAGCTGCTTGTCGTGTTCAGGTGTTCCCGTTTTTTTCTCATAACCGAGAAGAAGATGTTTTTTTGGCTTTTTATCAAATGAGCTTAAAAGAGAGAAGTTGGCGTCATCATCTACAGCATAATAAATGCCGCCTCCATGCAGCTGTCGTTTTTGGAGGAACAGCTCATCTACAGATTCTATTTTTAAATAAATGCCTTCTTTTCTTCCATTAATGGTCAGAAACACATGAGAAGCGGACGGGCTGAACACACCCATTTGTTCAAAGAAATAAAAAGACAGCCTGTTGCGAATGAAAGAAGGATCATTGTACTCTGCATTTAAGTGAAAAAGGGATTCGCCCTGTCTTTGCTTTGGTTTTCGATATTCAATTTGATAGGATTTTTTCTTGAGCTTTCGGATGTGTGATCCTCGGTATGAGGCATAAATATGTGACTTGGTTTGGCCGGTTTTCAGAATGGCCTCGACGGGTTCATCGTTCCATACGTCCTTTTTTAATTCCATGAGATCTTTTGGATGAATCCAGATATCCAGTTGTTTTAAAGGTTCTGTGTCCATGCGTTCATCACCCTCCTATATCTCCTCCACTATATGAAAATGAAGGAATGTCCTGTACCTGCTGGTAGGTATTCATGGAGTTTTCTAAGAAAGAGGCATTCGCCAAGAACACTTGTCTATCGAGTCTCGTAACATAAAGCAGAGAAGATAAACAGCTTCGTCTGTTTGTTTTGTCAGAGCACAGATTGGGAGGGGAATTGTTCGTGAGCACATTTGATCATTCGCATATTGAACATGCAGTTGATTCACTTCGAAGTGAGGGGCGTGATCAACACTTAGATCGTGAACCAGAATCGGGACATTCGCACAAATCATCTCGTTCTCGTCATTCAAATCGCCGTCACTGGTTCTTTGGTGGAGGCGGCTGCCGTAAGTCACATCGCAGCAAAAAAAGCCATAAAAGCTATCGTTCTAAAAAAAGCTATCGCTCTAAAAAAAGTCGCTGCTCAAAGAAAAGTGTAAAGAGCGAGAAACCATGTAAAAGTAAAAAGTCGTATAGAAGCAAGAAATCATGCAAAAGCAAAAAGTCGTATAAAAGCAAAAAGTCGTATAAAAGCAAAAAGTCATACCGCAGTAAAAAGAGTGAACCAAAAAAATCATGCCGCAGCAAACACAGATCACATCATAAGAAAAGCTGCCGCAAATCACACCGTAGCCATCGATCTAAACGTTCTCATCACCACAAACGGAGTCACTCTTGCCGAAGATGCGGGAAGAAAAAACATCATTCCCGCCATCAAGGAAATGTTGATCGTAAATGGGATCAAGGGAATATGTGGGAGTATCGACGCTACCGCTAAATGTCAGGTCTTCATTTTTGAAACCCTTTTTAAAAGAGAGTATGATAAAAAAGGGTTTTTTTTATTTCGTAGAGAAATAAAAATGAGACATCATAATGTATTGAAATGAAGATTGTGAGGGGAAGACATGAAGTTTTTTACAGGTGAGATACATAACAGATTGTTTATCGGGGTCGTCATTGATGATGAATGGGTGATGGACGTCAAAAAGGCAGAAGCAAAACTATTTGAGCTAGAAACATTGCCAAACTCTTTATCTGAATGCATCAACATGGGGGACAAGTTTGTCGAACACGTCAAACAGCTTCTTGATTGGGCGGAGAAAAAAGAAGAAGACCGCGGCTCTTATGTCTATCCGCTTTCGGACGTGACACTCCATGCACCGATTCCAAAACCAACGAAAAACATCATGTGTGTTGGGAAAAACTATCAAGATCACGTCATGGAAATGGGAAGTGCGGCAGATATTCCTAAAGACGTGATGATCTTTACAAAGGCGCCTACCTCTGTTGTAGGGCATGAAGCGGACATTCTTCTCCATGAAGATGTGACAAGTGAATTGGATTACGAAGGGGAGCTTGCCATTGTCATTGGCAAAACAGGAAAGAATATTGCTCCAGAAGAGGTCCAAGATTACATTTTCGGTTACACCATTTTAAATGATATAACGGCAAGAGATTTGCAGAAAAAACACAAACAATTTTTCATCGGAAAAAGCTTAGATACAACTTGTCCAATGGGACCTTATATCGTTCACAAGTCAGTGATCGAGGATCATGGAGCACTCCATGTGGAAACAAAGGTAAACGGAGAGGTTCGTCAGTCTGCCAGTACGGAATTAATGATCTTCCCAATTGAAGACATTGTGTCAACTCTTTCAAAAGGGATGACGCTGGAAGCGGGAGACATCATTGCAACAGGTACACCTTCTGGAGTCGGCAAAGGTTTTGAACCGCCAAAATTTTTAGCCTCAGGCGATCAGGTTGAAGTAACAATTGAACCAATTGGGACGTTATCAAATCGCGTCAAATAAAGGCGTGTTGACACAGGATTGTCGCTTTGTGTTCGACTTATTTCGTGGTACGATGAGAAGGTAATTGTTCTGATAAAGGGGGAAATCACAAATGGGAACACATTTACATATTACAGCGTGGGTGCTAGGTATTATTTTATTTTTCGTTGCCTTTGCATTAGCAGGTAAAAACGATAAAGGCGCTAAAATTGTGCATATGATCGTACGCCTATTTTACTTGATTATTATTGCAACGGGTGTAGAGCTGTATGTTCGCACAGGAATGAAAATCCCGGGTTACGGGGGCGAGTATGTTGGAAAAATGATACTTGGTATTCTTGTGATTGGTTTCATGGAAATGGTCCTTGTACGCAAGAAAAAAGGAAAATCGGTGACGGGTGTATTCATTGGTTTTATCGTGGTTGCCATTGTGACCATTCTTCTAGGCTTACGTCTGCCGATCGGTTTCCATATCTTTTAAGATAAAAAGGGCATTGCTTATTAAAAGCAGTGCCCTTTTTATGTGAGATCAAACTGAGACATCAGCCGGTGACCGTCAGACGTCGTCCATTCCAATTGAACTTGATTTGCGTCCGAATGATGGTGGCATTGAAGGGCAAGTGATTGCATGTCTCCTGAAAACTGAAAAAAAGACACGCGATGAGAAGGATGGAAGGAAGAAAAGACACAATCATAGACGGAAAAGCCAAACTGTTCTACATAGTCAATGATCTGATAAAAGACGCTTTCTGGTACGAACATAAGCAAATCAAGCCACCCTTTAGAAAGAGACGCTGTATATTGAATGCGTTCACCGCCTTTTACCTCCATCAACTTCCCATTCTCACAAAGAACGACAGACCCGAGCAATTCTCCTTTTGTCCATCGATCCTTTTCTTTCAAACAGATCATAGAACTTTGAAGGCTTTCAGGCAGCATGATGTCTCCTTCTTCGTCTTCAATCAGACAATGACCGTTTTCCATCAGTAAGTACCCGTTACACCATTTTGGGTGGTTTTGCTGAAGATATGTCATGCGGTTCTCCATTCGCAAAACCTCCTTTCCTCTTTCTTTTCTTACCAAATGAAGCTTGTCCTATACACAGGCGGAAAAAAGGACAAATCAACTATCAAGGAGACGATGCATAAACTAAGAAAGGCTAAATGAGAACACTTGATGAAAAACGGATGGGAGCTGATGATGATGTGTGGAATAACAGGCTGGGCAGACTTTAAAAAGCAGCTCATCCAACAGGATCATGTAATCAATCAAATGACAGATACATTATCTAAACGAGGGCCGGATGATACAAATACGTGGAAAAGTGAGCACGTTCTTTTCGGCCATAAACGGTTAGCCGTTGTCGATGTTGAAGGCGGAAAGCAGCCGATGACATATACCCATCAACACCATGATTATACGGTGGTATACAATGGAGAACTCTATAACACAGAGGATATACGAAAAGAATTATTCAAAAGGGGGCACCGCTTTCTTGGGCATTCTGATACAGAGGTTCTTCTTCACGCCTATACAGAATGGAAGGAAGAGTGTGTGACCCATTTTAATGGAATTTTTGCATTTGTCATTTGGGATAGTGAACGTGAATTATTATTTGCAGCAAGAGACCGGCTCGGTGTCAAGCCATTTTTCTATACAGAACGTCATCATTCCTTTTTGTTTGGCTCAGAAATCAAAGCACTTCTGGCTCATCCTGAAATGAAAGCCAAAGTGGATCATGAAGGGTTATCAGAAATCTTTGGTTTAGGGCCGTCTAGAACACCAGGGCAAGGCGTATTTAAAGGGGTGAAAGAGCTGAGACCTGCTCATGCCTTAACCTTCTCAAAAGATGGTTTGCGTGTGTGGAGGTACTGGAATGTCAAAAGCAAGCAGCATACAGACTCGCTTGATGACACCGCTCAGCACGTGAAGGAACTCTTTACGGATGCTGTTACAAGACAGCTCGTCTCTGATGTGCCTGTATGTACGTTTTTATCGGGCGGTGTGGATTCTAGTGCCATTACGGCCATTGCCGCCAAGCACTTTGAGAAAATAGGGAAAGCCCCGCTGCATACGTATTCCGTTGATTACGACGGAAATGATCAATTCTTTGAAGCAAGTCAATTCCAGCCGAATGCTGATGGCCCGTGGATTGATCGAATGACCAAAGCGTTTCAAACGAATCATCACAGCTGCATCATTGGGCAAAAAGAGCTGGCTTCTTATTTGAAAGAAGCGGTTGAAGTGCGAGATTTGCCGGGGATGGCAGATATTGATTCTTCCTTACTATGGTTCTGCCGAGAAATTAAAAAGGATTTTGTTGTCGGTTTATCAGGTGAATGTGCAGATGAAATTTTTGGAGGTTACCCATGGTTTCACATGGCAAGCGAAACCAATGGATTTCCGTGGATGAGATCAACGGAAGCACGCATTCAGCTTCTTCAAGACTCATGGCAAAAGAAATTATCACTGAAGGAATATGCGCAAAGCAAATATGAAGAAACCGTGGCAGAAACCCCTCTTTTAGATGGGGAAACTGGAGTAGATAAAGCCCGAAGAGAACTTTTTTACTTAAATATGATTTGGTTTATGACCACGCTACTTGATCGAAAAGATCGTATGAGCATGGGGGCGAGCCTTGAGGTACGTGTTCCATTCGCAGATCATCGTCTTGTTGAGTATGTATGGAATATTCCTTGGGAAATGAAAATGTATGGAAATCGGGAAAAAGGGGTTTTGAGAAAAGCATTAGAGGGAATTTTACCGAATGAAGTGCTTTATCGCAAGAAGAGCCCTTATCCGAAAACACATCATCCTGCTTATACTCAGGCGGTAAAAGAGATGTTAACAGATTGTCTCGCGCAAAAGGATTCTGTGCTTCATGAATTTTTAGATCCACATCAATTAAAACAGCTGATTGAAACAGAAGGGGCTTCTTTCCAGGTTCCTTGGTATGGTCAGTTAATGAAAGGCCCACAGCTCATTGCCCATTTGGCACAGATTCATCATTGGTTTGAAACATATCGAATTGATATAGAAGCATAACAAAGGGTCGGCTTTCTTGCACTTGTTGAAAGGAAGTCGGCTTTTTTGATACATAACATGAGACTTTTAGAGCACATCAAAAGTTGAACTAACAGTTTTAATTTGTATAATTAACTTAAAGTGAATTAATTTGGAGGAAAAAGGATAATGAAAATCATTGTGATCGGAGCAGGACCAGGGGGACTTGCAGCAGCTATGATGTTGCAAAGCAAAGGACATGATGTTCATATATATGAAAAACAGTCCTTTGTTGGCGGACGTAACTCTAAGTTTCAACTTGGTGATTTCACGTTTGATACAGGTCCTACTTTTCTCAGTATGATTCATATTGCAGAGGAACTGTTCACTTTTGCTGGTAAAAATCTCTATGATTATATAGATGTGATTGAATTAAAAGAAATGTATAGATTAATCTTTCAAGATGAGAAGCTTGATATGGTTCGAGATCGAGACGAAATGTACAAACGACTAGAAGCCTTTGCACCTGGTGAGGGCGAGGGGTATGTACGTTTTATGAATGATACAAAACGAAAAATGGACCGCCTAACGCCGATTCTACAAAGTAAAATGGATCGTTTCCATCATTATTTGCGTCCAAAAGTCATCAAAGCACTTCCTCAGCTCTCATTAAATAAAAGCTTATATGATGTGCTGTCGGATTATTTCTCAAATGAATCAGTGAAATATGCCTTTACATTCCAATCAAAATATTTAGGGATGTCACCTTGGGAATGCCCAGGAGCGTTCTCAATTCTTTCCTTTATGGAGCATGACACAGGCGTTTATCATCCGAAAGGCGGAGTGAATCAGCTGTCAGAAGCGATGGCAAAGGCAGCTGTTGAATCTGGCGCTACCCTTCATCTATCAACTGGAGTTGAGAAGTTGCTGACGGAAGGCAGGAAAGTGAAGGGCATTCGCTTAGAAACTGGTGAAGAAATACAAGCAGATGAGGTCGTCGTAAATGGTGATTTTGCACACGTGATGACAAAGCTTGTAGAGCCGGGTCTTTTAAAGAAATATAGCGAGAAGAAACTGAAAAAGAAAAAATTCTCATGCTCCACCTTTATGCTGTACCTAGGTTTAGATACGATATATGATGAGCCACATCATACCATCGTTTTTTCCGATGACTATGCGAAGTTCGTCAAAGAGATTACGAAAACCTTTGAGCTGCCGGATGATCCGTCCATTTATATTCAAAATGCAAGTGTGACAGATGATTCGCTTGCGCCAAAAGGCAAGTCCGCTCTTTATGTATTAGCACCCGTTGCCAATAATCAAAGCGGTATTGACTGGGAAGCGCATCAAGAAGAATTTAGAGAGCTTGTACTGGATACATTGGAGCGGAAAACAGGCTTTAAGAATATCAGGCAGCATATTGAAGTCGAGCGGATGATCACGCCGAAGCATTGGGAAGAAGAGCTGTACGTGTATGAAGGAGCTACATTTAATCTTGGTCACCAGTTGACGCAGATGATGGTACTCAGGCCGCATAATGAATTTGATGAGTTGAAACACTGCTGGCTCGTTGGTGGAGGAACCCACCCGGGCAGCGGATTGCCAACCATTTTAGAATCAGCACGTATTACGACAAATGCGATTTTGTCAAAAGAGAAACATACGCACAAAAGAGTGCCACATCAAGAAAAGGGGAGCGCCTCATGAAAAAACATATATTGATTGCTGGCGGCGGTATTGGCGGAATGATCTCAGCCCTCTATTTAAAAAAAGCTGGACATGATGTCACCCTTGTTGAAAAAAATGAACGGCTCGGCGGGAGACTTGCTTTTGTACGTGAGAAAGGATATAAAGTAGATGAAGGTCCGACCATTGTCCTACTTCCTGATATGTTAAAAGGCATTTTACATGACGTAGGCATTGATGAAACATCTCTTGATCTCTTGCAGCTCGATCCGCTGTATACGATCCACTATCAAGATGGAACCTCCTATACGAAATACTCTGATACACGGCGACAACTAGAAGAAATCAAACGTGTATTTCCAAAGGAAGAACAGGGATATTTAACATTTATGAAAGAAATGACGGATCGGTTTCAAGAAGGGCAGGAAGCTTTTCTAGAAAAATCATTTCATGAAAAACGAACCTTTTTTACAAAAGCGAACATGAAGATTTTAATGAAATTAAAAGCATATCGAACCGTTCAAAGTTCTCTCAAAAAATATTTTTCAGATGAGCGCCTCCGAGATGCATATGCACTTCAAACCCTCTATGTCGGAGGAAATCCGTATGAAGCATCTGCCATTTATTCGCTTGTTTCATATAGTGAGCACGCACACGGAATTTACTATTTAAAAGGCGGATATGCGAGTTTAGTAGATATATTGGAGAGACAGCTCTTAAAGACGGGTGTACGCATAAGAAAAAGTGAAGAAGTCGCACAATTTGAGTTTGAGGGGAAACGTGTGGTCAAGGCAAAAATAAATGATGAACACATAGTAGCTGATGCATTTGTGATGAACGGAGATTATCCAGCGGCGTTAAAACAGCTTGGTTTAGGTGAACAAGACCGGCGTAAATACGTTCCATCCTCCGGCTGCGTGATGGTGTATCTAGGGTTAAACAAAGTATACGATGAAGCACCTGTTCATCAATTTTTCATGGGAGAACACTTTGATCAGCATATGAGAGAGGTGTTCCAAACGAAAACGATACCTCAAGATCCATCATTTTATACGTTTAATCCATCGACCATCGATCCATCCCTTGCCCCAGAAGGCAGCAGTGTCCTATATATGCTCATTCCTGTTCCATCAGGAGATCACATCAACTGGGAACAAGAGACAGACTTTGTGGATAAAATGGTGGAGCGTCTTGAAAAAAGAGGCTTTCCACAGCTGCGAGAGGCGGTTGTCTGGCATAAGGTGAGAACACCGAATGATTCAATGCGAGAAGGATTGTTTGAAGGCGGCAGCTTTGGACTCGCTCCTAATTTGTTTCAATCAGGTGTGTTTCGCCCGCAAGTAAAGGTTGCAGATTTAGACAATCTATATGCGGTAGGTGCTTCCATCCATCCCGGCGGCGGGGTACCGATCGTGATGCAAAGTGCAAAGCTCATGGCTTCTGTACTGCTTAAAGAGCTGAACAACAGAAAGGAAGTGAAGCTAAGTGGTTGATGTGCAAACAGCATTGAAAATATGTGAAGAGACCATTCAAACCCATTCAAAAACGTTTTATCGTGCCTTTTCCATGCTGCCTAAAAAGAAAAGACAGGCTGTTTGGGCTGTTTATTCCTTTTGTAGGAGAGCGGATGACATTGTAGATGAGTCTCCTTCACCAAAGGAAGAACTGGCGTCTTTTCAGGAGGCATTTGAACGTTTCTTGCAAGGAGAAGTAGATCGTAATGATCCAATGTGGGTGGCGCTGGAGTATACATTTCAACAGTTTCGTATGGATGAATCCCCATTCCGTGACCTGCTGCGAGGACAGGAGATGGATCTAGAGCAGCACCGGTATGAAACGTTAGATGAACTGCTCATCTATTCCTATCATGTCGCAAGTACAGTTGGATTAATGCTGCTTCCGATCATTGCACCGCGTAAAAAAGAACAGCTAAAAGAAGCCGCGATTTCCCTTGGGATTGGCATGCAGTTGACCAATATTCTTCGAGACATTGGTGAGGATAAGGCGGAAAGGAACCGCATTTATTTGCCAAAACAAGTCATGGATCAATTTGGGTATACAGAGCAAGAATTACAAGAAGGGATCGTCAATCAAGCCTTCCAGCACGTATGGGAATATATTGCGTTTGAGGCAGAGGCGTACTATGAGGAATTTTTTGACCATCTACATGAATTCCCACTTTATTCAAGGATACCGGTGAAAGCAGCTGCTCACTTTTATAAGGCTATTTTAGATAAAACTAGAGAAAACGAATACCGCGTCTTTACGAAGCGGTCATATATTTCAACACAAGAAAAAGCACTTATTTTAGAAGATATTACGTAATGAAAAGAAGACAAAGGGGTAAAATAAAGTTCGTTTTAGCCCTTTCAGCGTGTAGACAAACCCTCGCATTCGGTGTCAGTCCTGCGCTTAAATTCGCTCCACGCCGATGCTCGTCCTTCCTAGGGCTGCAAAGGTTTTCTATCACGCTGAAAAGAAGACAAAGGGCTAAAATAAAGTTCATTTTAGCCCTTTGTCAACAATCTGAAAGGACTGCACCCGCAGTCCTTTTTATGTGGAAGTAAACCGATACTCCGTCCACACCCTTGAACGCCACCGCCTATACATGAAGATACCTCTTACCCATTCATCCACGATAAAAGAAATCCAAACCCCGATCAGGCCCATCTCAAGTTGAATGCCTAATAAATAAGCGATCGGAAGGCCGATGCCCCACATTGAAATCATCGCCATATAGACTGGAAACTTCGCGTCACCAGCTGCCCGCAAGGAGTTGATGATGACCATATTAAAAGAACGTCCAGGCTCTAAAATAATCGTCAATATGAGGAGGACGCTCGCGATTTGAATGATCTCACTGTTGCTAGTGAAAAAAGTAAGTAAATGCGTCGATGATAAAGATAAAGCAGTCGAAGAAAGAAGCGAGATGGCAATGGCCCAGTATAAGCTTTTCATGCATCTTCGATAGGCCGCATCAAATTCTTTCGCCCCGATCAGGCGCCCGATTAAGATTTGTGTTCCTTGGCTAATGGCGGCACCAAATAACATAATGAACATCATCAAATTCTGGGTATAGACTTTTGCTGCCAGTGCTTGCGTGCCCATAAATGTGATAAACAGCGTAATAATCATTTGAGAGCCATTATAAGAAAGCTGTTCTCCAGCAGAAGGAATGCCGATTTTTAGCAGTTTTTTTAAATGCGTTCGCTGGATGTAAAACATTCGCTTGAATGAAAACTGCAATCCAATTCGGTGTCGAACAATGAGGATCATGGCAGTTAGACCGATCAACCGTGCAAATGATGTGGAAAGAGCAACACCCATGACACCTAATACAGGGAAGCCAAATGGTCCGAAGATGACCAAATAATTACCAGCAACGTTTAACAGATTCATACCGATGGTGACATACATCGTATCTCTCGTGAATCCATAGCTTTTTAAAATAGCACTATAGGTCATAATGAGCGCCTGTATAAAAGAAAGCAGGCCGACAATCTGTAAAAAGACGGTTGCATCTGGCATTAGCTCGCTTGATAATCCCATCATATGCAGGATGGGCACAGCTAACACAAACATAAGAAGACTGATCACAAAGCTAATGAGGAAGTTGGTGCCTAGTGATACATAGGCAACTTGGGTCGCTTCCTGCTTGCGGCCCGCTCCTAAAAGCTGCGCAATGACAATCGTCGTCCCAGTCGTAATGAAGCTGAACATCACAATCAATAGATTTAATAGCTGATTACTAACCCCTACTGCGGCAACACTATTGTCAGAATACTGGCTGAGCATCAGTGTATCTGCGCTGCCCATCAGCATATATAAAGAGATTTCGATAAAAATAGGCCAAGTTAATGCAAATAATGAAGGGTGGGATTTTTCACTTTTGGCTTGAACCTTTTGTATTGTTAGTGCTTGTGGTTTCATCACATCGCCTTCTTTCGTATAAATCCGATTTATAGTGTACCTTGCATCGACTATAATAAGAAGAGATGAAACCGAAACTTATTGGAGAAATCCGACTTCATAAGGGGATGAATATGGGTCCGTTTATTACATTTACTGTACCGCCATTTCCAGTCTATATTGCTTCAGGCAAAGGTGTATTCCATCCAGGAGAACGACATATCTCCAGAATTTTCACCGTATTTGATCTTCTTTATGTCACGAAAGGGGAACTATGGATCACAGAAGACGAGGTGCCTCATCACGTAAAAGAGGGAGAATATATCATCTTATCACCGGGACTTGCCCATGGTGGACATGTGCCATGCAAAGAAGAAACACTTTACGAGTGGCTGCATTTCTCAATTGATTCATTTGAGTTCACAGATCGGCCGAGAGAACACTGGTTTGATATGAAGCAAAATCAAGCCACTTTTGAAAAAGCAGCAAGCTATGAATTTCGTCTGCCCCGAAAAGGAAAAGTGAAAGGGGGAAGCGTGCTACAGAAGCATCTTTCAGCGATGCGCGCTTTAAATGATGATGCGTCTGAACTTCAGCTCAAAAAGCAGCTTCAATTTGAGGAAATGCTCATTCATTTACAAAAAGAAGCATTTCATATTCCAAGTGCAAAGGAGACTGTCGCTTCAGAAGTGGTTCACTATCTTGAACGTCATTTTACGCAAAAATTACAGATGGAGAAGCTGGCAGAGATTCTCCATTATCATCCTGATTACATGACAAGGTGCATGCAGACCGTGTACGGACTGACGCCGAGCCAGTACATCAATCGACTCAAAATTGAAAAAGCCAAAAGCCTGCTTGCTTCAACGAATGAAAAAATAGCTCTCATTGCAGAACATGTAGGCATTGATGACCCTACTTATTTTTCAAAGCTGTTTCGGCAAAATGAAGGCATGAGGCCTATCGAGTATCGTCATCTTGCTAAAAGAACGACAAAGTAAAGGAACGTGAACAGATGAAAGGAAAAAAAGAAGAGATTGTGAGCATACGTCCATTAGACGAAACCGATTTAGAAGTGGTATGGCATTTAAGGTTTAAAGCCCCAGACCAGGCCTATCGAAAGTGGAATGCACCGTATTTTATTGAACATGACATATCGCTTGCTGCATTTAAAAAACGCTATTTACAGGATGATTCTGTCCTGCCAAAACTATTTGGCATTGATGTCGGAGGTGAATTAAAGGGTACAGTTTCTTATTATTGGGAGAATGAGCGCACACGTTGGCTGGAGTGTGGGATTCTTATTTATGACTCACGCTTTTGGAATGGGGGCGTTGGAACAAAGGCATTGCGTCTATGGATCGATGAACTCTTTTCACACATTGATATCCCACGCATCGGTCTGACCACCTGGTCTGGAAATGAACGCATGATGCGTTGCGCAGAGAAATGCGGGTTTATCCTTGAGGGAAGACTGCGTAAGGTTCGTTACTATCAAGGGGAGTATTATGATTCGATGCGGTATGGGATGCTGAGAGAAGAATGGCAAAGCCTTCCGAATCATTCATTTGAATAGTTGTTTTTAAGATTAGGAAAAAAGTATAGTAAGATTCAATAAATTGAAAAAGAAGGGTGGCGGATGAATGTGAAATGGATTACAGGTTGGTTTGTATCCATCTTAGTCGCAATCTACCTATTCGTTGATGCACCAAAACACGGGAAAAATAAATGGTTATGGGCCATCTTAGGTCTTTTACTCGGGCTCTTCACACTTGGAATATATCTCATTCAAACAGGAAGAAAAGGGTTGGGCTGGACAGTACTGATTGTGTCCATTCTCATCTATGCGATTGCCATCCTCGTCTTTGTCTTGTACTTTCTCATGCTGGTCTTCGGGTACTCCAACGCAAATTAGAGAGTACGGCTGTGGCGATTTTTTTCACTTCAAGTTGCTACCGATTGATGGTTTGATGGCGCCATAGCATCATAAGGATAAAAGGTGTTGGGCTCAGGCATGATGATCCTCATGTTTATCCATCTTATTTTATCTCATGTGGCTCACTGCTTTGGTCAAGTAAGTCCTTCATAAAGAAGGGCTTTTTTCTTTTATTTTTTGAGCAGGGACACCTGCAATGACAATCCGCTCTTCATGAAAGGAGCGATTCACTACTGCATTTGCTCCGATGGAAATATGATTCGCAATATAAATATTTCCAAACAGTTTAGCGCCAGGGCCGATCCATACATGATCTCCAATGACGGGCACATCTTTTTCATGATGGTTTTGACCGATATTCACGCCTTGATGAATATCACAAAACGATCCGATTTTGGCGTGCTTGTTCACAATCAACAGCCCAGTATGGTTGATTCTGAGCCCAGGTCCAAATACACCAATTGGGATATCAAAGCCAAGCTGCATGCCTTTCTTTTTATGTAAGTAACGATAAAACCATTTGCGTAACGTAGCACCGCTATTCGTATAGTACTCATATTTTCGTAAATATCTTTGATATTTCCAAATATCATCCCCAAGCCACTTTGGTCTTTTTCGATTGATGGCAAGTGCTTTCTGATCTTGTGCCAAGTAGTGGTGAAGGTCATGCTTCGTTAAAATCATCAGATCTCCCTCGATTCCCTTTCGTTTCAGAGAAATTATACCATCATAACCATTTATATCAAGATAAAATAACGTTCATTTTTTGTTTTACTACATTCATTTCATTCGGCCGTCGCGTATCAAGCAAGGGAGCTACAACGCATAGAGCAAAAGAACCAGGAGAATTGTTTTGTAATTTTTTTCAATATTTTTCATACTCAAACGTTACATCGCCTTATGGCTGTAGATGTTTGTAAAAAATACACGAAATTACTCGTTAAAAAGAGAATATAGCATTCATATGCTTTTAGAATCATCTTTTTGAATACAATTGACTTTCATATCTTACATCCTCTAGGCTAGTAAATGAAAATGATAATCTTTATCAATTGGAGGAGTGTTTTATTATGTCCATCAAAACCGTTTCTAAAAATCAGCAATTTTTAGAGCAACAAAGTCAAAGAGAATCTAATGCAAGGTCTTACCCGAGACGGTTCCCATTAGCCATGCAAAAAGCCGAAGGTATGATCGTGACAGATGCAGATGGTAGAGAATTTTATGACTGCCTAGCAGGTGCAGGAACACTTGCCCTTGGTCACAATCACCCGGTTGTTATAGATGCTATTGAACGTATGCTTCATGAAAAAAGACCGTTGCATACGCTGGACATCACTTCAGAGATTAAAGAAGAATTTGTGAATGAGATTTTTTCTCACTTGCCAGAAGAGTTTGCAAAAAGAGCAAAAATTCAATTTTGTGGACCAACTGGTGGTGATGCTATAGAAGCAGCAATTAAATTAGTCAAGACAGCGACGGGAAATCGTTCCATTCTATCATTCCACGGAGCATATCATGGTGCTACACATGGCACGATGTCATTAAGCGGCAACTTATCGCCAAAAGAAAAAGTACAAGGATTAATGCCAGATGTTCACTTCCTGCCTTATCCATATGAATACCGCTGCCCATTTGGAATCGGCGGTAAAGACTCACATCGCATTTCCAGTTCTTATATTGAGCGTGTATTAAATGATCCTGAGAGTGGAATTCTCCCGCCAGCAGGCATGATCTTTGAAGCGGTGCAAGGGGAGGGCGGCTCCATCCCGGCATCAATTGAATGGATACAAGAAATGAGACGAATCACAAAAGAAAAAGGAATTCCACTTATTATTGATGA
This sequence comes from Bacillus sp. Y3, assembly GCF_008123875.1. Lineage (NCBI taxonomy): Bacteria > Bacillati > Bacillota > Bacilli > Caryophanales > Bacillaceae > Bacillus > Bacillus sp. Y3. The sequence continues at coordinate 285,625 of NZ_VSSC01000004.1, read as the reverse complement.
GGTTCAGTCAGGCATCGGCCGAACTGGTAAGATGTTTGCCTTTGAACATGCTGGTATTGTGCCAGATGTCATTGTGTTATCAAAAGCAATTGGGGGAAGCCTTCCGCTATCCGTTGTGATTTATGACAAAGACTTAGATCAATGGAATCCAGGTGCACACATTGGCACGTTTAGAGGAAATCAAATGGCGATGGCAGCTGGAACTGCTACGCTTAAATATATAAAAGAAACCAATCTGCTTGATCATGTAGAAGCGCTTGGTCAGCGTATGCAGGCCAATCTAAAAGACATTCAAAAACAAGTGCCTGCTCTCGGTGATGTGCGAGGAAGAGGATTAATGATTGGTGTTGAAGTTGTGAATCCAGATGAGAAACAGGATGTGGACGGCAGTTATCCAGCAAATCCAGAGCTAGCCAGTCTCATTCAAAAGAATTGTTTCGATAAAGGCTTAATTGTGGAGACAGGAGGCCGTTTTGGAAGTGTGATTCGATTCTTACCGCCTTTGATCATGACAGAAGAACAGCTTGAAAAAGTCATCACGATTTTTAAAGAGGCAGTTTACGATGCAGTCAACTAAACCATCTGTCGATTCATTATTTATTCAACAAAGCCAGCTTGGGAGGGAGTCCTTCCAAGCGGCACTCTACACATCCATCGACAGCTTACTGGCAGAGTGGCAAACAAGCAGAGGACCGTATAGCGGAATATTGCCTGGGAAATTAGCGGCTCATGTCGAATCGTTATTCCAGATTCAACCGGCTGGTGAATCCATTGAGTCTGTTTTTCAAGATATAAAAAATCACCTTTTACCGCATTTAGTGGATGTGTCACATCCTAAATGCCTGGCACATTTGCATTGCCCACCTCTTATCCCTGCTCTGGCAGCAGAGGTGATCGTAAGTTCCTTTAACCAATCAATGGATTCCTTTGATCAAAGCGGCATTGCATCTTTGGTTGAGGAGGAAATCCTCAAGTGGTTATGTGAAAAGTTTTCTTATGGAGAACGAGCAGATGGGACCTTTACGAGCGGTGGAACCCAATCTAACTACATGGGACTGCTTTTAGCAAGAGATGCATTTTGTGAAAACACTTGGCAATGGAATGTACAGCAGAAAGGGTTGCCGAGCGAGGCAAATCGTATGCGGATTCTTTGCTCCAAGAATGCCCACTTCACTGTAAAAAAATCAGCATCTCAGCTAGGTTTAGGTGAACAGGCTGTTGTGTTAGTTGAGACAGACGAACATCACCGAATGGACCTGCATGATTTGCAGAAGAAGCTTATGGAGCTTAAGGAGCAGGATTTGCTTCCATTTGCAGTCGTGGCGACTTGCGGGACAACTGATTTTGGCAGTATTGATCCTGTACATGACATATATGACATGGTGAAGCCTTTCGGTTTGTGGATTCATGCAGATGCTGCCTATGGAGGAGCACTTGTATTAAGCAAAACCTTCCAAGGAAAATTAGATGGCATCGAGCTGGCTGATTCGATCACGATTGACTTTCATAAGCAATTTTATCAGCCGATCTCCTGCGGGGCATTTTTACTAAAGGATAAAAGACATTTTGGTTTGATTGATTACCACGCAGATTATCTCAATCCAAAGGAAGATGAACTGGAAGGCATTCTGCATCTCGTGAATAAATCTGTTCAGACGACGCGCCGATTTGATGCGCTAAAACTCCTTCTCTCTCTGCGTATGATTGGAGAAGAAGGATTTGCAAGTATCATTGACCATACCATCCATTTTGCGAAAGATGTGGCTACGTTGATTGAGAAAAATGAGCATCTTGAGGTGATCAATCCTGATCCAGAAATCAATGCAGTCGTGTTTCGTTTTATAGATGATCATCACGCAGATGACATTAATAAAATCATTCATCGCACACTTTTCCAAACAGGAACGGCTGTCGTAGCAAAAACAGTAGCCGATGGTCAAACTTGCTTAAAATTCACTTTGTTAAATCCGAGAACGACTATTACACATATTGAGGAAATCCTTTCTGACATTGTTGATATCGGGATCGCTCATATTCAATCCGGGAGGGTACTACGTTGAGTCAATATAAACAAATGGCTGAAAATGCAACGATGCAAAGCTTTTTAAACTGTTTTTTACGTGAAACAGGAATTGATCGATCTGCAAAGAAAGAGACAAAAGCAGACGGCTCACTTGTATTTGTAGCAGCATTAGCAAAACAAGATCTTGAGCTTGTCATTCCGATTCGATATTTTTCGCCTGTAGGCCGTCATCTCTTTGATTTTCCCGTTCGCTTTCGCCCGCAAGGTAGTGAGCAACAGGGAACGATCGTTGATTACACCACACTTGTTGCTTTATGTTCAAAGGAACTTCTCATTGAATATGGCCGCACAGATGCAGAGGATGAGTTCATGCTTCGCATCATTTTAAGCTGCCGGAATATTGAACGATTCATCAGAGAGAGAGATGGTGATCGAGCAGCTCTTTCTTCAGCTGATTTTGAATATATCGAAGCGGAGCAGTCACTCCTTCTTGGGCATTTAACGCATCCTACACCAAAAAGCAGACAAGGAATGACAGAAGAGGAGGAAGCTATTTATTCTCCTGAGCTGAAAGGCTCTTTCCAGCTTCATTACTTTAAAGCACATCCGTCAATTGTGCTTCAGGATTCTTCAATTTCACAGTCTGCGGCAAGTCTCATGTTTGAGGAGCTCATGCGCCAGATGCCAGAAGAAAAAGAGAGACTGACGACGTTAACAGAAGGCGGTGAATATGTCCTGATTCCGATTCATCCGCTACAAGTCCAAGTGGTCATGGAGAAAGCGTTCGTCAAGCGTTATATAGAGGACGGGATGCTGACGTATTTAGGGCCGCTAGGATCTGAATACACAGCGACATCTTCCTTTAGAACGGTCTATCAAAAAGACTCTGCGTACATGCTCAAATTCTCTGTCCCTGTAAAGATCACAAACTCTTTACGCGTTAACAAACAAAAGGAACTTGATCGCGGAGTTGAGATGTCTCGTATCTTAAAAACAGAATTAGGCGTTTCTTTATATGACAAATTCTCTGGATTCCGTGTGATTGAAGATCCTGCGTATCTATCTATTCAAGGGGATGAGGCGGAATCTGGCTTTGAAGTCGTCATTCGTCAAAATCCATTTTTGCATCATGAAAAAGGGGCTAGCTTAATTGCAGGGCTATGTCAGGATCATGCATACGGAGGAAAATCAAGGCTTTCAGGCATTATCCATGAATTAGCAGACGCTGAAGGCAGATCAACAGAAGATGTCAGCCGTGATTGGTTCACACAATATTTATCGATTTCGTTAGAGCCGATGCTTTGGCTGTTTGAAACGTATGGTCTTGCCCTTGAAGCCCATCAGCAAAATGCTGTCGTACAGCTAAAGAATGGATATCCGCACACATTCTATTATCGTGACAATCAAGGCTACTATTATAGCGAATCGAAAAAGGATCAGCTTGCGAAGCTTGTTCAAAACTTAAGCGTCAGAAGTGAAACCATTTGTGCAGACGATGTAGCGGTTGAGAGACTGCGTTACTATTTCTTCTTTAATCATTTGTTTGGTCTTGTGAATGGTTTTGGTACAGAGGGGCTTGCAAAAGAAGAAGATTTATTAGCCCTGATTAGAGACACACTGCTTGCGCATGAAGAGACATATGGTGCATCTGAGCTGACGAACAGTCTTCTCCGGTCACAGGAGCTGCCTTCAAAAGCGAACTTACTCACGCGGTTTGAAGATATGGATGAGCTGACGGGTTCTTTAGAAACGCAATCCAGGTACACGTCTGTGTTGAATCCGCTCTTTTTACATAAGGAGGCGCTGATTGGATGAGGCATCGAATTGGGTTCATTCGCGCTGAATATGAACGGGACGTCCAGCTTGTCCACAAGTGGATGCAAGAAGAGTATGTCCACCCATTTTGGCATTTGAATATTCCATTTCCTGCTTTTGAAAAGCACTTTTATCAGGCCATTCATGATCCGCATCAAACCCTTTATTTAGGAACCATTGATGGCACGCCGATGAGCTATTTTGAAGCATACAATGTGAAAGGGGATATCATTGAATCGTACTATCAGCCTTCTCCGCATGATCAAGGCATTCACCTGTTAATTGGAGAGCCAGATTATGTAGGGAAAGGATTTGCGGCTCCGCTGCTTCAAGCCATGACAGCATTTCAGTTTGAGCAGAACAAACGAACAGAAAAAATCGTGGCTGAGCCAGATATTCGGAACGAAAAAATGATTCATGTCTTTGAAAAGTGTGGATTCGAACGTGTGAAACCAGTCACTTTACCAGATAAAACAGGTCTTTTAATGTTTTGTCATCGAGATCGATTTGAAAGGAAGTATAACCATGACGCGGTTCAACAAGCAAAATAATGTAGTGGATGTCATTGGGATTGGCATTGGACCATTTAACCTAGGGCTTGCTGCATTATCTGAAGAAGTAAACGAAATTGACGCTTTGTTTTTTGAAAGAAGTGAAGCGTTCCACTGGCATCCAGGTATGCTCATTGAAGGGACAACACTTCAAGTCCCCTTTTTAGCGGATCTTGTCAGTATGGCGGATGTGAAAAGCAAATATAGCTTTCTCAACTATTTGCAGGAACAAAACCGTTTGTATTCATTTTACTTTCTAGAAGACTTCCATATCCCGCGCAAGGAATATAGCCATTATTGCCGCTGGGTCGCGGATCAATTAGATTCTTGCCGATTTGGCATGAATGTCGAATCTGTCTCCATTGTTGAAAAAGCTGGAGAAAAACGATATGAAGTGCATGTCCGTCATGTGAAAGATCAAACGGTAGAGGTGTTTGAAAGTAAGCATCTTGTTTTAGGTATCGGCACACAGCCTGCGGTACCAGCACCTCTTCAGCCAGCTTTAGGGGATCGGGTGTTTCATTCTGCTGATTACTTGAAACGAAAGAAAGAAGGCTGTTTTAAAGGAAAATCCGTGACGGTCATCGGTTCTGGTCAAAGTGCGGCAGAAGTATTCTATGACATTTTATCAGACGATGAGGCGAAGGATATTCATTGGTTTACACGCTCTAAAGGGTTTTTCCCAATGGAATATTCAAATTTGGGTCTTGAGTATTTCTCTCCAGACTATATTGATTTCTTTTATGAGCTTCCGCAACTTAAAAAAGATGCGCTATTAAAGCAGCAAGATTTGCTGTATAAAGGCATCAGCTCAGCGATGATCCGAGATATTTATCACTTGCTTTATGAACGTTCTGCTTGCGGAGAGCAGCTGAACACCGTGCTGCAGGCGATGACGGAGGTCAATTTGATTGAGGAAACGAGGGACGGCTTATCGCTTTCATGCAATCAATGGGTCAAAGAGGAATCCTTTACGCATGAGACAGACATTGTCGTTTTGGCAACGGGCTATCAATCCGTATTACCGCCATTTATTGATCCGATTTCCCATCATATTCAGTGGGATCATCAAGGACGCTTCCAGGTCGAACGTGAATATCGATTGAAAACAAACACATTAGGTGAGAATGATATTTTTGTACAAAATGCAGAGCTGCATACACATGGAGTAGGCGCACCAGATTTAGGGCTAGGGGCGTACCGAAACAGTGTCATTATCAATGAACTGGCTCGTCGACCTGTGTATCCACTTTATGAAAAGCATGTCTTCCAGACATTCGGTACACATAAACACGCAAATACATTTGAAGAAATCAAAGGGTAAGGAGGATGAACCGATGAGTGTACAAGATGAATTGAAAAAAGCGGTAAATCCTGCTGCTTGGAAAAAAGCAAACCAGCGAATGGTGGCAAAAATGCTGTCCGAATATATGTATGAGGATATGCTTCATCCCGTTCAGCTAAATCATCAGGATGGCATCGCCCAATATGAATTAATCATTCACGAACAGAAGAAATATCGTTATCTCGCAAAACCTCGTTTGTTTGATAGTTTTGATACGATTGCTGAATCGATCGAGTGCTGTCAAGACGGAACATGGACAAAGGATGTTAGTGCCATTGTGTTTTTACTAGACATTCAGCCAATCATCCCAATGTCTTCTGAAACAACTGGCCATCTGATCAAAGAGCTTCACCATACCTTGTTAGCGGATGTTCATTTGCTGTCGAAAAAAGCACTTCGTGCAGATGAGTTAACGGATACAGATTACGCATGGATTGAAGGCGAGATGACGGGTCATCCTTGGATCGTCTATAACAAAGGGCGTATTGGATTCAGCTACGATGATTACTTAGCCTATGCACCTGAAAGGCAGGAATGTGTTCAGCTGTCTTGGATTGCTGTTCACCGAGAACTTGCGACATTCCATGCGGTCGATCATGAGAACTATGAGCACATCATTGCCAAAGAATTAGATGAAGTCACGATTCGTCAATTCCAACGTGTGTTAAAGGATGAAGGGCTAAATGCGGCTGATTATTATATGATGCCTGTTCATAAATGGCAGTGGACGCATATGATCATCCAGCATTTCCCCGAAGATTTAGCCATGCGCCGTATTGTGTATTTAGGAGAAGGGCTGGATCAATATATTCCACAGCAATCGATCAGAACCTTTACGAACATCTCAAATAAAGGCAAGCATCATATTAAACTGCCAATGAGTATTTTAAATACGCTAGTGTACCGGGGGCTCCCATCAGAACGTACGGTGATTGCGCCACGTATTACAGCGCATATTAAAGGAATTGCCGATCAAGACGCCTTTTTATCCGATGTATGCCGCGTCATTTTACCAGGTGAGAATGCGAGTATCAATGTTGATCATCCTTATTACAGCAAGCTACCTGGTGCGCCATATCAATACCTTGAAATGCTTGGGGTCATTTTTAGAGAAAGCATTTATACGTATTTAGATGAAGGGGAGAGCCCTGTTACGCTGGCGGCACTGACGTATGAGGATCATGAAGGCGAGCCTTATCTAAAGCAGCTCATTGAAAAATCGGGTCTGTCAGCAAAAGAATGGATGGCGTCATTCTTCCATGTTGTCATGCCGCCGCTTCTGCACTTTATGTATCAATATGGCACGGTGTTTTCACCGCACGGACAAAATACAATTCTTGTATTAAAAGATCATAAGCCGCATCGTTTGGCGATCAAAGATTTTGTTGATGATGTGAACATTAGTGATCAACCGCTGCCTGAATTGGCTTCATTAGAAGAAGATCTAAAGGAAGTGCTGCGTAGTGAGCCGCCTGAGGGTCTTGTACAATTTATTTTTACGGGTCTGTTTATTTGCAATCTTCGTTACGTGTCAAACGTGTTAGACAATCACAATCTGTTAGATGAAACGACGCTTTGGCGCTTGCTTGCAGAAGAAATTCAGCAGTATCAAAAGCAATTTCCACAGCTAAAAGATCGTTTTGCTTTATTTGATCTATTCCAGCCTCAGCTGACAAAGCTTTGCTTAAACCGTAATCGCATGATTGATTACGGCTATGGAGATGGAGATGACCGGCCGCATGCATCAGAGCATGGCAAGGTCACAAATGCACTCGCTCAAGTTCTCTCATCCGTAGGCGAAAAATAAAAAAGAAAAGCTGTAGACAACATCTGTCTACAGCTTTTTGATTTTTTATGAAAATGCTTGTGAGGCCAGGAAATAGAGAAGCGCCGAATCGTTCTGCTTTTCGTTCCCGCGAATCATCATAAAATGTGCGACGTTTGTTTTCGTAAATCCTGCTTCTACAAGTGATGTATGCAGGCGTTCAGCTGTTTCTTCCTGCATATCTAAACGAAAGGCGCCAGAATAAGACGTGAGAAGTGATTGAATGAGTGATAGCGCCGTTTGTTCATCGTTTGCTGCAAGCGGGCCAATCATCAGATTAGCTGGTGTTTCCACACCAAACGCGAAGCCGGTGATTTCGTGGTGTTCATCCTTTGCGATCAGTTTAAATGCTGCTCGCTCCATTCGTTTTATTAAGAAGTTTGATCGATTGGTCCCTGCGCCTTTTTCATCCAGCCTTTCAATAGACGGGAGGTGCGTTTCATCAGCGGGAAAAAGATGAATCTGATGTGACGGATGAAGCGCACTAGGATTTGTTTTTTGTGCTTTGTATGTATGAATATAACCGGCTGTCTGAAAGCCGATTTTTTCATAAACTGGCTGTCCTTGTACAGTAGCCGTTAAAACGACAGGGACACTTGGATCACTATGACGAAGCAGTGTGTCAATCATTTGACGGGCAAGACCGAGGCCTCGATGTGTCTCAGATACAATGACCGCTCCAATTGATGCCACTCTGTCATATTGAAAAAGTCCTGCGCATGAAATGACTTGTCCGTCAGTTGTTGTAAAACCGGTAAAATGTCCATTTGTTAAAAGAGATGTGAGCTCTTCCGCATTGTAATCAGGCCAGTCGACCTCTTTTGACAATGCGACAAGGTCTGGTATGTCATCAAGGGTTAAAGATCGTTGAATAACGTTTGGCAATACACGCAACTCCTTCTTAGCTGATTTCTCTCTATGTATCGTACCATAAGAACGCATAAGAAAAAGGAAAAGGGGATACCTTTTCCTTTTGTCTAGTTTAATAATTGAGGTCACGGTTGTATTCATATTCAAAGGTGAGCTGTAAGTTCTTAATTGAGACAACGCCTACTTTGATTAACCGTCCACCGATCAATTGAGGAACCTCGGTTGCATTAAAAGAAACAAAAAAGCGGTCTTTTGCTGGCACTTGACTTGTTTTATAAGAAGAGATGTCAACTTTTTGACCGTTCCAAGGTACGTTCACTGTTCCGCCTTTTAAGGAAGAGACGGTGAATACATAATTATATGCATTTGTACTACCTTTTTCAGCTTCTAATGACAGGCCAGTGACAACGGCATCCTGCGGCAAGCTGCTTAAATCAAAAGAAGAATTGGGAGATCCGGCTTCATTGAAACTATTCAATGTGGCAGGTGATCCATATCGTTTGGTTGTGCCTTTTTCAATACTTTTATCAAAGACAATACGATACATGTTGTCCTCTTCATTTAATAATTGCTTTGGTTTGACGGCTAAATAGTAGTCAGTACTGGCGGCAATTTTCGGCATATGGATGATTTCATTTTGGTTGTTTGTCCGCACAGAGGAAGACACGAGTGACCCGCTCTGATTGTAAAGATAAAGATCGAAATCATTTCCAGCTTTCACATTGACGAGTTTGATAGAAAAGCGGCCATCTGCTCCATCAAATTTAGAGCTGGTGAACCGATAAAAATCAATGTCATTCATAGAAGAGATACTACCTTCGTGATATAAATAGGTCTTGTTTAGATGAAGAGAGTGCTGTAAGAATTGAGCTTTGTCCATCGTATCATTGTTTGCATAATCACTGTCTGGATACAGATGCTCCAATTCTTCTGTATAATATTTTGTTTGTTTCGTAGACGTTTCACTTGCTTGAGCAGGTGATTGGAAAAGAGGGCTAGCGATAAAGAGGCCTGTAAGCAATAAAACCCCGATCTTCTTTTTGAACATGACAAACATCTCCTTTTAAGTAAATGACTTTCATTTATAATATCGGTAAATAAACGTATTTTTTCATATATATTCCATTTTTATTTATAAAAAGAACCTCCAATTCAGGAGGTTTTTTTAGTGAACGTTAAAATATCGAGCTTCAGGATGAGAAACGACAATGGCTGAAACGGATGCTTCAGGCTCCATCATAAACCCTTCTGTGAGATGAATCCCGATTTTTTCTGGCTGCAGCAGGTGGAATAGTTTTTCTTGGTCTTCTAGATTAGGGCACGCTGGATAACCAAAGGAATAGCGCTGACCTTGATATTTGGCTTGGAATCGTTTCTCCATCGTGAAATCGACTGGGTCTGGGAATCCCCATTTATCACGAATTACTTGGTGCGTTCGTTCAGCCAATCCTTCTGCAAGCTCAAGTGCTAAAGCTTGGACAGCATGCATTTTCAAATAGTCACCCTCTTGTTTAAATTGCTGCGCAACTTCTCGTATGCGGGCACCAGCCGTCACTGCAAATAAGGCGATATAATCTTTCTCGTTCTCTCCGGTTTTCCGCACATAATCAGAAATAGACCGGTACGGAAGTTTTTCCTGTCTTGGAAATTGGAATGTCTCAATGACGCGGTCAGGCGCTTCTGGATCATAGATATGCAGGTCATTCCCATTTGAATTGGCAGGGAAGAATTGATAGACGAATGCAGGTGCAAACCAGTTTTTCTCTCTGCCTTCTTGAAGAAGATCTGTGATCAGCTGTTTTAACTCCAATGCTTTTGGATGCTGTTCAGCCAAGAGCTTTTTGACCTTTCCTTTTAAACCGAGGTGATGGCCGATCAGCATTTGCTCATTGACATAGGGCATTATGTGGTGCAAATCAATATCCCGTACATAATGGCGTTTCGTATTTTCTGGCGTGAATATCGCTGCCTCCGGAAGTGTCGCGCGTTTTTCTAGTAATTCAATCACAGCTTTTGGCTGCGTTGTTTCTTTTTCCTTATGGAGCGTTTCTTGATCCTCTAAGGGTTTTGTTTGAAATTGAAGAGGGTTCGTTCTTAATTCATTCGCTAAAGACAGACCGTCCATTGCATCTTTGGCGTAAAGGACGGGGCCATCATATTGAGGCGAAATTTTCATCTTCGTAAACTTCCGTGAAAGCGCCGCGCCGCCCACCAAAATGGGAACAGAGATGTTTGCTTTTTGTAAATCTTGAGCGGTCAAGACCATTTGCTGTGCTGATTTGACAAGTAAACCTGATAGTCCAATCATATCTGGCTTTTCTTTTTGCACCGCTTCAATCAATGTTTGTGGGGTTACTTTGATTCCGAGATCGACGACGTGAAAGCCATTATTGCTCAAAATGATGTCGACCAGGTTTTTCCCTATATCATGGACATCTCCTTTGACGGTGGCGAGGAGAATCTTCCCTTTGCCGCTTGCGTCCTTTTTCTCCATAAATTGCTCAAGGTATGAAACAGATGCTTTCATGACCTCAGCGGATTGAAGCACTTCAGCTACAATCAATTCGTTTTGATTAAAAAGGCGCCCAACCTCTGACATTCCCTGCATTAATGGTCCATTGATGATATGAAGAGGTGATTCAAATTTCTCCAAAGCAAGGGCAAGGTCATCAATCAGGCCTTCTTTCGTCCCTTCGACGACATAGAGTGCCAGTCTTTCATCAAGCGATAAGGAGATCTTTGGTTTTTTCTCTGTTTTCTTTTTCCCGCGATAAAATTGTGTGAACTCAGCAAGGGTTTGATCATTTGTTTCATAAAGTAAAGTTTCAGCCAGCTTGATTTCTTCCTTTGGAATTGAAGCGAAGCGTTCAAGCTTTTCAGTATTCACGATCGCATAATCAAGCCCTGCTTTGACGCAGTGATACAAATAAACGGCATTCAATATTTCTCTACCAACTGGCGGGAGTCCGAAAGACACGTTACTAATGCCTAAAATGGTGAGACATTCAGGCAGTACTGCTTTGATTCGCTCAATGCCTTTAATCGTCTCTTCAGCAGCACCAATATACTGTTCGTCTCCAGTACCTACTGGAAAGACAAGCGGGTCAAAAATGATATCACTCGCAGGGATTCCATATTTTTTCGTGAGCAGGTCATGGGATCTTACGGCAATTTCAAGTTTTCGATCTGCTGTGACGGCCATCCCTGTTTCATCGATTGTTCCAACAACAAGTGCGCCGCCATATAGCTTGACAAGCGGAAGAATCTCTTCAAAGCGCTCTTCTCCATCCTCTAAATTAATAGAATTAATAATGGCTTTTCCTTGAGAATACATGAGTGCTTTTTCGATGACATGTTTATCGGTTGAATCAATGACAAAAGGAGCTTTCACTTTTTTCATGGCTTCTTTTAAAAAGCCTTCCATGTCTGCTATCTCATCACGATCAGGGTCTGCTAGACACACATCAATGACGTGAGCGCCATTTTTCACTTGAGCACGAGCAATTTCTGCTGCCTCTTCAAACTTTTGTTCTGCGATGAGCCGTTTGAATTTGCGTGAACCAATGACATTTGTGCGCTCACCAACAAAGAGGGGGCGCATCGCTTCTTCATAAATGAGGGGCTCGATTCCTGATACGGTATGCGGTGATGACTCATGCGTCATACTGCGGGGCTGAAGCGGACGTACTTCATCTGACAATGCCTGAATATGTGCAGGCGTTGTACCGCAGCAGCCGCCGACGATATTTAACCAGCCTTCTTTTGCAAAAGCGGCAATTTTTTTAGCAAGCGAAGCAGGGGATTCGTGATATTGTCCCTCTTCATCAGGGAGACCAGCGTTTGGGTAGCAGCTGACAGCCGACTTTGAGATGGAGGAGAGTGTACGGATATGGTCTGTCATAAATTCTGGACCAGTTGCACAGTTTAAGCCGACGCTGATTGGTTTCATATGCTCAAGTGAGATATAAAAGGCTTCAATATCTTGGCCTGCAAGGGTAGTGCCCATCGGCTCAATCGTACCTGACACCATCAGTGGCAGCTCAATACCGGTCGCTTGAAAGGCTTCTTGAATGCCTTTAAATCCAGCTTTGACATTCAGCATGTCTTGACTCGTTTCTAAAAGAAGAGCATCACATTTCCCATCAATCAGGGCGCGGGCTTGTTCTTCATAATTTGCAACGAGCTCTTCAAACGTTGTGCCGCCTGTTACGGATAATGTTTTTGTAGTGGGCCCCATTGCGCCTACTACAAAGCGGGGCCATTCTGGTGTCGACAAACGGTCTGCTTCACGCTTTGCCAGCTGAGCTGCTTTTACGTTCAATTCATAGGCGAGGTGGCCAAGTCCATATTCATCGAGAACGAGCTTCGTCGCACCGAATGTATTTGTTTCAATGAGGTCAGCACTTGCCTCTAGGTATTGCCGGTGAATCGTGGAGATAATGTGAGGGGCTGTGACGTTTAAATATTCGTTACAGCCCTCATACTCTTCTCCGCCGAAATCCTCTGCTGTGAGATCGGCGTTTTGAATCATTGTGCCCATTGCACCGTCAAGGACGAGGATGCGTTTTTTGAGCTGTTCAGTGATAGTTGGCATGGATGTTTGGCTCCTTTTCTTTCTGATGGATGTAAGTTGTCAGTTCTGCTGTTAAATCTGATCGAAGGAAAGGGGTAATTAAATAGATACCATTAAACAATTCGCAAGCTGTATCTAATAAAGAGCGGGCAATCGCTAATCCTTCTGTCCGCTGCTTTTCTTTATCTTCGCCTGCCTTGGCCATAATCTCACGAATCGAGTCAGACAATTTAATGCCGGGAATTTCATGATGAATAAACTCAGCATTTCGGCTGCTTGTTAGCGGCATAATGCCGATATAAATCGGTTTATCCAAATGTCGGCTTTCTTCATGAATTTTCACAAGCTGTTCCTCAGAGTAAACAGGTTGTGAAATAAAATAATCGGCCCCGTATTCGATTTTCTTCTCGAGGCGTTTGACTGCTTTATCAATATGACGGACATTTGGATTAAACGCGCCAGCCACTGAAAAATTAGTCTTTTTCCCGAGCGGCTTCCCGGAGAAAGATAGTCCCTCGTTAAATTGTTTGATCAGACGGATCAAATCAAAGGAGGTTAAATCATACACAGATGTCGCACCTGGGAAGTCTCCAATTTTAGACGGATCGCCTGTGATGGCTAAAATATCGGTTAGTCCAAGTGTGTCCAGCCCCATTAAGTGGGATTGGAGTCCAATCAAATTGCGATCACGACATGTGATATGGACAAGTGAACGCATATTAAGCTGCTGTTTTAATAAAGCGCCGCATGCCACATTGCTAATACGCGGGGTAGCTAGAGAGTTATCGGCCAGTGTGAGGGCATCAATGCCTGCACTTTTTAATTCGTTCGCTGCGACGAGGAATTTTTCAAAGTTCAGCTTCTTCGGCGGGTCTAGCTCGACGATAATCGAACGTTTTTTCACAGCCAGCTCGTCAAGACCTGGTTCTGTCCGTTGATCTTGGATGGAAATGATTTCTTCTTTTAATATTTTCACTTCTTTTTCGGTGATAGGTGCTAAATCTTTGACCGCCTCAGCCATGGCGCTAATATGCTGAGGGGTTGTTCCGCAGCAGCCTCCAATGATTCGTGCGCCCTGATTTCTAAACTCAAGTGCACTTTTTCGGAAATAATCATTATCTGTATCATAGACGAGTCTGCCTTCTTCAAGGGAGGGGAGACTGCTGTTTGGATAGACAGATAAATGAGAATTTTCCAAAAGTGGAACACCTTCAAGTGCCTGAATCATATGATAAGGGCCCAGCCGGCAGTTAATGCCGACGACATCAGCGCCAAGTGAGGATAATTCAGATAAACCGTCTTTTAGCGGTGTCCCGTCCTGCAATACACCTTGCTCATGCATGGAGACGTTCATGACAATCGGAAGCGCTGTTTCTTTGCGAGCAATCTCAAGAACGGCTTTTGCTTCTTCAATATCGTAATATGTTTCAAGCAGTAATCCATCAGGCTCTTCATTTAAAAGGATATAGAGCTGTTCTCTAAAGCTCCGTTTAATCTCGTCTAAAGAGTAGGCATTTTTGTTAAATGTTCGAATGCCACCGATCGTTCCAAGGACATAAGCTGAGCCAGCGGCTGCTTTGGCAATTTGTACAGCTTTTGTGTTAATGCGTTTTGTTTCTTCTTCTAAACCGTAGCGGGATAGTTTAATATAATTCGCACCGTATGTGTTCGTTTGAATAATGTCCGCTCCAGCTTGCACATATGCCTCGTGCACTCTTTTGACTTCATCTTCTTTTGATAAATTTAATTCTTCAAAGCAGCGGTCAATGCCATAAGAGTATAAAAGTGTTCCCATTGCTCCATCAGCAATCAGTACGCGATTTTGTAAGTCTTGTAATAGGCCCATTGGTTTCCTCCTTATTTCTATGTAACAAAAAAAGCCTTCTGATAAGAAGAAGACTTTTTGGCTGTATGGAAATTCTTCTTCTTATCTTCCAAGCAGTTGCTTGCTGGATTTAGCACCTTGGTCATAGAAAATAGATTTCTACTACACCGGTTGCTGAGGCTTCACAGGGCCAGTCCCTCTGCCTCTCTTGATAAGAAAGCGATATGAACATGTCAATGAATTGAACTTCCATCAACTGTATCGAAAAAATCGGAAATAATCAATGGAAAATTTGAAATTTATCGAAAATTTATAAATTGGACGTCAATCGGTAAATCTGCCTTGCGCATAAGCGCAATCACTTCTTGTAAATCATCTTTATTTTTTCCTGTCACACGCACTTGGTCATCTTGAAATTGCGACTTTACTTTTATACCAGATTGTTTGATCAAGGCATTGATCTTTTTGGCATTGTCCTTATCAATCCCGCTAATCAGCTTTGCACGCTGGCGAACGGTTCCACCTAGGGCATGTTCTGTTTTTCCGTAGTCAATGTTTTTAGTCGGTACGTTTCGTTTAATCAGTTTTGTCACAAGGACATCCTTTAGCTGCTCCAGCTTGAAGTCATCATCAGAAATGAGAACGAGTTCTTCTTTTTCTAGTGAAATATCACTTTTACTTCCTTTAAAATCATAACGGTTTTTAATTTCTTTCAGTGCTGCTTGAATGGCGTTTTGCACCTCTGGCAGCTCCACCTTCGATACAATATCAAATGAACTTTCTTTTGCCATCACATATGACCTCCAACTATAGATATTGCGTCTATTTTATCATGCCCATAGGGGAAGAAGAAACTTTATCGAAGAGAGTTCAGATGTATGCGGTATAATTCAAGTACAGTTTGTCCACTTTAGCTAACAGAACTAGAGATGTTCATGATGACTGAAGTATAGTAGAATAAAGTGAATCAAAAGATGAACGAACGCTCTTTTAAGGGCAGATAGGAAGGAAGAGAACATGAGACCAGGTGAGCAACTGACCTTGCAAATAGATAACGAGATGGAATACGGCTACTTTTTAACAGATGGCGAAGATTCTGTTCTCCTACATCGCAGTGAGATGACAGAGGATATTGGAGATCGTGATGAAGTAGAGGTCTACTTATATGTAGATCATGAGGAAAGACTGGCAGCGACGATGAAAATTCCTAAAATCAATGCACATACATACGACTGGGTAGAAGTCGTAGACGTTGTAGAAGATATGGGTGCTTTTGTCGATATAGGTTTGTCAAAGGATGCACTTGTTGCAACTGAACACCTCCCGCCTTTTGAGGAAGCGTGGCCGAAAAAAGGCGACAAACTATACTGTATGCTCAAAGTGACAAGTTACGGGAGAATGTTCGCAAAACCAGCCACTGAAGATGTGATCAGTGAATTATTTACTGAAGCGCCAGAAACGTTAATGAACAAAGAAATTACGGGAACGATTTATCGCTTAATTGCGACAGGTTCTTTTATGCTGACAGATACAGGCGTGCGTGGGTTTATCCACCGCACGGAACGAAAGGAAGAGCCTAGATTAGGATCGACCGTGACAGGACGCGTCATCGCAGTGAAAGAGGACGGAACCGTGAACGTTTCTCTGCTTCCTAGAAAACAGGATGCATTGTCTGTCGATGCAGAAGAAATTTTAACTTATATGAGAACGAGAAACGGTGCAATGCCTTACGGAGATAAAAGTGACCCAGAAGATATCCGGGAAAGATTTCAAATGAGCAAAGCAGCCTTCAAACGAGCATTAGGTCATCTGATGAAAAATGATCTTGTTTACCAAAAAGAAGGGTGGACATACGAGAAAAAGTGAGCATTTGCTCACTTTTTTTATTTTTGTCATAAATAATGGTTTTTTTCAGTGAAAAAAGTCATGAAAAAAGCTGAAAATCCTTCACTTTATCATTGAAACAATGACTCTCAAATCCGATAAATAAGGGGTAAGGATGATAAAAGGAGTGTGTTTTTGGATGAAAGTGAAGATTTCATTACTTCTGATGGCAGCTATGATCATGGTACTCGCCTCATGCAGCAATCAGCAGGGAGGACCACCGGTATCAAATACGAAGCATATTGGTGTCATGCTGACGGATGATGGTCTTGGTGATCAATCATTTAACGATTCATCATTTAAAGGATTAGAAAAAGCACGTGATGAGCTTGGCATTGAATTCGATTATAGAGAAATTGCAGAAACCGATACATATGAAAAAGGGCTGACCGAGCTTGTGAAAGATGGAAATGACCTGATCATCGGTGTAGGTTTCAGTATGCAAGAAGACTTAGAAAAGGTAGCGAAAAAATATCCAAAAAAGCAATTTTTACTCATTGATGCTGTGTCTGAATTGAAAAATGTCACATCAGTGACTTTTAAAGAAGAGCAGGGCAGCTATTTAGCGGGAGCACTTGCTGCCATGACAACAAAAAGTGATGTTATTGGTTTTGTGGGCGGAGTCGATGCAGAGGTGATCCATCGATTTGAACAAGGCTATCAAAAAGGCGCAAAATCAGTGAATCCGAAAATCAAGGTCGTATCCACGTATGCTGGCACATTTAGTGATGCAGGTAAAGGCAGTAAAATAGCGAAAAACATGATCAAAAAGAAAGCAGATGTTTTATATGCCGCAGCCGGTTATACGGGTGTTGGTGTATTAAAAGAAGCGCAAACGCAAGGCAAATATGCAATCGGCGTGGACAGCGATCAGTATTATACAGCTGAAAAAGCCGTTATTTCGTCTATGGTCAAAAAAGTAGATGAAGTCGTTTATCAATTCAGCGAACAGCTCGTCAAAAGCAGCAAAATCAAAAGCGGGCATATCGTTTATGACTTAAGTAATGACGGAATCGATATGGCAAGAATCCGGGTGCTTAAAGATGCTGAGAAATTGACCAAAAAATTAAATGGACTGAAGCAGACACTTCTGAAAGAAGAGGGGGCAGCATCATGAGCTTACGCATCAAAATTTTGCTCAACTCACTCATTTCACTTCTTTTAGCGGTTGGCGTAATTGCCTTTATTATTGTGAGTATGACAAAGATTCAGTCATCAAGCGAAACAGAAGTTCAAACATTACTGAACGTACAAAAAACGAAGGCCAGCTTTGAAAGTGTCGAACAAGCCATGACCAATTATTCCATGACCCTTTCAGATGAACAGCTAGAGGTCGTTCAAAGCGATATATCGACAGCGAAAAAACAGCTGCAAACGTTAAACAAAAACGCAGGAAATATGAACAAAGAAGCCCTAACACGGTTAAATTCAAAGTTTGACACATGGACGCAAGAAGCAAACAATGCCATTGGTGAAAAAAATGCCTCTGATGCCAGACGAGTGGCTGCCAGAATTGACGGTGTTTTAAACGACGTGCATACGATGAATAAAAGAGCACAAGAAGCGTATGAATACCATTTAGAGGAGGCGGCAGACAATGTGCAAAGGATCATCACAAGCGCATCTGTCGCAGCCCTCACGCTGATTGTCATTGCCGTCTTTTTAAATATTGGGTTAACGAGATCCATTGTGACGCCAATCAAATCCCTTTCTTACCGGGCAAAACAGATTGCCGAAGGAAACCTCGCTGTGGAGCGGATGGACATCAAGCGGAAAGATGAAATCGGTGGCTTAAATGAGTCGTTCAATCAAATGACGGATCAGCTGATTAGCTTGATTCAAGAAATCAGCCATGTATCAAGCCAAGTAGAATCATTCTCGGTTCAGTTAGATGATGAAAACAAAAAGCTTATGGAATCGGCCAATCAAGTGTCTGTATCGACAGACGAAATGGCGAATGGTTCACAAGCGATTTCAGAAGACCTTCAGCATGGCGTTAGTTTGATTGAAAAAATGGATTCACATGGCCGTAAGAATTCCGAAAGATCACATACAGTCATCCGTAGTACAGAGGATGCCATTGAAGCGGTGGAAAGCGGAAAGCACACGTTAACAGAAACAAAAGCAGCCATTGAAAAAAATACACGTGCGACGAGACAAATTGAAGAGTCTGCAGGAGAATTCACTCAGTACGCAAGCGGAATCTCCGCAATGGCCAAAACGGTTTCTGATATTGCGGACCAGACAAACCTCCTCTCGCTCAATGCGGCGATTGAAGCGGCAAGAGCAGGAGAAGCTGGCAAAGGGTTTGCCGTCGTAGCGGACGAAATTCGTAAGCTGGCAGATGAATCGTCTCGTGCAACAAGACAAATTTTTGACATGGTGAGTCATATTGAAAAAGGCATTCAATCCATTAGCCAAACTGTACAAGAAGGGGTCAAGCTATCACTTCAGCAGCAAGATGCAATGGACAAAACCTCACACTCCTTTGAAGATATAGAAACAAAAGCACAACATATTAAGCAAGAAATGGCGGTCTTAAATGACCAAATTATTCAATCAACAGAGCTTGGCGGACAAGTGCTGCACTCGATTGAAAATATTAGTGCCGTTGTAGAAGAAACGGCAGCGGGCAGCGAAGAAATTTCTGCCTCGGCAAACGAACAACTGCAATCTTTCCATCAAATGAACAAACAAGTAGAAGAACTGATGAGTATGACGGCAAGGTTAAACGAAACCGTTCACCGATTTAAGCTATCATAAGAAAAGCACCCTTCCCGTGATGTTTCAGGGAAGGGTGCTTTTTATGATGGGCTGCCTGTAAAGAAGATGGCAAGTGTGCTAGGGCCTGAGTGGGACCCGACAGCCGCGCCGATGACCTGGATGTCGATTTTTTTTGGATGAAATTCGGCTTCGATTAATTGTCTCATTTCTTCTGCAAGTGCAGGGTCGTCTCCATGACTAATGCCAACAGTTTGACTAGACCAGTCAGATCCGCGTTCTTTCATCAGCTCGATAATGCGTTTCAATAATTTTTTACGGCCACGAATTTTTTCAAGGGGTATCAGTTTTCCATCCTCAACGTGTAAAATGGGTTTAATACTTAACAATCCGCCAACAAATGCGGACGCTTTACTGATTCTTCCGCCTCTTGCTAAATACGATAAATCGTCTACAGTAAAAATATGTTGTAAAGATTCACAAAAATGCTTTACAGACGTTTCAATTTCTTGTATTGTATTTCCGTCAATGGCAAGTGATTGAGCGTGTTTGACAGCTAGTCCATAACCAAGTGAAGCACATTTAGAATCAATGATTCGTAAATCGAAATCAGGGTATTCTTCCTTCACTTCGTTTGCCATCATCACAGCGGTTTGGTATGTACCTGAAAGCTCTGATGAAAAGGCAACATAAATAGCGGATGTATGGGTTTGTGCTGCAGAAACAAAGGCTTCTTTGATCCGATTCGGTGAAGCTTGTGATGTTTTTGGACTTGCACCTTGTCTCATCGCATCAAATACTTGTTTTGGTTCAATGGTGATCAAATCCTCAAATTCCTGCTCGCCGAGTAATACACGCAGCGGAATGAGTGTCATGTTTTGTTCATCATAATAAGAAAGAGGCAGATCAGCAGCACTGTCTGCTATGATATGAACAGTCATCAAAATCCCTTCTTTCTAAAAAAATCAACCATATTTTACATCTTTTTAGCCTAACTATATCATAGAAAATCATTTTTTCGTGTTCAAATTCTAAATTTTAGGGAAAACCATAGAGAGAATGGTAAGTGGAGGAATGACAACATGTTCATTGGAGAAGCAAAAAAACTCATCGTCGTCGTCATTGGTGCCTTACTCAATGCGATTGGGCTGAATTTATTTTTAATCCCTGCTGACGTATATGCAAGTGGTTTTACAGGGGTTGCCCAGCTGTTATCTAGTTTAATCGATCAATATGCACCGTTTTATTTATCAACAGGGATCCTATTATTTATTTTAAACATTCCGGTCGGCATTTTAGGCTGGATGAAGGTTGGTCGTTCCTTTACTTTGTATAGCATTATTAGTGTCGCACTGACAACGATTTTCCTCGGCATTTTACCAGAGACAAGTGTTTCTGAAGATATTTTATTAAATGCTGTATTTGGCGGAGTCATTTCTGCACTTGGCATTGGGATTACACTGAAATATGGGGCATCTACAGGCGGCCTTGACATTATTGCGATGATTTTAGCGAAATGGAAAGACAAACCAGTGGGCACGTATTTCTTCATTTTAAACGGAATTATCATTTTTACAGCAGGATTGTTACAAGGTTGGGAGAAAGCTTTATATACCCTTGTCACATTATATGTGACGACTAGGGTAATTGATGCCATCCATACGAGACATGAAAAGCTGACTGCCATGATTGTGACAAAGAAAGCAGATGAAATCAAAGAAGCCATTTATGGAAAAATGGTCAGAGGGATTACGACTGTTCCGGCAAAAGGGGCATTTACCAATGAACAAAAAGAAATGATGGTCATTGTCATTACAAGGTATGAGCTGTATGAACTTGAACAAATTATAAAGGAAGTCGATCCAAAAGCCTTTACAAATATTGTTCAAACAACCAATATTCTTGGATTTTTCAGACGAGATTAAAAGGTGGGTAGAAGATGAAAAAAGGGTTAGTGCTTTTTCTCGTTCTATTGGTTTTAACAGCTTGTGGACAACAAAAAAAGGATGAACCAGACAAGGAGGTATCCGGTCAAATGGGAGAAAAAACCGTTGTACTCACAGTAGACCCCGTCCAAAAAGGTTCTTCGGTTCAATTTCATATGTCACTCAAAAATGAATCAGATCGAGATATTGAATTCACGTTTAACACAAGCCAAAAATTCGAATTGAGTGTGTACGATGAAGACGGAAATGAAAAATACCGTTACTCGAAAGACCGTATGTTCACACAAGCCATCCAATCCTTTGTGCTGAAAGCAGATGAAACATATGACTTCCAAGATACGTGGTCAAACGGTGTGGAGCCGGGAACGTATGAAGCGGTCGTCACATTTAAAGGAAAAGCAGAAGGGCTAAAGCAAATCACTGAGAAGAAAACGTTCCAAGTGAAATAAGCATAAGAAAAGCTGTCCACAAAGCGGACAGCTTTTTTCGTTAAAGATCATCAAGCAGGTCTTGGAACGTATGCAGCTGGTTTCTTTCTGCATCTGTCGAATTAGCAAATGCAGATGATACGGCGTTTTTAGCTCGCTGAACTGCTTGTTGACGCTCTAAACCAGATGGAAATGAAGAAGTAAGGGCTTCTTCAGTAAATGATTTGGCTTGATCAAAAAGTTCGTTTCTCACAATGAACCTCCAGAAGCATCAGTCTTCATATTTCCCCTGTCCTCCGCAGCTTCTTCAAGTGTGGAACGATACGGAAAACGTGCGTCATGCAGACTGACTGAATCTTTACCTTGTTGTATAAAGCGTTTCGATTTGCTTCTTTTACCCATTCGGAATCCGCCCCTTTACACAAGCTGACAGGACAACCTGTCTAACGGTAGTATGCCCGCTTCGACCTGCTATGTATGAATGGAAAAATTAAAGCGAGAAGTAATTCGTTAGGAATTTTGCAATCCCATCTTGTTCATTCGTATCTGTCACTTCATTAGAGACGCGTTTCACTGCATCAATCCCGTTGCCCATTGCAACCCCGCATCCAGCAAATTCAAGCATCTCTAAATCATTGTCTTCATCTCCGAATGCCACAATCCGTTCCTGAGGCACACCGTAATAATCACTAATTTTTTGCAGTCCAACGGCTTTGTTCATGCCTGTTTTAATGATTTCAATGACGTGCCACGGAGCAGCCCAGCGTCTGTGGTCAATCACTTCTGCATGAACATCTGTCAAATAGCTCCGAATCGCTCCGACGTCTTCTTCTTTTGCGTGAATTAAGACGCTTGTGACATTCTCTCCAAGATTGTTCCGAAGGTCTCCAACGGTCACTTTGTTTGCATTCATATTAAATATATCAATGAGCTTTTCATCATGATAATGGAAATACAAATCGTCTAGCACTTCAGCTAACACATTGTGTACTTTATATTCCTCACTAATATCCACAAGCTGTTTTACGACTTGAAGATCAAGTGATGTGTGAAATCTGCCCCATTTTTCATCAAGAGGATGATGGACAAACGCTCCATTAAAGTTCACAATCGGAGAATCGAGCTGCAATTGCTGATAATAAGGAGAGCTGGAACGAAATGGCCGGCCAGTTGAAATACAGACATGATGCCCGCTGTCTTTCACTTTTTGAATGACATCAAGTGTGTGTGCTGAAATCGTTTTATCGTCTTTTAATAACGTGCCATCCAGGTCAAGTGCGATTAGATAAGGTTTAGTCTCCATAAAATCTCCTTTGATCTGTAAGTAATAGGAGGCAGCTGGTGCGGGTGCCTCCACCTATAGTGTATCTTTATCACATCTTCGTTGTCTACATGTTAAAATAAACAAAGACGGGAATGATAAAGGAGGATTCATAGGCTGTGATCACCATTGATGAGCAAATGACGCACGATATTCCATTTTTACATATCGTAAAAGCTGAAAATAAAGATAAACCACTGCCACTTGTATTTTTTATACATGGATTTACAAGTGCACGCGAGCACAACTTACACTTCGCCTTTCATTTGGCGGAAAAAGGCATGAGAGTCATTTTGCCTGACTGTGCTTATCATGGTGTAAGATCAGAAAACCTCAGCTTAGAGGAACTGGCATCAAAGTTTTGGGAAATCGTCCTAAACGAAATACGTGAAATCGATATACTTAAGACACATTTTCAAGAAAAACAATTGATTGAAGCTGATCTAATAGGTGTTGCAGGTACATCTATGGGAGGGATCACGACCTTTGGTGCACTTGCAAAGCATGATTGGATTAAAGCGGCAGTCAGCTTGATGGGCAGTCCGAAATATACGACATTCCTACAAGCACAAATCATGGACATGCGTCACAAAGGGTTGATGAAAGATATCACGGACGAAGAAGTCAATCAGCAATTAGACGCTCTGCGTCCTTATGATTTAACGCTGCAAACAGATCGATTAAACAAAAGACCGCTGTTATTCTGGCATGCAGAAAACGATCCAGTTGTCCCTTACAGACATGCAAAAGCTCTTTATGACGAGTTAGCAGAAACCCAATATAAAGAAGATCCGCACCTGATTCGTTTTATTACAGATGGACAGGCTGGCCATAAGGTCTCAAGACAAGCGATGTTTGAAACGATTGATTGGTTTGTGACACACCTGAAAAGCACAAACGTTTAGCCAAAAGGAAAAGTACGTTATACTAGTTGAAAAAGGAGTGGATATCATGGATGAAGCATTGAAAGAAAATATTTTAGGCGCCCTAGAACAGGTGATTGACCCTGAGTTAAACGTAGACATCGTCAACCTTGGACTTGTCTATGATGTCGATCTTGATGAGAATGGAAAAGCGGATATCACAATGACTTTAACATCAATGGGGTGTCCCCTTGCACCAGTTATCGTGGATGAAGTGAAAAAAGCATTAAGCGACTTGCCTGAAGTGAAGGAAACTGAAGTTCACATCGTCTGGAATCCACCTTGGACACGTGACAAAATGTCAAGATACGCAAAAATTGCGCTTGGTATTCAATAAGTAAATACGACCTGGTATGAGTTGAACTCATGCCAGGTTTTTTTATGAAAAATTAAGGTAGAGGAGGAGTATGGAATGATATAATGGATGTAATTTTATAGAACGGAGTACCTATAATGAAGCGAAAGTGGATATGGATCGTCCTTTTGATGGGATATGGTGCTGCCTTTTTTGCATCAGTCTCTATACGTGAAGGTCAAGCACACAAAAGACAAGGACTTGAGGCGTTTACAGATGTGAGTCACCTCATGCCGGTCAAAATAAAAAAAGTCGTGCAAGGAAAAGAAATAGAATCTTTAAAAGAAGTATTAGAAGAAGCAAAAGAGAAGAATCTGCCCATTTCAATCGCCGGAAAGCAGCATAGTATGGGCGGCCACACGTATTATGAAAATGGCATTGTACTAGACATGACGAAATTTCGCCGAATCGTATCATTTAATGAAAAAAAGAAGACCATTCGGGTCCAAAGCGGCGCCACATGGGATGATATTCAAAAATATGTGAACCCATATGGTCTTGCAGTAAAGGTGATGCAATCTCAAAACATCTTTACGATTGGTGGCTCGTTAAGTGCAAATGCACATGGACGTGACATTCGCTACGGCTCACTTATTGATACTGTTCGCTCTTTCACACTGTTAAAAGCAGATGGAGAGATCATCACAGTAAAGCCTAGCGATGATTTATTTACTGCCGTGATTGGAGGATACGGCTTATTTGGTGTCATTTTAGATGTTGAGCTGTCCTTAACAAAGGATGAATTATATAAAATGGAGACAACCTCTCTACACTTCGATGAATACACTGATTATTTTCAAAAGCATGTAAAGAACAATAAAGAAGTGCGCATGCATCTCGCAAGAATCTCTACAGCGAAAACAAATTTTTTGAAAGAGATGTATGTGACGAATTATTCACTTACTTCTGATCAACAGATCGATCCATACCGCGAGCTCAAAGAAGATCAGCTCGTCATCCCTTTAAAATTTATGCTCGGCCTTTCGAGAAGATTTGATATGGGGAAAGATTTGCTATGGAACTTGCAAAAGAAGTATTTTCAAAGTCAAAATGACCAGCTGATCACAAGAAATAACGTGATGCGGTCTGATTCTGCTTTTTTAGAATATGAAAATGAGTCAGATACCGATGTGCTTCAAGAATACTTTGTTCCAGTTGATCGTTTTCGTGCGTATATCGATGACATGAGAAGCTTTTTACAACAGGAAGAATTGAATTTAATGAACATCACGATCCGTTACGTACAAAAAAATGAAAAAGCGGATCTCTCATATGCGAAAGAAGATATGTTTGCACTTGTTTTGTTAGTGAATTATGGTTTTGAGAAAGAAGAGAAGGCAGAAGCAGAGCGGGTCATCCGGCAAATGACAGATATCACCTTACGGCACCATGGAAGCTATTACTTACCATACATGCCTTATCAAACGAAAGCACAAATGAAACAAGCGTATCCAAAAACCGATCTATTCTTTCAAAAGAAAAAGCAAGCAGATCCAGATGGCAGATTTATCAACTACTTTTATGAAAGGTACAATACACAATGAATGCTAAAGCAATGAAATGGTTTGTCTATTCACAAAGTCTACTGTTTTTCGCCAGTAGTCTCATTTTCCCTTTTTATATTCTTTTTATTAAAAATGTTGGGTCGAGCTATTCTCAATTTGGTCTTGCTTATGGTCTGTTTGGTTTGAGCGGTGCGTTCATTCATTTATTATTAGGAAAACTTCCTGAAACGACCGACAGGCGTCTCTTTTTAATCATTCATTCGTTTGGTATGGCGTTTCTTCTTCTCCTTTTTCCACATATCACAGAAGTAGAGCAAGTTTATATGATTCAGATTGCCTTAGGTGTGCTAGGTGGTGTTCAGAAGCACGGAGAGAAACTGCTCGTCACCGAACTCACAAATGAGAAGAAGCGAATGAAAGAAGTTGGGCACTATCATTTTTGGACAGCGCTTTTTTCATCTATCGCCATTATGCTTGGCGGCCTGTTTGCTGATTTCTTCACCATTCATTTGATTTTTTATGCAAGTTCCCTATTATATTTATGCAGTGCGCTTCTGGTCCTCAATATGAAGAACAATAGATAAAATCCGCATGTCTCACGAAGATATGTGGATTTTTTTATGAAAAAAAATGAAAACAAATATTAAATATACAATTGAATTAATTTTTATACATGTTATAATGTTAAATAATTTCACAAAGATCAAGAGGGTGTATTGACGTTGAAAATAGGTATTATAGGTGCTACAGGGTACGGTGGTGCGGAATTAGTTCGTATCTTTAAGCAGCATCCACATGTGGAGGAATGTATATTGTATTCATCAAGTGGTGATGGGCAATTATACAGTCAATCTTATCCGCATCTGACAACGATTACTGACCAAACATTAAAAGCCATTGATCCGGCTACCATTGTGCAAGAAACAGATGCTGTGTTTCTAGCGACACCAGCAGGTGTTTCAAGTGAACTCACACCGAAGCTCATGAATCAAGGGGTGCCAATTATTGATTTATCAGGTGACTTGCGCATTCAAGATGGAACTGTTTATGAAGCGTGGTATAAACGAAGGGCAGCGGATGAAGCATCGGTTCAACAAGCTGTATACGGATTATCTGAATTGAATCGTGAAACCATTAAGCAAGCGGAAGTCATTGCAAACCCAGGCTGCTTTCCTACTGCAGTTCTTCTAGGATTAGCACCGCTGATGAAACAGAATTTAATCGATGAATCTATGATCATAATAGATGCAAAAACCGGGGTGTCCGGTGCAGGACGATCAGCCTCACTTGGCACACATTTTTCAGAGCTGAACGATAACTTTAAAATTTATAAGGTGAATGAACATCAGCACACACCTGAAATAGAACAAGTACTTAGAGAATGGAACCCGCAAACGGCGAACATCACATTTTCAACACACCTTGTCCCGATGACAAGAGGGATTATGGCGACGATGTATACACAATTGAAATCAGATGTCACAAAAGAAGAATTAATGAAACGGATGAAGGACTTTTATGAAGATTCCTATTTTGTAAGAGTGAGAGATCATGGGATATATCCGCAAACAAAAGAAGTATACGGCAGTAACTTCTGTGACATTGGTTTTCATTTAGATGAGCGAACAGGCAGACTGACGATTGTATCTGTCATAGATAATCTCATGAAAGGCGCAGCCGGCCAAGCGGTTCAAAACTTCAATATCATCAAAGGCTTACATGAAGAGGCGGGCCTCACAATGACACCTCTCTATCCATAAGAACAGGGGAGACAACAAACATGATCGAATTGAATGAAAAAAGTATTGTCAAAATAGACGGGGACGTATCATCACCAAAAGGTTTTGAAGCAAAGGGGATTCATATAGGATTACGCTATTCAAAAAAAGACCTTGGCTTGATCATCAGTGAAGTACCAGCAGCGAGTGCAGCGGTATACACTCAAAGTCACTTTCAAGCTGCGCCTCTTCAAGTCACACAAAAAAGCTTGAAAAAGACGGGCAAACTAAAAGGTGTCATTGTCAATAGTGCCATCGCCAACGCATGTACAGGTGAGCAGGGATTAAAAGATGCATACGACATGCAGGCAGCCTGTGCAGACATGTTAGGGACAGAGCCTGATTACATTGCTGTTTCTTCTACTGGTGTCATTGGAGAGTGTCTGGATATGGATAAAATCAAAACAGGCATCGCTCAGCTAAAAGAAGCAAAAGCAGGAAATGGCCACTTTGAAGAAGCGATTTTAACAACAGATACAGTCATTAAAAATACGACATACTCCTTGACGATAGACGGGAAAGAGATTCTCATTTCTGGTGCAGCAAAGGGCTCTGGTATGATTCATCCGAACATGGCCACAATGCTCGGGTTTGTCACAACCGATGCAAATGTCGAACAAGAAGCTTTGCAAAATGCTCTTCGTGACATTACAGATGTGACGTTTAATCAAATTACCGTCGATGGAGAAACATCAACTAACGATATGGTGCTTGTGATGGCAAATGGAATGGCAGAAAACCAGGCACTGAATGAAGAACATCCAGAATGGCCATTGTTTAAAGAAGGATTAAAACTAGCCTGCGAAGATCTAGCAAAAGAGATTGCAAGAGACGGAGAAGGCGCAACCAAATTAATCGAAGCGAAAGTTGTTGGTGCAAAAAACAACTTAGAAGCTGGTATTATTGCAAAAAAAATCGTAGGTTCAAGTCTTGTGAAAACAGCCGTATACGGTACGGACGCCAACTGGGGCCGGATTGTCGGAGCAATCGGGCATAGCGCAGCTTCTGTCACGCCAGAAGAGGTGGAAGTTTACTTAGGCGGGCAATGTCTGTTTAAACATAATGAACCTCAGTCTTTCTCAGAAGAGGAAGCAAAAGCGTATCTAGAGCAGGATGAGATTACGATTTTCATTCAAATGAATGAAGGAAATGGTGAAGCGGCCGCATGGGGCTGTGACCTTACCTATGATTATGTGAAAATTAACGCGAGCTATCGCACATAATGAAGGAGATAGACATGGATAAAACGATCGTGTTCAAGTGTGGAGGCAGTGTCATTCGAGAACTTTCCGATACCTTTTATGAAAATGTCCGCTCACTTCAAGCTGCTGGATTTAAACTGGCTATCGTACATGGCGGGGGTCCTGAAATCACGAGCATGCTGCAAAAATTAGAAGTGAAAACGGAATTTGTAGATGGACAGCGCAAAACAACAAAGCCGGTGTTAGAGGTAGCCGAAATGGTCCTTTCAGGAACGGTGAATAAATACTTTGTTTCAGAGCTGGCAAAGCATGATATATCATCTGTCGGTGTATCTGGTAAAGATGGACAGATGCTTGTCGCCGATTTTCTCGATCAAGATGTATATGGGTACGTTGGCGAAATCAAAGAAGTCAATCCAGAGATGGCAGAAGCACTAATGGAGAAACAATTCATTCCCGTCATTGCGCCGCTATCTATGACCGAAGAATGCCAAACGTTAAATGTAAATGCTGATCTTGCGGCATCAGCAGTCGCAGGAGCTATGAAAGCTGATAAGCTCATGTTTGTCACAGATGTGGAAGGAATTTTAAAAAATGGTGAGCTGTTAGACGTTGTCACCGAACAAGAAGCGCTCAAGCTCATCGATGAAGGCATTATTTCCGGGGGAATGATTCCAAAGGTGCAATCTGCGCTAAGTGCTTTATCAGGAGATGTGGATGAAGTCATGATTGTGAATGGAAAAGGCAGTATTTTTACAGGAGATACCTTTAAAGGAACTCGAATTGTAAAACAAAAGGAGGCGGTCCTGTGAGTCATCTCTTTCAAACGTACGGACGGTGGAATGTTGAAATTAAAGAGGCAGAAGGTTCTTGGGCAGTTGATACAACTGGGAAAAAATATTTAGACTTTATACAAGGCATTGCGGTCACGAATTTAGGTCACAATCATCCAAAGGTCAATCAAGCCATCAAGAAGCAGCTTGACGAGGTCTGGCACGTATCAAATCTATTTGAAAATGGACTGCAAGAAAAAGCAGCGGAAAAGCTGGCATCCAACAGTTCAGGAGATCTCGTATTTTTCTGCAACAGCGGGGCTGAAGCGAATGAAGGGGCTATCAAATTGGCCCGAAAAGCAACAGGTAAAACAAATATTGTGACGTTTTTGCACTCTTTCCATGGGCGCACGTATGCTGGTATGGCTGCCACAGGTCAAGATAAAATCAAAACTGGTTTTGGACCGATGCTGGAAGGCTTTCATTATGTACCGTTTAATGACCCTGAAGCGATCACAGCGTGTGAAATCGATGATGTCGCAGCGGTCATGCTGGAAGTGGTGCAAGGTGAAGGTGGAGTGAATCCTGCTACTGCTGAATTTCTAGAAGCCGTTCAAACGTTTTGCAAAAAACATCAAGCACTGCTGATTGTAGATGAAATCCAAACGGGTATTGGGCGAACAGGGACAGCATTTGCCTATGAGCAATCGGGACTTGATCCTGATATTATTTCATCCGCAAAAGGTTTAGGAAGTGGGTTTCCAGTCGGTGCAGTGATAGGGAAAAAAGCTTTAGGAGATGCCTTTTCTCCAGGCTCTCATGGCACAACATTTGGTGGCAACATGCTCGCTATGTCAGCTGTGAACGCAACCCTTGATGTAATATTCAAAGAAGACTTTCTTTCAGAAGTGAAAGAAAAGGGTGCGTACCTTTTAAAGAGACTGCAAGAAGTCAAACAGCTGAATATCGTGAAAGAAGTACGGGGCAAAGGATTAATGGCAGGGATTGAGTGTCACCAGCCAGTAGGTGATTACATCACAGCCCTTCGAGAGCAAGGTTTGCTGGTGCTTCCAGCTGGTCCGAATGTCATTCGTTTATTACCTCCACTGAATGTCAAAAAAGTTGAATTGGATCAAGCCATTGAAGCAATCATTCAAGTGTTAGCAAATGAAACAGTAACGGTCTAAATTTTTTTGCAACAAAACGTATAAACATACATTTATATTATTAATTATTCAATACGGGGTGACACAAGCATGAAAGGTTATTTAAATTTAGAAGATGGAGCCTCTTTTGAAGGAGATCTGACAGGAGAAGCTGGCATAACAGGTGAAGTGGTCTTTTTTACAGGGATGACAGGTTATCAAGAGGTGCTCACAGATCCTTCTTATAAAGGACAAATCATTGTTTTCACATATCCACTCATCGGAAACTACGGGATCAATCATGAAGACTTTGAGAGCAAAAAACCACAAGTAAAAGCGGTCGTTGTCTATGAGGCAGCTGAGCATTTTTCTCATCACCTTGCAGCCGTAAGCTTAAAAGATTATTTACAGAAGTGGAACATTCCGCTTCTTACACATACAGATACTCGCGCAGTCGTGCAGAACATTCGAGCCAATGGAACGATGAATGCAGTGCTTAGTTTAGACGAAAATGAAACGCCACCTGCAATGAAGCAAGACAATGTGGTAGAGCAGGTCACAGAAGATGAAGTATACACACAAGGCAGCGGTGAGGAACATGTAGCGCTCATTGATTTTGGCTTTAAAAAATCAATTGCGGACTCACTCGAAGCGCGCGGCTGTAAAGTCACAGTGATTCCGTACAAACAAATGGAAAAGGTATTTGATATCAAGCCAGATGCGATCCTTTTGTCAAATGGACCTGGAGATCCAAAAACAATGAAGCCATATTTAAAAACCATTCATGACATCATGATGACCTTCCCGACACTAGGCATTTGCTTAGGTCATCAATTAATTGCTCTTGCGCTTGGCGGGGATACGTATAAGCTTCCTTTTGGCCACCGCGGGGCGAATCATCCTGTACAAGATACAGAATCAAAACGTGTCTTTATGACAAGCCAAAATCATAGCTATGTGGTCAATGAAAAAAGCATGAATGACAAAGAAGTGGACGTCAAATTCCTCCACGTGAATGACGGATCTGTTGAAGGATTCATTCATAAAGAGAAGCTGATTATGTCCGTTCAATTTCATCCAGAAGCACACCCAGGCCCTGCAGAAAGTGAATGGGTATTCGATGATTTTATTGAGAAAGTGAAACAAGCAAGGAGAGAAGTCGCACATGCCTAAAGATCAAAGCATACAAACCATTCTAGTCATCGGGTCTGGTCCAATCATCATTGGTCAGGCAGCAGAATTTGATTACTCAGGAACACAAGGTTGTATGGCCTTAAAAGAAGAAGGCTACAACGTCATCTTAGTGAATAACAACCCAGCAACCATTATGACAGACGAGTCATTTGCTGATGAAATTTATTTTGAACCGCTTTCAGTTGATTCAGTGACAAGAATCATTGAAAAAGAGAAACCAGATGGTCTTTTAGCCAATCTTGGCGGACAGACAGCTTTAAACCTTGCTGTCGAGCTAGAAAAAGCCGGTGTGCTGAAAAAGCATGGGGTAAAACTGCTCGGAACGTCAGTTGAAACAATTGAAAACGGTGAAGATCGTGAGAAATTCCGTGCTCTCATGAAGCATTTGAATGAACCTGTACCAGAAAGTGAAATTGTGGATAATGCGAAAGACGCCCTTCAATTTGCAAAAGAAGTGGGCTTTCCTGTCATTCTTCGACCAGCCTACACACTTGGTGGTAAAGGGGGAGGCATCGCTTTAACTGAAGAGGCTTTTAAACCGCTGATTGAAGGTGCTCTTCTAGCGAGTCCGATTCATCAGTGCTTAGTTGAAAAAAGCATTGCTGGCTTTAAAGAAGTCGAGTATGAGGTCATGAGAGATCGTCAAAATACGTGTATCACTGTATGTAACATGGAAAATATCGATCCAGTTGGTGTGCATACAGGTGACTCGATTGTCGTTGCGCCGTCACAGACATTAACGGATCAGGATTATCAAATGCTCCGCTCAGCGAGCTTAAAAATTATTTCAGCGCTTGATGTCGTTGGCGGCTGTAATATCCAATTCGCTCTCGATCCACTCAGCAAAGAATATTTTGTCATTGAGGTCAACCCTCGGGTCAGCCGGTCTTCTGCTCTTGCATCGAAAGCAACAGGCTATCCGATTGCCAAAATGGCGGCAAAACTTGCGGTCGGTTATACACTAGATGAATTGAAAAATCCGCTTACAGGAACAACGTATGCTAGCTTTGAACCGGCACTCGATTATGTCGTGGTGAAATTCCCGCGCTGGCCGTTCGATAAATTTAAACAGGCAGACCGGAAATTAGGCACAAAAATGAAGGCGACTGGTGAAGTCATGGCGATTGACCGTAATTTAGAATCTGCCATTCAAAAAGCAGTCGCATCACTTGAAATTAAAACAAAGGGCTTCCACTTGCCTGAACTGAAAGAACATTCGACTGAACAGTTATTTGAATTAATCAAAACACCGGACGATCGCCGTTTCTTCGCTGTCATGGAGTTGCTTTCCAGACAAGAAACCGTTGAAACGATTCATGAAACGACGAAGATTGATCTGTTTTTCTTACATGTTTTCAAGAATATGATCACACTCGAACAAGAATTGAAGAATCATCAGGGGACGCTATCCAAAGACACCTTAAGAAAAGTGAAGGAAAAAGGCTTTCTTGATGAAACAATCGCTTCTCTGACGGATCGCAGTGAACAAGATATCAGACAGCTTCGCCAAGAGTATGGCATTGCCGCTTCATTTAAAATTGTCGATACATGTGCGGCTGAATTCGATGCAAAAACGAATTACTTCTATTCTACGTACTTTGGCAAAAGTGATGGAGAGCATCAAGAGAAAACAAAGCAGCGTGCACTCATCATTGGCTCCGGTCCGATTCGAATTGGGCAGGGAGTCGAGTTTGATTATAGTGCCGTTCACGGCGTTCTTACTCTACAAAAGCTTGGATTTGAAACCATCATGATGAACAACAATCCAGAAACGGTTAGTACCGATTATGAGATTGCAGATCGTTTATACTTTGAGCCGATCACGTTAGAACATATGTTAAACGTAGTTGAAGCGGAGCAAATTGATTTTGTCATCGTTCAATTTGGCGGGCAGACGGCAATCAATGTGGCGGAAGGTTTAGAAAAAGCCGGCGTTACCTTGTTAGGCACGTCCTTTGACACACTAGATGCATTAGAAGATCGCGATTTATTCTATCAGCTTCTTGATGAACTGAATCTTCCTCATGCAAAAGGAGATACAGCACATTCAAAAGAAGAAGCACTGGAGCATGCTGTAAGCATCGGGTACCCTGTTCTTATTCGTCCATCATATGTCATTGGTGGAATGGGCATGATCGTTGTTCATACAGAAGCTCAATTGGCAGAACTACTTGATCAGCCAGATCATTTACCTTATCCGATCTTAATTGATGAGTATGTCACTGGAAAAGAAGTGGAAGTGGATCTCATTTCAGACGGACAAACGACATTCATTCCAACAATCGTTGAGCATATTGAAAAAGCGGGCGTACACTCAGGTGACAGCTTTGCCATCTTACCAAGTGTCTCTATTAGTGAAGACATCAAAGAGCAGGTGTATAACGCTTCTGAACAAATCGCAAAGAAATTAGCTTTTAAAGGCATTATGAATATTCAATTTGTGATAAAAGGGAACCAGGCGCTCGTATTAGAGGTGAATCCTCGGGCAAGCCGGACTGTTCCAGTTGTAAGTAAAGTCATGGGTGTTGACATGATCCCAATGGCGACTCAGCTGTTAGCTGGTGCAACGCTTGAAGAATTGAAACCGGAAACGAAGAATAAGGGGGGCACAGCTGTTAAATTCCCAGTCTTCTCCTCACATGCCATTCAAGATATCGATTTAAAGCTGACACCTGAAATGAAAGCGACGGGTGAAGGAATGTGTGTTGGAAAGAACGTCGAAAGCGCGTTGAAAAAAGTGTTTGCACCGATCTGGAAACAGAAAGGAAGCCTCTTTATACAAGGCAGTGAATTATTCGTAGATGAAGCAAAACGAGCAGGCTTTGACGTCTGGACTGGCAGCTTTGAATCGTGGCTGCAACAAGACGATAAATCGCTTCACATTCATTTAGGTGATGATGAAGAGGCAAAAGAACAGCGTGTAAAAGCACTTACACATGGTGTTCAAGTTCTAACCGAATATGAAACAGCGCAAGCGTTCCTGCAAGGAAAAGATGGAGATGTATCACCAGTATCTCTCCACGAATTATATAAAAAGGAAGTGACGGCATGAGCCAAGTCGACGTGCAACCGGCATTATACGGAAAAGACTTTTTATCGTTAAAAGACTTTTCGATCAATGACATTGCGTACTTAATTGAAAAAGCAGAAGAAATGAAACAACATCCATATCAAGATTTATTCAAAGGAAAAACATTAGCGATGATCTTTGAAAAATCTTCAACTAGAACCCGTGTCTCGTTTGAAGCGGGCATGACGCAGCTAGGCGGACATGCGCTCTTCCTCAGCTCAAATGATCTGCAAATTGGCAGAGGAGAAACGATTGGTGATACAGCGCAGGTGCTGTCTGGGTATGTAGATGGCATTATGATTCGAACCTTTGAACATGAGAAGGTAGAAGAACTTGCAAAATACGCCTCTATTCCAGTGATCAACGGACTAACGGACTACTCTCATCCATGTCAGGCACTGGCTGATTTACTGACGATTAAAGAAGCAAAAGGCACACTAAAAGGTGTGAAAGTGGCGTACATCGGTGATGGGAATAATGTGGCTCATTCCTTAATGGTCGGCTGCGCGCAGTTAGGCTGTGACATTGCCGTTGCATCACCAAAAGGCTATGAACCTCTTCAAGAGGTGACAGAGACTGCCCAGGCGTTTGCAAAACAATCAGGCGCAGAAGTCATCGTCACAACAGATCCAGTAGCTGCTGTTCAGGATGCAGATGTCATTTATTCAGACGTATTTACAAGCATGGGACAGGAAGCTGAAACAGAGAAACGTCTAGCTGAATTTAAAGAATATCAAGTCAATGAGGAACTCATGCAACATGCAGCAGCAGATTATATCTTCCTTCATTGTTTGCCGGCACACCGCGGAGAAGAAGTGACGGCTGATATCATTGATGGACCACACTCTAAAGTATTCCAGCAAGCAGAAAATCGCCTGCATGTGCAAAAAGCGTTAATCAAAGAGCTCATGTATCAACAACCTAAATAAATCACAAGTGTCCCTGTCTCGACTGAGCAGGGACTTTTTACATGTTGGATTGGAGAGACAATGGACGGGACATAATAACATCAATCGAGAAAGGAGGATGGAAATGGGTCAACAGCATCAGTTTAAATCTGGTAATAAGGCACCTAATAATGGTGTTTATATCGAAATCGGTGAGACCGGTAGTATGGTGAAAGATCCTTTAAAGATAAAGCTTAAAGCAGGAGACGTCTTTCCAGATAACTCGAACCATAACCGCGTTTGGACTTACCAAAGAAAGCCGTAAGCAATTGACTAAGAGTCCATATGAATAAGTCTTTAGAGGCATGTGTCATGCCTCTTTTTTCTTTATAATAAAAAACAATTAAGTTCCAATTTTCAAATAAATAGTATGAAAAAAAGAAAGTTTAAGGTAAAATATGTAAGAATAGTATAAGGTTGAAAGGATTTGTGTGATGGAAAAGATGAATCTCAGTGAAAGTGTTTGGAATAAACGCTTCACCTCATTGTTCATATCAAGACTCATAAAAAATACAGGAGAAAGTTTTGCTTTTACATCCGTTCTTTGGTTATTGATTTTAAGAGGGGATGGAGCGCTCGGTACCGGACTTCTTCTAGCAGTGACAGTTCTTCCTTCATCATTGTTGGCCCCAATACTAGGACCTCTTATGAAAAGACACCATTTATCTAAATGGATGTTTGCTTCAGATGTCATTCGAGCAACCATTGTACTCATTATTCCACTACTGCATTTTTCGCACATATTGCCTCTATGGTTATTGATCTCATTAATGGTTATTCAATCGGCAACAGGTGCAGCCTATAACCCGGCTTCTGTGGCTATCCTTCCGCAGATTGTTCCAAAGCATCTCATTCAAAAAGCAAATGCGATCCTGCAATCATCTTTTGAAATTGTCGCACTTGCTGCGGTGATGGTCGCTGGTCTTTTGGTCAAATTAATTGGACCTGCAGATACGCTCCTGATCACCACTGCTTTATTCATCATATCGGGCTTGTTCATTATTGGCGTTAAACTCCAAAAGTCAGATGCAGAAAAAGCAGCAGACATTAAACAAGCAAAGAATACATATCTGTATAACTTAAAAAGAGGCTTTCTAGTCGTTAAAAATCATCATATTTTATTTGCACTGACCCTTTATTGTATTTTAATGAATGTCGCCGCAGCTCCGTGGCAGGCATTATCCGCTGTATATGTAGCAGAAGCGCTGCAAAGTGATTCAATGGTTTATTCCATTTTAAGAGGTGTCGCCGCAGTTGGTGCGTTTATGATGGGCTTTGCACTGGCGAAGGTGAAAATCAAAAGATTCGGCTTGTTCTTTATTGTCGCAGGCATGATTGAAGGAGCTGCATTCTTTATCACTGGAATGAGTACATGGCTTCCAGTCGTTCTTCTAGCTTCCTTTATTTTTGGTGCAGCCGTCAGTGCAATCAATGTCCCAGAGATGGTCATTATTCAAACGTCTGTTGACCAAGAAGATCAGCCACAAGTATATGCCGTGATCAATGCGTCATCGAATGTCTTTCTCCCGCTTGCAGCCGTCATATCGGGCGTCCTGGCAGAACGCTTTGGAGCAGGACCTGTCATTGCGGGGGGTGGTGTGCTTGAAATTTTATCGGGCATCGCGATCTTCCTGTTCACAGGGCTTGCGAAAAGCCATTTGTCAGCAGACAAACAGAAGTCCGAAACGGTTGATGTGTAACTCAAAGACCCCCTGTAATTGACGGCAGGGGGTTTTAGCGTGCCCTCTCAACTTCTGGTCATCATTCTGAAAAAAAGAAAAAGAGCTAATCTCAAATCATTAGCTCTTTTCCAGCAATATTAAGAATGTTCTGTTGAACTTTCTGTTTCTTTCATTGGACTTACTTCAGCAAAGATGAATAAAATAACCGTAAACACTATGGCAAGAATGGAAGTTAACGTAAAATCATAAGCAGCTCCATTCATAGATGAAACGATGTAACCAGCCATATGTGTCAGCAGAAAAGTCCAAATGAGGGTGATAATGTAATGCATTATTCCACCGTCCTTTATGTAACAATCTATTGACTATCATACCATAGATACGAGTTCAGAGAAAAGACTGTTTTCCGCCTTTATGTGATCATTTTGAGACCTTCTACTATAAAAATAAAAAGAATTCTTCTGTCTTTAGGGGATTTCCTTATTCCTACAAGAGTTGTTGTTCATATCATAGAAAGCAGAATCACTGAAAGGAGGCTGGCCATATGGGTGTAAGCGAACGTTTTTTCCAGCTTGGTTCCCAGTGGAACGTCATTCACCTTCCTCAAAAACCAAATGGCTTTGGCATTCTAATCCTCGGTGACCGAAATCACTTTGTGCAGGAAAATACATCATTCTGGCTTCAGCATTACGGAAGAAAACAGCTATTAACTGCTTTAAAGGATGAAGGATATACATTGTTTAATAGTCATCTTCATGGGAATCACTGGGGATGTGAAGATGCTGTTTTTAGTGCGAAACAGCTTGTTCATCACACATTAAAACAAGAAATATTAAACCGGGAAATTCATGTGCTGGCAGAGGGAATGGGCGCACTTGTCGCCATGAGTCTTGCCGAAGAAATGCCAGAAGTGCTAAGGTCTATAGCCATGATGAATCCATGTTTACACCTGCAAGCACAAAGAGAAAGAGAAAAGGAACACAAATTCTTCTACAAACAGTTCATGAAAGAACTCGCACAGAGCTATGGGTGCTCTGCAAAGGAAGCAGAAACGTATCCACTTCCTTCTTGCCCCGTTCATTCAGCTCATGTACCGATTCATATATGGCAGAGACTAAACGGCGCACCGTATGCCTATGAACTACATGCAAAGCCTTTTATTGATCAACATATGATGAATCCAGACCATTGTCAGATGGACCTCACCTTGCATATGTTTGATCATCCAAGAAGAATCTTTCAGTCCATTCACAAGTTTTATAAATCGCATGAAAGAGAATTGTAATGAATAGGATGATAACAGCCCTTCATGGAAAGGGCTCTTCTTTTTATTCGATATGCTAAAAAAGGGGACATGAACATGGAAACAGGACTGATCATAGGTGCAGATGAATTTTTTGGACTGACACTTTGTGAATATATGATGAAAGAGGGCATACAAGTGGATATCACATATCCTAAGGAGCAGTCAGAGGAGCAAAAAATGTTATTAGAAGAGCGGATGATGTGGCTCGGCCGCAATGATCTTGTCCGCGTTATTGATGGTCAAGATAGGAAAGAGGCATATGACCTGATCTTTTTTCAATCAGATGATTCAATGAACAGAGAGACAGACCTCGAAGCGAAGCATGGCATATACCGCTTGTTTTACGAAGAACCCGAAAGCCATTCGCATGAACAAAGCGTTTCGGCTGTTATCCTTCCACGCATGTTTGGTCCGTGGACACTCCATGAAGAGAGACGAATAAAGGATGATCACACATTTTTTGTAGAAGATGTCGCAAAGGAGCTTTTAAAGTGGGCACGGACTGATCAAAGGGAGGAAATGATCCATCAATTGAAGGTAGAAAGACAAACAGATGACAAACAAGCAGAAGAAATCATAGCAGAATGGAAAAGACAAAACTCAACATTTTTCGACAAAAAGCAAGAATGATCTTCCATCTTATCTTTTTTCAGTATAAAATAAACCTATATTTAACATACAGGTTCATGCCTGCGTGTTGCAAAGGGAGTTGAACATGGCATGAAGTACCAGCGGCTTGTCATGATCTTTTCGTTCCTTCTTCTTATGCTATCTGCCTGCTCGCAGGCGCCGTTAAAAGGACATATTGAGAAGGTGGGTTTACTCGTCCCCGATACGATTAATGATCAAGTTTGGGGAACGAAAGGTTATAAAGGCTTATTAAATATCCAATCAACATTTGGTGTAGATGTTTATTATAAGGAAGGGATGGTCGACAAGGAGAAAATCGTTGATGCCATTGAAGAATTTCATAAAAAAGGAGTCAATTTGATTATTGGCCATGGCAATGAATACAGCGAAATTTTCAACTTGATCAGTGAAGATTATCCGAAAACACAATTTATCACGGTCAATGGAGGCAAGCCTCAAGCTGATAATGTCACAAACGTCACGTTTAAAGGAGAAGCAATGGGCTTTTTCGGAGGCATGACAGCAGCACATATGTCCAAAACAAAAAAGATTGGTATTCTGGCTACATATGATTGGCAAAGTGAAGTAGACGGTTTTATCAAAGGTGCAAAATATCAGGACGAACATGTGCAAGTCCTAGCGGAATTTGTCGAAAACTGGGATGATGCTGACAAAGCGGTGAACCTCTATCAAAAATTGAAAAAACAAGGTGTAGATGTTGTGTATCCAGCAGGTGATGGTTATAATATCCCTGTCATTGAACAAATCAAAACCGACAATTTATCTGCGATCGGATATGTCACAGATCAATCCAACCTTGGAAGCCATACGGTGTTAACTAGCACAGTCCAGCATGTCGATAAAGCGTACAGTATCATTGCGAAGAAGTTTAATGAAGGCAAGCTAAACGAACAAGGTGAGTACTCCTTTGACTTTAAAGAAGGAGTGATCGAAATGGGGAAATTTAGCTCAACCATAGACCGCGCTTTTGTGAAAGACATTGAGAAGGATATTGCGAATTACAAAAAAACAGGCAAACTGCCAAATGAAAAGTGAGGACGTTGAACATGCAGCACGAAAAATCGATGGAGTTTTTACAAATTGCGATGAAGTATTTTCCACAAGCAAAAGAAGAATTAGATAAAGCAGGGATTCAGCTTGATCCACAAGCACTTCAGCCGCTTCTCTCTTTGTTTACATCTGTCATGCAAGAGGCATATGAGCTTGGAAAAGCAGATGCAGCATCAGAAAAAGCCACAGAATAGTGGCTTTCAGCGTGTAGACAAACCCTCGCATTCTTTGTCAGTCCTGCGCGCTGGTGCTCACGAATGACAAATTCGCTCCGTGCAAGTAGCTGTCCTTCCTAGACTGCAAAGGTTTTCTATCACGCTGAGTAGAAGACAAAGGGCTAAAATATTTTAGCCCTTTGTCAACAATAAAAAAAAGCCACAGAATAGTGGCTTTTTTTTATGATAATTTTTTCTTGAAGGCACTAATCATAGGGCCAACATCTTTAAACACAGGCTTCAGCTCATCGATGGAGTTCATAATGTTTCCAATTTGATTCATGACATGCATGTAGTCAATGGAGTCATCACTTGAAGAAGTCTCTGCACGCTCCTCCTTTTTTTCTGTCTTGCTTTTCTCCTTTTCAAGCGGCTGACCAAACATCATTGCTGAGAAAATATCCTTTTGCGCCATATCACATGTTCCTTTCTACTATTGGTATATCATTAATCTATGAAAAAAGTGAGAGGAAAGGTTAGACGTTTGTATTGCCAAGGAGAAAAAAATAAGGTAAAATTAGTACCAGATACTAATATAAGATCACAATATCACATGCTCGTATGAGTAAAAGGAGTCTTATTCAATGAATGCTGGAATTATTGGCCTTGGCCGCTATATACCTGAAAAAGTATTAACAAATCGTGATTTAGAAAAAATGGTTGAAACTTCTGACGAGTGGATTCGTACTAGAACAGGTATAGAAGAAAGAAGAATTGCATCTGATGATGTCAATACATCTCATATGGCGCTTGCTGCTGCAAAAAAAGCATTAGCTGACGCAGATGTGGCTGCAGAAGATATTGATATGATTCTTGTAGCGACAGTTACGCCAGATCAAGCATTTCCGACAGTCGCTTGTATGATTCAAGAGCAGCTCGGTGCACATAAAGCATGTGCAATGGATATTAGCGCTGCCTGCGCTGGCTTTATGTATGGGCTTGTTACTGGAAAACAATTTATCGAATCAGGCACTTACAAACACGTGCTTGTCGTTGGTGTAGAAAAGCTTTCTCGCATTACCGACTGGGATGACCGCAACACAGCTGTTTTGTTTGGAGATGGAGCAGGTGCTGCTGTACTAGGAACAGTCAGCGAAGGCAAGGGAATTCTATCATTTGAGCTTGGAG
Organism: Bacillus sp. Y3; assembly: GCF_008123875.1. Lineage (NCBI taxonomy): Bacteria > Bacillati > Bacillota > Bacilli > Caryophanales > Bacillaceae > Bacillus > Bacillus sp. Y3. The sequence goes on along the minus strand of NZ_VSSC01000004.1, from coordinate 243,574 downwards.
CCGATGGAAGCGGCGGGAAGCACTTGTACTTAGATGAAAAAGATCATACAATCATGAATGGAAGAGAAGTATTTAAATTTGCTGTGAGACAAATGGGCGAGTCAAGCGTAAACGTGATTGAAAAAGCTGGACTATCAAAAGAAGACGTAGACTTCTTGATTCCGCATCAAGCAAACATTCGCATTATGGAAGCAGCACGCGAACGCTTAGAGCTGCCAGTTGAAAAAATGTCGAAAACAGTCCATAAATATGGAAACACATCAGCAGCATCCATTCCAATTTCACTATGTGAAGAAATCGAAGCCGGAAAAATTCATGACGGCGATGTGATTGTAATGGTTGGTTTTGGTGGAGGATTAACGTGGGGCGCAATCGCTATGCGATGGGGCCGATAAAAGAGTGGGGTGCACAAATTAATGGATAAGAAACGAGTAGTTGTTACAGGATTAGGTGCTTTGACACCTCTTGGCAACGATGTAGAGACAACATGGAAAAATGCTGTAGCAGGTGTATCAGGTGTTGGCCCGATCACACGTGTTGATTCAAGTGAATATACAGCAAAAGTAGCTGCAGAACTAAAAGATTTTAACATCGAAGATTACATGGAGAAAAAAGAAGCGAGAAAGATGGCACGCTTCACACAATATGCAGTCGTTGCTGCTCAAAAGGCTTTAGATGATTCACGCCTTGAAATTACAGATGAAAACGCACCTCGTGTTGGGGTATGGGTTGGATCTGGTATTGGCGGACTTGAAACATTCGAAGAGCAATTCGAAGTGTATTCGAATAAAGGAGCAAGACGCGTAAGCCCGTTCTTCGTTCCAATGATGATTCCAGATATGGCGACAGGTCAAATTTCGATTGCACTTGGCGCAAAAGGGGTTAACTCTTGTACAGTGACAGCATGTGCGACAGGAACAAACTCCATTGGTGATGCCTTTAAAGTCATTCAGCGCGGAGATGCAGATGCGATGATTACAGGTGGAACAGAAGCACCGTTAACGAAAATGTCGTTTGCTGGCTTCTGTGCAAACAAAGCCCTTTCGACAAATCCTGATCCAGATACAGCAAGTCGTCCATTTGATAAAAACCGTGACGGATTTGTGATGGGTGAGGGAGCGGGAATTGTTGTTCTTGAAGAATTAGAGCATGCGTTAAAACGTGGTGCGACCATTTATGCAGAAATCGTTGGCTACGGCTCAACTGGAGATGCATACCATATCACAGCACCTGCTCCAAACGGAGAAGGCGGCGTACGTGCAATGAAAGAAGCCATTCGTGATGCAGGTTTAACAGTGGAAGAAATTGATTATATCAATGCCCACGGAACAAGCACACCGTATAATGATAAGTTTGAAACAATGGCGATTAAAGAAGTGTTTGGAGAGCATGCGAATCAGCTTGCGATCAGCTCGACAAAATCAATGACAGGTCATTTACTTGGCGCAGCAGGCGGAGTAGAAGCGATTTTCTCTGTTCTGGCGATTAAAGACAGTGTCATTCCGCCAACGATTAACCTTGAAACACCAGATGATGAATGTGATCTTGATTATGTAGCAAATGAAGCACGTTCAAAAGAAGTACAAGTTGCGTTGAGCAACTCACTTGGTTTTGGCGGGCACAATGCGACAATTATCTTCAAAAAATATGAAGCGTAATATGTCTTAAGAAGGCGGCGATCTATAAACAGATCGCCGCCTTTTTGCATATGATGAAAATGGAGGTGTTCAGCGGTATGGGTCTGATCAATACACAATATCTCATTGAGCAATCATCATCATTTCAGGAGCTGGCGGCACGTTTTGTCCCTTATTTTAAAGGAGCGGATAAAAAAGAAGGATCATCTATTCTCGCCCATTTACAACATCACGGAATGGTGCGATCATGGAACGCCTGCCTGGAAATGATCGACAAGCTCAAAGAAAAAGGGTATTTCCAGCTTGTGATGAAAGAATACAAAGCGCTGCAAAAAAAGTGGGGAGGTCCTGATGTCCCTGTCTTTATTTTGCCTGTTAATGAGAGCAGCAAAGAGATCAGAGAACAATTTTACTTTCAATCCGGCATGGCATTTGATGACAAAATCTTTCTTTTTTTATCCCCGCATACACCGAAGGAGCGAATCGGTACGTTGCTGACGCATGAATATCACCATGTATGCAGGTTGCATTTTCTCACGAAAGAAGAAAAAGATTTTACATTCCTTGATACAATCATGATGGAGGGGCTCGCTGAATATGCTGTGTATCATAGATATGGAGAAAGCTATACAGCAAAGTGGACGACTTTATATGACGAATCGCAGCTGCAGCGCATGTACAAGAAATGGGTATCCAGTCACCTTTATCAGAAAGTGCAGGACGACGAAAGGCTGATACAGAATCTCCTTTATGGAAAAGGGAACTACCCCAAAATGCTTGGCTATGCCACTGGATTTTATATCGTAAAAAAGTATTTCGATGAGCACCGAATCAGCGAGGAGTCTATGATTGCGGAGCCAGCGGAAACGTTTTTAAAGGCGATAGAATCATAAAGACAATCATTCACAAAAAAAGTGTCATATTACAATTTTACTAAATACTTCTTGATTTCGTCATGCTGATGTAATAATATACAAATATAAATTTTGATAATTCTTTTTATTCTAAAAAGACGGAATTTTTCGATTCGGTTCATTTGATCTATGGAGAAAGGGGCGAATGCATGAGCACACTGCTTGAAGTGCAAAACTTAAAAACCTATTTTTTTCGAAAAAAGGAACCAATACCTGCTGTTGATGGCGTTGATTTTAGTATCAAAAAAGGGGAAACAGTCGCATTAGTCGGTGAGTCTGGGTCTGGTAAAAGTATTACGTCTTTATCCATCATGGGTCTGATTAATGGGACTGGTGGGAAGATTATGGATGGTTCCATTAAGCTTGATGGAAAAGACCTTGTTACATATAGTGAAAAGGAATTGTGCAATATTCGTGGTAATGATGTATCCATGATCTTTCAGGAACCCATGACCTCACTTAATCCCGTCTTAACCATCGGGGAACAAATAACAGAAATCCTCATTTACCACAAAAAACTTTCAAAAAAAGAAGCGACCAAAAAAGCGATTGACTTGCTAAAGCTTGTAGGCTTTTCCAGGCCAGAACAAATCATCAAAGATTACCCGCACCGTTTATCCGGCGGTATGCGTCAACGAGTCATGATCGCCATTGCGCTAAGCTGTGATCCGAAGCTCCTCATTGCGGATGAGCCGACTACTGCGCTCGATGTGACCATACAAGCCCAGGTGCTGACCTTAATGAAAGATTTATGTTCGACCTTTGGTACATCTATACTTCTCATTACGCACGATTTAGGTGTTGTGTCGGAAGTAGCAGACCGCGTCATTGTCATGTACTGCGGACAGGTTGTTGAAAATGGAACCGTTGAAGAGTTGTTTGATCAGCCGCTTCACCCATACACAGAAGGACTGCTTGAATCCATTCCAGTCATTGACGGAGACATTCAGCCATTAACAGCGATAAAAGGAAATGTCCCTGCGCCAGATCAGCTTCCCGCAGGATGCCGTTTTGCGCCAAGATGCCCGAAAGTAATGGAACACTGCATAGGTGAATTGCCCAAACTGACAACCTTTGAAAATGGTAGAAGCGTCAGGTGTTTCTTATATGAGGAGGCAAGCCAAACATGACACTTGCTGAAAATCAACCATACATGACAGATCGATCTGAGAAAGAAACCATACTGGAATTAAAAAATATACGAAAACACTTTCCGATTAAAGCTGGCGTGCTGCAAAAGAAAGTAGGAGCAGTCAAAGCGGTTGACGGCATCGACTTAAACATTTATAAAGGCGAAACGTTAGGCATCGTTGGAGAGTCTGGATGCGGTAAATCCACATTAGGACGGACGATGATTCGTTTATATGAACCAACAGAAGGACAAATTCTATTTAAAGGGCAAGATATCTCTCATGTATCTGAATCAAAACTAAGACAATCAACAAGGAAAAACATCCAAATGGTTTTTCAAGATCCCTTTGCATCACTCAACCCTAGAAAAACACTTCGAAGTATCATCAAAGAACCCTACAAAACACATCACTTATATTCCTTAAAAGAAAGAAATGAAAAAGTAGAACAGCTTTTATCCAAAGTCGGCCTTCACCCAAGTTTTGCGAATCGATACCCGCACGAATTCTCTGGCGGACAAAGGCAGCGGATCGGTATCGCTCGTGCACTTGCCATGAATCCTGAAATGATCATAGCAGATGAGCCTGTTTCAGCGCTTGACGTCTCCATTCAGGCGCAGGTCATCAATTTGATGGAAGAGCTTCAAGAAGAGTTTGACCTCACCTATCTATTTATCTCTCACGATCTCAGTGTGGTCCGCCACATTAGTGATCGAGTGGGCGTCATGTATCTTGGCAAAATGATGGAACTTGCGGATAAGCACAGCCTGTACGATGATCCGCTTCATCCGTATACACAGGCGCTTTTATCTTCCGTTCCAGTCACCCGTAAAAAAGGTCAGGTGAAAAGGGAACGGATTATGCTGCAAGGGGATTTACCAAGCCCTGCAAATCCGCCAAAAGGCTGTGTGTTTCATACAAGATGCCCACACGCGAAAGAAGTCTGTAAAGAAAAAGTACCAGAATTTCAAGAATTAAAAACGAACCACTTTGTGGCCTGCCACCTCTACGACGCTTGATTACGCTTGTATGATCTCATCTTTGAGAGGGGGGATGAAACGGGCTTCTGTCATCATTTTTTAAAAAAGATAGGGGGAATTGTCTATGAAAGATAGAAAGAGAAAGTCCATTTTGGTCAGTTTGCTGCTGATCTTTACATTGATCCTTGCTGCTTGTTCTGGTGGAAATAAAACGTCTGGAGACAGTGAAAAGAAATCCACAGGTAAACCTGTACAAGGTGGCGATCTTGTCATTGGTTCGATTGCAGAGCCTACATTATTTAACTCACTTTACTCAACAGATGTGGCAAGTTCTGATATTGAAGAGAGAATCTATAGCTTTTTACTGCAAACAGATGGAAAGCTTAACCCACAGCTGGCGTTGGCAGAAGATATTAAAGAATCCGATGACGGCAAACAGTTTGATGTGACCATTAGAAAAGGCGTGAAGTTTCATGATGGAGAAGAACTGACTGCTGATGATGTTGTGTTTACATACAGCATTCCGATCAATAAGGATTACAATGGTGAGCGTGGATCAGGCTTTGAAGTATTAGAGTCTGTCAAAAAAACAGGAGACTATTCGGTCGAATTTAAGCTGAATAAAAAAGATCCATATTTTTATAACGTCACGCTAGGAAGCTATGGCATTTTACCAAAGCATATTTTAGGTGATGTCCCTATAAAGGATCTTGGCGAAAATGAATTTAACCGAAAAAATCCAATCGGCTCTGGCCCATTTAAATTTGCCGAGTGGAAAGAAGGAGACTATGTCAAACTTGAAGCATTTGATGACTATTGGGATGGACGGCCATACCTTGATACAGTCACCATTAAAACGATTCCTGATCAAAATGCAGCCATGGCTCAGCTATCCGCAGGTGATATTGATTTCTTTGCAGTGCCTGGAGCAGAACTGCAAACAGCTGAAAAAGTTAGTAACATCAAAATCGAATCTGATCTAGGGCTTAATTATTCATATATTGGCTGGAATCAGAAAAACGAACTGTTCAAAAGCAAAAAAGTCCGCCAAGCGCTTACCCATGCCATTGACCGTCAAACAATTGTCGATCAAGTGTTAGATGGAGACGGGAAAGTAGCCAACATCCCAGAAAGCCCGCTGTCATGGAACTACCCTAAAAATGAAAATGTCCCAGTATTTGAATTTGATCAAGAAAAAGCGAAAAAGATGCTGAAGGAAGAAGGCTGGGAGGATACAGATGGAGATGGTTATCTTGATAAGGACGGTAAGAAGTTCTCCTTCGTCTTGAAGACGAACCAAGGAAACAAAGTCCGTGAAGATATTGCTGTCGTTGTCCAGCAGCAGCTCAAAGAAATTGGCATTGAAGCAAAACCGCAAATTGTGGAGTTCAGTGCATTAATCGAACAAACAACTCCGCCAAAATGGGATTATGATGCGTTATTACTCGGCTGGAGCTTAGCGACATTCCCTGACCAATACAGCATTTTCCATTCAAGTCAGTCTGAAAAAGGCTTAAATAACATTTGGTATAAAAATGAAGAAGTCGATAAACTGCTAGTTGATGCCAAAAACTTGAGTGATCGAAAAGAGTATTCAAAGGCATATGAAAAAATTTATGAGCTGATTGCAGAAGACCAGCCGTATACGTTCCTTTATTATGCCAACTCACATCGCGCGATGCCATCTAATCTACAAGGCTACTCTTACCACCCGAAAGATGAATATTACAAAATCGAAAAATGGTGGATTGAACAGTAGTTTGCTAGTGAAGAAGGGGAGGGGTCTCCCCTTTTTTCATCATAGTATGGCCATCCGATGAAAAAGGAGTTGTGCACATGGTTACATATATCATTAGAAGGACACTTCTTTCCATCCCAATTTTGTTTGGTATTACGATTTTGTCCTTTGCGATTATGAAAGCAGCACCAGGCGATCCGATGTCACTCATGATGGACCCGACCATTAGTGCCGCAGACCGGGAAGCCTTTATTGATAAGTACGGCTTGAACGATCCTGAATATGTGCAATATATGAAATGGCTTGGTAATATGCTTCAAGGTGACTTTGGCACATCCATTGTAAAAAAAGGAACGCCCGTGGCTGATTTAATTTTTGCCCGGCTGCCTAATACTCTCATCCTCATGATCTTTTCTACATTAGTTGCCCTGATCATTGCCATCCCATTTGGTGTTCTTTCAGCAAAACGTCCGTATACAAAACTTGACTATGGTATTACGGTTACATCATTTATCGGACTGGCTATTCCGAATTTCTGGTTTGGTTTGATCCTTATAATGGTGTTATCAGTGAATTTAGGATGGTTTCCGACCGGGGGTGTCTCTACCTTAAATGCAGATTTTAATCTATTTGACCGGCTTCATCATATTATTTTACCGGCCTTTGTTTTAGCAACGGCTGATATGGCCGGCCTTACACGTTATACAAGGTCAAGTATGCTCGATGTGATGCGGCAGGATTACATTCGCACGGCGCGAGCGAAAGGTTTTAGAGAGAACAAAGTCATCTTCAAACATGGATTGAGAAACGGTCTGATGCCTGTTATTACGATCTTTGGACTCATGATTCCATCCTTTATTGGCGGCGCAGTCGTGGTGGAACAAATCTTCACATGGCCAGGGCTTGGGAAACTGTTTATCGATTCTGCTTTTTCAAGAGATTATCCCGTCATTATGGCGATGACTGTTATCTCTGCTGTGCTCGTGGTCGTTGGAAACTTAATAGCGGATATTCTCTATGCGATCGTTGATCCGCGTATTGAATATTAGAAGGGAGCTGAGGCACAATTGGCACAACCTAATATGGGAACACCTCCTGTTGATCTCAAATTAAAAGAAGGCCTTCCGCCAAAACCAGAGACGATGCTTCGTTTATTTTGTGAGAAATTTTTCAAAAATAAATTGGCGGTTGCCGGCTCCGCTATTTTATTGATCATTATCTTTTCCGCTATTTTCGCCCCGGTGATCGCACCTTACGCACCGGAACAGCAAGACTTATTGAAACGGCTACAGCCTCCAAGTGCAGAGCATTTTATGGGAACCGACAAGTTTGGTCGAGATATTTTTTCAAGGGTGCTATACGGAGCGAGGGTGTCTCTATTAGTTGGCTTTGTCTCCGTAGTCGGAGCCATCACCATTGGTACCGTCATTGGGGCGGTAGCGGGATACTTTAAAGGCTTTGTCGATTCTGTGCTCATGAGAATGGTGGATGTCGTATTGTCTATTCCAGATATTTTTCTCTTGATCACACTAGTGACAATTTTTAAACCGGGTATTGATAAATTGATTTTAATTTTTGCGCTGACTGGCTGGACAACAACCGCCAGGCTGATCCGCAGTGAATTCTTGTCACTTCGCACAAGAGAATTCGTACTCGCAGCAAGAACGATCGGAACGAAAAACCATGTCATCATCTTTTCGCATATTTTACCGAACTGTATCGGCCCTATCATTGTGTCTGCTACATTGAAAGTCGGTTCTGTTATTTTAGCTGAGTCGACACTTAGCTATCTAGGGTTTGGCATCCAGCCTCCAACGGCGAGCTGGGGAAACATGCTTCAAGATGCACAAAATTTCTCCATCATGGTGCAAGCATGGTGGTATCCACTGTTCCCAGGTTTACTGATTCTACTTACCGTTTTATGCTTTAACTTCTTAGGTGATGGACTGAGAGATGCCCTTGATCCTAAAAAGCTAAAATAAGGTTCTGCTTATAGAAGATCGTGAAAGGACTCTGCGAGACGTTCTCCTTTTCCCAGGAAATAAAGCCGTCCTTCCGTCAGGGCGAAGTTTTAATAAAGTTGGAATAATTTCTCTATCCCTTGCCCATACTGTGGACAACAGTTTTTAAAAAGTGAGGGATTGGTTATGTTATTTCTTCATGACGTATGGGTGAATTGGTTTGAAGGGGAAGAGAATGGCTATAATGTGTGCCATTTTCATGAGTGGCGCAAGGAGGACAGCGTGGAGCTGTTAGATCAAGTACCTTTACTCAAGGTGCAGAGTCCTTTGTTTGATTACATAGAGAATGATCTATCAGAGCTGCCGAAGACGCTGCTAGAGACTGTATTTGAGAAATCATATATTCGAAAAAATCATGAACGCCGTAAATTAGAGTATTGCTTTGTGGTCACGGACGGGATTAGAATCATCGCTGTAGATACGATTGGTTATTCCATCCCTGTGAGAAAGAGCCGATTGATTCCAAGACAGGAGCAATTGGTGTATGAAATGGTGAAAGATGTGAAGGCAGAGGAGTATGAATTCACAACAGACAGCCTTGAATCGACGAAAGAATATCACATCCTATCATTACCACCGCAGCATATCAGCGGATTAACGAGAAAAGAAAGACAGCTGAAGCAGCTGATGTTTATGGCGCTTGATCAACTAAAGGGGCTTCAAAACCGAGCAGAAATTGCCTATTGGTATACAGAATGGAATCCGCGTATGTACAACCAGATCAAACGAATGTCTTTCGAGGAAATTTGGAACATGCTTTATAACGAAACCATTGATGGATGGTCAGAAAACCATTTAGCCTTTTGTGAAAAAATGATTAAAGGACAGCCATTTTTTGAAAAACTTTGGGAAATGGAAAACGAATCGAAAGTCAATTAGAAAAAGCTTGCAGCTGAATATGCTGCAAGCTTGTTTTATTTGCGTTTCCGGCCAAGACCCATCGCATTCTCCATTTTTTTCAGCATTTTGTTTGCCGCACGGTTAGCCTTTTCAGCACCTTCATCTAAAATGCGGTCAAGCTCATCTGACTCAATGAGTTCATAATAGCGATCTTGAATCGGTTTTAATGCATCCACAACAACGTTCGCAAGATCTCCCTTAAATTCACCATAACCTTTGCCTTCGTATTTTTGTTCAAGCTCTGCAATCGATACGTTCCCTAATACAGAATAAATCGTCAGTAAGTTGGCAATTCCAGGTTTGTTTTCTTTGTCATATTTGACGATGCCTTCTGAATCAGTCACAGCACTTTTGATTTTCTTTTCAAGCTGTTTTGGCTCATCTAATAAGGTAATGAAAGATTTTTGGTTCGGATCAGATTTGCTCATCTTTTTCGTTGGGTCTGCTAAAGACATAATCCGAGCGCCTTCTTTTGGAATTTTGACTTCAGGTACAGTAAAGATGTCGTTATACTTTCGGTTAAAGCGTTCAGCAAGCGTTCTCGTTAATTCAAGATGCTGCTTTTGATCTTCTCCTACAGGAACTAAGTCCGTACCGTATAACAGAATATCGCCAGCCATTAATGGCGGATACGTTAATAGTCCTGAAACGACTGCTTCCTTACCAGCAGATTTGTCCTTAAATTGAGTCATTCTTTCTAATTCTCCAATATAAGCGACACATTGCAGCATCCATCCTGCCTGGGCGTGGGCAGGTACCTCTGATTGGATAAACAATGTTGCCTTCTCTGGATCAAGTCCCACTGCCAAATAAAGAGCGGCTAAGCTTCTAATATTTTGTCGAAGGGCTAAACGATCCTGACTCACCGTAATGGCATGCTGATCGACCACACAAAAGTAGCCGTTGTAATCATGCTGAAGATCGACAAATTGCTTCATCGCTCCAATGTAGTTCCCCAATGTCACAGAACCGCTAGGCTGTATGCCTGAGAATATCGTCTTTTTTGTCATACTAAAACCTCTTTTCTTCAATATAAAAAGGCCCACCCATCACTTTTCAACAGAAAAGGGACGAATGAACCGTGGTACCACCCTTGTTATTTCAATACGAAATCACTCAAGACGTTGATATCGGAGACTGCTCCGTCTAAGCCTACTGACTCTGTCAAGTGTTCGGTTAGCTGCTCCAAAGCCCATTCCATACATGCCATTATCTGCTTGCACCAACCGCAGACTCTCTGTAAATGGTGAATATATGTACTCTTCTTTTTCATCGCAACAGTATGTCTATCTATTATAAAGGATGACCATGAAAAAGTCACGAAGCCTATTTGTGACCTTCTCATCATGTCGTTTGACACTTAAAATTTTAGATAAAATAGTAACTATCTGTCAGAATTTTTTAAAAAGGGATGATTAATTATATGTATAAAACATTATTCCTGCTGAATTTGTTAAATTATTTTAATCAATTTACGCTTTAATTTGTTGAAGTGATTGAGACTTTAGTTTATAAAAATCAATCTTTATCCCCATTTACGTTTTTTAAAAATATGTGAAATTGATATTGCAATAAATTATTCTATTCATTATAATGAATTTGTTCACACGTTTGTGCTAGGCTCTTTACATAGTGAAAATTCAGAAAAAACAAAAGAAATAGAAAGTAAGCTATTCAGGGACTTTTTTACGCTATTTCTTAAATCTGAATCTCATCTTCTATCGAGACCTTTGAACTAAAAACATATTATAAGGGGGAATACAGTTGAAAAAGCGTTGGTCTGTTGTTACTTTAATGCTTATTTTCACACTTGTATTAAGCGCTTGTGGTTTCAGCGGAAACAAATCAGGCGACAGCACGAGCAGTTCTGGAGAGGCTAAAACAACATTAAATGTGAATATCTCCACTGAGCCTTTTTCTCTACATCCGGGATTGGCAAATGATTCAACTTCAGGAAGTGTCATCCGTCAGACTTTTGAGGGATTAACAAGAATTAACGCTGAAGGTAAGCCAGAAAACGCAATGGCTTCTGATATCAAAACAAGTGATGATGGTAAAACTTACACATTCACACTTCGTGATGCAAAATGGTCTAATGGTGACCCTGTCACAGCACAAGACTTCGAATATGCTTGGAAATGGGCATTAGATCCTAAAAATGAATCTCAATATGCTTACCAGCTTTATTATATTAAAGGTGCTGAAGCTGCTAACAAAGGGGAAGCAAAAGTTTCTGATGTTGGCATTAAAGCAAAAGACGACAAAACGCTTGTAGTTGAGCTAGAGAACCCAACACCGTTCTTTACTGAACTAACTGCATTCTATACGTATATGCCAATCAACAAAAAAGTGGCTGAAAAGAATAAAAACTGGTACACAAATGCTGGTGAAAACTACGTATCTAATGGACCATTCGTTCTTTCTAAATGGAAGCATGGCGGTTCTATCACACTTGAAAAGAACAATGAATACTGGGATAAAGACACTGTGAAATTGAAAAAGATTAACATGTCTATGATCAAAGATACAAACACTGAACTTAGCATGTTCAAAAAAGGCGAACTTGACTGGGCTGGTTCTCCAACTGGAAACCTTCCAACTGAGTCTTTAAAAACGTTGAAAAAAGATGGCGGTCTTAAAATCCAAACGATCGCTGGTATTTATAACTACAAATTCAACACAGAAGTAAAACCTTTAAACAATGCAAACATCCGTAAGGCCCTTGCATACTCTATCAACCGTCAAGCGATCGTTGACAAAATTACGCAAGGTGAACAAGTTCCAGCGATGGCAATCGTTCCTCCAACAATGGAAGGATTCACGGATAACAAAACTGGTTACTTCAAAGATCACGATGTAGATACGGCTAAAAAACTTCTTGAAAAAGGTGCGAAAGAATTAGGTTATAAGTCTGTTTCTGATCTTCCAGCTTTGAAACTTTCTTACAACACTGATGAAGCTCATCAAAAGATTGCACAAGCAATTCAAGAAATGTGGAAAAAAGATTTAGGTGTGAACGTTGAACTTGATAACTCTGAGTGGAACGTATACATCGATAAAATCCACAGTGGAGACTACCAAATCGGACGTATGGGCTGGTTAGGAGACTTCAACGATCCAGTGAACTTCCTTGAGCTTTACAAAGATAAAGACGGTGGAAACAATGACACTGGATGGGAAAGCAAAGAGTACAAACAATTATTGAATGATTCTGCAAAAGAAACAGACAAAACAAAGCGTGAAGAAATGCTGAAAAAAGCAGAAAAAATCATCATCGACGATATGCCTGTAGCACCTATTTACTTCTACACTCAGCTTTGGGTACAAGATCCAAAACTTAAAGGTGTGGTTGTATCTGGACTTGGTGATGTTCAATACAAATGGGCACATTTCGAAAAGTAAGAGTTATAGTGTAAGAGATCTACGGCAAGGATCTTAAGGTATATGGAGGATGTCTCTCCATATACCTTTCTTGCTGATTAGAGAAATTGTTGTAAAATCATGGAGGTGCAATTCCGTTGCTTAAATATATCGGTAAGCGATTAATATATATTTTAATCACACTGTTTGTTATTGTAACTGCAACTTTCTTTCTCATGCAGGCAGCACCTGGTGGTCCATTCTCTGGAGAGAAGAAACTTCCTGCTGAAATTGAAGCAAACCTAAACGAGCACTACGGGTTGGACAAACCCTTATTTGTTCAATATGTGAGCTACTTAGGTTCAGTTGCAAAATTAGATTTTGGTCCCTCATTTAAATATAAAGGACAAACTGTTAATGATTTAATCAGTTCTGGATTCCCCGTTTCCTTTACCCTCGGAATTGAGGCAATTCTCCTCGCATTAGCATTTGGTGTATTGTTTGGGGTCCTTGCAGCGCTCTATCATAACAAGTGGCAAGACTATACGATTGCCATTTTAACGATCTTTGGAATCTCAGTTCCAAGTTTCATCTTAGCGGCGCTATTACAATATGTATTTGCATCTGAGGCAAGCTTTTTAGCGATCTTCCCAGTTGCAGGATGGGAGTCTTGGGCAAGCACCGTACTACCTTCTATTGCACTTTCCTTCATGCCAATGGCATTTATCGCTAGACTTGCACGGTCAAGTATGCTTGAAGTATTAAATAGTGACTACATTAGAACGGCTAGAGCAAAAGGATTAACAAAATCAGCTGTGACGATCAAACACGCCATTCGAAACGCATTGTTACCTGTTATCACATACATGGGACCAATGGCAGCTTCAGTGTTGACAGGTAGTTTTGTCGTGGAGAAGATTTTTGGTATTCCGGGTCTAGGCTCTCACTTTGTTACAAGCATTACAAACCGTGACTACACCGTCATCATGGGTGTCACAGTCTTCTACAGTATTATTCTATTAGTCAGTATTCTAGTTGTTGACGTCCTCTACGGTATTATTGATCCTAGAATTAAACTGACGAAGGCGAAGAAAGGGGTCTAACACATGGAAGAGATGAGAAAAGATTTATTTGTGCCTGCGACAGCTGACGCAGCAGAATCTGAAAAAATTTCTAAACCTAGTCTATCTTTATGGAAGGATGCCATGCTTCGCTTCCGTGCAAATAAACTTGCAATGGTTGGACTTGCAATCATTTTCATTATTGTGATTCTGGCCATTTTCGTTCCAGTGTTCTCGAAATATGATTATTCAACGACAGATTTGCTTAATGCAGATCAGCCGCCATCAAAAGAGCATTGGTTTGGTACAGATGATTTAGGCCGAGACATGTTTGTTCGTACATGGGTAGGGGCAAGAATTTCGATCTTCATCGGTCTTGCTGCAGCAGTTCTTGACGTGATCATTGGGATCATCTGGGGAAGTATTGCTGCGTTCAAAGGCGGCCGTACAGATGAAGTCATGATGCGTATCGCAGACGTTTTATGGGCAATTCCAACACTATTAATGGTTATTTTAATGATGGTTGTTCTGCCAAAAGGATTATTAACGATTATCCTTGCTATGACAGTCGTAGGCTGGATTAACATGGCACGTATCGTTCGAGGGCAAGTTTTACAATTGAAGAGCCAAGAATACGTTCTTGCAGCACAAACATTAGGTGCAAAAACATCTAGACTTTTATTTAAACACTTGATTCCAAACTCAATGGGACCGATTCTTGTCACAATGACATTAACGATTCCTTCTGCTATTTTCACAGAAGCATTCTTAAGCTATCTAGGGCTTGGTGTACCGGCTCCATTAGCTAGCTGGGGAACAATGGCTTCTGACGGAATTCCGGCCATGACGTATTATCCATGGAGATTATGGTTCCCAGCCGCATTTATCTGTATTACAATGTTTGGTTTTAACGTGGTTGGAGACGGACTAAGAGACGCTTTAGATCCGAAGTTGCGTAAATAAGGAGTGATTAGGATGGAACGTGAACGTATTCTAGAGGTGAAAGACCTTGCAATCTCATTTAAAACATATGGTGGAGAGGTTCAAGCCATTCGTGGTGTGAACTTCCACTTAAATAAAGGCGAGACACTTGCTATTGTAGGTGAATCTGGTTCTGGTAAAAGTGTAACATCACAGGCCATCATGCGATTAATCCCGATGCCGCCAGGTTATTTCAAGCGCGGAGAGATTTTATTTGATGGGCAAGATATTGTCAAGAAAACGGAAAAGCAAATGCAAACCATTCGAGGAAAAGACATTTCGATGATCTTCCAAGATCCGATGACTTCTTTGAACCCAACCATGAAGGTCGGGAAACAAATTACAGAAGTACTTTTCAAGCATGAACAAATCTCAAAAGAAGCGGCTGAAAAAAGAGCCATTGAACTTTTAGAGCTTGTTGGGATTCCAATGCCTGAAAAAAGAATCAAACAATATCCGCATGAATTTAGTGGCGGGATGAGACAAAGGGTTGTCATCGCGATGGCACTTGCAGCCGACCCAAAGCTGTTGATTGCTGATGAGCCAACGACTGCACTTGATGTAACCATTCAGGCGCAAATCTTAGAATTAATGAAAGAAATTCAGCAAAAAGTCGAAACATCTATTATCTTTATTACCCATGATCTAGGTGTTGTGGCCAATGTTGCTGATCGTGTAGCCGTTATGTATGCTGGACAGATTGTGGAGACAGGGACTGTTGATGAAATTTTCTACAATCCGAAACATCCATATACATGGGGACTTTTAGCATCTATGCCAAGCCTAGACACAGATGGAGGAGCTGAAGGGAAACTAACGGCGATTCCAGGAACACCACCAGATTTAACAAACCCGCCGAAAGGAGATGCATTTGCACTCCGGAGCGATTATGCAATGAAAATTGACTTTGAACAAGAACCACCAATGTTCAAAGTATCAGATACGCATTATGTGAAATCATGGCTACTTCATCCGAATGCCCCTAAAGTTGAACCGCCTGCTTCCGTAAAGGCGAGAATGCGTGAACTAGAAGGTAGCTACGAAAAACCTGTATTAGTAAAAGAGGGTGAATAGCATGGCAGAAAAACTGTTAGAAATTAAAAATTTAAAACAGCATTTCCATACAGCAAGAGGGACTGTAAAAGCAGTTGATGGTGTCTCATTTGATATTTATAAAGGTGAAACACTTGGACTTGTAGGTGAATCTGGATGTGGAAAGTCGACAACTGGCCGTTCAATCATAAGACTTTATGATGCGACAGATGGCGAAGTTCTCTATAAAGGAGAAAGCGTACACGGAAAGAAATCAAGACAAAAAATGCTTGAATTTAATCGTCAAATGCAGATGATTTTCCAAGACCCATATGCTTCACTTAACCCTAGAATGACAGTGCTTGATATCATTGCAGAAGGTATTGACATTCATGGTCTTGCGAAAACAAAACAAGCACGTAAAGAGCGTGTGTATCAATTGCTTGAAACGGTTGGTTTGAATAAAGAGCATGCGAATAGATACCCGCATGAATTTTCAGGTGGTCAAAGGCAGCGTATTGGGATTGCTCGTGCGTTAGCTGTTGAGCCGGATTTCATCATTGCCGATGAGCCAATCTCTGCACTAGATGTGTCGATCCAAGCGCAGGTCGTCAACTTAATGAAAGAGCTGCAAGAAGAAAAGGGCTTAACGTATTTATTCATTGCCCATGACCTTTCCATGGTGAAATATATCAGCGATCGTATCGGCGTGATGTATTTTGGGAAATTGGTTGAGCTGG
Source organism: Bacillus sp. Y3 (assembly GCF_008123875.1). Taxonomy (NCBI): domain Bacteria; kingdom Bacillati; phylum Bacillota; class Bacilli; order Caryophanales; family Bacillaceae; genus Bacillus; species Bacillus sp. Y3. The sequence continues at coordinate 227,080 of NZ_VSSC01000004.1, read as the reverse complement.
CACCAGCGAATGAATTATATGAAAACCCGCTTCATCCATATACAAAATCATTACTATCTGCGATTCCGCTTCCAGATCCTGATTATGAGCGTAACCGCAAACGGATTAAATACGATCCATCTGTTCATAAAGGAACAAATACGGAATTTCGTGAAGTGAAGCCAGGTCACTTTGTCAGCTGTACTGAGGAAGAATTCAAAGAGATCAAAGCAAAACAATAAGAACAGAGAAGAAGCACTGCGATATCAGTGCTTCTTTTTTTATTTTACAAAAAAACAAGTTGATGGTAATTTTTATGTAAAGTGAGTAAACCAGGAGGAAATCAAATGTTGTTATGGAAGACGTTTCGCTATTCATGTCTTCACTTTTTTATCGTCACGATGCTTTTTTCAATATCTTTTTTATCGAAACCAAACGGAGGAAAGTGGATGCTCGCATTTTTAGTGCTTATTTGCATCATTTCGTTTTCGGTTGAATTTGCTCTGTATCGGCGCACGAATAAACAGAAGGAAGAAGTCCGGCGTATGAAGTACCTTTATTTCATCATGTTTCAGATCGCCATGACACTTCTTTTGTTTGCTTGCTTTCAAATGCTCATGAATCGTTCGATATAAAACTTTTTTGCTTTCTCTTGAAAAAAAGTGAAACCACTAATGGCATTGATGCGTCTTACTAGTACAGGCGTTTAAATAGCAGGAAATCGGGAATAGATAAGGAAGTGGTTCTTAACTACATCATAAGGAGCGGATCCATGAATTGGTATGAAAAGCTCAGTGAATACTTCCCGATAGAAGAAATGAAGTCAAAAGAGCATATGGAAGCTTTATTAAAGGAAAGAAGTGATATTTATCATAAAGAAGAAGGGCCTCATCATGTGATGATGTACGCTGAATTTGATTCTTTCATCTTTATTGATTATTTATTTGTTTCCAAGGATGCAAGAGGTGAAGGCCTCGGCTCAAAGCTCATTCATAAGCTGAAGGAAAAAAGAAAACCGATCTTGCTTGAGGTCGAGCCTGTAGATGAAGATGATGCAGATACTGCAAAACGCCTAAAGTTTTATCAGAGAGAGCACTTCAAGCATGCTGAATCAATTGGTTATAAACGCAGGTCACTTGCAACGAATGAAGTGAACCGCATGGAAATTCTTTATTGGTCGCCTCGTACAGATAATGAGGAAGAAATGATGGAGGCCATGAGAAAGACGTACGAAAGAATCCATACGTATAAAGACGAAGAATGGTATGGACAATCGTATGAGGATGTTGATGATGTGCTGAAGCTCGTTGAAAATAGAAAACAAAAAAATATTTTCGATCATCTCGACTAAATGAGAATGTTCAGACTTCAAACATCAGCACAAAAAGAATGAAATTGTCTAGTTTTTGTCACAAAAATTGCAAGAAAATCTGTTCACACTTACTTTTTTATAGTATAATCACTATAAAGATTACTTATTTAGAACAATTTTAATTTAAGAATACAGATCAATATTCATTCTACAAATTGAGGAGTGAAGATTTATGGTAACATTATACACATCACCAAGCTGTACATCATGTAGAAAAGCAAGAGCGTGGTTAGAAGAGCACAATATTCCATACCAAGAGAGAAATATCTTTTCTGAGCCTCTTTCAATCGATGAAATCAAAGAGATTCTTCGTATGACGGAAGATGGTACAGATGAAATTATCTCAACACGTTCTAAAGTATTCCAAAAACTAAATGTAAATGTTGAGACAATGCCGCTTCAACAATTGTATAAACTAATCAATGAGCACCCTGGTCTTCTAAGACGTCCAATTATTTTGGACGAAAAAAGACTGCAAGTTGGGTACAACGAAGATGAAATTAGACGTTTCCTTCCTAGAACGGTTCGTACATTCCAACTTCGAGAAGCTCAGCGACTTGCTAACTAATAGACAACACGAAAAGCTGCCGATCATTTGGCAGCTTTTTTTATTTATTTTCAGCCGTTTGTTCGTAAAAGAGACTGGCTAAAATAACGGTTGCGACGGTTAAAAAAGGAAGCAACAATTCAAGTGTAGTATGCTGCGCCATAAATTCATTCAGTTTTACATCACGGACAATCATTTCTCCGCCAGTAAAAGCTAAAAGGGCACTCCCTCCGTATAAAAGAATCGGAAACTTGGTTAGTGCTGCATGAATCAGCTTACTCCCCCAAATAATAATCGGGACTGAAATCATTAAGCCAAAGGCAGTGAGCACCATGTTCCCCTTAGCCGCCCCTGCAACAGCAATCACATTATCAAGTGACATAAAAAGATCTGCAATCACGATGGTCTGAACAGCACGCCAAAGGGAGCCGCTGCTTTTAATCCGAATGGATTCTTTCTTTTGTTCAATTAACAAATTGTATCCTATATAAAGGAGAAAGAGACCGCCGATAAATTGCAAATATGGGATGGTCAATAAATAAACGGCAGCACCAGTCATGGTAATTCTCATCAGCACTGCCAAAAGTGTGCCGATCCATATGGCTTTGTTTCGTTTTTCATTTGATAAGCTTCGACTGGCCATCGCAATGATTAATGCATTATCTCCGCCTAATATGAGGTCTATGCCAATAATCATCAGTAAGGATACGATCCACTCTGTTTCCATCCAGTTCACCTCATTTCACTAAAATAGCTCGTACAACCAATATATGAGGACAATTCAAATATATGTTTCTGCAAGTTTTCTCTGCAAAAAATGCGTTTTTATTTCTTTTATTCATGTTTTATCATAAAATAGACAGTACACAGCAATACCTCATTTCTTTAAATGGTTAACATGTAGACGGAACGGGTAAAGTGTAGTAAAGTACTATTAATTGGGAGCTTGTATGTCCCTTCAACATCTTATATAGAAGGGAAGGTTGGCAAAATGGAAATCGAAAGAATAAATGAACATACAGTCAAATTTTATATTTCCTACGGTGATATTGAAGATCGCGGTTTTGACCGTGAAGAGATTTGGTATAATCGTGAGCGCAGTGAAGAGCTGTTCTGGGAAGTGATGGACGAAGTGCACGAAGAAGAAGAATTTGCAGTAGAGGGACCACTTTGGATTCAAGTACAGGCACTTGATAAAGGTCTTGAAATTGTCGTGACAAAAGCCCAACTTTCTAAAGATGGACAAAAGCTCGAATTGCCGATTCCAGAAGATAAAAAAGATCAAACAGATGAAGAAAGTTTAGATGCTCTGCTTGATGATTTTCATAAAGAAGAGCAAGATCAAGAAGATCATAATGAGAAGGACAAAAAACTTCAACTTCAGTTCGTATTGAAAATGGATGACTTTGAAGATTTGATTGCACTTTCTCAATTAAATATGCAGGATTTTACGACAAGTTTATATTCGTTTGAAAACCGTTATTATCTATATGTTGACTTCCACGAGGATTTGTCAGATGAGCAGGTGGAGAATAAGCTTAGTATTCTGCTTGAATATGCTCATGAATCAGTGGTCAGCATCTACAGACTGCAAGAATACGGTCAGCTGATTGTCAAAGAGAATGCGCTTGAAACGATTCAACAGCACTTCTCGTAACAACCAAAAGTCGATTTCTATAGAGGAATCGACTTTTTTATCTGAATGAAAAAGTAAATAAAGTGATCGGCAAGGAGAAAATGAAATGAGAAATGTAGTCAAAGTTCTATTTTTTCTTATCATTACGATAGGTGCTTATTTGATTATCCAAATTTTTGCCGGTGATCTAGCGGTAAGTGTATTAAGTTCTGTCAGTGTTCTATTCACTTTATCGATTATCTTCATCGGGTTTGTCATTTTCTTAGAAAACAGAAACCCCTCTCAAACGATTACGTGGCTTGTGCTGCTTGGGAGCTTTCCGCTTTTCGGGTTTTTGTTTTATATTTTCTTTGGACGCAATATTAAAAAGCGCAGACTTTTTGAAAAGAAAGCGGTACTAGACGAACAGCTTGTCCAGGAAGATGAACGTATCCACAGAGAAGCAATTGAAAAAATGACTCATATGGGTGACCATCAGCAGCTCTTATTTAAACTGGCCCACAGACTTGGACATACCCCTATTACGTATCGCACATCCTCTAAAGTTCTGACCAATGGAGAAGAAACGTTCTCTCATATTTTTGAAGAGATCAAAAAAGCAACACATCACATTCATCTAGAATATTATATTCTCCGTCATGATGATCTGGGACAAGAATTAAAGGACATTTTAATCGAGAAAGCAAAAAGTGGTGTGATTGTCCGCTTTTTATATGATGATGTAGGCAGCCTAAAACTCTCCCGTCAATATATTGCTGACTTAGAAAAGGCTGGCGTGCAGATCGTTCCGTTTTTACCAGTGAGACTGCCCTTATTAAATAATAAAATCAATTTCCGAAATCACCGGAAAATCGTGGTGATTGATGGAGAAGTAGGATTTGTCGGCGGGCTAAACATTGGGGACGAATATATGGGTAGAAGCAGACAATATGGATTTTGGCGTGATACCCACCTGATGATTAAAGGTGAGGCCGTTCGTGATTTGCAGCAGATTTTTATGCAGGATTGGTATTACATGACCAATGAAAGATGCTCGGGTGTGGATTATTTTAAAGATTTCAGTCATATGGAGAGTCGAGCAGAAGGCGTACAAATGATTGCTGGTGGTCCTGATAAACAGTGGGAAGTCATTAAAAATCTCTTTTTCTCAATGATTATCTCCGCCAAAAAATCAATTTGGATTGCTTCACCTTATTTTGTACCTGATGATGATATTTTGTCCGCACTGAAAATTGCAGCTTTGAGCGGAGTCGATGTGCGAATCATTGCGCCGAAAAATCCAGATAAACGCATCGTATTTCATGCGTCCCGTTCATACTTCCCCGAACTTTTAGAAGCAGGTGCGAAGGTATATGAATATGATCAAGGCTTTATGCATAGTAAGTTTATCATTGTGGATAGTGAGCTAGCATCAATTGGTACAGCAAATATGGATATGAGAAGTTTTCATCTGAACTTTGAAGTGAATGCTTTCCTCTATAAAACAAAAAGTACAGAGAAGCTGGTCAACGACTTCTTAGGTGATTTAGAGCAGTCGCATGAAATTGTTCCAGAAGAATTTGCGAAGAGACCTTTGAGGGTGAGGCTGTTTGAATCAACAGCAAGATTGTTATCACCACTTTTATAAAAATTGTATTTTCCCCCCTTTTCTAAAAGGGGGATTTTTTATTTTACTAAGGGAAAGTAGGTTGAAATCGTGTTTTGATACGATAAAAGTTCATTTTCGATATTCGCTTTCTTGTGAGAGAAAAAGCTATAATACGGTCATCAAAGAGCAAGGGGCGAAATATATGAATGCAGCGATCATGGAGAATGGCAAACTGATTCGCATCACACAACATCTGACTAAAAGGCGGCTAGAGCATGTAAGAGCTACGTGCAAATTTTACTGTCCTGAATGTAGGCAGGAGGTTCTATTAAAGCTAGGTGAGCATCGTGTCCATCATTTTGCACATAAACAGCTCTCGGCATGTCCATTAGCGTCCACCGGTGAAACAGCTTATCATCAGGCAGGGAAAATGGCTCTTAAGGATTGGCTCACGCAGCTTGGATATGAGCCGTTACTAGAGAAGTATGTTTCAAACATTCAGCAGCGCCCTGATGTGACCGTTGCTATAGAAAATAAAAGCTATGCCATCGAATTTCAATGTGCAAATATTTCGTGGAAAGAGCTACATAAACGAACGGAAGGTCTCCGTGCTGCGGGGCTCTATCCTATATGGATCATAGGGGCGAATCGTTTAAAGCGAATGGGTGGCCAGCTCTTTTCATTCTCCTCCATTCATTGGGGCATTTTAAGGCAGTCAAAGAATAGGAGACTCATTTTTTATTGTCCGATCCAAAATAGATTCATCCACCTGGATCAACTTCTCGTGTTTCAGCCAACGAAAATATGTGCCTCAATGACCGTTAGACCGCCTTCAGCTTATCGCCAACTATCAGCACTCTTATCTGTTTCCTCGAGTAATCATCAATTGTATAAAGAGTGGCTCAAGTGTATTCGGCAATTTAGGGAGCGGCCACCCCGCATTTTAGCAAATGAAAGCAAGCGTTTAAGAACCATTTTTTATGAGCATCATCAAACAGCATGGCCATTTCTACCGACAGAATTATTTATCCCCCTGACAGAAGCATATATCTTTTCAAGCCCTGTTTATGTGTGGCAAGGATGTCTTTATGATTGGATGGTTAGAAAGGAAAAAGAACAAGTGACCATTCATCTTCTTTTAAAAGAAATTGAGCGATGTGTCCAGCATAAAGAAGTGAAGCTCCGATATGCCAATGTCACAATAGAAGAAATCAAAGAGGTGATCATTTCATATGTACGGGCGCTTGTGAAACTAGGGTTTTTATACATGACGAAAGAGGGTAATTATCAAGTAACGTCGAATCAAAAGCCTATACGAACAGCAGATGAAGCGATAAAACGAGATACTTTCTTATTTCATTAGCATGTTTCATGCCCACTTTGATCATGATAAGAAAAAGGTGGTGCTGCTATTGAATAGAAAGAAACGCTTTTTTCTCATTTTTTTAGTTTGTTTGGTATTTATTTCTGCATATGATTTGACAAACATAGTTCAAAACAAAGAAGATAAATACAACACCAATTTCTTTCACTTTCCGAAAGGTTGGTTCAACACAACTCATGCAAGGGGGATTCATATGACTTCACAAAATAACAACAATCATTTACCAGACAGAAGCGAAGTAAAAGAAGAAAACAAATGGCGCCTTGAAGATATTTTTGAAAGTGTCGATTCTTGGAATAAGGAATTCGAAGCTGTAAAAAAAGAAATTCCGAAGCTCGCCCAATTTAAAGGCAAGCTGGCCCATTCTGCTGATGTCTTGTATGAAGCCCTAACATTTCAGGATCAACTTTCTGAAAAGCTTGGCAAGCTTTATACATATGCGCATATGAAATATGATGAAGATACAACAAATTCATCATTTCAGGCTTTAAATGATAAAGCATCCAATTTATTTACACAGTTGTCTAGTACATCTGCCTATATTGTTCCGGAAATTTTATCTATTCAAGAAGATAAGCTGCAGCAATTCATTTTGGAAAAAGAAGAATTAAAACTTTATTCTCACGCTCTCGAAGAAATTAACAAGGAGCGTCCGCATATTTTAAGTGAAGAGCAAGAAGCTTTATTAGCTGAAGCCTCTGAACCTTTATCAACATCATCCACTACGTTTAGTATGTTTAATAATGCAGATATTTCGTTCCCTTCTGTTAAGGATGAAAATGGAAAAGAAAAGAAAATTACTCATGGCAACTTCATTACCTTTTTAAACAGTGATGATCGTGAAGTGAGAAAGAATGCTTTTAAAGCCGTTTATAAAACGTATGATCAATATAAGAATACTTTGGCGTCTACACTCAGCGGCTCGATTAAAAAGGATAATTTTTATGCGAAAGTACGTCATTACAAATCTGCAAGAGAAGCAGCGTTATCACGCAACAGTATTCCTGAAGAAGTGTATGACAATCTAATTGATACAGTTCATCAATATTTACCGTTATTACACCGCTACATTGAATTGCGTAAAAAGGTATTAAAGCTTGATGAAGTGCACAATTATGACTTGTATACACCATTAGTAAAAGATGCTGGCATGAAGCTGACCTATGATGAAGCAAAGGATTATATGCTGAAAGGGTTAGCGCCATTAGGAGAAGAATATGTTTCGGTATTAAAAGAGGGACTCGAAAATCGCTGGGTAGACGTTTATGAGAATAAAGGGAAACGAAGCGGCGCGTATTCTTCTGGAAGCTATGGTACGAATCCTTATATCTTAATGAACTGGCAAAATAATATTGATAATTTATTTACGCTGGCTCATGAATTTGGTCACTCTGTTCATAGCTACTATACAAGAAAGCATCAGCCATATCCGTACGGAAACTACAGCATTTTCGTAGCGGAAGTAGCTTCTACAACAAATGAAGCATTACTAGGTGAATACTTACTCAATCATTTAGAGGACAAAAAGCAGCGCTTGTATGTGCTCAATCACTTGTTAGAAGGATTTAGAGGGACGGTATTCAGACAAACGATGTTTGCAGAGTTCGAGCACCTGATTCATGTGAAAGCGCAAGAAGGGGAGGCATTAACGCCAGAGTTTATGACGAACCTGTATTACGACCTGAATAAGAAGTATTTTGGCGACGGTATGGTTGTGGATAAGGAAATCGGATTAGAATGGACGCGAATTCCGCATTTCTATTACAACTATTATGTGTATCAATATGCGACAGGCTATAGTGCGGCTCAGGCATTAAGTAAACAAATTTTAGAAGAAGGGAAACCTGCGGTGGAGCGCTATACAGATTTCCTTAAAGCAGGAAGCTCTGACTATCCAATCAACGTGCTGAAAAAAGCTGGTGTAGATATGGCATCAAAAGAACCAATTGAGGCAGCATGTCAATTGTTTGAAGAAAAATTAAAGGAAATGGAAGAGCTCATCTCAAAGACTGGTGAGTAACGAGAAGACTTCTGTCAGATGTGTGAGTGCAAACTCACCTTTTGGCAGGAGTTTTTTCTTGAAATAAAAAAGACCAGATTGTTGACAAAGGGCTAAAATGAACTTGATTTAAGCCCTTTGACTTCTTTTTAGCGTGATAGAAAACCTTTGCAGGACTGACACCGAATGCGAGGGTTTGCCTACACGCTAGACCTCGTCTATATGAACGAGGTTTGTACATTCAATGATTACGCTTTAAAACCTTTGAAGGTTTTTCGGTGATTCATTCGATAGAGTGTAAAGAGTATGGAAGCGAATAGGAGTGGAGATGTCAGGTAAAGAGGCAGCATCTTCATTAAGCCTAAGATATTTAAACAGAAACATAAGCCAATGGCAACAAGTCCAATGGTTGTGCTGCGCATGCAGATCCCCCCATTTTTTTGTTACTTTCACTATATGAAAGTGACAGTCCTCTTATGTTTTGTGACAAAAATATGAACATATAGTATATCGGTTGTCATAAGTCGACAAAATTTGATATACTACAGATGTGAAATTAATCACATACAAACATTACCCCTTTGTTTGACCGTGAAAAATTTCTCCCATCCCCTTTGTTGTCGTTAAGACATAGTGAAACCGCGCTTATCCCGGCGCGGTTTCTTCGTACTTATAAATAGAACAAGCGTTCTTTTTTGGGGGTAAAGAAAAAACATGGGTCAGCACCCATGTTCATTCTCACAGCGGTAAACGTCAAGATCTGAATGATTGTCTCCTTCTGTATAACGCCAAAACATTTCTTGATGTACTTGTACACGTTCTACCTTTTTAGCAAATGCGAGCTTTTTCATCTCGCGTTCAACTTCTTCAAGTGTCAGGTCATATACAACGGCAATTTCTTTTGCTGATGCAAATTGAAAGTAAGCGATAAACCATTCAATTGGCGGTCGTTCTGAAGGTGTTGGTTTTTCGCCAATCATTTCAAAGAGAATTTCCTCGTAAATATCGTAAGAATATGCACCTGAAATCTTTAATCCTTCTTCACCATTGATCGTATTAAAAAAGGCGAAAGTGGGAAGCTCAGATACATCCATTTCAGCTGCGATTTTCATATCACATTGGAGCGCTTTGACAGCACTTTGAGAATGGATATCTCGCTGGAACTCTTCAATGTCCAGTCCAGCCGTTTTTGCATTTTCTAGCAAGACTTGTTCACTGGTGACGTCCTGCTGATGGCAAAAAAGCGATTCTTGAATGAGTCGTAAAAATTTCATTCCGCATTTTCTGCCCTGAAGTTCAGCTGCTTTTAATGCAAGAGAGGCGAGATAAGGTGATGTCACAATTTGTTCAGACAGCATTTGTTCTTTTTTGGTCTGAGTTTTCGTGGCAAATTTCCCCCACGCTTCGGTTAGTAAATGTTTTTTTCGTTTCCGGTTCAAAGCATTAATACTAGAACTTGTAACCGTTCGTAAAGTGAAGAAACGGCCATATTTCATTTTCAACTTTTTAATTGATGGCTCTAATAACCAGCAGTCCGGGCTGAGAGGATCAATGAATACATAGATTTCAATCGGCTTTTGAGGATGTCCGTGACAATGTGAGAAATATTGCTCATGCGGATTGCAGCTCAAGATCGTCCGTCCTTTTCAGGTATTTGGTTGACCATGTGACGAGCCGTCAAAGACAGTCGCTCAAATAAAAAGTCACGAATATCGCCGGTTAGTCCTACTTGATCCATTGCATCCTCCATGCATTCAAGCCATGCGTCCGCTCGCTCCTCAGTAATCGGAAAAGGGAGATGTCTCGCCCGTAGCATTGGGTGACCATGCTCCTCAGTATAAAGCGGCGGTCCGCCTAAATATTGAGTTAAGAACTGTTTTTGTTTTCTTGCTGTTTCTTTTAAGTCATCCGGGAAAATAGGATGAAGCAAAGGATGACACTTTACATTTTCATAAAAAGTATCAACAAGTTGCGATAGAAGTTCCTCTCCAACCGCTTCGTAAGGTGCGTTAAACGATTGTACCATGTTGACTACTCCTTTAACTCGTAGCTAATAGGATGGCTCACCCTATTGCGAATTTCATGTATTTCAAAAGTGATATTCAGTTTGTTCTATTTTGTTGTTTCTATTCTTGTATACTTATTTTAACAACCTCTACTCAATTCCACAAACAAACCGCTTTGGTCCTTTGGGAATAGTGAGGGAGACAGGTTCCGTGTTCAATTGACCATATCATAACACATTCAGTCAAAAAAGGGTGAAAAGCGACATACAAAAAACCGAAGAGGTTATTCTCTTCGGTTTAGGCGAAATATTGAGCTGTGATTTTCTTTACATAATTTTGTGTTTCTTTAAATGGAGGAATGCCTCCGTACTTATCTACATTCCCTGAGCCTGCGTTATAAGCGGCTAAGGCAAGTGAGACATTTCCATTATATTTTTGCAGCATTTGTTTTAAATACTTCGTTCCGCCTTCAATGTTTTGGGCTGCATCAAAGGCATTGTTCACGCCAAGTGATTTAGCCGTAGACGGCATAAGCTGCATCAGTCCAAGTGCACCAGCATGGCTGACAGCATTCGTGCGATAACCGGATTCTTGCTTGATCACTGCGTGGATCAGCTTTTCTGGAACTCCGTGCTTTTGAGCCATTTGTGAGACGATCTGATTAATCTCTTTTGATGAAGAGCCTGAAACAGCTTTTTGAAGCGGCGGTGTGTAGCTATTGTTTAAGACGTTTCCAATACCATTTGCGGTATTCAATTGGCTGTCATTTGCATAAAGAGACTGAGATTGAAGCTGTTCACTGCCTGCTATCGCAGATAAATATGGGTTCATTCGTGCATATTGCGTGTTCGGAGACGTTGATGGGTCCGATCCCATGAAAGCAGAAATGGAAAGCGGGAGACGAGATAATTCTGATCCGCCTAAAAAATCTTGCAACAGCGACTGGAATGAAGTCTCAGCGCTTGATTCATGTCCAGCTGTGAGTTGTGTTTGTCCATTATCAGATTGTAACGTTTTGAGTGCTTGAAGCTGCATAAAGGATTGAAGTTGATTGACGTTCATCATGTTCCTCCTTCAAGGAATTCATCTATTCTTTTGTTTTCATTTTTTCTTCATAAAAACGTACGACTTTGTTTTTCGTGTGTCTTGGTGGGATCTGAAATTGCTGAAGCAATGCTGTGAAAGCGGCTTGTCCAATGTCTAAATCGCTCACTTCAAATTCAAGTTCATAGTCCTCTACTGTTAAATATCGGCTGTGATCCAAAACAATTAAGCCTTCTTTGATCATTTTTTCTGCTCTTGACGTTTCCAGTGAACCAAAATACACGATTTGATCCTTTTGAATGTGAAGGTGTACTAATCTGTCTGCCACTTCACCTTCAGGCAGGTGGAAATGTTCAAGACTTGCGGGAGGATCGATCGTTTGGTGAGTTTCCAAAAGGCCGATCTCATGCGGTTCCTTTAATGTGAGGACCCACTGCCCGCCTTTTTCTCTCATTCGTAATGCAGCGAATTTGGATTTTATATCAAATTGAGGTGTATCAAAATAATAGTTGGTTTGAGTGTGGAAGTCCTCGTCCTTTAATTGAAAATATTCTTTTAGCTGTTCAAATTCTTCTTTCATTAATAATTGTTTTAGTTCTATCTCAATTTCCTGTGCCATTTTGACATCAACCTTTCATTTAGAGGAAATATGATTATTGTACATGAAAAGCTTCTTTTTTTCTTATTTATTCCTTAAAAAGAGACGTATATAGATGCTAAATGAGGCAAAATGAACAACGAAATGGAGAAATCAAATTTTCTCAAAAAGTTCGGTTTATCAATATTGAACTTGATATGATAAAATAAAGCTGTACTTTGTTGTAAAGGAGATCATGATGCAAAACAGAATTGAAATCACAGAAGCAACTTTAAAAGAAGACAGGCTGATCTTGACGGTCCAGTCAGATGAGCAAATTCAAAAAGCAAAAGCATCAGGACAAATGCTTGTTGATTCTGATCACTTTGCGTTCGTTTACATACTTGAGACTGAGGAGTCTTTTACGTATCTTATTTTAGGAGAACATACATGGGCTCCATTAAAAGAAGCAATGAATCTTGAAATCCCTGTCTATTTGGCGGCGGAAGAGCAAACGTTAGAACTCATTCAACTTCATCAGGAATTAAACTATTTAATCGACAATATTAAAGACAATGCCAATTACGGAGATATGGAAGAGAAAGTGAAGAGCACATTCCTCTGAAATAATTAGGTATTTGGAATTGGGGGAAGTTTCATGGACAAAAAACAATGGGATCAATTCCTCGCACCATATAAGCAAGCAGTCGAAGAATTAAAAGTGAAACTAAAAGGCATTCGAAAACTGTATGAATTTGAGGATGACCATTCACCAGTAGAATTTGTCACTGGCCGAGTGAAACCCGTTGCCAGCATATTGGAAAAGGCAAAGCGTAAAAACATCCCGATGCATGAGATTGAAACGATGCAGGATATTGCAGGGCTTCGCATTATGTGCCAATTTGTAGAAGATATACAAGTCGTCAAGAAAATGCTTCAGTCACGAAAAGATTTCGTGGTTGTAGATAAACGCGACTACATTGCAGAACATAAAGAAAGCGGATACCGCTCGTACCACCTTGTTGTGTTATATCCGCTGCAAACGATCAATGGAGAGAAGCAGCTCCTCGTCGAAATCCAAATCCGTACATTAGCCATGAATTTTTGGGCGACCATCGAGCATTCTCTGAATTATAAATATAGCGGGAATATCCCGGAGAAGGTCAAGCAGCGCCTTCAAAGAGCTTCTGAGGCAGCATCTCTTCTTGATGATGAGATGTCTGAAATCAGAGGGGAAATTCAAGAAGCGCAAGTGGCATTTTCCCGGAAAAAGAAAAACGATAGCTGAGCCTAAGCTTGATCAAATATGATGCTGCTTTCTCGTCGCAGCAAGGTGGAAAAGGAGAAGAATTCATGAAATTTGCAGTTTCTTCGAAAGGGAATTCTGTATCTGACACACTTAAAAATAAAATACAGACCTACTTATTGGATTTTGGAATGGAATTAAATGAAGAGGAACCCGATCTCGTCATTACAGTTGGCGGAGACGGAACCCTTTTATACGCTTTTCACCGGTATAGCAACCGTCTGAACGAAACCGCTTTTGTCGGCGTACATACAGGCCATCTTGGTTTTTATGCGGACTGGGTCCCGAGTGAAATTGAAAAGCTTGTGTTAGCCATTGCCAAAACGCCTTATCATATTGTGGAATATCCGATTCTTGAAGTCATCGTCAGGTACAACGATGGGGGCAGGGAAGAAAAATATTTAGCAATGAATGAATGTACGATTAAAAGTATGGAAGGTACACTTGTGGCAGATGTTGAGATTAGGGGTCAGCTTTTTGAAACATTCAGAGGAGACGGTCTTTGTTTATCTACACCATCTGGCAGTACAGCCTATAATAAGGCACTTGGCGGGGCTATTATTCACCCATCCATTAGGGCGATCCAGCTGGCAGAAATGGCTTCAATCAACAACAGAGTGTTTAGAACGGTCGGTTCGCCGCTCATTTTGCCGGACCACCATACGTGTGTGATCAAACCGATTAATGATGTGGATTTTCAGGTGACGATAGATCATTTGTCGCTGCTGCATAAAGATGTGAAATCCATTCAATGCCGAGTGGCAGACGAGAATGTCCGGTTTGCCCGATTTAGACCATTTCCGTTTTGGAAAAGGGTGCAAGATTCCTTTATCGGCAAAGGAGAATAAGAAAGAGGTTGTTCTCGCTGGAATACTTTAAGATAAACAAAACCATATCAGCCAAAGAAGAAGGCAGGCTGCTGAAGGACTACTTAATCGATCTTGGCATTTCAAAAAGAATGCTGACAGATATTAAATTTGATGGCGGTGACCTTCTGATTAATGGAGAGCATGTGACCGTGAGATATGAGCTGCGCGAGGGAGACAGGCTCACCATTTTATTTCCCGAGGAAAAAGTGAGTGAAGGGCTAAAACCTTCGGCCATTCCACTTGATATTTTATTTGAGGACGAGCACGTGCTTGTGCTGAATAAAAAGCCGTATATCCCATCGATTCCTTCTCGAGAGCACCCTGAGCATAGTATTGCAAATGGACTGCTTCACCATTATGCTGAGCAGTCCGTTCGGCTGACTGTCCACTTGGTGAACCGTCTTGATCGTGATACTTCTGGTGTCATGTTAGTCGCTAAACATCGCTTTGCACACAGCCTTTTATCAAAGGCGCAGAAAAAAGGGGAAGTCAAGCGAACGTATAGAGCCATGACACATGGCATGATCACGCAAAAGGAAGGAACAATTAGAGCAAAAATTGCTCGAAAAGGGGACAGCATTATTGAACGAATGGTGGATGAATCTGGTCAGGAAGCCGTAACACATTATACGGTGCTGGCGGTACATACTCATTTAGATATGTCTGATGTGTCCCTCACCCTTGAAACGGGAAGAACACATCAAATTCGTGTTCACATGCAATTCCTTGGTCATCCGCTTGTTGGAGATACGCTATATGGTGGAACAAGCGAGAGAATAGGCAGGCAGGCACTTCATAGTGAAACCCTTGTTTTTCCGCATCCGATAACTGGGGAGTCCATGACCTTTTCGGCTCCTTTGCCGGATGATATGACATTATTGCTTCAGTAAACAAGTAAACCCGGTCACCTGTCAAGGTGGACCGGGTTTTTTATTGCGTGAAATGCTGAAATCTTGAATCATCATATGGCATAGATGAAGGAACAGATACTGTCTCAAGCTCTGGATATCTAAGGGCAGAGAGCTTGTGGCCAAAGACGCAGCCTGTATCAATGTTAACCGTTCTACCGATAAATCTTGGTTCTTTTACGGGTGTATGCCCGTACACAATCCATGGTTTTCCGTGATATTCCTTTGCCCAGTCCTTCCTGACAGGTCGACCGTCTGGCCATGTTTCTCCGGTGACTGCTCCAAATAATAGATAAGACCTCATCTGTTTGTTCGGTTTTTTGCCAATATCCTTTTCCTTCATTGCTGCGTGTGCAATGATCAGTTCATTCGGAATCAGTACATCATAAAGCGGTGCCTTTTCAAATAAATGTTTAAATTCACGTGATAAAATGGTTTGTTCATCATGCGGCAGGTTTTTGATTTCGTTCACCGTTGTTTCAATACCGTGCAGTAATTTTACGGGATTTCCTTTCAAATAGCGATACAGCTTAAAACAATGGTTGCCAGGCACATAGCGGATGGCACCCTTAGAATAGGCGTGTATGACAAATTGCATCACGGCAACTGATCGAGGGCCGCGGTCTGTTAAATCACCAACAAGGGCCAGTGTTCTCTTATCAGGGTGGACAGGTAGTCCGTGTTTGAGTTCGTATCCTAGTTTGTGTATGAGGGTAAGCAGCTCTTCGTAGCAGCCGTGGATATCGCCGATGATATCGAATTTCATAAAGGTTCCTCCTGATTTTTTCATCCATTTATCGGATATAAAGAAGTTTGAATTTTAGAAAATATAACGAATGGCTTTCATTTCATTTGGGCAATTGTTAGAATCAATGCTTTAACGTAAAACTTAAAAATTAAACATGAATGTTAGGAGGCTTTAGCCAATGGAGCATACATCTGTTTCATCACTCGTTGTCGTTATTATTGTAGCCTTTTTCACCCCCATTTTATTGCACCGATTTAAGCTGACCATCCCGGTCGTTGTCGCTGAAATCATCATGGGGCTCATCATTGGAAAAAGCGGTCTTCAACTAGTTGTTGAACACGACGCATGGCTAGATACGTTATCCATGCTAGGTTTTATTTTTCTTATGTTTTTAAGTGGACTTGAAATAGATTTTTCTTCTTTTGAATCAAAGAAGAAAGCGCGAGAACTGCCAAATGGTTTAAAAGAACCGAATACATTTAAAACAGCGACCATTATTTTTGTTGGCGTATTTTGTATGTCCTTTATCCTGTCTTATGCGTTTGTTCTTGCAGGGTTTATTCAAAATGCCTTTTTAATGACGCTTATTATTTCCACCATCTCATTGGGTGTGGTAGTTCCTACCTTAAAAGAGGAAAAGTTGATGCAAACGAATATTGGTCAAATCATTTTGCTTGTAGCCGTTATTGCTGATTTGGTGACAATGATTTTACTTGCTGTGTTTTCCTCCATTTATGGCGATGGAACAGGGAACATGTGGTTGCTCTTATTATTATTTGCGGCAGGTATTCTTCTTTATTTATTTGGCCGGGTATTTAAGACAAAGTCCATTTTTCAGTCCATGTCAAAAGGAACGGTGCAAATTGGGACAAGAGCCATCTTTACTCTCATTATAGTCTTAGTTGCCTTATCTGAATCACTCGGTGCTGAAAATATTCTTGGGGCTTTTTTAGCAGGTGTGCTTGTGTCTCTTCTTTCGCCTAATAAAGAACTCGTACAGCAGCTGGACTCGTTTGGCTATGGATTTTTAATTCCGATCTTTTTTGTGATGGTCGGTGTGGACCTGAATATATGGTCACTCTTTAAAGATCCAACCATCATGATCATGATTCCGCTGCTGTTTATCGCATTATTGCTTAGTAAACTCGTTCCGATTCTTTATTTAAAAAAATGGTATGACATGAAAAAAGTCATCGGTTCTGGTTTTTTATTAACCTCGACGTTATCCCTAGTTATTGCTGCTGCAACGATTGGTGAGCGGCTTGGTGTCATTGATCATAAAATGTCAGGAGCCCTTATTCTAGTCGCTGTGCTCACGAGTGTTTTAACGCCTGTTTGGTTTAAGGCGTTATTTAAACAAGAACGTGAAACCAATCATAAAAAGCGTGTGACGTTTATTGGAGCGAATCAGCTGACGTTACCTGTGACGCTTGATTTGCATCAGGATGAATATGACATCCGTATTTTGCACGTCTTTCAGGAAAATAAAGAAGCCTTGCTTGCTGACTCCATCTTTGAAGTTGAAGCGATTGAACAATATGACGATGATACGCTCAGGCAGGCTGGCATCGGGCAAGAGGATGTGCTCGTTGTGGCTACAGGCAGTGAAACGAAAAATAAGGAAATTGCTTTATTTGCAAAAGAAGAAGGGTCTAAACAAGTCATTGCAAGTGTTAACAAAGCGGAAGCCGAGCTGACTTTAAAGGAAGCAGGGATCGATACCTTTTCTAACTTCTTATCATCTAAAACGGTGCTGAGGGCATTGATTGAAGCACCTGATGCGATTCGATTGTTAACAAATGAGGATTCTTCTTTGTATCAAATTCAAATGAACAATCATCGGTATCATAACGTCATGCTGAGGGAATTTCCTTTTACCGGCGATTTGGTGTTTGTCCGTATTTTTAGAGGAATTGACAGCTTAGTACCGCATGGGGATACGACGCTTAGAAGCGGTGACCGCGTACTTGTGTCTGGCTCCCGGGAGTATGTGGCAGGACTTAGAGCCCAATTAGAGTTGCAATGAACCCTTGACCGATGAACAATTCCTGATTAAGATAGAGGTACAACAATATATGTTTGATCCACTAGGGGAGTCCTTTAAAAGGGCTGAGATAAAAGTGTAGACTTTTAGACCCTCATTACCTGAACAGGTTCATACCTGCGTAGGGAAGTGGTGCGGTGTTTGACTATGCTTTTTACAAATTCCAAACCACTTTCCACGCGGAAAGTGGTTTTTTTATATGGAAAAACAGGAGGAGAGGAACATGACATTTTCGAACGAATGTAAAGAAGCAGCAGCTAGATGGTGGAATGGGAGCTTTACACACCCTTTTGTGAAAGGGATTGGTGATGGCACACTTTCACTCGATCGTTTCACTTATTATGTGATGCAGGATTCGTACTATTTAACTCATTTTGCAAAAGTACAGTCGTATGGAGCCGCCATTAGTGAGGACTTACATACGACAGGCAGAATGGCATATCATGCGCAGGGTACGTATGAAGCAGAGCTATCACTGCATAGAAAGTTCACAGAACTGCTCCAGATCTCTGATGAAGCGCTGGCAAACTTTAAACCTTCTCCAACTGCTTATGCATATACCTCGCATATGTACCGATCTGTGAAAAGCGGTCGTTTTGAAGAAATTTTAGCCGCATTATTGCCGTGCTACTGGCTTTATTATGAGGTAGGAGAAAAACTGAAACAAACAACACCTGACCATCCGATTTATCAAGAATGGATTTTGACATATGGCGGGGGTTGGTTTAAAGAGCTTGTTTTTGAACAGGTGAACCGTTTTGATGAACTTGCAGAAAAAGCGCCAGAACATGTGCGGGCTAATATGAAAGAAAATTTCGTGATTTCAAGCTATTACGAATACCATTTCTGGGAGATGGCGTATGAAAAAGAAATGTGGCAGACAGCATGCTTAGATGGGGTTGGTGCAAATGGAACTCCACGCAGTGACAAATGATACGCTTCCTGTCAGGGAGCTCATCAAGCAAATAAAAGACATTGCGTCTGAAGTAGACTTTATTCATATTCGTGAACGATCGAAGGCAGCAGGTGAGCTGGTTCATCTTGTGAAACAACTTCTAGCAGAAGGTGTTCCGAAAGAAAAGCTGATTATCAATGACCGAGTTGATGTTGCGCTGCTGACCAATATTCACCGGGTTCATCTTCCTGGACACAGCTTTTCGCCAAAGGAATTAAGACAAAAATTTCCTCACCTCCATGCGGGGGTATCGGTTCATTCGATAGAAGAAGCCAAAGCAGCAGAGAAGAACGGGGCAGAGTATGTCATGTTTGGGCATGTGTATGATACCGCATGCAAACCCGGACTACAGGCGAGAGGCATAAAGGTTGTGGAGGAAATGACTTCTACGCTGTCCATTCCAGTTGTTGTCATTGGTGGAATCACACCAGAACGACTGCCAGAATTGATGCATGTTGATTTAAAGGGAATAGCCGTCATGTCGGGGATTTTTGCTCATCCTCAGCCGCGCAAAATGGCGCAAACATTTTCTAAAAAGCGAGAGGAGAATCCTTATGAACAAGCATTATGATGTGGCAATCATTGGTGGTGGAATCATAGGGATGTCGATCGCTTATCACCTTGCAAAAGCAGGAAAGCAGATTGTCTTATTTGAGGCAAATGAGATCGGGAAGCAAACGACGAGTGCGGCTGCTGGCATGCTGGGTGCACATGCTGAAGGAGAAGGTGATGAAGATATTTTCTTTCAAGTAGGCAGACAAAGTCAGGCTTTATATGAAAAATTAACGGTCGACCTTCAGCATGAATCGGGCATTGATATTCGGACATCAGTGGGCGGGATTATGAAGGTGGCTTTTACAGAACAAGAAAAGCGTGCGCTTTGCCGGATGCAGCATTTGCCCACATTTGAATGGCTTGAAGCAAGCAGCGTAAAAGAACGTATGCCTCAAATAGCAGATGACATTGTAGGAGCAGGCTTGATAGTAGATGATGTACATGTCGAGCCATATGCGGTATGCAGGGCTTTTTGGCAGGCGGCTGTTCGGCATGGAGCGGATGTGAAGGAGTTTACCCCCGTTATTGATGTGAAGAGGGGAAAAGAAACATTGACAGTCAGTACAGCTAAAGGCATCTTCACATGTGATCATCTGACTGTAGCAAGTGGTGTATGGTCAGGCCGTTTTTTAGAAGAACTGGGGTTATCACATTCTCTCTATCCAGTAAAAGGAGAATGCGTGTCTGTTTGGAATAACGGTCCAGCGCTTGCACACACCATCTACCATGATCATTGTTATATCGTTCAAAGGGATAGCGGTAAGCTAGTGATTGGTGCAACGATGAAACCGAATGACTGGCAGGCCGTTCCGACACTTGGCGGTATTGAAGCAGTTATTCACAAAGCATCTCAGCTCATGCCTTCTATTCGAGAGATGCCGATTGATCAATGCTGGGCAGGTCTTCGGCCAGCGACAAGCGACCGGCACCCCTATATCGGAAAACATCCAGAAGACGAGCGTATTCTTTTTGCAACGGGACATTACCGAAATGGCATTTTACTTGCGCCAATTACGGGGGAAATCATTCGCGGCTTAATAGCGGGCGAGTCTGTTCACAAGGAATGGCTTCATGCGTTTCGTATTGGGCGAAAGGAGGCATTGTTCGTATGAAAATTCAATTGAATGGAAGAATGGTTGATTTCGATAAGGAAAATGGCACGGTTTTTGATCTGCTATCAGCCTATCAACTTGAAAACCGAGTGGTGATCGTTGAAAAGAACCAAGAAATTATAGATAAAGAAGCCTTTCAACAGGTAAAAATTCAACCAAATGACACGATTGAAATCGTTCACTTTGTAGGAGGAGGATGACACCATGCTGCGCATTGGCGGAAAAACATTTACATCAAGACTATTACTAGGGACAGGAAAGTATCCATCATTTGAAGTTCAAAAAGAGGCGGTCAACGTATCAGAAGCTGAAATTTTGACCTTTGCTGTGCGAAGAATGAACATATTTGAACCATCACAGCCCAATTTTTTAGAGCAGCTCGAATTATCAGCCTATACATTGCTGCCAAATACTGCAGGGGCAAGTACAGCGGAAGAAGCGGTGCGAATTGCCCGTTTAGCGAAAGCTTCTGGACTGTGTGACATGATCAAAGTAGAAGTCATTGGCTGCTCAAGGTCTCTTCTGCCAGATCCAGTCGAAACGTTAAAAGCATCTGAAATGCTATTAGAAGAAGGTTTTATCGTGCTGCCATATACGTCAGATGATGTGGTGCTGGCAAGAAAATTAGAAGAACTTGGTGTCCATGCCATTATGCCAGGTGCTTCTCCAATCGGTTCAGGTCAAGGGCTTTTAAACCCTCTGAATCTATCGTTTATTATCGAACAGGCAAAAGTGCCAGTTATTATTGATGCGGGTGTAGGTTCGCCGAAGGATGCTGCTTATGCGATGGAATTGGGTGCTGATGCTGTATTACTGAATACAGCCGTGTCTGGCGCAAAGGACCCTGTGAAAATGGCCAAAGCGATGAAGCTGGCGATTGAATCTGGAAGACTCGGTTTCGAGGCAGGCCGTATTCCACTCAAAAACTATGGAACAGCCAGCAGTCCGCAGGAAGGAATGCCAGCATTTTGAGCACACGTTATTCACGCCAAGAGCTTTTTAGGCCGATTGGAACAGAAGGACAAAAACGGCTACATGCCTCAAAGGCCGTCATTATTGGGGCTGGGGCACTTGGAACAGCGAGTGCTGAAATGCTCGTCCGTGCCGGCGTAGGATCTGTCACCATTTTGGATAGAGATTATATTGAATGGAGCAACCTGCAGCGTCAGCAGCTATACACAGAGCAAGATGTTCTTGATCGGCTGCCAAAGGCTGTGGCTGCTGAGAAAAGACTCAAACAGGTGAACAGTGACGTTCACGTGAGAGGCATCGTCCTTGACGTGACCGCTCAAAATATTGATGAGTACGTCAGCGGGGCATCCATCATCGTGGATGCAGCGGATAATTTTGAGGTGAGAATGATTGCGAACGATGCGGCCGTCAAACATCAAATTCCGTTCCTTTACGGGGCCTGTGTCGCAAGCTATGGTATTCAATTCACAGTGATTCCTGGTGAAACACCATGTTTACACTGCCTGCTTGAGCATTTACCTGCACAAGGCATGACATGTGATACAGCAGGAATTATTAGTCCAGTAGTGCAGCAGGTTGCGGCCTATCAAGTGGCGGATGCACTGAAGCTTTTAACAGGACACCACATCACACCGGTATTAAGATCGTTTGATTTATGGACAAACGAGCGATCTGATATTCGATCCGTTACGTCTTTAAAAAAGAAACAATGTCCAAGCTGCGGTCTTAAGACATATCCATTTCTCTCATATGATCAAAGAGCAAAAGCAGATGTATTATGTGGACGAAATACTGTACAAATTCGCAGTGCACTAGGGGCACCCCCTGCGCTGCATGAAGTAGCCCGTCAGCTAAAGAAAGCAGGAATGGATGTGTTGGAAAATCCTTATTTGCTTTCGTGTCAGAAGGATGAGTACAAGCTTGTTTTATTCAAAGATGGCAGAGCGCTTGTACATGGGACAAATGATATTGCGAAAGCGAGAACGATTTATCATCAATGGATTGGCTAATGAGAGGGTGAGATGACATGACGATTAAAAAAGCATTAACCATCGCAGGTACTGATTCTGGTGGTGGAGCAGGTATTCAAGCAGACTTGAAAACCTTTCAGGAGCTTGGTGTGTACGGAATGTCCGCCATTACGGCCATTACAGCACAAAACACACTTGGCGTTCACGGTATTTATCCTCTGTCTATCGAGGCGCTCGAAAGTCAAATTGATGCAGTGGCAGAAGACTTGTTGCCAGATGCCGCTAAAACAGGGATGCTGTGGAGTGCCGACATGATCAGTGTCGTTGCTGAAAAGACGAAGCAATATGACTTGAAACTAATTGTCGATCCAGTCATGATTGCCAAAGGCGGCGCTTCTTTATTAAATGAAGATGCGGTCTCTGCTATGAAAACACAGTTACTGCCTGTCAGTTATGCAGTCACACCGAATCTCCCTGAGGCAGAAGTGCTGACAGGCATGCGCATTCAGACAAAAGACGATCGCCATAGAGCAGCAGAACGACTTTATGAGCTTGGCACGTGCTATGTTGTGATCAAAGGAGGTCATAGTCCTTCAGGCGGCCTCATTACAGACCTTTTGTACGATGGAAAAAGCTTTTTTGAACTCAGTAATGAACATATTGATACACCACATACACACGGAACAGGCTGTACATTTGCAGCGGCATTAACGGCAGAAATAGCAAAAGGTCGTTCCATGAAGGAAGCCTTTGAAACGGCAGAAACCTTTGTCCATGAGGCGATCAAATTTCCTCTGAATATTGGCGCTGGGCACGGACCGACTAACCACTTTGCTTATCAGCAAAACAGAGTCAAAGCATAAAAAGAAGACTGTCTTCACTTGTGAGGACGGTCTTTTTTCTGAAATAAAAACTTTCTTTCAACGGAAATTGTCAATATCTCATGATATGTGATAAGATTATGATCAGGTACTAATACTATGTCTTGAAAAAATAGGAGGCTTTAATACATATGAACTTTTCTTTAGAAGGCCGTAATATTGTGGTGATGGGTGTTGCCAATAAACGAAGCATCGCTTGGGGGATCGCTCGTTCACTTCACGAAGCAGGAGCTCGTTTGATTTTTACTTATGTTGGAGATCGTCTTGCAGAATCAGTAAAAGAACTAGCAAGCACGCTAGAGCGTGATGATTCCATTATTCTTCCTTGTGATGTGACAAGTGATGAAGAAATCGAAAAATGTTTTGCAACGATTAAAGAAAAAGTACAAGTCATCCATGGTGTTGCACATGCGATTGCATTTGCGAACAAAGAAGAGCTTGTCGGTGAATATTTGAACACGAACCGTGAAGGTTTCCTTTTAGCGCACAACATTAGTGCCTATTCACTAACAGCTGTAGCAAAAGCAGCACGTCCGCTCATGACAGAAGGCGGAAGCATTGTCACACTTACTTACCTAGGCGGAGAGCGCGTTGTCTCTAACTACAATGTCATGGGTGTAGCAAAAGCAGCCCTTGAAGCAAGTGTGAAATACTTAGCAGCTGATCTTGGAGCGGAAGGCATCCGTGTGAACAGCATTTCTGCTGGTCCAATTCGTACGTTATCTGCAAAAGGAATCAGCGGCTTTAATACGATCCTGAAGGATATTGAAGAGCGTGCACCGCTTCGCCGTACAACGACTCCTGAAGAAGTTGGCGATACAGCACTATTCTTATTCAGTGATTTATCCCGCGGCATGACAGGTGAGAATCTTCATGTTGATTCTGGCTTCCATATCATTGCCCGCTAAACGAATAATTGATTTGCAGCATACCAATCACTGGTATGCTGTTTTTTATTTTTCTTCTGATTTGGGGTGTCCTCTCATATATATAAGGAATGAATCATTCGGGAGGGATTAGTATGTCAAATAAAGGTGATGAGAATCAAAAGCCGCTTATGTATATTGTTCAGCCGAGCTATGATGAATCAGCGCCGGCCATGCAAAATATTGTGAGAAAGCGCAAGAAGTCAGAAAAACCTTCAGAAACCAAAAAAAGCGCCAAAGAGGATGCAATCGAAGAGAGCGTGCAAGAACCTGTATCACAGGAAGTAAAGCAGAAAAAAGAAGAGCCGCCTGCGCTACAGCAAGAGCGGGAGATCAATCAAGAAAAAGATAATTCACAAAATCGAGAGCCAGTACAAGAACAAGAAAAACAGCCAGAAGGCGTATTTCATGAAACAAAAGAAGAACCAAGAAGAAAACGAGTGAAGAAGCCGTTAAGCCAAATGAATATCGAGGAGAAAGTCGATTTTCTTACAAGTCTGCCGCATAATATGCCGAGAGCGCTTTGCCTCATTGAAGCCGATGGAAAAACATATAGAGGGATCATCATGGAGAGAAAAGACAATATGGTGGTCATCCGCACGGCAGGCGGCGGTAATCCAGTGGAATTAGCAATTGGTGATATTTCTTCTATTCATCCACTTGGTTTTTAATGAACATAAAAAAAGTCCCATAATGGGACTTTTTTTGTTAGCAGCTACGGTTGATGAGTCTTGGATTTAAGCACTCGATTGCGCAGAAGCAGTCAAGGTCTACTTCAATGCAATACTTTGATTTTTCTAAACGGAACACATCACATACGGAATCTTTATCTGTAAAATCTAAAATATGACGATCTTTGTCAAATGCAATAAGCAAGCTGAGTGTTGCGCAGTGATCAGAGATGTGTTCGACTCTGAAAAATGCAGTGCTGAAGCAAGGGCCAGCATCTACTTCTCCGACGTTTCCGAATGCGACGAATGGTTTTGATTTTGAGGTAAATAGAACAAACGGGACAGTGTCACCTAATGAATGTGATGGAGAAAGGAGATTGCTGTAACAGCTGGTCGGGCAATCCTCTTCGACGGCATTTTGTAAGTCGTTTATGTTTTCAACAGCCTCTGCTACACAGTTCCATGAATGTTTGCGGCTCATATTCAACCCTCCTATACAAGGAAATTTGTTTGAGTGTTTGAGCACTGTCATCATCATCTATAAGCTTTATTACGTGTCTCGCCGGTTGATGCATCTAATGTCAATCAATGCGGAAGCGGCCGCCTTTTGCTGACTGCTCCGCATGATTGGTTGTCATTCGTGAGGAAGGGGATGCTTTGACTTATGACAAGTTAGATGAGCGGGCGATTGGTTTAGCCGTGGTGATGATGCTTTTTATCTTTTGCCGGCATGACTCTGTCGACAAGTTCTGGATTTAAACATTGGATCGCGCAGAAACAGTTCAAATCAACTTCGATACAAAAGTCCGCTTTTTCTAAACCAAAGAAGTCAGGATCGCAAGGGTGACAAACGCTTAGCGTATGTCCGTGTACATCAACAGGTCTTAATACAGATAATGTGGCACAGCAGTCATGCAATTTTTCAACCCGGAAGAAAATGGATTCGAAGCATTGGCAATCGTCAACAAATCCTCCAATGTTTCCGAAAGTAGAGAACAATCCGCCCTTTTTATCAAAAAGTAAAAACGGAATCGTATCTTTTCCAGAAACTGTCGGGCTTAATAAATTACTGTAGCAGCTCGTAGGACATTTATCTTCTACAGCTTCCTGCTCTGCTAAAATCTTATCAACCGCATCGCATACACAGTTTTCATCATGTCGGCCATGGTGTTTTCCGCAGCTCATGGATTTCAGCTCCTTTAACAAGGTATTTGACTTTAGTCCTTAACAACATATGTATGCGCCCTCTAGTTGGTGTGGGTAAATGACTATTTATCTTTGTTGTATTTTTAGAAAAAGGAAAAGCAGAGCTTTTCGCTCTGCTTTTGTACATTAGAGGATACCAATTGCAACGATCGTCGCAACAAGTGTCTGTGTAAGCGTTTGGATGGCAATAGAGATGTCCGCATCGATTGTAGAGACTGTAACGTTTCTAGAGTTTTCGATAACAAGTTTCTGGCGATTTGTTTGTTTATGGCTAGCTGCTTGTAAGAGATCTTGCGTGACGCGGTCAGCTAGGTCACCATCAGCGATTGAGATGTTTGTAATGGTGATGATCGCTGTTTGAACAGCTGCTTGGATAGATGCTGCAACCTGTGCATCAACAGAAGAGACGTTAATGTCACAAGAATCTCTAACGATAATGACTTCCTCAGATGTCTGCTTTGTCACACTCACTTGATCAAAGTCTTGTAAAACATCTTCATCATCATAATAGTTGCCGTCACAGACTGCTTTTCTTTCGTAGTTATGATGGTAATCGCCGTGGTGTGTACAGTTACGATCTAGAGCGACCCAAGAGTATGGTTTAGAATCCATTTCTTTTCCTCCTTCCGTTTACTTTATTAAATGCTGGAATGATTGGTTTTGTCTCGGGCATTTATCCTAGCAGGCAACCCATTTTTATTTAATCGTTATTTTGCTGCGCTTGACGGCGCTGCTGGATACGATCTCGAAGTGAATTTCGTTTAGGGCGCACTTGTGGTTCAGGCTCGACCTCTTCTGCATGTTTTGCTGCCTCTGCCTGACGCTTTTTCTCCTGCTGCTGCTGTACGAAATCATCTGCTTTCTTTTGTAAATCCTGAACCAGCTTCAAAATCATCCTTCTTTGATCTTCTGAAAGGTTTGCTTTCTGATCATCTGTGACATTATTTTTGTTTAAAATATCACTCACAAGAAGGCTTGTTAATGGATCAACATCAGTGTTGATTTGAAACTCCTTTTTTTCGTTCTCTTCAGCCACGATTATTTCACCTCTTTCATACATGATGTTAGAAAAAGAAAGGGTCAAAGAATGCCGGCTTCAACTAAAAGTACATTCAGTGTTTGAGTGAGAATTTGTACGGAGTTCATAATGGATGCATCAGATAATGTAATCGTGACGTTATAACAATTGATGATTTGAATCACTGTTTTCTTTTGAACTGTCACTTGTTGTGCAGCTAAAAGCTGTTCTGTGATGTCTGCAGCCAATTCATCATCTGGTACAAGAATTTGAATTAAAAGAGTAATGATTGTCGTTACGGTCGCTTGAAGGGAGAGTGCGGCTGTTACATCTGTTTTATGAATCGTGACATTTTCGGAATCCTTGATCTCGATGAAATCATCATAATTGCTGATTAATTCGTTTAACAGTTGTGTGTATAATAAATCAGCACTTTCTTCAATAGACAATACTTTCACTCCTTTCTTATCTATACATTATTTAATGCAGCAGAGGCTCAAGGTGGAATCGGAAAGCATGAAAAAGTACAACCCAATTTTATTTGCACTCGATTCATCATGGCGGTCTTTCTTTTTGCATATATAAAGAAAGGACGGAAAAAGAAGAATGAAGGAGGTGGAGGTTCCATGAGCGGCGCTTTGTCATTTGCTATATTTGCCCTCGCATCCTTTAGGCTGACGAGATTGATCGTGTTTGATACGATTACAGCCCCCTTTCGCCGTCTATTTCATGAAGAGCAAGAAGAGGTAAACGAACAAGGTGAAGTCGAGACCTATATCGTCATTAAGGGGAAGGGACTGCGATCTTGGATAGGAGAGCTGTTAAGCTGTTATTGGTGTACGGGTATGTGGTGCACTGCTGCTTTACTACTGAT
Organism: Bacillus sp. Y3; assembly: GCF_008123875.1. NCBI lineage: Bacteria > Bacillati > Bacillota > Bacilli > Caryophanales > Bacillaceae > Bacillus > Bacillus sp. Y3. Next base: position 198,932 of record NZ_VSSC01000004.1, on the reverse strand, counting down.
ATACATATTTTTTCCTGTCATCAGCATGTGGCTTAATTTACTATTAGCGATTGCCGCCGCAGCAGGCTTGATTGAAGCAGTCGTGTCGAAGCTTGTGAAATAAACAGGCATTCTGATCAGACACGCTTAAAGAAAATGCATATACTAACATGGAATAGGAAAGGAAGGGTTGCGATGAAACCAACTGAAACACCGTCACATATGCTTCAAGGGTATCCAGCGCAGTCAAATCAACAATCTGTATATACGAAGAAAATCAAGAAGACGGGCTGCGGCTGCGGGAAGAAAAAGAAACCTCAATAGGGAAAAACAAAAGCCGGATTTATCCGGTTTTTTTGTTGCCCTTTTTTTGGGTGATGCATATGTAAGAGAGAAGGGGTGACCAGAATGGATGCATTCGAACAATTAATCGGTTCCTTGTTCACTAAACCCCATGATGGGAAAGAGCAAGCGCACGAAAAAGCTGAAATGGATCTAGCGAATAAAGCGAAGGATCTTGAAGAGCACTTAAAAGCATTTGGCGAGAAAATGGATACTTTTGCGAAAGAAACAGAAGCATTCATGATCCGTCATGGAGAGGCAGATTACGTCTTTAAACAGCAGAAATAAAAATTCCGCACTTTTTTATGTGATCGTCCAAACCATTTCATGTATTTTTCATATTTTGTAAGGGAGAAGAGGAGGTGCTTAAATATGAGTTGTTACGGTTACGGTGGCGGTTATTGCGGAGGTTATGGTGGCGGCTACGGCGGCGGTTATGGTTCAACTTTTGTTCTTGTCGTCGTGCTTTTCATCCTTCTAATCATCGTTGGTGCTTCTTTCTTTAACTAAACAGTAAGAAGGTGAGGGAAGCAATAGGGAAGCCTTTTGCTTTCCTTTCTCTTTGCTAACAAGGCAGCAGGATAGGCACATATCTCGCCTATTTTCATATAGTAAGGTGATTACTCCACAAAGAGGAGGCAAAGGAATGGATAATAAATTCTTTAAAAGCGTGGAAAATAAAACAGGTGTAAATATGAATGATGTCTTTAAGCTTGCAGGTTCTTTGCAAAACGCGAACTTTAAAGATGAGAATACCGTTCGAGGTGTCATTAAAAAAGTGGCGCAGCTTGCAAACAAACGTGTACCTAAAGAAATGGAAGACAAAATCGTTCAATCGATTACAAGTGGAAAAGAAAAGCTTGATTTTAATACAATCGCTAAAATGATGAACAACAAAAAATAAACAACAGGCTCTCCATTTAAAGGGGGGCCTGTTGTTTTTGTGTGAATAATTCACGATTTTTCTTTAAAAGAGGGTACAAAAAGCGGGAGCGGTGAGCCGTTTTTCCTCTTCTATATGATGGAACGGATAGATAAAGGGATTGTTCTGCTCTCGTCATGGCAACGTATAATAAGCGCCGCTCCTCTTCGATGGCTTCTTCATCACCGCTTCTCAGCTCATCAAGTGCAAAGTCATGAGGGAGCGCCCCATCAACCACGCTCGTGATGTACACTGTTTGGAATTCTAGTCCCTTCGCACGGTGGATCGTCATGAGCTGAACGCCTGGTTCATCTGATTTTTCCTTTTCAGCAGATTTCATATGTTCGGCATGAGCGAGGAAGGCTTCAATCGTTTCAAAACGTTTCGCCGCTGTTTTCACATCTCGTACATCATCTGTTCCTTTTTCAAGCACATTCGTATCATTCACGCGTTTTTTTAAATAATCACCAAGTCCCATCCTTTGTTCAATAAACGCTACAGCTTCAGATGGCTTTAACGATTTTAACGTTCGAAACAGGGGAACGATCGATTGTAGTTTTTTGCGCTGAAACGGCTGAATGTCTGTTAGCTTTCCAAGTGCCTCTACCATAGAACAATCTTCCGTAATGGTCAGCGCCTTCATGGTATTCAGTGTTTGCTGCTTTAAAAAGAAAACGGGCAGCAGCAGCTTCATTGCGGCGACATCATCTGCATCCTGACTGAGCGAAAGAAAAGCGAGCAGCACCCGAACAATTCTTCTGCTATAAAAGGCTTTTACGCCAGCATCGGTTTGATACGGAATCGCCGATTGATGAAGACGTTCATAAATCGCACGGCCTCCTGTATTCGTTCTAAACAGCACGCAAAAGTCATTCGGTTTTGCACCGTTTTTAATTTTCTCCTGAATATCTGCTACGATCATGGTCGCTTCCTCTTCCTCGTCATATGGATAAAAAAGAGTCGGCGGAATTTTCTCCACGCGAACGGCTTTTAACGTTTTCTCGTAACGATGCTGGTTCTTCTTAATAATGGCGTCTGCACTTGCGACAATCGTATGATGAGAGCGGTAATTTGCATGTAAATGGACGATCTCGGCCGAAGGATAGTCCTGTTTGAAGTCAAGAATAAAAGCAGGATTGCTTCCTCTAAATGCATAGATGGCTTGATCATCATCGCCTACACAAAATAGCTGCTCGGATTCTCCAGCTAAAAGCTGGATTAATTGATATTGTACGGGATTAATATCTTGAAATTCATCTACTAAAATATACTTGAATCGTTCTTGATATTGTTTGAGCAATTCAGGCTGCTTAGTCAGCATGTGTAAGCAGGCAATCGCCATGTCATCAAAGTCAAATTGTTGATTTTCACGCTTTTGCTGTTCGTATGACTGATAGATTGTCCACATTTGCTTTTCTTTTTCATCTTTCAGCTCAGGAAGTTCGTCTGGCAAAAAAGCATTTTTCCAATAGCCGATTGCTTGCAGCACTTGATCGGTTGGATAGTCTTTTTCATCAAGTCCTTCATGCATGATTGCTTTTCGAATATACTGCTCTTTTTGCCAGTCGAATTTAATCAAATGCTGTCCGTTCCATTTGCCCCGATCATCGTGAAGCAGCATTTTATAAAATAGACTGTGGAATGTGCCTGTCACAACTTGGCTCGCCTGTGATGGATGAAGCTGATACTGCATACGCAATCTTTCTTTCATTTCACTGCTTGCTTTTGTGGTGAAGGTCACGAGCAGGATATGGTGAGCAGGGATTTGATGGTGCGACATCAGATAAGCAGCTCTTGCTGTCAGTACCCTTGTTTTCCCGCTGCCGGCGCCAGCCAGCACAAGCATCGGACCGTCTTTGTGTGTGACTGCTTGAAGCTGCGGTGCGCTAAAGGTGATGTGTGGAAAGAGGTCAATGGTATGGACTTCTTCATTCTTTTCTAAATGAAAGGTTTCGCCAAATTGAATGGACCGTGGTTCCTGCCAGTCATCCGATTCTTCTGTTTGTGAGATGATCTGTTTGCCGGTTGGAAAGCGAAAGCCGCCAAGTTCTTTGTAGGATGCATGTACCTCTCGTTCAGCCGGTTTCTTTTCCTCTTGTTGTTCTCTTTTTTCGCAAATCTCTTGCTGAGATATTTGCTTATGGATAAAGGCAGGTTCTTCATGTATATTTAATCTAAAAAAGACGGGTTGTCCGCAATATGGGCAAGATAAATGCCCTTTTTTTCCCTCATCATGGAGGAATTGATAGTGTTCTCTCGAATATGTATGTAATGAGATCGTTCGATCATGTCGTCGTGCGCATTTCAAAGCTAGTCCTCCAATAGTCAATCAATGTTAAAAAGAAACACATCTAATCATATCAAATGAGGCGTGTTTCAAACAGTCATAATTAGGGAATAGTAGAGTAGAAGAGAAGCAAAGGAGGCGTTCTTGATGGGATATATAGCCCCGATTCAGCCGGATCTGTATTTTCAATATATCAATCGTCCTGCTCCTCAGGATAAAGAAGACTATGCGAAAGTGACGAAGGTCACCCGCACCTTTCATGACAAGGTATACAGAGAGCTGGAGAAAAAAGAGGACTTAGTGACAGAAGCGGAAACGAAAGTACAGCAAAAAAAGCGGGAACGCTTTGTACGAGATATGTTTATGGAAGAAGGCAAGGGCGTTCATATCAATACTTACGTCTAAATGACTGCGCTTTCTTCCTGAGCGAACGAGATGGAATCAATAAAAAGCCAGAGCATCCATGATGCCCTGGCTTTTTATTGTCGTTAAACGGATAGTGTTTTTGTCATTTTGACATGTGTAATTCCTGCTTCTTCAAACGGTTCTGAAACGGCTTTGTAGCCTTTCTTTTCGTAAAAAGGAAGAGCTTGGACTTGTGCATGCATGACAGCTTCTTTCGCCCCGTTTGCCATCGCTTCAGACTCAAGTGCTTCTAAAAGCTGGTGGCCAAGACCGAAAGAGCGCGCCTCTTTTAATACACAAATTCGTTCAAGCTTTGCCTTATGACCTTCAATTATGCGCAGTCTAGCAGCAGCTTGTGGTTTGTTGTCATCATTATAAATGACAAAGTGAATGGCTTCGTCCTCAAGTTCATCAATTTCGATCTCTAACGGGACTTCTTGTTCTTTTACGAAAACTTCTTTTCGAACATAATAAGCATCTTCTCGTTGTGTTTGTTCTTTTACGATGACTGTATTCAAATGTCTTTAACCCTCTTCTCCTAAGATAAATGTTTCATAAACGGTCCAAGAACCGTTCTCTAATTGATATAAAAGATGGAAGCGGTCAACCGTTTCCTCGTGGTCAATTTTTCTCAGCTTCAATGTGCCTAGAACGTCTGAATGCTCATCGTCTGATAACTTTTGAGCCACTGTCACATGCGGAACAAATGCATATTCAGGTGTACCAGCAAGCGGATCAGTGTACAACTTCTCATTGAGAGCCATTAATTCTTCGTTCGGTTCTACTTTCATATAAATCACGTTGTTTACAGGAGCGAATGAACTGAATTTTTTAATACGTAACGTAATAGGAGAAGCATTTTTTGCGTACTCTCGCAAGGTGGAGACGACCTCAGCTGCTTCTAGATCCGTTAATTCAAAAGGTGTTCTTAATGTTAAATGAGGTGGTATGAGTGCATAGTTCGGATCATAACGTTTCCGATAAGAGTTCGCAATGTCTTGCAATTTTTTTGATGGAAATAAAACAACTCCGTATTTCATCATGTTCCCTCCTGATTAAGAAAGTATTTATTATTTTTTATTATAACAAAATTCAGTTGATTAACGAATATGGGAGCATTCTTTTTAACGAAGGTGAAATGAGCGGCTGCCAAAACGTCCATTTATGATCGCCTTCGAATGTCTCAAATAAATAATCCGCACCTGACTTCTCCAAAAGGATCTTTAATTCTTCGTTCGGCTGAATAAAGTCAAGCACTTGCCCATCTGTCGTTTTCACAGCTGTTTCTTCTAACCCGATTTGATGGATAATGGCATAATGAGCAAGGGATGATGACTGTTTGACTGCTTGCAGAACCGACTCATCCACGTAAGGAGACTGCAAAATCAGTCCGCCAAATAACGAAGGATAATCAATGGCTGTCATAAGTGAGATCGTAGCACCTAATGAATCACCAATAAATGTACGACCTGATCCAACTTGATACGTTGGATAGTGTTCATCAATATACGGAACGAGTTCATTTGCCAAAAAGCGTTTATACGCCTCGAACTTTGGTCCGTCTGGATGATACGTATTTCGCCTTTCAGTCACATTTTCATATGGGACACCAATGATAATCGAGCGTTCCATTTCTTTGTTTTGCATTAATTCTTCCGCTTGTCTGCCTATTTTACCTAAGCGGAAATAATCATGACCATCTTGTGCAATGATGACATGATATGTATAAAGGGGGGAGTAATTGACTGGCAAATAAATCAAAATGGTCATATCTGCCCCAAGTTCTTTTGACTGTAAGGTTTCTTCTTGAATGATGCCTGTTTTCTTCACCATAATCCATTCCTCCAGCTAACCAAATTCATCATAAGTGAAACGTTTCCATTCATTGTAACACGAAAAACAGCGTTGTTCCTATATGCTAACATGCAATCAAATCGGCTGACATCCAATCTAGTGCAAAATACAGAAAATTTTAATTAATCATTACATTTCCCCTTGAAAAATGAGGTTTAATGCGTTACAGTATTAAGAATTAGAACAGACAGACAACACATTCTTATCGTGAGAGGTGGAGGGACTGGCCCTTTGAAACCTCAGCAACCGGTATGCATCACTTCATGTGATGTACCAAGGTGCTAAATCCAGCAAGCAGCTTTTTTGCTTGGAAGATAAGAGGAAGCGATTAAACCCCTTCTTCTTATGAAGAAGGGGTTTTTCTGTTTTGAAATTAGATTTTTACTTAGGATGGTGTCAAATGACAGAACATGTGGAAACGAAGTTAGCGCAAATTGGAAACCGCAGCGAAGAGGCGACTGGAACTGTCAGTCCTCCCGTTTATCTTTCAACAGCTTACAGACATAGAGGCATTGGGGAATCAACAGGATTTGATTATATTCGGACAAAAAACCCAACAAGGCAGCTTGTAGAAGATGCGATTGCTTCACTCGAAGAAGGAACGGCCGGTTTTGCCTTCAGTTCGGGAATGGCTGCCATCCAAACGATCATGGCGCTGTTTGAGAGCGGGGATGAACTCATTGTTTCATCAGATTTATATGGCGGTACTTACCGTCTATTTGAAAACGAATGGAAAAAGTACGGACTGCGCTTTGTTTATGATGATTTTTCAGATGAAGACTGTTTACGCTCTAAAATGACGCCAAATACAAAAGCCGTCTTTATTGAAACACCAACAAACCCACTCATGCAGGAAGCGGATATTCAAAAGGTTGCGAAAATCGCAAAAGAACACGGTGCATTGGTCATTGTGGATAACACCTTTTATACGCCCGTCTTGCAAAAACCGATTACACTCGGAGCGGACATTGTCATTCATAGTGCCACCAAATATTTAGGCGGACATAACGATGTTCTTGCCGGACTTGTCGTCACAAAAGGAGAGAAGCTATCGGAAGACATGTTCCAGCATCAAAACGCCATTGGGGCGGTTTTATCACCATTTGACTCATGGCTTTTAATGAGAGGAATGAAAACATTGGCGCTGAGAATGCGCCAGCACGAAGTAAATGCGAAAGAATTAGCTGACTTTCTAAAGCAGCAGCCAGAAATTCAAGATGTCCTTTACCCAGGAAAGGGAGGCATGCTGTCATTCCGAGTAGCCAAAGAGGACTGGGTCAATCCATTTTTGAAGCAGCTGAAAACGATTTGTTTTGCTGAAAGCCTTGGCGGAGTCGAAAGCTTCATTACGTATCCTGCAACGCAAACCCATATGGACATCCCAGAAGAGATTCGTATTGCAAACGGTGTGTGTAACAAATTGCTCCGTTTCTCAGTCGGGATTGAGCATGTGGAGGACCTAAAGGCAGACCTGAAACAGGCACTATCAAATGTGAAAGAGGAGGTACACACGAAATGACCACACATGATTGGACACTCGAAACACAACTCGTTCATAATGCGTTTAAAACAGATCGCTCAACAGGTGCAGTCAGTGTGCCGATTCAACATGCATCGACGTTTCACCAAAGCAGCTTCGATGACTTTGGTCAATATGACTACTCCAGATCAGGCACCCCTACACGTCAGGCATTGGAGGATACCATTGCAGCGCTAGAAGGAGGAACGAGAGGGCTTGCCTTTGCGTCAGGTATGGCAGCCATTTCAACCGCTTTTCTTCTATTATCAAAAGGAGATCATGTCCTTGTCACAAGAGATGTGTACGGCGGGACTTTCCGAATGATCACCCAAGTTCTTTCAAGATTTGGGATTGAGCATACCTTTGTGGAAATGACCAATTTGAATGAAGTGAAACAAGGCATTCAATCAAATACAAAAGTCATTTACATGGAAACACCGTCAAACCCTACACTCGGTATTACGGATATTGAAGGAGTCGTACAGATTGCGAAAGAACATGACTGTCTGACTTTCTTAGATAATACGTTTTTAACGCCTGCGCTTCAGCGTCCGCTGGACCTTGGTGTAGACGTTGTGCTACACAGCGCAACGAAATTTTTAAGCGGCCACAGTGATGTACTGTCAGGCTTAGCCGTGGTGAAAGATGAGAAGCTAGGAGACGAACTTTATTCGCTGCAAAACTCCTTCGGGGCGGTACTTGGCGTACAGGATTGCTGGCTTGTGCTTAGAGGATTAAAGACCCTTCAAGTCAGATTAGAAAAAGCCAGTCAAACCGCATTAGAACTGGCTACATTCCTAAAAGAACATCCTGCGGTCAAAAAAGTATATTATCCAGGATTAGATGATCACCCAGGGGCAGACATTCAGCGGAAACAGGCGAGCGGTGCAGGTGCTGTTCTTTCATTTGAACTAGAAAACCAAGCGGCTGTCAAAGAATTGGTCGATGGCGTCACATTACCTGTATTCGCCGTCAGCCTCGGAGCAGTCGAATCCATTCTTTCCTATCCGGCCAAAATGTCCCATGCCGCTATGCCAAAAGAAGAAAGAGAAAAAAGAGGTATCTCGGATGGTTTACTTCGATTAAGTGTGGGCGTAGAAAACGGAGAAGACCTCAAAAGGGACTTCAAACAAGCACTAGATCAACTAAAGCCAGCTCTTGTAAACCAATCATAAAAGTCAGTGAAAAGCCGGTATGGATACCGGCTTTGTGCCTTTTTTGAACAAAACCATTGACGACTGATCATGATGGTTATATAATAGAGACTGTCAGTAACAGAAAGCCCAGAACTGATACATAACCCGATTCCGTAGCTCAGCTGGGAGAGCGCTACCTTGACAGGGTAGAGGTCGCTGGTTCGAGCCCAGTCGGAATCATCGTTGAAACCCTTGTGTAGCAAGGGTTTTTTTGTTTTTATCTTTTCTCATAAAACAAAGATTTAGACTTGTGGGGCCATTGTGGGGCCATTCTTTCAAAAAAAGTTATGAAATTGATCAAATGGCCTAAAAATTATTTAAATTAATTTGCGGTTTCGCTCCGAGCTGTTTTAAATACATCGAATTTATCAGCTGTATCTTTATCAACTTTTTCTGTCACATGACTATAGGTATCAGAAAGTACCTTGAGGCTTTCATGACCAGTTCTTTTTTGTATGGCTTTCATTTGAGCTCCAGCTTCAATAAGAAGAGTAACCATTGTATGCCTTAGATCATGAAGTCTTATTTTTTTATCTCAGCTTTCTTTCTGAACTTATCCCATCGAGCAGTTGGGGTTGTATAATAAAATGGTTTTCCACTTCCGTTGTGGAATAAGAATTCAAAAGTTCCACCTTCCCAATCTTCACCAACTTTCATTTTTTCTTTCCTCCACCACAAATAATATTTCTGTAAATCTTCCATATACCATTCAGGCATTGAAACGAAACCGAAGCTGCTTTGTGCATTTCTAAACTATAGCGAAATTTTTTCTAAGATCCGTCATGCCTTCAAGGTACGGGAATAAACATATTATACACTAAAATAAGAACTTGCGTTCGTTTTTTTAAAAGTATACTTAAGCTAGAGGCTTAGTTAAAACTCTGAATTTGAGATTTGTATATTTAATTCTATAAAAATATACAATTTTTGAGTAAAATGTATAAAGGTGATTATAGTCAACAATAATTATTAGCGTTCTCTTTTAAGTAAGCATTTAAATCGCAGCTTGATGAAACTATTTTATGATACTAGGGGTGTTTCTGTTTTGAGATATTTTAAAGATAAGATTAATCAAATTTTTAAAAAAAATAAACTTTTACGTCGCAATGATAGGCATATTATTTATTATTATGATTATAACAATGCTTATCAATGTGTTTGTAGATAATACTTTGTCATATAATTTTTGGGTTTTCTCAATATATTTATTAATGTATGTATTTATCATACAATCATTATTTAAAATTAACCCCGAATATTTGAAAGTACCTAAAAATATATATGAATGGTTAGATATTCCGATTCTTTATAATAAAGATCAATTTCTAAATGAAACTAAAAAAAAGAAAATTAATAAAGAAGATCTTATGGAAAATTTAGATTACTTTCGTAAACAACTCTTAACATATACTAAACATGACTTAACTAAACTAAGGATGCTCAAAGCATATGTAAGGGCTAAAAACAGTAAGGGGAATTTTGCAACAATTATGCAAACATTAATTGCATTAATTTCAGGTCCTTTATTTGTTTTTGTTATCAGACAAGAAGCTGTTATTAACTACTTTGGTAATCCTGAAGCTAATCCACTTATGAATAGTATTATGACTTATATATTTATAACCTTATTATTTGTGTTTGTTTTGATTAACATCATTTTTTTATTTTCAGGTAATAAAACCAGATTATCTTTTATAGAGGAAATGATTGAGGTTTGTATAAAAGATATCGAAGAAGAAAATAACAAATCAGCTTGATTTGTGTATTTTTGTATGGTTTCAAAGTATTTAGATAGTGTGACAGACATGATTGTTTGAAATAGTCCAAGACGGAGAGCCTGCGGACACTGATCAACACCTTTTAGTGGTGCTGATTGGTGTCCTTTTTTTATTTCTTAGAAAGGAGTGGCACCATGAATAAAAAACAGATTGAAGGACTCATTCGCAATTATCACTGGATGACGAAAGAGGTTCAGCGACTCCAGCGTGTTTTATATGGCACCGACATTCCTATGCGCAGCTGGGGCGTTGCTCAATACGGCATCGAGGCAACCTTACCGAAAGGGAGCAAAGGAAAAAGTCAAGCTGAATTGCGTGACATGGATATGAGGGAAGAAAGATTGTTTAAACGTCTTCGTGAATTTGAAGAGCGTGTATATGCAATAGAGGCAGCAGCAAGTAAAATCGAAGGAGAAAAGAACCGTGTGGTCTATGACTGCATGATGGAAGGTATGAGTTATCGTGCCATTGGACTTCACTTGGGCCTGTCTCGTGAAAAGGTCCGTCAGATGAAAGATAATATCATCGACCAATTATGCCAATATTGCCACTTTGTGCACTTGTTGAAAGAGGAAAAATCCGTAGTGTAAAATGGAAGGCAGGACGGGGAGGCGTAATATTCACGTGTCACCACAAATTAATATATTTTCACTTCCTTGCGAGCTTGGGATTCGTTCGACAAATTTCGTAGACTCCTCAACTTTATCAATCTTATCCGATAATGATATTGAGGAGTGAGTAGAGTTGGGTAAAAAAAAGAAACACGCAAAAAAAAATAAAATACGAAGTGAAAAAATAAAAAAAATAGATGATGAAATTTACTCAAAAAAGTTAATGGAGTTAGAAGATGTCATCTACACTTACCGAAATGAGGAATTACTTTCTTATTTTTTTGAAGAGTTTAAACAAGGTAAAGCAAAGAAAGATTATATAAAAAGTGTCTCATCACTCTCTGATTTAAACATTGAATGTCTAGAATTCGCAATAGCAAGATTTACTCAAATTGATAATAATTTATCTCCTGACAGAAGGTATCTAAATGTAATTATGCCTTTATTCGTAGCATTTCTTGTAATGCTTTCTAGATTAAGTGAAGTAATAAATTTTTTTGGTATTCTCCTTACAGGCGGTACGCTTTTTTATTTTCTATTTTTCCTTAATAAGGACAGAAAGAACAGAGGTTATGCAAATGCCATGTTAATAACATTTGAGCAAGTCCACGCTAGGAAACAGAAAGAAAAAGAGTGAATTTCGTTCGACAAATTATGCGAATAGTTCCCTGTGTTCGCTTTCTGCCGATAAAAAGGTGGGAGGTGAAAAAATGGAATATGTTGAGATCTTTAAAAATCATTTTCAAAATTTCATAACGGACACAAATTATGACTATTATGAGATTATGGCTAAAGGAGTTTATGAATTTATTGAGGGAGATGAAATTAAATTTATTTATTCTAAAAACCCCTTCAATATCAATAGTGCCGAACATTATTTCTTCTTAGAATCTGGTTTACTCATTGCCAAACAAAAAGAGGAACGATTCGCTTTGGATTTCTATAAGAGTAGGATTGTTAAAAAAAATCTTACTTTTAGTGGAAGAAGAGAAGCTAATTTGACTTTTACTTTTGAGAACGGTGAAAAGATTGAATTTGATTCAAAAGATTGTAATGAAGCTCATGAATTCAACTATGCTAAATCAATTAAAGAACTTTACAAACTAATTTAAGCACCCTTCGGGGTGTTTTTTGTTCTTTGTAAACTGCTTCCGATAATTCTTTACACCAAGCATCGGCTTAAAGGTAGAGTGCGGCGGCACCAGATGCGCTTGAACATTGATAAAACAAAAGCCGAAGTCGAGAAAATGGAATTAGGTGACGTTGCTCCAGTTTACATTGTTGATGATATAGGTGATGACGATGACTAAAGTATCGGAAGTGCTGGTACCGGCATTTCGTGAGTTTTGGAGATACAGAAGAGCAAAAGAGCATCTTCATTACGTTCTAAAGGGTGGCCGTGCTTCTGGTAAATCATTCAGCGTGGGTAATGATGTGGTAACAGATATTATTGAATACCCTGTTTCCGCTCTCGTGCTGCGTAAAGTACAGAATACGCTTGTTAAATCAGTTTTCGCACAGATAAAGCAAGCAACGGTAACGCTGGGTGTCTCTCATCTATTCAAGTTTGTTCCTTCTAGGTTAGAGATCATATACAAGCCAAGAGGGAACAAGATATATTTTGCAGGTGCTGATGATCCTGAAAAGCTCAAATCAATCAAAGACGCTGATTTTCCAATCGGTGTCATGTGGATAGAAGAGCTTGCAGAATTTAAGTCAGATGAAGAAGTAAGCACCATTATGAACTCGGTTCTACGTGAAGAACTAACACACAAAATAAAGACAGAGAACCCACGTAAACGAGCAGGGAAGTTTGATTATACGTTCTATTACACTTATAACCCGCCAAAGCGTAAGCAAAATTGGGTTAACAAGAAGTATGAAACGTCATTCCCTGCTGAGAACACGTATATTCATCATTCAACATACCTAGACAACCCTCATCTATCAAAAGCGTTTTATCAATGAGGCTGAGACAACTAAAGTCAAAAATGATAAGAAGTATAGATGGGAATATCTTGGGGAAGCAATTGGAACTGGCGTTGTTCCATTCGATAACCATCATATCAAGAAAGGCAGCATAACTGATGATATGGTCCGCTCCTTTGACAATATACGTCAAGGTGTTGACTTTGGTTATGGTCCAGATCCGCTTGCTTTCGTCAGATGGCATTATGACAAGAAGCGAAGCAAAATATATGCACTTGATGAATTATATGATCACAAAGTTTCTAACAGAGAACTAGCAAAGTGGATTAAATCAAAAGCTATGAAAGCAATGAGATTACAGCCGATAGCGCTGAACCAAAAAGTATAGCCGAGCTTAAAAAGGAACACGGCATTAGAAGGGTTTCAGGAGCAAAGAAAGGCCCTGACTCGGTTCAATATGGTGAGGAATGGCTTGGTGATTTAGATGAAATAGTCATTGATCCATTGAGAACACCAAATTTAGCCCGTGAATTTGAGAACATTGATTATCAAACAGATAAAGACGGCAACCCTAAACCACGTCTTGAGGATAAGATTAATTAATTTGTCTTTTTGGCCAATATCATCAACAACTACTTTGTAATCTTCAATCTATTCCAATTTCTTTTTTCTTTCATTCACTATAAACACCTCCATGTTCAAGTATTTCTAAAGAGAGGTGCCTATATGTAATTGATGGCAATAAAAAAGACCTTCAAACCAAGGCCATTAATTGAATTTCTTTTTTAATCCATCCATCATATCTGCATCATAAAAAGATTGTAAAAGCTCGTCCACATTGATTTTTTTATCCTTCTTGCTTAGAAATTGATTGATGATCTCTTCATATTCTTCTCTAGTATTTCCTTCAATATCTGAAAGGTTTAATTCTTCACCAAAGTGTCTAATGAACGCTGTCCTTGTTATATCATATGCCTTTTTGTTTTCTTCTTCACAGGTGCAAAATGCTCCTGAGAGAGTAATGAGGAATTGAACATCTTCATCGTCTAAACCATTTGATTTTTGGAACTGAATGAATTGATTTTGTGACATATTTAGTCACCATCCTTTTATCTAAAGTATGAGTAAATCAGCAGTGAGAACGATGTATTCAACAACAAGTCCAATTGTATCAGCTACACCTGAGTCTATATGTTTTTTAAGCTCTGCAGAAACAACCTTTCGAGCCCTACCAGCTGCATTTTTTGGAGTATCAATAATTTTTTCTAATTCTTTAATGATCTTGTTTGCATTTTTGACAGTACCATTTACAGCTTCCTTTCCAAAACGTTGCTGTAAAACCCATTTTGCCCAGTCGTTATTCACTAAGCCTTTAATTACTTTTATTGCTGCCTTAATAGCCGCACCCTTAGGGCCATTTGTAGTAGCAAGTGGATCATTGTTAGCATTCTCAATAGCTTTAAATGCTTGAAGCAAGTCTTCTTGTTTTTCTAAAGGTACATCCCTTAGAGCAAGTTGTTTCTGAAGTTCAGTGGGATTGATAGTTACTACCAAATCTTCTTTCTGATCGACGTTTTCTGTTGCATATGTAGCTGTTGTTGGAACAAATACTGCTGCTGATATAAGAACTAGCAACATCTTAACAAAAAACTTTTTCATTGGAATACTTCCTTTCTAATCATTTTTCAATAGTGAGGATATCACAGAAAGGAATTGATTTTACATAAATTAGAATAAATGGGCTTTAAATCACATGCTGTTTGTCTTTGTTTAATTCGATGAGTTACTAATTTCTTACATCTTGAAAAGGGCATATTTATGCATGAAAAAACCATCTACACATCAATGTAAGTGGCTATTTGTCTATCTAATTTTTTATTTATTTGATTGAATTCATTCTTTACATCATCAATGAATTCAATAATATTGTATTCAATTTCTTTTTAGATGCAAGGTTAATTGATGAGTTACTATTTGTAACAATCATGAGCACATTAGGGCTATTCCTACTGCTCATGATCGTCATTTCTAGCTGATTAGAAAAGTGTTGGCGCACTATCTAATCTGATGGGTTGGTATGCTCTGTGATACCAGCCCATTCTAACTTAATTTAGTTTGTATTCAATAGGTCGTGCATTTTACGAGGCAAGTAAAGTTTACCTCACCTAACTAAATAGAATCAGTCTATACTCCTGGATCAATGTGTTGTCTTTAGTGATGCCATTTTTAAGGATAAGACTGTCGTGGAATGCGCTAACACACGTTAAACTTAAAAGGGTAGTGACTCAGTCGATGGTAAATGAGGATAGGATACCACTATGCTTTCCTATTTGTACATGTATCTGAAAGGCGAAAGCTGCCATTAAGTGCTGAACGAAGGATGGGTGTAACTTAAAGCTACGGTATTTTTTTCATTCTATCTAAATCCTCTGTATAATTAAGGAAATAAAATTAGGGGGATTAAAAATGAAAATACTTAGCTTTAGATATGAGGATAATAGATTCGAATTACATGCAATGTTTATGAAAGATATTTTAAGCTTGGACGATCGGGTTATTCAGTATGACATGGTAATGAAAAGTAAAGCTATACTCAAAATTGCTATAGGTACTTTCGATTGTTTAAAAATAGAGAATTTAAAGCTATTTGAAGAAACCAATTCTGTGTATTGCTCATATACGTTTTGAAAGGATAACAAGAAAACATCATTACAGTAGAGATAAATTCATACAAGCAAGTAGCTGAAAAGTATTAATTTTTGATAAATGTAACCAAGTTACTGTAATTTAATCCAAGCTAATCACGGCTATAGAAACCTCAATATCTCTGTCGTATACTTTTTGATGAATTATTTGAAATCGAAAGGAAAGAAGACAGTGATTGAGGTTAAAATTGACAAAGAAGAAGTTAGAAAGATTTATTTAGAGGAGTTAGAAAAACATTTAAAAAAATTAGACAATGAGTTGCTATTTTGGAATACGAAAGAACTTGAACGTCAAACGAGCATGTGTATGAACACAATGCAAAAAGAGTTTTTCTTTGATGAGAACTTTTCTAAAAGGAAGATAGGGAACAAGTGGTATTATCCAGCAGCGCAGACGAAGAAATTTTTGTTGGAATGGATTAATCATCAATCTAGATGAAATAATCTTTGTACTGATTGAGAATTTGAAAAGAACCCATGTTATCATAGAAGAAAATGGATACTGGGGGATTGTCAATAAATGCTCAAATCAAAGTTAGTTGTTTGGACGTTTATCGTTGTGACTGGATTCTATATGCTGGTGAGTATATGGAACATTGCTGTATTTCCAGATAAGACATGGACAGATTACGCAGGACAGATTTTGATTGTAGTTTTTGGAAGTATGGTGAATGGTTTAATCGCTGCATTCTTTATGTACGCAGCAGCTATGTTGGTGAAATATATTAATGGTGATAAAGCTTAAAACAGGTGTATAAAAAGGTAACATTTTTTTCGGTTTTAAAAAAATACGAAGGAACACCAGAGAATACAGAAGGGTAAGGAAAGCTTATGTATCAAGGCTTATAAGTGAATAGAGGATATCGGTGATAATCACAGGATTCTACAACAGGGTAGAGGTCGCTGTTTTGAGCCCAGTCGGAATCATCGTTTAAACCCTTGCCTAGCAAGGGTTTTTTTGTTTTGTGGGTAATGAATATTTGTTCAGTTTTTATCCATCAGGTTGTTTCTAAGTATTCTTAGGACCAAAACGATGAAAGTGTTCTGCAAAGTGGATCGTTACGTCTGTTAAGGTTTAAGTCAGCAATCTAAGGTACTATATAGACAGGAAAAAGTTAATTCCAGCCGAAAATCGGGATTTTTGTTTAAAGTCGGTATATAATTGAGCAATAATAAAACCACTAGGTAAAAAACAGTAGGAGATGATATTAATGGAGAGTTATCCGTCCACTCGGATGAGAAGAAATCGAAACAATGACTGGAGCCGCAGATTGGTTGCCGAAAATCGGTTGTCGGCTGATGACTTCATTTGGCCAGTTTTTGTTCGGGAACAACCGGGAGAGGAAGAAATTGTTTCGCTGCCAGGGCAGTTGCGAGTCGGACTAGATCGTCTTATTGAGCACGTGGGACAGGCAGTAGAATTGGGAATTCCAGCAGTTGCGCTATTTCCTGTTATCGATCCAGAAAAAAAAGATGCTGATGGGAGTGAGGCGACAAATCCGGATAATTTGATTTGTCGGGCTGCCCGCGAGCTTAAGAGGGCATTTCCGGAACTGGGATTAATCGGTGATGTTGCATTAGATCCTTACACCACTCATGGGCAAGATGGAATTTTACGTAATGGCTATGTCGTAAACGATGAAAGTGTAAGTAGATTATCCGAACAAGCCATCATCCTTGCGGAAGCTGGTTTTGATGTTGTAGCTCCATCTGACATGATGGATGGGCGTATAGGTGCTATACGGAGTGCTTTAGAAGAAAAGGAACTGGTTAATACAAGAATTCTATCGTATGCGGTAAAATATGCATCCGGCTTCTATGGTCCTTTCCGTCAAGCTCTGGGGAATGTATTGTCTGGGGATAAAAAAAGCTATCAAATGGATTCTGCCAATAGCGATGAAGCCCTTCGAGAGGTAGCGCTTGATTTGAATGAGGGCGCGGACATGGTCATGGTAAAACCAGGGCTGCCTTATTTAGATGTCATACATCGGGTGAAATCTGAATTTAAAGTTCCTACTTTTGCCTACCAGGTTAGTGGAGAATATTCAATGTTGATGGCAGCTATTCAGAATGGCTGGCTTGATGCAAATGTTGTAATTGAAGAATCATTAATGGCGTTCAAACGCGCCGGATGCGATGGCATTTTGACTTATTTTGCTTTAGATATGGCGCAGCGATTGAGAGATGGAGAATCTCAAAACATATAGTCAAAATGAAAACAGACCCTGAATGGTCTGTTTTTTATGAGGAGGATTTGAGAACCTTCAGAAAAAGTATTGATGGAAGATAATCCGATACGGATTTTAAATATTTTCATTTATAATTCTCTATTTGTCTATACTTTTCATATCGCTGTTGTATAAGCTCTTCCGAGGATAATCGTATCAATTTTTTAAGAGATGATTCAATCACAGATTCAATCAATTTTGCCTGTGATTTTATATCATTTTGTGCTCCACCCTTCATTTCAGGAATGATTTCATCAATAATTCCTAAATGCTTTAAATCTTTTGCTGAAATTTTCATATGTTTAGCAGCTTCTGGAGCATACTTAGCATCCTTCCATAGGATAGATGCTGCTCCTTCTGGCGAAATGACCGAGTACCATGAATACTCTAACATATGGATATGGTTACCGACACTAATGCCAAGGGCTCCACCACTTGATGCTTCTCCAATTACAATACAAACAATTGGTACTTTAAGTGTAGCCATTTCCAATAGATTTCGAGCTATTGCTTCAGAAATTCCACGTTCTTCAGACCCTTTCCCTGGATAGGCGCCTATTGTATCAATAAATGTAATAATAGGGCGATTAAATTTATCAGCTTGTTTCATCAGTCTTAGCGCTTTTCTATAACCTTCTGGATGTGCCATTCCAAAATTTCTTTCTATATTTTCCTTTGTACTTCTCCCTCTTTGATGACCAATAACCGTAACGGGCATCCCTTTAAATTTTGCAATACCACCTATCATTGCTTGATCATCACCATATAATCGATCACCATGAAGTTCAAAAAAGTTTGTAAACAATAAAGGTATATAATCCAATGTCGTGGGCCGGTTACGTAGCCTTGCAATTTGAACTCGTTGAAAAGGTGTAAGATTAGAATAAATTTCATCTTGCATTTTATTTAAACGTTTTTCTAATTCTTGAATTTCTGATGATAAATCTACATTATGTTCTTTCATCATTTTCTTTAATTCATCAAATTTCTCTTTTAGTTCAATAATAGGACGTTCAAAATCCAAACTCATTTTATCCTCCAAAGGGTATGATTTACCTCACTCTAATCAAAAGACTTAGAAATAGAATCAATAAATAATTCAAAACCATCCACAACTATTTTTTGTTCTGATTCTGATAAATTATTAAGGATACGTTGATAAAATGTAAGGGATTGTTCTCTTAAGCGATTAACAGTAATGTGACCTTTTTCTGTGAGGTGCAGAAAAAGTTCTCTTCTGTTTTTTTCATTTACTTCACGATAAACAAGTCCCTTTTTTACTAACTTATCTACCAATCTACTTACAGTTGAAGTCTCTAATCTAAGTTTATTGGATAGTTGCCAAACAGTTAATTTTTCCATCTCTATTTCCTCTAACGCCATCATTTGAGAAGTTGGTAGAGGTTTTTCAAATGGTCCATTGGGCAAATTTTGAGATTCAAAAACCCCAGTTATTATAATCATTTTCTTAATATCTGATCTTAGTTTTAAGGCATCTTCTCTTTTCAAAAAGGTCACCCTCCTAAAATTCATGTATGATACATCAATTGTATTATACATGAATATGTTTTTTTCACAAGTTTAACGTAAGTCAATATTAAAATAAGAATGAGATATTTCTACTTGTTAAAATGGTATAAACCAATTTATTTTATTAATATAAATGAGAAGTAGTTGCCCAAGGTCTTTCAGTATGTAGAGCAGAAACAGTGTTTCGCTTATGCAGAAGCATGCTATATAGTATATGCAGATGAGCATGGGAAACAAGGTCGATTTGAAGAAGCTACGGCTGCTGATCAAAAGGTATTAGAAACACATCTCAAAACGTATAGGCAAAATGAAAACAGACCATGCAGGGTCTGTTTTTTTATGGGGACGGATTGGGTGCGAACCCTTTCAGTTTTCTTCAGGAGTGCACTTTTTTTATTAGAAAGGCTTAGCATAGAATCTTATTAAAACAGTCTTTTTAAGAGAACATCTGGAAGTTTCGGATAAGGTCATTCACCTTGACGGGGAGAGATCGCTGGTTCGAACCCAGTCGGATTCATATGAAAAGATGTTGATACAGAGCCATTCTTGAGATAGTCGAGAGTGGCTTTTGTATCTCTAAAACAAAAAAACATTAGTGAAATGAAAAACCACACTGTATTTTTCAGTGTGGTCAATTTAAGATACGACAGGTGAGCCATTTAACAATACAATAGTTTCATAGTGTGATTAAGATCATAAAACCGTATTTTGGTAACCTTATCTCTACTATTGAAGGGCTCATTATCGTGTTTTTCATAGCTACACCTTCGAAGAGTCATCAATCTTTCTTTTTTTGTAGTCTTTTATTAAGCTTGAAACAGTTAAACCAATTACAACAAAAGCTACTACATAAGATAAAATGTTTGTTACAGGTGTATCAATTTTTCCTAAAATCAATACAATAGCGATAATAGCGGCGGGTAAAGTAATTAACAAACTTTTTGATGCCTTATTTTCCTGTGTCACTAATCAAGTACCTCCTTATTGTTTCAACATTGTGTTTTAGTTCATTTTAAAAAAAGAACAACATGATGGTTCTAGCAACCCACCATGCTACATTTTCACTTCCATTCACTTTAAGAGCGCCTGTATAGTGTTCAAGAGTGATTAGAATGGTTTCGAATTTTGCTTCTGCAGAAGGTGTGAATAAAAAAAGTTCCTGAAACCGTGGATATTATTAAACCTTTTGAAAGTTTTTTTCATAATGAATATGTATGCATATTGGTTCTCCATCTCTAATGAATGTTATCATTTGTAAATAAATGAAGTAAATAGGTTATTTGTTATAGGGGTTGAACGGTCCTTGACAGGGGAGAGGTTGCAGGATCGAGTTTAGCCGGAATCATCATTAAAACCCTTGCTAAGCAAGGGTTTTTTGACAACAGATATTTGTTTTATTTTTTTGAAAAGGGACGAATTGGGGAAGAAGTTACTAACTCAAAACCTTTACGATGCATGTGTCATAAAAATTCTTAATGAATGTTGCTATTTATTTAGCAGAAGTAACATATACGTTCTTACCAGAATTTACACCAGTAATTAAAATTATGACTGAAATGAAGATTAGCATGAACAGAGGAACAGTCCAATGATAAGTAATGTCATGTAACCAGCCGAATAAAATAGGTCCTATCGCTGCTAATAGATAGCCTAAAGACTGTGCCATACCAGATAATTCTGCTGCTTCTTGTGTATTTTTTGTGCGTAAACTAAAAAACATCATGGCTAAGCTAAAGGCCATTCCAATGCCAATCCCAATCATTATCATCCACAGAGGTATAAGGAATGACACGCCAAATAAAATGCCCATTAAACCAACAACAAGCAAGAGAAATGAAATCCATACTAATATCTGTTGATTGCTAAAACGTCCAGCTAAAATAGGTACAATAAATGTAACAGGAAGCATTGAAAGTTGCATTAATGACAGCATCCATCCACCTTCATTAGCATTTAGCCCTTTAGTTTCAAGAATTTCAGGAATCCATGAAATGACTGTGAAAAATACAAAGGACTGAGACCCCATAAACAATGTAACATTCCACGCTAGCTTAGAACGCCAAAGGCTGATAGGTCTTTTCTTATTCTCTTTTCGAAAAAAATCCAAAGATTCTTGGTTGTTCCTTAGTTTTGGTACCCAAAATATCATGGTAAGAAGAGTTAAGATTCCCCAGCAACCCAGGGAACCTGACCATCCGAAACCTAATGATGAAGAAATGGGGGCGCTAATCCCTGAACCAATAGCGCCAAATAAATTCATAGAAACAGCATATAGGCCTGTCATCAAACCTAATTTGTTTGCAAAATGATGTTTAATGAAGCTAGGTAATAAAACATTACAAATCGCAATTGAAGAACCGATTATGACGGTTCCTAAAAATAACGTGTCCACTCTACCAAAAGAACGTATTCCAATTCCAACTAATAATAATGCTATCGACATAAACAGTGTTAATTCCATACTCAAACGGCGAGTGATCTTGGGGGCAAAAGGAGAAAACAATGCGAATGTGAATAAAATGGCTGTAGGAATTGTACCAGCTAATGTGTTAGAGATACCAAGATGATCACGAATGGAAGACAATACTGGACCGACTGATGTAATTGGGGCCCTAAGATTTGCTGCAATTAGAATAACACCAACAACAGTTAATATCTTTTTATTTGTCTGCATACTCGATCTTTTCTTTTGCTCCGTTTGTGGAATACTCATGGCAGCTATAGACCCCTCCAAATCTTTTATAACGAATTGGGGCAAGCTGGATGAAACGATTCGAACCTGCTTGCAATGAATTAATAATTATCGAATGGGAGAACGACACCTACCTACCTTTATGCCTAAAGCATTGTAATGGTTTTTAATATTGACAATCGCATGTCCACGTGTCACCTCATCGATTAGTTGATTTATTTTTTGAAGATTCACAGGCTTATTTGCAACTAAGTCACTAAAAAATGTTTGAATCTCTTTTGGATAAACATTTCCTACCATACTAGAAAGCCCGTTACATCCGTTTAATATTTTTTCAGTGAGGTTTACGTCCCCTCCAGCGAACATGATAAAGTCATCTGGTAAAGTTGTATTTTTTAGGCGTCTAACATCACTCTCTTCTTTCATCCCAACCAAATGAGAGTGTTTTTGATTCATAAGAGTGTGAAATGAGTCAGCACTTAATTCAAACCCCGTGCGCAAAGGATTATTATAAAGAACAACATGTTTTGTGGTTTGCTCTAACAATTCATTCATGTAAGACATCGCTTGTTCCTGAGTTGGTAGGATATAAGGAGGAAATTGAATGAGAATCGAGTCGAAAACTGAATCCTCAAGACGTTCAATCAATTTTATTGCATTTTTTGTCGTTGTAGCTGATACACCAAACATTAGTTCAACATGTTTAAAGTCCTGCTGATTAAAAAAATCAATAATTTGTATCCTTTCTTCAATACTCATTGAATTTTGTTCACCTGTAGTTGCAGATACGAGTAGTGAATCAATACCATTTTCAGCTAAATACTCAACGATTGGTTTAAATCCATCCAAGTACAGACTTTCATCTTCATGAAAGGGGGTTGGAATCGCGACATTTAAATTCTTCACTTTGTTTTAACCTCCTACATTAAAATTTTTATACTTTCTAAAAAATGTTACTTGTTCTCGTTATATCGACTGACCTCCTTTACATGGTTTGAAGAAATTATTTGTGCATGTAAGTCTAGCCTTCATGTAATAGTCTAAGACACTTATTTTTATAGAACAATTCAATTATTTATATAATAACTATAGTTTGTACCTATGGTTTTATTTGTATAATAATGTATATTAGATGTTAATATTTAAAAATCATAAAGTTTGTACTTGTGAAAATTTCTATTTAGGAGTCGGAAGAATGGAATTAAAGCAATTAGAGTATTTTTATACAATGTGTCAAGAACTGCATTTTACAAAAGCTGCTGAAAAGGTTGGAATATCTCAACCATCTTTAAGCCAGCAAATCAAACTTTTAGAACATGAAATTGGAACACCTTTGTTTGATCGTATTGGTAAGAAAACGACTCTTACTGAATCAGGAAAACTCCTATTAAAATATACTCGCAATATTTTTCACGAAATTGAACAAGCAAAAATATCGATTAATGAATTAAATGGGCTTCAAAGAGGATCAATCTCAATTGGGACATTGCTAACAGTAGAGAACTACCTTATTCCACCGGCATTATTTAAATTTCATCAGCAATACCCAGCTGTGAAAATTTCTGTACTAGGTCTCCGTACTGGGGATATTCAAAAACACTTAATAGAAAATAGAGTGGACTTAGGGATTGTGTTTTTACCAATGAAAGGGGATGAATTTGAAACAATCTCTTTATACACGGAAGATATGGCTTTTGCAGTACCTGTTAAACACCCCCTGGCACAACGTGAAAAGTTGGGGTTAGAAGTATTAGAAGAAACTGCTTCAATTTTGTTTCCTGAGCAATTTTACATCAGACAGTTTATCAACAAAAGTTGTAAAGATATTGGTTTTCTACCCAATCCTATTTTTGAAGTAACAACTATGCAGTCATTAATTAATATGGTGGTAGATGGCATAGGGATAACGGTCTTACCGACTCCTTATCTTGAATACTTAAACGAACCTCAATTAAAGATTATTCCTATAAAGAACGCTAATCTGATTAGAAGTGTAGGAATCGTTTATAGGAAGGATAAACATCTAGGAGCAGCCATTCACATTTTCATTGATATATTAAAAGAGATTGCTTTTGATTTGAACTATGTTTATGAGTCGAGAAAGAAATAATCGTTTTTAAGGGAATTTCAAGAGATTGTTGAAATTCTAGAAATCACAGCGCAAGGGTAAACTGATAACGTTCAGGTAAATACATTTTTGATAAAATATTTAGAGGGGGAAAGATATGAAGTCATTTTTACTAATTGGACAATCAAATATGGCGGGGCGAGGCTAGGCTTCAAACATGAAGTGCCGCCAATTTATAATGAAAGAATCATGATGCTGCGAAATGGTAGACTTTGAATAAACAGAAACATGATATATCTTGTGAAAGGATGATTGTGGTGGTAAAAACAGATAAAGCTTCCTCCTGAATACAAGCAATTACATTCAGGAGGAGATAAAAAATGTTTAAACAAACAGATGAAAATTATCCGAGAAAAGAGCACTTTCATCATTATATGACGGTAACCCGATGCACATATAGTCTGGTGATCGATCTAGACATCACAAAATTGTATGCAATATTAAAAGAAAAAAGGCTAAAAGTATATCCTGTGCAAATTTATTTGTTAGCAAGAGCTGTGCAAAAAATACCGGAATTTCGGATGGATCAAGTGAACGATGCACTTGGTTACTGGGATATTCTCCATCCTAGTTATACGATTTTAAATAAAGAAACAAAGACGTTTTCAAGTATTTGGACGCCTTATGACGAAAACTTTGCTCAGTTTTATAAAAGCTGTGTAGCCGACATTGAAACATATAGCAAAAGCAGCAACCTATTTCCGAAACCTCATATGCCAGAAAACATGTTCAATATTTCAAGCCTGCCGTGGATTGATTTTACTTCTTTTAACCTAAATGTATCTACAGATATAACTTATTTACTGCCAATATTTACGTTAGGTCAATTTAAGATGAAAGAAGAAAAAATCATCTTGCCAGTTGCGATTCAAGTCCATCATGCTGTTTGTGATGGCTATCATGTCGGTCAATATGTTGAATATATGAGGTGGCTTATTGAACATTGTGAAGAGTGGTTAAATGATTCAATGCAAATTACCTGAAGACAAAAGGTGTTCTCATGGAAATCTAGAAGATGAAGGCAGACTGAAATGAGTCTGCCTTTTTGTTTTGTGATGAGAATGAAAATGTTCCAAAGGTTTACTAAGGCTATATTTGTTCTTTTTGCGGTTTCTTTTCGGTGCTTTGTAAATTCTTGTATGTGATAATAAATGTCATATAAGGGAGTTCAGTGGAAGGGGGATAAGGGATGGAGAAAGTTCTTTCTTCACATGTAGGTGTGAAAATCAATGAATGGTATAAAATGATTCGGCAATTCAGTGTACCAGATGCAGAGATTTTGAAAGCTGAGGTCGAACGAGAAATTGAACGAATGGAAGAGGATCAAGATCTGCTCATTTATTATCAATTGATGTGTTTTCGCCATCAGCTTATGCTCGATTATATTAAACCTTCAGAAAAACGATCGCCTTCTGTTTCTGAATTGGTTGATAAAATTGAGAATTCTAATCATCAACTTTCGGGTATGCTGCAATATTACAATGCTTTTTTTAGAGGAATGCATGAATTTAGTAAGAAAGAATATGTACAGGCTATTCAATATTACAAGATCGCTGAAAGGCAGCTTGCACTGGTTGTCGATGATATTGAGCAAGCGGAGTTTCACTTCAAGGTGGCTGAAGCCTACTATATTATGAAACAAACTCATGTTTCTATGCATCACATCATAAAGGCGCTAGATATTTATAAAGAACATGAGCAGTATAAAGTTCGCCAAATTCAAAGTCTAATTGTCATTGCAGGAAATTATGATGATTTCATGAGATATGAAAAGTCGTTGCAACATTTAAAGACTGCTTATTCAATTGCTGTGGGCGCAAACGATCAACGTTTAGTAGCAAAAACATTATTAAATATTGGTAATACATATGATAGGCAATCAAAGTATACAGAGGCAATAAAGCATTATAAAGAAGTGTTAGATGTCATTTCTTCGGAAAATAGTGACATAAAGCCAATCACTCTATTTAGTTTGTGTTGGTCGCTGTACAAGTCTAATCAAACTGATGAAGCGGATCTGCTCGTTGAAGATGGACTTATATATTCCTCAAAGGTAAATGATTCGCTAAGTGTCTTGTTATTTAAAGCATTAAAAGCTATTTATATGGATACTAATGAACAAGCTTTGAAAGAAGTGTTTGATGTTTTTGAAGAAAAGAAACTACATGTCTATGTGGAAGCATTTGCTCAAAGTGTCGGATTATTTTATGAAAAAAAAGGGGACTTTGAAAAAGCTGCCGAATATTACAGAAAGGCTCTTAAGGCTCAAAATGATATTCAAAAAGGAGAGTGTCTGTATGATTATTAAAAAATTACTAATCATTTTATCCATTGTATTGTTAAGTGTTTCAACAGCAGAAACTTTAAAAATCATTGAAACGAAATCAATTCGGAATACAACAATGGAGGAACAAAAATCAAATCGAAACACGATTATGATTGATCGAAATACAACTTCTGAAAATGTATAGACAAGATTAAAACAGACTTTAAGAGTCTGTTTTTTTATGAATTAGAATGAGTAAATGAACAGTGGGTCAATGTTATACTTATCTCAGATAGATACGAGGAGGCATCCACTTTGAAATCATTCTGGGAGAAAGAAGAAGAGAGTCCTTTTACGTTAGAAAAGATAGATGAAGAACAAATTCTTGAAGCAGAAGGAACGCTTGGTGTCACTTTACCTGATACATACAAAAAACTCATTTTAGAATGGAATGGTGGTTTTACAGTTCGTAATGCTTTTCCAACCGATCGGCGAATTCATGGGCAGAGGATCATGTTCAATTCGACCATCTAAGAGGAATCGCCAAAGATGATGGAATTATGAATAGCGCTCAGTTAAGTGATGAATTGGAGCTGCCCGAGGGACTTGTTTTCATCAGCGGGGAAGAAGATACATGGATCGCCATGGATTATCGAGAAACGAAGGAACATCCTCCTATTCACTATTTCGATTTAGAGATGGAAGTGAATTTTAAGCTGGCAGATACTTTCGATGAATTTGTTGAGCGGTTATATACAGCTGACGATGCCATGGTTGATGTAATAGAGATTGAGGAGGAAGCTTCGGATTTATATATCAGTAAAGAAGAGCTTGAACTCATTTTTGAGAGAGGAGACCTTCGTCAGCAGAATCTCTTCAAAATGGCACATTATCCAATGGAAGACATTGAAGAGATCGCATGGTTTTTCTTGCGCATGAAACAGTGCATCAAACAGATAAAAGATCAACAGGTCTTGTATGAAACAGCTACTGCTATTCACTCCAACCTTCTGTTAAACCCAGATATGCCAAGGAATGACCGTATTAATCAAGAGCTGCAAGAAATTGCTGAATTTCTAGAAAATAGTGAAGATCCGAATACCGCCTTTTTGGGAGAGGACATTCATCCAGTGAAAAAACGATAGTGAAAGATGAAAAGCCCTTTCTAGGGCTTTTCGAATGTAGTTTATGATCTCTTTTTATTTAAAATTTTCATAATGAATAATGCTATATATGAAGCAATGAATGAGCCTAAAGTGTAAACAACAGCCCAGCCAAAGAAAGAGACATTAAAAAGTGTAAATGTCAGAATAAGCAAAATGATAAAGCTCACAATTGGCATGAAATAAACCTTTTGTACAAACAATGTGACGATAAAAGAAGCGATGATCATACTGACTGGAAGCAAGCCGAATGCGAATTCTAAATGAGTCATCTTCATTCTCCCTCTAGAATCACCTATTAAATATTTTGAGAACATCATTTCTATTTTGTTCTAACATGAAAAAGTCATATTCAGAAACATGATTCTTATCCAAAATTTTGTCGAGACCTTTTATCTTTAAAGAATTCAATCTTTTTCCCTTTTGGTATGAATAAGAAGATATTTCATATTCTCCGGTCTTTTTTTGGTTTAATGAATATATATGATCAGAATTTAAATAAACGAACTTAACTTCAAGTCCTTCTTTTTGTTCTAAGGAAAAGGATCCTTCTGATTTCATTGTTTTTGTGTTAAATGTATAAATCTTAGAATGTGCAGTGAAATGATATAAAATATCGTCTTTTATATAGAAGTGCTTTTCATTTGGTGGTATTAGTTGATCTTCACTTTTATAACTGCCAAGTAAATATGCTCCTCTTAATTTGTTCTTTTCTATATCAAATACGGCTACTTTAAAAGACACATCTTTTGAATCTTCAGGAGTGTGATAGAGGATAAAATAAGCTAATTTGTCCTTAATAATGATATTTGAATAAACTTCCCAGTCTTCGTTGATGGGCTTAACATGACCACCTTTTTTAAGAGTCGGTCTGTTCTGTAAATTCAATTCATGAAATGTAGAATGATCAGTATCCATATCTTGATTGATCACGTAAATTTTATCATCATCGCTTCCTGTACTAACAAAGTATCCATTTAAAAGCTGCTCTTGAAATTTTTGACTGTTGCCCCATCTGATTAAACTTTGATAATCTTTTTCTCCAAAACCTTGGTTGTTTAATGTATAAAATATTTTTTTGTTCTTTAAATATCCATTAGCTTGGCCATAGCCAGTATGTACTTTATTTTTAAACTTAAAATGGGCAGTTTTTTTTCCAAGAATATTTATTTCAGAAGGGTTCTCTTTCATTAACATCTGTTCACCTTGAGCAATAGAACCTAATTCAATTGCGCCACCTTTTGAGGTAGTTATTTCGCCTTTTTTATCTATATATACTGTGTAGCTCCCTTCACGCTGATAATCAATTGATGCTGAAAGGTAGATAGTAGCTAATTTGTCATTTAGAAATGAAGGTTTGAATTCATTTTCTGATACAGCTGTAGCATTTTCTTTGATGAATAAATGTTTAAGTAAATAATAGGAAGAAAACAAAACAAAAGCAATAAGAACGCTAATAACTAATTTTTTCTTGAATCTCATCGTCAAACAACCTTTCTAATTAGGACTGTATCATGAAAAGAATGATTTAGAAAAATTTGCTCCCTTTAGAGAGTATGAAGTCTTTCTAAAGGGAGCTTACTTTATTTAACTTTTCTCACCAACTTTGTATACCCTGAGTCACGAACATCTCGAGGATAGACCCCTAATCCTCCATTTTTGTCTATATCAATCTTTGCTTTCAATTTAAAGGCAGATTAACTTACCGTAAAAGCAGCGCAGTTATGAAGTTACAATTGCATAAAGTCATGACTCCAAAAAAGCCCTTAAAAAGGGCTTTTTTAAGTAGCTGAATCTAAGTCATGAAAAAATTGTTTAAGGTGATCAATGAAAACGGATTTGGATTTTCCCTTTTTATAGATAAACTCAATATTGATGTTGAAATTGATAGATGGATCGATAGAAATTTGTTTTAATGTTCCTTGTTCTACTTCATTTCTAACACAATGATGAGGAAGAAACGATAGTCCCATTCCTTGTAGCACTAAATTTTTTGCAGTTTCCATATGATCAACCTCAATGGAAATGTTCGGTGTGATGTTGTTTTTTTGAAATAATCGGTGGAGCATCAACCAATCAAATGACCCATAGTCAAAGAAAATAAAAGGTTGTTCTTCTAGTTCATTCATATTGATGTTGTCATGGCTGGCAAGAGGGTGATGAGTTGGGACGAACAGCCCGATTGGATCGCTGAAAATCGGGATTGATTCAATTTGAGGATGTGTTTCAGTCCTGACAATGCCAAAGTCTACTTGGTTGTTAATCACTTTTTGGACAACATCCTTTGAATGTCCTGTTACAATTTTCACTTTCAGGTTTTCGTATTTTTCTTTTAGGGCGGGCAATATATTAGGCAATAGATTATTGGAAATAGAGGATGCGCATCCAATCGTCAATTCATAAGGGATCATCGTTTGTTTGAGACTATGCTTTGCTTCTTGATACGAATGGAGAATCTTTTTGGCATGCGGGTAAAACTGTTCACCTTTTTCCGTCAGAGATAGTTTATTTCTCTGTCTATCAAATAATTTCAGGTCTAATTCTTTTTCTAACGATTGAATACGTGCCGATACAGAAGGCTGGGTTAAATACAGTGCTTCTGCAGCTTTATTGATACTGCCTAGCTGGCATACATAAATAAACGCTTCTATATTCTCAATATTCATGTTATCCCCTTATATGACGTTCTTTAAATGTTTAGCTTCTCAAGCTCATACACTAATTTTACAGCTTCTTTCGCCAAAATGACAGTAGGGTCAATCACTTTCACAGCTTTGGTTGACCTTAGAACTAAAGGAATTTCTGTACAGCCGGCAATGATGGCTTCTGCTCCTTGATTGATTAAAATTTCTGCAGCTAACGCCAGTTCACTTTCGCCTTTACTCAATTTCCCTGCTTTCACGGCATAAATCCCATTCATCACGTTTTTCTGAAGATTTTCACTAGGAGTCATGACATCAATCTTGTGATGGGCACAAGCCTTTTGATAGAGCTGGGTTTTTAATGTGCCATCAGTACATAGTAAGCCCACAGACTTATAGTGATGTTTGTTCAGGTGATTCGCGGTTTCTAATGGCATATTCATGATAGGGATATGAGTGGATTGTTGTACGTTTTCTAAAAAGAAGTGAGCGGTATTGCATGCAATCAGAATAAAGTCTGCTCCTGCGCGTTCTAATCTTTTGGTTGATGCAATCATATATTCTGTAGGATCTTCGCCTTTCCCAAATATGGCATTGGTTCTATCAGGGATTTGCGGATCATTATCAGCAATCACATGGAGATGATCCTGATCTTTAATAGCTGGTGTATGAGAGATGATTTTTTTCATCAGATCAATCGTCGCTAAAGGGCCCATACCGCCCATAATCCCAATCGTTGTAGACATCAATATCACCACATTTCATTTTTTTCTATTATAAAAAAAGAAAGGATGGTGAGTGTTATAGAAAAGTTCTATTTGTATATAGAAGGTTGATCAAAAGCGCCTTTTATTTTCTTCTTTATCTGTTTTGAGGTATGAGTTGCAATCTAATCAAAAAACATTAGAATAAAGAAAAATTGATAAAGGAGCAACCATATGAATTTCAATTTGGATGAAGCTTTAGATATGTTGAGTCGAACTCCTCGTACAGTAGAAAGTCTTTTGTCAGGTTTATCGAAGGATTGGCTTCACAGTCGTGAAGGGGAGGGAACGTGGAATCCCGTTGAAGTCATTGAACATTTGATTGAAGCAGAGAAATTCAACTGGATTCCTCGATTAAATGTCATTCTTGCTGATGGAGAGAATGCCCCATTTCCTGCATTTGACCGCTACTCCCATTTGAATCAAACTGAAAGACAGATAGAACAAGCACTAGCGGAGTTTCATCATGTGCGGATGGAGAATGTGGCATACATTCAGCGTATAACACATTCAAGTCTTGATCTAGAGAAAAAGGGCCTCCATCCAGAATTCGGCGTCGTGCAAGTGAGCGAATTACTTTCTGCGTGGGTTGTCCATGATTTCACCCATATCTCCCAAATTGTTCGGGTCATGGCGGAACGATATCGAACCGATGTGGGTCCGTGGAGCGCTTATTTAGGGATTTTGAATAGGAAATAAATGTTTAATGACGCTTCGCGGCCCACTCAGATTGAAGAATGGCATATTGATATTCATCGACCCAATGTCCCTTCGACATATAATTTTGCAGCAAATGTCCTTCGCGTCTCATGTCTAAACGTTCCAGCACTCGAATGGATTTTTCGTTGCGTACATCTGTAAAGGCAATGATTTTATGCTTGTTCAGTGTAGTGAAAATATATTCGATCATTGAATTCAAAGCTTCGTGAATATAGCCCTTTCCTTGAAATTCAGGCGCGAGTGTGAATCCTATTTCAACGATTCTAGGCTCGCTGCCGAGTGTATGAATGGCGCAATCTCCTATCAGCTGATTGGATTCAGATAAGGCAATCGCGTATTGAAACCACGTCCCTGGTTGATTAGGTTGTTGCGTCATTTGGTGTTGAACAAATAATTCAGCGTCTTCGTGCGTGTAGTTTTCCCAGGATTGAAATGTGGCAATAGAGGGATTTGATCGGTATTGATAAAATGCTTCAATATCCTGCTGACCAAACTGGCGAATCACAACCCGGTTTGTTCTTGTAAATATGCTGTTTGCATTCTTCATGTGTTACCCTCACTTTTTAGTTTGTTCTTGATTTAAAAAAGTCTATTAGCCATTCAGATAGCTGTTTTTGCGCTTTGGTCACAAATCGATCGGCATAATACGTTAATTCAAGATGCCGAACAGGAGCAGGGGCAGAAATAGGGATAGAGACAATATTAGGCCATGCTGAATGTTGCTTTAACAGCCCTCTTGGCTGGATGGTGGCACCGATCCCGGCTTCAACCAACTGCAATAATGAAGTGGCAGACCCAACATCCATGACCGTGTCCAATTCAAAACCGTGTTCTTTACATACGTCATCGACCAAATCTCTTCCTAGATAGCCTTTTGGATACATGACCAGCGCATGCTTTGTCAGCTCTTTTAGCGTCACTTCACGCCTTTTTGCCAGTTCACTGTCTGAATGAACAAACAATTCGTAGGGCTCATCGCCAAGTGGAATTTGAATCAGGCGTTTATCCGCAGGCCCGCGCAGCCCAATTCCGATATCGACTTTATGTGAGAGCACCTCGTCACGAACAAAGATGGTCGAAAAAGCCTTTAGGTTGATCTCTGGATACAGCGTTTTAAATTCTACAAAAAGCGGAACAAGCTGAAAGTCAAGATCAGAGGGAAGGACGGCAAGCCGAACGGTACCCCGCTGTTCAGATAAGAGTTCTTTCATAGCATTTTTGGCATCTCGCTCAGCCTGAAGCATTTTCATGCCATATTGATAAAGAAGCGTACCAGCTTCAGTTGCAACTACTTTTTTACCGATTCGGTCAAAAAGCGGCATCCCAACTTCAGCTTCAAGCAGCTGAATCTGTTGGCTTAATGTAGGCTGTGATATACCTAGCTGCTCTGCAGCCTTTGTGAAATGTAAATGATCGAATACAGCCATAAAATAGGTAATGTGACGAGTATCCATATGCCATCCTTTCATTAATGATAGTATTTTCCTATCATCATAATACGAATTATTGTATTGATCAATGAATGAAGCGGATTTATACTCATAGTAACCTCAACAAGATGAGAGAGGAAGAAGAGTATTGATAAAAAAAATATTTTATTTAACCGCTTTATTTTTAGCTGCCTTAAACTTGCGCCCAATCATTACATCCGTAGCTTCTATGATGAGCATGATTCAATCAGACCTTGGCGTTAGTGCACTCACGGCAAGTCTTTTAACCACTTTGCCGGTCTTGTGCATGGGAGTGTTTGCCCCTGTAGCAACGAAACTAAGCCGCCGGTTTGGATTAGAGAGAACTCTTTTTTTCTCGATTTTTCTTATCACAATTGCGACTGGACTGCGTGGTACAAGTCAAACGGTTACCATCCTTCTCATGACTGCTTTTGCAGGAGGAGTTGGAATTAGTTTTGCCGGACCATTGTTGTCTAGTTTTATTAAAAAGTATTTCCCGAAAAGTCCTGGGATTGTCAGTGTGTACTCTATATCGATGACAGTTGGAGCTGCACTTGCTTCGGGCTTGACCATTCCGATTTACCTTCGCAGTGAGCATAACCTTCCACTTGCGTTAGCCTGCTGGGCGGTTTTAGGCGTTATTGCACTGATTTTATGGCTCGGTCTAGCTCGTAAAAACCAACAAGCGGATCATGCAGACGTGCCGCTGAGATTACCACTACGAAACAAAAAAGCCATTCAATTTACTTTGTTCTTTGGCTTTATGTCAAGCATGTTCTATTCGTTAACAGCGTGGATTTCACCCATTGCGCTTAATTTTGGGAATAGTCCGCAGTATGCCGCCATGCTGCTTACGATATTTACGCTCATTCAGATTCCGGTGGCATTACTTGTTCCAGCAATCGTTAATCGTCTAGGAAAGCCGAAATTATTTCTGATCTTATGCAGTTTGTCAGAGCTGATTGGCCTCATATTCCTTCTACTGCCAATGCCGATCCTGCCAGCTGTTATTTTTCTAGGGATTGGAGCAGGTGGATTATTTCCTTTGGCGCTTATGCTGCCTATTATTGAAACGCGTACACCAGAAGAAGCCGGTACATGGTCCGCGATGTCACAGATGGGCGGGTACATCATGGGAGGATTTGGTCCATTTTTAATCGGTTTGATTTTCGATATTAGCGGACATTTTCAAGCTGCTATTGTCGCAATGCTCGCCATCGTGATGCTGATGATTGGCGTGCAGTTATCGATGAAGTTAGGGAAAAAACGTGATGAGGTATCCAATTAAAGATCAATATACCGCTGCTTTTATATCATGACTCAATTGAAATCGCCATAGCCTATTCCTAAGTAGGCTATGGCGATTATTTTACTCAATTTTTAAAAGATGCACCTGAATGGATTATCGTGCCAGATTTTTTCCAACTTTACGAGTGGCCATTTCTGCAGCCTCCATGATCATTTCACCTAATGTTGGGTGAGGATGAATCGTCATGGCTAAATCTTCTACTGTAGCACCAATTTCAATAGCGAGAGAAAGTTCTGATATAAGAGTAGATGCCTCTGCACCTACGATCTGTGCTCCTAAAATAAGGCCAGATTCAGCATGGGCCACAATCTTCACAAATCCTTCTGGTTCTTTTAATGCCAGTGCTCGACCATTAATAGAGAACATTGTTTTTCCAGTAACAGTCGGAATGGATTGCTGCTTGCAATCCGTTTCGCTGAGTCCAACACTCGTCAATTCTGGGCTAGAAAACACAACAAGTGGGATCGCTTTATAATCGATCATCGAAGGTTCCCGGCGATTGCTTCTGCTGCAACCTTCGCTTCATAGGAAGCTTTATGAGCCAGAGCAGGACCCTCGGTGATATCACCAATTGCATAAATGTGCGGAATGGAAGTTCTGCATTGTTCATCAATTTTAACTAGTCCGTTAGGAGTAATGGACAAACCGATATAATGGAGACCTAATGTTCCATCTGTATTCGGTTTTCTTCCGACAGTAATCAGTGCATATTCCGCTTGCACCGTGTAACTTTCTTTCTGTTTCTCATAATGAAGATCAATTCCGCTCATATGCTGCTCGGCACCTATGACGTTTGCTCCTGTAATCACGGTGATGTCATCTTCTTTCAATTGTCGAACAACAGGGGAGACAAGTTCACTTTCAAAGCCAGGCAATACTTGATTGCCGCCTTCCAGAATGGTGACTTTTGATCCAAACCTTGCAAACATCTGTCCGAGTTCAACACCAATATATCCACCCCCAACTACGACAAGGCTTTTAGGGATTTCGGGAAGGGATAGTGCTTCAGTGGAAGACAATATACGACCTCCGAAAGGGAGTGATTTAATTTCAATTGGACGAGAGCCGGTTGCTAATATAAGGTGTTTGAAGTTGATTCGCTTTTCACCTTTTTCGGCATGTTTAATCACCGCTGTATGCTGATCGAACAAGCTTGCCTCGCCTTCCAAAATGGTAACTCCTGCTGACTTTAACAAAAATTGGACGCCTCCAGCTTGTTTTTCCACAACAGCTTTTTTGAACGCTTGAGCTTCATTGAAAGAGCCGCCATCTTGAAAACCACCCCATTGTGTGCGGAGTTTGAACCGCTCTGCTTCTGCTATTAGCGCTTTAGAAGGGATACAGCCTACATGGGTGCATACGCCACCTAACTGATCACGTTCTACTATCGCTGTCTTCATGCCGAGATGAGCTGAACGTAACGCCGCCACGTAGCCTCCCGGACCTGATCCAATCACTAATGTATCTACTGTTTCTAAATGAATCATTTCTTGCACCTCCAATTTCAAAATATGATGATCATAATATATTATAATCATCATATTTTGGCGAAGTCAATCCCATTTGAGTGAGGAAAGATGGATTTCAGTCAATTGACACATGATAATATGATGAATATAATATTTTAATAAATACACTTAGATGAGTTAAAAGGAAGGAGGGAGAAAGAGGTTGCCTTATCCGAAAGGTCATAAGTCAAAAGTGAGAGAGCAGATCATCGCTAGTGCTGCACGAGCATTTCGAACAAATGGCGTCCGTAGTATCAGTTTGCCATACATTATGAAAGGGGCAGGTCTAACTCATGGAGGGTTTTACGCTCACTTTAAGAACAAGGATCAGTTGGTAATAGAGACTTTTCATTTTGCTATTACTGATACGATCAAGCTGCTGCAAAGTGTTGCAGATAAGAAAGTAGATCAGCCTCGAATTCAGACGATCATTGACTTTTATTTAAGTTCCGTTCACCGTGATCAGACGGAGATCGGCTGTATATTGCCTGCACTGGCAGGGGAGATTGCTCAATTATCGCAAGAGGTACGTAAAGCCTATACAGATGAATTGAAACGGTTTATGGCGTTTATAGCTGATACGGGAAACATAGATCTCTCTACCAGTTACGCACTAGTAAGCAGCATGATTGGTACAATTGCTCTTGCACGAGCTGTCAATGATTCGCAGTTCAGTGATCAATTGTTAATGGCAGGTAGAACACAGGCAAAACACATTTTAAATTCAAATTAAAAAACATAGGGGATGTTGCGATGTTGATTAGAGAAGCAAGCATAGAAGATTATCCACAATTAAGACAAATCTATTTAGAATCCCGACGTCAGAGCTTTCACTGGCTCAATACAGAAGAAATCAAACTGCAAGATTTTGATCAAGATACGAAAGAAGAGCAAATTTTCTTAGCTGAGGAGAACAATAAAATCCTTGGATTCATCTCATTATATGTACCAGATCGTTTTATTCATCTCTTGTTTGTACATCCAGAAGCTGTTGGTCAAGGGGCTGGCGATCTGTTGCTGAAACATGCGATTAAAGTGCTCGGAACACCAGTCACCCTCAAATGTGTATCCGAAAATCACAAAGCTTTGTCTTTTTATCAAAAAAGAGGATGGAAGGCTGTTGTAGAGGAAGGGGAACCTGGGGCGAAGTACTGGGTGCTTATTTATGAATAGAAGTCATGTTATCTATCATTCACACGGCCCTCTAAAGGGTCTTTTTGATTGTCAGTTTTCTGAAAGCCATTTCTTCAAAGGAAAATCAATAACAAATGAGCGGCTAAAATCCGTTCTTTTTTTATGATTAAAAATTGGACATCTTATGAATGAGAATATGAGATTCAATTATTTTTAATATCCTAATGCATTATATTTTAAAGGGTGTTACCGTTGGATGTAAGGAATGATTGGCCAATCTTCCAATAAGAGTTGGAGGGTAATCATGAATTACAAAATTGAAATGTTAACGAATATGAAAATGGTGTATATGAGAAATGTAGGACCGTATGGCAGTAAAGAGAACGTGGAGATGATGAAGAAATTTAAAAAATGGATCAATGAACATCAATTCAATGATGAATTAAAGAAACATGGCATATACGGTGTCTCTCAAGATGATCCTGCCAGAACTTTATCTGAAAATTGCAGATATGACCTCATGTTCATGACAAATAGAGATTTCTCCAAAGATCAACTGGTTCAGACTGGTCATGTTGAAGGAGGAAAGTATGCTGTGTTTACGGTGACACATACAGCCGAAAAAGTGAATTTGTTTTGGAGACAATTACCTCAAATGATCCAACACAATCAATTGAACATACGCCAGGCACCTATTATGGAGAGATATAGAGAAGAAGAAGGCGAAGATAAGGTGTGTGAATTCTTACTGCCTATCTTTTAAACATTTTATCTAACTTCAATGAAAACAGACCTCTTGTGGTCTGTTTTCATGAATATAAAATCTACACGTTTAAATAGTTTAGGACTCGTTCCTTTAAATAACGATATTGATCCTTATTCGTATCTTGAAATGCTTCTTCCCGATTTGAAGGTACATCCATATAAAAAATTTCTTCAGAGAATTGTGAAGAAGTAAAGTCAATTCTTGTTCTATTCACTACGTTGTAAAAGTGCCATCCGCTTTGTAATAAGGTCTTGTTTATTTTTCCGCCTAAAAGATCATGGACAACTAAAGAAGTGACGCCACATTGTCCGTTTGCTGGGTTGTCTTTACTCCATTTTGAACTAGATTGAGAGGACCAGGCTTTATATAAAGCATCAATGATTTCGTCTGTCGAGTAGAGATTCATCCTAAAGATCCTTTCTATTTAAAGAGTGAGATAAATATAGCATCTGTTTAGTCTATAGTAGATTTTTTCAATTAAAAACCAATAAAATCTTTTCGTTGAAGCACTTGATCCAAATGATATACTATGGCTAAAACAATAAAAGGTCATGTCAGGAGGAGCATGGTGTGATATTCATCATAGGAATTGTAATCGCTTTTATTGTTGCTATTTTAGGCATTACTGTTTTCGTGGATGTAGGTAATGGGTTGGGAACAGCTTTTAGCATTATTGGGGGAATGGTCATTTTATTCATAGCGGGAAGGCTGCAAAGACAAAAAGAAAAGAATGATCCAAACATCTTATTAGATAAGATGATGATGCTCTTTCACGAAGACGGGTTTCAGTCCTCAACATACATCTTTTCGCAAAATGTTGATAAAGGATTTGCGATTGATGACGAGCGAAAGAAAATGCGCTTTATTACATATCAACCTGGCGGCTCATCTCAAAAATTCAGGTTTGAAGTCACTGAACTTTCCTTGCAAGAGTTGAAACAAGTTGACGTGTTAGAAGATGGTAAACCGATTGAACATTCTACTGAGAGTGATAATAATGAAGAGATTTCTACACTTCAATTAAGATTAACGATGAATGATCAAGAAGCATCAACGATTACGATCACCTTCCTGCAATTTGATGTGCCAGTTCGTAAGAGCACCGCTGAATATTTGATTGAACGAGAAAATCTGGAGGAGATTTATCATCAAATTGATTCAATGATGAAATCTGCGTATTAAGTAAATTTCTGTTCATAAAGAAGAAATCACAGTTTGATTGTGGTTTCTTTTTTTATCTCAATCAAGTTAAAGCCAGTCCAGTCATTGTAGTTGAATGTTTTTCTCAAAAATGAATAAAGATAGACTAGACACGAAAACGAACAACATTGATATTGAAATGACTCATGTGATGAGGAGGAAGCATACATGCAAAAGCTTTGCAGGGAAGTCTGGATTGAAGTCAATCTTGATGCGATTAAAAGAAATATCGAAGCCATTCAAGCGCATATTCCAAAGAAGAGTAAGATCATGGCCGTCGTGAAGGCGAATGCTTATGGACACGGTTCAGTGGAGGTAGCGCGGCAGGCACTAGAAAGCGGTGCGACGGAGCTCGCAGTTGCTAGCTTAGAGGAAGGCATTGTGCTGCGAAGAGCAAAAATTGAAGCGCCGATTTTGGTTCTTGGATTTACACCGCTCGACTGTGTGAAAAGGGCCGCAGCCTGGAGAATTGATCTATCTGGCCTTCGTGAAGATTGGATTGCTCAAGCAAATGAGATCTTAGCGGAAGAAGAAAGCCAGCGCCGGCTTGGGATTCATGTCAATGTTGACACAGGGATGGGGCGATTAGGTGTACGGACAAAGGAAGAGCTGTTAGCGGTGGTGAAGGCGCTTGAAAAGAGTGAAAACCTGAGGTGGGATGGAATATTTACGCATTTCTCCACTGCGGATGAGCCTGACCCTGATTTCACGTTGCTGCAGCACAGCATCTTCATTGATTTTCTTCGGTTTTTGAAAGAAGAAGGGATCAAACTGCCGACCGTACATATGAACAATACAGCTGCTTCGATTGCGTTTCCTGAATTTAGTGCCGATATGATCCGGCTTGGTATCGGACTTTATGGATTGTATCCCTCGCAATATATTCAAAGCTTAGACGCTGTTCAGCTAGAGCCCGCTCTCAGTTTAAAAGCAAGAATTGCGTTCGTGAAGAAAATGGTGACAAAACCAAGAACCGTCAGCTATGGGGCAACCTATGTGGCAAAGCCTGACGAAGTCATTGCGACCATACCGATTGGCTATGCAGATGGATACTCACGTGCTTTATCCAATCGAGGCTTTATGCTTTTCCGCGGAGAAAGAATGCCGATTGCGGGCCGAGTCACAATGGATATGACCATGATCAGCTTAGGAGAGATGAAAGCAAAGCAAGGCGAGGAAGTCGTCATTTATGGCCGTCAAAAGGGCGGAGAAATTTCTGTTGATGAAATTGCTGAAATGCTCAATACGATTAACTATGAAGTCATTGCAACATTAAGCCGCCGTGTTCCAAGGTTTTATCGTCGAGGCGGGAAGATTATTAAAATATCGACGCCGGTGATGTATGTGTGAAGGTAAGGACAGCATGAAAGTCCAAAAATCCCCCTTTATATGGAAAGGGAGATTTTGGTTTCATGTCTTATTTCGGCTTAAGCTCGATATTCTTTATCTAAAATAAGAATTGGTTTAATCGTAGATCCGTTTTTAGAATCTTCAAAAGCTTGTTCAATCTCTTCTAATTCGTAGAATTTTGCTAGTTTCTCAACTGGGAATTGTCCATTTTTAAAGAACTTGACTAGTTTAGGAATGAATAGTTGAGGAACGGCATCTCCTTCTATCACACCTTTTAACGTGAGCGCATTGAGCATGAGATCATTGGTCACATTAAACGTTAAATCGCGTTTTCCTACTGCTACTGTTGCACAAGTTCCTTTGACACGCAGGCAGTGAAGGGCAGCTAGTGTGACTTCTGGTACTCCAGTTGTTTCAAATGAGTAATGTGCCCCTTTTCCTTCTGTGATCTCCTTAACTTTTTCAGCTGGATTCTCATGTTTACTGTTGATGACATGTGTTGCACCTAATTCTTTTGCTAGCTCAAGGCGGCTATCATGGATATCAACGGCAATAATTGGATCACAGCCTGCAATTTTTGCTGCCATTAACCCACTTAAACCAACAGCGCCTGTACCGAACACAACAAAGCTTGTACCTGGAGCTGGAGCAAGTGAATTAAGGACAGTACCGCTCCCAGTCATTAAGCCGCAGCCGAATGGTCCTAAATAACGTAAATCAGTTTCTTTGTCTACTTTTACCACATTTTTCTCATCAACCGTTGCATATGTACCAAATGACGATTGACCAAAAAATTGTGATACATCTTGATGATCATGTGTATGGATAGGCGTTTCATTATGTTTATTACGACCAGAAAAATTCAGTGGAATCATGTTTTCACATCCACCAGCGTTCCCGTCAAGACAATTATGGCAATGACCGCAATAAGCGAAACCTAGTACAACGTGGTCTCCTTCTTGAACGGTTGTGACATTAGAACCTGCTTTCACGACAATACCAGAGCCTTCATGTCCTAATAAAGCAGGACGCGGGACAGGGAGCGTGCCATCTAATACAGTGGCATCCGTATGACAAACGCCAGATGCAACGATTTTGACAAGCACTTCATCTGCTTTTGGATCATCTAGTAATAGTGTTTGTTTCTCGAAATCTTTTTCATTTGTTGTGACCATCGCTTGAATTTCCATATCATGTGCCCTCACTTTTTGTATAGTATGATATTCTGAAGAAAGGTTAGATCAAATGTCACAAAAAATTCATTTCTTTATGACTAAGTTGATTGTAGGACGAAAGATTTTCCGTTTCAATCAGCAAAAAATCTTTTTTGTATAGGTTTTCAACACAAATGAATTTATGTATCTCTAATCAACATTTTTTAAAAAGTGTCTAAAGGAGGGGCCCCATGATCAAAAAAGAGGATCGTCGTGTTGAGCGAACAAAAGAAACACTTCGTCAAACATTCAAAATACTAGTAAAAGAAAAAGGATATTCGCACGTAAAAGTGAAGGATATTGTGGAAGAGGCAAACTATAATCGGACGACATTTTATGTGCATTATGAAAGTAAAGATGAAGTAGCAGCAGATGTTATTCACCGGGAAATGGTCGATTTCGAATATGAATTTTGTAAGCCGACTCGTGAAAATCCACTGTTGGATTTAACTCGCATGAAACCAGAGGGCACCGATGTATTTCAATATATCGTTGAAAATCGCGACTATTATGATTTATTAGTGATGGAAGACCGAATTCCCCACATACAAGAACAATTGCTGAAGAAAATACAATATATCTTCAAAAATAGAATGTCATTTGTGAGTGATCAGTATGAAGAAATCAACGACAGTTATTTTGTCCAGTATCGTTCATACGGGATCTTTGGTTTTATCATTGAATGGATCAGAAATGACTACAATGCATCTCCCTCAGAAATGGCACGCCGTATTATCAATTTATTATATATTCAATCCTCACTTATGATTCAGTTGAAAGATGAAGAAGCGATTATGAAAAGGTAATGTCATATAATTGATATATGTAGAAAGATATTAATAGAAATAAGAGCGTCCTAAATTTATGACAGGCACAACGGTAAAAATTAAATTTTATTACAAATATGTCGATAAAAGGAGGGGAATTTAAGAGATGGAGGAAAGAAACGATGAAAAAAGGATTATTTTTAGTGCTTTTGACCATTTTTATGATGGTCACAATTCATCAGTTAAAAGCTCATGCAGCTGAGACAAATGGTTGGACGAAGCGAACGGACTTACCGGAAGAGCGTATCGGAGCAAGTGTAGGTGTAGTTGACGGAAAAATATATGTATTCGGTGGAGCTAGCCAGCAGTCTAAGTTCAATGATTCAACATATATGTATGATCCTAAAACTGATTCGTGGACAGAAAAATCAGCGATGCCTAGGTCAAGAACAGGTGCTGCTTATGCGACAGTAGATAAAAAAATCTATGTCATTGGCGGTCTCTATGAAACGACTAAAACAGTTCATAGAACTATGGATGTTTATGATACAGAACTTGACCAATGGACAGAAGAACCGATTAAGATGCCTGATAAATTTATATATACATCCTATACAACAGGTGCCTTACGAGCTGTTACAGTTGGAGAAAAGATTTTTATCGTATCCTCTTTATCATCCTATAAAGAAAATTTTTATTCCTATGATACGGTAAGTGGAGAGTGGGAATCTTTAGATAGTTCCCTATTAGTGAATCACCAAGGTAGAAGTATTTCAGAAATAAATGGGAAAATATATATTGCTGGTGGTGAGGCTAATGTTAGCCGAGGGAAAGATAAAGACATTTTAGAATATGATAGGTCGCTAGGGAAGTGGCAACGCTTAAAGGATGTGCAATTAAATTCTTTTGCCTATGAAGCTGCATATGCGACATATAATCATAAACTATTTATCATTGGTGGACAGCAAATTGGTGATAGATCTAGCAAATTATTAAAACAAGTTCAAATATTTGATCCAAAAACTGGTCAAGTTAAAGATTCTTTATATGAAATCCCTGAAGGTAGAGTTGGATCTGTGGCAGTTATTGCTGATGATCAATTATATGTTATTGGTGGAAGAGACTATGCTGAATCAATTGGTAGTCATTCTGTCAAAAACAATTTTAAATCTGTTATCTCTATTCCATTAAAAGATCTGCAAAAAGTGTCAACGGATCAGGAGGAAACAAAACCAGATGATGGTACAACCGAAGAACCGAAAGATCAGGACGGGACACAGCCAGATGATGATACAACCGAAGAACCGAAAGATCAGGACGGAACAAAGCCAGGTGATGGTACAACAGAAGAGCCAAAAGATCAGGACGGAACAAAACCTGGTGATGGATCAACCGAAGAACCGAAAGATCAGGATGGAACAAAGCCAGGGGAAGAATCAACAAAAGGTATACTTTCAATTACTATGATAAACGGACTGCAAAAGGATTATCTGCTCTCAATGAAAGAAATCAACAATTTTCTTAACTGGTACAAAGAAAGAAGCTTTGGAATTGGGATGAACTTCTATGAAATCAATGATGAGCATAATAAAGGGCCTTTTACAAGTAAGAAGGATTATGTGGTGTACCAAAATATCCTAATGTTTGATATCAAACAATACTGATATTCATATAATGAAAAAACTGCTGGTGAAAGATCAGCAGTTTTTGTTTTTGTGAAATTGTTAAAATTAGGACTAATATCATTAAAAATGCGTTATTTTTTAAAAAATCTGTTAAACATCCTATAACCATGTCCGATATTAAAATTGACAGGGGTGATAAGCCCTAGAACGAAGGACTTTTTTCAGACAAGGACGTCTGTCAGGTCCCACATACATGGAGGTAATAGGAAATGAGAATTAACCACAATATCGCAGCACTTAACACATTAAACCGTTTGTCTGCAAACAACGGTGCGAGCCAAAAGAATATGGAGAAACTTTCTTCTGGTCTTAAAATCAACCGTGCAGGAGATGACGCAGCAGGTCTAGCGATCTCTGAAAAAATGCGTGGACAAATCCGCGGATTAGAAATGGCTTCAAAAAACGCCCAAGATGGTATCTCACTTATCCAAACAGC
This sequence comes from Bacillus sp. Y3, assembly GCF_008123875.1. NCBI lineage: Bacteria > Bacillati > Bacillota > Bacilli > Caryophanales > Bacillaceae > Bacillus > Bacillus sp. Y3. The sequence goes on along the minus strand of NZ_VSSC01000004.1, from coordinate 154,452 downwards.
TGAAGGTGCATTGACTGAAACTCACTCAATCCTTCAACGTGTACGTGAGCTTGTTGTTCAAGCTGGAAACACGGGTACACAAGACGATACAGATCTTGGTGCAATTCAAGAAGAAATCAAGAACCTTGTCCAAGAAATTGGTAATGGTTCTGAGAAGAATGGTATCTCTGATCGTACTGAGTTCAACGGTAAAAAATTGTTGAATGGTGCTTTCGCTAATGGTACAGCTACTTTAACTTTCCAAATCGGTGCAAATAAAGCACAAAAATTAGAAGTAAATATCGAAGCAATGTCTTCTGATAAAATTGGTGCTACTCAACCAGATGGAACTCTTGTAACTGGTCAAGCGGTCTCTAACATTGATGTTACACAATTCGCTGCTGCTACACCAACACTTACATTTGATCAGCAACTAGACATCGTAGATGGTGCAATCGAACAAGTTTCAAATCAACGTTCTAAACTAGGTGCGGTTCAAAACCGTCTAGAGCACACGATCAACAACCTTGGTGCTTCTGGTGAAAACTTAACAGCTGCTGAGTCTCGTATTCGCGACGTTGACATGGCGAAAGAAATGAGTGAGTTCACTAAGAACAACATTCTTTCTCAAGCTTCACAAGCAATGCTTGCACAAGCGAACCAACAGCCACAAAACGTACTTCAATTACTTCGTTAATGACAGGCCCCTTTATGGGGCTTTTTTGTTTTGTTCCTATTCACTTTAATACAGGTTATGTGCTCATCACTTGAACGAAGAGAATAATAGAAATCTATTTAAAACTAAATGGTGAATAAAGATATGTAAAATCGATCAATATATATTAAAAAATGTTAAACTTCCTATGAAATAATCCGATAAAAGAATTGTCAGGGTTGATAAGCCCTAGAATAAAGGACTTTTTTCAGACAAGGATGTCTGTCAGGTCCCACATACATGGAGGTAATAGGAAATGAGAATTAACCACAATATCGCAGCACTTAACACACTGAACCGTTTATCTGCAAACAACGGTGCAAGCCAAAAGAACATGGAGAAACTTTCTTCTGGTCTTAAAATCAACCGTGCAGGAGATGACGCAGCAGGTCTAGCAATCTCTGAGAAAATGCGTGGGCAAATCCGCGGATTAGAAATGGCTACTAAGAACGCACAAGACGGTATCTCTCTTATCCAAACGGCTGAGGGTGCATTGACTGAAACTCACTCAATCCTTCAACGTGTTCGTGAACTAGTGGTTCAAGCTGGAAACACGGGTACACAAGACGATACAGATCTTGGTGCAATTCAAGAGGAAATCAAGAACCTTGTCCAAGAAATTGGAAATGGTACTGATAAAAACGGTATCTCTGATCGTACAGAATTTAACGGAAAGAAATTACTTGACGGTACGTTCAGCGCAGCTGGTGCTACACCAAAATCATTAACTTTCCAAATTGGTGCAAATAAAGCACAAAAATTAGAAGTTAATATTGAAGCAATGTCTTCTACAGCACTTGGTGCGGTTGATCCCGGTACTGGTGCTCTTATTGCAGACCACGCAGTAGCTGACATCGATGTAACACAATTTGCTGATCCAGCTGCTGCTGGCGCACTTTCTTTTGATGATCAATTAGATATCGTTGATGGGGCGATCAAACAAGTATCTGACCAACGTTCTAAACTCGGTGCAGTTCAAAACCGTCTAGAGCACACAATCAACAACCTTGGTGCTTCTGGTGAAAACTTAACAGCTGCTGAGTCTCGTATCCGTGACGTTGACATGGCGAAAGAAATGAGTGAGTTCACAAAGAACAACATTCTTTCTCAAGCTTCACAAGCAATGCTTGCACAAGCAAACCAACAACCACAAAACGTACTTCAATTACTACGTTAATGAAGAGCCCTTTATGGGGCTTTTTTTGTTTCCTAACTTCATACAGTTCATAAAACTGAATATGTTAAAATGCGATAAAAAATATTAAAGAATGTTAAACTTCCTATAAAATAAACCGATAATACACTTGTCAGGGTATATAGACCCTAGAAAAAAGGACTTTTTTCAGACAAGGACGTCTGTCAGGTCCCGCATACATGGAGGTAATAGGAAATGAGAATTAACCACAATATCGCAGCACTTAACACATTAAACCGTTTGTCTGCAAACAACGGTGCGAGCCAAAAGAACATGGAGAAACTTTCTTCTGGTCTTAAAATCAACCGTGCAGGAGATGACGCAGCAGGTCTAGCAATCTCTGAGAAAATGCGTGGGCAAATCCGCGGATTAGAAATGGCGTCTAAAAACGCACAAGACGGTATCTCACTTATCCAAACAGCTGAGGGTGCATTGACTGAAACACACTCAATCCTTCAACGTGTTCGTGAACTAGTGGTTCAAGCTGGAAACACGGGTACACAAGACGATACAGATCTTGGTGCAATTCAAGAGGAAATCAACAACCTTATCAAAGAAATCGGTGGCGGAACGGATGGAAATGGAATTTCTGATCGTACTGAATTCAACGGTAAAAAATTGTTGAATGGCGACTTTGAAACAGATACATTAACATTCCAAATTGGTGCAAACAAAGCTCAAAAATTAGATGTGAACATCAAAGCGATGTCTGCTGATAAAATTGGAACAGATCCAACTGACGCTACTAAAACAGTATCTGCTATTAAAGTAACTGATTTTGCAACAACTAGTTTCGATGATCAACTAGATATCGTTGACAATGCAATTAAACAAGTATCAGACCAACGTTCTAAACTTGGAGCAGTCCAAAACCGTCTAGAGCACACAATCAACAACCTTGGTGCTTCTGGTGAAAACTTAACAGCTGCTGAGTCTCGTATCCGTGACGTTGACATGGCGAAAGAAATGAGTGAGTTCACAAAGAACAACATTCTTTCTCAAGCTTCACAAGCAATGCTTGCACAAGCAAACCAACAACCACAAAACGTACTTCAATTACTACGTTAATGAAAGGCCCCTTGATGGGGCTTTTTTTTATGCTGTTTTTTCCTTCACATTTTCTCCAGTCTTATGATTCTTAAATCCCTCTGATAAATCATGAAAAATGACCTTTAAATTTGGCATACTCTAGCGAAACGATCATAATGAGTAAGTCTTTTTCCTTATTTATTCCTTTTTTGTTAAACATATTCCATTAAAGTTCGATAAATGGATTGTAAGGCTTACAAAAAAATTCTAATTTAGAACTTTTAGACATGGATGTCTAATTGGTTCAAACACATGGAGGTCATTTAATATGAGAATTAACCACAATATCGCAGCACTTAACACACTGAACCGTTTGTCTGCAAATAATGGAGCAGGGCAAAAGAACATGGAGAAGCTTTCTTCTGGTCTTCGTATCAACCGTGCAGGAGATGACGCAGCAGGTCTTGCGATTTCTGAAAAAATGCGTGGACAAATCCGGGGGTTAGAAATGGCGTCTAAAAACGCACAAGATGGTATTTCTCTTATTCAAACAGCTGAAGGTGCATTAACTGAAACACATGCGATTCTTCAACGTATGCGTGAGTTGACAGTTCAAGCGGGTAACGTAGGTACACAGCAGACTGAGGATTTAACGGCGATTCAAGATGAGATTAAAGCACTTGTTGAAGAGATTGATGGTATCTCAAGCCGCACAGCATTTAACGGAAAGAACCTTTTAAATGGAGATGTTACAGACGGATTCCAATTCCAAATTGGTGCGAACAAGGAACAACATATTATTGTTGAAATTGGCAAAATGGATGCAGAAACATTAACAGTTAAAGATATTGATGTAAGTGTTGATGGCTTCAATTTCGATACTGAAATTGAAAAAATCGATGCGGCAATCGGCGCTGTATCTAAACAACGTTCATCACTTGGGGCGGTCCAAAACCGTCTAGAGCACACAATCAACAACCTTGGTGCTTCTGCTGAAAACTTAACAGCTGCTGAGTCTCGTATTCGCGACGTTGACATGGCGAAAGAAATGAGTGAGTTCACTAAGAACAACATTCTTTCTCAAGCTTCACAAGCAATGCTTGCACAAGCGAACCAACAGCCACAAAACGTACTTCAATTATTACGTTAATTAAAAGCCCCCGTTGAGGGGCTTTTTTTATGTTGATTTTAGCAATTGATGTAATTGAAAGTCTGGAACAGCTTCGTAGAAGAAAGCTTGATTTAATTCATCATTCTTTTGATCCCACCTCTGCCACCAGTGGCCGACCTCACCAGTGGAGTCAGCTTGAATCATGTCTTGCAGCTGCTCTAGGTTGATGATGTTTCTCGGTTCTATTAAGAATGAATGCATACGATGATATGCCTCAAGGTATTTAGTTTGTTTTGTTTGAACGGCATATTGTACATAATAATTGAAAAATTCTTGTACAAATGTCAGATGGGGAATGGGGGTTCCTTTTAACTCGACGCCTTCCCATGCCATATCCGCAATTGCACAAAGCCACCAGCCAAGTTCATTGGCGTGCTGCATTTGTTGTAAGGTATGCCGTTCAAAAGAAATAAGCTCATTTTCTTGTGCTTGTTTGAGCATACGCTCAAGTGTCTGTGCCTCAAGAGCTGCCTTTGTCATTCCCTGACCATGTATTGGATCTAATGTGCATAAGGCATCACCCATGACCAATAAACCGCTTGGCCAATCTTCCATTTGTTCATAGTGGTTTCTGACACAAGCCGGAACTCTAAATCCTTTTGGTTTCGTATAGGGAATTAAATGAGTGATGGCTTCTGCTATCGAGGGATTGGTCAGCCTAGCGGTCTCTGCATCAAACTGATCAGCGTCCGTTGTTGGATAATGAGAGCCGCCAGCTGCTGAGAGAAGAACCGCTACTAAATCATGATCTACTCGTTCAAACAGTCCTGTTGGAATTTTCTTATTTGGCTGTCCAACGATGACCATTGGTTCCAGATTCGGTGCCTCAGGTGGTATTTGGTAGTATCTTGTGCTATAGCCAAGAGACACGATTAGCTCATCTGTCTGCGGCAAGGTTCGCCCTGCGCTTTTCAGCCATTTTGGCAATTTAGACATTCTTCCAGACGTATCAATGACTAAGTCCGCACTTATTTTGTTGATGATTCCAGGCTTTATCCTCCGATCTTTGACCTGTAATCCACTCACTTTAGTCGTTTCTTCTTCAAAAAGAAGAGCGATCGCTTCATGTTTTTCTAAAAATTGAACACGTTCCTCACGTAACATTCTTTGCATCAGCACCCACTCTAGCATGGCACGTCGTGTGACAGCTGTTTCTTCAGTATCGGTGAGTACTAACTCGCCATCTTTTGTCAAAAATCGAGATGTCTGATGCCATGTGTTGTACCCGCCCATTTCGAGTAATTCTTTTGTATAACCAGGAAATAGACGTTCCACTATTTGTTTGCCTAGTGGCAGCATTCTATGTGGATGAAAAGCTTGAGGCGTGCCAAGACGATTCTCAGGAGAGTCTGGCAATTCGTCCTTTTCAATAATCAATACTTCAAGGTAAAAACTTGATAAAACCTTTGCAGCGAGCATTCCCGTTATTCCGCCTCCGATGACGATCGCCCGCTCATACTTCATGGGTTGTGTCACAACATGCGCCTCCAGTGAATATATAAAATGGTTACATGACCATTTCATCATATGTTGATTTTATAAGTATAGCAAATTCTCGTTTTTTTGAATATAGAAAGGAATTGGCATACTTTTTACTCGTAAATATGAAAAAAACTTCAATCTTGATCATTATTTTTAAAAAATAATAATCAAATTTGAGAGGAATGACCGATAAATACATTAAGGGGGTAGAGAGAATGGATATACTACAGAGTATTGTAACCGCAGCACCTTATATGATGAAGATTTTAAAAGATGAAGTGACGATGGGTGTCATTGATCGAGAAAAATTCTTGCTGTATTTGCCATCAAAAGATGTGGATTTTCAAATACGGACAGGAGATCCCATTAAACCAGATGATCAGAATATGAAAAATGCGCTTAGAGGAGAAACATCAAGTACATTCGTACCTGAATCGGTGTATGGGACGCCTTTAAATGCAATGGGATTGCCGATTTTCGATGAAAATCAACAAGTCATTGGTGCAATCGCTTTAGGTTTTCCACTTAAAAATCAAATAGAACTTGAGGCGTATATGGAGTCATTGAACGACATCATTCAAAGTATTCAAGAAAAAGTACATGTGGTGGCGGCTCATTCAGAAGAGCTCTCTGCGACAAGTGAGGAAATGACATTACAAACACAGCAAACACTTGAAAGCTCGAAAAAAACTTCAGATATTACTAAAATGATCAAAGGTATCTCTAAACAAACGAGTTTGCTAGGATTGAATGCTTCAATTGAAGCGGCCAGGGCAGGAAAAGAGGGAGCGGGTTTTAGTGTGGTAGCAAGCGAGGTTCAAAAGCTCTCAAGCGAAACCTCACGTGCAACGGAAAATATAGAAAGCTCATTACAAGGGATTTCCTCTAATATACATACATTACTTGAGAGTATGGGCCATATGAAAGGGTCATCTTCAGAACAAGCCCAACTTGTGATGGAGTTTAGTGAAATTGTAGACCGGTTGACGACGGTTAGTAAAGAAATGAAAGAATTTATGCAAAAGGTGATGTCAACGTAAAAAACGAATCCAAAAAGGGTTCGTTTTTTTGCTGGCTCGTTATTTTCTGTTTTTCTGATCAAAGCGATAATCGTATGTTTCACCTTTGACCACATTTAAAAACTCATGTCCAATTTGAACGAGCTGTGCATTTTCCCATTTAATCAGAGGATCTTTATCAGGGTACTTCCAGTAGATTGTTTTCTTGTGATGGGTGAGCTTGTTTTCAATTTCTGCTCTGACCGCATTCTCTTTTAGCTTTCCTCCGCTATGTCGATATGTGTTAATGGTATAGGTTCCATCAGGTGATGATATCGAGCGGATGAATGTTCCGTGAGACACGCCTTGAAGAGAGAAGCATTTCCAGTAAATAATTCCGGCGAAGCTAAGACATAAGATGGCAAGGATGATGGTGGTTTTCTTTTTAAACATGAATTCCTCCAAGTGTAGATCGCAATATTCTAATATATGAGAGAGATGACAAAAAGATTCATATAGTCCAAAAGTTCTATTCATTTCAATTATCGGTCATTTTTTCTCAACATTCAACAGTTAGCCCGTAAAGATAAGGAAAATTTAAGGATGCATTCAGATCACACTGGTCATTCGAAAACACTTTACAAAAGAATTTGCGATCAGTAGACTTATGCTCATATAGAGAAATGGGGCAGATGGAATGAATCAAATCATAGATACGTATCAAAATTATGAAGAGCTTTCCGCTCATGAAAGAAAAGGGGTCGACTATCAAATTCTTCATCAGCGGAAAGGGGATCAGCTTCTCGTCCTGTCACCTCATGCGGGCGGAATTGAATCTGGTGTGAGCGAGCTGGTCCATGAAGTAGCAACCGATTATTCTATGTATTTATTCGAGGGCCTTAAAGTGAAAGGCAATCATGTTCTTCATATTACGAGCACACGTTTTGATGAGCCGATTTGTCTTTCTCAAGTGCATACACATCATTATACGTTTGCACTCCACGGCTATGGAGAAACAGATGTCCTACAAACTTTAGTTGGCGGTACCGACAGGGAAAAAGCTGCTGAAACAGTGAAGTGTCTCACACAAAATGGCTTCCATGCCTTGCTTTTATCTGAATCGGATCAATTTGCTGGAACACATCCTCAAAATATTAATAATCAATGCCTCACAGGAAAAAGTGTTCAAATTGAAATTAGCCAAGCTCAGAGAAGAGCTTTCTTTCAAGACTTTAGGCGGAGCCGTAGGCGTGATACACAAACCGAACAATTTTATCAATACACAAATGCGCTGAAACAAGTGTTAAGCCTTTATGAATAAACTTCTGACGTCACGTGTGCTGACGCTTTTGTTTGATATGTAGCTTCATTTTCTGCCACCTTGCCGGCTCTCATTAAATAAGAAGTAAATTCTTTTTGAAATTGAATGCCGGCTCTTCGCTGTTCAAATAGAGCAAGCCGTTTTTCAGCAAAAGCCCGAGTGACATGAAATGTTTGAGCAATATGCAAAATGGCTTGCTGCCTAAGGTTTGGGAGCGTCATTTGCAGCAGCATAAAAGTCGGAACACAAAAATGATACATGAATTGTTTTGCTTGAAACTCTTGCAGTTCTCGAAAGAGCTTGTGCATGTTAAAGTGGTTGCCTGTATGCTTCAGCACATGACAAAGCTCGTGGGCGAAATCCTGCCACTGTTCTTCAGACGATAAGGCTCTGTTTAAAATAATACTGTAAAGACCTTGATGTTTGATCATCATGCTGCCAGTATCCTCGTAGTGTACCCATACATGAAATTCAGCTGCGATCCTATGCATGTCTACATAGGCAGGACCGCTTATTTGCAGTTGAGTGTATAACCGTTTAATATCTTCTTCTAAATGGGTTAAAAAATAAGTCATGTCAAAACCTCCATACAAACGTATGTTCTATTTTTGCCGTAAAAGAAAAGTCCATATAGGACTAAATGGCTAATAAAGCTATCGCTTACTTTTTATATCGGCTTATTTTTAACAATTTTAACATAAAATCAAAGAAAATTGGAAGTTTTTCCTGTTTTTTATTCTAATTTTTTATTTTTTACAAAGATAAAACGGCGATTGAATTCAAATTCTACCATAGTCTTATGACGAAAACAAACAAATTTGTCTTACGTTTGCCACCGATTGATGAGCAAGATCAAACATCAATTTAGCAAAAAGGAGTGCAAAACATGGTACAAATTTATCAAGATTTTATTCCAGTTGGAAACGGAAATCGGCCAGGATATGCTATGACGCCGCTTTATGTAACTGTGCATAACACAGCCAATACATCTAAGGGAGCTGACGCAAAAAGTCATGCGGCATATGTCAAACGCTCAACAACAGAGGTAAGCTGGCACTTCACAGTGGATGACCGGGAAATTTTTCAGCATCTCCCTTTAAATGAAAATGGGTGGCATGCTGGGGATGGGCATGGAGATGGCAACCGAAAATCGATTGGCATTGAAATTTGTGAAAATGAGGACGGAAACTTTCAACAAGCTGTCAAACATGCCCAGTGGCTTATTCAAAAGCTTTTAAAAGAACATGGCATTCCATTAGCAAATGTGGTGACGCATCAGCATTGGTCAGGAAAAACATGTCCACGTCTGCTGCTAGCTACATGGGATGAATTTAAAAGAGGAATTGAGACTGCAGGTGATCCGGAAACGGTTATCACATATGTGGTGAAAAGCGGGGATACGCTAACGAGTATTGCCAAAGCCCATGGTGTCACAGTGAGTGATTTACAGACATGGAATCAGATTAGTGACCCAAACATGATTCGAGTTGGACAAGTTCTCAAGATTTATCATGCAGAAGAAAAGCTCAGTTATGAACTGCCGGATGGGGTGTTAAAGGTGACATCACCTCTGACAAAGGGGGAGCATGTACGTCTCGTCCAAAAAGCGCTTGCTGCTGTGTATTTTTATCCTGATAAAACAGCTGTAGATAAGGGCATTGATGGCGTTTATGGGGAAAAAACAGCCAATGCCGTCGCGCGATTTCAACTGATGAATGGTCTAACAAGTGATGGAGTATACGGTCCTAAAACAAAAGTGAAGTTGCTTCAACTATTAAATCAGTGAGTCTTTCTTTTTGGCCGCTTGAATGACGGCTTCACTTTTTTCATGTAATCGGCAGATATAAGGGGATGGCTTAAATTCAGCAAACTGAACATACCTCAATTGTTTAAGTTTCTTTTTCATATTGGCACCTCAATCGTTGCAGCAGTTGGTTTTATTGTATGCAAGTAGATGTGAAAACGGAAGTAGGACGCGGATAAAGTTCCGCGTCCTTTAGTGTAATCAAGCTTTTTTATTTTTATACTCATCTAGGAGCTGTTCATTCTTTTTGAAAATACGCTCCGTATGGGGACTTACTTTGTAATCAGCCATACTAATATGGCGCTTTTTCTTTAAAATCTTAAATGGGTTTTTCTTGCGATTGTTATTATCCCCTTGAAGTGCGTGTTCCATCTTCATCACCTTCCTCTTCGTCAGGCAAGATTAGGTCATAAATCGTTGTAAGTGAAGTCATTAATAAATAGTCGAATTCAGTGACAATATCCTCAGAGGTCAGCTTAATCACAAAGTGTGCATCCGCTACTGAAAACGGGATGAGAACCAATTTGCCGAAATCATCGTAATACACTTCCTGCCTGTCAAGCTTTGCTTGAATAAGTGCTCTCTGATCAAGTGTCCGCAGCAGGTCATCTTTTTGCTCCTGCGTATCATAAGGACAAAGAACTGCTTGAATATTCATTTTTTCTGCAAAAGAATAGATCAGTCGTTCAATTCCCTCTATATATGCTTCTATACTTCCATAATATACATGGATCGGTTCATTTTTCAATAGGTATTGGTACGTTTTTAGTTTATTGAGGTAAGAATGAAGCAGGTCGTTATTTTGTTCTAGGAGTTGATGGGTGTCGGTTTCAAGTTCATGATTTCCAAGTTTTTTAATATAGGAGCTGAGGAAAATAAAGGCATCAGTTAATGCGAAAAAAACAGCAATAATCAGGTAGTGCATCCAATCGGTGAAGATTGAAGCAGGGTCATTTGTCCAGTATACAACAGCACCCGCTACATAAATCCAATACCACGTTTTACGAATCGCAAACATCTTTTCTTTTACTTTTTGTTCAAAGCGCCATACCGCAAATACATATACAGCAAGAGCACCTAGCAATAACCAAACAGTCAATTGAAAAAATAATAGCATGTTCTTCTCTCCCATAGACAGATGGATACTTATTTATTTCTATGGATATGATTGGAAACCCTGCTTCATGAAAAAATGGCTTGCAGAAAAAGAGGATGCAAACAAATAAAAAAAGACCTGTTAGACAGGTCTTTGATATTAAAGAATCGCATTTAACACAAAGTATATAAGTGCCCCTAGAGTTCCCGAAATCGGTAATGTGATCACCCAAGTGACAAGCATACGTTTTGCCGTACCCCAGTTGACCCCTTTTACTCTATGTGCAGAACCTACACCTAGAATAGAAGATGAGATCACGTGAGTGGTACTAACCGGTAAGTGAATAAATGTTGCACCGAAGATAATAGCTGCACCCGTTAAGTCTGCAGATACTCCGTTTACTGGACGAATCTTCATGATTTTACCGCCGACTGTTTTAATAATCTTCCAGCCGCCAATAGACGTACCAAGTCCCATTGCAAGCGCACAAGAGAATTGTACCCAGAAAGGAATGTCGTCTGTTGTATGCAAATTACCTGCAATTAAAGCCATCGTAATAATTCCCATCGCTTTTTGCGCATCGTTTGTTCCGTGGGTATACGATTGCAGTGCAGCCGTTAAAATTTGAACACGTCGGAATTGTTTATTTGTTTTTGCGAGATTATTGTTTCGGAATATAATTTTGATAATGGTATACACGATATATCCCAAAACAAAAGCCAGGATAGGTGAGAGCAAAAGTGCTTGAATGATTTTAATGAATCCCGAATAGTTTAAAGCGCCAAAACCAGCAGAGGCAATAACAGCTCCTGCAATTGATCCGATCAGTGCATGTGAAGAACTACTCGGAATCCCGTAATACCAAGTAAGCAAGTTCCAAGTAATCGCTGCAATTAAAGCAGCCAAAATGACGACAGATCCGTTTTGAAGTGTAAAAGGATCTGCGATGTCTTTTGTAATGGACTTTGCCACACCTGTAAATGTCATTGCTCCTAAGAAGTTCATAAACGCTGCCATAATAATAGCATGTCTTGGCTTTAACGCCTTTGTTGAAACTGAAGTAGCAATGGCATTTGCTGTATCGTGGAATCCGTTAATGAAATCAAAAGCAAGTGCACAAATGACAATAAGTATGGTAAGGATGAGTAATGTATCCATGTTTAACTAACCCCGTTACGCATTCTTCATAATGATTGTTTCTAGATTGTTGGCAACACTTTGACAGGAATCTGCGATTTCTTCAAGTGTTTCGTAAATTTCTTTGTATTGAATGACCTTAATTGGATCTGTTTCTTTTCCAAACAAGTTCTTTAGTGATTTGCGGTGAAGATTGTCACAATTATGCTCAATCTCTTTAATTTTGATTGCGTGCGGATGAATATCTTTCAAGCGATTATCAGCCAGTAATTCAATAGTCGTTAAAATTTCTTTCGCACATTCTCTGATGTAGTGGCTGAATTTGTCGATATGTTCGTCAGAGCTTGTAATTGAATAAATTTCTAAAGTTGCTGAAAAATGCTCAATGCCGTCTAAAACATCGTCGAGGCTATTCGTCAATTGAAGAATGTCTTCACGTTCAATCGGTGTAATAAAGGCTTTATTCAGCTCTTTAATCATGGTATGAACATGATTATCACCTTTTGTCTCATATTCCTTCAATGTGTCAGAAAATTCTTTCAGAGTGGTTTGATTTGTTACTTTATAGCTAACAAAATACTCAGCAGTTTCATCTAAATTTTTAGCAATTTCCGTTAACAAGACGGAAAACTTGTCTTTTTTCCTTTTTAACATGTAAAAACCCTCCATTGTATAAATGAGACAATGCACACATCAAATAATTATATATTCTTTTGTCGAAAAAAAACAGGTGTAGTCGAAAATTTCTTCACTTTTTCTATTTGATCTTATTCTGACCTAAAGATGTGATCTCAACTCACCTTTTTCAGAAAGGGGAAAAGAAAGCAAAAAAGCGGACCATTTTTGGCACCGCTTAAACGTTAAGAAGCTGAATAAACAAGCTTAAACCGCTCACAAACAAGAAGCATATCTTCCTTAAATGTTAATCCGTACGGCTTAAGGGCTTCTGTGAAAAATTCTTCATGTTCTTTGTACCAATAGTCATATGAAAGATCGCCTTCACCTTCTGCTTTTGCAAATGATTCAGGAACCTCATTCATTGGCGTGATATCTACTTGTGTGATCTCTATGATGGCTTTTGGTTCCTCCTGGCTGTCCAAAATGACCGCATATTGACCGGGTTTTGGAAGAGGCTCTTGTTCTTTTTCGTAAAAAAGGTATCCAGAACAAGTGGCTGTTTTTTTTCCTTGTTGTACAAGGTCAAGCAAGTGATCTGGATCTGCGCCAAATGCCCAAGCAGAAACAGAGGCGTGATCAGGAGTTTTTCCTGATTTTTCTTCCCAATAAGATTCCCAAAATAAAGTGCTTTTGTGGTTCATCCTTTTTCCCCCTTTGTTATGAGTTTATTATATCGTGAAGTTTCAAACTTGGAAATTGTATGTCTTTATTACTACGAACTGTGCATGTCATATGTTTTGAAAACATGCGTTTTGTTTGGCAGATATAGGATGATAGAATGAAAAATTTTGAAATTTTAGAATAATCTATTGTATTCTGGTCAAGAAGTCGGTAAGGTCAAAGTAAGAATATGGAAGGGGTGTTGTTCATGAAACGCATTTCTCTAACTGTTTTGTCCATATGTCTGTTTGTTTTCTCGTTTTTCCTGCCGGTCAGCCAAGTCACTGCAAACGAAACTCATGGGAATAAAGTAGCTGTTGGTAAAGATGGTATGGTGGCTACTGCACATCCGCTTGCATCGGAGATTGGTGCTGACGTATTGAAAAAAGGTGGGAACGCAGTGGATGCTGCTGTTGCCATTCAGTACGCACTTAACGTAACAGAGCCAATGATGTCAGGAATTGGCGGTGGCGGATTTATGATGGTTTATGATGGGAAAACAAAGGAAACTTCCATCATCAATAGCAGAGAGCGAGCACCACAGGGCGCAACACCTGACATGTTTTTAACAGATGATGGAAAAGTGATTCCGTTTGCTGAGCGATCTACACATGGAAATGCGGTAGGTGTTCCAGGGACTGTAAAAGGTCTTGAAGCTGCATTAGATAAGTGGGGTACTCGTTCTATGAAGGAATTGATTGAGCCCTCCATTCAACTTGCAGAAGATGGTTTTAAAATTGATTCTGTCTTGGCAAAAGCGATTGATGATCATCAAGGAAAATTGAAAAAAACGGCCGCAGCGCCAATTTTTCTTCCGAATGATCAGCCGCTCGAAGAAGGAGATCTGCTTGTCCAGCCAGGTCTTGCAAAAACATTTAAACTCATTGCGAAAAAAGGAAGCAAAGCGTTTTATGAAGGGAAAGTAGCAAAGGCACTTGCAAATACAGTTCAAGATTTTGGCGGGACGATGACTTCAAAAGATATCAAACGTTATGAAGTCAAGACTGACAAGCCAATCTGGGGAGACTATAAAGGATATCAGCTTGCAAGCATGCCTCCACCAAGCTCAGGCGGGGTGTTTATGCTACAAATTCTCAAAATACTTGACCATTTTAACCTGTCTCAGTATGACCCCAAATCATTCGAAAAATATCAGCTGCTTGCTGAAACAATGCACCTCTCCTATGCTGACAGAGCCGCATATGCCGGCGACCCCGAATTCGTAGATGTTCCACTAAAAGGACTACTAGACGATGATTACATTTCAGAAAGAGCCTCTCTCATTCAATTAGATCAAATGAATCGCAGCCCGAAAGAAGGAGATCCTTGGGCATATGAGGATGAGAAAAATCCATCCCCAATTGTTCCTCAGCCAGAAGATAAAACCATCGGTGAGACGACCCATTTCACTGTTGCAGATCAGTGGGGAAATGTTGTGTCATTTACAACAACCATTGAACAATTATTTGGTACAGGGATTCTTGTTCCAGAGTATGGATTTTTCTTAAATAATGAACTAACTGATTTTGATGCACGACCTGGCGGTGCAAATGAAGTCCAGCCAAATAAACGTCCATTATCAAGTATGACCCCGACGATCATTTTTAAAGATGGAGAGCCTGTCATGACTGTTGGATCTCCTGGTGGAACGACGATCATTGCTTCTGTTTCACAGACGATTCTCAATTTACTTGAATATGACATGGAGCTTCAGGATGCGGTAGAAGAGCCAAGAATCTACACAAACAGCTTAACTTCGTATCGTTATGAAGTAGGTGTCCCTCTAGATGTAAGAACAAAGTTAAATGATATGGGTCACCAGTTTGGCAGTTCCCCTATTGATATAGGGAATGTGCAAGCTTTACTGATTGATCGAAAAGCAGGGACATTCACTGGAGTAGCTGATTCAACGAGAAATGGAACTGCTGTTGGTGTCAATCTAAAGGTAGCTGCAGATCAATAGCATTTCCCGGGAAAAGGAGCGCCTCATCAAGACGGCGTTTCTTTTGTGTTTTCATTAAAATAAAAACAAAGTTGACACCTGTGAATAGTTTGAATAATATATAGACTAACATCAATCATACATAGCTGATCGGACAACCGAAGGCTCTTGGCATTGACGTACAGGACTTTTTTGTACTTCAATCGCTGAGGGCCTTTTTTGCGTATAGAACTGAAAACGGCAAGGTTGGTGTCACTATTCAATGTGAAAGGGAGCGGATAACATGAAAAAAATGATATGGATGTCTATTGCGATGACACTTTTCATCATCACAAGTGCTGCATGCTCAAATGCGAATGAAGCCTCAAAGCAAAAGGGAAAGATTGAGCTGTTGAATGTGTCATACGATCCTACACGTGAATTGTATCAGGAATACAATCAAGCCTTTCAGACTTATTGGAAAGACAAAACCGGTGAAGATGTGACGATACAGCAGTCTCATGGAGGGTCAGGTAAGCAGGGGAGATCGATTATTGATGGACTCGAAGCAGACGTGGCTACACTTGCTCTTGGGTACGACATTGATGCCATTGCAGATCGAGGGCTACTTTCAAAGGATTGGCAAAAAGAATTTCCGAATCAGTCCACACCTTATACGTCTACGATTGTGTTTCTTGTGAAGAAAGGGAACCCCAAAAAAATTAAAGACTGGGATGACTTGATTCAGCCAGGTGTATCCATCATCACACCTAATCCAAAAACGTCAGGCGGTGCAAGATGGAATTATTTAGCCGCATGGGCATATGCCGATAAAACCTTTCATGGGGATGAAGAAAAAACGAAGGATTTTGTGAAAAAGTTATATGAGCATGTCGAGGTGCTCGATTCAGGTGCTCGCGGCGCCACAACAACTTTTGTCGAGCGCGGTCTTGGTGACGTGTTAATTGCTTGGGAAAATGAAGCCTATTTGACACTGCATGAATTAGGCAAAGACAAATTTGAGATTGTCAGTCCCTCCATTAGTATTCTAGCAGAGCCGCCCGTTGCCGTTGTCGACCAAAATGTGAAACGAAAAGGAACAGAGAAAGTGGCAAAGGCTTATTTAGATTATTTGTATTCTAAAAAAGGACAGGAAATTGCGGCGAAAAACTATTATCGACCAAGAAATCAAGAAGTGCTAAACAAATATAAAGATCAATTTAAAGAGATTGATATGGTGACCATTGATCAGGCATTTGGCGGATGGCGAAAGGCGCAGAAAAGATTTTTTGATGATGGCGGATTATTTGATCAAATATATAGCGGACAAAAATAGGGGGCGACGTGATGAAGAAAGGCTATACTGCCGCCAATAAAAGAAAACGTGTATTGCCTGGATTCGGGCTGAGTCTCGGAGTGACACTTGTTTATGTCAGTGCGATTGTCGTGATTCCTTTATCTATGGTATTTATTTGGACGGCTTCATTAGGAGCAGAAGGAATTTGGAATGTCTTTAGTGATGCGCGGGTGCTAAAGTCGCTGCAGCTTACGGTTACGACTTCTTTTGCAGCTGCACTCATCAATGCAGGTTTCGGTGTACTGATCGCATGGGTTCTCACGCGGTACTCGTTTCCAGGAAAGAACATCCTGGATGCCCTCATCGATTTGCCGTTTGCTCTTCCAACGGCAGTGGCTGGCATCGCTTTGACGACTCTATATTCTCCGAATGGGTGGATTGGGCAATTTTTGCATGTGAAGGTGGCTTACACCCCGCTCGGTATTATTTTGGCACTGATTTTTATTGGCATTCCATTTGTCATAAGAACGGTTCAACCGGTCATTGAGGGGCTTGAGCAGGAAGTGGAAGAGGCCGCAACCATACTTGGTGCTACAAGAAAACAGACCTTTTTTCATGTACTGCTGCCTGCCTTGTTTCCAGCGGTGCTGACTGGATTTTCTCTTGCATTTGCAAGAGCACTCGGTGAATATGGCTCCGTTGTGTTTATAGCGGGAAATATTCCGTTTAAAACAGAGATTACACCACTGATGATCATGTCTAAGCTTGAGCAGTATGATTATCAAGGTGCCGCAGCCATTGCCTGTTTCATGCTGCTCTTATCATTTGTCATTTTGTTATTGATTCACGGATTGCAGTGGTTTGTCGAGCGGAAAAAACAAGTGGAAGTGAGGTGAGACGATTGGAAAGGGAGCTTCTTAAAGAGCACCGCATCAAGTACAGGAGTCCTGTGACGGAATCAAAAGCGGTGAAGAGTATGTTGATTAGTGTGGTGTATGCTTTTTTGATTTTGTTTTTACTCATGCCGTTGATTGCTGTGTTTTCAAAGGCTTTTGAGAAAGGATGGAGTTCTTATCTTCTTGCCATCTCACATCCAGACACGCTTGCGGCAATTAAATTGACTGTTTTCATTGTGATGATCACATTGCCGCTTCAAATGATTTTTGGGATCAGTGCTGCTTGGCTCATCACAAAATTTCATTTCCCGGGAAAACGTTTGTTAACGACTGTCATTGATCTTCCGTTTGCGGTGTCACCTGTCATTGCAGGACTTGTATTTGTACTTTTATTTGGTTCAAATGGACTTTTAGGACCGTGGCTTTTAGCAAATGGATGGAAAGTGATTTACTCTGTACCGGGGATGATTCTTGCGACCATCTTTGTGACATTTCCTTTTGTTGCGAGAGAGTTAATTCCGTTTATGCAAAATGAAGGCATTCATGAGGAAGAAGCATCGCTTACGCTTGGTGCCAGTGGGTGGAAGACCTTTTTCCTTGTGACACTTCCAAATATAAAATGGGCCCTTTTTTACGGCGCCATTTTAGCGGGGGCTAGGGCAATTGGTGAATTTGGTGCAGTGTCGGTTGTATCTGGTCATATCCGCGGAATGACGAATACGATGCCGCTTCATATAGAAATTCTATACAACGAGTATCAATTCCAAGCGGCTTTTGCTGTGGCCTCTCTCATGGCGTTTGTAGCGGTCATTACATTAATCATCAAGCAGATCATTCAGCAGAGAGATCACAGGCTTGGCAAGCGTTCAAAATGAATGGAGGGATCAGCCTTGGGGATTACAGCGAAACAAATATCAAAGCAATTTGGGCAGACGAAGGTTTTGCAAAACGTGGATTTGACGATCGGAAATGGGGAATTAATATCCTTACTAGGACCATCAGGATCAGGTAAGACGACTTTATTAAGAATTATTGCAGGGCTTGATGATGCGAATGCAGGACAGATCTTATTTGGAGAACAGGATTATACTCACATCCCAGTGCGAAAACGGCAAATTGGTTTTGTCTTTCAGCAATATGCACTTTTTCGAAATATGACGGTATTTGATAATGTGGCTTTTGGATTGAAGATGAAACCTAGAGGTGAAAGGCTGCCTAAAAAAGACATCAAAGAGCGGGTGCATGAGCTGCTGAAAGTCGTTCAATTAACGCAGTATGCACACCGTTATCCAGAGCAGCTGTCAGGTGGACAAAAGCAACGTGTAGCACTTGCACGTGCTCTAGCCGTTAAACCGAAAGCTCTTCTCTTAGATGAACCTTTTGGTGCACTAGATTCAAAGGTGAGAAAAGACTTAAGACATTGGCTGAAAAAAGTTCATCAAGAATTTCAAATGACGACCATCTTTGTGACGCATGATCAAGAAGAAGCGTTTGATATCGCTGATCGTGTTGTGGTGATGAATGAGGGCAGAATCGAAAAAATCGGCACAAAAAAAGAAATGGCAGAGCAGACAGACAACCTTTTTGTAGCTGAATTTTTAGATATAGGAAGCCATATTTAACAAGAAGTTGATGTGATGTAATGAAAGAGATGCGGCAAAAAGCTGCATCTTTTTTTATAAAAATTTTCCTAGGAACATTGACTTATAATTTCGAATATTATAATATCTTTACAAAGGTAACAGTATTGAACATTTTATAAAACATCCATTTGTAAGCGCTTTAAAAAAGGTTCTATTTTAAAATGTTCATTCTTTTTGTTACATGTGTTCATATTTATACCAAATGAAAGGGGTGGTTGTTTGAACAGTTTGTTTGAGTTAGATCAACAGCTGATTGAGCTGCAATACGAAGCATCTTCAAGTGAGGAGGTGACTGCCTATTTAGCAGAAAGGTTAGAAACTGGAGGTTATATTAAATCGAGCTTTTTACCAGCAGTGCTTGAAAGAGAAAAAACATATCCGACCGGTCTTCCTCTTGCGACCTTTGGGGTAGCCATTCCCCATACAGATCCTGAACATGTAAACAAACCGGCGATCAGTGTAGCGACATTAAAGGAACCTGTTATTTTTCATAAGATGGGAAGCCCTCATGAGACAGTTCAAGCCAAAATTGTGTTCGTTCTGGCAATCTCTGAACCTAGTAAGCAGCTCGTGATGTTAGAGAAACTGATGACGCTTTTCAGAAAAGAAGAAGTGATGACAAGTTTATCTCACATGACATCGTATGAAGAAGCTGTTGATGTACTTCAAAAAGAATTAAACCAATAGCTATTCATGACATAATGTAAGCGCTTTATTTAAAATCAGGAGGTGGATGTATGATCAAGCAAGCCGTCGATTTCATCTTAGACTTAGGGCCAACAATTATGCTCCCAATTATTATGACGTTATTCGGTATGATTTTAAGGCAAGGATTTAAAAAATCCTTCCGTGCAGGTATTACGATCGGAATTGGATTTGTCGGGGTCAATCTTGTCATTAATTTACTCGTAAGCGGTCTTGGACCAGCAGCCAAAGCCATGGTCAATTCTCTTGGATTAAAGCTTGATATTTTAGATGTCGGCTGGCCGATTGGAGCCGCCATTTCATTTGGTACACCTGTTGCCCCTTTGATGATTCCTCTTGTGCTCTTGTTAAATGTCATTTTGCTGTCTGTTAACTTTACGAAAACATTGAATGTGGATATTTGGAATTTCTGGCATTTGATTTTCGCTGCTTCTGTTACTTACTACGCTTATCATAATATGTTCTTAGCCCTTGCCGTTGGTTTAATCGTTTCTGCGATTACACTAAAACTAGCCGATTGGACGGCACCGACGATCGAACACCATTTCGGATTAAAAGGCGTATCGATGGCTCATGCTGAAACGGTCAACTTCGCTCCGCTGATGTATGCGTCAAACCGAGTGATTGATAAAATCCCTGGTTTAAACAAAATTCATGCGGATCCAGAAACTTTGAAAAAACGTTTTGGCATCTTTGGTGAACCGCTTGTGATGGGTCTTATACTTGGTATCATTATTGGTCTTCTTGGTGGCTATGATGCAAAAGGTGTCATGACCCTTGGAATTCAAATGGCTGCAGTGCTTGTGTTAATGCCAAGAATGGTTGCTTTATTAATGGAAGGACTTATTCCAATCTCTGAGGGTGCTCGTTCTTATATTCAAAAGCGTTTCCCTGGAAAAAATGTGTATATTGGTTTGGATACAGCGATTGTCATTGGTCATCCAGCGAATATGGCTGTAGCCCTTTTGATGGTGCCAATCACCATTTTGCTCGCTGTTGTCCTTCCTTACAATGGTATGCTGCCGTTTGCAGACTTATCGGTTCTGCCATTTACAGTGGTATGGGCAGTAGCAGCCGCTCGTGGAAATATTATTCGCGGCCTCATTAACAGTATTTTTACTTTAATGATTGTTTTCTTCATTGCAACGAACCTTGCACCACTCGCCACAACAATGGGGAAAGCAGTTGGTTTCGATTTCCCAGAAGGGGCAAATATGATTTCTGGTATTGATCTCGGTTCTCACGTCATTCCTTGGATCATGGTGAGACTTCTTGATCCGAGCAATCCTTACTTCATTGCAGCGATTGTCTGTGCACTGGCATATGCGCTTCTTTGGTACTGGGTGCGAAATGATATTAAAAAGCAGTATGCAAAAGAAATGGGCTTAGATCAGAAAGATCAATAAATGAGCTGGAGGGATTCTCATGGCAAAAAAAATATTAGTATCTTGCGGAACGGCAGTTGCGACGTCAACGGTTGTGGCAAAAAAGGTAGAAGAGACATTAAAGGAAAAAGGATACGATGTCATCGTTGAACAATGTAAGGCATCTGAGGTTCCGCAGAAAGCGGAGGGTGCTGATTTAATTGTGACGACAACGCCTGTTAGTGATACAAAAGGAACACCTGTGATTCAAACGTTATCTTTTTTAACGGGATTTGGTATTGAAGAAGATATTGAAAAAATTATCGATCATATTAAGTGAACGATGATTGCGTGGAGGAGCTGCGAAAGCTCCTTCCATGTCATTTGAAAGGAGGAGCTCTCATGCAGCAGCATGCTTATAGCCGAACGTCTGCCATGTTTTCTATTTTCCTTCCGGCCTTGTTAATATGTGTGTTTTTTCTCTGGTCTCTTTATACGTTGATGTCGGCAGGACCTGAGCCATTAGCTGTGTTAGGTGTCTATACGCTGCCTATCCTTATGCTTTCTAGCATCACAGGCCTGAATCAGCCAACGAATATCATGATTAGTGAAGATGAGCTGAAAATAGGTGCTTTTGGTAGGTGGCACACATATGCCGTGTCCGATATTAAAGGAACATTGTTTTTAAAACCATATCCTCATATCGGGAAAGTATATGTCAGAGTGGGACCTGCGCGAATATTTGGCGGACGCTACTGGATTTCAAGTGAGATGAGTGAGTACAAGCAGCTCGTTCAATCCTTGCAGAGTCTTGCGACATGTGATGAAAAGGAGGATGCGGCTAAATGAAATCAGCTGTCTTTTATTCTTCAGAGGACATTCGTTACGAGGAGCGGAAGCGGCCAGCCATTGGTGATGATGAAGTATTATTAAAAATGCGTGCCTGCGGCTTATGCGGGACGGATATTTATAAAGCGACACATGAGACGGTACCTCCTGGCACAGTGCTAGGGCATGAAATCGCTGGTGACATTATCGAAACAGGCCGTCACGTCACACATGTTCAAACGGGAGACAGGGTGTATGTAGCGCATCATGTCCCTTGCTTTACTTGTGACTTTTGTCAAAGAGGATTTTATACAATGTGCCCGCAATTTGCAGCCACAAATGTAGAGCCGGGCGGTTTTTCGGAATATATTCGTGTTCCTGCTTTACATGTTAAGCATACAATGGGCAAGCTCCCACATGGCGTCTCATATGAACAAGGAGCGATGGTTGAACCGGTTGCCTGCTGTCTTCACGGCTTTGAAAGGGCGCCCGTTCATCCTGGAGATTCTGTCTTGATTCTTGGAGCGGGGCAAATTGGCTGCATTCAATTACAGCTTGCCAAATATTATTTGGCTGGAAAAGTGTTGATCACAGACGTAAATGAGAACAGGCTCCTTCAAGCAAGAAATCTTGGGGCGGACGTCGCCTTTCATCCAGCATCTGAGCCAGTAGAAAACCGCGTCATGAAAGAAACAGATGGAAAGGGAGCGGACCTTGTCATTATTTCTGTGGGGAGCAGTGCGCTTTTAAAAGAAGCATTTCAAGCTGTTGCAAGAGGCGGAACGATTTTGGTCTTTGCTCACTTTCCGAAAGGGGATGTCTCCATTCCAGCAGAACGTTTTTTCCATGATGAAGTGAAAGTAGTCGGAGCTTATTCGTCGCATCCATACCATTATCGTGAAGCGCTGGAGCTCTTAAAAGCAAAGGTCGTTCATACAGAAAAAATGGTGACGCATCGATATCCATTAAGTCAGCTTCGTCAGGCGATAGAATGCGCTAGGCATCCAGAAGGTGAAAGCGTCAAAATCATGATGTATCCAGATGAATGAGAATGTACGAGATGGAGAGAAAGAGAAGGTCTTTGGAAAAGGGCTTTGCCTTTCTCTTTTTTTCTGAAAAAAGATGAAAACGCTTAAAAAATAAACGGAAATGCTTGACTTCAATGAGAGTTAAACGTATGATAATTACAAATGTAACATATAAGAACAAATGTAAAGGGGAGAGAAGAAATGCAAAAACAAATCACTTTGCCTGAACAGATTAGTCATGAGAAATTAGCAGATTTATATAAACAAATGTGGTTAGTAAGATATTTTGATGAAAAGGTCGATCAATTCTTTGCTAAAGGATTAATCCATGGAACGACCCATTTATGTGTTGGACAGGAAGCATCGGCTGTTGGATCTATTGCTGTGTTAAAGGATGAAGATAAGATTGTCAGTACACACCGCGGACATGGTCACTGTATTGCAAAAGGTGCAGAGGTCAATAAAATGATGGCTGAACTATTCGGACGTGAAACAGGTTACTGCAAAGGAAAAGGCGGTTCCATGCATATTGCCGATTTAGAAAAAGGAAACCTTGGGGCAAATGGAATTGTTGGCGGCGGTATTCCGCTTGCAACAGGTGCGGCGCTCACGTCCAAGATGAAAAAGGAAGGCTTTGTGGTCCTTTGTTTCTTCGGAGACGGTGCCACAAATGAAGGTAGCTTCCATGAGGCGCTGAATCTTGCTTCCATTTGGGATTTACCTGTTGTGTTTATTTGTGAAAACAACCAATACGGCATGTCTGGTCCTGTGAAAGAAATGATCAACATTGAAGACATCTCAACGAGAGCAGAAAGCTACGGAATGCCAGGGAAAACAGTTGATGGAAATGACATGGTTGAGATCATGAATACAGTAGATGAAGCGGTAAGCCGTGCAAGAGCTGGAGAAGGGCCATCACTCATTGAAATGAAAACGTATCGCTGGAAGGGTCACTCAAAGAGTGATGCGAAAAAATACCGTACACGTGAAGAAGAGACAGAATGGAGACAAAAAGACGGAATTAAACGCTTTAAGTCACTCTTAATGGAGCTAGATGTTCTGACAGAAGAACAGGCTGCTCGTTTACAAGAAGAAGCGAAGCAAGAGATCGAGGCATCTGTTGAATTTGCGAAAAATAGTAAAGAACCATCAATTGACACACTATTAGAGGATGTATACGCCTAATTAGGAGGGGAATCACGTGACAAACACGACAGTGAGAGAGATTTCATATTTAGAAGCCGTTCGAGAAGCAATGAGTCAGGAAATGAGAAAAAATCAAGATGTCTTCATTTTAGGTGAAGATATCGGCGTATACGGTGGCGCATTTGGTGTCACGCGCGGGATGATCGAGGAATTCGGTCCAGAACGCGTCCGCAATACGCCGATTTCAGAGGCTGCCATCGCAGGAGGCGCAGTCGGAGCGGCTTTGACAGGGATGCGTCCGATTTTAGAACTACAATTCTCTGACTTTATTACAATTGCAATGGATCAGCTTGTAAACCAAGCAGCGAAAACACGTTACATGTTTGGCGGAAAAGGAAAGGTGCCGCTTGTTGTCAGAACACCAGCAGGTTCCGGGACAGGTGCCGCAGCGCAGCACTCCCAAAGCTTAGAAGCGTGGATGGCTCATATTCCTGGACTAAAGGTGGTTCAGCCTTCAACAGCTTATGATGCAAAAGGACTTTTAAAAGCAGCAATGGATGATGACAACCCTGTCATTTTCTATGAACACAAGCTTTTATATAAAACAATTGGTGAAGTACCAGAAGAGCAGTATTCGATTCCTTTAGGGAAAGCGGATGTGAAGAGAAGCGGAAAGGACGTCACAATTGTCGCAACAGCCATTATGGTGCACAAAGCGCTCGAAGCAGCGAAGGAACTAGAAGCGGAAGGAATCGATGTCGAGATCATTGATCCGAGAACGCTCGTCCCATTAGATGAAGAAACCATTATTGAATCTGTGAAAAAAACAGGCAAATGTATCGTTGTGCATGAGGCAGTGAAACGCGGCGGCTACGGCGGAGAGATTGCGAGTATGATAGCGGAGAGTGAAGCCTTCGACTATTTAGATGCACCTATTAAACGACTTGGCGGTCTTGCCGTCCCAATACCGTACAACCCAACGCTGGAAAAAGCAGTCATTCCACAAGTGCCAGATATTATTGAAGCAGCAAAAGAGCTCGTGCGCTCTTAAGTAAAGGGGAGAAGATCATGCCAAAAGAGATATTTATGCCGAAGCTAAGCAGTACGATGGAGATCGGTACCTTGCTTCAATGGTTTAAAGAAGAAGGAGATTCGGTTGAAATCGGTGAGCCTCTATTTGAAATTATGACAGACAAAATCAATATCGAGGTTGAAGCCTATGATGATGGCGTTTTTCTAAAGAAATATTACGAAGCAGATGATCAGATTCCAGTCAATGCTGTCATTGGATATATCGGAGAGGCAAATGAGCAGGTACCGAGCGAGCCGCCAGCGCAGTCAGATGAAGCATCTTCTGAAGACAGCGGAACGTCATCACCATCTGAATCATCTGTTTCGACTGACGTTGAACCAACGGTGAGTGAGAAAGTACGCGCAACACCTGCAGCGAGAAAAACGGCAAAAGATCACCAAGTTGCCATTCACGAAGTATCTGGTACAGGACCAAAAGGCAGAATTCAAAAACGGGATGTCGAAGCGGCCCTTCATACGAACGAGGAAGGCCAGCGCGTATCACCACTTGCAGGAAAAGTGGCTGCTCGTGAAGGAATCGACTTAGCGAATGTTGCTGGTTCTGGCGCTCACGGCAAAATCATGAAGAGTGATGTGACAGCAGCAGGCGCACTAAAGGCAGAGGCTGCTCCAGTGAGAACACAAAAACTAGCCGGGATGAGAAAAGTGATCGCAGATCGCATGTCACAAAGTGCCTTTACAGCGCCGCACGTCACATTAACAAGTGAAATTGATATGACAAAAGCAAAAGAAGTGCGCAAACAGCTGCTCCCAGCGATAGAAAAAGAGACAGGCTACAGATTGTCGTTTACAGAAATCATCATCCATGCGGTCAGCAGTGTCCTCACGCGCCATCCGCAAATCAATATGACGTTTGAACAAAATGAGCTCCATTTCCATGAGGATGTGCACATTGGTCTTGCGGTTGCTGTGAAAGACGGCTTAATGGTTCCGGTCATCTCTCATGCAAATCAAAAAGGGCTGAAACAGCTCACAAAAGAAGCAAAAGAAATTGGTCGAAATGCACGCGATCAAAAACTGCTGCCAGACCAGTTGAAGGGGTCTACTTTTACCATTAGTAACTTAGGGATGTATGCCATTGACACGTTTACCCCAATTATTAATCAGCCGGAAGTGGCGATTTTAGGCGTTGGACGCATTCAAGAAAAACCTGTAGTGATCGATGGAGAAATTCAGGTGCGGCCAATGATGGGCGTCAGTTTATCATTTGATCATCGAGTGGTAGATGGTGCACCAGCAGCAGCCTTTTTAACAGACCTTAAAAAAGTGCTTGAACAACCATTTGAATTGCTAATGTAGGAGATGAATCGGATGACAAAAACGTATGATCTGACAGTCATTGGCGGAGGGCCTGGCGGGTACACTGCCGCCCTTCAAGCCGCTGAACGTGGACACAAGGTTGCATTGATTGAAGAGGATTTTCTAGGGGGGACTTGTTTAAATCGAGGCTGTATCCCTTCAAAGACACTGCTCAAACATGCAGAAGTCATTGAATCCATTGAGAAAGCAAAAAGCTGGGGAATCGAAACAGGTGAGATGGTTCTTTCCTTCGATAAAATGAGAAAACGTAAAGATGATGTCATCGAAAAACTCAGGGGTGGAATCGCCTTTTTATTAAAGCAAGGAAAGATTGATGTATATAACGGCAGAGGAACAGCTGTGACAAAAAATCGCATTGACATTGAAAAACAAGATGGGTCAGAAACGATTGAAACAAAAGAGCTGATCATTGCCACTGGCTCATCACCTGCTATTCCGCCTATTCCAGGGCTCAAAGAGATTCAATTTGACACAAGTGATACGATCTTTGACATCCCAGATATTCCTGCATCTGTCGTCATTATTGGCGGGGGTGTAATTGGTCTTGAGCTGGCATGCATCTTCCAGAGTCTCCAATCAAAAGTCACCATTATAGAAGCCGCTCCGTCGATTATTCCGCAGGAAGATGAAGAAGCGTCGAAATTACTAGAAAAAGAATTGAAGAAAAAAGGCATCCATATCGCAAAGAAAACGACGGTGACAGAAGTAACAGAAAGCGAAGGAGTCAAAGCGATTCATGCGACAGACGATAAAGGAGAGACGCACATCTTTACGGCTGAAAGACTGTTAGTTTGTGTCGGAAGAAGACCAAATGTATCTGCTGTCAGTCAGCTGGATCTTCAGCTGGATGGCCCTTTTATTAAAGTAAACGACGAGATGAAGACAAGTGCTGAAGGTGTATATGCAATTGGCGATGTAGCCGGCGGCTATCAGCTCGCTCATGCGGCGATGGCAGAGGCAGCCGTTGCAGTTAGCAATATATGCGGCGAGCCTGAAAGAATGAATCACGACATCGTTCCTAGATGTATTTATACATTGCCAGAGGTAGCGAGTGTTGGACTGACTGAGAAAGAGGCGAAAGCCAAAGGGCTGAACGTGCGGGCAGAGCGATTTGATTTAGCTGCAAGCGGAAAAGCGTTGGCAGCAGGTGTTCAAACAGGTTTTATTAAACTCGTGTACGATACCGTATATGGTGAAGTCATTGGTGCTACAATGGTTGGTCCGCACGTAACGGAGATGATATCAGAGGCTTCCTCATTTATGTATTTAGAAGGAACAGCTGAAGAGATGGCCAAAATGATTCACCCGCATCCAACCATCTCAGAAGGCTTTTATGAAGCAGCTCTTGATATTGTGAGTAAGCTGAGAAAATAAATGCCAAACAAGGGATAGGGAGGAGATCCGTGTGCACGTCCAGCTTCATCAGAAAGTGGCACTTGTGACAGATAGCACAGATGGATTTGGAGAAGCCATCTGCCTGGCTTTGGCCCGGGCAGGTGCACATGTTTTCATACACGCTTTTCGTGATGAATCAAAAGCAAAGTCGATAAGCGAAGACATTGAAAAATTAGGCGGCCAATCGACTGTTGTCATCAATCCGCTTGAGACACCGCGTGATGCCACGCTGATGCTAAGACAAGTCATCGATACATGCGGCAAACTTGATATTTTAGTCAATCAAGCCGAGCAAACAGCAGATGGGGAGATTGATGACGTAAGTCCTGAGATATGGGTCGATGAAGTGGAAAGGTCCGTAAATACAGTCTTTCTTTCCAGTCAAGCCGCAGTGTGGCATATGGTGGATCAGAAGAAGGGCTGCATCATTAATATTTCCTCATCAGGCAGCATAACAGGTGATGGCGGGATCTCACATGCTACATCAAATAGTATGTTGAATGCCATGACAAAAGGATTAGCGCGCGAATTTAAAGACAAAGGCATCCGGGTATTGGCACTACTTCCGCCGCCTCTCCATTTGCTTCCTGACAAAGAGCAAATCAAGGAGACGGTGGCTCATATGACGGTTTTCTTAAGTACATCGTACGGCGCATTTACAGATGGAGCAGCGATTATGCTTGATGGGGGTGAGAGCGCTGGCTAATCAACAAAAACCAGTTCTCATCGTAGGTGGCGCCCAAGGGATCGGCAAAGAAATTGCTCAGCGTTTTTTAAAAGAAGGGCATCGTGTAGCTGTGTCAGATATAGATGAACAGGGACTTTCGCTTTTAAAACAACAGCATCCTCAGCTGCTGACGTTCCAAGCTGACGTTTCATCGTGGGAAAGTGTTCAGCAGATGACGTCTGCAGCTGAAAGGGAGCTGGGTGGCATTGGGCATTTTGTCTATTCAGCAGGAATGACGAAATCCCTTCCTTTTTTAGATGTTGATTTTTCACTTTGGAAAAAGACACTGGCTGTGAATCTATATGGTCTTTTCTACTGCATCAAAGCATTAGCACCCTATCTATGTGAGCGGAAAGAAGGTAGCGTCGTCATTATTGGATCAGGATCTGCGATAACAGGCTCTGGCGGCGGCATCCAGTATTACGCGTCAAAAGCCGGGGCATTTGGTCTCATGCGTTCGCTTGTAAAGGAATTGGGTTCCCATCATGTCCGCATCAATGTCATTGCACCACGCGTCATTGAATCTCAGATGCTTGATACGCTCTATCCGACTGAGCTTGAGAAAAGTCAGCTTCGATCACTTATTCCTATCGGGAGATTAGGAAAACCGGAAGATATTGCTGGAGTCACTTTATTTCTCGCAAGTGATGAGGGAAGCTATTTGCACGGACAGATACTGTTATTAGACGGCGGGAGAACGTATCAGCCTAAATATAGCGAGGGAAAAAGAGCGGAGAGTTGATCGCTCTTTTTGTCATTTTCATAACAATTGTTCCAATTAGAAACGAATGTTTGGTATACTGGTAATCATAGTATATTAAAAGGATGATGTCACATGCTGAATTGGGAAGAAAGACGACAGCTCGTCAAGGTTGCTCATCTTTATTATACAGACGGGTGGACGCAGCAAGAGATTGCAAAAAAGCTCAATGTCTCAAGACCAGTCATTTCAAAGCTCTTACAAAAAGCAAAAGATGTAGGAATCGTTGAAGTGTACATTAAAGACGAAAGTATTCATACAGTGGAACTTGAAAAGCAGCTGGAAACGACTTTTCAATTAACGGATGCTGTCGTTGTCCCAAGTGTCGGGACAATGTCTGAGATGGTCAAACGGGCAGTCGGTCAAGCGGGCGCCTATTATCTTTCTAAAAACATGAAAGGCGCTGAGAAAATCGGTATTTCATGGGGAACCACACTTGCCGAGCTCGTGAAGGAATATCCATTTGAGCGAAGAAACGATGTCAAAGTCATTCCTTTAGAGGGCGGAATGGGCAGGCAGGCAGTCGACATTCACGCGAATCAGCTGGCATATGAGCTGGCAAAGAAGATGAATGGTACGTGTTCCTATTTATATGCACCTGCGATTTTAGAAACAGAAGAATTAAAAGAGCGGCTGATGGCGATGCAGGACATAGAAGCTGTGCTTGAAGAAGGCAGAAATGTTGATATTGCCCTGATCGGTATTGGGAATCCGCATAAAGGCTCTACATTGAAAACAGTCGGTTATTTAAAAGAAGAGGATTTGTCTGGTTTAAGGCAATCAGGAGCTGTTGGTGATATTGGTTTTCGTTTCTTTGACGGGGAAGGGAAACCAGTCCAAGATGAGCTGAACCAAAAGGTGATTGGATTATCGTTAGAACAATTAAAGAGCGTGAAAAAAGTCATCGCAGTTGTAGAAGGAACCCATAAGGCTGAAAGTATTTTAGGGGCCTTAAACGGCGGCTTTATTCAGGTGCTCGTCACCGATGAATTGACTGCGGCAGCTATTTTAAAGGAAGCATCTGTCCAATAAACAGCTGACAGCTATCGTATTGTATAAAAAGAGCAACATCAAACGAGAAAGGGGCTGTGTATCTTGAAGAAAACCGAAATGGAAGCAAACCTACACTGTACTCGGTGCCAAGAAGAGACCCTCCACAGCATCGTTTATGTGAATGATCAGATGAAAAGCGTTGAGTGTACAGAGTGTCATCAGAAGATCAGTGTGCAAGTCGACATCATGAAGGAATTTTACAAAGAAGTATATGAAAAAATTGCCACAAAGCCGAAGCGGATGACGCAGGAGTATAAGGCGAATCTGAATGGATTTATTTCAAGACTCCCCATCCGGGTTTTAAGTAAGCCATACCGGCTGATGAGATATTTAAACGAATCTTATAAGGTCATTAAGCAATATAAAAAATAAAGCAGAGGCTGTCTTAGCGCTCTGCTTTATTTTGTGTTTTTTTCATGTAGTAATAAATCGGCAGTCCAGCAATGCCGATCAGCATGGAGATCAGGCAGCTTTGCCAATCGGTGATCATGGTGCTGATTAAGACAAAGAAAGAGCCGATAATCGCAATGATCGGTGTGAGCGGGTAAAGTGGTACGCTATAAGCGCGCTTCATTCCCTTGTTTTGTTTTCTTAGCTTAAAGACAGCGAAAAAGGCCATCACATAAAAGATGTAAATCATGAAAATCGAAACCTCTGACAGCTTCTCAGGATTACTGACGATCATAAACACAATGGCAATCAAAATCTGTACAAATACAGCGATCCAAGGTGTTTGAAAAGTAGGATGAATGCGTGAAATGGCTTTGGCAAACGGAATTTGTTTTCGTTCTGCCATTGCAAAAATGACACGCGGGAACGAAAGAACCTTTCCATTCAAACAGCCAAAGATACTAATGATGATTCCGATACTAATAATTTTACCGCCAATGGGACCAAAGAGCATTGTAGCAGCTGTGCTTGTGGCATTTTCACCTAGTTGAACGATTTGATCAGCTGGTAACACATGCAAAAGGGCGATGTTAATAAAGAGATAACATGCTGTGACAATTAAAATACCGCCTGCCATCGCGCGAGGAAGCAGTTTCTCTGGATTTTTCATTTCACCGCCAAGCGCTGCAAGCAAAATCCAGCCATCATAGGCGAATAATGTTGCCAAAATTGCTGCACCGAAGTTCATCTGAGCGATACTCTCATTGACGGCTGTGAAAATATGTTCATTTCCTTTCCATAAGCCAAACACAATAATTGCTGCAATTGGAACAAGCTTTCCGATCGTGGTCAGTCCTTGGACAAAACCACCGTATTTCGTTCCCATGATGTTGATCACACATAAAAAAAGAACGGTGATAATGCCAATGGTTGTAGCCCATATAGATGAAAGAGAAAATAAATTAGCTAATAATGAACCAAAATAAAGACCAAGAGCACCAATAATCGCTGGTCCGTAAATAATAATTTGCACCCAGCCACATAAGTAGCCCCAAAATTCACCGTATACTTCTTCAAGATAGGCATATAAACCGCCAGTACGCGGGATTTGTGTACCAATTTCAGCGACTGTGAGTCCGCCTGCAAGGGTTAAGATCCCGCCTAACAGCCATGCGAATAAGGCGATGCCTGAGCTTCCTGAATAAGAAAGGACGTTGCCAGGCTTCATAAAAACGCCAGATCCAATAATTGTTCCGATGACAAGAGATAGGGCAAAAAATAAGCCGATGTCTTGTTTTAACGCTGGTTGTTCTTTGTTCATTACACACGACCTCCTGCATCACTTTCGTACGTTACTGTGACATGTATTTTGTTCATTGTAATACGATTTTAGGAAAACAAGAATTAAAAAAATTTTCTGATTTTCGTATTTGTATTTAAAAGTGTTCGTTTATTGGAGATATTAGGATGAATGTTATCTTAAAAGCGAACAATATAAGAATATATTTGATGTAATGTTAATTTAACGGGCGAAAACCGAACATCCAATAAAGATGCAGCCGAATGGTTGACTTTTCTTCTAAAATGACCTATTTTATTCATAAGGATATTATCTTGAATTCGAGATATTTTATAATAGGAGTGAACACAATGAAAATAAATGGGATTCACCACGTATCAGCACTAACAGCAAATGCTCAGAAAAACGTTGATTTCTACCGCCAAATCCTTGGCTTAAAACTGGTGAAAAAAACAGTCAATCAAGATGATCCATCGATGTATCATCTATTTTATGGAGATGAGGTCGCCTCACCTGGTACAGAGCTGACGTTTTTTGAAATACCGATGCTCGCCCGCCGGCTGGACGGAACAAATGCGATCTCACGCACAGGTCTGATTGTCACTTCAGAAGAGGCACTCACTTTTTGGGAAAAGCGCTTTGAAGAAAAAGGTGTAAAGAAAGAAACAGCTTCTTTAAGAGGCGGCAGACCTGCCTTGAAATTTACAGATCCAGAAGGACAGCAGCTGTTTTTGACTGTAGAACCAAGCGTGCAAGATGGAGCGAAGCCGCCAGTGCATGATGAGATTCCTGCTGATTTTGCGATCAGAGGTTTGGGACCAGTAGAATTAACAGTCGCAGAAGCAGATAAAACGATCAGTGTGTTAACGAGCATTCTTGGTTTCACAGAAAAAGCACGAGAACAATCAAATGATGGGGAAATCGTAACGATTTTTGAATCAGGACAAGGCGGAGCTGGAACAGAGATTCATGTCATTGAAAAAGCAGAAGGACCTGCTGAGCGATCTGGCAGAGGGAGTGTTCATCACGTAGCCTTTCGTGTAGCGGACGCAGAAGAGCTTGAAAAATGGCATGATAAAATAGCCAAAGCCGGTTTCACCAACTCTGGTGTTGTAGAACGTTTTTATTTCAAAGCCCTATATTTTAGAGAGCCAAACGGCATTTTGTTTGAAATCTCAACAGACGGTCCGGGATTTACAGTGGATGAAAGCGTGGATGAACTTGGTGATCAATTAGCACTTCCACCATTTTTAGAGCACAAACGAGCAGAAATTGAACAAAGATTGGTCCCAATCAAGTGAACATGAAAAAAGCAGCTCTTAAAAATTGAGCTGCTTTTTTCGTTAAGAGCTGACTTGCTTTGATTCAGATTGTGTTAATGTCACTTGTTTTGTTTCTTCTGTTCCATTACGAACGAGTGTGATGCTGATGGTATCTCCTACTTTTGCATTCGTGTAAAGCTCGTGGCGTAATTCACTGCCGGTTGTCACTTTTTTGCCATTGATGGCGGTGATGACATCCTCTGTCTTTAATCCAGCTTTGGCAGCAGGTGAGCCAGCAGCGATTTCTTTTACGTACACGCCTTTATCGAGCTGACTGCTTGTCAGTCCAAGCGTTTCCTTCTGATAAGCATCTGGTACTTGTTCGAGATCCAGCATGCTGATACCGATATAAGGTCGTTCGATTTTTCCTTTTGTGAGAAGCTGATCTGCAATTGGTTTGACATCATTGATTGGGAGCGCAAACCCGATACCTTCCACACCTGTTTCAGAAATTTTCATACTGGTGATCCCCACAACCTTTCCGTCTGTTGTTAACAGCGGCCCGCCGCTGTTGCCGGGGTTAATGGCGGCATCTGTTTGAATGACATTAATACTGCTTTCGCCAGCTGATGTATCCATAGACACTGTTCGATCGACACCGCTGACAATTCCTTGTGTCACTGTTCTTGATAAATCTTCACCAAGCGGATTTCCGATTGCAATGACGGTTTCTCCCGCACGAAGGGATGAGGAGTCTCCAAGTTCAGCGACTTTTGTAACGATGCTGCTGCTAATTTCCACGACAGCAAGATCAGTTAGCGGATCAGAGCCGACTACTTTTCCTTCCACCGTCTTGCCATTATGCAAGGAGACTGTTAATTTATTTGCTCCTTCAATCACATGGTTGTTTGTTAATACATAGGCTTTACTGCCAGATTTTTTGAAAATAACCCCTGATCCGGTACCGCTTTCTTGCTCTTGACTGCTACTGTTTTGATTTTGCTGTGATCCATCAAAAGGAGTGTTCATATCACCAAAATCTGAGGTTGTTTGACTTTGTGTTTGATAGTTTGTAATGCCGACGATGGCTGGCGATACGTTTTCGACCATATTGGAAATACTGCTGGTCGAATTGGATGTTTGTGACGCTGTTGTTTTTGACGAATTTGTACTTGTATCATTTGTTGATACAGCGGCTGTTTTCGTTGACGAATCAGTTGAATGATTTTCTGAATGCTGAGCATATGGAGTTAGAACGTAAACACCTAACGCTAACGTACCGCCTACAATCCCGCTGACAAATGGCTTCAGCCAGCCACTTGGCTTCTTCTGTGTTTTTTTCGGCTGTTCAATGGTTTGTAATTCATAAGAAGTGTGTTTTTCATCTTTGTGTTGTGTCATTAAGATCACTCTCTTTCATCGATTTTTACATGTATGTGTTCAAGATGTTTGACCGTATGTGGTGGATACTGACTTTATCGTAAGAAAAAAGTGTGGGATAAAAATGAAAACATTGTGGGAAATTGTTAAAATAAGTAGTGAATCTAAGCAAAATAGAGGAGATTAAACTGTGGAGACTATTGGAATCATTGGATATGGAAGCATGGCAGATATGATGGTACAAAAATGGCTGGATAAAGGAGTACTTCATGCAAGTCAGTTTATGATCCATACAAGAAGTGAAACGGAGCGTCTGCAACAGCTGAAAGAGAAGAACCAGCATGTCAACATTTGCTCTTTAGATGACATCTCTGCATCATGTGATGTCGTGTTTGTTTGTGTACCACCGCTTGCTGTACTTGATGTCTTAGATCAGCTGAGCCCCGCAAAGACATCTCTTCATATCGTATCAGTGGCAGCGGCTGTCACGTTAGACAAATTAATGCAACATACGAATCAGCCGGTGTCTAGATACATTCCCACTTTGACATCAGCCGTAGGAACGGGTGTATCCCTTGTGGCGCATGGTGAAACCGCTGGGCAGGAGGCGCAAGAACGACTCCACCGCCTGCTTTCAGCTTTTAGTATCGTCAGGGAAGTGGAGGAGGACCGGTTTGATGCGGCGAGTAATTTGACAAGCTCTTCTCCGGGCTTTATTGCAGCAATCTTTGAAGAAATGGCGAGAGCAGCTGTTCGGAATAGTGAGCTTTCTTTAGAAGAAGCCTATGAATTTTTAACATATGCGCTGCTCGGTACAGGACAAGTTCTTGTTGAACACGGACTGACATTTGCTGAAACGGTGAACAGGGTCGCAACAAAAGGCGGGATTACAGGAGAAGGCGCTGCAGTCATCCAGCAGCAGGCACCTCAAATGTTCGATGACTTGTTTACACAAACGATGAAAAAATATGCGCAGCTAAAATCGCAAATCGATGAAGCAGACAAACACCACTAAAGACATAGCTAGTGGTGTTTTTTCTGTCAAATAAATCCTTTCGCATCAATGCTTTTGACCTGTATTACCTGAGTCTAATTTCCTTATTTTCAGACATTGTATTGAAAAATCAATCAAGTTCTCATATAATTTTTTAGAAAATTTAGAAAAATATACACAAATTTTAAGTTTAATTAAAGGGGGATGGGGATGAAGCTCTATTTATCAGTCGATATGGAGGGAATTACTGGTCTAGCTGATCATACATTTGTTGATAGCCGCCAGCACAATTATGAGCGCGGGAGAAAAATCATGACAGGTGAAGTGAACGCCTGTGTAGAAGCTCTTCTTACACATGGGGCGACCGATATTTTAGTGAATGATAGCCATTCTAAAATGAATAATCTGTTGATTGAAGATTTGCATGAGGAAGCATCTCTCATATCAGGTGATGTAAAGCCTTATTCAATGGTCCAAGGATTAGATCAAACGTATGATGCCGCTGTTTTTTTAGGCTATCATGCAAGGGCATCAATGAAAGGTGTGATGTCTCACAGTATGATTTTTGGTGTCAGACATTTTTACATAGATGATCATCCAGTTGGTGAAATGGGCTTTAATGCGTATGTCGCAGGCTATTATGGTGTTCCGGTCATTCTTGTATGCGGAGACGATCAAGCGGCACTTGAAGCAGAAAAGTTAATGCCTGGCGTGAAAACAGTGGCGGTGAAAGAAACCATTTCAAGATCTGCTGTGAAATGCTTAACACCAGCGAAAGTGAGCACCCTCATCTCTCAGCAAGTGGAAGCTGCCATGAAACAAATTCATCAAATGAAGCCGCTCACGCCTCCTGAGCAGCCAGTGCTGAAAATCGAGTTTGCCAATTATGGACAAGCTGAATGGGCGAATTTAATGCCGGGTACGGCCATCATTGAAGGGACAACAACGGTGACGTACCAAGCGGAGAATATATTAGAAGCCTACCAAGCGATGCTTGTCATGACAGAGCTTGCCGCACGTACAACATTTTGTTAAGCGAGGGGGAGACAGCAGATGGCCAGCTTTTTGCTCAAGCGTTTGATTGCGATGATTGCCACGATTTTAACGATTACGACGTTAACGTTTATTTTAATGAAGGTCATCCCAGGATCGCCCTTCAATGAAGAACGAAATACAAACGAAACTGTCCAGCGAAACCTCGAAAGCTACTATCACTTAGACGAACCACTCTATGTTCAATATATGATCTATTTAAAATCCATCGTTACTTTTGATTTTGGTCCTTCCATTAAAAAGCCTTCTGAAAGTGTCAATGATTTATTGGCGAGAGGTTTTCCAGTCTCATTAGAACTTGGTCTTATCTCTATTTTGATTGCTGTCATCTCCGGCATCTTGCTCGGAATCATGGCTGCCCTCCGGCATAATGGCTTGATTGATTATATCGCCATGACGATTGCTGTTTTCGGTATATCCATACCAAACTTTATCTTTGCTACCTTATTAATTCAGCAGCTTGCTGTGAATGTAAAACTCTTTCCTACAGCGATGTGGACAAGTCCAATGCATATGGTGCTTCCTACCATTGCACTGGCGGTAGGTCCAATGGCGATCATTGCCCGATTAACGAGATCGAGCATGATTGAAGTGCTGTCGCAGGACTATATTCGAACTGCAAAAGCAAAAGGACTTTCCCCTTATAAAATTGTGTTTAAACATGCCCTGCGGAATGCACTTTTACCTGTCGTCACGATCCTCGGCACACTTGTCGCAAGTATTTTAACAGGCAGTTTTGTGATTGAAAAAATCTTTGCGATCCCTGGAATGGGAAAATACTTTGTCGAGAGTATTAATAACCGTGACTATCCTGTCATCATGGGAACCACTGTTTTTTACAGCATCATCTTAATTACCCTTCTTTTCATTGTAGATGTGACATATCGTCTGCTTGATCCAAGGATCCAACTGCATCAGAAAGGAGGAAAGGCATGAGCATACACCTTCAGCATGATCAAATGAATCAAGCGCATGAAGTGCCAGATGAATGGTTTGCGCCTAAAGAACAAAAGACATCTGAAGTCCATGCCATTAAAAGACCTTCACTTTCGTATTGGGCAGATACTTGGCGACGGTTAAAACAAAATAAACTCGCTATGTTTAGTTTATCGGTGCTGATTTTTCTTTTCGTCATGGCTATATTAGGCCCACTCCTTGCACCGAATAGTGTGACAGAACAGCGGCTTTCCATGCAAAACTTGCCACCGTCAGCTGCTCACTGGTTTGGAACAGATGAACTTGGACGTGATGTGTTTACACGTACTTGGTACGGCGCACGCATTTCATTATTTGTGGGCGTGATGGCCGCTCTCATTGATTTTGCAATCGGTGTCATCTATGGCGGTATTGCAGGCTATAAAGGCGGGAAGTATGACCATGTCATGATGCGGATCGTCGAGGTGCTTTACGGTCTGCCGTATTTACTCGTCGTCATTTTATTGATGGTCCTGATGGGGCCTGGGCTTGTCACTATTATTGTGGCGCTCACTGTCACAGGGTGGATCGGGATGGCAAGAATCGTGAGAGGTCAAGTCCTTCAGCTGAAAAGCCAAGAATATGTCCTTGCCTCGAAAACCTTTGGCGCAAAAAGTTTGCGCATCATCCGCAGAAATTTACTGCCGAATACGATGGGACCGATTATTGTCCAGATGACGCTAACTGTACCGACAGCGATCTTTGCTGAAGCATTCTTAAGTTTTCTCGGTTTAGGGATTCAAGCGCCGTTTGCAAGCTGGGGTGTGATGGCCAATGATGCCTTGCCGACAGTGCTGTCAGATAATGGTCACTGGTGGCGTTTATTCTTTCCGGCATTTTTTATTTCGCTGACGATGTTTTGCTTTAATAATTTAGGTGATGGCTTGCAAGATGCGCTTGATCCGAAGATGAAGAGGTGATGGCGTGATGAAAAAAATGCTTCGGATTATCGATCTGCATGTTAGCTTTCGGACATATGGCGGTTCTGTTCAAGCGGTACGCGGGGTGAATGTGGATGTGTATGAAAAAGAAACCCTCGCCATTGTAGGAGAATCAGGCTGCGGGAAAAGTGTGACGTCTCAAAGTATCATGCGGCTTCTCCCTGCATACAGTGCACAAGTCGATCAAGGGGAAATTTGGTTTGGTGATCGCAACTTGCTGTCATTATCTGAAAAAGACATGCGCAGCATCCGTGGTGTCGATATCTCCATGATTTTTCAAGATCCCATGACGGCACTCAACCCGACGCTAACAATTGGAGATCAGCTGATGGAAGCTGCAAAAGTGCATCAGAAGCTGACAAAAAAAGAAGTGAAAGAAGAGGCGCTTCGTATGCTTGACTTGGTGGGGATACCGCAGCCGAAAGAGAGGCTGAAGCAATATCCGCATCAATTCAGCGGTGGCATGAGGCAGCGGCTCATGATTGCAATGGCTCTTATTTGTGAGCCGAAGGTGCTGATTGCAGATGAACCGACAACTGCACTAGATGTCACCATACAGGCGCAGATTTTAGAACTATTTAAAGAGATTCAGAAAAAAACAGGCGTGACGATTATTTTAATCACACATGACCTAGGGGTCGTAGCACAAGTCGCTGATCGAGTGGCCGTCATGTACGGGGGGAAAATCGTTGAAGTTGGGACAAGGCGAGATATCTTTTACAGTCCGCAGCATCCCTATACAAAAGGGCTACTGCAATCCGTTCCAAGGCTGGATATGAAAGATGAGCTCATTCCTATTGAAGGAAGCCCGCCTGATTTATTTGCTCCGCCAAAAGGTTGTCCATATACCGATCGATGCCCGTCTGCGATGAAAGTGTGTGATCATATTATGCCGCATGAAACGCAGCGTTCACCTACACATGCAGTACATTGCTGGCTTCAAGATGAACGAGCGAAGCAAACGGTTTTATCTTCAACACAAAGGGGGAGTTTTTCATGAGAAAAGCAGGTTGGATTCTCAGTATTTGCTTTATCGCAGTGATGCTGCTTGCAGGATGTACAGCCAATGAGCAAGCAGGCAAAAGATCTTCAAGCAAGGGCGATGAGAAAGTTTTGACATTAAATAACGAAAACGAACCGACATCATTTGATCCGCCCATTGGTTTTAATAATGTGTCCTGGCAAGGGCTCAATAACTTAATGGAAGGATTAACGAGACTGAATGAGAAGCACGAACCATCTGCTGCCATGGCGGAAAAATGGGACATTTCAAAGGACGGAAAAACGTACACGTTCCATTTAAGGGATGGGATTAAGTGGTCAAATGGTGACCCAGTCAAAGCAAGTGACTTTGAATATGCGTGGAAGCGGCTGCTAGATCCAAAGACGGGCTCTTCTGCGGCATTCTTAGCTTATATGATTGAAGGGGGCGAAGCGTTTAACAGCGGAAAAGGGAAGAAAGAAGATGTAAAAGTCAAGGCTGTTAATGATCAAACGCTAGAGGTCAAGCTAGCATACCCGCAGAAATCTTTCTTAAATATGACGGCAAACCCTGCCTTTTTCCCAGTGAATGAGAAGGTAGCGGAAAAGGACCCGAACTGGGCCAAGGATGCGAAAACCTTTGTCGGCAATGGACCGTTTAAGCTGACAGAGTGGAAGCATGATGAAAGCTTTACAATGGAAAAAAGTGACACGTATTGGGACAAGCAAACGGTCAAGCTAGATCAAGTGAAATGGCTCATGATCAGTGACCGAAACACAGATTACCAAATGTATCAATCAGGAGATTTAGATACGGCCTTCGTTCCGGCAGAACAAAGTGAAGACCTGTTAAAAAGCAAAGATGTGCAAATTGAAGATCAAGCAGGGCTGTTTTTTTATCGTCTAAATGTCAACATGGAGCCTTTTCAAAATAAGAACATTCGCAAAGCCTTTCAAATGGCGATCAATCCTCAAGATATTGTAGAGTATGTGACGAAAAATGAAGAGAAGCCAGCACGTGCCTTCGTTTCACCAGGAATTTTAGATTCAAAGGGTGAAGATTTCAGAGAAGCTGGCGGCGACCTTGTCAAACATGATACGAGTGAAGCCGTAAAACTATTAGAAAAAGGGTTGAAAGAAGAGAACTATTCAAAGCTGCCGCCCGTCACATTAACATATAGTACAAAGCCTGAAAATAAGAAAAAAGCAGAAGCCATTCAGCAGCAATTAAAAGAAGCGCTAGGGATAGACGTGAAGCTTGCCAACATGGAAGCAAATGTGTTTGCAGAAGATCAAAAGGCACTCAAATTCCAATTCTCACAAAGTTCATTTCTAGCTGACTATGCAGACCCAATCAATTTCTTAGAGAGCTTCCAAACAGGAAATGCGATGAACCGGACAGGTTGGTCAAATGATACGTATGATCAGCTGATCAAAAAGGCGAGTCAAGAAGCAGATGAACAAAAGAGAAATCGTATGCTGCATGATGCCGAGGCACTTCTGATGGAAGAAGCACCGATCATTCCCATTCATTTTTATAACCAAGTCTATTTACAAAAAGAAGGCGTAAAGGGCATTGTCCGTCATCCTGTTGGTTACATTGATTTGAAATGGGCACAGGTAGATGGAGAGTAAATGAAAAAATGAGAGAACGGGACGCTTTGAAAAAAGCGTCTGTTCCTTTATTCGTTCATGTTATGAAGAAGATGCCCATAGATTGAAAGAAACGAAGAGAAAGAGGGGATTGGCATGAACCATCTGCCAGTGGCACTTCAAACAGGAGATACAGTGGGAATCATTGCACCAGCAAGCCCGCCTGATGAGCTGAAATTAGCAAGAGGTATTTCTTTTTTAGAAAGCTTAGGGCTAAAGGTGAAAAAGGGGAAGTATATCGACTCCCGGTATGGTTATTTAGCAGGTCATGATCATGAACGAGTGGAAGATATTCATCACATGTTTCAAGATCCTGACGTGAAGGCAGTGATTTGTGCTTGCGGAGGATACGGAACAGGAAGAATTGCAGAAGCCATTGATTATGATCTCATTCGCCGGAACCCAAAAATCTTTTGGGGATACAGTGATATTACGTTTTTACATACAGCGATTCAGCAGCAGACGGGTCTTGTGACCTTTCATGGTCCAATGCTCTCCTCTGATGTGGGACTTGAGGAGGTTCATCCGTATACAAAAGATACCTTTTTACAGCTATTCACTCCGAAAGCCTTTTCGTATACGAACCACCTGTCACCTCTTCACACTTTTTATCATGGCACGGCTTCAGGCGAAATCACCGGAGGAAATCTTGCCCTTATCGTCACGACACTTGGTACACCTTTTGAAATTGATACAAAGGGGAAGCTTTTATTGATAGAAGATATTGACGAAGAACCATATAAAATCGATCGAATGATGCAGCACTTAGCATCTGCAGGAAAATTACATGATGCGGCGGGATTTATCATTGGTGATTTTCATCAATGTGAGCCGAAAAAGAAAGAGCAGTCCTTAACGCTCGATCAGTTATGGGAGAAGTATATTGTCCCGCAACAGAAACCTGCACTTGGCGGCTTTCGGATCGGTCATTCATCTCCAAATTTCGCCATTCCAATCGGCGTGCAGGCTACATTAGATGCTACAGGGAAAAAACTGCATATTTCCCCAGGTGTTGCAGCGAAAGAGGCGATCAAATGAAAATCGTAGATGTTCGCACATGCAGAACGAGTGTACCGCTAAAGAAGCCTTTCAAAACAGCATTAAGAACGGTGTATGATGCCGCATCTCTTATTGTGATCATCACCTATGATCAAGGTGATGTCAGCTATGGAGAGGCAGTGCCGACATCGGTCATTACAGGTGAAACACTGGAAAGCATCGACTATGCTATTTGCGCTGTGATGAGGCCGATCTTGATTGGGGCCTCATTGTCACAATATGAACAAATCTTTTCAGCGATCGACCGTGTACTTGTAGGAAACACAAGTGCAAAGGCTGCAATAGATATGGCGATTTACGATGGTTTAGCGAAGCAGGCTGGCCTGCCGCTTTATCAATATCTTGGTGGTTATCGTGATCAGCTGGAAACGGATTACACGGTTAGTGTCAACCGTCCGCTAGAAATGGCAGAGGATGCGAAGCAATATGCAGCTGAAGGTTTTCGTACCTTAAAGATCAAAGTGGGAAAAGATGATATAGATACGGATATTCAGCGGATCAAGCGGATTCGAGAAAAAGTCGGGCCGGATATTCAAATCAGGCTTGACGCCAACCAAGGCTGGACGTGGAAGGAAGCGATTGTGGCCATTCGAAAAATGGAGGCACTCGATATTGAACTAGTCGAGCAGCCAGTGCCTAAAGAAGACATCGAGGCTCTGCGCCGGGTGACGGAAGCAACAGACACATTGATTATGGCAGATGAAAGTATTTTTAGCCTCCATGATGCCATCAAGGTGTTAGAAACGAGAAGCTGTGATCTCATCAACTTAAAATTAATGAAAACAGGCGGTATCAAAAAAGCGCTGAAAATCAATAGTTTAGCAGAAGCATACGGCGTCAAGTGCATGGTTGGCAGTATGATCGAGTCAAAACTAGGGATTACCGCAGCCGCTCATCTTGCTGCAAGCCAGCCGAATATTACCCGTTATGATTTTGATGCGCCGCTTATGCTCAAAGAGGACTTAATAGACGGAGGAATTGTCTATCAAGGAAAAGATATTCTCTTTCCGCCGCATCATGGATTAGGCATTCAAGGAGTGAAAGGGGTCTTATGATGTTATATGAATCAAAGGTTCCAGTCGCAAATATATGGACAGCACCGCAGTCGCCGAGAGATATGGATCGACACGTTCTTCAAAGTTCCGTCCAGATCAAAGAATGGATTGATCAGCAAACATATGAACAGAAATTGGCCTTATGTGAAGAAAACCTTACTCAAACCCAAGTACTGCTTGGCGAACGAGTCATTGGGCTGGAGGAAACAGATGGCTGGATGAAAGTTGTCATCCCGCAGCAGGCAAGCCGTAAACACCCGCAAGGCTACCCAGGTTATATCCCTGTAGAGCAATTAAATGAAGTATCAGAGAGTGAACCACCTGCTAGTCCCTTGATTGTTTGTCAGAAAAAAGCGGTTTTATATCAAAACGGAACACCGGATATGGAGGTTAGTTTTTTAACAGAACTAGCACCTGTTGAAGAAATGAGCGATTCCTTTGATGTTCTGACTCCAGTAGGAAGAAGAGAAATCAAAAAAGAAGATGTGCGCCGCGCTTCATCACCTTCTTCTATGAGCGGTAAGGATGCCTTAGCCATAGGAAAACAATTTATTGGACTGTCGTATTTGTGGGGCGGCATGAGCAGCTATGGCTACGACTGTTCGGGTTTTGTTTACAGCATGTACAAAGCGTGTGGATGTTTATTACCGAGAGACGCAAGTGACCAAGCAGTTCAAGGAACTCCAGTCGCATCAAATCATTTGGCGCCAGGTGATCTCATGTTTTTTGCCAATGACAATGGGAAGGGAGCAGTTCGCCATGTAGGGATGTATGCTGGAGATGGCATGATGCTTCACTCGCCTAAAACGGGCAGACAGATTGAACTTCTTTCTCTTTCTGGTACTTCATATGAACAGGAATGGGCAGGAACAAGGCGGTATTTGAAAGCTGAGAGGGGGAGATGTGATGGGAAGTGAACCACTTCTGCAAGTCAACAACTTAAAAAAGCATTTTC
The DNA here is from genome assembly GCF_008123875.1 of Bacillus sp. Y3. NCBI lineage: Bacteria > Bacillati > Bacillota > Bacilli > Caryophanales > Bacillaceae > Bacillus > Bacillus sp. Y3. The sequence goes on along the minus strand of NZ_VSSC01000004.1, from coordinate 110,014 downwards.
ATCTATCGAAAGGAAGAACGTTAAAAGCATTAGATGGTGTCACCTTTCAGCTGAAACAAGGCGAAACCTTTGGTCTTGTTGGTGAGTCAGGCTGCGGTAAATCTACACTTGGAAAAGTGCTCATGCGGCTTTATGACCCGACAGAAGGTGAAGCTTTGTATGAAGGGAAAAGTCTCCATCACTTATCGAACCGAGAATCATTTGATTTCAATAGACAAATTCAAATGGTGTTTCAAGATCCGTATTCTTCTTTAAATCCTAGGCTCTCTGTAAAAGATATTATGCTGGAACCGATGGAGATCCACCAATTGTATGGCAGTCAAAAGAAAAGGCTCGCACGTGTGAAGGAACTGCTTGAAGCGGTGGGGCTAAGTCATGATTTTGCTACACGCTATCCTCACGAATTCAGCGGAGGACAGAGGCAAAGAATAGGGATTGCTAGAGCACTAGCCTTATCGCCAAAGTTTATTGTGGCAGACGAGCCGATTTCTGCACTAGATGTATCCGTTCAAGCTCAGGTCGTGAATTTGCTGAAAAAACTGCAAAAGGAAGAAGGATTGACGTTTTTATTTATTGCCCATGATTTATCGATGGTCAAATATATTAGCGATCGAATCGGTGTCATGTACTTAGGACATCTCGTGGAAATGACTAGCAGTGATGCTTTATATAAAACACCGCTTCATCCATATACACAAGCATTGCTGTCTGCTATCCCGATTCCAGATCCTGATGTGGAAGATAAACGCAAGCGCTTTATTTTAAAGGGAGAAATTCCAAGTCCAGTGAATCCGCCAAGCGGCTGCGTATTTCGGACAAGATGTCCTGCTGCAATGGATGTATGTGCGGACAAAAAGCCAGTATTACAAGCAGTCGAAGAAGGACATGAAGTGGCCTGTCATTTATATGATAGGAAATAGATAGAGGGAAGAAGACAAGCGTTTAAAAAGCCAGCGAGTAAACAAGCTGGCTTTTTGGCTTTTATGAACGCCTAATAGGTAATGTACAGCATCTAAAAGAGCCGCCGGATTTAATGATTTCTGAAAAATCCACTTCAATGACGGTGTAGCCGCGTGCTGTTAATGCAGCATTTGTTTCTTGGTTGATTGGTAAGCTGATGACTTTTTTCTGACCAATGGACAAAACATTTGGTCCAAGTGTGAACTGCTCTTGCTCACTTATTTCAATGAGATCATAATGCTTTTTGAGCATATGAAGATCCTTTTCCGTAAAAGCTTCAGGGTAAATCAAGATCTCATGAGAAGAAAGAATATTCATCACACAATCAAGATGCAAAATGTGAGAAGGAAGATGAATAGGAATGATGTCGTGATTCGGCAGTTCTTTTTTGAGCTGCTGGATGGCGGCTAGATTTGTTCTTTTACTGATCCCCACAAATACACGGGTTTGGTCTATAAGCACATCGCCGCCTTCAATCGTTCCATCATCCAGCGTGATGGTTGTCCATCCTTTTGTCTGTGCCCATTCTTTTAAGGAATGTTCTTCTCCTTGTCTGACAGGGGCTGCCATGTTTGAAACAAATAAAGTCTGTCCAATTGTAAATCCAATATCCCGAGTGAAGACTTGTTCAGGGAAACGTTCATTTGCAGGAAGAAGGACAGGCCGGACATGATGGTTTTTCAGCGTTTGGATGAATTGCTTATGCTGCGTGAGGGCTTTGATTTGAGAAATATTTTCTCTTGCAAAATACTTTTGGGTTTCATTGATGATCTGTTTAATTTCCATATAAATTGGACTGCATAAGAGGACTTCTTGTAAATCATCGTATTCACTCATACATTGCGGCGTTTTGTACACTTTCTCTGATTTCATAGAATCCATCAAAGGGCCTCCTTGTTTATCGATAGTTATATTATTCCTCCTTCTAGTAAATGTTGAAACATTTCCGAAAGAAAATCTCTCATGAGAGACTAAAGCAAAAAGTTTAGACAAACCTAATAGAATAGTGTTTAATAAAAGTCGTTCCGCATCAACGAAAACAGCAAGAAGGAGCTATGACGATGAGTGAAGAAAATTTCAAATACTGCAAGGAATCAAAAGTTGTGAAAACCAGCAGGGTATTCCCCCTCGATACGAATAACCACCAAACGTTATTTGGCGGGAAATTAATGAGTTATATAGATGACATTGCTTCCATCTCGGCAGCAAGACACAGCCGTAGTGAAACAGTCACCGCATCAATGGATTCAGTTGATTTTTTAGAGCCGATTGGACAGAAAGAGTCCGTCTGCTTAGAATCTTATGTGACATGGGTCGGCACATCTTCTATGGAAGTATTCGTCAAAGTCATTAAGGAAAACTTGATGTCTGGAGAGCGTAGACTCGCAGCAACTTCATTTCTTACCTTTGTCTCGCTTGATGAAAACGGGAAGCCAAAACGAGTTCCACAAGTCATGCCGGAAACAGAGGAAGAAATCATGCTTCACCAAACAGCGAAGCAGCGGGCAGAGGAAAGAAAAAGCCGCCGAAAGCATAGTAAAGCTTTGGCTGACGCACTTGGGACGGATAAGCCTTGGGCGTAAAAATCACCCTTTATGTGGTGATTTTTTTCTAGGTCAGTATCTTGCATAGCAAGATAGTGTGTGGTAAGATCATACTATCTTGTCATGCAAGATACTGAAAGCGGAGGATCGATGATGACACAATCAACACAAATGCTAAAAGGAATTTTAGAGGGATGCCTACTGTCGATTATTTCTGAAGGTGAAATTTATGGATATGAAATGACAAAGAAGCTTGCGCACTATGGGTTTGATCAAATTAGTGAAGGTAGTATTTATCCGATCTTGCTGCGCATGCAAAAAGAACAACTAGTTCATACGTCCACAAAAGCATCGGCGAGCGGGCCGAAAAGGAAATACTATACGCTCACACAAAGAGGCGAAGAAGCGCTGACGGATTTTACCATGCGATGGAATGAGCTGTCAGGGAATGTAGAGCGATTATTACATAAAGGGAAGTGAGAAGATGGTAACAAAAGAAACGAGACACATCTTATTAGAACTGCAACTCTATCTCATATCAAAAGGGAAAAATCAGGACGAGATCGACGAGGTGATGGATGAATTAACGACACACGCTGTCGAAGCTGAGAAAGATGGGAAAACAGGGGAAGATGTATTTGGCGGAGATCCACGGGGCTTTGCTGACGAGCTAGCGAAAGAGCTCTCTAGAAATCATAAAGACTGGGTTCCATTTGTCAGTGCTTTTTTAATTGGATCTCTTTTTTACATGATGTTAGCAGATGCCATCAGTCAAAGTTTATCGTATTCTTGGTATGCACTCATTGGTTATCCGCTCATCATAGTGGCCAATGTGATCATGACCATTGTGATGTTTAGAGCTTCTGCCTTTCAAACAAGCAGGAGGGCATTCTTTTACTTTTGGATATTAGGTGTTTTTCAGATGACAGCCTTGATCACAGTGAAATTATTGGACCAAAAACTTGGTACTCCTTTACTTGTGCTGACCTCGAGCCAAAGATGGGGCGTCATTCTTCTGTTGCTGCTGTGTATTGTCTTATTAAATGCCATATTAAAGGCGAATATGGTGTCGCTCATTCCGGTGATCTTCTTTGGACCGCAACTCCTATTCGAATGGCTTGGGTGGACATCGCCTCTCATGCTTCTTTTCACAAGTCTGGTATCCATTGTGATTTTAGTCTTGCTCACAATCGCTTTTTTACGGAAAACAAACAAGAAAAATGAACATTTAATGTAAATAGAGCACATCTCTTGCGATGTGCTTCAGCGTGTAGACAAACCCTCGCATTCGCCCGCAGTCCTGCGTGCTGGTGCTCACGAATGTAAAATTCGCTCCGCGCCAGTACTCGTCCTTCCTAGGGCTGCAAAGGTTTTCTATCACGCTGAAAAGAAGACAAAGGGCTAAAATAAAGTTCATTTTAGCCCTTTGTCAACAATCTGTAGCACATCTCTTGCGATGTGCTTTTCTTTTTCTAAAAAAATGTAGATATGGGATCACATTTTTCTTTACAATGAGAAGAGGACAAAAATGAAAAGGGGTTCTGTGATTGGATATTGTATGGGGGTATGTACTCGTTTTTATATTGGCTGCTTTACCTTTCTTTGAAGTGGTTGGTGTCGTTCCGCTGGGGATTTTAAGTGGTCTGCATCCTGTGACAACGGCAGTTATTGGATTCGTCGGCAACTTTCTTACCGTCTTGCTACTCATCGTCTTCGTGGACCGATTTAAAGCGTGGTGGCTGAAGAGAAAAGAGGAGAAACATGATGAAAAAGGAGAGAAAAAACAGCTGAAAGCCAGAAAGGTTTGGGAACGGTATGGTCTCCCTGGTTTGGCACTTATCGGTCCTTTTATCATTGGCAGTCATTTAGCGGCTTTTATGTGTATGAGCTTCGGTACGAAAAGAAAACAAGTCACTGTGTGGATGACGGTCAGTTTAATCATGTGGACCGCATTAGCTGCTAGTTTAACGGGTGCGGGATTCCATTACTTTGCCCCAGATTCAAATGGGTTGTTCGGAGATATTTTTAGCAAGTAAGCAAGGAGGATAAAAAATGGCATATCAAACACGGATCGTGCTCGAAACAGAGCGTCTCAGACTGAGAACAATGGATGAAGACGATGCGCCTTTTTTATATGAAAAGCTGTTCCAAGATGAAGAGGTCATGAAGTACTATCCTTCACTAAAGGATGAAAAGCAGACAAAAGAGTGGATTGCTTGGAATCAAAAGAATGACCGCACGTACCATACATCCCTGTGGATCATTGAAGAAAAAGAAACGAAAGAACCACTTGGACAAAGCGGAATTGTTCTCCAAAATGTCGAAGGACAAACAGAGCTTGAAATTGGTTATATGCTAAAGAGATCGGCATGGGGAAAAGGATATGCTGTTGAGGCTGCAAAAGGCTGTCTTGCGTATGGTTTTGACGATATGAAGGTGAGGCGAATGGTCAGCTTAATTCGCCCTGACAATGAAGCGTCAGTCAAGGTCGCAATGAAAATGGGGATGAAAAAAGAAAAAACCATTTCAAAATGGGATCAAATGATTGATGTTTACAGTGTTACTCGTGACGGAAAAAGCGGCTCGCTTGAATCATAAGGAGAGCCGCTTTTTCTTTTGTTCTAACTGAAGTAAATATTTCTTTCGTTCGATTCCCCCGCCATATCCGCCAAGTTCACCGCTTGTTTGAATGACTCGGTGACAAGGAATGATGATGGCCAACTGATTGGCACCATTTGCATTTCCAACTGCCCGAACCAAATGGGGATCGCCAAGCATGATGGCAAGATCTCGATACGATCTCGTTTCGCCTGGTGGAATCTGTAAGAGAAGATCCCATACCTTTTTCTGAAAAGGGGTGCCATGTATAGCAAGTGGTACAGTAAACTGCGTGAGTTTCTTTTCAAAATATAAGGCCAATTCCTTAGCTAATTGCTGATGGACATTTGTTTCTCCAACTAAAATACGGGCATGATGTTTTTTTCTGATGTTCTCAATTTCTCTTTCTAATCCTCGCCTGTCCATAAATTCAAGCAAATACACATGGGTTGCATCTGAAATGCTCATCATCCGCCCAATCGGAGTGGAAATAAAATTCGCATGCAAAATATTGACTTGCGCCTTTTTGGGTGGATTTCCCATAATTTTCGTAAAGGCATCATTGAAGGCACTGGAAGACTCGTAACCGAAGGTGACTTGCTGATCTATGACTTTTTTTCCGTTTAGAATCTCTTTAAACGCTAACCCCATTCGGCGTGATCTAGCATATTGAACAAAGGTCATTCCATAGATTTCTTTAAATTTTCTCCGAGCTGTTGCAGAGTGAATCCCTAATTGGCGAAAATCTTCTTCTTTCCACCGTTTCTCAGGACTCTCTTCAACTGCTGATACAAGTGTTTTGACTTCTTCTGGAATGCTGTTAGGATATGTTAAAGGCGTGCATCGCTTACACGGCCGATACCCTGCAAGCAGTGCCTCCTCTGCTGTAAAGAAAAACTCGCAGTTCTCATATTTTGGTTTTCTAGCAGTGCACGTGGCATGGCAGAAGATGCCGGTTGTTTTAATACCAGCAAAAAACGTGCCGTCATATTGTGGATTCTTATCAACAAGTGCTTGATAAAATTCGTGTTTTTGTTCGTCGGTCATCATCATTTGATCCACCTCTTGTTTTATTATATCAGTGATGTGGTCGTTCCTCTTTCTAACATTTAGTATACTTCGCTTTCATCCACTTTCTTTCGAAAAATGAACAAGTATATTTGAAGGGGAAAAGCAAAGTGTTAGACCGGCATGTCAGGGTGTGATACACTTTTTCATACAGAATCGGCTGTATGCTAGATCTGATTATCATGAATTGGTTTTCTAGGGTTCCGTGCGGCAGCGCAGTCTGGACCGAGAGAAAACACATAGGGTCCTCTAAGAATGGGCCGTATGGACACGGAGGGATAAAAGCCCGGGAGATTTGATCAAACGATCGATTTCCGGGCTTTTTTTATTGCTTGGAATCGGTAAGAAAGGAAGAGATTGAATGAAATGGGGAAACGTTTTGATTGCAGCCGTATTTGAAGTCGGCTGGGTAATGGGGTTGAAATATGCTGACTCTATATTGGAATGGAGCGCAACCATCGTTTGTATTGTCGTCAGCTTTTATCTACTCCTGAAAGCCACGACGGTACTTCCAGTTGGCACACTTTACGCCGTTTTCACCGGACTTGGAACAGCAGGTACGGTCATAGTAGGGATGGTCATGGGTGAGCCGGTACAGCTAGTAAAATTACTTTTGATCATGGTCCTTTTAAGCGGTGTATTAGGACTCAAATTGACCACAGGTGAAAAGAAAGGGGAGGCTGAATCGTGAGCTGGCTTTTACTCATTGGGGCAGGCATCTTAGAAATGCTTTGTGTCACCATGATGAATCAATTCCAGAAAGATCGCCATGTCAAATGGATTTTCTTCATAGCAGCTGGATTTTCGCTATCCTTTCTGATGCTGTCTCTTGCGATGAATACAATTCCGATGGGAACGGCGTATGCGATTTGGACAGGAATCGGAGCAGCTGGAGGAGCGATTGTTGGGATGCTGTTTTATGGTGAGTCGAAAGACGCAAAACGTATTTTATTTATCGCACTCATTTTATCAGCAGCGGTCGGGTTAAAAATCATTGAATAAGAAAAGGCTGGCAAACATGTGCCAGCCTTTTTGCTACATCGAAGGATGATTGGAATCGTTTTCATTTTTGCGGTAAAGCTGACTCACAAGCAGAAAACATACACCAAATGTAAGTAAAGGAATGAGTCTTTCTCCGGTCATAAATAGATAAATGCCCGTGATGAGACATACGATGCCGAGCCAAAAGCTCACTTTACCAAACAAAGTCATGTTTTTCATCTCCATCACTCCTTTTGTGATAAAAGGTCTATTCATATTATATCACGCTAGGTGCAGAATTGAATGAATATTCAATAAAAAATACGACGCTTAATTGCTTTTTCTCTTTCCAGTCCAGTATAATATTTCATTAGAATGAAAAACGTAAATGAGGTCATAAGACATGAGAACATTGATTACAGAGAAACTTGAATTACACAGACAAAAGCATGAGCAAAAAGGAAGGCTTTTAGTCAGTTGCCCGGATCAGCCTGGTATTGTGTCAGCTGTTTCTACTTTTTTATTTGAACATGGAGCAAACATCATTGAATCTAGTCAATATACAACAGATCATGAGAGCGGCCGGTTCTTTTTAAGAATTGAATTTGATTGGAAAGACATTTCTGCCAACTTAGATCAACTGAAAAGCAGCTTTGAGCCAATTGCGCAATCATTTCACATGACGTGGAGCATGTCGCGTGCAAGTGATCTGAAAAAACTAGCGATCTTTGTGTCCAAAGAGCTTCATTGTTTACATGAACTTTTATGGGAATGGCAAAGCGGTAATTTAATGGCTGAAATAGCGGTTGTCATCAGCAATCATGAAACGGCAAAAGATACAGTCGAAGCACTCGGCATTCCATTCCACTTCGTGAAGGCAAATAAAGACATTCGTCAAGATGCAGAAAAACAACAGCTTGCATTATTAGAAGAGTATGATATTGATGCGGTTGTGCTTGCTAGATACATGCAAATTTTGACGCCAGCCTTTATTGAACAGCACCCGAACAAAATCATTAATATTCATCATTCCTTCCTGCCGGCTTTTATAGGGGCTAACCCTTACAAGCGTGCATATGAGCGAGGGGTTAAACTGATTGGCGCGACTTCCCATTATGTCACCAATGATTTAGACGAAGGGCCAATCATTGAACAGGATATTGAGCGGGTAGATCATAGAGATGATGCAGAGGCATTAAAAAATATTGGCCGCACGATTGAGCGCAGTGTGCTTGCCCGTGCTGTCAAATGGCATCTAGAAGATCGAATCATTGTCCATGAGAATAAAACGATTGTGTTTAATTGACCGCTTGACTTTTCTGAAGCAATTGGTGATAATATAAAAAAATTAACGAGCGTTGAGAAGGAATAGTAAGCAGGACCTGCTGTGTAAAGAGAGCAAATGACACGCTGAAACATTTGCCGCAGACAGCTGCTGAACCTACCCTTTGAGCCTTAGAGGAAAAATCTAAGCGCATGCCTGGCGTTACAGGAGTTGAGTGGAATAAGCAGACGTATGCTTATTCAATGAAGGTGGTACCACGGAAAATCCCTTTTTCGTCCTTTACATAAGGAGAAAAAGGGATTTTTTATGTGGTGAAAGGTATAGCGGAGGGAATCAATGATGAAAAAGCAAAGGATCGTCATAAAAATTGGTAGCAGTTCATTAACAGAGCAAAAGGGAGCCATTGATGAACAAAAAATGCAGGATCATGTCAAAGCCATCGCAAAGCTAAAAGAGGCAGGACATGAAATCATTCTCATTTCGTCAGGTGCCGTTGCGGCGGGATTTGGCAGTTTAGGATATCCGTCAAGACCTGTGACCTTAAAAGGGAAGCAGGCTGCTGCTGCTGTTGGTCAAGGCTTGTTAATGCAGAAATATACAGAACTATTTTCACAGTTTCAGATGACGCCTGCACAAATGCTTTTAACACGTAATGACTTTTCAGATCGTACAAGATATCGAAATGCTTACGCAACGATGATGGAGCTGCTCGAAAGAAAAATTTTACCGATCATTAATGAAAATGATTCTGTGTCCATCGAGGAGCTTACCTTTGGTGATAATGACATGTTATCAGCACTGGTCAGTGGCTTAATTCATGCAGACCAATTGATCATTTTAACAGATATCAACGGAATTTATGATGCCAATCCAAGTGAGAATCCTGATGCGAAGCGGTTTGATGTGCTGACTCACATTTCAGATGAATTGTTCTCATATGCGAAGAGTACGGGTTCAAAGGTTGGAACAGGCGGGATGAAATCTAAGCTTTCAGCTGCACAAACAGCTCTCTCCCTTGGCGTTAAAGTCTTCATTGGCACAGGTACAGGGGAAGACAAGCTTCTTCACATTCTCGCTGGTCAAGGGGACGGCACATATATTGGTGAACAAGACTTATCATCAGTCAATAACCGTCGCCAATGGATTCAATTCCACTCACCAGTCTCTGGGAAGATCATGATTGATGCGGGTGCAGAGGCGGCGATTTTGCATAATGGAAGAAGTCTTCTTCCAGCTGGTGTCATTGATGTGGCTGGTGAATTTTCTAAAGGAGAGGTCGTCGAAGTTGTTGGTCCAAACGGGTTAGTCGGTAAAGGACAAACATTGTATGATTCAGATGAGCTTCTTGGCATTAAAGGGATGCGAAGTCATGAGCTTTCTCATGAAAAACCTGAAGTCATTCACCGAGATCACTGGGTTCAGCACGTACAAAACTGAGGAGGGAAAACGATGAATGAAGTTCTAGAAAAAGCAAAAAAGGCAAGCGCAGCCAAAGATCAGCTGCTATTAAAAACAACTGAACAAAAGAATGCTGCATTAGACGCTATTGCAAAAGCATTAAAAGCATCTTCAGCTTATTTAATTGCCGAAAACCAAAAAGATGTTCAGGCGGCTATAGACAAAGAGTTCACGCCATCTGTGATCGACAGAATTACATTAACAGAAGAGAGAATTGAAGCGATTGCAGACGCTACGCATCAACTCATTCAGCTCAAAGACCCAATTGGTGAAACATTAGAGACCATTCAAAAAGAAAACGGGCTTCTCATTGAAAAAGTACGTGTGCCTCTTGGAACGGTTGGGATGATTTACGAAGCAAGACCAAACGTGACAGTCGATGCGGCCACTCTTTGCTTGAAAACTGGAAATGCTGTGATTCTTCGAGGAAGTTCATCGGCCATTCATAGTAATAAAGCGATTGTGAAAGTCATTCACGAAGCGCTGCAACCAACGGATATTCCAGTAGACAGTGTACAATTGATTGAAGATACAGGCCGTGAGACGGCTAAAACCCTGTTCACTTTAAATGACTATCTAGATGTCCTGATTCCACGTGGAGGGAAACATTTAATTGATCTTGTTGTGAGAGAGTCTACTGTTCCAGTACTTGAGACGGGTGCAGGGAATTGTCATATTTACATTGATGAAACAGCTCAAAAAGAAATGGCTGAACAAATTGTTCTGAATGCGAAAACACAAAGACCATCTGTTTGTAATGCCATTGAGAGCATTGTCATTCATGAAACATGGGCACAAGAACATGGCGCTTCGCTCTTTGAAGCACTTCAGACACATGGTGTAGAGATACGGGGCGATGAAGCAGTATGTGCACTTGCACCGAGTGCCACTTTAGCGACGACCACTGATTTTGAAACGGAATTTTTAGCGCCGATTGTCAGTATTAAAACCGTAAAGACCATGGAAGAGGCGATACAGCATATTCAAATGTATAGCTCTAAGCATTCTGAAGCGATCATTACGGAAAACGAGCAGCATGCGGCACTTTTCTTAACAGCCGTTGATGCTGCCGCTGTGTATCATAATGCATCCACCCGGTTTACAGATGGCTTTGAATTTGGCTACGGAGCGGAAATCGGCATTAGCACACAAAAGTTGCATGCTAGAGGACCAATGGGTCTGCCAGCCCTAACCTCTGAAAAATTTGTCATTCGTGGGCAAGGACAAATAAGAGAATAACCAATCCAAAAGAGAGTCTTATCGCACAAGGCTCTCTTTTTCCTTTCATTTTTGTATTTCTTCGGTCAAGTATGATAAAATATGGTAATGTTTTATATTTTGAGAAGATTGGAGAAGGCAACGTATGGCGAAAATCATTCCCTCTTCGGATATTGGAGTGAAAATCAACAAGTGGTATGAATTAATCCGCAGATTTGATTCAGAACAAGCAGAACAGTTAAAGCAGGAAATTCGCACCTCTCTTGATTCAATGGAAGAAGATCAGAATTTGCTTCTCTATTTTTCTTTAATGGAATTCAGGCATGAGGTCATGCTCGATTATTTAAAGCCATTAAAGGAAGGAAAGCTTCGCGCCAACTTTTCCGAGCTTTCGAAAGAAATAGATGAGCATCAAACGCATGTCACAGGCATGCTTGAATATTACTATCATTTCTTCAGAGGCATGTATGAGTTCGGCCGGAGAGAGTACATTGCTGCCATATCGTCCTATCAAAAGGCAGAGCACAAGCTTTCTTTTGTATCCGACGATATTGAACGTGCAGAATTTCATTTTAAAATGTCAGAAATATATTATCACATGAAACAAACACACATTTCGATGCACCATGCCAAACTAGCGCTGGATGTCTATATTCAGCACGAACTATATGCGCTTCGTACCATTCAGTGTGAATTTATTGTAGCCGGTAATTATGATGATATGAGAAGGCATGAAAAGGCATTGCCACATCTCGAAAGAGCACTTGCAAGGTCAAGAGACTTTCAGAATGTGCGTTTTATTGCTTCTTCTTTGTTTAATATGGGCAACAGCTATTACAGAATGGGAGACTTGAACCGCGCACTCGACTTAATGAAAGAATCCATCTCATTATTTGATCAAAACCAATCTGATCATCTTCGTCGATCGATAGACCCTCTTTATACAGCCGCTCAGATCTTATACAAACAAGGTAAAAACAATGAAGCATTATATTACAGAGAAGAATGTATGAAACGAGCAGAAGCTCTGCAGGATGACATTCATATTCAGAAGACCATTTTTTTAGAAGCGTTGTACTTACGACAAGATGCAGAGCATATTAAACGAATTTTCCATTTTTTAGAATCTTCCTATGCATATCCAGATATAGAAGAGCTGGCTTTAGACACCGCAAAGTATTATAATGAAATGGAGGATTATGAAAAATCTTCCATGTTCTATGGGGAAGCGGAACATGCTCGTATCTATATTCAGAGAGGGGATTGTTTATATGAATTTTAAAAAATGGGCAGTCGTCTGTACAAGCATCACGATCTTGGCATTATGGATCACATCACCTAATGCCGACCCCGATAACAGAAACCATACGCTAGAAAAACCGAATCCGCAGCATATCACGATCTAAAAAGCCCTTTTTAAAGGGCTTTTTTTATTGACCGCTTCAATCATCGTAGGTTGCACATTCATAAAAATAAAAAATGGAGGAAAGATGAAAGTGAGTGTTTTTCATTGACTCTTGAATTTAGATTGTGTACAATTCAATTGTAGAAAACATTAATAGAGCGAAAGAGGGTTATATTCATGTCAGAAGTTTTATTTACTGCAACGGTATCAGCTGTAGGAGGAAGAGAAGGTAAGGTTGTGTCAACAGATGGTGTACTAGAGCATGATGTAGCAATGCCAGGAACGCCAAGAGCGAAAAAGCTTGAGAAAGCAACGAATCCAGAGCAATTATTCGCAGCGGGCTATTCTGCATGTTTTGATTCAGCCCTTCAAATGGTCGCAAGACAAGAGCGTATCCGTTTTGAAAGTGAAGTAACGGCACATGTAAGCTTAGTCAAAGACAGTTCAGACGGCGGTTTCAAATTAGGTGTCAAATTAGAAGTAAAAGGAACTGGCATTGAGCAATCTGCACTTGATGAACTTGTTCATAAAGCACACGGCGTTTGCCCATACTCAAAAGCAACGCAAGGAAACATTGAAGTAGAATTAGTAGCTGTCGCTCAATAATAGACATCAAAAGGCTGAGGGAATATTCCCTCAGCCTTTTGATTGTGTTAATTTTTGCAAAAGCTCATGTAAAGAAGCGCGAAGTGTTTTCAGCTCTTCTTCTGATCTGCCTGTTCCAGACAGCATTTGAAATGGAATCGAAGTGGCCTTCTCTTGTAAAGCTTCTCCGTATTCTGTTAAACGAATTTGGACCGAACGCTCATCCTCTTTCGAACGTTCGCGGATGATGAGTCCATTTTGTTCCATTCGTTTTAGCATAGGTGTGAGTGTACCGGAGTCTAAATATAAAAGCTCTCCCATTGTTTTCACATTTAATGTCCCATGCTCCCATAACAAAAGTAGTGCCAAATATTGCGGGTATGTGATATTTAACTCTTCTAATAATGGTTTATACTGCTTCGTCATTTCTCTTGAACTTGCATATAACAAGAAACAAAGCTGATTTTCCAGCTTCATATGTTCAAATTCATTTGTCATATCTGTCACCAACTATTTTTTGTCATACTTATCATTGTATAAGATTTTCTTCCTTTTTAAAATAAATACAGACTAAAAATGAAAAATTCTTCAATGTGCCATAAATGTTTGAGCAACGAATAGAACGTGAAAGGTATAAGTAGAAGAAGGAGGAGATCAAGATGAAACCATTATTTACTGCAAAAGTAAAAGCAAAGCACGGAAGAGCAGGACATGTTCGTTCTGATGATGGTGTGCTTGACCACAACATTGTGATGCCAAACGCAAAGAAAGATGGAGAAACTGGTACGAATCCTGAACAATTATTTGCAGCGGGTTATGCGGCCTGCTTCGGAGGGGCGCTTGAACAAGTCGCCAAGAAGCAAGGTGTCGAAATTGAATCAGAAGTAGAAGGACATGTCAGTCTATTAAAAGATGAAAGTGATGGCGGTTTTAAACTTGGTGTGAAGCTGATTGTTTCCGCTAAAGGGCTTGACCATGACAAAGCGAAAGAGCTTGTTGAGGCTGCACATGAATTCTGTCCATATTCAAAAGCAACAAGAGGAAACATCGAAGTAGAGCTTGAAGTGGCGGAATCATGAAAAGAAAAAAGGGCTAAAATTTAGCCCTTTCTCAACAATCTACTGACACCTGCTGTGGAGCAGGTGTCTTTTTTAATATTCTTTCTTTTTGTCGTATGTGTCCCATGCTTCAAATGGAGCAAGGGTTTTTTGAAGGGTCAGCTGGTAAAATGGAATGTTTCTTGATTCGTATTCTTTATTGATTTCTTCATAAATAAAGGAGTCATCAAAACCAGAAGTCGCTGCATCCTTGTGTCCAGCGGCAAAATATACGGCCTTTGGTCTAGCCCAATAGATAGCACCAAGACACATTGGACAAGGCTCACAACTTGTATACAAAATACAGTCTTCTAATTGATATGTATGTAGTGTTTGGCAAGCCTTTCGAATGGCAGTCACTTCTGCATGTGCAGTTGGATCATTACTCGTTGTGACATTGTTGCTTCCCTCTGCAATAATCTGACCGTCTTTGACAATGACCGCTCCAAAAGGGCCGCCTGTGCCACTATTTACTCCTTCTACTGCAAGATCAATTGCGCGTTGTAAAAAAGCTTCGTGATTCATTGTCTTCCTCCCTTTGTTCGACTGACTTCTCTAGTATAAACGAATCATGATAGAAAAGGAATCATTGTAGGAGGAGATCGAACAGGACAATTTACGGATAAAAAACCCCTGCCAAATGTTCAGCAGGGGAAGAGTGAGTCCATTATGCGTGCTGCGCTAGCTTTTTACGAGCGACTTCAGCAGCTGTCACCATGTTTTTCAAAGCAGCAATGGTTTCAGGTTCTTGTCTTGTTTTCAGTCCACAGTCAGGGTTGACCCAGAAGCGATCTGTCGGACATACGTTCAGTGCATCATCAATGATTTTACTCATTTCTTCAACAGATGGAACGCGCGGGCTGTGGATGTCATATACCCCAAGTCCAAGACCTTTCAAATACGGGTGTTTTTCTAAATAATCGAGGAACCCGCCATGACTGCGTGAATGCTCAATCGTAATCACGTCTGCATCAAGGTCTTCAATCGTATCAACAATATCCTCGAAGTTGCTGTAGCACATATGTGTATGAATTTGCGTTTCATTTTGAACAGACGATGTCGATAGACGGAATGACTCTGCTGCCCAGTTTAAGTATGTTGCCCAATCACTCTCTTTTAAAGGAAGACCTTCTCTTAGCGCAGGTTCATCCACTTGAATCACTTGAATACCCGCTGCTTCTAACGCTTCTACCTCTTTGCGTAAAGCAAAAGCGATTTGGAAGGCAATGTCTTTACGAGAGATATCTGTTCTTGGGAAAGACCAGTTTAAGATCGTGACAGGCCCTGTCAGCATTCCTTTGACTTTTTTCTCCGTTAAGCTTTGAGCGTAAACCGTTTCTTTCACTGTCATTGGCTCTGTAAATTCTACATCTCCATAAATGATCGGCGGCTTCACGCAGCGTGATCCATAAGATTGAACCCAAGCGAATTTTGTAAAGGCAAATCCAGCAAGTTTTTCACCGAAGTATTCAACCATGTCTGTACGTTCAAATTCTCCATGAACGAGTACATCTAGGCCAATCTCTTCTTGAATATCAATCCATCTTTTTGTTTCTTTTTTAATAAATTCATCATACTCTGCATCTGTCCACTCACTTTTGCGCCATTTTTGACGAGCACTGCGCACCTCAGCTGACTGAGGGAAGCTTCCGATTGTTGTGGTTGGAAGAAGCGGCAGTTCAAGAGATTCATTTTGAATGCGTAGTCGTTCTTCAAAAGCAACTGGACGTTTAAAATCTTTTGATGAAAGGCTGTTGCGCTCTGCTGTCAGGTCCGCATTCGTTCCTTTCGCGAATTCTTTTAACGTCTGAAGTGCTTCATTTGCTGCATGGATGTCTGCATCAATGGCAGCTGCTCCTTTTGATAAGCCTTCTTTTAATAGCGTTAATTCAGCCAGCTTTTCAGTGGCATAAGAAAGTCCGTTTAATAGTTTTTCTTCAAGCTGTTCGCTCGGATGTTTTGCAACTGGGACATGTAGCAGGCTACTTGAAGGCTGTAGCCATACTTCTTTTGGCTGCACGTCAGCAATCACTTCAGAAATAAACGATAATCTTTCTCCTAGATCTGATCTCCAAATATTTCTGCCGTCGATGATACCGGCTGCTAAAATTTTATCTTTTGGGAAGCCGTGTTTTTTCACTTGTTCAAGGTTTCGTCCTTGATCATGGACAAAATCAAGACCGATGGCTTCAACAGGATACGTGACAAGCTCTTCATAGGCATCTACTGAGTCAAAGTATGTTTGAAGGAGAACGTTTAAGGCAGGTACAGCTTCTTTAATCGTTTGATAGATGGCTTTTACTGCTTTCACGTCTTCACTTGAAGCTGTGACTAAAGCAGGCTCATCAATTTGAACCCATTTTACACCGGCTTCTTCAAGCTCTTTTAACAACTGAGTATAAAGCGGCACTAGGCGCTGCTGAATCTCTTTCACTTCATTGGCTTCATAGCCTTTAGAAAGAGAAACAAATGTATAAAGACCAAGGACGACAGGTTTTGTTTCAACACCAAACGCTTTTTTCACCTTTTCGTATGCTTCAAGCGGTTTGTTATGTGTGAGTTTGAATTCTGTGCTTTTTTCATATTCTGGAACGATGTAGTGATAGTTTGTATTAAACCATTTTGTCATTTCACTTGAGACAGCATCTTTTGTTCCTCTTGCTATCGCAAAGTATGTATCTAGCGGGTCTTTCAAGCTGCGGAAGCGCTCTGGAATCCAATTGAACATAACGGCAGTATCCAGCACGTGATCATAGAAGGTAAAGTCTCCAGAAGGAACAACGTCAATTTGTTGATCAATTTGAGTTTTAATAGCGGCTAAAAATTGTTCATCGAGTGTGCTTAAGAGGGTTTCTCGGTCAGTTTGACCTTTCCAATAAGACTCAAGTGCTTTTTTCCATTCTCTGTTTAAACCAATTCGCGGGAAACCTAGATTACTTGTTTTAACAATTGTCAATTCCAATTCCTCCTCTAAATATAAAAAGACACTCACACTCATGATCAAGATTGATGAGGGCAAATGTCTGGTTTAAAAAGACAAAATGTGTGTGCGAAAGAAGGCGTAAGTATCAATGACGAACGCTTTTCCGACATCTCCTATCAACCGTAGGGGGTTTGATGTGATAGAGCGGCTGGTATCCTGGCTCGCGAATCTGCAAGCTTTTCATCCTTCCCATCCTCATGACAGTGGATTATTAACGAAAAGCTCTCCTCACTTACAGTGGCGGGACCGCGCCGGATTTTCACCGGTCTTCCCAATTAAAATTCGACGTGTGATCGAATTACCGACTCTCAAACTATGAATTTATTGTGTTCGATTATATAACGTTCACTTCATTTCGTCAAAGTAAATTTTGAATAATTTTAATTAAAAAAATCCTGAGAAAATTCTATCTTTTCTCAGGACCTAACATGTACCTATAGAGACAAAAGTTCTGCTTCCAATGTTTTCTCAAGAAGCACACCTGGTGCAGTTAAATATAAAAACCCGTTTCCTACAAGGGTTTTCGATTGTTTTAGCGGAAGGGTTCTCCGTACGAGCTGAGCATATACCTCAGGTTCTGTCAGCTTACGCTGGAACGCTTCTTCTTCGGCATTTTTAATAATGGCGAGTGCCCCGCTCACATGAGGGGCAGCCATGGAAGTACCTGTTAGTCTTCCGTATTTATGGTTAGGGAGAGTGGATAAAATGTCTTCACCTGGAGCGACGAGGTCGATTTCTTTATTCGCATTGGAGAATTCAGAGGATTCTCTTGCAAGAGAGACAGAGCCGACGGCAATGACCTCGTTGTATGCAGCTGGGTAGGAGAACTCTTCAGTACGCTCGTCTCCGTCACCTTCATTTCCTGCTGCGCAGACAACAAGCACACCGCTGCTTACCGCATGTTGGATGGCCTTTTGCAGTTCTGGTTCATTGCTTGGCCCACCGAGAGACATGGAAATGATATCAACCTTCTGTTCAACCGCATAATTAATGCCGTTGATAATCCATTCGTATTTCCCGCTGCCATTTTTCCCTCCAAGAACTTTTACGATCAACAGCTTGGCTTCAGGTGCAACACCTAAAATGCCGCCATTTTGATCCGTTGCCGCAATCGTTCCTGATACATGGGTACCATGTCCGTTGTAGTCTTTTACATTCTCAGCATCTCCATTGTCATCATCGGTAAAGTTTTTTCCTCCGATAATCTGATCTTTTAAATCGGGATGCTCCGTGTCGCAACCTGTATCAAGGACAGCAATGGTTATGCCTTTTCCTTTGAAGCCACTTGACCAAAGTTCGGGTGCTTTAATCTCCTGAATACTTTCCGGCGTCTCTTTCGCTTCCATCACATTGGCTTTTACTTCATACGGAATTAAGCGAATTTCACCTTTCATAAGAAAGCCCTCCTTATTTTGTTTTCAAAGTAGATTCAGGTTGCGTAATGTTATTGTATAAAACAAATGTTTGATCGGAAAGGGTCAATTGTAATAATTTTTCAAATAATCAAATAATTATTCATTGTGCAGTTCTCCTCATATCTTGCCGAAAGAAGTCACCTTTTGAGGAAAACTCTTAGTATCATATGAAAAAGAAGGAAATGCTGCATAGTGAGCTTGCACCTGTATAGATGAAAATGGGTGAAAAGAACTAAAAAAGGCAGAGCGAAAAAGCAATCATATAAAAAGATAGATGATGACAGAAAAGAAAAAGGTACATGCCATGTGCGGATGATTGTTTTTTCATTATAATGATCGAAAGAATATAGAATGTAAAAAGTATTTGACATTTTTTAAGTGGATGATATGATTGAAATGTAAAAAGTATTTGACATTTTGATTGGGAGGGGACTAACCGTTGGATGTTGTAAAAGTTGTGTATTCAGTCATCTTATTAGTGGTCGGACTGTTCATCTTTATCGCGCCTATGATTCAAAAGGGTGATGAAAGAAAGAGATTTATCTACTCAAAAGCTCAATCGTATGCATTTATGGTGGTCATCGGTATGCTTTTATTAGAAGTCGCAAAGTCTATATTTTTAACGACTCAAGGGAACAATTCTGATAAGGGGGTTGGGATTTCTCCCATCATGTTCCTAACTGTAATTTCGGTCATATATTTAGTTACATTACTCATATACAGAAAAAAATATGGTGATTAAATTGCAAAATCATATAAGAGAACTAAGGAAATCCATTAAATTATCCCAAGAAGAACTTGCTAAACGGTGTAAGGTCTCGAGACAAACCATCAATGCCATTGAAAACGATAAGTACGACCCTACTTTACAATTAGCCTTTGACATCGCCTCTGTTTTGAATACGACTGTAGATGAGCTTTTTGTCAGTCAACCTAAAAAGAAGTAGGGGACCAGCCTCAGAAAAGAGGCTTTTTTTGTTGATTTGTGTAATGTGAAAGGATCAGCTGAAAATAAAAATCAACCATATTACATAACAATTCCTCATTCATGAAAAATAAGATATGAAGATTGTGACTGTTCCAATGGAGAAAGGCAACATATAATAATGGAAAGACAAGCTTGCCTTTCAGATAGGAGAGATAGAGATGAACAAAGGGAAGATACTCGTGGTCGAAGATGAAAAGAAAATTGCAAGAGTGCTGTCATTAGAACTTGAATATGAAGGATATGAGGTCTCAGTCCAAGATACAGGGATGAAAGGGCTCCAGGCGCTCGAGGAGGAGAGTTTTGATTTAGTGCTTCTAGATGTCATGCTTCCAGAATTAAGCGGACTTGAAGTGCTTAGAAGGGTTCGAAAGACAAATACGGCAACACCGATCATTTTGATTACCGCAAGAGGAAGTGTTCCCGATAAGGTCAGCGGTCTTGATCTTGGGGCAAACGATTATATTACAAAACCCTTTGACATAGAAGAATTATTAGCGCGAATTCGTGCACAGCTGAGGTTCAATCACAATGCGCAAGAGGAAAAGGAAATTGAGCTAAGTATTGCAGATTTAACGGTGAATGAGAAAACAAGAGAAATTCAAAGAGGCGATCAGACGCTTGAGCTGACACCGAGAGAATATGACTTGCTTGTTCATTTATTGAAACATCAGCAGCAAGTGCTCACAAGAGATCAGCTTTTAACAGCTGTTTGGGGTTTTGATTATTTTGGTGACACGAACGTGGTTGATGTCTATATTCGCTATTTAAGGAAAAAAATCGATTACCCGTTTGAAAAACAATTGATTCACACAGTGAGAGGTGTGGGTTATGTGATGAAAGGATAAAGCATGAGATTAAAAAATAAGATCCAGCTTTATACATCGTTGTCCTTGTTTTTAATGGTGCTACTGTTTCATACAGCGATTTATTTTATTTTTTCAATGACCTTGACGCAAAAAGATATGTCCAGACTGTCGGAAGTAGCTGAAAATATTGCGATTGCACTAAAGAAGTCAGAAGAAGAGGGCCTTCCATCTTCAGAGCTTCTGAAAGCGTATCTGCCTCAAAATGGTATGATCCGTGTCGTCACAGAGAAAGGTGAATCAAAGCTGACCGTCACGAAGGAATCTACGTTCAGCTCACTTCCTTTTACATACGAATCTGGTCAGACAGCAGAAATTCAAGAATACAATAAGCAGATGATTGCGTTCGCGGCTATCCCTGTCATTTGGACAAATGGGGACATTGTGTCGCTGCAAGTATATGAAGAAATTGAAAATACAGAAGAGAACTTGGCGTTATTAAAAATGATTTTAATCACTACTGGCGTTTTGTTTATTGTGCTTTCTTATTTTGCAGGCCACATTTTAACGAAACAAATTGTCCGCCCAATTAGTAGAATGACCAATACGATGAAAGCAAGTATGAGAGAAAAGGCATTTAAACGAATTGAATTAACAGGCGATTCAAAGGATGAACTGTATCAAATGGGTCAAACCTTTAATGAAATGGCCGAAATTCTCGAGAAACATTATGAGAAAGAGCAGCAATTTTTACACGATGCTTCTCATGAATTGAAAACACCCATTACCGTCATCATGAGCTACAGCAATTTACTAAAACGCTGGGGGCAAAGCCGGCCAGAGGTCGTAGAAGAATCCTCTCAAGCCATTCATGATGAGGCAAAAAAAATGAAAAGGCTGACAGATCAACTACTCACACTGGCGAAAAATGGGCAGCCGCTTTACTTGGACATGAAGCCAGTTGATCTTGGTCAATTGTGTAGCCAAGTCGGCCATACACTTGAAGTGGCAACCAATCGAACCATCCTTACTCATATACAAACAGATCAGCCTGTGATTGCTGAAGGAGACGAAGAGAAGATCAAACAGCTTTTGACCATCTTGATTGATAATGCGGTTAAATATAGTGCAGAGCCAGTTGATGTGAACTGCGGACGAGCAGGAGAGAAACCGTTTATTTCGGTTGTTGACAAAGGAATTGGCATAAAAGAAGAGGATCTGCCGAAAATCTTTGACCGCTTTTTCCGTGTGGATGAAGCGAGAAACAGTGAGACGGGTGGGACTGGGCTTGGCCTGTCAATTGCGAAGCAAATTGCTGAAGAGCATGGGGCTGAGCTAAAGGTAGACAGCCGTATTGGCGAAGGAACCGTGATGACCATTCTTTTTCAGAAATAAGTAGGTCTTTTCTCATCAATTTCTCATTTCCTCCTTATAAAATAGGAAATAGGAAGGAGGCGCTGCATGTCTAGAAAACTGAAAATGCTGCTTACGCTCGCAGGATGTCTTTTCATTCTTGCGGCCTTTGCAATGCTCATGATTCAAACCATTGACAAAAAAATATTAAGCGAAGCAGACATTAAAAAAATCATAGCAAAAGACTACAATGGAAACATCACAAATATTGATTTGATCAATCATAAACAGGACTATACATTGACGCTTGAAAATTCAAATGGCATCTATCAAATCATTGCATCTTCCTCAAGCGGTCAAATGAAAGAGATGAAACAGTTAAAGAGCTATCAAAAACCAAATGAGAAAAATGCCGAACTTCAAGCAGAAGAAGTGGCAGTGAAAAAAGTGAAGGGTACTGTGATTCAAAAGAAAGAAAAATCGGATCGCTTTATCTTTACGATTCAATCAAAAAAAGAACTGTATCAAGTGGATGTTGAGAAAGACACGTTCAAGGTGATTGAAGCAGAAAAGAAAAAGCCAACCTCTAAAGAAAAGAAGCTGACAAAAATAACGGTAGAAGAAGCCATTCAGATTGCCGTAAAAGAAGTGGGCGGCACAGTGGATGATGCAGATCTTGAAACTTTTAGCGGAATGCTCGTGTTTGAGGTAGAGCTCGATTTGCCGGATGGAAGAGAGGCAGAGGTGTTAGTGAATGCCTATACAGGAGATATTGAAGGTATTACGTACGAAAACTAATCATTTTCTCATGATTTTCTCATGTTCCTTTCCTTCCTTTATCATCTTGTTTTTTTAAGATAAAGGAGAAATCAAACAGAGGAGGAATGAAATATGATAAAAAAAGTACTAGTCGCTACAGCATTCACAGGAGCCCTTGTCGCAGGTGGTTTCACCCTTCAAGCGCAAAATACAAATCAAACGGCAAATGCCGAACAAGTGGTGCAAAAGAAATCTTCATTTGTCTCAAAGAAACAGGCTGAAAAAGCAGCATTAAAAGTTGTGAAAGGCTATGTAGATGATGTAGATCTTGAGCGTAAAAAAGGAAAATGGGTATATGAGGTCGAGATTAAAAAAGGCGGCTTTGAATATAAAGTATATGTCGATGCCAAAACAGGCAAAGCGCTCAATGATCCAGTCAAAGAAAAGAAACAAAATGTAAAAATCACCAAAAAACAGGCTGAACAAATTGCCCTTGCAAAAGTAAAAGGAACAGTCACAGATTCAGAATTAGATAAAGAAAATGGTGTGTACTTGTATGAAATTGAAATTACGACACCAAGCGGCGAAGAAGTTGATTTTGAGATTTCCGCTAAAACAGGCAAAATCCTCAAGCAAGAATGGGACGATTAAGGTATAAATGAACCTTACACTTTTATGTGTAAGGTTTTTTCATTGGGACAAACTACTGGAAAGGAGGCGAGAGAATATGATGAAGAAAAAAGAAGAAGAACAGACGATGGATCGTGCGGAATATGTTCCCCATCCTGATGGAGAAGGATATGCTTTGTTTTTGCATGATTCCTTTCATCTCCTCTCCCAAGAGGATATGAATCAGCCGGAAGAAGAATAAAAGACATGAAAGGGCGATGGTCAACTTGTCGATCGCTCTTTTTTTGAAAAGAAAGCGAATACATCAGGAAACTTGGCATCTTGCTTATTGACATCATTGCGCTTTTTCTGTAATCTCAGTGTGTCAACAATATGAGACTTCGTTAGGTGAGGCTCCTGTATGGAGATACGCTGCTGCCCAAAAATGTCCAAAGACGCCAATGGGTCAACAGGAATCATCGACATAAGGTGATTTTTAATGCAGCTGGATGAATCCTATGCCATACAGTGCTAAAGCTCTACGATTGAAGGAGCAAGTGTTTATTTGTCATGCTTACAAAGCGCCTTCATTCGGTTGAAGGTGCTTTTTTATGAGAAAAGGAGGTGTGGGGATGGATCATCCCGATTCGAGACACATAGAGAGTATGTCAAAAGATCAGATTGACACATCAGATAGAGGAGATCCTGACCCCCGCACAATCTAAGGGATTCGGGTATCTCCTGATTTTGGGGAGGTAACAGCGATGATACAGAACATTACGTACGATGAACTCATTTTACGCATCATTATTTTACTAAGAGATGGAAAACGTAAAGAATTTAAAAACATTATGGAAGAACTTCAGCCTTATGATATGGCCTACTTATTCAAGGAGCTTCCAGAAAAACACCGCGGCCGCTTTCTCAGCTTTTTAACAGTCGATGACGTGACGGAAATGATGGGTGAACTGGAGCGGGAATATCAAGAGATTGTTCTTGAAAAAGTAGGGAAAGACAAAGCCACCTTCGTCACAAACAAAATGGATAACGATGATCTAGCCAACTTGTTTGATGAGATGGAGGATGAGCTGAAGGATCAGCTTTTATCTAACATGGAAGCAGAGGAATCCAAGGCCGTCCAGCTTCTCATGAATTACCCTGCTGAGACAGCAGGCCGGATCATGACCAATCGGTACGTTTGGATTCCGCAGCATTATACGGTTCAAGATGCCGTGGTGAAGCTGAAAAGCTTTGCTGAAATTGCCGAATCGATCAACTACTTATATGTCATAAATGATCAAAAACAGCTTGTAGGGGTACTCTCATACAGGGATCTTATTTTAGGTGAACCAGATGAAAAAGTGCAGGATCTTATGTTTACAAGAGTCATTGCCGTTGGTGCCTTTCAAGACCAGGAAGAAATCGCAAAGCTCATTGAACGATATGATTTCCTTGCCATCCCTGTTGTAGAAGAGAACAATGTCTTAGTCGGAATTGTGACAGTCGATGATATCATTGATGTTGTGATTCAAGAGGCAGGAGAAGACTATGAAAAGTTTGCTGCCTCTGGTAAAGATATCACGTTCGACACACCGGCATTTGTGGCGGCATACCGCCGTCTTCCATGGCTCATTTTGCTCTTATTCATTGGGCTGATTTCAGGTAGTATCTTAAATTATTTTGAAGATACCCTGCAGCAAGTCGTTGCTTTAGCATTCTTCATGCCGATGATTGCAGGTATGACAGGGAATACAGGGACACAGTCTCTAGCGGTTGTCATTAGAGGATTGTCAAAAGAAGAATTAACGAAAAAAACCATTATGCGCTTGATTTTCAGAGAGCTGAGAACAAGTATTTATATTGGGATTGTTTGTTCAATCATTATTACGGTCGTTGCCATGGTATGGCAGGGCAATATGATTTTAGGTTTTGTTGTTGGTTCCTCGCTTCTTGCAACACTGATTATTGGGACAATGGCAGGTACGGTCGTGCCGATTATTTTACACAGATTAAACGTCGACCCAGCCATTGCATCTGGACCGCTGATCACAACATTGAATGATATTTTATCCTTACTCATCTATTTTGGAATTGCAACAGCATTTCTTCATACACTGATGTAGTCAAAAGACTGTAAAATGTAACGTTTTACAGTCTTTATTGAATAAAGATTGCATATAGCGCTTCCATCCTTTACATTTTAAGGAGAAGGTGGGAGAGAAAAATGAAGAAGCTTTTATTCATTTTCATGTGCATTGCTTTGCTAAGTGCATGTTCAAGAGAAGACGAGGGGAAAGACAGAAGACTGGTGGCATCAGAGCATATGCTTGAAGCGATAACTGAAGGAAATAAACGAAAAATGGACAATGTCTATGTCGAAGGCGCAATCCCAAGCCCAAATGACATTCTTAAATCGAAAAAGGAATGGGGAATTGAGACGCTTTCTTATGAAGATTTTCAATTGGAAGAAGCCAGCATCCACGTCTTTCATGCAAATTATAAAGATGCAAACACTGGAGAAAAAAAGGCGCTTGCCTTTCGGGTGAAAGAAGATCCTGAAAAAGGCGGCGTACGGATTGACTTTGTAGGGGTTGTTGAAGGAACAGACGCTTCATCTAAATAAAAAGAATCGTTCATATGCTTGGCATAAGTTGAGATAATGTAAAAGGATAGAAGAGCTGAAAGAATGTCGCTCTATCTATCCTCTTTTTTATCACACATGTTCTTATTAATGAAAACAATGATCTGTCTCAGATCACTTATTCGTGATGCCCATTAACTCCATAAATTGTGACAGGGCACTGGTCATGTACGAATCACGTCGCCTGATCAACACAGTGGGAACGATTCGATGTGGTTCTGGTAATGGATGACAGGTAAATTTGCCTTCTCCCCGAGATTCAACCATAGATTTTGGTAATACGGTCACTCCCAGCCCGCTTTCAACACATTTAAGGACGCCCTCTAACGTACCATATTCCATGACCTTCATAGGAGGATAGCCATTGTTCTCTAGCCACTTTTGCCATCGTCCTAAATAAATACAATGGGCGAATGACGAGAGCAACGGCTCATGTAAAATAGATTCTACCTGGAATTGCTCCGTGGAGTAGCTTGTAATGAGAACGAGGGATTCTTCCAATACAGGATACTCGATGATTTCTGGATGAAGAATTGGCCCATCTACCAAGGCGCCGTCTACTTTGTAGTTGAGGATAGCGCTAACTTGATCGACTGTAGGTGCCATATACAAGCTCAATTCTACTTGTGGAAATTTTTTGTGATATTCTGTGAAAATGCTGGGCAATCTTGTAGATGCGGTGGACTCTATAGATCCAATGTGTAAAGATCCCCGCGGAGTAGAGGAAAGCTTTACTGCTTCTATCGCTTCTTCGTAATCGTATAGTAATTTATTTACATAGGGCAGCAGTTCACGTCCTGCAGGCGTTAAAGATATTTTTTTATGATATCGATAGAGAAGAGGTACACCTAACTCTTGTTCAAGACGTTGGATTCTTGCGGTGACATTGGACTGCACATAATTTAATTTTTGAGCAGCTTTTGTGATGCTTTGTTCAATGGCAACGGCTTTAAATACTTCCAAAGATTTAATATCCAAACTAACTCTCCTTTTTTGCATCACAAATTGTGATGATCTATATGCTATTTTTTGATTTTACGTGATCCAATGAAGTATGTAAACTGAATGATAGAAGAGGTTGATGCTCATTGCGTCCCTTTTATCTGATCGAGAGGAGAAAATGAGAATTTTTTAGCTGTGGCAATTAAAACAGACGTTTCCATTTAATAAGGAGGGGAATCGATTGATTTCAAAGGTAAATATCGAAGAAAAATTTTCGCAAATAAATGATTATTGGAATCCTAGAATAAGTGGAGAGTTGAACGACTCATACATGAAAATGGTGAAAATGAAGGGTGAATTCATTTGGCATCACCATGATGATGAGGATGAAATGTTTTTTGTGTGGAAAGGCAATCTAGTCATCCGTTTTAGGGATAGGGAAATAACGCTTAATGAAGGAGAATTTCTTGTGATTCCAAAAGGAGTTGAACATCAGCCAATTGCTGAAGAAGAAGTTCACTTGCTCTTAATTGAACCCAAAACGACGCTAAACACGGGGAATGTGCTCAATGAACGAACTGTTTCGATTCCTGAACAAATTTGAAAAACTAAATCGTTAAAGATCAAGTATCTTAGGTGATAAATAGTTGAATGGTTGTTTTAGCTAATAACGAGGCTGCAATTGCTGCCTCGTTTTGTTGCTTCAATGATTCAGATGAGCTGTAACGCATTTGCTTTCACTACCTGAAATAAACTCTTCAGCAAGAATCGGTTTGTGCTTTCATCGTTTCATATTCAGGTCGATCAGATGCTAAGTCTATTTTGCCAAGTAAGCGATTTTTATTTAGTTCATCGATTTTTGTACCGGAAGTGTGCATTAATTTGACCTTCCAGCATTTTTTTCTTATATTGTCCGCTTTTTAATGCCTGTTCTTTTTTCTTCATGTCTTTTAAAATTTCCGCTGTCTGCACACCATCTTCCCGTTTATTGGCGATATCCATTAAACGTTCTACATCAGAAAAAGAGTATTTCCGTGTGCCTCTTGTTGAGCGCTGGGGGTAGATGAGTTTCCGTTCCTCATAATATCGGATTTGCCTGACGGAAAGCCCTGTTAATTCACTGACAATCCCGATTGAAATGACTTTTTTATCTTTATAAGATACATCTTCCTGCGTCATATCCTCACCCCTGCAAGTCTTTTCTTCGTATTATATCGAAAAGTCAGTAAAAAAACCTAACGTTTGTTAGATAATATAACACAAAAATGAAAAAAGTGAAAAACAATGGAAGGAAAATTAACATATAACGTGCAAATCATATCACGTGAACATATGATAATAAAAAGAAAAAATGAGGAGGAGGCGCACTTGATGGAGAAAACACAGATCATCCGTATGGCAAAAGAAATCATCGCATTAGATGTGAAGAGGGATGAACTGCTGGAGCAGTTTATGCAGGCTGCGGGTCAGAATGCACATGCTCTTCTTAGAGCCGTACAAAATGATTTGTATAAAAAGTCCTCATAAGCACCCGATCCATATCCATTGATAGGAGGGGAGATGTCGTGCGGCTAAAAGAAGCTTTAGCGAAAGAAAGACATTATTATACGAAGCAGCTTTGCTCACTTGGGGTGTATAGCCCTGATATGACCAAGAACATGACAATTAGTGACTTAAAAAAAGAGTATCATTTCTTTTTCAACAAAACCGATCGCTATCTTTAACATCCCTTATCATGTGCCCTGTCACATGAAGGGTTCTTTTTTTGCGTGTTTAATATTATAGCAATATTGAATTTTGTAGAAATTTGACGAATCAAATGTAAGAAAATATAGAGCCTTTACAGATTATGTTAAAATTTGTCGTAACATGATGGTTTGCTGGAAAAGCTTTTTTTCGAGATGATTGTGAAAAATAAGAAGGATTTTAAAAGTTTATATCGAAATCTTATACATAACACGAATGGAGTCACTTATGTGGTTGAAAGGGTTTTCAAAAACGTACTTCTATTTTTTACGAAAGGCTCCAACTGCACCGCAAGAAAGCCTTGAAGTTAAAAAAATATTATAAGAGGTAGATATGTGATGAGACTATCGTTTAATGAAGAAGAAGTAGAACGTTCAATGACGCTTTACAAAGTTTTTGCAAGAGCATTTAAAAGCGTTTCCGAACACAGTATTAGAGACAGCAAGGAGCATGGATTCAATCCAACTGAATTTGCCGTTCTCGAATTACTGTATACGAGAGGTGCTCAAAAACTTCAGCAAATCGGCTCAAGACTCCTGCTTGTCAGCGGGAATGTGACGTACGTAATTGACAAGTTAGAACGAAATGGTTTCATTGAAAGAGAACAGGACCCAAAGGATAAACGGTCAGTTTATGCCCATTTAACGGATAAAGGGCGCAGTTATCTGGATAAAATTTATCCAATCCATTCTCTTCGAATTGCGCGGGCGTTTTCTGGTCTTTCGCGTGAAGAACAGGAGCAATTGATTAGTCTGCTGAAAAAAGCAGGTATTCACAGTCAGCATTTGTTATTTAGATAAAACGAAAAGGTGCCATGGTTGGCACCTTTTTTTATGTATCCAGCTGATGAGCAGGATAGGCGATAAATTTTTCAATATCACTAGCTGGAAGTGGCTTGGCATAATAAAAGCCTTGTAGATCGTCACAGCCCTGCGTAGATAAAAGTTGTGCTTGTGCAAAAGTTTCAACACCTTCAGCAATGACTTCTAGAGATAGCTGGTGCCCCATTGCAATAATAGCCCCTGTGATTTGCTCAGACTTTGAATCACTCAAAATATCCTCGATAAATGATTTATCAATTTTCAGACGGTGAATCGGCAAATCCTTCAAATAGCTTAAAGAGCTATGGCCTGTACCAAAATCATCAATACTAATACGGACGCCAAGTTGTTTTAGAGATGTCAGTACTTGTTTTGACTGCTTGATGTTATCCATTGTCATGCTTTCTGTCACTTCAAGCTCAAGAAGTGATGGTTGAAGGTCGTATTTTTTTAGCGTTAGTTTGATCAAATCAATTAAGTCTTCAGAGTTAAACTGCTTAGCAGATAAATTGACCGCTACAGGGATTTTCAATTGCTTGTCATACCACAATTTTGCCTGCTGACATGCCGTGTCAATGACCCACCTTCCAATATCGATAATCAGGCCCGATTCTTCAGCAAGTTCAATGAAAGCCTCTGGTGATTTTAGAGAACCGTCTGGTGCTTTCATTCTTAAAAGGGCTTCAACACCTGTCATTTGCCTTGTTTTGGCGCTGATTTGCGGCTGATAATGAAGCACAAACTGCTTTCTTTGAATGGCATCTCGTAGCTCCAGTTCGCGATTAAGTCTGTCCTCACTCAATCTCTCCATAGATTCAGTAAAGAATTCATAGCGGCTTTGTTTATGTTTCTTTGATAAGTACATGGCCATATCTGCTTTTCTCATCAATTCCATGCCATTCTTTCCGTTTTGCGGAGAGATGGCGATTCCAATACTAATGGATGTAATGAGCTGATGGTTTTGAATGAAAAAAGGTCGTTCAAATTGGCGAATGATGTTTTTCGAAAGCTGTTCAATTTTATGTGTACCATGCTCCAGGTGAGGAAAGATCATTAAAAATTCATCCCCGCCAATTCTTGCAATAAAGCCATTGTCAGGCAAACATTTGGTTAATCTGTTTGCGGCGGCTTTCAACAGCAGATCGCCTATGTTATGACCAAGGGCATCATTAATAATTTTAAACCGATTTAAATCAAGAAAAAGAACTGCCGTTGACGTTTTTGTCTCTTCTTGAGCGGATAAAACATCATTTAAATGATTAATTCCATGACGACGGTTGGGCAGTTCAGTTAGTGCATCATAATGTGCCATCACATGAATTTCTTTTTCAGCAATCTTCTGCTGGGTTAAATCCTTTAAAACGAGATAAATGCTGTCAAGTGTATGGTTGACGTGTACGGGTATGTATGTAACATGATAATAATAAAAACGATCTGCTGCTTTCAGTTCTGCTTCACGCGTAATTGCTTTTTTTGATTGATCAATAAAGTCTTCCCACATCTCAGTCGGCATGACGTATTGACTCACATCATCACCAATCCAAGAATTGCACATTTTCAAAATGTGTTTGCCTGGGTCATTCGCAGATATCACTTTTCGATCAACAGATAACACGATAATCCCATCTATATTATGTTTGATCAGTGATTGGAACCGCTGTTCATTTTCTTTTAGCTGATCGGATTGTGACATAATCCGGTGATCAATATAGGCGCCGAAAATCATAAGTGATTGGACGATAAGCGTCATCAGGCCGATGAAAATGGACAGGCTAAATGGTGACATTTCAAGAGAACCACCCGCAGCGGCATGACCATCTGAATGAAAAAACATCGTCGAAGACGCCATGCCTGTGTAATGCATGCCCGCAACAGCACCGCCCATCATCAGTGCACCCGCTATTTTTAACAGCTGATCTCCCCGCCTTTTCTCAGAGCGATGGAGCCGGAAAAAAAGGTGTAATGAAAAGAATGAAGCGAGCCCACCAATAAAAAACGAAAGAAAAAAGAGAACAGGGTCATAGCTGATGGTGACATTCGCCATTGATTCCAATCCGAGGTAGTGCATGCTGCAAATAGCTGAGCCCATCGTGATCGAACTAATCAAAAGTCGTCTTGTAGAAAGTTGTTGCTGAATACATATTGAAAATGCAATGAAAGAACCGATAAAAGAGGCCAAAATCGATAAAATGAGTAAGGGTGTTTCATATGTGATACCAGAGCGTAGGTGAAACGCCATCATGCCAATAAAATGCATTGACCATATTCCCATCCCCATGATCATCGCACCAACGATCAACCATACTCTTTTCTTTGCGCCGCTCGACTGGATCACCCGGCTGGCTAATTGAAGAGCTGAGTAGGAGGCGACAGCGGCGACAGCGACTGACAGAAAGACAAGCCATCCGTTGTAGCTTCCTGTTAAATGTGTCATGTAAGAAAACCTCCTGTATCTAAAAACAGACATATACTTAATATATCGGATCAAGTGGCGCCTGTGTTCACTTTTCCTTTACTTAAAAAGGGTATTTAGCATTTTTTTTGAACATTTTTTATAGTAAAATCAAATTTAATGTAAAAAAACGAAGAAAAGTGAATCATTTTTGTTTTTTTATTCGTTTAATAGGTGGCACGGTACGATTTGTAAGCATAGCCTGTCAAACTGATTATGTGTGAAAGGGATTGATAAACATCGAAGATTTTATTATTTCATTAGCTGATGCCTTTAAGAATTTGTCGTACTTCGGCATCTTTCTTGCATTATGCATTGAATTTGTTCCTGCTGAAGTGGTGTTGCCTCTTGCAGGTTACTGGGTTTCAAAAGGGGACATGGCCTTCATCGGTGTTGTGGCTGCCGGTTCTATTGGCGGTGTTGCAGGCCCCTTGACCTTGTACTGGTTAGGGCGTTATGGAGGGAGACCCTTTTTAAATAAATATGGGAAATATTTCTTTGTGAAACCTGAGTCACTTGATAAATCGGATGCCTTTTTTGAAAAACATGGCGGATTTGTTGCGTTTAGTGGCCGGTTTATTCCAGGGGTCAGAACCCTTATTTCCATTCCGTGTGGGATTGCGAAGATGAATGTGTGGGTTTTTTGCCTGTATACGTTTTTGGCGATTACGCCAATTACATTTGTATATGTGTATCTAGGATTTGTCCTTGGGGAGAACTGGCAAGAGGTTGGAACCATTTTAGAACCATATGTATTGCCGATTGGAATTGGTATGCTCTTATTGTTTGTTCTCTACGTGTGGCTGAAACGAAGAAAAAGAAAAACAGAAACACCAACGGCTTAATCAATGGGTGGAGATAAAAAGTCACCTGTTGACAATCAGGGGTCTGTTGATTATGATATAAGTAATCTAAATATTCTTAATCCCACCAAAGGGGAGTAGCGTCCGGTTTTTACCGGAAACAAAGTCGTCATTACATGGAACCTCATTCCATCGGCTTTGTTGGCATGATTATTTACATATCACATGTCTAGCAAGACCTTTGCCATTACAGGCAAAGGTCTTTTTTGCATTCATAAGCCTTTGTCTGTTGTGGGACAATAGATAAAAAATAAGGAGGAATGATGATGGATGCAGCAATTATTTTAGAGTACGGGTGGGTTCTTCTCGTATTGATTGGATTAGAAGGGATTTTAGCAGCTGATAATGCGCTGGTTATGGCTGTGATGGTCAAACACCTTCCTGAAAAACAAAGAAAAAAGGCATTATTTTACGGACTTGCGGGAGCATTTGTCATGCGATTTGGTTCTCTTTTTCTTATTTCGTTTTTAGTAGATGTGTGGCAAGTTCAAGCCATTGGCGCAATTTATCTTCTATATATTTCGATTCACCATATTTTAAAATCGCACGTATTTAAGAAAAAGGAAGCAGACACAAACATGAAACAAAGCGGCTTTTGGGCAACCGTCGTGAAAGTTGAGCTTGCTGACATTGCATTTGCAGTAGATTCTATTTTAGCAGCTGTTGCATTAGCTGTGACTCTGCCAGCAACAAACCTTCCACAAATTGGCGGGCTTGATGGCGGTCAATTTATTGTCATTCTATTGGGCGGTATCATTGGTCTAGTGATCATGAGGTTTGCGGCGACTGTATTTGTGAAACTGCTTAAAACGAGACCAAGCCTAGAAACAGCAGCTTTTGTCATTGTCGGATGGGTTGGCGTGAAGCTGACGCTCTATACACTTTCTCATCCAGCTATTGGGGTCGTGTCCTCTCATTTCATTCATTCAACATTATGGAAAATCATTTTCTGGACGGTCCTTCTCGCGATTGCAGCATTTGGCTGGTTTTTATCAAGTCCATCAAGAAAAGGCAGCCAGCAAAACGAGGAAAAACAAGAGATGCGGCTGGAAGAGTAGGTTTTTTGAAAGAAATATCATTTCATTTTCATAACACGTATATTACAAAAAAGGGGGGGATACCCCCTTATTTCTTTGCTTTTAAACGAAACGTTGTAAAGTAGATAAAGAAATACATGTCACAATTGAGTAACAGGAAATGAATTCCTCATTTCTTCCTTTGCGCTTCCCTCATAAATTAGCTATCATAAATGAGTAATATAGGGAGAACTGAGGTGAAACCATTGCTTAGCCTTTTGTTTAAAAAGGGAAAGAAAAAGCAAACATTAGAGCAGTCGGCAATCAACATCCAACAGGGTGATACCGAGCTGCAAAATGCATTAATAGAGCAATACAAACCATTTGTCGCTAAGACGGTTTCATCCGTTTGTAAACGATATATAGATGAAAAAGATGATGAATTTAGCGTAGGCTTAATTGCCTTTAATGAAGCGATAGAAAAATACTCTGCCGAAAAAGGCAACTCACTCCTTGCATTTGCGGAGTTAATTATTAAAAGAAAAGTAATCGACTATATTCGAAAAGAAGCAAGAAACGCGCCAACGGTTCAAATGGACCTTCAAGAAAGTGAGAATGGCGAGTACTCGCAAAGCATGATTGAAGCAGAGCTTTCTGCAAATGAATATAGGCGTTTAATTGAACAAGAACATAGAAGAGAAGAGATTGAACATTTTAAAGAACGATTGAAAGTATATGGTCTTACGTTTCAAGAACTGCTTGAGCATTCACCAAAGCATGCGGATGCGAGACAAAATGCCATTAAAGTGGCCCATACACTCGTGAAGCATGATGAACTGAGAACCATTTTATTTCAGAAAAAACAATTGCCAGTCAAACAGCTGGAAAAGCTAGTGGAAGTCAGCCGCAAAACGATTGAGAGAAATAGAAAATATATTATTGCGATGGCGATCATTATGACAGGTGATTATGTGTATTTGAAAGATTACCTTAAAGGGGTGCTTAATTCATGAGAAGAGGCATTATAGTAGAGAAAAACAAAAAATATGTCACACTGCTGACCCCTGATGGACAATTTCTGCGGACAAAGTATGAACAGCAAGACTATGAAATCGGTCAAGAAGTGACGTTTCCGAATGAATCACGTCTCGAAAGAAAAAGAGCCGGTTTTTTTGACCTGCTTCGTTTACGTCCGTTAAATGCAGGAATTCTATCAATTGCAGCAATTATTGTCGTGATTTTCACTATGATGCCATCTTTCTCAAGTCAAAAAGCATATGCATATATGACGATTGACATTAACCCAAGCTTTGAGCTGAAACTCGATCACAATTATCAAGTGATCGGTGTCACTCCGCTGAATAAAGATGCGAAGCAAGTACTGGCCAGTATGAAAGATTTAGAAAAAAACGACATGACCAAAGTCGTGCAGGAAATCATCGATGATTGTGATAAAAAGGGATACGTGAACGACTCTAAAAGCATTTATATTTCAACTGTTTATGAAAACAAGCAGGATCATACATACAAAACAAACGTAAAAAGTAAAATCAGCACCATCTCGGGGGAATATCAAAAGCGCAATTATAAGCTAGAAACTGTGGAAGGTGACCTGGAAACAAGAGAAAAGGCACAAAAAGCAGGCATCTCAACAGGAACTTATATTAGAAATCAAGAAATGCAAGACAACGAACAAGAGGACGTTAAAAAAGAAGATGAAGATCCAGCAGATGATGAGGCTGTCAAAGAAGAAGAGCCGAAAAATGCTGATGAAGATCAAAAAGACGAAGACAAAAAAGAAGACATCAAGACAGACGGTAGCGATGAGATGCAGCCTGATAAAGAGGCTCCTGAAGGCGAAGACAAAGAGCAGAAGGAAGTTGAGAGGGAAGAGCAAGGAGCTGTTCAAAAGCCTCACCAAACAAGCCCTAATTTTGACAACAAAGAGAAAAAGGGAAAAGAAGAAAAGGATCGCCCTTTTGAAAAAGACAAAGAGCAAAAAAAAAATCACTCGACTGATCCAAATGAAAAAAAACATCCAAACGGCACATCACGTGGTGATACTGAAAAGCATGTAAAAAAAAACGACAGTGGTCAGAATCGTCCGTACGGCGAACGTAACAGAAATGGCGTCAAACAAAAAGGAAAAAACACACCGCCCTCATACCGTGAAAACCGGGATGAGCCTACATATGAACAGTAAAAAAACGCCAGAATAGATCCGGCGTATTTCACCATGTCTTTATTTAGTTGAATGGCCCATTTGAGATTGCGCCTGCTGTACGAGTCTTTTTGTCATCTCGCCGCCAACAGAACCGTTTGAACGTGCGACTGTATCTGAACCGAGATTCACGCCAAATTCTTGAGCGATCTCGTATTTAAATTGATCTAAAGCTTGTTCTACTCCAGGAACAAGAAGTTGATTTCGATTTGCCATCACATATTCCTCCTTTCACCTCATGTTTGTTGCGCCTTCTTATTTTGAAAAAAACAGCCTGCAATTATGCTGGCAATTGCTGCACAAAAAAGCCGAGGTGATGAAGGTTCACCTCGGGCTCAGTTTTAAGCCTTTTTCAGCTGAAGCGTATTCAACATCATTTCTTGCGCTGTGCTTTGCAAGTGAGAAGTGAAAACGGAGAAAACGGTAGAACTGATAATGCCTTTAATCAAATGCCATTGCGGCTTCGTCAATTCTGTAAACTCTTCGTGGAGTTTGTCCGTCTGCTCTTCTGTCATTTCTCGTAAATTCGTTTCCTTTAATGGAAAATGTGTATGGTGATAAATAAAATCAAGGACGTGCGCATATGCTTCATAAAAACGGATGGGGCTGATAATATCATCCGTTCGATCTGTGATCGTATTAAATAAGGCAGATAAGATCGTACGAATAGAATCAAAATCAAATACTGATTTTAAATCCCGGACAATTAATAAAATAACGACTTGATCAATGGAGTACTTCTTGCCAAGCTCTGGATGGCCGATCATATCTTTAATATCGCGCTTGATCCAGTTTTGAATGGCTGTCGATTTAAGAGAAGTCAGTTCACACAAGTTGCCAAGCTCAACGATTTCGTTCGTTGAAAGCCCGTGCTCTGATTTTTGCTTCCGCCGTTCGAGTTTTTCAAAAAACGAAGGGATTCTTAATTCATCATATTCATGTTCCTTATCGCTTTTTACAGATAAATTCAAAAGCTGAAGCGGAGTCAGATCTCCCTCGCCTTTTAGAGAATACAGAAGTCTCGTCATGTCAATTCTCGTTAATTTAAAAGTCACCATGTTCCACCTCATTTTGTACGTCAAAAACGTGATTATTGATCTAATTCAACATCATAATCTCTTTTTAATGAAAATGCAAAATAAACTAAAATAGGACCGGTGCGTCACAATTTGTTCACTTGTTTGCGGATGCAAGTAGCGTAATCATTGAAATGACGAGGTTTTAGCCAGTATGATAAACATAGAAAACGATTCCTTTTTCCTTGCAATTTGAGACGTTTATTTTTATAATTTTATTAATAAGTTCAAATGAACTTAATATGACAGCGGAGGTTATGTATGGGTAAAAGAATATTTCTGTTTATATTAACGAACATTCTTGTTATCACTACGATTGGTATTGTCCTATCGGTTATTAGTGCAGCAACTGGTGTTGGTTCTTATATAGGAGCAGACGGAAGACTTAATATCCTTTATCTTCTTGTATTCAGTGCAGTTGTTGGTTTTGTAGGCTCGTTTATGTCACTAGCGATGTCTCGCTGGATGGCAAAAATGATGATGGGTGTGCGTGTGTTAAATCCAGAAAAGGATTCATTAACATATGATGAGCAGCAGCTTGTTGACCGCGTTCACAGACTATCAAGAGCAGCAGGCCTTTCTAAAATGCCTGAGGTCGGTATTTACCAATCATCTGAAGTAAATGCATTTGCGACAGGTCCTTCTAAAAGAAGATCGCTTGTTGCCGTATCAACTGGATTGCTTCATGAAATGGATGATGCAGCAGTTGAAGGGGTTATCGCTCACGAAGTCGCTCACGTAGCGAACGGTGACATGGTTACAATGACGTTACTTCAAGGAATCGTCAACACGTTTGTTGTCTTCCTTTCAAGAATTGCGGCATGGATCGCAAGCCGTTTCGTTCCACGTGAAGAGCTTGTGCCGATTGTTCACTTTATCGCTGTGATCGTCTTCCAAATTATTTTCTCTATCTTAGGAAGCCTTGTCGTATTTGCTTACTCTAGACATCGCGAATTCCATGCAGACCGCGGCGGTGCGGACCTTGCAGGAAAAGATAAAATGATTCATGCGCTCCGTTCACTAGAGGCGTATACATCAAGAATTAAAGATGATGATCAAACAGCTGTTGCTACACTGAAAATCAGTGGTAAAAGAAAAGCTTCTCTTTTCTCAACACACCCTGATTTAAACGAAAGAATTAGAAGACTCGAAGCAAAATAAGAAAGATCAAAAGACATTCTGCCTAAGGATGTCTTTTTCTTTTTGATGAAAAAGTAAATAAAGCACAAAATACCTTTAAAATCTTCTTTCTTTTCATTAAAATGATATAGTATTCGAAAAGAAAGATAAAAGAAGGAATAACCATGAATCCAATGAAAAAACTAATCGACCGGCTGTCGGCTTTTCAGCTGATTGCCCTTTATTATTTTCTTGCTGTGACCGTGTCGTTCATTCTACTCAGTCTGCCAGTGGCTCACCAAGAAGGAGTCAAATGGACATTTATTGATGCGCTATTTACAGCTGTGAGTGCTGTCAGTGTCACGGGTCTGACTGTTGTCGATACGTCACAAACATTTAGTGTGACCGGGATGTGGATCCTTGCATTTGTTTTGCAAATTGGGGGTATCGGCATTATGACCCTTGGTACATTCGTCTG
Source organism: Bacillus sp. Y3 (assembly GCF_008123875.1). Classification (NCBI taxonomy): domain Bacteria; kingdom Bacillati; phylum Bacillota; class Bacilli; order Caryophanales; family Bacillaceae; genus Bacillus; species Bacillus sp. Y3. Next base: position 71,530 of record NZ_VSSC01000004.1, on the reverse strand, counting down.
GCTGGTTATGCGAAAAAGGATCGGCATTAAAGAAAGAAAATTAATTATGGCAGACCAAAACCAGAGCAACTTATCAGGAATTGTAAAACTCATGAAGCAGGTCTTATATTTAATCTTACTGATTGAGTTTGTAGGCGGTCTGATTTTAAGTATGTATTTTCTAAAGTATTACGATGTGCAAGGCGCTTTTTTACACGGATTTTTCTCTAGTATCAGTGCCACAACCAATGGAGGATTTGATATTACTGGGAATTCGTTAATTCCTTATAAAGATGACTATTTCGTCCAATTTATCACGATGCTGCTCATCATTTTTGGCGCTATTGGCTTTCCGGTACTTGTCGAAGTAAAGGATTATTTATTCAATCAAGACCGAAAACATGCATCGTTTTCATTGTTTACGAAAATTACAACGATCACGTTTGGCCTCCTTGTTGTCGTTGGGGCAATTGGGATTTATGCACTTGAAGCTCGGTTTACTTTTCTAGGGAAGAGCTGGCATGAAATCTTGTTTTATTCTTTGTTTCAATCAACAGCTACCAGAAGTGGCGGGCTTTCGACATTAGATATTACGCAATTGACAGAGCCGACACTGTTATTTTTATGTTTGTTGATGTTTATCGGGGCATCTCCAAGCTCGGTAGGGGGCGGAATTCGGACAACCACGTTTGCCCTTAATTTACTTGCTTTGTTTCATTTTGCGAGAGGAAATAAGTCCATTAAAATCTTTAAAAGAGAGCTTCATCAAGCGGACATTAATAAATCCCTCATGGTGACGATGATGGCCTTTATTTTAGTGTTTGGTGCTACGTTTCTGTTAACTTTATCAGACCATCATACACTTCTTGAAACTTTATTTGAAGTTTGTTCTGCCTTCGGAACAACAGGACTGTCGCTCGGAATTACGTCTGACTTGTCCGTATTTGGTAAGTGTATTATTATGGTCGTCATGTTTATAGGACGGATTGGAATTCCAAGCTTCTTGTATTTAATTGGCCGCCGGGAAAGTGAAGCGAATTATCATTATCCGAAAGAGCGTGTGATCATCGGCTAACCAGCATTCCTACTGAATACTGGTTTCAGCGTGTAGACCAAACCCTCGCATTCGTTGTCAAATCTGTGCTCCGGTGCTCACGAATGTCAAATTCGCTCCGCTCCGGTGCTCGACTTTCCTAGACTGCAAAGGTTTTCTATCACGCTGAAAAGAAGAAGAGCTAAAATAAAGATCATTTTAACTCTTTATCAACAATCAGACCAGCATTCCTACTGAATGCTGGTTTTTTATTTCCATTATATAACTGGCTAAATCACAAAGGATGTTCGCAATCTATAGGTAAGAGGTGAAAGAGACGTGCTGGATGTGTTATGGAAAGCAATTGTAATGCTGCTCGTTGGTACTTTGCTGCTGAGAATAGCAGGGCCTAAATCCATTAGTCAATTAACGGTTCAACAGACAGTCATCATGATTTCGATTGGATCGATTATTATCCAACCCTTTATTGAGCATAATTTACTTGAAACCATTTATGCGGCCGCCATTTTTATTGTGGCGCTTGTGATTATGGAAAAGCTGTCGATTCAATTTGATTTTTTTGAAAAATTGGTTTCAGGGAAGTCTGTGGTGATTTTAGAGGATGGAGAAATGCTTGATCACAAGCTGAAAAAAACGCGGCTGACAAGGGACCAATTCAAAATGCGCTTAAAGCAGCAGGGCATCACAGACATCAGCAGTCTCAAAAAAGCAACGCTAGAAGCGAATGGGCAAATTGGATATGAGTTAAAGCCTGAGGAAAAACCAGTGACAGTCAAACAAATGAAAGAGCTATTTGATCAATTGAGCGAAGAACTAAACATGTTAAAAAGGAATGATGACAAATGAAAAGAAAAACAGCAAAAAATGAAGCACTCACGAATAATATGACGCCTACAGAAAGCATGGCACACGATCAAGGACAAACACAATTTGACGAGCAATCAGAAGACCGCCAGGCGAACCGAAATTCTCATCAAGGGAAACAGGGGGGAGCATCTCGTGACTAAAAAACATGTGAAAAGTAAAGATATGAAAGACCATAAAAAACCGATGAACCCCGATATCTTGGAAGAGGAATTTGGCAGCGAGCTGGGAGATATAAACAGCAGTAAATGGATTGATACCTTAATGAAGCCTAAAAAAAACGATGAATGTCACACTGAACAGAAAAACAAAAAATAAATAGAAAAAAACGATCCAGAGAGATCGTTTTTTCTATTTAATATAACTGTTTTGTCTGCCAGTAATGGTTCGCATTAGACTGGTCATTTTGAGCTCGATGACTGGTTGTGCAACAGTTTTAACAAATGTACTAGATAGGGTAAAGGTTAAGAGGACCGTAAGTAGCAATAGAATCAATACACTTGCCGTATTTAGAGCCCAATCATCAAACCAAGTCGTTCTTAAAAGCTTAATCACAAAGCCATGAAGTAAATAGACATATAACGTTCTTGTGCCCCATTTGGTAAAGAAAAACCGGCGTGTAGGGACTAATGCAAAGAAACTAAAGGTAGCAGCAAATGCAAGTAAATACCATGCCATTCGTTTCATCGCTGCAATGAGTCCTTCATCTCCAAGAGAAGCGTACGATTGTGACCCAAATAAAAAGGAATAATCGAATTCATAGAAATAGCAAAACATGAACACGGCCATCAGTACAAGAAGTGCAGTCAGTTTCCCTTTGCTTGTTCGGATAAATTCAAAGTGCTGCTTTTTTAAATAAAAGCCAGCTAAAAACATCGGCAAAAAGACAAACGTACGAGATAGGCTGAGCGTATCACTAATGCTGTCCACGTAACCGACAAGTAACGCCATCGATAAACTAACGATCATTGCCCAGTGGAATGGCAGTTTTGAAAAAGGAATGAGTAGTAAGTTCCAAAAGAATAAACTGATTAAAAACCATAAAGACCACTGCGGATCAATCGGATTTAAGTTAGAGATGCTTTGATCCTGTAAGAAATAATAATACACAGAATAAATGACCTGAAAAATTAAATATGGGATGATCAGCTTAACTGCGACTTTTTTCATAAAACCTGGTTTTCTAAAACCTTTGGCAAAGAAGCCAGACACCAATATAAAAGCGGGCATATGGAATGTATAAATAAATTTATATAAGTAGAGTATCCAGTCATTATCATGTATGAATGACCGTAACAAATGACCAAAAACAACTAGAAAAATCAGAAGAAATTTTGCATTATCGAAATAACTGTCTCTCGTTGACGTCATAACATCACCTTTCCTGCTTCATTTCGAACATAAACGTTCTAAGTGCACTGTTCCCTCATTTGCCCCATTTTAAAATACAAATTGGCTCATTTCGCTATTTGATGTGAAATTGTAGAACGGTTGTAAAAGAAGCGTAAGAAAAGAGAATCGTTATACAATCGTGTCATCCAAATGAAACAAATGAAGCAAGCCTCATGTAAAAAGTTCTCTTTTTTTATGAGTCGAATGAAGGAACAATGAAAATCTTGTAGAAATATTGTAGAGGAATGAGGCTGGAAAAGGAGTGTAAGAGAATGACTGAAACGCTCGATGGTGCGAAAAATATCAGAAAATTAGAAAAAGAAAACGAATATTTGCGAAATGAATTGATACAGCACAAAATGCTGTTAAATAAGACGTTAGATGCCATTTTTATATTTGATCAGCACCTCAACATTATTCAAGCCAATGAAGCGACATGTAGGCTTGTGCAAACACCGAAAGAAGACCTCCTCAATAAATCCGTTCTAGATTTCCTATACGGCATCCCGAAAAACAAAATTGACTGCTCACTTGAGATTTTTTTTCGAAAAGGAACGTTAAAAAGAGAGATCTCCATTCAACTTGAAAATGGAGAGACAAAATATATTGAATTTGCAGCAGAGCACGACGTGGTGAATCAACAATATATTGTCGTCATGCGTGATATTTCTTCAAAGAAAATATTAGAGCGAGAACGTTCGATGAATGAGCAGCTGTTTAAAGATTTATTTGATCGAGCGATTGACGGTATGGTCATTTTTGATCAGGATGGTTGTATGATTGACGCCAATCACTCTTTTTGCCAGAGCTTTGAACTTCAAAAAACAGATTTAACAGACCGCTACTTAAATGAATTTGTTGAAGAAGAAAACCTTCCAGCGCTCCAGCAGCTCTTAACTTCATTGAAAGAAACAGGGAAAGCAAAGGGAGAACTTCCTGTTACCCTTCAATCTGGGCAGCACAAATTATTCGAACTGACCATCACATCCAATGTGATGAGTGGTTTTTACATGTCCATCATGCGTGATATTACAGAAAAAAGATTAATGGAAGAAAAGCTGCTAAAAAGTGAAGAACGTTTTAGAGAAATATTCGAAAATGCGATGGATGCCATCATCATTTGGGCGGATGATGGAGAAATTGTCAGGGCAAATGAATCAGCCTGCCGAATTTTTGAATTACCGATGCACCAGCTGATTGGCAAGAAACTCATGGATTTTCTAGTCAAATCTGATCGCAGATACCGGCCGACAAGAAGACGGTATATCAGGAATCTTGAAATCAGAGAAGAACTCCTCTTTAGAATGGCGAATGGCCAATTCAAAGAGCTTGAGTTCACCTCTAAGCATGCGGTATTAGAAGGGCAGCACTTAACCATTTTACGGAATGTCAGTGACAGAAAGCGAATGGAAGAGGAGTTGCGAGAAAGTGAGCTCAAATTTCGTAAAGTATTTAATGGCTCTATGGATGGCATTGTTCTTTTCGATAATCAATACCGGATTATAGATGTGAATCCTTCCGCAAGTGAACTGCTTGGCCTCAAAGATGATCACTTAACGGAAATGAACCTTTTTCATATCCTTGCGCCTTATCAAATTGAAAATTTGGCGCAGCCAGCTCAGGCGATGTCATTAGACGAGATGGACAATGAAGTTCCATTTGTGCTGAACCATCCAGATCAACGTATTTTGGAGTTTTCTTTTAAACGAAATATTATTCATAACATGAATTTGGCCATCTTTAGAGATGTGACTGAACGCAAGGAATTAGAGGAGCGGGTAAGAAAATCGGATACGCTTCATGTTGTCGGAGAGCTTGCCGCAGGAATTGCTCATGAAATTAGAAATCCAATGACGGCTTTAAAAGGCTTCATTCAGCTGCTCAAAGGAAACATTGAAGGGGAGTATTCGCTCTATTTTAATGTCATCACATCAGAGCTAAAAAGAATCGAATCCATCATTACAGAATTTTTGATTTTAGCGAAACCGCAGGCCATCATCTATGAAGAAAAAAATGTCGTGCAAATTGTCAAAGACACGATGGACCTTCTTCACGCACAGGCCAATCTTGGCAATGTACAAATGCATTTAGATGTGCTGGATGATATTCCGCTCATCTACTGTGAACAAAATCAATTGAAGCAAGTCTTTATTAACATTTTAAAAAATGCGATTGAAGTAATGCCTCAGAAAGGAAATGTATACGTGAGCATTCAAAGGAAGGGGGAGGAGCACATTGTGATTTCTCTTCGTGATGAAGGCTGCGGCATGACAGAGGATAAACTAAAGCGTCTCGGAGAACCATTTTATACAACAAAAGAAAGAGGCACTGGACTTGGGTTAATGGTTAGTTATAAAATTATTGAAGAGCATCAAGGAACCATTGAAGTAGAGAGTGAAGAAGGGGTCGGAACAGTGTTCCATCTCACGCTTCCACTCCGGCAGCAGAAACAAGAAGGGGAGCTTTAATGTGTATTATACAGTCTATACCGCACCAATCGGGGCATTATATATACTAGAGAAAGATGGTGCCATCATTGAAGTGAAGTTTGATGATGAATCGTTTTTGGTCAAAGAACAGAGAGACCATTTTAAACAAGAAGACACGCCTGTATTAAAAGAAGCGAAAAAACAGCTGGATGAATATTTTAAGGGCGATCGGAAAGTGTTCGATCTCCCGCTCAAGCAAGCAGGCTCTCCGTTTCAAGAGCAAGTGTGGGAGGCACTTTCTACTATTCCGTATGGTGAATCAAAAAGCTATGCTGATATTGCAGAAGCGATCGGTAATCCAAAGGCTGTCAGAGCCATTGGACAAGCTAATAGACGCAATGCATTGCCAATTTTTATCCCGTGTCACCGGGTCATTGGAAAAGACAGGACTCTGACTGGCTATGCAGGGACGAAGACAGGGATGAAAGCGATCCTGTTAGAATTAGAAGGCATCCCATTTGTTCAAAAATAAATGAATTGACCTGTTCCAAATGTTTAGTGAGCGACATATCCTTTTATTAAGCTAAAAAAGTTGGTCTAGGGAAAAAGGAGGCTGCTAACATGTTATGGGGCAAAAAAGATAAAATGTACGCCGTCACATCACTATGTGTCAAAATGAACGTGTTGACAGAAGAACAGAAAAAAGAAATATTAGCAAAAACGAACGAAACAAAAAAGCGCGGTGCTCTTAAATGATAAGAACCCCGCGCTTTTGTTTGATTAAAGTGACACGCTTTCAGTAAATAGTGCATCAATCTCTTCTGTATAGTTGGAAGTGATAATGCCTTTTTCTGTAATGATCCCGGAAATGAGATGGTGAGGAGTGACATCAAAGGCAGGGTTAAATACCTGCACGTCAGGAGGCGCTATTTGGATGCCGTTTAATTCCTTTACTTCCTGCGGGTCGCGTTCTTCAATCGGAATATCTGACCCATCCTGAGTTGACACATCAAAGGTCGAAAGAGGCGCTGCCACAAAAAATGGAATTTGAAAGTGTTTAGCCAAAATAGCCAGACTTAACGTTCCAATTTTATTTGCTGTATCACCGTTTCTAGCGATTCGATCTGCACCAACAATAACGGCAGAAATTTGTTTTTCTTTCATCGTATGGGCTGCCATATTATCCGTGATAAGCGTCACATCTACACCGCCCTGCATCAATTCCCATGTCGTCAGACGAGCGCCTTGAAGGACAGGACGTGTTTCACATGCGTAAATGTGAAGATCGAGGTTTTTCTTTTTCGCTAAATAAAAGGGTGCAAGCGCTGTTCCGTACCGGCTTGTGGCAATCGAGCCTGCGTTACAAATGGTCATAATTCGATCACCAGATTTAAAGAGCTGAAGAGCATTTTGACCGATTTGCCGACATGTTTCTTCATCTTCGATTTGAATTTGAATGGCTTCATGGACAAGATCAGTTTTGGCTGCATTCACCGAAGCAGCACGCTCAATGCGCTGATAAAGCCGGTCTAATGCCCAGGCAAGATTCACAGCGGTTGGACGAGCACTGTTTAAATATTCTTTCAGGCGAGCGACTTCTCGCTTAAAGAGATCAATGTCTTCTGTATCAATCTCTTGTGCACTGAGTGCGAGCCCAAAAGCCGCTGTAATGCCAATAGCAGGTGCTCCGCGCACTTTTAGCGTCACAATGGCATCATACACATCTTCTTTTGTATATAAATGCTCAAACACGGTTTCAGCAGGTAATTTTTGCTGATTCAAAATGTTGATACGGTTTTCTTCCCATTCGACGGAACGGGGAACTTCAAATTCTTTAGACAAAACTCGTCACTCCTTTACAGTTTGCTGGAATAATGCGACGAGGTCAGACGCTGTTTCCACTGCTTGATATTGTTTGATCAATGTTTTTCCTAGTGTAAGTGCTGCTTTTTTCTGCTGAAGCCTTCTAGAATGTGATGGAATCGCATCAAGATCAGCCGCATGCGCAAGACCGATGGTTCGGCGAACAAGCTCACAGCCAGCAAAGCCGGTGGCTTCTTTTAAAATACGGTCAAACGTTGTTTCTAAAAAGCTGTCCGATACACTAAACGCTTCAATACTGTCTTCTTTCCATGCTTTTGTGAACACTTCTTTGAATGTTGCCCACACATTGACGACATGATCAAAAAGGTGCTGCTGATCCTGCTCATTCTCATGAGATAAAGCATTGATGAACAGATTGGCAATAAAGTGACCGATATCGAATCCGAAAGGACCGTAAAAAGCGAACTCTGGATCAATGATTTTCGTTTCCGTTTCGTTTGCAAAAATACTGCCTGTATGAAGATCTCCATGTACCAGTGTTTCAGCAGAGGTTAAGAAGATCCGTTTCAATTCGGCTGCTTTTGCTTGCAGTTCAAGATCAGCCCATAGTGCTTGTGCCTCTTCTCTTAATTGCTCTTCGAAGTCATTCGTTTCGCTGTCAAAGAAAGGATCTGTGAAGACGAGTTTTTCTGTAATGTCACAAAGATCAGGATTCGTAAACTGTTTCACGAATTGTTTTTTGATTTTAGGATTTGTGGCAAAGTCAGACGTGTAAAATAGTGTTTTGCCTAAAAATTCTCCGACATGATCTGATAAATACGGGTATTGTTTTCCGGCAATTAGCCCTTTTCTGACGATTTCAAGGTGTGATAGATCCTCCATTGCCGTCACTGCAAGAGCTGTATCCGAATAATAGACGGCTGGTACGAGATGTGGTGCATACTCTGATTGCTTGATGAGTGCTGCACTTTCAATTCTTGCGCGGTCTAATGTCAGCGGCCAGCTTTCTCCAACGACTTTTGCGTAAGGAAGGGCCTGCTTGATAATCAGTCCTTTTGCTTGTTTGTGATCATAAATATGAAAGACGTAATTTAAATTTCCGTCGCCAATTTCAGTACATGTCAAATGACTGCTCTCTCGAATCAAGCCAAGTCTAATGGCAAGTGCAACTGCCGAACTTTCTGTTAATTCTTCATATGATGCCGTAAGTGTAACCAATTGCTTCCCCTCCAAATCATATAAAAAAGCCTCTTTCTCCTGAGAGAAAGAGGCTTGATGGCGTGTATGCTCGAAGCCTCTCTTATCTCTCAGCACATACGTCTGATGGAATTAGCACCGTGCCCTATAAGACAATGAATTGTCTTGGCGCTGTTCTTGCTGCGCCCCACTTCACAGTGGTATTAACGGTCGGTTGCTGTTGGGGTCAAAAGGCCAAATCCCTCGCCCAACTCTCGATAAGAGAAATCAATATGTAATTGTTTCATGTCTGCTTGCATTTCTTAATTCTAGATATTATCAGAGCTGCAGTTCACATGTCAATCTTTTTTCAAAATTGCTTTACAATTCATAAAACAATCCATTACAGTGATTGTATTGTCACGTAACTTGAATAGAAGGTGAAAAAATGGAATTCCAGCAATCAGATGTATTGAAACATTTACCGAAACAATTTTTTGCGTCGCTTGTTCAAAAAGTGCAGAAGAAAATGCAGGAAGGGGCAGATGTGATTAATTTAGGTCAAGGAAATCCTGATCAGCCCACTCCTCCACATATTGTGAAAGCGATGCAGGAAGCGGTAGCAAAACCTGAAAATCATCAATACTCCTCATTCCGCGGGACAGCGAAACTAAAGAAGGCTGCAGCTGCTTTTTATGAAAGAGAATATGGCGTCACGCTTGACCCAAAAACAGAGATTGCCATCTTATTTGGAGGGAAAGCGGGACTAGTCGAATTGCCTCAATGTTTACTGAATCCAGGTGATACGCTGCTTGTTCCAGATCCAGGATATCCAGATTACTGGTCAGGCGCTGTGCTTGCCGGAGCTCGCATGGTCACAATGCCTCTTCTTGAACAAAATGATTTTTTACCTGACTACCACCAACTGTCTAAGGAAGATAAGAATCAAGCAAAATTGATGTACTTAAATTACCCAAATAATCCGACTGGTGCGACTGCAACCCGGACATTTTTTGAAGATACTGTTGCGTTTGCGAGTGAAAATAAGATGTGTGTAGTCCATGATTTTGCATATGGTGGCATAGGATTTGACGGCGAAAAGCCCCTCAGTTTCCTGCAAATAGACGGAGCAAAAGAGACAGGTATTGAAATCTATACATTGTCCAAAACGTATAATATGGCTGGCTGGAGAGTCGGTTTTGCAGCAGGGAATGCCTCTGTTATCGAAGCCATTGAGCTTTATCAGGATCACCTGTTTGTGTCACTGTTTAAAGCAACTCAAGATGCAGCAGCAGAAGCACTTTTAAGCGATCAAACGTGCGTCCAAGTACAAAATGATCGGTACGAAAAAAGACGAAACACTTGGATTGCTGCATGCAAAGAGATTGGCTGGGACGTCAGTGCGCCAAAGGGCTCGTTTTTTGCTTGGTTAAAGGTGCCTGAAGGGTATACATCTGAAACTTTTTCTGATGTATTATTAGAAAAAGCACATGTTGTTGTTGCACCGGGGAATGGCTTTGGTGCTCACGGTGAAGGCTACGTCAGAGTCGGTCTTTTAACAAGCGAGGAGCGGCTAAAGGAAGCCGCTGATCGTATCGCTGCCTTGCAGTTATTTGAAAAAAAGCCATTGACAACGTAAAAAAATGGTGCGATAATTCAGGCAATATTTAAGAAAATTGAATATTCTTATCAAGAGTAGGCAGAGGGACTAGCCCAATGAAGCCCGGCAACCGACTTCCATGAAGCACGGTGCTAATTCTTGCAGCAAGCGCTGAGAGATAAGATTCGGATGAATGAGACGAAACCTCTTTAACGCGCTGATCAAGCACTTAAAGAGGTTTTTTTTATTGACCATATACAGGACGCAATCGAAAGGGGATTCCTAGTGAGTGAACTACTGGCAACATACGTACTAACACATCGAGAGGATGAACAAATAGACCGAAAAGCAGAGCAGATCGCACTTGGGTTAACGGTCGGGTCATGGACGGACTTGCCGCAGCTCAAAAAGGAGCAGCTGAAAAAACATAAAGGCCGTGTGGTGAGCGTAAAAGAACAGTCCCCCGCAATTGGTGGTCTGTATCAATCAGAGGTGACCATTGCTTATCCTGAGGCGAACTTTTCAGCTGATATACCAGCGGTGTTGACGACGATTTTTGGAAAGCTTTCACTGGATGGGAAAGTAAAGCTCGTCGATATCGAATTTTCGGAAAGGTTTAAACGCTGTCTTCCAGGACCGGTATTTGGCATTGAGGGGATACGAAAGAAAGTAGGCGTGTTTGATCGGCCGCTATTGATGAGTATATTTAAAGGCGTGATCGGCCGTGATATGGAGGATTTAAAAGAACAGCTCCGCTTACAGGCTTTAGGTGGAGTAGACTTCATCAAAGATGATGAGATTTTATTTGAAAGCCCATTAGCCCCTTTTGAAGATCGAATCAAGGAAGGAAAAAAGATATTAAAAGAAACATATGAAGAGACAGGACATCGCACGCTTTATGCTGTTAATTTAACTGGTAGAACTTTTGATTTGAAAGATCGAGCAAGAAAGGCAGCCGAACTCGGGGCTGATGCGCTATTATTCAACGTTTTTGCCTATGGACTTGATGTCATGCAAAGCTTGGCTGAAGATCCAGAGATCCCATTGCCGATCATGGCACATCCGGCAGTGAGCGGTGCAATGACATCCTCTCCAGACTATGGATTCTCGCATTCTCTTCTTTTAGGCAAATTAAATCGATATGCTGGCGCTGATTTAAGTCTTTTTCCCTCTCCTTATGGATCAGTCGCCCTTCCGAAAAAAGATGCCATTGGCATTTTCGAAGCATGTGTGAAAGAGGATACAGTTCAACAAACATTTCCTGTCCCTTCAGCAGGCATTCACCCGGGAATGGTGCCGATCTTAATCAAAGATTTTGGACTTGATCATGTCATTAATGCAGGCGGGGGAATTCACGGACATCCGCGGGGAGCAATCGGAGGAGGGAAAGCCTTTCGTTCGATCATTGATGCGGTGGTCAAAAAAGAGTCTATCGAAGAAAAAGCATCAACTTGTCAAGACTTACAAGCAGCACTTGATCTTTGGGGAAGGGTAGCAGAATAAATGAAAAAACCAATTGTATGTTGTGATTTTGATGGCACGATTACGAAAAATGATAATATCATTCGCATCATGAAGCAGTTTGCTCCAAAAGAATGGACGAAATGGAAGGATGGTGTTCTAGCAAAAGAGATCACGATCCAAGAAGGCGTCGGGCAAATGTTTCAGTTACTGACGAGTGATCAGAAAGAAGCCATTCGGTCATTTATTTTAGAGGATACAGAGATTCGTGAAGGATTTGAACAGTTTGTCGATGATGTCAAAAAAGCAGACATTCCTTTCTATGTACTCAGCGGCGGTATGGACTTTTTTGTCTACCCTATCCTTGAAGGGATTGTCGAACAAGAGAATATTTATTGTAACCATGCATCATTTAAAGAAGACCATATTCAAATTGAATGGCCGCATGCTTGTGATTCAGAATGCCAAAATGGCTGTGGCTGCTGCAAGCCTTCCATTATTCGAGAGCTGACGCAGGAAGATGATTTTATTATCATGATTGGTGATTCAGTGACTGATATTGAGGCAGCGAAACATGCGGATCTCACGTTTGCGCGTGATTATTTACTGAACGAATGTAAAGAGCTAGGGCTCGTACATAAAGAGTATGAAACATTTGTTGATCTAAAAGCGCAATTTGATCAAATAAAGGAAGTGAAGGAATGGCAGACGAGAAGAGTAAACGCTGGAAGGAACTAGCAGACGTCAAACGTGAATTGGCACAAAGAGACTGGTTTTACGGAACGAGCGGCAATTTATCGATAAAAGTGTCGGATGATCCCATCACGTTTTTGGTGACGGCAAGTGGCAAAGATAAACGAAAAGAAACCGATGAAGATTTTGTTCTTGTTGATGCAGCAGGTCAGCCGGTTCATCCGAATGAGCCGCTCAGGCCATCAGCTGAAACACTGCTTCACACATACGTTTATGAGCGGACGAAAGCAGGATGTTGTCTTCACGTCCACACGATCGATAACAATGTCATTTCTGAGCTGTATGGCGATAAAGGAGAAGTTCGTTTTAAAGGCAACGAAATTATTAAAGCGCTTGGTTATTGGGAAGAGGATGCAGAAGTCACTGTTCCTATTATTGAAAACCCAGCTCATATTCCGCACCTTGCAAAACAATTTGCAGTGCACCTGACGGACGATGCTGGTGCTGTACTCATTCGTAATCATGGCATCACCGTTTGGGGGAAAACCGCATTTGAAGCCAAACGAGTCTTAGAGGCTTATGAATTTTTATTTACCTATCATTTGAAAGTAGCGCTTTATCAAAAGCAGCTTGTTAAATAAAAAGGAGGAAACACACATGGCGACCATTTACATTCATAATGAAGAGAACACGTTACTTGAGAACGAACAAGAGGTCCGGGCGTATTTAGAACAGCAAGGGGTCATTTATGAACATTGGGATATTGAAAAACTACCAAAACAGTTATCAGAAAAGTACGATTTAACAGATGATGAAAAGGAAGAAATTTTAACTGTGTTTCAAGAGGAAATAAAGAGTATTTCCGAGCGAAGAGGATACAAAGCGCAGGATGTGATTTCATTATCAGATGCGACCCCTAACCTTGATGAACTGCTTCAAAACTTTAAACGTGAGCATCATCATACGGATGATGAAGTCAGATTTATCGTGAGCGGTCATGGAATCTTTGCCATTCAAGGCAAAGACGGCGTCTTTTTTGATGTGAGACTGAATCCAGGTGATTTAATTTCTGTGCCTCCGAATATTCGTCACTACTTTACACTTCAAGAAGATCGTCAAGTCGTCGCCGTTCGCATATTTGTCACAACTGAGGGCTGGGTTCCAATTTACGAAGAAGAAACGGTTTAATAGTGGGAGCTGATCATTTCGCATGAGGCGGAAGATCAGCTTTTTTTTAGGAAAATAGACATAAAATGAGAGAGAAAATAGTTGATTTTGGTCTTCTGCATAGGATAAAATTCTGTTTAATCAATGTGTCAGTCCTGTCCAATTTTGAAGTTTACCCCCAGAATTCATTGGGTAAAAGGTCTTTAGGCTGTAAAAAATTAAATAAAATAAGCATATTTAATTTAATTTACAAATAAAGTATAATTTTGGTGTCGGATCATTTAGAGCGTAGACAGACGAATTCAGAGCGGGAGCTGAGATCATGAATATTTATGTACGGAAAGAACAGCTATTAATGTCAATTGATGAAAAGAGAAGACAAATGGTAGAAGCTGCTCAAGTAGAAGGCTATACAGGTGAGACGACAATTAAATATAGTCAAGAACTGGACAACCTGATGAATGAGTATCAGTATCTTCTTTTTCATGAACAACAATCTGTTGCTTCCTTTCATGATCTTGTATCACAAATGAGTCTCCTTTCTGTCAATCGTCCTTCTTATTGACATCAAAAAAACCGGTCTTGCCATTAGCAAAACCGGCTGAATGTTTCAGCTATTAGTGTGCAGAAGGGAGCATGATGATCACGGTTGTTCCTTTATTCACTTCGCTCTCGATATCGATTGTCCCCCCATACATCGAAATGATCCGTTTACACACAACAAGCCCAAGACCTGTTCCTTTTTCCTTCGACGTAATAAAAGGGAGGAAAATATGTTTCAGCATCTCTTCTGGTATACCTTCACCTGTATCTTTCACTTTTATGATGACCTGTTCTTTTTCAGCCTCAATGACAATCTTCAAATGACCGCCATTTGGCATCGCTTCTAACGAGTTTTTCGCTACATTCAATACCACTTGTTTAATGTGATCCTTCGTGCAATACACGCCAACATCTTGAATGGTGTTGATTTGCAAATCAACCTCGACATTATAAAGGTTCGCCTCAGAAAATACAATTGGCATGATCTCACTCACAATTTCTTTCACAGAATTATTTTGCCACTTTTCAGCCGTTGGTTTTCCAAGCACAAGAAACTCACTGACGATTTGGTTAATCCGTTTAATTTCTTCCTCGATGACAGAAAAATAAAGCTGATCCTCTTCTGAACGATACTTCTTTTGCAAAAGTTGAATAAACCCGCTAATGCCTGTTAATGGATTGCGAATTTCATGCGCTGTACTTGCTGCGAGTGTTCCAATGAGTTCAAGTTTTTGTGCTTCATTTTGGTGGCGTTCCTGCTGGGTTTGTCGTCTTAAAATGATATATTGGACGAGTGTGAATAAGATATTTAAGAGAATAAATGCACTGGATAAAGGAAACAGCATCACAGACAGTACTTCACTTGTTGTCGCACGCTGCGGAAAAACCTCCAGCTTCCAGCTGTTTTCATCTAAATATGTAGACACGGTGCTATCACTTTCAGATTCTGGCTGTGGACCACTTGTAAACACAACGTCTCCATTTTGATTCAGCATCTTAAAATGAAGCTCTGGGTTTAATACATTCATAATATTTCTTAAATAATCAATTTGAATCGCAGCGACTAGCACATCCGTGACTTCGTCGTTCTCATTCAAAACAGGGACACAAATGGAGAGAATCCGCTGCTTAGTAATGCGGCTCACATAGTTATCTGTGATGACGGTCTGTTTTGTGACTTGAATACGTTTAAAGTAATCTCTAAATGACAGGTTGATTTTTTCCTTTAATGGTGTGGTGCTGGCTGTGACATTTCCTTTTTGGTCTAGGAGATACAGGCCTGAAAAACGAGGTTCTTGTTTATAGATTTTCTCTAGGATGTTTTGCACTCTTTTCGTTTCAAGCGGCTGGTCAAATCCCATGGCAAGGGAAGTTAATCTTGCTTCTGTTTCACTGATTAAATAATTCATTTGGTTTTTGTGAATATTTAACATAAGTGTAGCGGTTTGTTTGTTTTTTACATCAATTTTCTCAGTTTCTTTTTCGTAGATAAAATAACTAATGATGAGGGTTGGAATCACGACCAAAATAAGGTAAAGCTTGATCTTCTTCCAAAACCCTTTCAGTATACTCATGATTCATCGCTCCAACGTATTACCTAATAGACTTATTATAGCATTGAACCTATCTTTATTACGATGACTTGTGAGATTTTTAAAAAATTAGGTGATTCGTTCTGGTCTCTTTTTCATGCTAAAAATGGTTCAACATGTTGACATTTTACTTATTGTTTATTAATGTCACATTAGTGGGTTGCATTTCATAAAGGATGATAAAAAATGGAAAATCATAATGTTGAGAAATCTTTGAAATTATTTATTGTACTATCACGTGCCTATCGCTCCATTAATCACCACATGAACAAACATATTGTGAAGCACGGTCTGAATCCGACTGAATTTGCTGTATTAGAATTGCTGTATCATAAAGGTGATCAGCCGCTTCAGCAAATAGGTGATAAGATCTTACTCGCAAGCGGAAGTATCACGTATGTGGTTGATAAATTGGAGAAAAAAGAACTCCTTAGCCGGAAAGCTTGTGCAGAAGACCGCAGGGTGACATTTGCACATATTACGGAGCAGGGAAGAGCTTTGCTTGATGACATCTTCCCAGATCATGCAAAAGAGATTCACGAGATGATCAGTGTGCTTAGTGAAGAGGAGAAGGATGCCTGCATCGGTATGCTCAAACATGTAGGGCTGCGTGCCAAGCATTTATATGATCATAAAGAATAAACACATAAAAAAGGAAGCCAGCGGCTTCCTTTTTAGTATGTAGACTAATCCTCGCATATGGTGTCAGTCCTGCGCACCGATAAACGACAAGCGCTTTCAATCGCGCTCATAAGAAAAACAAAGGACTAAAATAAACATCATTTTAGCCCTTTGTCATGATCTGAAAGGAAGCTGCTGGCTTCCTATTTATTTTGCTTTTTTCTCAATTGGCAAAATAAGAACTTCGACGCGTCTGTTTTTACTTCTGCCTTCTGCGGTATCGTTAGAGGCAATCGGTTTAAATTCACCGTAACCTTTTGTGCTAAAGTTCTCTTGGTCTAGGTTGCTGTTTTCAAGGAGAATATTTAAAAAGTTGACCGCACGAATGGCGCTTAAATACCAGTTGGATTCAAATTCAGAATTCCGAATCGGAACGTTATCTGTATGCCCGCTAATGACGATATCACGAGCAGGGTTAATGACGAGCAGCTTTGATATTTCTTTGGCTAACGGAACATCCTGCGAGCGGATCACCGCTCGCCCAGAATCAAAGAAGATGCTGTCTTCAATTGTAATAAGCAGACCTTCATCCGTCAGCTTTGTTTCAAGCTTCGAACCAAGTTTTTTATCCGCAATGAATGAATCTACTTGCTTTTTAACCTTTGTTAATACCGCTTGGTCACGAGCTTTCGCTTTTGCTTCTTCTTCATCTTCTGCTGATTTTTTGGTTTGATTGCTGTTTTCTGTTTCTTCGGTGCTCTGCATGCTTGATTGGTCCATTACGCCAGTGCCGCCAGTAAAGACAACATTAAACGATTTAGCCATCTGTTCATATTTTGCCGCATCAATGGAGCTAGATGCAAACAGCACAATGAAGAGGGCGAGAAGAAGCGTAAGAAGATCGGCGTAAGGGATCAGCCAAGACTCATCTACATGGTCTTCATGATCATGTTTTTTACGTTTCCTAGCCATTCTGTTTTTCTCCTTCTTCAATGACAAGATTTGCACGTTCTTTTGCTGGTAAGTACATCAGAAGTTTTTGCTCAATGACCTTTGGAGACTGGCCTTCAAGGACAGAAAGAATCCCTTCAATCATAATGAGACGAAGCTTTACTTCTTCCTTTGATTTACGCTTCAGCTTGTTGGCAAATGGATGCCACAACACATACCCTGTAAAAATCCCTAGCAGTGTGGCGACGAAGGCAGCACTAATCGCATGTCCAAGTGCTTCAATGTCTCCCATGTTTGCAAGTGCGGCAATAAGTCCGACAACGGCACCAAGTACCCCTAGAGTCGGAGCGTATGTACCAGCTTGTGTAAAGATTAATGCGCCTGACTGATGTCTCTCCGACATGGCATCGACTTCTTCTGTTAAGACGTCGCGAATAAATTCAGCACTTTGACCGTCAACTGCCATGCTTAAGCCGTTCTTTAGAAAATCGTCATCGACTTCCTCAAGATTTGCCTCTAATGCCAAAAGACCTTCACGACGAGCAATTTGTGCCCAGTTTGAAAATAGAGGAATCATTTCTTGTATCGTTGGAAGCTTGCTATCTTTGAAAATTTTGCCGAATAATTTTGGTGTTTTCTTAATTTCACTAGATGGGAAGGCAATGACAACAGCTGAAATTGTCCCAACCACAATGATCAATATAGCCGCCGGGTTGATAAGAGCGGTTAGACTCACACCTTTCAAAACCATACCGACACTCAGTGCAATAAATGCTAAAATAATACCAATTAACGATGTTTTGTCCATTATCTCACCAAATCCTTTAACTATCTTTTTCTATAGTTAATATCGGTGTCTTCTAGAAGGGTTTTAGTCAGAATATAAAATTAAGACATTTTATGTGAAGAAATTTTGACGAAAGCGCTTTCTGAAAGTTGTAAAAAAAAGAAACTCCCTCATATAAAAGGGAGTTTTCAGCTTCATCTTTTTTGAGCTGTTTCATCTAAGAGCAATTCTTTTAATTTTTCTTCATGTATGATTTTGATCAAATCGTAGTTCCAATTGATCATGTGATCCATGTGCTCCACCTCTTTTTCTTTTATCGTAAAGGAAAAGAGGCGGGGGAGCGTCGGCGCTCAGATGGAATTTAGACACTGCCACATGATGGAGTTGAAGATCCTCCTTAGGATGTACTTAGCTCTTTTTCACAACAATTTCGTCATGTTCAACATCGACTGTAAATCCAGTAAGTTTTTCTTCTTCAAGCAAGATGTCCGTCATTTGATCTTCAACATGCTCTTGAATCGTTCTTCGTAACGGACGAGCCCCAAATGCTGGATGGTAACCAAGTTCAGCGATTTTTTCTTTCGCTTCGTTTGTGATGTGAACAGTTAGATTTTGTTCTTTTAACTGCTCTGACAAATCTTTGAGCAGAAGATCCACAATTTTGACTAAATCGTCTTTATCTAATGAATCAAACTGAATGATGCTGTCAAAACGGTTCAAGAATTCCGGTTTGAAATAAGCGCTCAGTGAATCAATCAATGATTGTTCTTCGATGGCTTCTTCTTGTTCAGACTGGAACCCGACTTTGACCGCTTTTTTATCTGTGCTGCCAGCGTTACTTGTCATAATGATGACTGTGTCTTTAAAGCTGACGGTTCTGCCTTGGCTGTCTGTTAGACGGCCATCTTCCATGATTTGAAGGAACATATGCTGGACATCAGGGTGCGCTTTTTCGATTTCATCAAGCAAAATGATGCTGTATGGTTTTCTGCGAACCTTTTCCGTGAGCTGTCCGGCTTCATCATGTCCAACGTAACCAGGAGGAGAACCGATGATTTTGGACACGGAGTGTTTCTCCATGTATTCACTCATATCTAAACGAATGATCGCTTCTTTTGAGCCAAATAATTCTTCCGCTAATGTTTTAGACAATTCGGTTTTCCCGACGCCTGTTGGCCCAACGAAAAGGAAGGAGCCAGTTGGTCTGTGTTTTGATTTTAAGCCGGCTCTGCTTCTTTTTACGGCTTTCGCCACTTTTTCAACCGCATGTTCCTGACCAATGACGCGGGCTTTTAAGCGGACATCAATTTCTTTCATTTTTGTTTGTTCGTCTGCTTGCAGTTTGCCGACAGGGATACCTGTTTTTTGTTCTACAATCGACTGAATGTCCTCAGCTGTGACGACATGTTCTTTGTCATTTGTTTTGTTTTGCAATCTCGCTTCAATCGCTTCTTCTTCGTCTCGAAGCTTCGCTGCTTTTTCATATCGTTCTTCATTTAAAGCAGCTTGTTTTTCAGCGGCAATTTGCACAAGACGGTTTGTTAATTCATCTTCACTTGCTGCATCAATGGAGAGATTCGCTTTTGAACCTGCTTCATCCATTAAATCAATGGCTTTATCTGGCAAGTGGCGGTCTTGAATATACCGCGAAGATAATTGAACACACGCTTTAATGGCTTCGTCAGAATAGGTGACGCCATGATACGCTTCATACTTATCTTGAATGCCTTTTAATATCTCGAATGCTTCATCCTGTGTTGGCTCATCAACGATGACGGGTTGGAATCTGCGTTCAAGGGCAGCATCTTTTTCAATCTGACGATATTCTTTTAATGTTGTCGCACCTACTAGCTGCAGTTCCCCTCGAGCTAGAGCTGGTTTCAAAATGTTTCCGGCATCCATTGACCCTTCAGCAGAGCCTGCGCCTACAAGAAGATGAATTTCATCAACGAATAAGATGATATTTTTACGGCTTTGCAATTCTTTGATTAATTGCTTCATCCGTTCCTCAAATTGACCACGTACACCTGTGTTTGCCACAAGTGAAGAGACATCTAATAAATAAACTTGTTTGTTCTTTAATTTATTTGGTACATCTCCATTTGCAATTTTTAGAGCTAGTCCTTCGGCTATGGCCGTTTTACCAACACCAGGTTCACCAATGAGGACAGGATTGTTTTTATTTCTTCTATTTAAAATCTCAATGACTCTTGTGACTTCTTCATCACGGCCAATGACAGGATCGATTAAACCAGCATGTGCGCCATCCGTTAAGTTCCGGCCAAGCTCATCGAGTAAGCCTTTTTGTTTAGGCCGCTCTTGGCTCGTCGCATGTCCTGCTTGCTCAGAGAAGAATGAACCGCCTCCGAAAAGGTTAGGACCCATTTTCATTTTTGACTGTTCCATCAAAGAGGTATAGCAGTCTTCACATAAAACCATTTGGCTACGGGACGAATTTACTTGCATATTCAGGCGAATCGTTGCTTCATTTACTTGACAATGTTGACAACGCATGAGCCATGACCTCCTTAAAATAAAGTTTGACTTTATTTGACCAATGAATGTTAAATAAAATGGTCTGTTGTTTGACCATCTTTGACTATAGTATACTCTGACCTATTTTGACTTTCAACTGTTTTGCTCATAGCTGAATGAAAAATCCTTTTTTGCATTTAATCATGGTTTGTCCTTCTTTTCAAGGAACTTGTCTCATAGGATAAAAAAGAGACAATCGAAAGTGATGGGTGCGGAGGGGTCATATGAAACGTTCAAATGAATCCGCTTTTCAGCTTGCCTTTGTATATGTAGGAACAGTGGTTGGAGCTGGGTTTGCGACAGGAAAAGAAATCGTAGAATTTTTTGTTCGTTTTGGCTGGATTGGATTGATCGGGATTTTGATTAGCGGTGTTATTTTTACCGGCCTTGGCGCAAAAATGATGCTGATTTCCAAACGAATTGAAGCGGAATCTTATCAAGATATGAATCGGTTTTTATTTGGAGCTGCTGCGAGTCGATATATTAACATCGTCATGTTTTTTATCTTACTAGGTGTGACGTCAGTGATGATTTCTGGAGCAGGCGCTATTTTTGAAGAACAACTTGGCATCTCAAAAGAATATGGTATTTTTTTAACGATTATTTTAAGTGTCATTGTCCTTTTTAAAGGGTCAAAAGGGTTATTTGGTGTCAATGTACTTGTCGTTCCAATGCTGATTTTCTTTTCGCTGATTGTGTTTCTAGACTCATTTGTGTTTAGTAGCGGTGAAAGCCACGTTCTGGGGCTGCAAATGGGAGAGGGCGAATGGATGTTGTCTGCGGTTTCATATGGTGCATTTAATTTAGCGCTGTCTCAAGCCGTATTAGTGCCGGTCGCAAACGAAATGACATCCGAAGCCGTGATCAAAAAAGGAGCGGTGCTTGGGGGTCTGATGCTGACACTTATTCTGCTCGCCTGCTTTTTATCTCTTTCTTCATTAGATATGCTGGAGTCTTATGATATCCCGATGGCCCAAGTGGTGTATCAAGTCGCAAACTCCATTCATCTCGTCTATTTATTCGTGATCTTCGGTGAAGTCTTTACATCTGTTATAGGGAATTTATACGGTCTCGAAAGGCAAGTGAGGGCGTATATCCGATTGAACAGTATGTATACGATATCCTTTATTCTGCTTTGCTGTTATGTGATCAGTAAAATTGGATACGGCACACTCATTTCAACGGTTTACCCTGTTTTTGGCTATGTCAGTATCTTTTTTATCCTCTTTCTTTGTCTGAAAAAAGTGCCTGCATCACGTGATAAGTAAAGAAGGGATAGCTTGTATACCAATTATGTGGTACACTATCCTCTGTGAAAATTGAACAAAAATCCGTGAAAACGGGAGAGGTTCTAGCAAAACCCTCTATAAAAAACTAAGGACTTGCCGTATCCTTGGATGTGGCATTTTTTATTTTTTATGGCTGGGACACCTCATACACATGTAAAGGTGTCTTTTCTTTTGAGAAAAATAGGGGTTTTCATGAACCTTTCAGATGCAGCTTTGTGCGGTGGTACGGGTCTGCAAAAGGAGGAAAAGGAAAATGAAAAATGAAAAAGCGGTCGTTGTCTTTAGCGGGGGACAGGACAGTACGACATGTTTACTATGGGCACTTCAACAATTTAAAGAGGTTGAAACGGTAACCTTTCATTATAATCAGCGTCATCAAGAAGAAATTGATGTCGCCAAAAGAATTGCTGACAAGCTAGGTGTGAAAAATCATCTATTAGATATGTCTCTTTTAAATCAGCTTGCACCAAATGCCTTAACAAGAGATGACATTGATATTGAAGAAAAAGAAGGAGAACTGCCTTCCACATTTGTTCCGGGGAGAAACTTAGTTTTCTTATCCTTTGCATCCATTCTTGCGTATCAAATTGGAGCACGTCATATTATCACGGGTGTGTGCGAGACAGACTTTAGCGGCTACCCAGATTGCCGAGATGAGTTTGTGAAATCTTGTAACGTCACGGTGAATTTGGCAATGGAAAAACCATTTGTCATCCATACGCCGCTCATGTGGCTGAATAAAGCTGAAACGTGGAAGCTGGCTGATGAACTGAATGCGCTAGATTTTGTAAAAAATGAAACACTCACTTGCTATAATGGCATCATTTCTGATGGCTGCGGGGAATGTCCTGCATGTAAGCTTCGGAAAAATGGCTATGACACTTATATGGACATGAAGGAGGCGAACTAAATGCTTTCTCAAATCTATCCACAGACGAATCACCCTTTTTCGTTTGAATTAAATAAAGATATGCATGTATCGGCAGCCCATTTTATCCCGAGAGAAGATGCTGGCGCTTGTAGCCGTGTACATGGTCACACGTATACGATTAACATTACGATTGCAGGAGATCATCTAGATGATTCAGGTTTCCTTGTGAATTTTAGCACGCTAAAAAAACTCATTCATGGACAGTACGACCATACACTGCTCAATGACCATGAAGAATTCTCATCAAATGATCCATACGCGATGCCAACCACTGAGGTTGTCGCAAAGACTGTGTATGATAAAGTGACCGCATATTTAACGACTTTAGCGAACAAGCCGACATGTGTTCAAGTTTTTGTCAGAGAGACACCAACAAGCTATTGCATTTACCGTCCGAAACGAGTTGAGCTCAATGACTAAAGCGATTCCTGTCTTAGAAATCTTTGGTCCAACCATTCAAGGAGAAGGAATGGTCATTGGCCAAAAAACCATGTTTGTCAGAACGGCTGGCTGTGACTACTCCTGCAGCTGGTGTGATTCATCTTTTACATGGGATGGATCAGCGAAGCAAGATATTCAGTGGCTTCAGGCAGAGGACATTGTAAAAGAGCTGAAGAGAATAGGTGGAAAGGCATTTTCTCATGTCACCATTTCAGGTGGGAATCCTGCGCTTTTGAAACAAATGGAATCACTTATTGATTTATTGCATGAAGAAGGAATTGATACGGCGCTTGAAACGCAGGGAACGATGTATCAAGATTGGTTTTTGAAGATAGATGATTTAACCATTTCTCCAAAGCCACCAAGTTCTAATATGAAAACCGATTTCTCGAAACTTACGCGTATCATAGATGAATTGAAAAATGGAAACAGGTTGCATCATGCAAGCCTGAAGGTCGTCATCTTTGATGATCTTGATCTAGCCTATGCAAAGGATGTCCATGCGAAATACCCAGAACTCCCCTTTTATTTGCAGGTGGGAAATGATGATACGACGACAGCTGATGATGCGTACTTATTAACGCACTTATTAAAGAAATACGAAATGCTTGTAGATCAAGTAGCGCAAGATCCTGATTTGAATCGTGTGAGAGTCTTACCACAATTGCACACGCTATTGTGGGGAAATAAACGAGGCGTATAGAAAGGAAGAGACAAAATGACGACAAGAAAACCAGAAGAATTAGAAGGTGTCACTTTACTAGGAAATCAAGGGACCAATTACTTGTTTGACTATGCACCACAAGTGCTTGAAACGTTCCCAAATAAACATACGAATAGAGATTATTTTGTGAAATTCAACTGCCCAGAATTCACATCACTTTGCCCGCAAACAGGACAGCCAGATTTTGCGACCGTGTATATCAGCTACATCCCAAATGAAATCATGGTCGAAAGTAAATCATTAAAATTATATTTGTTCAGCTTCCGTAACCACGGTGACTTCCATGAGGATTGTATGAATATTATCATGAACGACCTCATTGAATTAATGGACCCAAGATATATTGAAGTATGGGGCAAATTTACACCAAGAGGCGGTATTTCAATTGATCCGTATACGAACTACGGAAAACCTGGGACAAAGTATGAAGAGATGGCATCGTATCGTATGATGAATCACGATATGTATCCAGAAACGATTGATAATCGCTAATAAATAAGAAAAGACATGTGGATGACATGTCTTTTTTTATGGAATAGATTATGATGGCACATAAAAAAAGAGAAGAGTCATGTCACTCTTCTCATACCAATAGGAATAGAACTTGCTAGGACGGCTGGGGGCTACCAGCTCGTATGTATAGTATACACGACAGAACGTATGTTTGTAAAGGTGTATCATGCTTTTATTCTTCATATATTTACTTTAAGATAAAATTGAAACGAGCGAATGAAAATGGAGGCGTTTGTGTTGGCAAACAAAGAAGACAAAACAGAGAAGCTGCTAATGGAATTAAGGGAAGAGCTTCAGGTGCTTGAACATCAAAACAAAGAACGATATAAATGGAGTGCTTCCACATTACTTGGAGTGATCGCCCTTTTAATTGATAAAGGCGTGATAACACCTGAAGAAGTTGATATGTACAAAACAAAAGCGGAAATGCAAACCTTTCACGCGCAAAAAGACTGACGCCACTTTATATGGTTGTCAGCCTTTTTTATATGTGATGGTCAAAAGAGAACAGAGCTGTCACACGAGTCAGCTTTGCTGTGTATATCTTTATGTAACGGTAGTCTGAATTGAGGATTGCAAATTAATGTACGGAGTCTTTGATGATTTTATAGTTTTTATGATTAACGACTGTTAGTGAATCCAGTTCTAAATCTCTATAGTTGTCCATAATAGTGACATCCACAATAACAGAGTTTTCATTCACTTTTTCAACTACACCTGTTAAACCATTTCTAAATTCGATCACATTCCCAATTTTTGCAATCTTCAACCGATCCCTCTCCTTTAAAAACAGATTTCATTCCCTATTAAAAAGTATTTTGCAATATTTTCATACCAATGTAAAGGATAAAGACGTTTTTCTTTCGTTTTCGTTGTACGCTTTGAAAACGAATGGTATATTTAATATTTGATCAAGGCTGAAAAGGAGCGGTTTTTTTGACTGAAGAACACATCAACACAATACTAGAATCATTACGGAATGGTACTGAAAAACAAGTGACCATTCAAAAGGATGATTTTTTAACATTTCGTTCTGTATTGGTCAATCAAGATGATTTTAAACATTTTCGCGGAATCGCCAAGCATGGTGGAGATGTTATTTTTGAATATCTTAAAGAAGCAAGAAGCTAAAGCTTTTTCTCATTCATGAGAAAAAGCTTTTTATTTTGGTTCTTTTGTCACACTTCAAACCAGCTTGATACATATGAAAAGAAAATGTAATAACCCATAATCAGGAGCATAAGGATGATTATAGGCTAAAAAGAGACTATATTAAACGCTTACATTACCAGTTCATGCGTATTTCAACTAGGACATGCCATTTAATGACGGAATTTGGACAGGCATGAAAATCTTTGTGCGTGAAAATAGAAGAAGCTCTTGTTAGAGTGGACAAGTATCTTACAGCCTACATTGATTAAAGGAGGAATGAGGCGAATGATCAAAATTCATACAGCTCTTTTTGCCATCCTTATGCTCATCTCAGCGATCAAGATGGACAATATACAAGAGCAAGAAGGCACATTAAGTCAGAAACTTGAACAAGCACCTGTAAAGCATCAGCTTTCATATATAGATCAAGATGAAAAGCATACTGTGATCCCAGCGTTTTCAGAGGAGAAACATCAGCCGAAAGTGAAAATGCTAAGCACGTCAACAGAGGAGAAGGCATCAAAACCGAAGCCGAAGAAAAAGGAAACGGCAAAGCCAGCAAGCTCAAGAAATCAATCACACTATTCTAATGAAGAAATGGACTTGCTTTCTCGGTTGGTACATGCCGAAGCAAAAGGTGAATCTTACGCCGGGAAAAAAGCGGTAGCAAGCGTCGTCTTAAACCGCGTAGAACACCGCTCTTTTCCTGACAGTGTCAGAGGCGTGATTTATCAGCGAAATGCCTTCCAGCCCGTATCAAATGGAAGTATCAATGATAAGGCAGACCAGGATTCCGTAAAAGCTGTGAAGCAGGTTGTCAAAGAAGATGACAGAACAACAAAGGCGATTTATTTTTATAATCCAAAAACGGCGACAGATAACTGGATTCGTTCTCGTAAAATTGTAGAACGCATTGGCCGTCATGTGTTTGCAGTGTAAAGAAAAGCAGCGATCAATCAGTCGCTGTTTTTTTGTCTTCAATTATTAAAATATTTTCAGGACTTGTCTCATAGAATGTGAAAAGAATTTGCTTTTAGACAAGGGGAGGCTACATGAATCGATTTGTAAAAGGGGTCATTCTGCTATCTGTCGCAGCTTTCATTGCTGAGTGTATCGAGTTTTTAGTCAATATGATTTTAGCGAGAGAGCTTGGAGAACATGGAATGGGTTTATATATGAGCATCCTTCCCATCATCATGCTTGTGCTTGTGATCGCCAGCTTAGAGCTGCCAGTCTCCATTTCTAAATTCATTGCAGAATCGCATGAGCGGCTTCATAAAAGTATGCTTCGCCATGCATTTAAAATGACGCTTGTGGTGACATGCACAACAACGGCAATAGCAGCCATTGTACTGCCTTTCATTCCTGTATTTCAATCGTATCATCCGCTGATGAAGGGTTTGGTTCTGTCACTCATTCCAATCATCGCATTTACTTCCATTGCACGCGGCTATTTTATGGGCAAGCAGCAAATGGGCAGAATTGCTCTAGCCAATATGCTGAAAAAAACGATCCAGCTTATCTGTTTGTTTTTGTTTTTTCATTGGTATTCGTTTGATATTGAAACAGCGGTGCTTATTGCGATTGGTGTGATTGTTGCAAGTGATCTCGTCGTCTTTATCTATTTATATTCCCAATACGTCATGGCGAAAAATGCTGTGAATGTCAGATCGGTTGAGTTAAGAGGGATTGACGTCAGAAAACGTTTGTTAGCAGTCTCCATCCCGACAACAGGTATGCGTATCTTTCATGCCATTGCCAATGCGATTGAACCGTTTTTGATCAAAGGAGCCCTCGTTGCAGCGGGCATTTCTGGTACGCTTGCGGTTGATCATTACGGAATGCTTGCTGGCGTAGCGATGTCGATCGGTTTTTTTCCGGCGTTTATCGCTCATTCCATTATGATTGTGATGATTCCGAATGTATCAGAAGCCTATGCCTTGGGGCAGTATGATCTCGTGAAAAAACGTGTCAGACAAGCGATTCTCATTACGTTTGGCTATGGGGTGCCAGCGGTGATGATCATGTATTATTTCGCTTATCCGCTCACGCAGCTCTTTTTTGACTCACCTCAAGCAGCCGTCTACTTGCAGCTGCTATGGCCATACTTCTTATGCCACTTGTTCGTGATGCCGTTTCAAGCGTGTTTAATTGGTATGGGTCTCATAAAAGATGTGTTCCTACATAATATATGGGTGCACGTGGTGTCGTTCTCTATGGTGTATTTTCTAGGATCCATCGAATCCTTAAATATGATGGGCGTTATCTTAGGAATGAACACGGGGATGCTGCTATTAACGGCTCTGCATTATGCAACGATTTGCAAGGAACTCGGCGTCTCCATGTTTCTTATATTGAAAAAAGCTTGAATGTCATGTGCAGCTAGCGGGCAAGCTATAGGAAAATCAGGAAGGAAGATGCTGATGAATCGTAAATATCTACCCGCCAGTCTTCTCGTGATGACCCTTCTTTTATTTCTGATGAACATAGAGGCTGAAGCAAAAGAGCCTGTCATGGCGCCGAGGATAGAAGCTCTTACATTAACAGGTGAAACGCAGGTGATCCCGGTGAAAGGGAAGCGGACCATTCTGCATTTTTGGACAACGTGGTGCCCATCCTGCAAAATGGAGCTTCCAGCCTTTGAACAGATTGTGAAAGAAAATCAAAGTGATGTAGACATACTGACTGTTAATTTACTTGGTGCTGAGCAAAGCAAGCATGCTGTTGCCCAATTTGTGAAAGACAGAAAGTTTACATTTCCGATCGTTCTCGATGAGCACGGCGAAATGATGAAGAAATACCAAATCATGACGATCCCGACGACTTTTTTCATCAATGAAAAGGGTGAAGTGGTCAAAAACCATATAGGTCCGCTGACGAAAAAACAAATCAAAGAGTGGACAAATTCTTAGAACACAAGCTTTCTGTAAAGAACCAATGGTCGATCCGTTGGTTCTTTTTTGTGTTCAATTACCTTTCAGATGAATAAAATGTGCTCAGAAAGAGGAAGAAATGTCGGATGCTAATAATGATAATTATTATCAAGAAGAAATTATAATAATTATTAATTGAAAATTGGTCAGAACCTGTTATAATGAGTTACAGACCTATAAAAAGCTTGAAATAGCAGAAAATATAGATGATTAACGGAACGGGCAACGATTGATAATGTGAAAATCATTATCAATTAGAGAGGAGAAAGTAATCATGAATGAGAATACAGTACTTTATCAAACGACAGATCAAAAGGGATCCAACTCGCTCTTTCATAAATGGGCACAGCACGGAGAATTAATCGCAGCAGGCATTTCGGGGATTCTCATCTTGATTGGATGGTTTCTAAAGGATGAAACGATGTGGAGTATTCCTCTTTTTATTCTTGCTTTTGTTATTGGTGGTTTTGCAAAGGCAAAGGAAGGAATTGAAGAGACCATTTCATCCAAGACATTAAATGTAGAACTTTTAATGATATTTGCTGCGATAGGCTCAGCGATCATTGGCTACTGGGCAGAGGGCGCCATTTTAATTTTTATTTTTTCGCTCAGCGGTGCGCTAGAAACGTATACGTCAAATAAAAGTAAAAAAGACTTAACGGCCTTAATGAGTATCGCTCCAGATGAAGCCACTTTAATTGAAGAAGATGGCACCACCATCCAAATCGCTGCTTCTTCACTTACGCCAGGCGACCGTATTTTAATCAAAGCGGGCGAACGAATTGCAGCAGATGGTGTGATTATGAGCGGAAGAACAAGTGTAGACGAATCTGCCTTAACGGGTGAATCGGTGCCTCAGGAAAAAGGGCAAGGGGAAGATGTGTTTGCAGGAACAGTGAATTTAAATGGTTCATTAACAGTAGAAGTAACAAAACATAATGAAGAAACACTTTTTCATAAAATCATTAAGCTTGTGGAATCTGCACAAGAAAGTGTATCGCCAAGCCAAGCGTTTATTGAAAAATTTGAAGGTGCATATGTAAAAGGTGTGCTCATCACTGTAGCGATTTTAATGTTCCTACCTCATTTTGTACTTGGCTGGAGCATGAGTGAAACGTTCTACCGTGCGATGGTGTTTATGGTGGTTGCCTCGCCTTGTGCACTTGTTGCCTCAATTATGCCAGCAGCTCTTTCACTCATCTCAAACGGTGCAAGAAACGGTATGCTTGTAAAAGGAAGTGTCTTTTTAGAAAAACTGGGCACAAGTACGATGATTGCATTTGATAAAACGGGTACGATTACAAGTGGAAAACCAGCTGTTGAAAAAGTGGTCTTGGCAAAAGGGCAGGATGAATCGACCTTTTATCAAGCGCTCTATCAAATTGAAAGTCAGTCAAACCATCCATTAGCTAAAGCCATTTCTGATATGGCAAAAGAGCATCATACAGGGCGGTCAGCCCACGTAACCATTGAAGAAACATCAGGTTTTGGTGTGGAAGCACAATTAAATGAGGACAGATGGCGGATTGGGAAGAAAGATTTTGCCGGAAAAGCTTCAATGGATCGTGACATTGAAGAGAATGGTGATGTTCTTTCATCCAAAGGATATACAGTTGTCTATGTTCAAAAAAATCAAGAAGTCGTCGGCTGTCTCGGTTTGAAGGATCAAATCAGACCTGAAGCCAAAAAAATGATTCAGGAGCTGAATGATTTAGGCATCCAAACCGTCATGCTCACAGGGGATCAGCAAAAAACAGCTGAAGCGATTGCAGAGGAAGCAGGCATCCAAACCGTTGTCGCTGAATGTCTTCCAGATGAAAAGGTACACGAAGTCAATCAACTGAAAAAACAAGGTGATTCGATCATTATGGTCGGAGATGGAATCAATGATGCACCTGCACTCGCCACAGCAGATGTTGGCGTCGCAATGGGCGGAGGCACAGATGTTGCTTTAGAAACAGCAGATCTCATTTTAATGAAAAATAACTTAAACAACTTGACAAAGATGATCCGTCTTTCAAGAAAGATGAACCGAATCATTAAACAAAACATCATCTTTTCATTAACTGTTATTTGTTTGTTAATCTGTGCGAATTTCTTACAAGTTCTTGATTTACCTTTTGGTGTCATTGGGCATGAAGGCAGTACGATTTTGGTTATTTTAAACGGACTTCGTTTGCTTCGTGCTTCTTAAGCAAATCACAAAAGCGCACTGGCTTTAGGTCAGTGCGCTTTTGTGCGAAATACAGTGAAAACTGATACAATAGATCAGTAGTCAAACGTGTGAGGAGGATCACGATGAATCGAATGAAAAACTTGTCTTCTTGGCTTAAGAAAAAAGACATTCAAGGTGCATTTATACATACAAAGGAGAATGTATTCTATCTATCTGGATACTTTACAGAGCCGCATGAAAGAGTGATGGGGCTGTTTGTTTTTCAGGAAGCAGATCCATTTTTCATTTTGCCTAAGATGGAAGTTGAGCAAGCAAAAAATGCGGGATGGGCTGGAGATCTCATTGGATATGAAGACCATGAAAACCCCTTTGATTTCATACAAAAGGCACTAGAAAAACGAGAAGTAAAAGCGACTCGCCTAGCGATTGAAAAAGAATCCATTCCTTTGCAAAGAGCAGAGCAGCTTCAAGCTGTCACTGGGGCAGAAACATTTGTCCGGGCAGAAGATGTGCTCAATCAGCTAAGACTAATTAAAGACGAAGCTGAAATTGAAACATTGAAAAAAGCTGCTCAATTGGCAGACGAAGGCGTCAAAATTGGGGTTCATGCCCTAAAAGAAGGGGTGACGGAAACCGAAGTTCTTGCTGTCATCGAATATGAACTGAAGAAAAAAGGCATTCAGGGCATGTCCTTTTCAACCATGGTACTATTCGGAGAAAAATCAGGAGAACCTCATGGAAATCCGGGACAGGCAGCCTTGAAAAAAGGCGATTTTGTTTTATTTGATCTTGGCGTGATTGTGGATGGCTATTGTTCAGATATTACAAGAACCTTCATCTATCAAGAAGCGTCTGAACAACAAAAGGATATTTACAACGCCGTCTTGAAAGCCGAATTGGCAGCACTTGATATGAGCCAGCCGGGTGTGAGAATTGGTGACCTTGACTTAAAAGCAAGAGGGCTGATCGCAGAAGCAGGATATGGCGAATACTTCCCGCACCGTCTAGGGCATGGACTCGGGGTTTCTGTTCATGAGTTCCCTTCTATGAGTCAAGCAAATGATGATCTTCTAAAAGAAGGGATGGTCTATACGATCGAGCCGGGTATTTATGTACCAGGAGTCGGCGGGGTTAGAATTGAAGACGATGTTCTCATTACAAAAGATGGCCCAGTCACCTTAACCAATTATCCAAAAGAGTTGACGATCATCAAGTAATGAAAAAAATCACGATGAACGTCCAAGTATTGGGAGCGTCATCGTGATTTTTTGTCACTCTTTGCAATCCTTATCAACAAAAAAATCATCAATTGATTGAAACGGCTTGATTTTATGTTCTTTTCCTAAAGGATGTAGTGCGAATCGAGCAGAAAACAAAATAGTCAAACATAATATGATCCATATGATAATACCCATCTTGAATTCCCCTTTCCACCCAGTGATTTGTTCAGCTCACATACATCTTAAAGTATGAAACGCTTACCATATCAAGAGAAAGTAGGAGAAAAAATGCCTAACATAAGGGATATTGCGAAAAGAGCGGGTGTATCTGTTACCACCGTATCACGAGTGATGAATGATCATCCTTATGTCAAAGAAGAAAAGCGAGAGCGCGTACTTAGTGCGATGAAAGAGCTCAAATATACACGGAATATTCAGGCAGTGCATTTAGCAAAGGGCTATTCCAATATGCTTGGAATTGTACTTCCGACAATTGATCACTCCTATTTCAGCGGAATTGTCACAGGGATTGCAGAGAAAGCACAGGAGTGCGGAATGCATTTTGCCTTGTTTCAAACAGGATATGACCCAGTAAAGGAAAAAGAAGCATTAATGAGCTTAAAAGAGCAACGTGTGGATGGTTTAATCTTTTGCTCAAATGCGTTAAGTGATCGAGACATTTTAAAGTGGCAGGAATCTGGTCCTATTATCTTTTGTCATCCTACTCCGCATGATCCATGTTCATCGGTATCGATTGCGCATGATCAGGCTTTTAAGGAAGGGCTTGAACACTTAGCGGCATGCGGTCATGAGCGAATCGCAATCGTTCTTGCTAGAACAGAAGGGGAGAATAGCCAAGTTCGCATTCAGACTTATCAAGAAATGATGCGGTCGCTTGGGCAGGACATTGATGATGAATGGATCATTGAAGGAAAACTGACCATTTTTGATGGCAAGCAATTATTTAGAGAATGGAAAGAGATGAAAAATCGTCCGACAGCCTTATTGATTACGAACGATGATGTCTCAGCAGGTTTTTTACTAGAAGCACAGCGTCGCCACATAAACGTTGGAGAATCGCCAGCCATACTTGGCTTTCAAAACGATCAATTGAGTGAAGCATTGGGGATTTCTAGTATAGACATTCCCCTCAAACAAATGGGGCAGGAAGCATTTGACTTGTTCAAGCAAGCATTACAAGGTGAGGCACCAAAAAAAAGAGTGCTGTCATATCGACTCGTTGAGCGAACAACGACTATTTTGAAAAACAATCGTTGACGCACGTTTCATCTGTTTTGTACGATAAGAAGGATTGAATAAGAAGGAGGTGGGGATGTTCATGGAATCCTTCACCGTTGATAAAGCGTTAAATAATAATGTCATCATCGCAAAACACCCTTCTTTAGGCGAAGTGGTCCTGATTGATAAAGGGATCGGCTTTGGGAAAAAATCGGGTGACGTTCTCGATCAAGCGGCATTTGAGAAAATGTTTGTGTTAAAGAATACAAAAGAGCAAACAGAATACAAACAATTGCTGCACCACATAAATGAGGACATGATTGAGCTTGCCAATGACGTCATTTATCATATACGAGAAAAAATGGGGCATCGTTTAAATGAGCATATTCATATTGCACTGACAGATCATATTGCCTTTAGCTTTAAGCGAGTTAAGCAAGGCTATGATATCACCAATCCTTTTATGCTTGAAACGAAATCCTTATACCCGAAAGAATACGAGGTCGCAAAGGAAGTCGTGGAACTGATAAATGCGCGGCCAGATGTTGAAACAAAGCTGCCCGAAGGAGAGATTGGCTTTATTGCGCTCCACATTCACTCTGCTTTAACGAACCGGCCTTTATCCGAGGTCAACCGTCATTCGCAGCTCATGACACAAATGGTCCAAGTCATAGAAGATGCATTTCATATGAAAGTAGATAGAGAAAGTATTCATTATTTACGCTTACTGCGCCATATTACGTTTTCGATTGAGCGTATTAAACGGGAAGAATCATTAGAGGAGCCAGAAAAGTTGCTTCATCTATTGAAAAATGAATATCCTTTATGCTACAATACTGCTTGGAAAATGATCAAAATTTTGCAACATGCATTGAAAAAGCCTGTACAAGATGCCGAAGCTGTCTATTTGACACTACACCTGTACAGATTGACGAATAAAATTTCATAGTTTCCTTGAAACGTGTAACTGATTCGATCAGGCATGAGTGACTTAAGGTAAATACAGGATAAGATCCTGTTATTTGCGCAACCTTATATCACCATGCCTTTTTTGTGTTCTGAAAGTGAAATGTAAACGGTTAATTATGAAATGTACGTCAGTGTGTCATTGAAATGCATGTTGTAAGCGAAAACAAAAGGAGGTTCAACCAGTGTTTAAATCACTTTTTGGTGTGTTGCAAAAAATTGGACGAGCACTTATGCTTCCAGTTGCGATCCTTCCTGCTGCTGGTATTTTACTAGCACTCGGAAATGCGATGCAAAATCCGCAGCTGATTGATGTCGCTCAATTTTTAAGCAATGATACAATTCAGCTTGTTGCTAGTGTTATGGAGAATGCGGGGAATATTGTCTTCTCGAATCTTCCGCTCCTATTTGCTGTAGGGGTTGCCATCGGTCTTGCCAATGGAGACGGTGTGGCAGGGATTGCCGCGATCATCGGTTACCTTGTCATGAACGTAACGATGAGTGCCGTATTAATGGCCAACGGTTCCATTCCATCCGATTCAATCAAATTGGCTAAGTTCTTTAAGGAAAGTCATCCAGCGTATGTGAATATGCTCGGCATACCGACCTTGTCTACCGGCGTGTTTGGCGGGATTATTGTCGGGGTATTAGCGGCTTATATGTTTAATAAATTTTACAAAATTGAGCTCCCGCAATATCTTGGCTTCTTTGCTGGTAAGCGTTTTGTTCCAATCGTTACGTCGATTTCAGCACTTATTTTAGGGCTTTTGATGCTCGTCATTTGGCCGCCAATCCAAGGTGCATTGAACTCATTTTCAACTGGACTGCTTGCAGCGAATGAGCCGCTAGCTGCCTTTGTATTTGGTGTCATTGAACGCTCATTAATTCCGTTTGGTCTGCATCACATATTCTACGCACCATTCTGGTATGAATTTTTTAGCTATAAGAGCTTATCAGGAGATATTATCCGTGGTGACCAGCGTATTTTCATGGCGCAAATCAAAGATGGTGTTCAGCTGACAGCCGGTACATTCATGACAGGGAAATATCCGTTCATGATGTTTGGACTTCCAGCAGCAGCACTTGCGATTTACCATGAAGCAAAACCTAAGAATAAAAAACTTGTAGCAGGAATTATGGGGTCAGCGGCCCTTACTTCTTTCCTAACAGGGATCACTGAACCGCTTGAATTCTCATTCTTGTTTGTTGCACCGATATTATTTGCGATTCACTGTGTATTTGCTGGATTATCCTTTATGATAATGGATATTCTAAACGTGAAAATCGGGATGACCTTCTCAGGAGGGTTAATCGACTTCTTCCTATTTGGTATCCTGCCGAATAGAACCGCTTGGTGGCTTGTTATTCCAGTCGGTCTCGTACTGGCTGTCATTTACTACTTCGGATTCAGATTTGCGATTCGCAAGTTTAATCTGAAAACGCCAGGACGAGAAGATGAAGCAGCTGACGGTGCAAGCAGCGCTCAATCTGGAAAAGGCGATGACTTACCTTATGAAATTCTTGAAGCAATGGGTGACCAAGAAAACATTAAACACCTAGATGCTTGTATTACGCGTTTACGTGTCACTGTAAATGATCAGAAAAAAGTGGATAAAGACCGCTTGAAAAAGCTTGGCGCTTCAGGTGTCCTTGAAGTCGGGAATAACATCCAGGCCATCTTTGGACCACGCTCTGATAATTTAAAAACACAAATGCAGGACATTATTGCAGGGCGCACACCTCGACCAGCGAAAGACCCTTCTGCAAAAGAAGAAGTCAGTCAGCAGGTTGAAGAAGTCATTGCAAAACCGCTTCAAAACGAACAAGGGGAAGAAATGTTTGCTTCACCAATTACAGGGGAGCTGCATCCAATTACAGATGTGCCAGATCAAGTATTCTCAGGGAAAATGATGGGTGACGGTTTTGCTATCTTGCCAAAAGAGGGAACAGTGGTTTCACCAGTAAGAGGAAAAATCTTAAATGTGTTCCCAACAAAACACGCCATCGGCCTCCAGTCTGATGGTGGACTTGAAATCTTGATTCACTTCGGGATTGATACAGTCAGCCTCAAAGGAGAAGGATTTGAAGCATTTGTACAAGAGGGAGATCAAGTAGAAATCGGTCAAAAACTTTTAGAGGTTGATATTGATAAAATTAAGTCAGAAGTACCATCTTTAATGACACCAATTGTATTTACAAACTTAAGTGAAGGACAATTTATTGACCTTCAAGAATCCGGTGAAATCAAAGCTGGCCAAGAAAACATCATGAAAATTTCAAAATAATTTTCATAACTGCCGTTCTTGTTAGATGACAAGCTCGGCAGTATGATATAATATTGTGGATGTATGAAATGTATAAAAAGGAGATTGATAAAAATGGCTCAACAAACATTCAAAGTAACTGCAGATTCTGGAATTCACGCACGTCCTGCAACAGTTCTTGTACAAACTGCTAGTAAATATGATGCTGATATCAACTTAGAATATAATGGTAAAACAGTGAACCTGAAATCTATTATGGGTGTAATGTCTCTAGGAATTGCGAAAGGTGCTACAATCACAATCTCTGCTTCTGGTTCTGATGAAAATGATGCACTTGCTGCGCTAAAAGACACAATGAAAAGTGAAGGCCTAGGCGAGTAATGCAACAACTGAAAGGAATCGGTGCTTCAGCAGGCGTTGCGATTGCAAAAGCATATCGTCTAGAAGAACCAGATTTAACAGTTCACCAAAAAGACATCAATGATCCAGAGACAGAAGTGAAACGCTTTGAAGAAGCAATTCATGTTTCAAAGCAAGAACTTGAAGCAATTAAAGAACATGCGCTAAAAGAACTTGGCCAAGATAAAGCGGATATTTTTTCTGCACACCTTCTTGTGTTAAGTGATCCAGAGCTGCTCAACCCAGTGAAGGATAAAATCACATCGGATAAAGTAAATGCTGAATTTGCTTTAAAAGAAACAGCAACAATGTTCGTTACAATGTTTGAAGCAATGGACAATGAATACATGAAAGAACGTGCAGCGGATATTCGCGACGTTACAAAACGTGTCACTGGTCATTTGCTAGGCGTTGACATTCCAAACCCAAGTATGATTTCTGAAGAAGTCATTATCATTGCTGAAGATTTAACACCTTCTGATACAGCTCAGCTGAACAGACAATTTGTCAAAGGTTTTGCGACAGATATCGGTGGTCGTACTTCTCACTCAGCGATTATGGCAAGATCAATGGAAATCCCAGCAGTTGTTGGAACAAAAGAAGCAACAAAAACGGTGAAAAACAATGATCTGATCATTGTTGATGGTATTAGTGGAGACGTCATCATTCAGCCTTCTGAAGATGAAGTGAAAGCGTATCAAAAAAAGCATGAAGACTACTTAGCTCAAAAAGCGGAATGGGCGAAACTTGTTGACCAACCAACGGTCACAAAAGACGGCGTTCACGTAGAGTTAGCTGCGAATATTGGAACACCTGAAGATGTGAAAGGTGTACTTGAAAATGGCGGCGAAGCAGTTGGATTGTACCGTACAGAATTTTTATACATGGGCAGAGATCAGCTCCCAACAGAAGAAGAGCAGTTCGATGCGTATAAAACCGTTTTAGAGAAAATGGAAGGCAAGGCTGTGGTTGTCCGCACACTAGATATTGGTGGCGATAAAGAACTTCCTTACTTGCAGCTTCCAAAAGAAATGAACCCGTTCCTTGGCTATAGAGCGATCCGCCTTTGCCTTGAAGAGCAGGAGATTTTCAGAACACAGCTACGCGCGTTACTTCGTGCAAGTACATATGGAAACTTGAAAATCATGTTCCCTATGATCGCGACGTTATCAGAATTTAGAGAAGCAAAAGCTATTTTACTTGAAGAAAAAGAAGCATTGGTTGCTGCTGGTACAGAAGTATCTGATTCCATTGAAATCGGAATGATGGTAGAAATTCCATCAACAGCTGTTATCGCAGATCAATTTGCAAAAGAAGTAGATTTCTTCAGTATTGGAACAAATGATTTGATTCAATACACAATGGCTGCTGATCGAATGAACGAACGAGTGTCTTATCTTTACCAGCCATACAATCCAGCTATTTTACGCCTCATAACGCTTGTGATTGAAGCAGCGCATAAAGAAGGTAGATGGGTTGGCATGTGCGGTGAGATGGCAGGAGATGAAATCGCAATCCCGCTCTTACTTGGATTAGGATTAGATGAATTTTCAATGAGCGCAACATCGATTCTTCCAGCAAGAACGCAGTTAAGCAAGCTTTCTAAGGAAGAAGCTGCATCATTTAAAGAGCATATCTTATCACTGAGTACAACTGAAGAAGTGGTTGATTTCGTGAAAAAAACGTTTCAACATAACTAGGTGATGTAAACCAGACAGGTCAAACTGTCTGGTTTTTTTGTCGAATTTTATCATAATCAGTCATATCGCTTGCAGAGAAGGGCATCCTAACATAAAAAATGGAGGTGACCAGTTTGTCTTTCTCTGACTATAAGCCAGGTGATCAAGTATATGTCATTTATCGAAATCCACATGCAGCCAATGTTGCACAAATTAAAGAAGCGGAAATCGTTTCACACCCTTACAATGAACAAGAGCTTGCGCTATTTCTACTTGAAACATATCACCCATTAGCCCCTGATGATGCCGTATTTCCAACATACGAAGAAGCAGAAGCCCTTTATCAAGATCTGTTTGAATAAGGGAGATTTTAGAAAGGATAGAAGCCATCCTGAGAGGTTAAAGTAACGGTATGAACCTATAAGGTAAGGATGTGCTAAATATGATCAAACCGTTCGTTCCTCAGCTTGTGTATATTGAACCTCGGGCGCTAGAGTACCCATTAGGACAAGAGCTGAAAGAAAAATTTGAAGGTATGGGAATTGAAATTAGAGAAACAACCTCACACAACCAAGTGAGAAATATTCCGGGGAAAAATGATTTACAAAAGTACCGTAATGCAAAATCGACGCTCGTTATCGGCGTGAGAAAAACCTTGAAATTTGATACATCTAAACCATCTGCAGAGTATGCCATTCCGTTTGCGACAGGATGCATGGGGCATTGCCATTATTGCTACCTGCAAACGACGATGGGGAGTAAGCCGTACATTCGCACATATGTCAATGTAGAAGAGATCTTAGATCAGGCTGAACAGTACATGAACGAGCGTGCACCTGATATCACGCGATTTGAAGCCTCGTGTACATCTGATATCGTGGGAATTGACCATTTGACTCACACACTCAAACGAGCGATTGAATACTTTGGTCAAACCGATCTTGGCAAACTACGCTTTGTTACGAAATTTCATCATGTAGACCATTTGTTAGACGCAAAACACAATGGGCGAACAAGATTCCGCTTTAGTATCAATGCCGATTATGTCATTAAATATTTCGAACCTGGAACATCACCACTCGATCAGCGGATTGAAGCGGCTGTAAAGGTAGCAAAAGCAGGCTATCCACTGGGCTTTATTATTGCCCCTATTTACATTCATGAAGGGTGGCAAGAGGGCTATAAAGTCCTATTTGAAAAACTCGATGCAGCTCTCCCTGAAGAAGTGAGACAAGATATCACCTTTGAAATGATTCAGCACCGTTTTACAAAACCGGCGAAGCGTGTCATCCAAAAAAACTATCCGAAAACAAAACTAGAACTAGATGAAGAAAAGAGAAGATATAAGTGGGGTAGATATGGAATTGGAAAATATATCTATCAAAAAGATGAAGAACAAGAACTTAGACAGACATTAGAATCATATATCGAACAGTACTTTCCGTCTGCAAAAATTGAATATTTTACTTAAAACAAGTCATTATGGCTTGTTTTTTCTATTTAAATTTTCTTACAACTATTGA
Organism: Bacillus sp. Y3; assembly: GCF_008123875.1. Classification (NCBI taxonomy): domain Bacteria; kingdom Bacillati; phylum Bacillota; class Bacilli; order Caryophanales; family Bacillaceae; genus Bacillus; species Bacillus sp. Y3. The sequence goes on along the minus strand of NZ_VSSC01000004.1, from coordinate 31,413 downwards.
ATGCGGTACCAATTTTGCCGATATACACATTAAGATGCGAAAGTAGGATGTAGGGGTGATGAGATGTTTAAGAAACTTCAAGTGAGAATAGCTGTTTTCATCTCAGTTATTTTAATTTTAACCGTTGTCGCAGTTCAAGTGGGTTCCAATTTAGTATTAAGACCATTGATTGAACGAGATGCGAAAACAACGACAGCAGCAACGGCAGAAAGCATGAGAGACATCATAGCACTAAAGCTTGAGAATTACGGTGATACGATTAACAAATTGGCAACAAGTACACTTACTGAAGATTTTGCACAAAAACAAACAAAGCAGACATTGGCATTTGAAAACGATGAATTAAAAGGATTGCAGGAGCAGGATGAACTCATCTCGCTTGCCTATATAGGAACAAGTGATGGTAAAATGTTCGCTTTCCCGGAGTCCGATTTTGGTGAAGGGTATGATCCGTCTAAACGAGACTGGTATATTCAAGCAGCTGAAAAGCCTGACGAAGTCCTATGGACAGATCCGTACATTGATAAAGCAACAAATGAAATGGTCGTTTCAGCCACGAAGGCGATCGTACGAAATGGGAAAGTAGTCGGTGTCGCTGGACTTGACTTGAAACTGGCTTCCATTCAGTCTTATATAAAAGAACAAAAGATTCCTTATATGGGAACGGCTTTCTTAGTTGACGGCACAGGGACCATTTTGGCACATCCAACAGAGCAAGGAAAAAATATCTCAAAAGTCGCTTCTGTGAAAAAAGCGATCGACAACTCGGGTATTGATGATGACAAACAGCTGACCGTCATCTCAAAAATTAAAGAGGCAAACTGGACGATCGGTGTGAGCTTCGAGAAAAAGAAACTTCTTTGGATCACTGAACAAATGAATCAGACAAGTATCATTATTTCTGTCATTGCCATTATACTTGCCATGATTCTAAGCTACTTATTGGCTAGAAGCATTACAACACCAATTAAACGCCTCATCGAGCATGTTCGTAAAGTGTCTGAAGGCGATTTAACCAGCTCGCTTGAGTCGAAGTCTCAGGATGAGATAGGTTTCCTGACGAAAAGCTTTAATCAAATGACTGAAGGTATCAGGGACTTAATTGAAAAAGTGAAAGAGTCTTCAGATCAGGTTGTGAAATCAACGGATGAAGTGACACAAATTTCAAACGAGACCTTGCTGTCTAGTGAACAGATTGCAACGGCTATTCAAGAGGTCGCTGTAGGAGCAACGAAACAAGCATCAGAAGCGGAAACCATTAATGAAAAATCAGAGCATTTGTATGAAAAAGTTCGTCATATGGGTGAGCTTGCCACGCAAATGCAAACCAACTCAAAATCATCGGAAGATGCAAGCTATAGAGGACTTGATGCTCTTGGTCTGCTCGTCCAAAAATCAACACAAGCGAATGAAGAATCGAAGAAGGTAGAGCAAATGCTGCTTGACCTTGAGCATAAAACAAAAAATATTGAAAACGTCGTAACAGCGATCTCTGAAATCTCAGATCAAACGAATTTACTCGCACTGAATGCAAGTATTGAAGCAGCGAGAGCAGGAGAAAGCGGAAGAGGATTTGCTGTTGTTGCAGAAGAAGTCAGAAAGCTGGCTGAACAATCTGCAGAATCAACGAAACATATTAGTGAAACCGTAAAACTCATTCAAGATGAATCGAAAAAGGCAGCTGAAGCGATGACAGCAGCAAGCAAAATGAATGAAGAACAAGGTGATGCCATCAATTCAACAGGTGAGGCACTCAGTAGTATCACAATGGAAATGCAGGCACTTGTCGGCTCCATTGACAGCATTCATACACAAATCAATGAAATGACTGAAGAACAGCAGAAAATGAATGATTCCATTCAAAGTATTGCGGCCATTTCACAAGAATCCGCCGCTTCAGCTGAGGAAGTACATGCTTCCACAGACGAACAAGTACAAGCTTTAGAAAGAACGAAAACATCAACAGAAATGTTGAACGAATCAAGTCAGGCACTGCGTCAGGCAGTCAATCGGTTTAAACTATAATCTTGCAGAAAAGAACCTTGCCATGTGAGCAAGGTTCTTTTTGTATGATAAAATATGAACAGAGGAGGGTGCCAACATGCATGTTAATCTATCTGGAAAAAAAGCATTGGTCGCAGCAAGCAGTCAAGGTATCGGTAAAGCCATTGCCTTTCATCTTGCAAAAGAGGGAGCAGATGTGATGCTCTCGGGAAGACATGAGCAAACGCTGCAAGAAGCGGTCAAAGAATTATCCCCGCTTGTAAAAGGGAAGCTAACGTATCAAGTATGTGATGTATCTGATGCCGAGCAAATTAAAGCGCTTGTCGTCGCAGCAACAGGTGATGAAAAACGTCTTGATATACTAGTGAACAACACAGGCGGTCCTCAAACAGGAACACTTGAAACCTTAACAGATGAAGATTGGATGGAATCATTTCAGCTTCATTTACTCAGCTATATTCGGTTATTAAAAGAAGCCTTGCCGTATTTAAAAAAACAAGGTGCACGAGTGTTAAATATTGCATCTATGTCGGTCAAAGAACCGATCCCAGGCTTGATGCTGTCGAATACATTTAGACCGGCCATTACCGGCTGGACAAAAACAGCTGCTCAGGAGCTTGCCAAAGATGGTATTTTGATCAATACCTTAGCCCCGGGGAAAATTGAAACAGAGCGCGTGAAACAGTTGGACAAACACCGTGCACAGGAGGAGCAACAATCGGTTGAAGAGATCAAAGCACAAGCTGAACGTATGATTCCGCTGGGCCGTTACGGACAGCCAGAGGAATTTGCAGCATATGCGGCTTTTCTTTTATCTGAAGCCAATACATATATGACAGGTCAAACCCTCATCATTGATGGTGGATTGACAAAGTCTCTATAAGGGGGAATTCGTGATGGCACAAATCAAAACAGTTGGTTTTATTGGAATCGGTGTAATGGGCCGTAGTATGGCAGGGCATTTAATGGATGCTGGCTACGAAGTTCTTGTTTATACAAGAACAAAAGCAAAGGCAGACACATTGGTTCAAAAAGGTGCTCTTTGGAAATCGACCGTAAAGGAGATCGCAAAGGAGGCAGATGCCGTCATCACAATGGTCGGGTATCCATCAGATGTAGAAGAAGTCTATTTAGGAGAAGATGGACTCGTGACACATGCTGCGCCTGGTACATACCTCATTGATATGACCACATCGAAACCTCAGCTGGCAAAAGAAATTGAAACGAAAGCGAAGGAAAAAGGACTATTTGCATTAGATGCGCCGGTCTCTGGCGGAGACATAGGAGCCAAAAATGGCACGCTGGCCATTATGATTGGTGGAGAAAAAGCAGCCTATGAAGCGTGCCTGCCGCTATTTCAGCAAATGGGAGAAAATATTCAATATCAAGGACCTGCAGGAAGTGGTCAGCATACAAAAATGTGTAACCAAATTGCTATCGCAGCAGGGATGGTAGGTGTGGCTGAGGCAATGGCCTATGCTGAAAAATCAGGACTTGATTCAGAGCAGGTACTTAAAAGCATTACAACAGGAGCAGCCGGCAGCTGGTCTTTGTCAAACCTTGCGCCAAGAATGCTGAAAGGTGATTTCGAGCCAGGATTTTATGTGAAGCATTTTATTAAGGATATGGGCATTGCACTTGAAGAGGCAGAGCTGATGGGAGAAGAGATGCCAGGCCTTTCACTAGCGAAGTCATTATATGAAAAACTCAGCGAACAGGGCGAAGAAAACAGCGGAACACAAAGCATCTATAAATTATGGGTGAAATAAAAAAACTGCCCCGCCTAGGTGGAACAGTTTGTAGCGTGTAAACAAGCCCTCACATGGCTGAAAAAAGAAGACAAATTAAAAACCTGTCCCAAATAGAGACAGGTTTTTTTGATCTTATTTTCCGATGAATTGCTGCGTCCAGTAGTTACCAGATTTCACATAACCTACACCGATATGTGTATAGTTTTTGTTTAAAATGTTCGCTCTGTGACCTTCACTGTTCATCCAAGCTGTTACTACTTCTTGAGGTGATCTTTGACCTTGAGCAATGTTTTCACCTGCTGTTTTGTACGTGATACCAAATTGCTTCATTTGATCAAATGGAGATCCGTAAGTTGGGCTTGTATGAGAGAAATAGTTTTTATCTTTCATATCTTGTGATTTAGCGCGAGCAGATTTGCTTAATTTAGAATCAACAGAAAGAGCTTTTAAGCCTTGTTTTGCACGCTCTTTATTTGTCAGTTCAACCACTTCTTGTTCAAATGCATTTAAGCTGCTGTCTGCTTTTGTTGCAGTTGTGTCTTTTTGATCAGATTTTGAGCTGTTGTTCGTTGTGTTTTGTTTTGCTGGTGTGCTTGGTTTAGAAGCAGCTGGTTTTTTCACTGATTCTTGTTTTTGCTCATTTTTTGCTTTATTAACTTCTTTCACCACTTTTGTACCAGTAACAGGTTGACCACTTTTGATCAGCTTGTTTAATAGAGCTTCGATCTCTTTTTGATTTGAAGTGCTTAGCTTGTTTACATCTGAAGAGATATGTAATTTTGCAGCTAATGTATGAAGATCAATGGCTTGATGCTGTACGTTTATGACTTGTTTCAGGTTAAGCTCTTTCGCATCAGCTGAATGCCCTCCAGTGAACGTGATCAATGCAGCAGCTGTCAGCGCTGAAAAAATGAATGATTTCTTTTTCATTTTGTAACTCCTCCTAAAATCTTTGTTTTGTTTTCTCACAGAAAATCATAACATGGACTTTTTGTTATAAACGTACCAGCATCCTCCATTGACAACGCCCATTTGTCATTTTTGTTAAAGTCATAGAAAGAGTCTCTTCATATCAATGAATGGAGAATCTTTCTATTTAAAGAAAACGACATAAACATACCAATATTTTAAAGTGTTAGTATATTTTTTTGCAGAATAGGGATTGACAGCTTTTTTTCACTTGTTTCGCTGTAACAACTATTACAAAAGTGTTACAATAATGAGTGGTAATTGTAAAAGATTGAAAGGATGAGAGGAGCTACATAAGTGGGAGAGAAACAGCATCAAGGTGCTGCCGAGCAGAAAAAAATGAAGCGCCGGAACGCCTGGAGAATTAATCTCTTTTTCTTCGCTGTATTTAGTTTATTTGCTGGACTTGTCATCAAGCTCGGCGTGCTGCAAATCGTCAATGGTGAGGATTATAAAAAGCAAGCCAACCGAACTGAGGTCAAAACAGCATCATACCCGTCTCCAAGAGGAAAAATGTATGACGCGAGAGGAAGAGTCGTTGTTGATAACGAAAGTGTACCTGCCATCGTTTATACATCAGAAAGCGGTGTGAAAGCGGAGGATAAGATTAAAGTAGCAAGAAAACTTGCGACTTATATAAAAATGGATACAGATTTTTTGAGAGAGCGTGACATTCGAGATTTTTGGCTGGCCAGCCACCCGAAAGAAGCGGATAAGCTCATTTCAAAAGCAGAGCAAAAGAATCTTAAAGCAAAAGATGTCTATCCTCTTCAAGTAGAGCGTGTGCCTAAAAAAGAAGTCAAGGCGATCGAAAAAGATGCAGAGGAAAAAGCAGTTGCAGCGATCTATCGCAGGTTTACAGGCGGATATGCCTTTGAACCTCAAATCGTGAAAGCGATGGACCCGAACGAAGAGAAAAAAGGGGACGAAAAAGTTGCGCTGCTTGATGAAACAAAAGAATCAAAACAGACATCATCCGTAAGTTTGACATACGAAGAGATCTCACTTGTATCAGAGCATCTTGATGAACTGCCTGGTGTAAATGTCATCAATGACTGGACAAGGAAATATCCGTATGAAAAAACCCTTTATAATGTCCTTGGCGGTGTCACCACCCCAGAGCAAGGCATTATAAAAGAGCGTGAAGATTACTATATGGCAAGAGGTTACTCGAGAAATGACCGAGTAGGAAAAAGTTATTTAGAATATCAATATGAGGATTTTCTCAATCCAGAAAAAGCAACTGTTCAATATACACAGGTCGGCGGAAAACTGCTTGATGAAATCAAGCGGACAGAAGGACGAAGAGGACTTGACCTTGCACTCACATTTGATATGGAGCTGCAAAAGGAAGTCGACAAAATCGTTGAATCAGAGCTAAGATCCGCTAGTGCAAGAAACTATATGATGGACCGTGCCTTTGTTGTGATGATGGACCCAAACACAGGTGATGTTCTCGCGATGTCAGGAAAGAAAATGGACGGCAGAGACGTCACAGATTATGCGATCGGAACATTTACGACACAGTATGAAATGGGCTCTGTTGTCAAAGGAGCTACTGTCCTCTCTGGTTATCAAGATGGCATGTCACACAACCAATCCTATATGGATACACCGCTGTATTTTGCGGGAAGTGGAAAACCGAAGAGGTCTTACAAAGATCTTGGGTGGGTTAACGACCTTCAGGCACTCCAAAAAAGTTCCAACGTTTATATGTTCCAAGTGGCGATGAGAATGGCAGGGATTACCTATCAAAAAGATGGCCCGTTACGGGCAAGACCTGAACACTTACAAAAAATGAGAAACTACTATGCGCAATTCGGTCTTGGTGTGAAAACAGGCATCGATTTGCCGCAGGAATCAAGCGGAATGCAGACGCATCCTCAGACAGTCGGCGGACTCTTGCTTGATGAAGCGATTGGTCAGTATGACACGTATACACCACTTCAAGTCGCACAATACATGTCGACCATCGCAAATGGAGGTAACCGTATTCAGCCAAGAGTGGTGAAAAGTGTTCACTTTCCAACGAATAAGGAAGAAGTAGGCCCTGTTGTGAAGAAATATGAGCCAAAGGTGCTGAACACCATTAACAACTCGAAAGCAGATATTGACCGTGTCAAAATGGGACTAAAAATGGTCACATCAACAGGCGGGACTGCCGCTGGCCGGTTCGGTCAGCATGATGTCGCAGGGAAAACGGGTACAGCCCAAACCTTCTACTATGGTGCCAACCGGAGCTGGTGGGGGAATGCCACGTACAATTTAACCTTTGGAGGATATTATCCTTCTTCCAATCCGAAAGTGGCATTTAGTGTCGTCACACCGTATGTATCAGATAAAGATCCTGTCATTAAAACCATTCCAAGTAAAATTGTTGATAAGTACGTTGAATTACAAAAGAAATATGAAAAGCAATAAACAGCAGGGAGCACAGCAAGAGAAAGTGCTCCCTTTTTGCTGAAAATATGGACGTTTCACACGAGATTGGGAGGAAAATACGGTTTTTCTAGCGAATCCTTTTTATACATCAAACTAAGGACAACCCTAAAAAAATTAAAGGAGGGTCGGACGACGATGGAACAAAAAATGAAAGATTCGAATCAGCTGTACTCGAATATTGATTTACATGCCGTTCTTTCTTCTAATGGCCGCTTTCTCTACATTTCTTCCAATTGTAAGCAGCTTTTGCTCTATGAACAAAAGGATTTACTAGGGTGTTTTTTGAAAGACTTTGTTCATACCGAAGATCAATTTCTCGTCGAAAGTTATTTCTATAATCAGCACATGCTAGAGATTTGCCACTTTAGACTGCTTAGAAGTGATCTTACAGCTGTATGGGTAGAAGCAAGCATTGATTTTGTTGCTTGTGATGGGTTAGACAACGAATTAAGTAGAGAAATGATCCTGAAAATGAGGGTAATGAATACAGAGCCTCAAAAAGCAGTATTTCAACCAACAGAAGTGTCAGAACAGTCGTTAGGCAGTCTACCGGCTTTCCAAGATGTCAGTGAAGCTGAAAATCTGATTGCCATGCTGCCAAATCCGTTATGTATTACGGCGCTTGGGAAAATTGTGTATGCCAACGATGCGATGCTGCAATTAATGGGTGTATGTACAAAAGATGAAATGATCGGCAAGTCTGCGTTTGATTTTATTGCCGAGGAGTACCATGACATTGTGAGAAGCCGAATCAAAAGACTGCAGCAAGGCCTTCCAGTCGGAATGATAGAACAAATATGGAAAAGGAAAGACGGGAGCATGATTCATATTGAAGTGAAGTCATCTCCGGCAATTTATCAAAATCAACGTGCAGAACTTTTACTATTAGTAGATATCTCTTCCCGTAAAAAATTTCAAACCGTTCTTCAAAAAAGTAGAGAGCGGTATCAGCTGCTTATCCAAAATTCTATTGATACCATTGCCGTCATCCACGATCATAAATGGGTATTTATGAATGAATCAGGTATTAAATTATTTGAAGCCGAACATTACGATAAATTAATCGGAAAAGATATCTTTCATCAAATCCATTCATGTGATCAGCAAAAAGTGAAAAAGAGCTTATCACGTATTATCGAAAGAGCATCAGATTCTGAGATTGTGACGATGAGCTGCCATACGTTTAAACACCGGTTGATTTATACAGAAATGGTTTGTATCCCTACCACATTTTTTGGTGAAACAGCCGTTCAAATTATTTTAAGAGATATATCTGAACGAAAACAAACAGAAGAACTCATGCTGCGCTCTGAAAAATTATCAATCGCAGGTCAATTGGCAGCAGGCATTGCACATGAAATAAGGAATCCACTGACGGCGATTAAGGGCTTTTTACAGCTCATTAAACCAAAAACAAAAGACCGTGATCAATATTTTGAAATTGTCTTCTCTGAGCTGAGCCGGATTGAAATCATCTTAAGTGAGCTACTAATGCTTGCGAAGCCGCAGCAAACAGCATCTATGCAGACGCTTGATTTGAAAAAAATCATTAGCGAAGTCACCGCTCTGTTAGAGACACAGGCCAACTTAAATGGAATTTTGATGAACACAAGTGATATCGAGGAGGATCTCCTGATGAATGGGGATCAAAACCAGCTGAAGCAGGTGTTTATCAATTTAATCAAAAATGCCGTCGAATCCATGCCGGACGGAGGGAAGGTAGACATTACCGCCAAAGCCGAAAAAGAAGGGATACTTGTCACGATTAGAGATGAAGGAATTGGTATTCCTGAATCGGTCATGAAGCGGATCGGTGAACCTTTTTTAACGACAAAAGAAAAGGGAACAGGGCTTGGGCTCATGGTGACATTTAATATTTTAGAAAATCACAACGGAACCATCCGGGTAGATAGCCACCCTGAGAAAGGGACTGTGTTTCACATCATGTTTCCCGCAACATAAAAACAACGGCAAGAGAGCCGTTGTTTCATCCGTCTGTTGATTGTATGGAACGCTTTTCAAGTACAAATTGTTCGAGACGGTCAAGTCCTTCTTTTAACGTTTCAAGTGAATATGCATAGGAAAGGCGCACATATCCTTCTCCGAGTGAAGAGAAAGCAGAACCAGGTACGACCGCAAGTTTTGTGCTTTCTAACAACTCCATGCAAAAATCAAAAGAACTCATCCCAAACGATTCAATGGAAGGGAAAATATAAAAAGCGCCGGAAGGCTTAATGACCGGAAGCCCCATAGAAATGAGTCGATCATATACATAGTCGAGCCTTTTCTTATATTGCTCTCTCATGATCAGTGCATCATCTACACCATTTGTCACTGCTTCAAGTGCCGCCTTTTGTGAGATAGCCGAGGCACAAGACACGTTATATTGATGTACTTTTAATACATGTTTAGCAATAGGAGCGGAAGCAAATAAAAAGCCGATTCTCCATCCGGTCATGCTATGAGATTTTGACAGTCCATTGATGACAATCGTCTGTTCCTTTAAGAAAGAAGCAATGGAATGATGTGGACGATCAAATGTCAGCTCACTATAAATTTCATCAGATAGAATAAAAATATCCTTTCCTTCAAGAAGCTGTGCAATTTCTTTCAATTCTTCTTCTAATAGCGTGACCCCAGTTGGATTTGAAGGGTATGGAAGGACAACACACTTTGTCTTTTCCGTTAATGCATCTTCAATCAGCTTGGCATTTAATTTAAAACCGGCATTTGTTGTGTCGATATGCACGGGCACCGCACCGCACATCCGAATGATCGGTTCATAGCCAGGGTACACAGGGCCGGGCAGGATGACCTCATCGCCTTCAGTCAAAATGGTTCGAAACGCAGCATCAATTGCTTGACTCGCACCTGTTGTCACAATGATTTCTGTCTCTGCATCATAATCAAGATGGACTTTCTTTTTGATGTATTGCTGGATCGCTTGTCTTAGCTCTAAAAACCCAGCGTTATGAGTATACGAGGTGAAATTCTCGTCAATGGCTGTTTTGGCAGCTGTTTTGACATGATGCGGCGTATAAAAATCGGGCTGACCTATGGTCAATGAAACGACATCCTCATATGAAGATACGAGATTTGAAAATGTTCGAATGCCTGAAATTTCAATATCCTTTACTCTTGGATTCAGCAAATGCTCCATTTCTCATCACCTTAAAAATTTATGTTTTTATCCTATTTTACCATTCACTGCATAAATGTCACCTGCGGAAAGGCTTCGGATATCGTTATATGTAGTCTATTCTCCTATCCATCACAGCATGAGTGATAGATGAAGAAAGAGCAACATTTATTATAGCGTAACCTGCTCGGAAAATACAGCTCTGCTTAAGATGATTAGAATAAGGCAAAACGGTATAAACTGAAAGAACGAGAGAATCGAGTCATGGGAATTGCTTTCACAGGCATACGATCTCCTGAAGGAGGACGATAATAGATGGATCAATCAGCAAAGACATCGAAAATAGCCTTTTTATCCGTCATGAGTAATACGTTTGTTGTGGTCCTTAAAATCATTGTAGGGGTGTTAACTGGATCTGTTGCGGTTTTATCAGAAGCCATTCACTCTTTTCTCGATTTAATGGCCTCTTTTATTGCATTTATCTCTGTTCGTATTTCAAGAAAGCCGGCAGATTCAAAACATCCTTATGGACATGGGAAAGTTGAGAATATTTCTGGAACGATTGAAACTTTGTTGATTTTTGTTGCTGGGATTTGGATCATTTATGAATGTGTTCATAAATTAATGCATCCAGAGCCTGTTAAACTGCCGGTACTTGGTATTGTGGTCATGCTGATCGGCGCACTTATCAATTTTGTTGTGTCAAGAGTTGTGAACAAAGAGGCAGAGCGAGTACATTCTGTTGCCATGAAATCGAATGCACTGCATCTTTTAACAGATGTGTTTACGTCACTAGGGGTTGCCATTAGTTTATTGCTTGTTGCATTAACGGACTGGTATTTCCTCGATCCGATTATTGGAATGGTGCTAGCGCTCTATATTATGCGTGAAGCATTTAAACTCATGAAGGAAGCCTTCCCGCCGCTTGTCGACGCCCGGTTAACCCCGGAAGAAGAACAAGCGATAGAGGCCATCATTCAAACATTCAGCCAAGAATTCATTGAATATCATGACTTTCGAACAAGACGATCCGGTGCTGAAGAATATATTGATTTTCATTTGATTGTTCATGGAAAAACAACCATTGAAGATGTTCACCAATTATGTGATCGAATTGAAGAGAACATTCAGCAGGCGTTTCCGCATGCACAAATCTTTATTCATGTAGAACCTGAAAGTGAAAGAAGCACACAAACGTAAAAAGGCGATACCACCTCTTTGAAGGTTGTATCGCCTTTTTTTACGCTTCATCTATGAAATGAAATCAATATCCATAAGCAGTATCGTAATCTTCATACCAAGAGATATAAGCAGCATCTTCATTTGATAAACCATGTTTCATATCTAAAAAATCAGCTTCGCAAATATCTTCAATCACAGTCATTTCGTTGTTCTTTAATAGTACGACAGTTCCCATCATGAACACCTTTCTTTAAAAAATCCTTGACTATTGTACCATGTGAAACGTGATTGTCAACAGAAGAATCGAAATGAGAGGAAAATATCACAAAATGTTAAAAAATCAGGCGTTGAAAGAACTAGATGTGCCATAATTTTCGTGAATTTTCAGTATTTATTCACATAAATCATCATTGAAAAATGATCTAAAATTCATGTAAAAATGTAAAGCTCCATTGATCTTGCGATATTCATAAGATATAATAACGAATGATTATAAGAAATTTATAGAAAACATACATAATAAAGGAGAAATAGGATGGAAACAAACATGTCAGAAGCACCTATTCAAGAAGAAAAACATCCTGAACTAGCTGGAGTAGGTTATCGTTTTCTTGCTCATCTTTTAGACGGTGTCATTATTAGTGTACCATTTTCAATCATTGTATTTATTCTCGCAACACTCTTTTTTGTCTCAAGCCCTGAGGCGGCATTTTTAATGTATGATGATAGCTATTACTATTCTTCAACGGTGATCACGGATGAAGAATGGGCAGTCATTGTGGGCCTTCTCTTTTTCTATGGCGTAACGACCTTAATCGGTATCGCGGTGACTTGGCTTTATTATGCGATCATGGAATCATCAAAGTTGCAAGGAACTCTTGGCAAGATGGCTCTTGGCATCAAAGTGACAAAAGTAACGGGTGGAAAAATAACATTTGGGCGCGCGACAGGCCGCTTTTTTGCAAAAGGCTTTTTGTCTCCAATCTTATTCATTGGCTACATCATTGCGTTTTTCACAGAAAAAAAACAAGCACTTCACGACTTGATTGCAAGTACCATTGTCGTAAAGAAATAATGAAAAGAAGCACCTCTGCTAAATAGTACGGGGTGCTTTTTGTATAGATTGCTTGTATGGAAGAGGGAAACGTCACATAAAGTAGAATGATAGTGAAAATAAAGCAGAGAAGGGAGTCAATCTATTGAAAAGAGGGAAAATGACCGTTCAGAAAAAAGGGGCAAGCTTCGGGCTCTTTTTCACAGCACCTGTTTTGGCCTGGGCATTGTATGATTTTGCAAATACGATATTTTCATCGAATATGATCACCATTTTCTTCCCATTTTACTTGCAGGAGACGATAGGCGACAGTGCGAGGATGGATCAAATCGCCAGCACATTTATTTCTTATGCGAACGCACTTGCAAGCTTTTTCCTCGTCATTTTTACGCCTTTATATGGTGTGCTGATTGATCGTACAGGGAAAAAGAAGCGGTATATCACAGTGTTTACCCTGATTTGTATTGCCTGTACCTTTATGATGGGGATCTTTGCTGGGATTGATTTCTCAAGCGAATGGTTTGGTCTTCCTGTCTCCTTATTGGTGGTGGTTACCTTGTTCGTCATCGCCAAATTTTTCTATCACTCTAGTCTTGTTTTTTATGACACCATTTTGCCCGATCTTGGGACAAAGGATGAAATCCCCCTCATTTCTGGATTCGGTATTGCTGTCGGCTATTTAGGTACACTTGTCGGCCTTTCTGTTTATTTACTTGTAGGAAATGACCAGTTTCATGAAGCATTCATTCCGACAGCCCTTTTATTCTTTCTCTTTTTTCTGCCCTTTCTCTTTATTATAAAAGATCCTCAACCTCTCCCGCAGCAAGAGAAAAAGGCGTCTTTTTTCAGCGGGTATAAAGAGATTATTCGTACATTTAAAGAGATGAAGCAGTACAAACCGGCCTTTATTTTTATGATCGCTTTCTTTTTTATGAATGATGCGTTGCAGACAGCGATTGCGATGATGGCTGTTTATGCAAAAATTATCATTGGTTTTACGGCAGGTCAATTTATTTTGCTTTATCTTGTGTCCACGATTTCAAGTATCATTGGCTCGTTTCTATTCGGATATGTCACAAAGGCCATCGGGGCAAAGCGCTCGATTACAGTCGTGTATGTCATTTTAATTGTGGCGCTCATTCTAGCTGTGACAGCGACAACTGAATGGGTCTTCTGGGTAGCAGGCAGTTTATTCGGCATTTCACTTGGCGCAAGCTGGGGATCATCACGAATCCTCATTATTGAGCTGACGCCTAAAGAAAAACGAGGGCAATTTTTTGGTCTCTTTGCGTTTTCGGGAAAGGTGTCTTCAATTGTTGGTCCCATCATTTATGGCTCCGTCACACTTCTATTTGCATCACATGGGAATCTCGCAAGCCGTCTTGCATTAGGGTCTTTGCTCATCCTTGCAGCCATAGGACTTGTGATTCATCAATTCGTGCGAGAGAAAGCGTAAAGAAACGTCAACTTTTTACCCATGCTGCCGATATAAAAAGTACAATCTTATATTGAAGAATAGAGGGATTTCCGTGGCTTTAAACAAACAAGAAATTTTACTTGACTCTGGTACTAATGAATTGGAAATTGTGAAGTTTGAAATTGGTTCAAATCAATTCGGCATTAACGTCATGAAAGTAAGAGAAATTATTCAGCCAGTTGAGGTGACAGTTGTACCGCACTCTCACCAAGATGTAGAAGGGATGATTAGTTTACGAGGCGAGATTTTACCAGTCATCAATCTATTTTCCTTTTTTAATGTCGAGTCAGATCAGTCAGAACAAGAGAAATACATTGTGACTGAATTCAACCAACGGAAATTTGTGTTCCATACAGGAACGGTATCACAAATTCACCGCGTCAGCTGGGAAGAGATTGAAAAACCAACTGCACTCAATCAAGGAATGGATCGTCATTTAACAGGGATCATCAAGCTTGACGAGAAAATGATTTTCCTTCCAGATTACGAAAAAATCATCTATGATATTGAATCCGCATCTGGTGTAGACACATATCATATGTTTGACGGTGAGAAAGACGAGAGAAGAACAGGGAAGAAGCTGTATGTTGTGGAAGATTCTCCCCTTCTCATGCGCTTATTAACAAATGAATTAACCGAGGCAGGCTATAAAAACATTGTGACCTTTGAAGATGGGAAACAAGCATATGACCATGTCATGGATCTTGTCAGTAAAGGCATTAGTGTGACAGAAGAAATTGATATGATTATTACGGATATAGAAATGCCAAAAATGGATGGACATCGATTAACAAAGCTGCTGAAGGACAATCCTTTAACACAGTCCATTCCAATTCTCATTTTCTCTTCATTAATTACGGACGATCTGCGTCATAAAGGGGAAACCATCGGTGCAGATGATCAAATTAGTAAACCAGAAATTCATCAGTTGATTGAAAAAGTAGATCATTTTATTATCTAAAGAAAAAACCACTCGCTTTGAGTGGTTTTTCTGTTTAAAAATAACTTTCCCCGAGCCGTTTGAAGACGGGTTTTGTATAATGTGATTTTTGTTTTGTGGCGGCAGGTTTTTCTTTTAAACCGACATACGTTTGAAGTATTTGTTTCGCTCGATTTAATGACATATTCGCTTTTGGATTGCGATATGATTGATTTAAATTTCCTAAGTGTGGCAAAAATTCGAAGTCTTCTTTAGTTGGTGGCAGATGAAAATAATAATCTCCAATTTCAATCAGCACGTCGGACTGTTGTTGACTATATCTGGGATTGTTAGAGAAATGTAGGCCCACTTTTCTTCCTTTACCTTCTTGCAATAGTTTTTGCAGCGCACGTTTTTTCAAAAGATAAAGAAACTTGGGATTTGGTGCGGTTTTAGCATGGCGGTTAACAGTATAAATGGCTTTTGCGATGTTTTCTGCTGTAGGTTCTATGTCTTTAGTATGAGCATAATCGTCCATTTTTTCTCTCCTTTGTCTTTCGTCTTCCTGTGCTTAGTATAAATTATACGTTTTTATTAGTAAATTGCAAATAGGGTTATTGTTAAAAGTGATATATGTATTGGACTTGATCGGCATTTTTTTAATTGTGCACATGACTTGATGTTTATTATAGAAACAAAATGGGATTAAATACGCAAAAAATTATTTATAATATGAAAATTGAAAAAATAATTTTTAAAACGTTTTCGTATATTGTGATTCAGAAGGAATTGTTGATCAAAATGTAATAATATTGTATAATTTCTATATATTTTTAAAAAAGGGTGATTTTATGAAGTTAAGACTAGTAATTTCGTTTGTATTTTTATGTGTATCAATCTTTTTTTCTATCGATGCATCAGCTGCTACTAGCAATTGGCAAACCCCTTATTTTGCTAAATCTACATGTAAGGTAAGAGTATGGACAGATGCTACCAATTATTCTAAAAAAGCTAAAACTGTTGATTTTACAATTGAACAAAATGGTAAATGTGGTGAACTAAGATATGATGCTCATTTGTCTCCAATCGGACTCTATACATATACCGCAGAATTTGAGAGAGGGAGTTTTAAATATAAAACCCCGCTGAAAAAATTAAGCTTAAATCTACCAGAATACAAACATAGAGGATATGAAGCTGTTGTACATGTCAATTTATCTAGTAAGAATGGTAAAGATCTAGGGTATGCACAATCTAAAACAATTAATATAAAAAAACGTTAGAAAATTCATAAACATGTCTAAAAGTTAATAGCAAATAGATATAACTTAATCCCCTTTTAATAGGGGATTTTTATTGTACAGATCAAAATTAAATAAGTTTTTGATGATTGCAGATCTACCATATGCAAGACAATCAAAGTCGAACATATGGCTTAAAAACATGGACTATTTTGTATGGCTAGAATAAGCACAGTAAAAACAGCCGTTAAAATCAGTTTCACTCGTCATTTTTTTGGCTTCATCCATGGCGCTTTCACTGTTCATGTGCAGACCAATCAACGTACGACTTGCTGCATCACCTAAAAATGCGCAGTCTTCTGTATGTACAACGTATTGTCCTTGATCATTTTTTGTATGAATAAAATAATAGCTTTTTAGCATACCCTTCACCTCCAACCTGACTATATTACTATAAAACTTCCAATATTGTAAAGAATTTTTATTAAAAATGTTGCATTTATACACATTCCTTTTATTTCATAAAAAGGAAAATTGGTTGTAAGATAAGAAGAGCAAAGTCAATGAGAACAGAAAGGATGGTTTAGATTGAAAGATATTTTAACGCCTGTATTGGTCGCTTTTGTGGTTGGAGGCATTGTGTACGTGATAGATGATCGGCCGATTCATCCTTTTCTTCTTTTTCTCATCTTATTTATTAGCATTTATACAGTCGATAGAATCGTTCATTTTGCTTCGAATCATTTCCATGAGCAGAAAAAATAATCGTCGTTTATGTTACACCCATGAAAAAAGGACTTTCTATAGAAGAAAGTCCTTTCAGCGTGTAGACAAACCCTCGCAATCTTTGTCAGTCCTGCGTGCTGGTGCTCACGAATGTGAAATTCGCTCCGCTCCATTACTCGCCCTTCCTAGACTGCAAAGGTTTTCTATCACGCTGAAAAGAAGAAAAAGGGCTAAAATAAACATTATTTTAGCCCTTTTTGCTTCATCTATTGTACTCCCTGACCTTTTAATTCACGCTGTACATCTAAGTCGGCAGCTTCTCTGCTGAACTTTGGCAGTGTAATGAAGTAAAAAAGGAAAACGAGTAAAATAATAATACCCATTCCGTAATAAATGTAAGAAACATTGGTGATGAGCTTTGGAAATAACACGGCAATTAAACCTAGCGTCATTGATTGTGCAAACATGGTGAGCGGATCAACCCACCCTGATACGCGTCCCATCAGACGAGGGTGAACAATTCTTGGGAGCCAGCCTCCAATGACAATGTTGACTGGACCAATACATGTACCAATGACAAATGATGTGACATAAAATAACCATAATGTATGGGTAGAACCAAGGACAAAAATTAAAATACCTGCAACTAGAATTGGAATCGACATGAGATATTGCATCTTTACCTTTTTCGCAAGAATAGAGCCAAGTAAGCTTCCAACTAGAAGGCCGGCACCGATTGCGATCGTAAAAAAGGATGTATGCAGTTCAAAATGGTCCGGTGAAAGACCGTATTTCATTGTAAACATCGGAAGAACGGCAAATGCGCCATTCACAAGACCAAAAACAAAAAAGCCGAAAATTAAAGAAGCCAATAATTTATTTTTTAAAATATAGAGAATGCCTTCTTTAAAATCTTTTAGAGACGTTTTAACGGTCATGCCTTTCCAGCCTGCTTGTCCATTTGGCTGTCGTGCTTCAATTGGAATATTGCATGATCGAATGAGAATACCGGAAATAATAAAACTGACCAAATCAATGGTAATGGCACCGTGAAGTCCAATCGTTTTATACATAATGGCACCAATTCCAACACCAAATACCATAAACAAACTAAACAGCATCTGATTTAAACCAGCAGCTTTTGCATATTGATCTTTATTTAAAATGGCCTGAACGAGAGAGGCTTCAGCTGGATAGAAGAACTTCGTAATGGCACTTCGTATAAACAAGATCAAGAAAATAAGCGGCAGTGAATTAAAATAAATGACGATAAATAAAACGATCGTCAGCCCAGCTCGTATCCAATCACAATTCTCTGCGACTTTTTTACGATCAAAACGGTCTGCGACCACACCGACCATAAAAAAGACAAAGATCGTAGGCAGTGAATACATTAGCTCTGCTAAAGTGGCGTAAGCGGGCTGATGACTAAAATGGTCGAGCAAATAAAAGGCAAACGCCATATTGCCTACTGTTGTCCCCATTTGCGAGGCAAGTGCTGCAAAAAAGAGACGAACAAAATTTCTGTTTTTAAAAATATCCATAAATACGCTCCTTAACCTGAAGATCCCACTTTCTATCATATAAAATTTTAACCATTCGTACAATTGATTTCTCCTACTGGCTAATGGTCACAGGTGTTCCATTTGGAACAATTGAAGCAAGTTCGATGACATTCTGATTGTACATGCGAATGCACCCTCTAGACACAGCTTTACCAATTGAAGACGGGTTATTCGTTCCATGGATGCCATAATGAACTTTTGAAAGGCTCAGCCAATAGGCGCCAAAGGGACCTCCTGGGTTTGGCTGTCTGTTGACAATATAATAAGAACCTGTCGGTGTCATGTTTAATATTCTGCCGGTTGCAATCGGGTATGAGCGCAAGAGCTGTGATCCAGAAAACAGCACGAGACGTTTCGCTGAAATTGACACAGATATGCGGTAAGGGATCGTGTTAGGATCCGGTAACCCAGGGATGATGATGACTTCATTTTGTTCTGGTTCGCGGGCTTGAAGTGACGGATTTGCAGCCTTTAAAGCATCTGTCGTTGTTCGAAAATCAAGTGCTATAGAAGCAAGTGTTTCTCCACTTTTTACCGTGTATCGCAGCACGAAAGCTCACTCCTTTTACTCAAATAAAAGAAGCCATGATCCCCGCCTCACATATACTATATGGACGGGATCAGGCCCAGTAAGGTTTCTCCTAACATTTGTCATGAGAATGATCTTTGTTTATACATATGCAGGAAAAGGTGATTTGGCTTTTCTTTACACGTGAGATGTTAAGGTGAAAAAAGTGATTTCAGGTTTGGCTAAAAACCGAAGCGGCAGTCTAGTTGTCCCAAGCCCGCGGTTGACATAGATACGGTGCTGATAGCTACCGTATAAGCCTTCGACATATGTTCGCCCAAAAGGTGCTGTGAGAATCGGTCCATAGAAAGGAAGCTGTATTTGACCACCATGCGTATGCCCAGAAAGCTGTAAGTTAATAGGTGTTGTTTCAAGCTCTAGTGCCGCATCAGGCTCATGCACAAGCAATAACGTAAAGAGATCAGAAGAGACTTCTCGTTTGATGAAATGGTAATCAGGCATACTCATCATGAGATCATCCAGTGTAGCGATCTGTATGCGTCCGCCTTCTTTTTCTAAGTGAAACACTTCATTTTTACATAATGTAAAACCGCAAGCTTTCATCGTTTCCTCATATAGATCAATGCCAAATGGTCCGTAGTCATGATTTCCGCATATGGCAAACTTTCCAAACGGAGCATCAAGCTTAGACAAAGAGGCTTTGGCTTTTTCATGTTCTTCAATCGATGATTCAAAATCAACAAGATCACCTGTAAACACAATGAGATCGGGAGATGCAGCGTTGATCTTTTGGACAACAGTCTCTAAATCTTTTGCCGAAAATGTATCACTTAAATGAACATCACTAAATTGCGCAATTTTAAACTGGTCAAAAGAAGCCGGTAGCTGAGCATCATGAATGGTGAGTGATACGGTGTCGATCATGCGCGGCTCAATGTACCGAGCATAGCCATAACCGGATGTGGTCGCCAAAAGTCCGAGAATACTCGCACCAGCTGCTCCTTTTAAAAATTGCCTACGGGAAAGTTGCTTCATATAAGACTCCTTTAAAAATAAAATTAAGTATAGCATGATTTTTGATGAATCTCCCATATGGTGTATGGAGGGGAAATCATGATATGATAGATGGATAATGAATGAATAGTCATTCAAAATACACAAAGGGGGAGAACAAATGACGAAGCAAACAGTGATTGTCACAGGGGGATCAAGCGGAATGGGAAAGGCGATGGCGACTCATTTGGCACTCGGGGGCTGGAATGTTTTGATTACTGGAAGAACAGAAGAGACCCTTGAAACAACGGCAAATGAAATCAAACAGCAAGGTGGTTCGATCGCTTATTTTCAAATGGACGTGCGACATCCAGAAGATGCTGATCAAATGGTGAAGTTTGCAGTAGATACATTTGGTGATGTGGATGCACTCATCAATAACGCAGCAGGCAACTTTTTAGTTCCAGCAGAAAAACTGTCTCCTAACGGCTGGAAAGCGGTCATTGATATTGTGCTAAATGGCACCTTTTTTTGCAGCCATGCAGTGGGCAACTATTGGATTCGTCAAAAGAAAAGCGGAAGTATGATCAACATGGTCGCCACATATGCATGGGGGGCTGGTGTTGGTGTAGCGCATTCAGCAGCCGCAAAAGCAGGCGTACTATCACTTACCCGAACGCTTGCAGTCGAATGGGGAAAGCAATATCGCATTCGCGTAAATGCCATTGCGCCGGGGCCCATTGAAAGAACAGGTGGTGCTGATAAACTGTGGGAATCTGAAGAGGCTGCCCAAAGAACATTAGATAGTGTTCCGCTCGGTAGACTTGGCACACCAGAAGAAATTGCAGAACTTGCGAGTTTCTTATTATCTGAGCATGCATCTTATATTAATGGAGATTGTATCACGATGGATGGGGGGCAATGGCTCAACCAATCACCATTTTGAATGACCGTGTAAGACCTGCTTTTGATATGGTATAATCACACAAAGAGAGAAGCAGGTGATGAAAATGGTCGATCCATTGGATATTTTAACGAATATTGAAGATGTTTTCCCGCACTATCAAGCGATCTTCAGTGCGGAGGAACAAAAAGTGATAGGCTATGAGATTCTTGGAAGAATGAAGCTTGAGTCGGGAACAGTTAGTCTAGGCTCCTTCTTTACGGATTCATCTATTCCTGACGAATATAAATTGGAAGTAGATCACAAAGTATTAAGTCAAGCGCTTGATCTCTTCACAACCGCAGATGAAGATTTGCTCATCTTTATTAATCATGATGCGAATGTCCTCATGCTTGATCATGGCGAAAGTTTTTTAGAACTTTTAAAAGAATATGAAGCAAAGGGTATTCAGCTTAGCCGGTTTGTCATTGAAATAACTGAACATACATTTAGCGGCGACATTGAACAGCTTTACCATACGTTAACGTATTATCGTACATATGGGATCAAAATCGCCGTATCTAATATAGGAAAAGAAAGCAGCAATCTTGACAGGATTGCTCTGCTTTCACCTGATCTATTAAAAATAGATCTACAGGCTTTAAGGGCTTCGTCTCCATCTCCTTCCTATGAATATGTGTTATACAGCATTTCACTTCTTGCAAGAAAAATAGGAGCGGCTTTAATCTATGAAGACATTGAAGCGAATTTTCAGCTGCAATATGCATGGAGAAATGGCGGAAGATATTTTCAAGGCTTCTACCTTCACGAGCCTGTGGCACAATTAATTGACCGTAACAAACGAAAAGAACAGCTTAAAGAAGAATTTCAACAATTCATTGCCCATGAGAAAAAGAAACTCCAAGCTGTCTATGAACATTCTGAAACCTTTTATAAGCGAATACATCAAGCTGTCAGTACGTTAAAAAAATCATGCAGCACAAATGATGAACTTATACAAAAACTGGCACTTGAACTAACCGATTGCAGCTTTCGCATTTATATGTGTAATGAAGAAGGGTTTCAAATCACTGGAAATGTGTTTAAGAAAGAGAAAGAATGGCTGTTTCAGCCAGAGTATATAGAGAAAAACTGGAGCTGGCGCCCTTATTTTCTAGCAAATATTCTTCAAATGAGAATTAGCGGAAAAGGATTTTTCAGCGATATCTACAGTGATTTAGAAACTGGAGAACGAATACGTACGTTTTCTTATCCGTTAGAGGGAGACGTGTATTTGTTTGTAGATCTTCCGTATGCTTATCTGTATGAGCAGGAAGGATTAATTTAAAAGCAGCCGTCAAGGCTGTTTTTTTTATTAGAAAAAAGATAGAAAAAATGGTTGACAATGAAACTGATAATCATTATCATTTAGTTATAGAGAGAAGCTACTCTCTGTTCCCCAACCCCTCTATCAGATCAAGATCCAAAAAACTTGGCGCTACCCCCGCCAAGTTTTTTTTGTGCGCCAATCATTCCCTTCATGCATAGGACATCCCAATTCATCCATACACCTTAAATGATGATAGTTAGACAGTAGGAGGGAAAAGTCATGATCAAACGTGACAAGCGGCTGCTGATTGATTTACCAATGCCTGATCACCCAGATGCAAATGGTGCAGCGGCTGTGCAAGAATTACTCGGCGGAAAATTTGGTGAAATGTCCACATTAAATAACTACATGTTTCAATCGTTTAACTTTAGAGGGAAACGAAAGCTCAAACCATTTTATGATCTTGTATCAAGTATTACAGCTGAAGAATTCGGTCATGTAGAGCTTGTGACAACTGCAGTCAATCTCATGATTACGGGAACCACCCATGGGGGCGATCCAGATACGACCCCGATGAAAGCGGCTGTTGATAAACGAAATACGCAGCATTTTATCCAAACGGCACAAACAGGCTATCCGTTTGACTCCATGGCAAAGCCGTGGACAGGTGAGAATGTGTTCTCAAGTGGTAATCTGATTCTGGATCTTCTTCATAACTTCTTCCTAGAGTGCGGAGCTCGTACGCATAAAATGCGCGTATATGAAATGACGGATCACCCTACGGCAAGAGAAATGATCGGTTATTTACTTGTCAGAGGCGGCGTTCATGTTGTGGCGTATGCAAAAGCCCTTGAGGTAGCGACAGGGGTAGATGTTGGGAAGATGCTGCCGATTCCAAATCTCGACAATAAATACTTTGACTCTGCAAGAAAGTTTGAAGATCAGAATATTCATACAAAACTGTATACATTTAGTGACACGGATTATAAGGATATCAATCAAATTTGGAAAGGAAACCATCCAATTGATGGAAAGCCGCTGACAGTTATTGAGGGCACACCAAAAGGTGCACCCGTGCCAGATTATAGAGATTTGCCGGAAGAGTTTGCTCCAGGTATTTCAAAAGAAGATTTTGACGAAATTGCGAAACGCCTGATGAGATCGGCCGGTTTATAAAAAACAAGATGCATGAGATAAGAAAAAAGACTCAAAATAAAAAAACAGATTCTTTTTCTTTTTTTGAATTCAAGAGGAAAAATATCATCTGAGAACACTTTATGGTATGATGCTTTGTAGGACTTGTGTATAATCAATACGGGTTCATCTTGAGTTGTTTTTTTGAAAGGAGTCTTTTTTTAGAATGTCACAATTAATGGGTATCATTACAAGGCTGCAAAGTCTTCAAGAGACAGCAGAAGCTGCAAACGAGCCGGCACAGCGTTATTTCGAAGTGAACGGTGAGAAAATCTGTAGTGTTAAGTATTTCGAAAAGAATCAAACGTTTGAATTGACTGTTTTTCAACAAGGGGATAAGCCAAACACTTTCCCATTTGACAACATTGATATGATTTCGATTGAGATTTTTGAGCTTCTACAATCCTAAGCTGAATCGTATGAAATGTTTTTTCTAAGAATTCCTTCGTTGATTGCGGAAGCATACACTTCATAGGTGATAAGCAAATGGAAGATGATCATTCAGTGCAATATTCGGATAAGAGACCATTGAAAAGGAGTTCCTTTCTGTGAGTGATTCTTTTTTCTTTAATCTTTCTGAAGAGCATTTAGCGTTTTCTGATGTTGTCATGAGAATGAAAGACTTTATTCAAAAAGACCCGAGATCTGTTTATGTACTATCAATTGGTACGGACTCTCAGGTCAATCAGAATGTCACAACATTTATGACTGCAATTCATCTTCACCGGATCGGCAAAGGAGCTTGGGGCTGTCTCACGCAGCAAGTGTTGAATCGGCCTGTACAAAGTCTTAGAGAAAAAATTTCATTAGAGACAGCGTTTAGCCAAAAGGTATGTGCAGACATCCTTGAGGGACCTTTAACAGAACTGATGGATTTGCTTCTTCCGTTTGCTGAGGAAGGGGCAGACCTTCGTTTTGAAGTCCATCTAGATATTGGCAAAAAAGGAAGTACAAAAGAGCTGATCCAGGAAATGACCGGAATGATCACAGCCATGGGAATTGAAGCAAAAATAAAACCCGACTCATACGCAGCATTTTGCTACGCCAATCGATACACAAAATAAATTCCGTCATTTTTCTCCAAACGTTGTCGAAACGTGCGGTTGACGATTCGATTCTAGTTCCTTATTCTAGCTGTATAGAGAGGAAGCAGACATTCAAACGCCTGCTAATCAATATAAAAGCATATATGAAACAGGGGGCCTGATGTTGAATGAGCGTCATCGAAAATCGTTTTAATGAAGAAGAGAAAAAGCTATTATTAAACGTATTACTGAATCAGGAATATGCTGTCGAATTACTAAGCAGTGAGATCAATGATATAGAATGTGGAACAAAAAATGTCGACGACAATACGTATAAGAAATTGATCACATTGTATGACAGAGTAAGGTTTGAGAATTAATATCGATTGAACATTCTATTAGATACTCTACGCTGAGTATCTTTTTTATGCAGAAAAAAATCTTTCGACAAAATTCGTTTTAGTTTATGCTTAATGTTAAAGGGGAATGTATGATTGATGATTGAGAGAAAAGGGGTCGAAGAAACATGATAGAGATAGAACCGGCTCAATTACTTGAGTCAACAGTAGCTGAGCATATGATTGATGCAGATAAAGTGGCACACGTTCAAATTGGAAATAATCTTGAGCACGCCCTATTGGTCCTGACAAAAACAGGATATACAGCCATACCTGTTCTGGATGCTTCTTATCACCTTCATGGGTTAATTGGAACAAATATGATCATGGATAAAATCTTTGGCTTAGAACGAATTGAATTTGAAAAGCTCGACCAATTGAAGGTAGAAGAGGTCATGCTATCAGATATTCCAAGACTGAAAACGACTGATCCTGTTTTAAAAGGTGTTCACGCTGTAACGAATAATGGATTTGTTTGTGTGGAAAATGAAGAGCAAGTATTCGAAGGAATTTTCACTCGGCGTGTTGTATTAAAGCGCTTAAATGAAGTCATTCATTCCGCAAAAAAATGAGCTGCAGCCCAGCTTATTTTTTTTGCCTTCATAAGCTATTATTTATATAATGACTATATAAAATAAGAAAAACTTATCAAGAGAAGGAGGGCGCCCATGCAGCTTCAAGAGTTACATATGCTTGTTGTACTTAGTGAGGAATTGAATATGAGAAAGGCTTCAGAGCGGCTCTTTGTCTCTCAGCCTGCCTTATCTCAAAGGCTGCAAACGATTGAAAAAGAGTGGGGAACCAAAATCTTTTTTCGTTCACAAAAAGGCCTGACAGTCACTTCAGCTGGCGAACAGATTATTCAATTCGCCAAAGAGGTCACGACTGAGCAGGATCGAGTGCGAGAGAGAATTGACGAGCTTGAAGGAGAAATTCACGGTACACTCAAGCTTGCCGTTGCGTCCATTATTGGTCAGCACTGGCTGCCAAAGGTGCTGAAGCGGTATGTCGAGAAATACCCAAATGCCAAAGTATCTCTTGTGACAGGCTGGAGCAGTGAGATGCTTAAAAGTCTGTATGAAGACCATGTCCACATTGGCATCATTCGCGGGAATCCTGATTGGAAGGGCACAAAGGAATACTTAATGACCGATCATTTATATTTAGTCGATTCTGTCATCAAGGACGTGGATGAGTTAATTGAGACAGAACGCCCGTTTATTCAATTTAAAAGTGATAGCACCTATTATCAAGAAATTCAGCACTGGTGGCATCAAAAGTTTAAAGTGTCGCCAAAACAGACGATTCTTGTGGACCAGATTGAGACATGTAAACAAATGGCCTATCACGGTATCGGCTACGCCATTTTGCCTTCGGTCACCTTATATGATCATGAGAAAAGTGTACACAAAACCCCGCTCGTAGACGCAAATGGAGAGCAAATCGGACGTGACACGTGGCTGTTAGGATATGAAGCCTCTTTTCAGTTAAAACAAGTTCAAGCATTTGTTGGTGTGGTGAAAGAAATGCTTGAAAGTGAGGCAGTGTAAGTACTTCTGGAAGAGGAGGTGCTTTTTAGGATAAGTGGTTTGATTAGGTTTCTAATAGATTTACCTGTTTCATACTGAAAAAGCAGAAAGCTGGAAGAAATGATGAGAAATCAACAAAAAAAGAAGATGGATATACCGAAGTGGGGAACTTATTTACGCGAGAGATGGCGTGGACGTTTTGCAAGTCATCTTTCTTTAGAAGAACAAAAAGAGATTGGGATGGATGGTTTCCTATGGCACTTATGCAGCTGGGGAAAAGTTGAATGCCTTGAAAAAGAGGCAGCGATAAACGCCTTTCATCAGCAATCAAAGCATACATGTACTATTTTTTATCAATTTACTCAAGAAGCGTATCTGTTTGAAAACGCCGCTGACCTGTCAGTAAAGGAATTGCCGTATACAGACGGACACATGGACTATAGCGATCTATATGTCATGGATTGGGAAGAAAATTGGACATTTGTGATGACGCACGAAACAGATTGCGGTCCATATTTTATTCAGAAATAAAAAAAGAGTAAATCACAAAGAGATAGAGTGATGATCAATTAAAGCCGCCTTCCAATTGGAATGAGCGGTTTTTTGATGTACGTCATGTTTATTTTGAACAGCACCTTTTCATAAAACATTTGACAATGAAAATCATTATCATTTAAAGTGTACATATAATAATTGAAAATGATTATCATTTAGATGAGGTGACCAATAGATGAAAGCACTAATTGCATTTGCGAGTATGTCTGGCAATACGGAAGACATGGCAGCGATCTTAAAACAAACGCTTGAAGGAAAAGGGATAGAGACAGAGATGATTGAATTTGACGACACAAGTGCAGAAGATCTTTCTTCATACGATTATGTCATGATCGGCTCTTATACATGGGGTGACGGTGATTTACCTTATGAAGCTGAAGATTTTTATGAAGAGGTCTCAGCACTTGAACTTAGTCACATCAAAGCGGCGGTATTTGGATCAGGCGATTACAGTTATCCGAAGTTTTGCGAGGCTGTTCATACCTTTCATGACATGCTGAAATCGACAGGTGCATCCGTATTTCCTGAAACATTGAAAATGGAACTTGCGCCAGATACAGATGAAGATGTGGCGTGCTGTGAGGAGTTTGCAACGAGCTTTTTAACGTGGGCATCATTGTCTGAGAAAAGAGTTGAAAATCATGTTTCATAAAGGTGCGACAGCTGTTGCTGCGTCTAAAAGTGGCGGCTACTTTGTTGCTGTCAAACGAGAAGGTATTTTCCATTACAGTGTGGAGGGCGGATGGCAGCAGCTTTTTAAGCTTAAGCATAAAATCCATGCTATCAGTTATATTGGTCCTTATTTGTTCGGTGTTGGTGAAAATGGAACTGTCATACGATCAGGAGATGAGGGCCACACATGGGCGCTATCATCTTTTCCGACAAATGCAGTTGTTTGGTCTATTACAGGACGCAAAGATGGGTTTGTATGCGCACATGGAAAACATAGTATTTATGTGTCAACCGATTTCGGAATTTCCTGGGAAATTATGAAGCCATTTGCTCATGTGAATCAGCCCCCTGTGATTCGTTCATTATGTGTAGCCGGTGATTATCTTTATATTGGAACGCAGATTCATGAGGTACATGGAGGAATATGGGTGTATGACTTCCAAAGTGAACAGGTTTTTCTCCTAAACAGAGAAGAGCACCGAATGACTGCTTCTATGCTGCTTTGCGGGGAACACCTCCTTGTCTGTGCGTTGGGCTCTAAAAAAGGGAAAAAAGGGTCTGTTCAAATTTTAGACTTACATACCAATATGCTGCATGATATTCAATCACAAGCTTTTGCGCGAGAGGAATCATTTTTGGATGTGTCAGAGGATAACGGCATTGTGTATGTGACCACCTCACAGGACGAGCATGGATTTTCTAAGGTGTATCAGCTTGATATAGAGCAAAAAGAGCTCAAGTGGTTTGATACGATCAAAGGGCACGGTTTTCGTGTCGCCAATCAAAAGGAGAATTTTTTCTGTGCGGGTTTATATGAAAGTAAGTTTGTCAGGCCTTATGAGGAACCTGCACTGATTCATTAATAAGGAGGAAGAAAAAGTGACGAAAAAAGTTTTATTGGTGTATGCCACAATGTCAGGAAATACAGAAGCAATGGCTGATTTAATCGAAAAAGGATTAAAGGAAGCTGGGGCTAGCGTGGACCGGCATGAAGCGATGGATATTGATGCTGAACTTCTTCATGATTACTCGCACATTCTGTTAGGTGCATATACTTGGGGAGATGGTGATCTTCCAGATGATTTTATTGATCTATATGAGGAAATGGAAGAGCTTGATTTGACGGGTAAAGCATTTGCTGTATTCGGTTCTGGAGATACATCTTATGAACATTTTTGCGGAGCTGTGGATTTAATTGAAGAAAAAGTGAAGGAGCTGGGCGGTGATATCGTCCTGCCATCCATCAAAATTGAGCTGAATCCAGAAGGAAACGAGGAAGAGGAATTGATTTCTTTTGGTAGACAATTTGTTCATCTTCACCAGCAAGAAGCGGGATAAAGAGGCCCGCTTGTTTTATTTGCCAAGGCGCAGACGATTCTTTCACTTGTCATTAAAACTCTCCTTTGGTACAGTAATGAAGTATAAATTAAGAGGAGGACATACATACATGAAACAAATGGACGCTAATGAAATTATTTCATTTATTCAAAATAGTACAAAATCAACACCTGTGAAAGTCTACATTAAAGGGGACTTAGAAGGTATTGAATTTGGTGAACATGCAAAAACATTTATCACAGGTAACACTGGTGTTGTCTTCGGTGAGTGGAGCGAAATTCAAGAAGCTCTAGCATCAAACAAAGACAAAATTGAAGATGTTGTCGTGGAAAATGACCGTCGTAACTCTGCGATTCCTATGTTGGATTTGAAAAACATCAAAGCACGTATTGAGCCAGGTGCAATCATTCGTGATCAAGTGGAAATTGGCGATAATGCAGTCATCATGATGGGTGCTTCTATTAATATCGGTTCAGTCATCGGTGAAGGTACGATGATTGATATGAACGTTGTTCTTGGCGGCCGTGCGACAGTAGGTAAGAACTGTCATATCGGTGCGGGATCTGTTCTTGCAGGTGTCATTGAGCCGCCTTCTGCTAAGCCAGTTGTAGTAGAAGATGATGTTGTCATTGGTGCAAACGCTGTTGTTTTAGAAGGTGTGACAATTGGGAAAGGTGCGGTTGTAGCAGCTGGAGCGATCGTTGTGAACGATGTCGAGCCTTACACGGTTGTAGCAGGTACACCTGCAAAGAAAATCAAAGACATTGATGAAAAAACAAAAGGTAAAACTGAAATCAAACAAGAACTGCGTCAGCTTTAATTGACACAATTCGCAGCTGAAGACATAGACGTGGATGATATATCCACGTCTTATTCGTATAGAGGAAAGGAAGCGAGTTCACTTGTTAAATCGTGAGCAACTAATATCCATTCGAAGAGATTTGCACCAAATTCCTGAGCTTGGTTTTAAGGAATTTAAAACACAAGCTTACCTCATCAAGCATCTCGAATCGTACCCAACAGATCGAATCGAGATGGAAACATGGCGGACTGGACTTTTTGTGAAAGTAAAAGGGACAAATCCTACGCGCGTCTTTGCGTATCGTGCAGATATGGACGGCTTATCTATCCCTGAAGAAACGGGCTATTCATTTCAATCGGTACATGAAGGCCACATGCATGCATGTGGACATGATCTTCATATGACCATTGCTCTTGGTATCATTGATCATTTCGTGCATCAGCCAATCAAAGAAGATCTGCTATTTATTTTCCAACCGGCAGAAGAAGGGCCAGGCGGAGCTGAACCAATGCTTACAAGTGATGTTCTAAAAAAATGGACGCCAGACTTTATTACAGCGCTGCATATTGCACCTGAATATCCAGTCGGCACGATTGCAACAAAGCCGGGCCTATTATTTGCTAATACGAGTGAGCTTGTGATCGATCTTGAAGGAAAAGGCGGGCATGCCGCATACCCTCATTTAGCAAATGATATGGTGGTGGCTGCAAGTGCACTTGTAGGGCAGCTGCAATCGGTGATTTCACGAAATGTGGACCCTCTTGATAGTGCCGTCATTACAGTTGGCACGATTACAGGTGGTACTGCTCAAAATATCATTGCGCAGCACGCAAAGCTGGATGGAACCATTCGCACGCTCTCGCCAGAGTCTATGGAAAAGGTGAGAAAACGAATTGAAGCACTTGCAAAGGGAATTGAAATTGGCTACGAATGCAAGGCGACAGTTCGATACCCTTCATCTTATTACGAAGTGGACAATTCAAAGGAATTGACAGAGGAATTTATGTCATATGTAGCCGAAGAAGGTCTTGCGAACGTCATTGAATGCAGAGAAGCGATGACAGGAGAAGATTTCGGCTACATGCTGAAAAAATATCCTGGCTTCATGTTTTGGCTAGGGGTAGATTCAGAATATGGTCTGCACCATGCAAAACTCACGCCTGACGAAAATGCGATTGAAACAGCTGTAAACGTCATGACAGCTTATTTTAAAAAGCAAGCAGGTGAATGAATAATCAAATGGTCTCCTGTACACCTTATGAACAGGAGGTGTTCTTGATTATGACAAGAATTGGTGTAGAACCATCTTTATCCGATGTAGAAGAACTTTTGAAGCAAAAAGGGTATGATGTCGTACGTATTCAAAATGAACAGCAAATGGATCAGTGTGACTGTTATGTGGTCACAGGGTTAGATTCAAATGTTCTTGGCATTTCAGACACAACGACAAAGGCATCTGTCATTACAGCGTCAGGTATGACGGCTGATGAAATTTGTCAAGAAGTAGAACAGCGTGTTCAATAAAACTAACAAAAAAGAACCAGGATATTATGATCCTGGTTCTCAGGCTGTCGAGAAAATATCGACAGCTTTATTTTTTCCCTTAAATTTTCCACTATCCCATTTTATAATAGAGAAAAGCATACTAAAGGAAGGTGTTTTTCTCATGTTCCACACTAGAAATTCTTCTCAGCAC
>NZ_VSSC01000003.1:0-878282 GCF_008123875.1 Bacillus sp. Y3 | reverse complement strand
GCGGTTGTGGCGAAGTGGTTAACGCACCAGATTGTGGCTCTGGCACTCGTGGGTTCGATTCCCATCAATCGCCCCATACATATTTTTGCGGGTGTAGTTTAGTGGTAAAACCTCAGCCTTCCAAGCTGATGTCGTGGGTTCGATTCCCATCACCCGCTCCATTTGCATATCGTTCATGGGCCTGTAGCTCAGCTGGTTAGAGCGCACGCCTGATAAGCGTGAGGTCGGTGGTTCGAGTCCACTCAGGCCCACCATGACTTTCCGCAGTAGCTCAGTGGTAGAGCTATCGGCTGTTAACCGATCGGTCGTAGGTTCGAATCCTACCTGCGGAGCCAAATGGAGAAGTACTCAAGTGGCTGAAGAGGCGCCCCTGCTAAGGGTGTAGGTCGCGCAAGCGGCGCGAGGGTTCAAATCCCTCCTTCTCCGCCATTTTTTTCTGGCCCGTTGGTCAAGCGGTTAAGACACCGCCCTTTCACGGCGGTAACACGGGTTCGAATCCCGTACGGGTCATTTTTTAAAGAGGTCTAATAAAGACCTCTTTTTTATTTTCCGCAAAACGAAAGACCGCCATCATAGCGGTCTTTTTTTACATATTCATGGAATAGATCGTATAAGACAAGTATGTCGCAAAGAATCCCCATAAAACATAAGGAATCAATAAAATTGGGACAACTTTGCTTAGTTTACGTGAGACGATGACAAGTGAGAGTGCTGTCAGTGCTACAAGCAGGCAGTCGATCGTAGCTGCAAATAGATCTTTTTGTGTAAATTGAAAAAAGCTAAAGGCTTGATTGAATACATAATTTAAAAGAAACAGAATCCAAAATGGTAATGTGATTTTTTGAAAACCATACTTTGCATAAATGATGGCGGCAGATAACGAAATGAGGGCGAATAAGACAGCCCAGACCGCACCGATGACACCACCACTAGGTGTCCATTCAGGTTTATTTAGTGCGTCATACCATTCTCTGTCGATAGGGAACAGGAACCCTGCAATAGAAAATAATGCGTATGTAATAAAGAAGACGATAACCGCCCAAATGATACTTTTTTTAGCCATCCAGAAATCTCCTCCCAATCAATTCACTCTTCAACGTATTTCCCAATTATTACATGATATAAACATCAAGCCCCCAATATGTGGGGACTAATGATTTTTTTTAGTATAAGGATCTTCTTCGTAAGGCTTCAAGTCACCAAACACTGTCATGACGCCTTCTTCATCTAATGCTTCTTCATAAGCTTCGTGTGCTTTATTTGGATAGACCTTGCTTGCTTTACCTTCAATATCAGCAGCTGCAAATCCTTCGTAGTCTTCCACATAATCTTCATCTTCTGATTGTGTATACACATCATCGTAAGTCAATGGAGGAAATTCCATATCGGATGGGGTATCAGAGTT
This sequence comes from Bacillus sp. Y3, assembly GCF_008123875.1. Lineage (NCBI taxonomy): Bacteria > Bacillati > Bacillota > Bacilli > Caryophanales > Bacillaceae > Bacillus > Bacillus sp. Y3. The sequence goes on along the minus strand of NZ_VSSC01000003.1, from coordinate 876,877 downwards.
TCCATAGCGTTCTACATCTTGGTAGGCATCTTCGCCATCATATGCAGCACTTTCTTCATTTTCAAATTGCCCTGAGGGCGGACTTAATAAGTCCTCTTCAATGGGACGGTTTTGTGAAACAGTCTGTTCTTTGGAATGCTCTGTGCATGTGATGGCGGTGGGAAGGGCTTCTAAGCGTTCTTTAGGAATAGGGGCTTTACACACTTTACACAAACCATAAGAGCCGTCTGCCATTGCTTGGAGTGCTTCATTGATATCGGACAGATGCTCATGTTCCAAACTGTTTAAGGCAATGTCTTTTCCGCGTTCGAATAGTTCTGTCCCTTGGTCGCCAGGGTGGTTATCATAGGCTGACAGTTCGCCCACTGAATCATAAGGAAATGATACTTTCTGTTCATCGTCATGGCTTTTGGCTTCAATTTCTTGTTTTTCATCGAGAAGTCGCTGCTTCAACTGATGTAATTCGTTTTTAGATAACAAAGCGATCACCCTTTCATATCAAACATATTGTTAGTATGAGCAAATTTTTATGTAAGACTTGTGCCAATTTGAAGCAATTCTTCAAATAAAAAACGCCTGCGGCTGCAGGCGTTTCGTGTTATGCGAGATAGTATTGTAAGATCAATGCGATCGTTAACAGGAAACCAAAAAACGTATTGGTTTGTGCTGTCGACTTCATGGCATTCATTAATTCAATTGGTTTTTCTTTTTGCTTAAATTCTTTAATGGCTGTATAAGCTTTTGGCACACTCAGTAAGACAAGAAGACTCCAAAGACCCACGATATCCATAAAGATATAAACAAAAATGAGTACATATGAGATCACAAACATGGAAAGTAGGATGTTGACTGCCGCTTTACGTCCAGCTAGGATAGCAAGTGTCTTTCGTCCATTCTCTTTATCACCGTCTAAATCACGGATATTGTTCGACAGTAAGATGGCACCAACTAAAATAGAGATGGGTAATGAAATGAGCACAGCTTTTGATGTCAATGTTCCTGTTTGGATATAGAAACTAATTAAAATGATGCCTAGTCCCATAAAAGCACCTGATACAAGTTCTCCAAATGGTGTATAAGCAATTGGTACAGGGCCGCCGGTATAAAAATAGCCTGCTGCCATACAAATTAGTCCTATGAGTGCAATCCACCAGCTAGACATCATGCAAATATAGATCCCAAGTAATAAAGAAAGCGCGAATAAGGCATAAGCGAGGCCTAAAACTGTTTTTGGTTTTACACCGTTTCTCACGATCGCTCCGCCGATACCGACAGATTTCTCATTGTCCAATCCGCGAACATAATCAAAGTACTCATTAAACATGTTCGTTGCAATTTGGATAAACATCGATGCAAATAGCATAGCTAAAAATAGCCCAACATGTATTTGACCACTCGGAAGTGCTAGGACAGTTCCTAAAGTAACGGGAATAAATGCCGCTGTTAATGTATGCGGTCGTAGTAAATTCCACCAAATCCGCCAGTTTTTATCAGGCTTAATTGGTGAAAGCTGATCTGATATCGATTGATGCTGCATAAAATATACTCCTTTAAATAAAAAAATACGTACACGTCCAAATTCCAGTTTAGCAAAGTTCAAAAAGGTGTCAATATATTGATGCGATGAAACAAGAAAAAGATGTTTGCTAATCGTTCCCATATAGAGAGAAAGCTTGATCTTCGAACAGGTCTTACCATTTTTTAAGAGATGTTCTCATTTCAATAAGCGGGAGCGAAAAAATCTTGAAAGCGTGATATAATAAGGATTCGAGGTTTTAAAAGCTGTTTTCTTTACTAAGTTCATCTGTTAAGGTTTATAATAGAAAAGCAGGTCATTCGACATACTCGAATGTTCATGTGTTTTTTACATGATGGTTTTATTTTTATATGTTATTTCATGGATTTTGGAGGAATGTATCATGGTGACAACAGTGCAAAGTACTTTCCGGCAGGAAGCGCTTGCGACATTAGAAGAAGCGAATAACGTCAACCATGCTGTTTTGATAAGCTACTCCAGAAGAGTTGACGATCTGGATCCTCTTGCCTTTTTCCAAAGCGGCGAAGCGGATTTTTTAGGCGAGCGGTTTTTTTGGTCTGATCCAGAAAGCCAAATGATATTTTCTGGACTTGGCAGAGCGGCCGTGATTAAATCATCAGAGCAAGGCAAAGAACGATTCAATATCGTCCATCAAGAATGGGAGCAGCTGAAACAGCATATGTTCCATTTTCATGATGAGAAGGAGTTAAAGCAAGCGGCAGTTGGTCCGCTTTTATTTGGAGGATTTTCATTTGATCCATATGAAGAGAAGGCGCGTCACTGGGAAGCATTTGGCGAGGCTCATTTTTTTGTGCCATCGATGATGCTGACTGTTTCAAAAGAGGGCACGTTTCTAACGATCAATGAATGGAATGAGGTGGACGGGAATGTTCATCAGCTCATCCAAGAGTTAGAACAGAAAGCTTCTAATTTTGATGCATTGCCTGTCAGAAATCACGGACAAGCTGAGCTTGTTCATATGGAAGAGTTAGATGTCCAGGAATGGATGAAAGCAATCCATGAAGCGACAGAACACATTCGTGTGAACGAATATGAAAAGGTTGTTTTAGCAAGAGAAGTCTTGCTTCACTATAAAAATCAAATTGAACTCGCTCCACTATTAGCAGAATTACTAAAACATCAAACAACGAGTTATGTATTTGCTATAGAGCAGGGAAGACAAGCATTTGTCGGGGCGACGCCTGAACGTTTAGTGAAAAAAAGCGGTGGTGAAGTCTTTTCATCGTGTTTGGCAGGTTCCATTGTTCGTGGTCAAGATGAAGTAGAAGATCAGGCACTAGGTGAGGAACTGCTTTGTGATGAGAAAAATTTGATTGAACATCAAATTGTCGTGAATATGATTGAGCAGGCATTTGAAGCAAACTGCCATCATGTGCATAAGCCAAATCAACCAAGTCTTTATAAAACGAAAAACATTCAGCATTTATTTACACCCATTGTGGGAGAAATTAAAAGCAGCTGTTCACTCTTTTCATTAATTGAACAGCTTCATCCAACACCAGCGCTTGGAGGATATCCTAAGGAAAAAGCGGTAGAGGTGATTCGTGAAATCGAACCGTTGAAACGCGGTTGGTATGCGGCGCCAGTGGGATGGATTGATTCTAAGGACAATGGAGAATTTGCTGTCGCCATTCGATCAGGTCTTATTGAGGAAGACCAAGTTCGTTTGTTTGCTGGATGTGGAATTGTAGAGGATTCCCTTGCAAAACAGGAGTATGAAGAAACGCAAGTGAAATTAAGACCAATGCTGTCTGCTCTTGGAGGTCGTCCCATTGAATAATCAAATCATGACAAGATATATTGGCAGATTAATGGATGAATTTGTGCAAAGTGGTGTGAAGGAGGCGGTTGTTTGTCCTGGTTCCCGTTCAACACCGCTTGCGATGCTCGCTCTTGCTCATCAAGAAATCAATGTCCATGTGTTAGTGGATGAACGGTCTGCTGCTTTTTATGCACTGGGTCTTGCGAAAGCGAGCCAAACACCAGTGCTACTCATTTGTACATCAGGTACGGCAGCAGCTAACTTTTACCCAGCTGTTGTCGAGGCACATTATTCTCGGGTACCACTGATTGTTTTAACTGCTGATCGGCCGCACGAATTGAGGGAGGTTGGGGCACCTCAAGCGATTGATCAGCAATTCTTATTCGGTAAGTTTGTTAAATGGTTCACAGACTTAGCCTTGCCAGAAGAAAGCCAAACGATGCTGCGGTATGTCCAAACTGCTGCTGCTAGGGCAAGTCATGTGTCTATGCAGGAGCCAAAGGGACCAGTTCAAGTGAATGTGCCGCTGAGAGAACCATTGCTACCTGACTTGTCTATTGATCCTTTTGATAGAGAAGAAGGAGTTGCGAACAAAGTTTTAGCAGCAGGTCAAGCTCGTCCGGATGATCGGGTTATGTCAGAATTAGTGTCTATCATGAACAAAGCGGCAAAAGGAATCATTGTTGCTGGTGAACTTCACTCGCCGGAAGAGCAGGCGTCAGTGTTACGTCTTGCAAAAGCTTTGCATCTGCCAATTTTAGCTGACCCGCTTTCTCTTTTGCGAAATGGACATGAAAGTGAAGAATACATTATAGATGCATACGATTCTTTGTTAAAAGATGAGGCATTGCAGCAGCATCTCTTGCCTGAAATGGTCATTCGTTTTGGACCGATGCCTGTGTCTAAGCCTTTATTTAAGTGGCTGGAAAAGCATGCGGAAGTGAAGCAGATTGTCGTCGATGCTGCGGGTGGTTATCGAGATCCTGGTTTAAGCGCATCATACATGATTGAAAGTCATGTAGCCTCTTTTGTAGAAGAAGTCTTGATGAGAGCGGAAAAGCGTCAGGATACATCTTACTTACGACGCTGGCAGAGTGTCAATTCTTCTTTTAGAATGCATGCAAATCAATACAATGATGAGGACCTGACATTTGAGGGAAATGTCTATCGTCAGCTGCAGCACCTTTTGCCAAAAGAGAGTGTGCTCTTTATCGGAAATAGTATGCCTATTCGAGATGTCGATACCTTTTTTGAAACGCAGTCAAAACCGTTTCGGATGATGGCGAATCGCGGAGCAAATGGCATTGATGGTGTTGTGTCCACAGCTCTTGGAACATATGCAGCCTTGAAACAACCCATCACTTTAGTCATCGGTGATTTGTCTTTTTACCATGATATGAACGGTCTTCTTGCAGCTAAGCTAATGGACATTCCGCTCACGGTTGTGTTGTTAAACAATGATGGTGGAGGAATCTTTTCTTTCCTTCCGCAGGCATCCGATGAACCGTATTATGAAAAGCTCTTTGGTACGCCGACTGGGTTGAATTTTGAGTATGCATCAAAGCTATATGGGGGAACCTATTCGAAGCCGACAACGAAAGAAGAGTTAAAAGATGTGTACTTGGCGCATATCCAAGAACCAGGGCTTCATTTAATTGAGATTGAAACTGACCGGCATTCTCGCGTGGGCAAACATCGCCAAATGATGGACGAGATATTGAGGGAAGTGAAAAAAGAATGCCTTCACTCATAATACGAATGCACGATGGTGTGGCGTATGAGGTGATAGACCATAACCCATCTGCTGAAAATGCCACGTTATGTTTACATGGCTTTACAGGGAGTGCAGCTTCTTGGGCTTTTTTAAATACTTATACAGAAAAACATACGAGATTGATTCAGGTCAGCTTGCTTGGACATGGCCGCACAGACTCACCAAAGAGTATAAGAAGATATGCAATGTCCCAGCAGCTGGCAGATCTTGCTGAGATTTTAGATCAATTAAAGCTTCACAAAGTGAACATTCTCGGATATTCTATGGGAGGGCGTATTGCTTTATCATTTGCCTCCCGTTATCCAGAACGTGTAAACAAGTTGATTCTTGAGAGTACATCTCCAGGGCTGAACTCTTTTAAAGAGCGGATGGCGAGGCTGAATCATGATCATCAGCTAGCTCAAAAGATCAGACATGAAGGATTAGCGCAGTTTGTGGATTTTTGGGAGAACATTCCGCTGTTTGCTTCGCAGAAATCCTTGCCAGCGGACAGGCTAACGCAACTGAGAGAGGGAAGGCTAAAAGCCGATCCTAACGGGCTGGCTCGCAGCTTAGAAGGTATAGGAACCGGTTCACAGCCGTCTATGTGGGAAGCATTAAAGCAGATAAAGCAGCCTGTTTTACTCATTTGCGGAACACTTGATAAAAAGTTCTGTGACATCGCCAAACGTATGCAGCAGGAGCTTGAATACAGTCAATTCACAGTAGTAGAGCATGCCGGGCATACAGTTCATGTGGAACAACCACATTTTTTTGGTAAAATAGTAAGTGAGTTTATTTTATCGCAAGATTAGAGGAGGAAATATTGATGGCTATTGAATGGCAAACTGAGCGTCAGTATGACGAAATTTTATATGAAACATATAATGGGATTGCAAAAATCACCATTAACCGTCCGCATGTACATAATGCATTTACACCAAAGACTGTAAGTGAATTAATTGATGCATTCTCACGTGCTCGCGACAATTCAGATGTTGGTGTCATTGTCCTTGCAGGTGCTGGAGGAAAAGCATTCTGTTCAGGTGGAGACCAAAAAGTACGCGGTCATGGCGGCTATGTAGGAGACGATCAAATTCCACGTCTAAACGTCCTAGACTTACAGCGTTTAATTCGTGTCATTCCAAAACCAGTTATTGCGATGGTTGCGGGCTATGCGATTGGCGGCGGGCATGTGCTTCATGTCGTGTGTGACCTTACCATTGCAGCAGACAATGCGATTTTTGGACAAACAGGACCAAAAGTGGGCAGCTTTGATGCTGGTTATGGATCTGGCTATCTTGCACGTATTGTGGGTCATAAGAAAGCAAGAGAAATCTGGTACTTATGCCGTCAATACAATGCACAAGAAGCGCTTGATATGGGACTTGTCAACACAGTTGTACCATTAGAGCAGCTGGAAGAAGAAACAGTGAAGTGGTGTGAGGACATGCTAGAAAAGAGCCCGACTGCTTTACGATTCTTGAAAGCTGCATTTAATGCTGACACAGATGGATTAGCTGGTATTCAGCAATTTGCAGGAGATGCGACCCTTCTTTATTACACAACAGATGAAGCAAAAGAAGGACGCGATTCCTTTAAGGAAAAACGGAAGCCAGACTTCGGTCAGTTCCCTCGTTTCCCTTGATTCAATGATATGGATGAAAACAGCTTAGTGCATCAGACTGAGCTGTTTTCTTTTATGAAAAGGAGGTGTCATGATGAAGCAACCGAATTGGCTGCTGCACCGTGCGTATTTAACGCCAGACCGGGTCGCACTCATTTATCAAGACAAAGAGTGGACATTTCGTGATTTAGCGAATGATGTAGACAAACTTGCGAATCGACTGACACGTGCATCTTTTAAAAAAGGGGATACGGTTGCGATTTTAATGAACAACCATCCTCACATGGTCATGCTTGTTCACGCTTGTTTTTTATTAGGCTTCAAGATTGTGTTATTGAACAATAAGTTAACAAAAGCAGAGAGACGTTTTCAGCTGGAAGATGCGAAAGTCATGGCTTTATTAACAGAGCCTGCATATGCAAATGAGCATCATGGTGATTTACCTGTTTATACAATAGAGACTTTACCTGATGCAGATCATGATATGGAAAAGAAGGTCGTACATGATATTGATTTAAATGAGACGGCGACGATTATGTATACATCTGGAACGACAGGACGCCCTAAAGGGGTGGAGCAAACGTTTGGCAATCATTTTCATAGTGCTGTTTCCTCGGCATTGAATTTAGGGATCAGGGAGGACGACCGCTGGCTCATTGCCTTGCCTCTTTTTCATATAAGCGGTTTATCCGCTATATTTAAATCTGTCATATACGGTATGACTGTCGTGCTTCATCAAAAGTTTGATGTCGATGAAGTCAAGAATGCTATTGAACAGCATCGAGTGACGATGTTGTCAGTTGTTCAAACCATGCTGTCCCATTTATTAAGTGGACTTGAAGAGTGTCCGTCATCTTTGCGTTGCCTGCTGTTAGGCGGAGGCCCTGCGCCTTATGCGATGCTTCAAGAGAGTAAGGAGAAAGGATTTCCTGTGTTTCAATCGTATGGTATGACAGAGACCTGCTCGCAAATTGTGACACTTGCGCCAGAATTTAGTGTGGAAAAACTTGGATCAGCGGGAAAGCCCCTTTTTGGGTGTGAATTAAAGATTCAAGATGAGGACCGTCCGTGTCGTCCTTTTGAGCATGGTGAAATCATGGTAAAAGGTGCAAATGTCATGAAAGGCTACCTTTATCGTCAAGAGGCAACAGCTGCTGCATTTGAGCAGGGCTGGCTGAAAACGGGTGATATTGGCTATGTAGATGAGGACGGATTTTTATTTGTGCTTGATCGGCGGTCAGACTTAATTATTTCTGGCGGAGAAAATATTTATCCAGCAGAAATTGAAGCAGTTCTTTTAACACATCCAAATGTAAAGGAAGCCGGAGTGACGGGTATGTATGATAAAAAATGGGGAGAGGTACCTGCTGCCTTCCTTGTGACACATGAGCAGATTCCGGAGAATGAGCTCTATGCTTTATGTCAGTCGCAATTAGCCAAGTATAAATGGCCCGCCGCTTTTCACTTTGTGGATGAGCTGCCAAGGAATGCGTCGAATAAATTGCAGAGGCACAGACTCAAATCAAAGGGGTTTTTAGATGATTCAAATTGAACGTGTGATCTTATATCATGTCACGATGAAACTCAAACAGCCGTTTACAACGAGCCTTGGGACCATTTCAGAGCGTGAGTTTATTATTGTCGAGGTCAAAGATCAAACAGGATTAACTGGATGGGGAGAGGTATCTGCCTTCTCTTCTCCGTGGTATACAGAAGAAACCATCGAGACCTGCTATCACATGCTGAGGGCTTTCTTTATCCCGAACGTGCTGACCCGATCTTTTACACATCCTTCGGACATACCAGACAGCTTGTACCATTTTAAAGGCAATAGAATGGCCAAAGCGGGAATTGAGGCAGCTGTGTGGGATATTTATGCGAAGCGAGAAAATAAGTCCTTACGTGACGTCTTAGGCGGTACTAGAGATAAAATTCCATCTGGTGTCGTTGCGGGGTTAGGACCAATAGATGATATGATTCAGCAAATCGAGCAGTTTGTTGATCAAGGCTATCAGCGTGTGAAAGTGAAGATTAAGCCTGGACAAGATATTGGACTTCTACAAAAGATAAGAGAGTCTTTCCCTCACCTTCCGTTAATGGCGGATGCAAACTCTGCTTATGAATTAAAAGATATTAGCAAACTGAAGCAGCTCGACGATATTCGTTTATTAATGATTGAACAGCCTTTAGCCGCAGATGACATTGTCGATCATCGGCATTTGCAAAAGCATTTAAAAACACCAATCTGTTTGGATGAAAGTATTTGTTCTTTAGATGATGCGAGAAAAGCTGTAGAACTTGGAAGCTGTCAGATTATTAATGTGAAGCCTTCACGAGTTGGAGGGCTGACTGAAGCACTTAAGATTCATGCGTTCTGCAAGGAGCAGCAGATTCCGTTATGGTGCGGGGGAATGATTGAAACAGGCATTTCTCGCGCGCAAAACGTGGCACTTGCATCACTTCCGCAATTTACGATTCCTGGGGATATTTCAGCATCGTCGAAATATTGGGAGCAGGATATCATTTTTCCTGAAATCAAAGTTGAAAATGGGTTTATTGAGGTGCCACGTTCTCCAGGTATGGGTGTAGAAGTTGATTATCAAGCGCTTCGTTCTTTCTCAGATAAAATTGATGTGTTTACAAAACATGATTTTGTGAAATGAAAACGAATGAATCGCCATTTGCACCATCCATAGAACCACTGTATAGTTGAGGAAAGTTTTTCCTTCCTGTCTGAACAAAAAGAAAGAGCGGTCATCCGCTCTTTCTTACTCTTCTACAAGCCCGCTGTCGTAAGCAAGCTGGCCAATATACTGATGCATGTCATTGGGCATGTCGGAAACATGTCCGTATTCATAATCCCAAAGATTTAAAAAGGAGTGAGCTGCTTGATAAAATGCAGCCTCGTCCGCGTCCTGAATTTCTTCAAGAAACGTTTGAGCAAGCCGATCGTTTTTCAAAGCGAAGCGCCTCCTTTAATGAGACTTAAAGGTCTTGAGGTTTAAACGTTTTACAGTCAGTTTCTTCACTTTTCTCAGCCGTATTTCCTGTATGGCTGACGACATAAATTGCATCTGCACCACAACGATTTCCAGCATTCCAGTAGGAACAGTTGTTTACTTCACAAAGGATTTTTTGACTCATACAGATGACCTCCTTTTGAGTATGTCTTTCATCTATAATGTAACCGAAGTAAGGGGCGTTCATTCATGTTAATCTTCCTGACGAATATAACGCTTATCTTTCATAAACAATTTCCAGAAGAAGTAGAACCCAGGGAAGAGGATGATAAACCCTACAATATACGTAATAAATAATGCCCTAAATGTGACGGGATCTGTAAACCCAGACATGATGGTAATATCAGGATAGGCCATATAGGGCAAATGCGCATGTCCATACACATAGCTTGCTAAGAAATATTGAATTGTAATGGCGATAACCGCTAAACGTGGTCTCCCTTTCCGATGTTTAAAGCGACTGTTTGGTAAAAATAGAGCCAAACCTGCAAGCAAAAACATGAGTAGAGAAACAAGAAGGATCGGGATGTTCTGCATCATTTTTGTGAACAGCCAATTGGCCTCACTTCTCAGTGTGAGCATGATAAAGAAAGCCATCATGAGAGAAAGAGGACCCGTAATCAGTGCTCCTCTTCTATAAATGTTATAAGCCTCATCTTCGTTTGCAACATTAGAAAAATCAGCTAAAAGCAAAGATGAGAGAAAAAGGGTACTGAAAATCGCAAAACCTACGAAAGAATAGACATTTGCGCTTGTAAAGACCAATCCTAAATCTAATGAGTAGACATTATTCTCCTGAAAGATGAATCCACCATGTGTAATGGGGAGAACCATGATGAGAATGGACGGAATAATAAAGCCGCTAATTCCTGAAATATATGTCACGGCTTTTCTATATTTTTTAGGCAGTGAATGAGAGAAGACGAGAAATCCGCTTCGCAGTGCAAGAAGCAACAAAATAATGCTGCCGGGTATTAATAGAACAGTGCCTAGCACAAATGTTGCACCTGGAAACAGGCTAAACAAGGCAACGACGATGGCTACAATGAACACGTTAGTTACTTCCCAAGTTGGAGAAAGATACTTATTTGCGATATTTGCGGCCTTTGTCTGCTCTTTGTTCATGTAAATCATTGACCAAAATCCTGCACCGAAATCCATTGATGCCATCACTGCATAGATAAACACGAATCCCCATAAGATGGTGATTGCAATGAGTGCATCAGTTGTTACATCCATTTGCATCAAGATCGCTCCCTTTTTAAGATTCTGTTAAACGTAAGTCTTCTTCAATTGAATGTTTTCTAAAGTAGTACGTCAGTACAATCACAGTTGCGATGCCTAAAATGAGATAGACAATGGCAAAAAGGATGAAAAGTGTACCGATAGATCCTGATGATGTGACGACTTCAGAGGTTTTGAGCATTCGATAAATCACCCATGGCTGACGGCCTGTACAGGCAAAGATCCAGCCAAATTCAATCGCCAAAAGACTAAGAGGCCCGCCAAATAAATAAAGGACAAGCAGCCATTTTGGATAATGTTCGCGTTTTAAAATTTTGCGGTAAAACAGTGCTAACACAGCAAAGAAAATGAGCAATGAGCCGATAATGACCATTCCGTTAAATAATGTGTGAATAAATAAAGGCGGCCACTCGTCTCTAGGAAAATCATTTAACCCTTTAACCACAGTATCAAAGCTATTTCCTGCAAGAAAACTAAGCGCCCAAGGGATTTCAATAGCTCCTTTGATTTCTTGCGTATTGGCATCAGTAAAACCGCCAATGGCCAGAGGCGCATGTGATTGCGTTTCAAATAAACCTTCAGCACCCGCTAATTTTTCAGGCTGATATTCATATAGAAGCTGAGCTGATTCGTGACCGTTTAAGGCTGTGAGAAAAGAGAAAAGTCCACCAACAATCAGTCCAAGAAAAAGGGCTTTTCGATGAAAGGTATAGAGCTTTTCGTTTTTTCTTGTTTTCAACATTTTAAATGCAGCGACAGAAGCAATGACAAAAGCGCCTGTTGTAAAAGCAGACAGTACTACATGTGTAGCAGTGACAACAAAACTTGGATTGAAAAATGCCTTCCAAGGTTCGATATTCGTTATTTCTCCATTGACCATTTGAAAGCCAGCGGGTGTTCCTTCAAAAGCATGTACGTTTGTAATGAGAATCGCTGAAGCTGCTGCACCAATGACAACGAAAATAACGGTAATGATGCGCATGGCTGGTGATAGACGATCTGCTGCGTACACATAAATAGACATAAATAATGCTTCAATAAAGAAAGCATAAATTTCTATTTGAAATGGCAGTGACATGACTTTTCCGATGACCTCCATAAAACCAGGCCATAGAAGGGCAAGCTGCGTACCAGCAATGGTACCGGTTGGAATGGCGACCCCTAACAGAACAGCCTGCGCTTTTGTCCATCGTTTGGCCATGATGGCATAATGCGGGTCCTTCGTTTTTTGAAAGATGAGTTCAGCTAACAAAATCATTAGCGGGATGCCTACGCCAAGCGAGGCATAAATAATATGGAAGCCCATTGTTGTGCCGAACAGACTTCTAGCTAAAACGAGATCAGTCAATTTTTTCTCCGCCTTTCTTATCGCATCTCTTTTGATGGTGTTTATTATTCTCCACCATTTTTAGATTATTCTTCCTGACTAAGAAAGCTTGTTTTTTGACAAGTTGTAAAAGAGGGAGTAGAATATAATTATAAAACGTAATCGTTACGTTTTAATGATGAAGGGAGTTTTGACATTGAAAAGAGATATTCATCCAACCTCACATGAAGTTGTATTTATGGACGTTAACAGCGGTTACCGCTTCTTAAGTAGATCAACAAAGACATCACATGAGACCGTAGAGTGGGAAGATGGGAAGACTTATCCTGTCATTAAAGTAGAGACAAGCTCAGATACGCATCCATTTTATACAGGACGCCAGAAATTCGGAGAAAAAGGCGGCAGAGCGGAGCAGTTTAAGAAAAAATATCAAATGTAAACAAAGAAACACACCTGATCATGGTGTGTTTTTTTGTGCAGTAAAAAACCCCGGCTGATCGCACGGGGTTCAAGAATTCATTCAACATTTAAAGCTGTTTTTAATGTGTTTAAATTTTGTTTCATTAAGCTGACATAGCTTTCGCCATTTTTAGCATCATCTTCTGTAATGGATTCTAGATTTTTCAGTGTAAGGCTCTTTGCCCCAATTTCACTGCGAATCGTATCTGATACTTTACTGCTGACGTTATTTTCAAAAATGACATACTTGATGTGATGCTTTTCTGCCTGTTGTACGATATTTTCAAGCTGTTTTTGGGAAGGCTCTTCAGAAGCAGAGAGTCCTAGTACACTGATTTGCTCAATGCCATAGCGCTTTTCCCAGTAGCCGTATGCTGCGTGAGAAACAAGAATTTCTTTATGTTTTGCTTTAGACAACGTTGTTTTGAATTCCTGATCTAACGATTGTAATTCTTTTTTTAGTGATTCATAGCTTTTTGTGTATTCGTCTTTATGATCTGGATCTAGTGAAACGAGTGTGTCTTTAATGTTTTTTGCCATTTGCTGTGCATAAACAGGGTCTAGCCATGCATGGGGATCTTTATCTCCGTGGTCGTGTCCATCATGGTCATGATCTTCACCTTCATGATCGTGATCATGGTCCTCACCTTCTTCATGAGCATGTTCTTCTTGTGTTGATAATAGCTTGATGCCTTCGGCTGCTTTCACTGTTTTCACGCCTTGGTCTTTTAACGTAGAAGCCGTTTTATCAGCAAATGCTTCAGCACCTGTTCCGCTGTAAATAAAGGCATCTCCTTCAGCCATTTCAACCATCGTTTTTGAACTTGGTTCAAAGCTGTGTGCATCTGCATTGGCAGGATACACACTTTGAGCGTTCACGTGAGAGCCGCCAATTTTTTCAGTGAAATTTTGAATCGGGAAGATCGTCGTGTAAATGGTTAATTTCCCGTCTGCTTTTCCTTTTGAAGCATTTGTCCCCGCACTGCTTGAGCAAGCGGCAAGACCGACTGCTAATAAAGCAGCTGTTAAAATAAAAAAGATTTTTTTCATCTAAGAATGTCTCCTCTCAACCTATTAGATAGAAATGATTACGATTTAATGTCCTGAGTTATTGTATCGTAATAATTACGATTTGAAAAGAGGAAAATAAAAAATTTTCATCAGAAGATGTTTCCTCTAAAAAAATAGACGTCAAAACGTGACGAAATTTAAAACATTGTGCTATATTTATTTTTAAAAAAAGAAAAAGGAATGGACAAACTTATGAAACTTTTAGACGAAATCATCGAATATAACCAACAATTTATTGAAGAGAAGCGATATGAAGAGTTTACAACAACGAAGTTTCCACAGAAAAAAGCTGTCATTCTATCATGTATGGATACAAGACTTGTTGAACTGCTTCCGCGCGCCATGAACATGAAAAATGGTGATATTAAAATTGTCAAAAGTGCTGGCGCTCTTGTTTCTCACCCATTTGGAAGTATTATGCGAAGCATTTTAGTGGCTGTTTATGAATTGAATGCTGACGAGGTGTACGTCATTGGGCATCACGATTGTGGTATGAGTAAAATAGACAGCGAAACACTCTTAAATAAAGCCATTGAGCGCGGTATTCCCGAAAAACGAATTGAAGTACTGGAATACTCAGGAATCGATTTTAAACAGTGGCTCAAAAGCTTTAGCTCAGTTGAAGAAAGTGTGAAAGACAGTGTATCTGTCGTTAAAAATCATCCGCTTCTTCCATCTAATGTGCCTGTACATGGTCTTGTCATTGATCCTGGAACAGGTAAGCTTGACTTAGTTGTCAACGGTTATGAAGAAAAGTAAGTTATTTTTCCTTTTTAGGCGGGACCGGATCCATGCCTCCAGGATGCAGCGGGTGACATTTTAAAATTCGCTTAATCGTGAGCCAGCCGCCTTTTAAAGCGCCGTGCGTTTTGATCGCCTCTAGCCCGTAGTTTGAGCAAGTGGGGTAAAACCTGCAGCTCGGCGGTGTTAGAGGGGAAATGCATTTTTGATAAAAGCGAATGATGCCGATAAAAATTTGTTTCATAGAGGTTCCTCCTTGTCTGTCTTTTCACAGTATAAGAAAAAAGGACAAGGAAGGGAAGTTTTATAAACTAAACTGGTCGGAACAATATGTTATAATATAGGAAATTGCAATTATAGGAGTGGTGATTAATGCCTTCAGTTGAAAGCTTTGAACTTGACCATAATGCTGTAAAAGCACCTTACGTTCGTCATTGCGGCGTTCATAAAGTGGGATCAGATGGGGAAGTGAACAAATTTGATATCCGTTTTTGTCAGCCAAACAAGCAGGCAATGAAACCTGATACGATTCATACATTAGAGCATTTACTTGCGTTTAATATTAGAACACACTCAGAGAAATACGATCATTTTGATATCATCGATATTTCTCCAATGGGCTGCCAGACTGGCTACTATTTAGTTGTCAGCGGTGCACCGACACCAAGAGAGATCGTTGAACTGCTTGATGCAACATTCAAAGATGCAGTGGAAGTAACAGAAATTCCTGCTGCAAATGAAGAGCAGTGCGGTCAAGCGAAGCTTCATGATCTTGAAGGAGCAAAACGTTTAATGCGTTTCTGGCTGTCTCAGGATCAAGAAGAGCTATTAAAAGTATTTGGATAATCAGTAATATGATGAACCGGACATATTGAATGTCCGGTTTTTTATATGAAATGAAATGAGAGCTGTTAAAATAGGGGATATTTGTTAAAATGGACATGTCAGTAAAAAAAGGGGGATACACGAATGCGGAAAATGGTAGGAATCATTTTGATGCTCGCATTACTTAGTGCATGTGGAAACTCGGCAGCGAGCAATGACAAGGGAGAAGTGCCTGAGCTATTAGAAGTCAAACTAACAGGGCCGGAGCAAGTGGAGAAAAATGAAAACGTTATCGTAAAAGCAGCTGTCACATATGGTGATACGCCTGTTGATGATGCAGATGATGTTGAATTTGAAGTGTGGAAAGATGGCGACAAGGATAACAGCAAGATGATTCAGCCAAAGAAAAAGGAGAAAGGTGTATATGAATTGCATACAGCTTTCAAACAAGATGGCCTTTATATCATACAAGTCCATGTGACAGCTAAACAGCAGCATAATATGCCAAAGACAAACATCCATGTAGGTGATGTGAAAAAAGAGAGTTCATCTACTGAAGAAGAAGATACCTCACATCATTGAAAGCGGTTTTATTTTGGGTTAGGACGTTGGTTTGGTTCAGCATCCTGTGGTGAATCGACTTTATGCTTGTAATCATAAGCCTTTGATGTCGTCCACAGTGATAAAAAGACAACGATTGAGATAATGATAAAGCTGATAATCCCAAGTAACAGCATCTAACTCCCTCCTTATTTCCATATTAACATATATTTCATGCGGTCAAAATAGAAGAAAATGATGGCAGGTTTCAGTATAATAAAAAAAGGGTAATCCCATACTAAACGCAACTACATAAGGAGGAATCAACATGTCTGAAAAATTATTAAACGTCGTCAATAAACAAGTAGCAGATTGGACTGTGCTTTACGTAAAATTACATAACTATCACTGGTATGTAAAGGGAAAAGATTTCTTTACACTCCATGAAAAATTCGAGGAATTATATACAGAAACAGCCACTTATATCGATGATTTGGCTGAGCGTATGCTCGCATTAAATGGACAACCTGTTGCGACAATGAAAGAGTGCTTAGAAATTTCTAGCATTCAAGAAGCGGAAGGCAATGAATCAGCCGAGCAAATGGTGAAAAATCTGTATGATGATTTCTCTAATATTGCAGAAGAACTTAAGCGAGGCATGGAGCTGGCTGCAGAAGTTGGCGATGAAACAACAGGTGATATGCTGCTTGCGATTCATCAATCCATTGAAAAACACAACTGGATGCTAAAAGCATACTTAGGATAAGCGAATGTGAAAGGAATGTCGATCATCAAACAGATCGGCATTCTTTTTTTGTGGATTTGTGACAGACAGCCCATTGAATTGATGGGGCTTTCAGCCGAAGAGAAAAGGGAAGGGAGGGGAGAAGATGTCCTCAATTGCAGGAATGATGAGCCAGCAAGTGGCGAGTATTCAAAAAACACTTAATATCAGTTTATTGAATTCACAGCTTGCCACGAACACAGCCCAAGCTATGGTGATGCTCGATCAAGTGCAGCAGCAGCCTCAAGCTGTTCAGCCCAAAGATTCAGACGCTACGTTTATTGATGTCAGAGTTTAACCAAGAAAGCCGCCGTCACAGGCGGCTCTTTTTATGCGCTTCACGAATTTTTTGAACAGCTAACCATGCCTTTATTTTTTGTCGTCCAAGCTATTCATCAAATGCGGCATATACTATTGAGGTAAGAAGTTCCACTATGAAAGGATGTTGATGCCAAGTGAGCAAGGATTTAGGCATCTTTTCGTTGTTTACAGTCAGTTTGTCGGCAATGGGCTTTCTGTTTGGTGGAGCAGGATATTTACTCATGATATTAGTAACACTAATGGCTATTGAATTAATTTGTTCAAGCCTAAGGGAATCTGTGACTGGACAACTTACGATGAAGCGTTTTTTAACCAGGCTTGTTCGAAAGGTTGTGACGATTTCTTTAGTATCCATGGCACATTTCTTCGATGTCATGCTGAAGACTGGGGGGACAATTAAGGATTTAGCGCTCATCTTTTATATTATTTATGAATCGTACCAGATTGTCTCAACAGCCAGAGCTCTCGGAATTCCTATTCCACAGTTGTTTATTGATGTGTTAGACATGATGAAAAATAAATTGCGCAAAAAGCCGTAATTTCTTCATATCTGGTCATACTAAAGGAAAAAGGATGAATCAGATGGCGACACACACATACTATGTATCCGTTCAAGACGGATCAATCTCACAGCACAGAGACGCGGCTGCTTGGCAATTTCAGATAGAAGCAGATGATGACCAAATCTTGCAGTTAAGAGAGTATTTTGATGAACAGTATATGACAGATTGGAAAGGTTTCTTTCGGGCGCATGTTCCATTTCTTGAATATCATTATGATAGTCCAAACGACGAAATGGACAGGAAAAGAAAAGAAATTTACTCGATGATTCATGATCTCGGTAACGAAGAGACAAAGAACTTTATTGAAACCAATGGACTGATGAATTGAAAAAGCATGTAGACAAACCCTCGCATTCTTTGTCAGGTGCTCATGAATGTCAAATTCGCTCTGCGCCAGTACTCGTCCTTCCTAGACTGCAAAGGTTTTCTATCACGCTGAAAAGAAGACAAAAGGCTAAAAGAAAGTTCATTTTAGCCTTTTGTCAACGATCTGAAAGCATGTAGAGACATTCTACATGCTTTTATTTTCGAGGCTGTAAGATGCCGCCGATCAGATCACTGATTCCGCCTCTATTTTCCTGCTGTGAGTTGGTGATTTCGTGTGAGGTACTCTGACTCTGGGGTTTGTACCGGTTATCATCTATCCCGACCCGCATTCCAGATGTTCGTTCAGATGGCTGGATAATCACAATTTGGTCCTGTTCATGAAATTCAAACAAGTAGGATTCGCCTGATGTTTGTCCAATGAACGTTTTCCAGTTCACATCTAATTTGACTTTCGGTGCTTTGCCCGTCCAAGCGACAATGGCGTCAGGATCTACACGGCAAGGTGCTTTTAAAATCAGCGGGTTTCCATTTGTTTTGATGGCAACCTGCGCCCCGTGACCTTGATACGAGAGCTTTGAAGTAAATAGCCCTTTTTGTGATAAAATCCCAACGCCTACTGGTGTCACGCCATAGTGACATTCTTCAGTAAAGGCAAGTAAATCTTCACTTTCCACGCTAACATGTTGCCAAGGACCGTTCGGCTCAAGATTGATGACGGTCACATGCTCGCTAGAATCAGCCAAGTAGCAAGTGCCTTGTCCACTCACTTCCATCATCTCAAGGTTTTCACCTGTTAATTTTCTGCTAATATGATTAAATACTTGGCTGACCATATTTCCTTTATTCGTCCCAAGTAATCGTTTACGGTATTGAAATGTACCTTGATCGGCAATCATAGCGCCTTTTTTAGCAAAAAAGATCCCGTTGCCTTCTGCTTGTAAGGTCAGTTCTTCGATCGTGTTGAAATGAAATCCCATTTGTGCCAGCTCCTTTCCTTTGTCAAGATGTGAATTCGTAGATGCGGCATAGGTCGTTTAAATCAAGGGTCGTACCTTGTCCGGTAGCGGTGATTTTCCATTCGTTCTCAACTCTCGTTAGTTCAGCACAAATGATGGATGTAAAAAATGAATAATCTTCTGTTAACTGAAAGGTACAAATCTCCTGTTGTGTGATTTGATCGGAAAGGCGCAAGTAGGCATTGGTCACCTGTCCAAAATGATGTGCCCGCTCGTGTGCATCATGTATCGTGGCTGTTACGACGATTTTCTGAATATCGGGTGAGACTCTGCTCAGTTGCATAATGATGATCTCATTATCCCGATGGCCTCCACCGACCTGATGATCACCTAGATGGCGAACAGCTCCATCTAAGCTTTGCTGCTGATGATAATAGATCAGGTGTTTTGGAGACAGAAGCTTGTCCTCTTCATTTAAGAGAAACACTTGCGTATCTAAATCAATTGGCTGACCAGATAAGTCCCAGCCAAGTCCGATATGAATTTGATCTACATTTGGACTGTCTTTTGTTAAATCTAACTTTTGTCCTTTCATGAGGTGTTTCTTCACTGTCTCAAGAGAAGCGTCTTCTTTCTCATGTTGCCTCATTGGCCATGCTTTGTTATTTTCTTGTTTTGATCCATTTGTGATGCTCATGCTGGTTTCCTCCTCGTCTGTGTAGGACAAACACTTATTGATTTACGTCATCATGGGCAAAAGGTTTCATGATTAAAATGGGATGAGGATGGAGATGATAAAAAGGTTTTAGCAAGAATACTTATTTTACATACAGACGAGATAGAAGTACTCGTTTGTTTCACTTTTCATAAAAATTCTTCAGAGAAATGTGATCTGTGGTATGATGTTTTACAAGAAGCAAGGACAGGATATGAGGGATTTCACATGCATGTATTTAAAGACTATTATCATAATACGGTCAAGCTCTCTTTTGAAGAGCAGCCTTTTTCAAGTCATCCTAAGCATGTTTGGGCTATTTGCCGCTATCAAGGAAAATGGCTACTTACTGAACATGAGGATCGAGGCTACGAGTTTCCAGGAGGGAAAGTAGAGCCAAATGAAGAAGCAGATCAAGCCGCTATACGAGAGATTCACGAAGAGACGGGTGCTGTTGTTCGTGAATTAACGTATATTGGTCAATATCAGGTGCTTGGCAGAGAGAAAGTCATTGTCAAAAATATTTATTTCGCTGATATTGAAAGGCTCGTCAAGCAGGACACGTATTTTGAAACGAAAGGACCCGTTCTTTTCGCAGACTTACCAAGATCCATCGCAAAAAATAAAAATTTCAGTTTTATTATGAAAGATGATGTCTTGAGACAAAGTCTTGCTTATTTAGAACAGAACGGTTTGATTCGTTAAAAAAAAGCGTAGGGAAATGACCCTGCGCTTTTTATTTTTGCAGAAAACGGCGTTCCAGCCATTCAACAAGCTGATACATGATGGTGGCGAAGACGGCGATAATGAAAAGACTTAAGAACACGAGTGTAAAGTTGAAGACTTGAAAGCCATAGATGATCATATAGCCGAGTCCTTTTGAGGAAACAAGGAATTCCCCCACAATGACCCCAACCCAAGAAAGACCAACATTGACCTTAATGGCAGAGATCATCGTTGGAATACTTGCTGGCAAAATGACCTCACGAAAGACCGTTCTTTTTTTCGCGCCAAAGGTTTTCATGACCTTTAAATAATTCTCATCGACTTCTTGAAAGGCTGTATAAATGACGATGGTGGTAATGATCACACTGATAATGGCACCCATCGCGACAATGCTGATCATGCCTGGTCCAAGGGCAACAATTAAAATGGGGGCGAGAGCAACTTTCGGCATCGCATTTAAAATAACCAAATAAGGATCAAGAACATTTGCAAGACGGGTGGACCACCATAAGGCGGCGGCTAATAAAATGCCGCAAAAAGTACCAAGTAGAAAGCCGAGCACTGTTTCAAATAGCGTAATGCTCATATGATTGATTAATGAACCATCTGATAATTTTTGTACAAACAATTGGCAGACGGCAGATGGTGAACTGAAAATGAGCGGGTCAATCAGTCTGAAATGGCTCGCAAGCTCCCAAAGCGAAAAGAAACTGGCGAAAATGATCAACTGGTAGACTCGCGTCATGCGTTTTTCCATTCGAACTTTTTTTCGATAGGCTTCATGTAAAAGGTCACTGTGTTTCAACTGTCTTCAGCTCCTTCCAAATCGTTTGAAAGAGCTCTTGGAAACTTGCTGTCTGTCTCGCTTCAAAAGGAGAGAGCGTCCTCAGATCATCTGGAACCGTAAACATTCGCTGGATAGAGCCGGGATGCTTTGAGAATAAGAAAATGCGATCACTCATCGCAATGGCTTCGCCGATGTCATGCGTGACAAGAACAGCCGTTTTTTGGTAGTTTTTTAATGTGTGAAAGACGAGGTCTTCTAATGTCAGTTTCGTCTGGTAATCTAGTGCTGAAAATGGCTCATCTAGCAGAAGCAGTCCGGGATCAACTGCAAGCGTTCGGGCGAGAGCCGCACGCTGCCTCATCCCGCCTGACAGCTCCTTCGGGTATTTATCTTCGACATCATTGAGTCCAAGCTTTGGCAGTAAGCTAAGGGCAGCTGAGGTGGCTTCATGTGAATCTTGTTTTGCAATTTTTAACCCGAGAATGACATTTTCCTTGATCGTTTTCCAGGGGAACAAATAATCTTGCTGGAGCATATAACCGATTTGATGCTCCTGTTGATTTGGTTCTTTTCCTTCGATTAAAATTCGACCTTCAGACGGTGGCGTAATGCCTGCGATGATGGAAAGCAAGGTTGTTTTCCCGCAGCCGCTAGGACCAATAAATGAGATGAATTCACCTTGAGTGATCTCCATATTGATGTGCTGTATGGCCGTTGTTTTTTCTTTTAAAGAGAAGTATGTGTGGGTCACATGGTCAATTTGAAGGAAAGACATGTGCTACCTCCTGTTCTATTTGTGATCTGTGACCTTCCTTGCAATGGATGAATCGACAAGTTGTTTGTACGGGATAAATTCCGGCAGTTCACCACTTGCCTTCATGATTTCCTGTAATTTGTTCCATTCCTCTTCATTTAGAAGGGGATCTGTTGCATAGGAGTTCTGCTGTTTGTAACGTTTGATAGCTGTTGATAAGACATCAAGGTCTGTATCAGGAAATTGAGATTGGATTGTCTTGGCAATCTCCTCTGGGCTCTTTGCTTTGACCCATTTTTGCGCTTTGTAAATGGCACGAGTAAAGGCTTCAGCTGTCTCTTTGTTTTCCTCTAAGTAACTCTTCTTTGCCATAAAGGTGGTATAAGGCACCTTGCCGGAAGCCTCACCAAAGGAGGCGGTAATGTACCCTTTGCCTTCTTTTTCAATTAAGGAAGCTGTCGGTTCGAATAACTGCACAAAATCGCCAGTTCCAGAGGAAAAAGCACCTGAAATGTTGGCAAAATCAATATTTTGAATCATGCGAAGATCCTGTTTCAAATCAATGCCTTCTTTTTTCAGGACATATTCACCGACCATTTGCGGCATGCCGCCTTTCCGTTGTCCGAGAAAGTCTTTTCCTTTCAATTGATCCCAAGAAAATTGATTGATTTTTTCCCTTGAAACAAGAAATGTACCGTCTGTTTGTGTCAGCTGTGCAAAGTTCATGACAGAGTCTTTCGTGTCTTGTGCTTCCACATAAATAGAAGATTCAGATCCGGTCAGAGCGATATCAGCGCCGCCGGATAAGAGAGCTGTCATTGTTTTATCGCCGCCCCAAGTGGTCTTTAATTCAACCTCTAAGCCTTCATCTTTGAAAAATCCTTCGGATAGGGCGACATAAAGCGGTGCATAAAAGACCGAATGGGTCACCTCGGCTACTTGTACGGTCTGCTCTTGGTCTTTTTTACAGGCGACAAATGGAATAAAGAGCAGGACAACGAATATGAATGCCAGTCTGACTTTAATGGAACGATTCAAGAGTAATTCGCCTCCTTTGTTCTAGATCACTAATTAAAGTATGTCAAAAGGGATTTTTGGTGAGTGCCTAGATGAAATAAGAAGCGCATTGTTTATTTATAGAACGTGTCTTTTTTTCTATACTAGAAGCATGAATGCTTTCTTGTATTTGGAAGAAATAAAGGGGCGGTTTCGTGTATAGATTGAGTTGGGTATTTGTAGGTTGGTATGTAGTAGGTCTTATTTTAATGGTCTTTTTTGAAGTGCCGGCATGGCTTCAGTTTGCGAATGGTATCTTTCTTGTGCTTTACGCCTGCTGCGTCATTGAGATTGGCCGAAATATTTACGGGGCATGGAGCTTTGTAATCGTAAGAGCAGCCATTGTGGGTGTGTTGACGTTTACAGTTGAATGGGTGGGGATCACAACTGATTTTCCATTTGGAGCCTATGATTATTATCCGACGCTTGGATTTCTTGTGGCAGGAGTGCCTTTGACGATCGCTTTTGCATGGGTTGGTGTGTTTTTAAATAGTCTTTTTTTATCAAGACAACAATCGAAGTGGAAACGAGCCGTCGAAACGGGTATATGGATTGTACTGCTTGATCTCATATTAGATCCGGTAGCGGCTGAACGAAAGTTTTGGGTGTGGTATGACGGCGGAGGTTTCTTTGGTATCCCTTTTGAGAATTTTGTCAGCTGGGGTATCATTGGAGCAGGACTTTCATTTCTGTTCCCGCTCGTATCAATTGATCTGCAGGCATTGCGCTGGAATGGGCGTATTTATCAGGCCATGGTGTTCTTCTTTGGTCTTTTAGCATTAAATGGCGGGCTGGATGTCATTTTTTATTTAGCACTGATCATTGTCATCTTGTGTGAAGGAAGGGTTCGATTTGAAAGAAAGCGACAAAAACCGATCGTTTAGACGACTCTTTTATTTTTATCTTGAACGATATTTACTGAACAAACATTTTCGCTGTGTCATGATGAAAGGTACGGTTGACCCAAAGGAGAAGCATCCTGTTCTTTATCTTGCTAATCACAGTTCATGGTGGGATGGACTGATCATTTTTCTTTTAATAGAACAAATGTCTGAGCTGGATCATGCCATGATGATGGAAGAGAAGCAGTTAAAGCAATATGCTTTTTTTCAAAAACTTGGTGCATTTCCAGTTCATAAAGAGAAGCTGAAAAGTGTCAAGCAGGCATTAATGACCGCAAAGGAGAAGATGGAGGCTGGAGGGGCTGTGTGGCTCTTCCCGCAGGGGAAAATTATGCACCAAGACATAAGGCCGCTTGAACTGGAAGGCGGAGCTTCTTTTTTAGTCAGGCAATTTGAGCAGGTCGTCATCAAACCTGTGACGCTGCATTATACATTTAATCAATTTCAAAAACCGACAGTATCGGTTGAGTTTGGAGAAGATATCCTAGTAGCTGGCGGATCACTTCGCAGTAAGGAAGTAACAAGTTTACTCGGAGACCTGCTTGAAACACAGTTAAACGCACATCAAGCACAGGTTATTGCTGATCCAGATTTTTCAACAAACGAACCATTTAGGCAGGTGACAAGGACAAGCCGGTCAACTAGTGATGCGTTTGATTCCTTTAAAAAGTGGGTGAAAACATGGCGATCTTCTTAATTGTCATCAGTGTTTTGCTGCTCTGCCAATTGATGTTTACGATTTGGAATATGAAGCAATTTCCTGTACTCAAGCCGGCATCTCTTGCACCTGATGAACGCATTTCATTATCGATCCTCATTCCAGCGAGAAATGAAGAAAAACGGCTGGAAGCCTGCCTTCAGTCGATTGTTGATCAGCGTCTCCATCCGAAAGAGTTGATCGTGCTGGATGATCACTCGACAGATCAGACGAGAATGATTGCAGAGGGCTTCGCAGAGACATATCCATGGATTCGTGTGCAGTCAGGTCAAGTATTGAAGCGCGGCTGGCTTGGAAAATCATATGCTTGTTCCCAGCTTGCTGAGGCAGCATCTTCTGATTGGCTGTTATTTTTAGATGCAGATGTCCGCTTAAAACAAGGAGCTATTGAAGCGGTGTACAAGCAGTTATGCATACAAAAAACGGGCATGCTTTCAGGTTTCCCAGAGCAAAAAACGGGAACGCCTTTTGAGCATCTTGTCGTTCCTATGATGATGTTTACGATTGGCTGTCATCTGCCAGTGAAGTGGGTCAGAACATCTCAACATCCTGCTTTTGCCGCAGCACATGGCGGCTTTATTGCCATTGAAAAGAACTGTTATCACGAAATAGGTGGTCATGAAGCGATCAAGGATTCTCTTGTGGATGATATGGCTTTGGCTAAACGAGTGAAAGAGAAGGGCTTTCCGTTCACACTGGCAAGTATTCATTCTTTTGTCTACATGAGAATGTATGAGAGTGGACAGGAAGTATGGGAAGGATATCGGAAAAATTTGTTCCCGGGAGTGAATCGAAACATTGCTTTGTTAAGCAGTGTCTTTTGTTTATACTCCGTCCTTTATGTAGTTCCTGTTCTTTGCTTTATGATCGCACTGATTCATTTTGATGTGGTCAATCTCTGTTTAGCCCTTCTTTGCTACGGGCTTGGTGTATCCATTAAAGCGGTCATTGATATCGAAAATGGAAGAACGTCTACGATGGCCTTTTTATTGCCTGTCAGTATCATGAGCCTGATGGCCATTGGTTTTGCTTCTATGAAAATTGGGCTGAAAAAAGAAGGCTATGAATGGAAAGGAAGAAGGTACGAATGAAAAAAGTGATCATTATTGGCGGCGGACTTGGCGGGTTATCGGCTGCGATTCGCTTACAGTCACGCGGTTTCCAGGTCACCATTTTAGAAAAAGAAGCTTCTTTAGGCGGGAAATTACAACGCCATCAAGCGTCTGGCTACTCTTTTGATTTAGGACCGAGTACCATTACAATGAAGGCGTATTTTGAGGAAGTATTTACCTCCTGTCATAGACGAATGGAGGATTATGTGACGTTTTATCCGATTTTCCCCCTTACTAAAAATGTTTTTTCAGATGGACATACGGTCGAGTTTACGCCAGATATTGAGCAAATGGAATCACAAATTGCAGTTTTTAGTCCAGAGGATGCACAGCGATACCGGGCATTTTTACAGGAATCGAAGAAGCTTTTTCAAATGGCAGAGGATCAGTTTTTAAATCGTTTATTATTGACCTGGAAGGATAAAGCGGATGTCAAGCTAATGAAAGCCCTTCTTACTGTCAAACCTTTTACATCTGTTCAGCGCTTGCTGCGTCAATATTTTCGTCATCCTCATACATTGGCGATGTTTGGCCGGTATGCGACTTACATTGGCTCTTCTCCATACGAGGCACCTGCTATTTTTAATATGATGGCTTATTTAGAAGGAGAAAAAGGCATTTATGGTATTAAGGGCGGTACGTATCGTTTAGTTGAGGCATTTGAGACACTGGCAAAGGAATTGGGTGTCCAAATTCATCTCAATGAATCAGCCAAAAAGATTCATGTAAAGAATAAGCGAATCCAAGGAGTTGAAACGGATCAACAGTTATATGAAGCAGATCAAGTCATTGCGGGGGCAGATGCACTGACTGTTTATCGCCAATTAATTGATGAAGAAGACCGCCCGAGCTTTGGAAATCAAAAACTGGCAAACATTGAGCCATCGTTATCAGGTTTTGTTCTTTTGTTGGGCGTCCCTAAAGTCTATGAACAACTGTCTCATCACAACGTGTTTTTTCCAGAGAATTATGAACAAGAATTCAAGGATATTTTTCAGAAAAAACAGCTTCCTCATGATCCGACGCTTTACATCTGTTATTCAGGTCATTCAGAGCCAGCTTTAAGCGGAGGACCAGGAAGAAGTAACTTGTTTGTATTAGCCAATGCGCCATATGTGACAAAAGAGCAAAATTGGGACATGCTAAAGGAGACATATGGCCAGCTTATGAAAACAAAACTAAAGGAAAAGGGTCTCTTTGATCTTGACCAGCTTGTAGAATTTGAAGCGGTACAAACCCCGCTTGATTTACAGCAAAAAACGGGAGCGTATCATGGGGCCATTTATGGCATGTCGTCAAACTCATTCAAGCAGGCATTTTTTCGCATCAATAATCAATCAAAGGATATTGAAGGACTTTGGTTTGTTGGGGGCACAAGTCATCCAGGCGGCGGCACTCCGATGGTGACAAAATCAGGACAGCTCGTCGCAGAGGCCATTATCAAGAATTTGACGTAACACCGAATGAAAAGGAGAGAATTCAAGTGATTGTGGAAAAGAGAAGGTTCCCGTCGCCACATCCGCATATTCACTTATATACAGTGACATATGAGGCCGATGGACTTCGGATGAAGGGGCTGCTCGCTGAACCGGCCGGAGAAGGTCTCTATGACGGTTTTTTATATTTACGGGGCGGCATTAAAAATGTGGGAATGGTTAGACCTGGCCGAATTGTGCAATTTGCTGCGCAAGGGTTTGTCGTCTTTGCGCCCTTCTACCGAGGGAATCAAGGAGGCGAAGGGAACGAGGATTTTGCCGGAGAAGATCGGAAAGATGCATTTGCTGCATTTCAGCTGTTGAAACATCATCAAAAGGTGAAGCAGGAGCGCATTCATATCTTTGGTTTTTCTCGCGGCGGAATTATGGGCATATGGACCGCTGTTGAAATGAAGCATGAGGCCGCTTCCTTTGTGACATGGGGAGGCGTAAGTGATATGAAGCTCACCTATGAAGAACGTGTGGATATGAGAAGAATGATGAAGCGTGTGATTGGAGGTCCTCCGCATAAGGTACCAGAAGCATATGAGGCTAGAACGCCTTTGAATGATGTGCACCAAATTGAAGCACCTGTCTTAATCATTCATGGGGAGCTGGATGAGAATGTATCCATTGAGCATGCGTATTTATTAGAAGATGCCCTGCGTCAGCATGGCAAATCTGTGGAAACATGGTATTTTCACGGATATCATCATTATTTCCCGCCACAGCATAACCGGGAGATTGTCAGACGGCTGACGACATGGATGCACAGCCGAAAAGGCGGAAATGTGGTAAAATAAACGGTAGAAAGAAATATAGAAAGTAGGGGGATTTTCATTATGGGAATGCCTGTTGAATTTAATACAATGATTGTCACAAAAGGAAAAGAGACAAGAATTGAAGAAAATGTGTTTGAGCTCATGAAGGAAGGGTACCGCATTTATCCATTAAATATTCCGCTTGAGGTGCGTAAAACGAAAGACGGAGAAAAAACGGGAACAGCACATGTTGAAAAGCTGGAGCTCACAGACAATATCACGAAGGTGACGTACCGTCTTGTGTCATTGCATTCAACGAACTAAAAAAGCTGAGGGAATGAATCCCTCAGCTTTTTCCTTTTGACTAGACGAGTGGTCCGCCTTTTGCTTCAATATCACTTGCTGCATGGCTGAATTTTTTAAAGTTCTTTTTAAATTCATTTGCAAGGAAGTTTGCTTTTTCTTTGTAAGCCTCTTGATCGTCCCATGTTTTAGCAGGCTGAAGCACTTCATCTGGCACTCCTGGAATATGAAGCGGGATGTGTAATCCGAAGATGTCGTCAGTGATCATTTCAGCGTTGTCAAGATCTCCTTCGATCGCTGCCTGCACCATTGCTCTTGTATGAGCAAGATTCATTCGTTTGCCCGTACCGTAGCCGCCGCCAGTCCAGCCTGTATTCACGAGGAATACTTTTGCGCCGTGCTCATCGATTTTTTTACCAAGCATTTCAGCATAGACATGAGCAGGAAGTGGCAAGAATGGTGAACCAAAGCAAGTAGAGAACGTTGTTTCTGGTGACGTCACGCCACGCTCAGTTCCCGCTAATTTACTTGTGTAACCGCTCAAGAAGTGGTACATCGCCTGTTCTTTCGTTAAACGGCTGATTGGAGGTAAAACGCCGAATGCATCAGCTGTTAAAAAGACGATGGCAGATGGGTGACCTGCAATACTTGGTTTCACGATGTTATCAATCATTTCGATCGGGTAAGCCGCACGTGTATTTTCAGTAAAGAATGTGTCATCATAATCTGCTTCACGTGTTTCTTCATCAAGTACTACATTTTCAAGCACTGATCCGAAGCTGATGGCTTTGTAAATTTGTGGTTCTTTTTCTTCACTTAAGTTCACGCATTTTGCATAGCATCCGCCTTCAATATTGAAGACACCTGTGTTAGACCAGCCGTGCTCATCGTCTCCAATCAGCTTGCGGCTTGCACTTGCAGAAAGCGTCGTTTTTCCAGTACCTGAAAGGCCGAAAAATAAAGCAACATCGCCTTCTTGACCGACGTTAGCAGAGCAGTGCATAGATAAAATATCTTGTTCAGGAAGCAGGTAGTTCATAACAGAAAAAATGGATTTTTTCATCTCTCCTGCATATTCTGTTCCACCGATCAGAATCGTACGTTTTTCAAAAGAAACGATAATAAACGTTTCAGAGTTTGTGCCATCTGTTTCAGGATCTGCTTTAAAGTGAGGTGCAGATAAGATGGTGAAAGGTTTTTCGTTTGATGATGGTGTTGATCCATCAGGTCTGATGAATAGCTGCTTTGCAAAGAGATTGTGCCAAGCGAATTCATTTACAACTGTAATTGGCATACGGTATTTTTCGTCAGCACCGGCAAAACCATCAAAGACAAATAGTTCATCACGTTCTTTTAAGTATGACACAACCTTTGTATATAAACGATCAAATGCCTCTTTCGAGATCGGCTGATTGACTTGACCCCAATCAATTTTATGTTCAGAGTTTTCTTCTTTTACGATGAATTTATCTTTAGGCGAACGTCCAGTGTAGGCACCCGTTGTGGCGCGTACAGCACCAGTTGAAGTTAAAACGCCTTCATTACGTGCCAAAATCTTTTCAACAAGTTTCGGAACAGATAAATTTTGGTGCGTATTTTCTAATGAGAGCAATGACTGCAAATCTTCTTTTAAATCCACTGAGTTCATAAAAAACCCTTCCTTTACCGTTGAATTTGTTTGTTTTGATTAGTATAACACATTGATAATAATAGTCTATACTATTTAAATATTTTTGTGTGTGTTTTTTCATTTCTGCTATGAAAATATGCTTTTTGGTGATGCTAATGATGAGGTGAAAAAAGAGGGGAGATAATTCCTATGAACCATTGACATGACGCAAGGGTTTAAGATAAGATATCTTATTGAACGGATACTCTTATCCCGAGTTGGTGGAGGGACAGGCCCGATGAAGCCCAGCAACCGGTTTCTTATGAAAAGGCATGAACATGCTGAGAAACCAAGGTGCTAACCTGATGCAAGGTACAAGAACACCTTGAGCGATAAGAGTGAAAGGCATGCGATCTCAGACCCTTTCCTCGCAATGAAGGAAATGGTTTTTTTATTTTTGGGATATCATATGAACAAATTGCCAATAACATCTCTAATATAAACATGTTGAAATATAAGAGGGAACGAGTTCCGTATCATATTGGAGGCCTCATCTTGGGATGATGTGGTCTTGTACAGGAGGAAATAGCCATTATGAGTCAAAATCGTCGTTTATTTACTTCAGAATCAGTGACCGAAGGACATCCAGATAAAATCTGTGATCAAATTTCAGACAGCATTTTGGATGAAATTTTAAAGAAAGATCCAAATGCACGTGTTGCCTGTGAAACTTCTGTAACAACCGGTCTCGTATTAGTAAGCGGTGAGATTACAACGTCTACTTATGTCGACATTCCAAAGACGGTGCGTGACACGATTAAGGAAATTGGCTACACACGTGCGAAATATGGTTTTGATGCGGAAACATGTGCGGTTCTTACATCAATTGATGAACAGTCTGCTGACATTGCGCAAGGTGTAGACAAAGCGCTTGAAGCACGTGAAGGAACAATGACTGAAGAAGAAATTGATGCGATCGGTGCAGGTGACCAAGGTCTTATGTTTGGTTTTGCAAACAACGAAACTGAAGAGCTTATGCCACTGCCGATTTCTCTTGCACATAAATTATCTCGCCGTTTAACAGAAGTACGCAAGAATGAAACACTTGCATACCTTCGTCCAGACGGAAAAACTCAAGTAACAGTTGAATATGATGAACAAAACAAACCAGTTCGTATTGATACGGTGGTTATTTCTACACAGCATGCACCAGAAGTGACGCTTGAACAAATTCAAAGCGACTTAAAAGAGCATGTCATCCGCCCTGTCGTTCCAAGTGAACTGATCGATGAAGAAACAAAATACTTCATCAACCCAACAGGCCGCTTTGTCATCGGTGGACCTCAAGGGGATGCTGGTTTAACTGGACGTAAAATCATCGTTGACACTTATGGCGGGTATGCTCGTCACGGTGGCGGTGCTTTCTCTGGTAAGGATGCAACGAAGGTTGACCGTTCTGCAGCATATGCGGCTCGCTATGTAGCGAAAAACATCGTAGCAGCTGGTCTTGCAGATTCATGTGAAGTACAGCTTGCTTATGCAATTGGTGTTGCACAGCCTGTCTCCATTTCAATTGATACATTTGGAACAGGAAAAGCCTCTGAAGAGAAATTAATTGAAGTGGTACGTGCAAACTTTGATCTTCGTCCAGCCGGCATTATTAAAATGCTTGACTTACGTCGTCCGATCTATAAACAAACCGCTGCATACGGACACTTTGGCCGTCATGACTTGGATCTTCCATGGGAAAAAACGGATAAAGCCGACACGCTTCGCAAGGAAGCATTAGGACAATAACAACATACAAAACCGCTTATTTTAAGCGGTTTTCCTTTTGATTAAAAAAAATTCTACAAAAAGCGTAAAAATGTGAAACAAAATTGGACAAAATACTGTCTAATTATAGGTCTACTTTTAAGAAATAACATAACGTGGAGGCAATAATATGTGTGGGTTTGTTGGTGTATTTAATCACCGTCCATTGTCCGAAACTACTGAGCAGGAAGAGTTAATTAAGCAAATGAATCGTCTCATCGTTCATCGAGGTCCGGATGATGAGGGGTACTTTCATGATGAGCATGTAGGATTTGGATTTAGACGTTTAAGTATTATAGATGTTGAACACGGAAAGCAGCCGCTTTCTTATGAAGATGAAAAATATTGGATTATTTTTAACGGAGAAATTTATAACTATGTGGAGCTGAAAGAAGAGCTTGTGAAAAAAGGCTATACGTTCAGCACAGATTCTGATACGGAAGTCCTTCTTGCCACATATCGCCACTATAAAGAAGAAGCGGCATCGAAGCTTCGCGGCATGTTTGCCTTTTTAATTTGGGATAAAGAAGCGCAGTTATTATATGGCGCAAGAGATCCTTTCGGGATTAAACCGCTCTATTTTACACAAATGGATGACCAAGTGTACTTTGCTTCTGAACGCAAAAGCTTAATGGCTGTGAATGAGAACATCTTATTTGATGAGACTGCTTTGCAGCAGTACATGTCTTTTCAGTTCGTTCCTGAGCCAAATACACTTGATCAAAAAGTGCACAAAGTTGAGCCAGGTCATCAGTTTACACTGCGTCCAGGCCAAGACATTGCATTTAAGACTTACTGGAAAGTTCAATTCAAACCTGAGCAAACACAAGAGCAGAAATTAGTAGAAGAAGTACGTGATGCTATCTATGATTCTGTAAAAGTCCACATGAGAAGTGATGTGCCTGTTGGTTCATTCCTATCAGGCGGGATCGATTCTTCTTTCATCGTGTCGGTCGCAAAGGAATTTCACCCTGAACTGAAGACATTCTCTGTTGGTTTCCAGCAGGATGGATTCAGTGAGGTGGATGTAGCAAAAGAAACAGCTGATAAGCTGGGATTGCAAAACTTTAGTGCTGTGATTTCTCCTGAGGAATATATGAATGAGCTTCCGAAGATCGTCTGGCATTTAGATGATCCTTTGGCTGATCCAGCGGCGATTCCATTGTATTTCGTGGCAAAAGAAGCGAAAAAACAAGTCACAGTTGTTCTTTCAGGTGAGGGAGCAGACGAGCTGTTCGGTGGATATAATATTTACCGTGAGCCGCTGTCTCTAAAGCCTTTTGAATCTGTACCATCCATGCTGAAAAAGCTTCTTCTTCGTCTGGCTCGTTTAATGCCAGAAGGAATGAAAGGGAAGAGCTTTATCGTTCGCGGCTGTACGCCATTAGAGGAACGTTATATCGGCAATGCAAAAATCTTTGAAGAGCCAGTGAAGAAAAACCTCTTAAAGCAGTATGATCCGAACATCACGTATCGTGACGTGACGAAAACATACTTCGAGGAAAGTGCAGGCTACAGTGATATTAACAAAATGCAATATGTTGATATTCATACGTGGATGCGCGGGGATATCCTGCTGAAAGCAGATAAGATGACAATGGCGAATTCTCTTGAGCTTCGTGTTCCATTCCTTGATAAGGTCGTATTTGAAGCAGCTTCTAAAATTCCAGAAGAGCTGAAAACGAAAGACGGCACAACGAAATATTTATTGCGTAAAGCAGCAGAAGGCATTGTGCCGGACCATGTGTTAAACCGTAAAAAACTAGGTTTCCCTGTGCCAATTCGTCATTGGCTGAAAAATGAGATGAACGCTTGGGCGAAAGATATCATTAAAAACAGTCAAACAGATGAATACATTAACAAGGCATATGTTCTTGATTTATTAAATGATCATTGTGCTGGAAAAGCCGATCATAGCCGTAAGATTTGGACTGTCCTGATCTTTATGATCTGGCATAGCATCTATGTAGAGCGCAGCATTGATCCAGAGCAGTTGAATCACCAGCCGAAAGAAGTTATTTTTAGCTAATGAAAAAGGTTTTCAGCTTTGTGCTGAAAACCTTTTTTGTCATGATAGAAAGTGGTGGAAAAGGGTAAAATAACAAGCGGTACACAGTTATTGCTTAATATCCTGAAAAAAACATGATAAAGTGAAGATACATGTATGATGTTAACGCGATAAAAGGGAACGATAGTATTGTCCTTTTTCTACATATTCTCTGCGGATACGATCCATGTCTTGGATATCTTCATCTGTTAACTGGCGAACGACTTTGGCTGGACGGCCAAAAGCGAGTGAACCTTTTGGGATGACTTTTCCTTGCGGGACAAGGCTACCTGCACCAATAAAGGCTCCTTCGCCAATTTCCGCACCATCGAGAATGATGGATCCCATGCCAATGAGGGCATTTTTTCGAATGATAGAGCTATGTAATGTGACTTGGTGTCCAATGGTAGCACCATCTTCAATCAGAAGTGTTTTTCCAGGACTTTGATGCAGACAGGATAAGTCTTGAATGTTGACGTTTTTTCCAATTCTCACAGGAGCTACATCTCCTCTAATGACCGTTTGGAACCAAACGCTTGAATATTCTCCAATTGTGACATCACCTGTAATGGTGGCATTTTCTGCAACAAAGACCGATTCATGAATCTCAGGTGTAAACTGATGATATGGATAAATCACTTTTTCGACTTCCTTTCTTAATACAACATTTGTGAGGTGTTTACTTTGTGGACTTGGCATGCTGAAAGACCGGTTGGTACAATTGTCATTGTACATGGTGCTAGTGAATATCATGGCCGATATAAATGGCTGATCGAAATGTGGCGAAATGCAGGCTATCACGTCGTCATGGGTGACCTGCCTGGGCAAGGGACATCGACACGTGCGAGAGGCCACATTCGTTCTTTTCAAGAATACATTGATACAGTCGATGAATGGATTGAACATGCGAAGTCGTTCAGACTTCCGACATTTTTACTTGGACATAGTATGGGGGGACTGATTTCGATTGAATGGTTCAAGCAGTATACCCATACGAAGATTGATGGCCTTATTTTATCATCACCTTGTTTAGGTCTGCAATTTAAACCGAAGAAGCTGATGGATTTTGCGTCAAAAGGGCTAAATGTGCTGGCGCCGTCTTTTAAAGTCGAATCTGGGCTGTCGATCGAACTTGCCACACGGAATCAAGATGTGATTGAGGCGGATTCGAATGATTCGCTTTATGTGACGAAGGTGTCGGTTCGCTGGTATCGAGAACTGGTCAAAAATATCGATGCTGCGATGCAGCCTACGAATGTTTTTCGGTCGATTCCACTCCTGCTCATGCAGGCAGGCGATGACAAGATTGTAGATAAAACAAGAGTGATGAAATGGTTCAATGGCATTGAATCAACCAATAAATCATACCGTGAATGGGAAGGGCTTTATCATGAAATTTTTAATGAGCCCGAGAGAGAAGATGTGTTTAAGGCGGCAAGAGCCTTTACTGATCAATATATTTGATTGTGAGCTTAAGTTGGGGGTGGATTGATTTGTCAGTACCAGAACGTCCTTTTGCACTGATGACGAAGGTGTATAAAGATATTTTTCCGCTAGTTCATCAGGAGCTAAAAAAGTGGCGGGCGCATGCAGAAATGATTGAAAATGAAGAACTGAGAACGCAGGCACTAGCGAGCATATCCAGTAAAACCTTTCACTGTGAAGGCGGGGGAATTTTATCTCTGCTTGCAGGTGAAGCGAAGGAAACGTGTATTGAATTCATTGTGGCGTACCAAACGATTAGCGATTACTTAGATAATTTGTGTGACCGCAGTACATCACTTGATCCAAAGGATTTTCATATGCTGCATCAGGCAATGAGAGATGCACTCGATATTCATGCGGAGCTTAAGCCGTATTATCAATTCCGTGATGATCAAGAGGATCATGGGTACCTGCATGCGCTAGTCAGGACGTGCCAAGATATGCTGTCACGTCTAGCGCATTATCCGATCATTCAGCCCTATTTACATACGCTGTGTGATTATTATAGTGATTTACAAGTACATAAGCATGTGGTTCCTCATGAGCGTGAACCTCGATTAGAGTCATGGTTCCGCCAGTATGAAAAGGATTTACCGAAGATGGAGTGGTATGAGTTTTCCGCATGTGCAGGATCAACGTTGGGTATTTTCTGTCTTGTGGCTTATGCACTGCAGCCTGATTTTACAGAGAAGCAGGCGAAGCAAATTTACGAAAGTTATTTCCCTTATATTCAAGGTCTGCACATCTTACTGGACTATTTAATCGACCAAGAAGAGGACAGGCTGGAAGGCGATTTGAATTTTTGCTCGTACTACAACTCTCATCATGAGATGATGGATAGACTACAGCATTTTATTGAAAAAGCGGATGAACAGCTGAAAGGCATTCCACACGAGAATTTTCACAAACTAATCAATAGAGGGTTACTTGCGGTTTATTTGTCTGATGAAAAAGTGACAGCCCAAAAAGAGATGAACAAGCTGGCAAAGCGGTTGATCAAATCAAGCGGGAAAACATCGTTCTTTTTCTATATCAATGGCAGAGCCTATCGAACCTATCAGAAAATGCCTTGGATGAAATCTTCTTAACGTATAAAATAAGCCCATCGGCTTGTAGAAAATGTTTTTCTACAAGCTTTTTTGTATTGAACTGTTTCGCTTGTATCCTCTTTTTTCATTACAATCCTCTTATCTGCTGCCGATATTATTCTTAGTGTACGAAAAATAGGAGAAAAGTATGGATCGAATGAATCGTATCTACTCCTTATGACGTATATTTGTTGGAAAACTTAAAAAAGGGGAAGGTCGAATATGTCATTTTTTAAAAAATTTGCAGCAAGTGTAGGAATCGGTGCAGCAAAAGTGGATACAATTTTGGAGAAAGATGCGTATGAACCGGGAGAAGAAGTAAAGGGAACAGTCCATGTGAAGGGCGGAAAAGTGCCTCAAGATATTCGCTATATTGATTTAAAGTTGAAAACATGGTACACCATTGTAAAAGATGATGAAGAGCAGCGAAAACACACAACCATCCATTCTGTCCGAGTGACTGAATCATTCACGATTCAGCCTGGGGAAGCCCATCAGTTTACATTCTCATTTCACCTTCCTCTTGATACACCAATGACTGTAGGTAAAGTAGAGGTGGCTGTTGTGACAGACCTTGATATTCAAGGTGGTATTGATAAATTTGATCATGACCGCATTTTCGTAAGCGCGCACCCTTGGGTGAAACGTGTGCTTGAGGCTGTTGGAAACTTAGGCTTTCACCTTCATGAAGCAGACTGTGAAGAAGCACCTTATTTCAGGCGCCGCCTTCCCTTTGTTCAAGAGTTTGAGTTCATACCGACTTCCGACTATTATCGTCAAATGCTTGATGAGTTAGAGGTGATTTTCTTCATTGATGAAGAGGGGCTAGATCTCATTTTTGAAGTCGATCGCAGAGCAAGAGGGCTGCGTGGTTGGCTGGAAGAAATGTATAATGACGGAGAACAGCTTGTACGTGTCCGCTTTACTCAATCAGAGCTTGCAGATGCAGAAGAGCTGGAAGTAGTGCTTGAAGAAATCATTGATCAATACGCTTATTAAATAAAAAAAACTCAAATCCATTAAGAGGATTTGAGTTTTTTTTCGATGGCTACCACAAAGGGCGGATCGTTTTGAATATTCATGTATTGATAAGAGATCACCTGTACTTCTTCGTGATGGAGTGTTTTGCAATAATCAAGAAGGATGTCCTTCTCTTTTTTTCCTTCGGGATGACCGTGGTAAATCACAAGAACGATCAGACCACCAGGCTTAAGCCAATCCATGAGCTGTTTGATCGCTTCAATGGTCGTATGAGCCTGAGTCGTGACGGTTTTATCGCCTCCTGGTAAGTACCCAAGATTGAACACTGCACCAGATATGTGACCATAAGCTTCGGCTGGCAGATGCTCAGCAAGTTGTTCATGTCCGTCATGGATCAGGTGAACGTAAGGGTAGTGCTCACCAAGTCTTTTGCTTGTTTGCTCGATGGCTTCCTTCTGTACATCGAATGCGAAAACTTGTCCATCCTTCCCGACAAGGTCAGCTAAATAGCGTGTATCATGGCCATTTCCCATCGTTGCATCAATGACAATATCGCCTTTTTGACAAGCACGCTCTAACAGCTCTTTACTAAAAGGGAGCATCCGTTTTAAAATCATTTTGCCGCTTCTTCCAATCTGACGAAGCGTTTGCCTTGGTAGCTGTTACGTCTTTCAAGCTCAGCATTTATGGCATTGAGCACTTCCCATTTATTCACACTCCACATTGGACCTACCATTAATTCAATGGGACCATCGCCTGTAATACGATGAATGATCATTTCTGGGGGCAGGATCTCCAGCTGATCACAGACAAGCTGGACATATTCCTCTTGGCTGAGAAATTCTAGTTTGCCTTTCTCATATTGCTTCACCATCGGTGTTCCTTTTAACAGGTGAAGTAGATGAATTTTAATTCCTTGCACATCTAAATCAGCGACAGCTTTTGCTGTTTCCATCATCATATCTCGGTTTTCAAGAGGAAGACCGTTGATGATATGTGAACAGACTCGAATGCCATGTTTTCGCAGTTTTTCTACACCTTCTACGTAGCATTCATAATCATGAGCACGGTTGATGAGCATCGCTGTCCGCTCATGTACAGTTTGTAGACCAAGTTCAACCCATAGATACGTCCGCTCATTTAACTCAGCTAAATATTCCACGACGTCATCTGGCAGACAATCAGGTCTTGTGGCAATCGATAAACCAACCACTCCATCCAGGTTCATAACGGTTTCGTATTTTTCTTTTAAAACAGGCAGCGGCGCATGTGTATTTGTGTAAGCTTGGAAATACGCCATGTATTTTCCGTCTTTCCATTTTGTATGCATCCGGTCCTTGATTTCATTAAATTGAGTGATGAGATCATCCGCACGGTTCCCTGCAAAATCACCAGATCCTGCTGCGCTGCAAAATGTGCAACCTCCATGTGCGACAGTACCATCACGGTTTGGACAATCAAAGCCACCGTCTAATGCGACTTTAAATACTTTATGACCAAAGTGCTCACGCAAATGATAATTCCATGTGTGATAACGTTTTTCGCTGTTTGAATATAAAAAAGGGTTATGCTGATCCAAGTCAGTAACCTCCTTGCATAATAATAGGCATCCTTAAAGTTTAACAAAAATCACGAAAGAGGACAATTGAATCTGTCCAACATTTTCTTTAGTGAAAAAGCTTTACGTGGGCAAAATAGGCGAGAGCAATGATGAAATGGAGGAATGGCAAGATGGCAACAAGAAAATCAATCGATGAATTTGTCCAAAAAAGCACTGAGACTCTTGAGTTTGCAAGCGAACAGTTTGATTTGAGCTCTCGTCAAGAACATTATAACGAGGAAGAATTTTCAAAAGCGCAGCTCATGCTAGAGGATGCAGTGAATGAATTAGAAAAGTTAAAAGATGTCGCCAATGATCAGCAAAGAGAACGTTTAGACAGAACGCGTGTACAAATTCAAAGTCTGCAAAACCAAATGATTTTGGGTATTTCATACGATAACGAATGATGAACAGATCCTTCTTTTAAGGGTCTGTTTTATTTTTTGGCTGTTTTCGCAAAGATTGTTGTTTTTGGATATATATTTGTCATAGATTTTTATTCTGTTAAAGTATGTTATATATAGAAATTGCAAATATCTTCAAGGGGGTAGAAGAAATGTGGGAGACTCTTCCTGATTGGTTTTGGGCATTATATTACTTGTTTTTCTTAGCAACATTAGGAAACGCAATTTTCAGTGTTGTGAAAAATAAACAAAGGGGATTGTCCATTCTAACCATTGTATTTACTGTTACAATTCCGATGATTAGCCTGATAAATAGCATTGGTAGAGTAGAAGGAATGAATGAATTTGAACACTTATTTAGTCAATTGCGACAGGGTGCAGTTTGGTCTATCTTTACAGTTATAGGCTATATATTTTTATTAGTATGGTGGGTGCTAATCCTGTTCAAAAGCAAGTCCAAAAACAAAGGAATAGTATCTAATTAAAACATTGTAGAGACCTCAATATTCGGGGTCTTTTATTATGCACTTTTTCAGGCGATTATAAAAGTTATTAACGTGTTGAACACCCTAAACCAGCAGCAAACCTGGCTTCCGAAAGCTTTTAAGTAGCTTCGTCATTTTATCTGGTTCGTCTGCCTATTTTTTTCTAGAGTCCCTTGACTTTTCAATCAAGTGTCTATATTGTATTAAGTGTACTACATCAATTAATACACTATAGATACTTAAACGTGAAGAAAGGTGTTTAACCATGAAAAAAGGAAAAAAACCAATCAATTTAAAGTGGATGGTGCTGGCTGTTGCGTTAGCATGTACATTTTTTTTCGTTCTCGTTTTCATTGGTTTTGAAGTTCAAAAAGATTTTATTCCAAATTCGGTCCCTTTAATGCAAGGACATGATCAAGCGATAGGACTGCAAAAGCATGAATGAGAAAAGAGGGAGCCATCATGATTCAAATAGATCCAAGAAGCGCTGCACCAATATATGAACAAATCATTGAGCAGTTAAAAATTTTGTGCTTAAAAGGCGTGATGAAACCAGGTGACAAACTGCCCTCTGTGAGAGAGCTTGCCACCATTATTATTGCGAATCCAAACACCGTCAGCAAAGCGTATAAAGAGCTTGAACGGGAAGGAATTATTGAAACATTAAGAGGCCGTGGAACGTATGTGACAGAAGGTGCACAGTTAAAGCTGAATGAAGGGAAGGTGTTAGAGATGAAGGAGCAATTAAGGCAACTCATTATTGAAGCTCATTATGCCGGTATTGATATTCATCAACTCAAAGAGTGGTTGGAGGAGATCGGCTCAAGTCTAAAAGGAGGAAACCAAGTTGATTGAGGTCAGAAATGTATCAAAGAAATTAAATGGACGTGAAGTACTCAGCAACGTTTCCTTCAAGATAGGCGAAGGAGAGATCTTTGGCCTGCTTGGCCGGAATGGCTCTGGTAAAACAACACTTCTTCGCTTGATTCAGCAAATCCTTCTTCCAGATGAAGGAGAGATTTATTTTAAAGATGTACTCGTAAAAGACCACCCGTTAGTGAAGCAAAATATTGTGTATATGCCAGTCGTAAATCCCTACTTTGACCGGTACAATTATGGACAGCTTGTGAAGCTGTTAAAACAACTGTATCCAAAGTTTGACGTGACATATGCCAATGAGCTTGTGAACCGGTATGAGATTCCGGAAAAAGTGAAATACCGTGAATTGTCGACAGGTTTAAAGAAACAGCTGTCCCTCATTTTAAGTTTTGCCATCAAACCAGCAGTCATTTTGTTAGATGAGCCGACAGATGGGATTGATGCAGTCACAAGAAATGACGTTCTTCAGCTGATGATTGACGAGGTGGCAGAACGACAAACAACGATTTTAATTACATCTCACCGTTTAGAGGATATTGAGCGTATGTGTAACCGAATCGGGTTTTTGGAAGGAAATCAGCTCACAAGTGTTATGGATTTAGACGAATTAAAGAATGACTACGTTAAAATCCAGATGGCATTTGAAGAGGATATGAACTTAAGTATTAGAAAAAAAGGCGTTGCCATCTTAGATCAAGCAGGTGTGTTCTATACAGCACTTGTACTCAAAACAGATGAAGAAGCAAAAGAGTATTTGAAATCGCTTGAACCAAAAGTCTGGCATGAACTGCCTGTAAATTTAGAAGAAGTATTCATTGCAAAGTTTGGAGGGAAACGCAGATGGTAAAGCGGCAATTGTTATATAAGGAATGGAAGCAGTCTGAGCTGACATTCATTTTAGTGATGCTTGTTGCGGTCTTTGCGACGCCATTATCCTTTTTAATGGGATACTCATCCTTTCAAACTTGTTTAAACGATCCGACTTGTACACCACTCGATAATTACTTTTATTATGATTTCGGTTCTGATATGTTTATCACCTTTTCATGGACGATGAGTTTAATTTTTGCAATTACCCAGTTGGGTTTTGAAAGAAATAAAGGGCAAATTGATTTTACTTTATCTTTGCCGTTTAGCAGAACGACCATTTATCACACAAAGTTTTTCCTAGGTGCCGGAATTATCACGCTTGTTCATCTATTGTCATATGTCTTTACTTATATACTCATTTTATGCATTCAACCACAATATACGATTGCGTTTAACAGTGGTTATTTGATTGCACTTGTGTCCACCTTAATGTTTTATAGTTTGTGTCTTGCAGCAGGTGCTTTAACAGGAAGCGCAATTAGTCAAGCCATTGTTACATTCAGTACATCAATTTTACCTTATTTATTAATTTGGCTACCGATGTTTCATTTAGACTATTTATTAAAAACGGATAGAAGTTGGGTTGATATCAGTTATGACTACTTTATTATGCCCATAGCTCCAATTACTTATATAACAGACCGTTTTCAATTTCGAAATTTAGTTGAAAATCCAATTTGGTTTACAGGTGTAGAATTCATCGTGCCAATTGTGATGCTAATCGTATTTTATCTCATTGGTTTGTTTAGTTTTATTAAACATCCAGTTGAACGAAATGGACGATTCTTTGTTTACCCTAAAATGGATAGGCCCATTCAGATATTGGTCATTGCCTTCGGTGTTCTAGGATTTGGCTGGGTTGGATTTTCTTCAGACAATTCCATTTTTGGTTATATCGCTGGCATGTTAATCGGTGGAGCTGTAGGCGCGCTGACGAGTTATTTCTTAATCTATCGAAAAAGATAAATAGAGAGCAGGGGAGTAGAGATGATTCAAATTCAATCGTTAGATCATGTGTTTAAAATTGGGAAAAAGGGCAGGGAGAACGAGATTCCTGTGCTCAAAGACATTGACTTGTCTATTAAAAGAGGCGAAATTGCATGTATCGTCGGACGAAGCGGTTCGGGGAAATCAACTTTACTGAATTTAATATCGGGATATATTACGCCAACAAGCGGACAAATTATGGTTGATGGCACCAATGTGACCGGCTTTAATGAGAAGGAATGGGCAGACTTTCGGTTAGATCATTTTGGCTTTATCTTTCAAAGCTTTCAATTGATCGGGAGTTTAACAACATATGAGAACGTTGAACTTCCGCTCACTTTAAAAGGTGTGAAGCCGTCTGAGCGAAAAGTGAAAGTAAAGGAAATGCTGAAACGAGTTGGACTGGAACATCACGCAGGACATTATCCTAATGAACTGTCAGGTGGACAGCAGCAGCGTGTGAGTATTGCAAGAGCCTTGATCCTTAATCCGTCTATTATTTTAGCGGATGAGCCAACAGGCAGTCTGGATTCAGAAACTGAAGGCGAAATTCTAGCCTTTATCCAACAGCTTAATCGTGAAAAAGGAATTACATTTGTCATCATTACACATGACGATGAAGTCGCTTCAATCGCAGACACAACGTTCCAGCTTCATGATGGTGTATTAAAGAAAGGGGATCAGTCCATTGAAATTTAGAGATCAGGTCAAATTCATCAGAAGAAATATGAAGAAAAATAGATTGCGTGTGTTTATGACCATACTTGCAACGACAATGGCATGCTCTTTCTTAATCGTTCTAGCGTCAGTTGGTTTTGGTCTGCAAAAATCGGCTCAAGATGAAATCATGAAACAACAAATTATCACAGAAATTAAAGTGTTAGGCAAAGAAAAAGGTGACGTCAAGGTTGACGATTTAAAGAAATATGATCATGCGAAATCTGTCGTTGCGAGAACGTCAATCATTCCATCGGTTCACGTCGAGCTCGATAATCGCTCAAGTGATACGCAGGCTGTACTGACAGATATGAAAGAAGAAAAAGAGGCAGGCCTTGAACTAGACCGTGGAAAAGTCCCAACATCGGCGAATGAAATTGTAGTTGGGTATCAAATGGCAGAACAACTTTGGACGGAAAAAGAACGAAAAGACTATGAAAAAGAAATGAATCAGACATCAAATGGTGAAGAGACACCGGAAGAGCCAAAAGGCTATACGAAGGAAATTTTAAACAAAGTCATTCAAATCAAGGTACCAAAACTGAATGAAGAAAATGAAGTGGTGAAAGAAAAGACGTTCGATTTCCGTGTCGTCGGTGTATTGAAGAAACCGAATTTGGAGTGGCAGCAGGATCATAAAATTCTTATTCCGAATGCTTATGAAAAAGAATTTAGTCAAGTGCTCGATCTGTCTCCTGATGCAGGAAATGTCGAAAAAATGACGTCTGTCTATGCTGATAAGTTCGACAATGTCGGTGCGCTCACAGATAAGCTGACAGATGACGGCTATCAAGTCATCTCTGTGACGAATCAGCTTGAAGGAATGGATATGTTCTTTACAGTCTTTAAAATTGGACTCATCTTTGTTGGATGTATTGCGGTCATTATTTCGGCGATTGGCATTTTCAATACGATGACAATGGCCGTTACAGAGCGGACACAAGAGATTGGGATCATGAAAGCCATCGGTGCGAATCCTTCCATTATTAAGCGAATGTTCCTCATGGAAAGTGCTTATATTGGGGTGATTGGATCGATCATCGGGATTATCATCTCGTACATCGTTAGTTTTGCAGTGAATTTAATCATTCCAGCGATTTTGTCTTCCATGTCTGAAGGGGGATCCAGTGATCAATTCTCGATCACCTTCTCCTATATTCCGCTAAGCCTTGTGGTCACAGCAACAGTGATTAGTGCAGGAGT
The DNA here is from genome assembly GCF_008123875.1 of Bacillus sp. Y3. Taxonomy (NCBI): domain Bacteria; kingdom Bacillati; phylum Bacillota; class Bacilli; order Caryophanales; family Bacillaceae; genus Bacillus; species Bacillus sp. Y3. Next base: position 832,519 of record NZ_VSSC01000003.1, on the reverse strand, counting down.
CGCCATTATTTCTGGACTCAATCCAGCACGTAAGGCGACAAAAACGAATGTATTAACAGCACTAAGAAGAGAAATTTAAAAAAGAACCTCCTGTACCTATACTATAGTAGGCTGACAGGAGGTTTTTTTATCGTCAAAAGATGTCTATTGCTTTGGTGCCCGGTACCCTGCACGCTCAGCTTCTTCTACGGAGCAGAACATTTTGGTCACGTTTTTTGTCCGTGAGTAGTATCTGCTGCTCGGTGTGTGATATATGCCGTTGACACTTCCTTTAATATTACAGGCGGCAGATTCTTTTTTTGTTTCTTTTTGTGACTCATGACCGCCAGTATTCGACCCATCATCTTTAGGAGCAGATCGCTGGGCCGATGACGTGGTGTCTTTGTTTACTTTCTGGTGTTCTTTTTTGAGTGTTTCGTTTGTAGAAGTTAGCTTGTCTATTTTCTCTTCAAGCTCATGGATGGTTTTTTCTTGCTGTTTGACTGTCTTCTTTTCGGAGGTGATGGTTTCTAATTTCTTGGATAGCTTTTCTTTTTCTTTGGTCACGTCTTCTAAAGAGGCCGTCAGCGTTTCTTTGTCTTCCTTTAGACGAGAAAGGTCAGATGCTAATTGTTTTTGCTCTTTCAGCAGCTGTTCAGAAGATGGATCTGCTTGTGCCTTCGGAGCACCTGTGCCGGCAAACGGTAATGACATAATAGAAAAAACAAGACCAATGGTCAAAAAAGGATAGAAGAGTTTTTTTGAAAAGATTTGTTGATTTTGGTGTTTAAGTAATAAGAAATTAACGGCATATCCTATGGCGAAACAAATACATAAAAGACCTATGATGAGTAACATCATCGTCTAGCAGCCCCCCTAAATCGCTATTTACACCTATCATACCTCATTTTTCCATTTTGGGGAGCGGTTCAATTAAAAAAACCCTGTTTATACAGGGTTTTCAGCTAATGGCAATCCTTTGATTGCTTCTTTTACTGTTAAGTAAGTGATCGTATTCTGGAAGTCTGTATCTAAGTCTTTCATTTTCATCGCAAGCTGTGGTTTGATCCCAGTGATGATGAGTTCAGTTCCAGTTAAGTTCAGCAGGTGATGTAGTTTGAAAATTCGCGCTGCAACGGAATCATCGACATCGATTAAACCAGAAAGATCGACAATTAAATAATCATCCTTTGAATCTTCTAATATACAAGTTAACTTCGCGACGATGGCATCAAAGCGTTCTTCTGATAATTTTCCGATGAGTGGAAGAGCGGAAACACCATTTTTGATTGGGACAATTGGCGTCGACAGAGAGGTGACTTCCTGTAAGGAATCTTCTAGGAGTTGTTCATATTCTTTCTGCTTTGTAATGTCCTTTTGAAAGCCAATAAAAAATGTTTTGTCATCTTGTTCAATGTATAGAGGATCTATATTGAGTTCATTCCAAAAAAAAGTACCGTCTTTTTTATAATTTTTGAGCTGTGTGGTAATAGGTGTTTTGTTTTGAATTCCGTGACGTATTAAGGCAAGTTGCTCTTGATTTGTGTCTTTTCCTTGGAGGAATCGACAATTACGTCCAAGAATCTCATCTGGTTTGTATCCAGTCATTTGTGTAAAGCCATGATTCACATAAACGATAGGGTTATCCTCTAAAGAAGGGTCTGTAATGACAACACCAATCCGCGCATGATCCAGCGCTTTTTTTATGAGTTCAAGCTGTTTTTGCAATCCGAAGATGTTCGAGCTGACCATATTACCCTCCTTTGCTGCTACTATTAGACATTTAAGATGGTTTTTTTGAAACCAAATGAATTCTTTTTAAACGTAACATAACATATGTTCTGTTTCAATGATTGCAATCGCTTTGTTAAATTTGTCATCATAGTTTGTCCTCCATTAGAATAGAGTAAGTAAGGAGACTTTTCATTAGAAAAAGAAGGGATCATTTGAGGAAAATTCATAAAATGACAAAAATAGTTAATATGGATTAGGTAAAAATGATTCCAATGCATCAAGATTGTTTTTGGGTCATTCACATATAATGGAAGAAACAAGCTTTTTTTCTTCGTTAGAGAGAATAGACCTTTTACATGGATTATGACGGAACAGCAGAATGGCATTACAGGGGGCTGGACAGCCTGAAGTCGCTTTACTATTCTAAGGGCTTTAGGAAGGTGATGAAAATGCTGCAACAAGTCATTATTGCTTGCGCCATTGGAGGGGTCATGGGCATTCTCGGTCACGTAAAGAAAAAAGGCAGGCTAGAGAAGCCCAGAATGACAAAGAAGTTTATTTATCTAGGGTTTATTGAAGATTGGCTCGTTGGGATGATTGCTGCTACACTGCTTGTCTTATCCTCAAATCCCGAATCTAGTCTGCACTTGATCATCTTATCCATTATTTCAGGTTACGGAGGAGAAGCAGTTCTGCGAAGCTTCGATTTTGTGAGAGAAGAACGTTCACAGGATGCAGGCTCCAACCGTCATAACCGATCTCCACACGAATAATATCCTCACTTTACCCTAGTCTAGGGTACATTCCCATTGTATACAAACCTGCTTGCACTTATGATCATAATTCTATAAAATACTACTTAGATGACGGTTACGATAAGAACAGTGAAGAGGAGTAGTAGGAAAGCAGTATTTGTCTTTAGAGAATTGACGGCTGGTGAAAGTCAATCAAATCTGCTTCTGAACTCGCCTCAGAGTTGCAGTTGCGTTAAAGCTTCTGTCGCATGTCTGCGTTAAAGATATTAAGTGAGCGTATGAACAGTTCATGACGCTAACAAGGGTGGTACCGCGGGAACCAAAAAATCTCTCGTCCCTTTCCAGGGATGAGGGTTTTTTGTTGATTTTAGAAAAATCTGAATTCTTGCAGTGGTCATCTGAGCAGATAAAGCCGTACATATTAAAGGAGGTTTTTACATTGAGTTTTCAGCATCGGGAAATTGAAAAGAAGTGGCAGGATTATTGGCTGACACATAAAACATTCGCCACATCTGACTCGGAAGATAAACCAAAGTTTTATGCGCTAGATATGTTTCCTTATCCATCAGGAGCAGGGCTTCATGTAGGGCATCCTGAAGGATACACAGCAACGGATATTTTATCACGTATGAAACGTATGCAAGGATACGATGTTCTTCATCCAATGGGATGGGACGCATTTGGTCTTCCAGCGGAACAATATGCGCTGGATACAGGAAATGATCCAGCTGCATTTACAGAAGAGAACATTAATAATTTCCGCCGTCAAATTCAATCATTAGGCTTCTCGTATGATTGGGATCGAGAAATTAACACGACAGATCCGAATTATTATAAATGGACACAGTGGATTTTCTTGAAATTGTACGAAAAAGGATTGGCGTATATTGATGAAGTACCTGTAAACTGGTGCCCAGCACTCGGTACAGTCCTTGCAAATGAAGAAGTCATTGATGGGAAAAGTGAGCGCGGAGGGCATCCTGTTGAAAGACGTCCAATGAAGCAATGGATGCTAAAAATTACAGCATATGCGGACAGGCTGTTAGAAGATTTAGAAGACATTGATTGGCCTGAAAGCATCAAAGATATGCAGCGCAACTGGATTGGACGTTCTGAAGGTGCACATGTTCACTTCGAAGTAGAAGGACATGACGAACAGTTTACGGTATTTACAACACGTCCTGATACACTATTTGGTGCAACATATGCCGTTCTTGCACCAGAGCATGCACTAGTTGAAAAAATTACAACAGCTGCTCAAAAAGAAGCAGTTGAAGCATATATCAAAGAAATTCAATCTAAGAGTGACTTAGAGCGGACAGATCTTGCTAAAACGAAAACGGGCATTTTCACAGGTGCTTATGCCGTCAATCCATTGAATGGGGAAAAGATGCCGATTTGGATTGCAGATTATGTGTTAGCCACATATGGCACTGGAGCGATCATGGCAGTTCCTGCTCATGATGAGCGTGATTATGAATTCGCCAAAACATTCGATCTTCCAATCAAAGAGGTTGTTGAAGGCGGAGACATTGACAAAGAAGCCTACACAGGTGATGGAAAGCACATCAACTCTGATTTCTTAAACGGCTTAGGGAAAGAAGAAGCAATTGAAAAAGCCATTGCATGGCTAGAAGAACATCAAAAAGGTGAAAAGAAAGTCACTTATCGTTTAAGAGACTGGCTGTTCAGCCGTCAGCGTTACTGGGGAGAGCCAATTCCAATTATTCATTGGGAGGATGGAACATCTTCAGCTGTTTCAGAGGAAGAGCTTCCACTGATTTTGCCTAAGACGACTGAGATTAAGCCAAGCGGAACAGGTGAATCACCTTTAGCTAATATTAAAGATTGGGTAGAGGTCGTCGATCCAGTGACAGGTAAAAAAGGACGCCGTGAAACCAATACGATGCCACAATGGGCAGGTAGCTGCTGGTACTTCTTACGTTATATTGATCCACATAACACAGAAGAACTTGCATCTCCTGAAAAGCTAAAGAAATGGCTTCCGGTTGATGTGTATATTGGTGGAGCAGAACATGCTGTGCTTCATCTGCTATATGCACGATTCTGGCATAAATTCTTGTATGATATTGGTGTTGTTCCAACAAAAGAACCGTTCATGAAATTGTTCAACCAAGGAATGATTCTTGGTGAAAATAATGAAAAAATGAGTAAATCAAAAGGGAATGTTGTCAATCCAGATGATATCGTAGAATCTCATGGTGCAGATACATTAAGACTGTATGAAATGTTCATGGGACCTTTAGATGCGTCGATTGCTTGGTCTGAAACAGGTCTTGATGGTGCTCGTCGTTTCCTAGATCGTGTATGGCGTCTGTTTACAAATGAAGATGGCTCCATCAGTGATAAAGTGACAGAGCAATCTGGCGGCGCATTAGAGCGCAGCTACCATGAAACCGTCATGAAGGTAACGGATCATTATGAAGGCTTACGTTTCAATACTGGGATTTCACAATTAATGGTGTTCATCAACGATGCATACAAGGCTGACACACTGCCGAAAGAATATGCAGAAGGATTTGTGAAACTTCTTTCTCCGATTGCACCGCATGTAGCGGAAGAGCTTTGGAATAAACTTGGTCATGAAGGGTCTATTTCTTATGAAGCATGGCCGCAATATGATGAGTCAAAACTTGTCGATGATGAAGTGGAAATTGTCGTACAGCTAAATGGAAAAGTGAAAGCAAAATTAACGGTTCCTGCTGATGCAACAAAAGAGCAGCTAGAAGAGCTTGCGAAAAATGATGCACGGATAAAAGAACAGCTTGAAGGGAAAACAATCCGTAAAGTGATTGCGGTTCCTGGAAAACTTGTCAATATTGTCGCGAACTAATGAACGCACCCATCGGTATCAGCCGATGGGTGTTGTTTATTTCCCGGGACATAATTTTGTCGAAAACAAGGTAATTCCTCCATCAATCTCGTATTTAACAAGTTGATCAAGAAAATGAGGAGTGACGTCAATGGAAAAGAAAAGCAAACGTGAACAACTGCTCAGTTTATTAGGGGAAATGCCAGAGCGCCATCGTGTAGAGGCGTATACGTTAAAGATTGAGGAACGTGAATCGTACTTAGTAGAAACACTCATTCTCTCTATTCATGGGGTGGAGGAAGTTCCGGCTTATTTTGTGAAGCCGAAAGATACAGTGAAAAAAAGGCCTGTTGTCTTGTTCCAGCATTCTCATGGTGGGAATTATGTGGATGGGAAAGAAGAGTTATTGAAGGGGGCTCATTATTTGCAAGCGCCTTCATACGCAAAAGAATTCACTTCAAAAGGCTATAGTGTGTTGGCGATTGATCATGCGGGATTTGGTGAAAGAAGGGGAAGAACAGAAAGTGAAATTTTCAAAGAAATGCTGTTAACAGGAAAAGTGATGTGGGGCATGATGCTGTATGAGAGCATGTGTGCAATTGATTATTTGCTGTCCCGCTCTGATGTGCTCCCAGAGCGTTTAGCTGTTTTTGGGATGTCAATGGGCGGCCTTCTTTCATGGTGGACGGCAGCACTTGATGAGAGGGTCAGTGTGTGTGTGGATCTTTGCGCACAGGTTGATCATCACACATTGATTGAAACAAATCATTTAGATAGACACGGTTTTTACTATTATGTACCGAGCTTAGCTAAGCACTTTACAGCAGCTGACATCCAAGAAATGATTTTCCCAAGACCGCATTTAAGCTTAGTTGGAAAGCATGATCAGCTTACACCTGCTGAAGGTGTTGGACGAATTCAACAGACATTAAGTCAAGCCTATCAAGCTGCTTCCTTAAAGGAACGTTATCAGCTTATAGGTCTACATGCAGGTCATTTTGAAACGGCTGCTATGCGCCACGAGGCTACACGTTTTTTGAAAAAGTGGCTGTAATCAATAGACGGCATGGACATACTACTCCGATAGAAGATGAAGGAGGAAACAGATGAAAAAAATCACCATGATTGGCGGATGTGGTGTCATCGGACGTTTATTAACTAAAGAGCTCTCTTTGGAGTATGACCTGACCATCATTGATCAAACAAGGTGTGTAGAAGAAGTCATCATGGCAAATGCGGCAATTGAAGAGGAGTTGTTTCAAGCCATTCCAAGAGATACAGATGTGATCATTCATCTTTTAAACATAGACATGACGCATGATGTGATGAATGAAAAGGAGTTTGCAAAAATGAATGAGGTGTTTTGGATAAGCACGTATAATATGTTTCGTTCAGCGACCAGGTTAAGCATTCCAAAAGTCATTTTTGCAAGCAGTAATCATGTGACAGATCGCTATGAAAAAGATGGTCACTCCTTACTAGGGCGAGAAATTACGACTGATGATGTACCAGCAACGAAAAATGTGTATGGCATTTTAAAATTTGCTTCCGAACAGCTTGGGCGTTTGTTTCACGATCAAACAGGTATGTCTGTCATCAATTTGAGAATTGGAACCGTCGTGACAGATGAGATGGAAGGATTGCACACTAAAAAAAGAACGAAACGAACGCTTCTTTCACATGAAGACTTTTTCGGCATGATCAAGGCTGCCATCGAAACGGACGTTCCATTCGGGACTTATTATGCCGTATCAGAAAACGAAGGAAAACCTTGGTCTACTGAGAAAACGAAGCTGGAGTTAGGCTACAGGCCAGATGTCAATACGGCAGAAATTCTGAAAGAAAACGATCAGGCATAGGGCATAATCATGACATTAGCTCATGATCTTTTTCTTTTCATTGATGAGGCTAAAAGCACGAATGGCATGATCATCTCTGTGGTCTGTCATGATGATTATAGACGCTTTCTTTCCCCGTTTGTTACATTTTAATCACGATATCGTCAAAGGCTGCAGCTTATGTTCAGACGAAATGATAACGCTTACAAAGAAAGGGCGTGATGAACATAGATCGTTCTATTAAAGGCCGATTGTTCAATGTATTTAATTACTCTTTTCTACTCATGTTCGCATTAATATGTGTGCTCCCGTTCATCCATGTCATTGCCGCCTCTTTTGCGACAGTAGAAGAGGTCATCTCAAAGAAGTTTATTTTGTTTCCAACGACGTTTTCTCTAGAGGCCTATCGCTATATCTTTTCTACAGATATTGTGTATCGCAGCCTGATTGTATCCATTCTTGTGACACTCGTTGGAACAGCGGTCAGCATGTTTTTGTCCTCACTTATGGCGTATGGGCTGTCTCGTCAGGAGCTAAAGGGCAGGAGAACCCTCATGTTTCTCGTTGTCTTCACGATGCTGTTTAGCGGAGGGATGATTCCGACGTTTATTGTCGTGAAAACACTAGGGCTGCTTGATACTTACTGGTCACTCATTCTGCCAGTGGCCATCAATGCATTCAATTTGATCATTTTGAAAAACTTCTTTCAAAACATTCCGGCAAGCCTTGAAGAATCAGCGAAGATGGACGGCTGTAACGACTTAGGGATCTTCTTTAAAATCGTGCTGCCACTTTCTTTGCCAGCTATTGCGACGATTTCACTTTTTTATGCCGTGACGTATTGGAATACGTACATGACAGCCATTTTATATTTAAACGATTCAGTGAAATGGCCGATTCAGGTCCTGTTAAGACAAATCGTCATTGTATCAAGCGGTATGCAGGGAGATATGTCAGATATGGGCTCATCAACACCGCCGCCAGACCAAACCATTAAAATGGCGGTCATCGTCGTGGCGACCATTCCCGTTCTGCTTGTCTATCCATTTATTCAAAAGCATTTCAACAAAGGGGCATTACTAGGTTCTGTAAAGGGTTAAAAAGATGGAATAACGGAGGGATCTTATGGGGAGAAAGAAATTATGGCTGATTGCCTTTGTTTTGTTATTTGCCGCAAGCGGTATTCTGTCAGCTTGTTCAAGTAAAGGAGCAAGCTCATCAGATGAAAAGGTTGATTTAGACAAAAAGGTGAAACTGACATGGATGGCGATTTTGTATCATCAGCAGCCGCCAAAAGATTCAGTGTTAGAAGAGATTGAGAAGCTCACAAATACAGAGCTTGATATTACGTGGGTGCCTGATGCGGTGAAAGAAGACCGTTTAAATTCAGCACTTGCTGCAGGGAACCTCCCGCAAATTGTGACGATTCAAGACATTAAGAATTCATCTGCTATCAATGCGTTCAGATCAGGCATGTTCTGGGAAATCGGTCCATATTTAAAGGATTATCCAAATTTAAGTAAGATGAACGAACTGATTAATAAAAATGCCTCTATCGATGGGAAGCTTTATGGCATTTATAGAGAGAGACCACTTTCAAGACAAGGGATTGTCATTCGAAAGGATTGGCTTGAAAATTTAAATTTGGATACACCAAAAACGCTAGATGACCTTTATGAGGTAGCCAAGGCATTTACTGAAAAAGATCCGAACAAAAATGGCAAGGACGATACAATTGGTTTTACAGACCGTAACGATTTGATTTACGGTGCATTTAAAACGCTTGGTTCTTATGAAGGAATGCCAACAGATTGGAAAGAAGAAGACGGCAAATTTACGCCAGACTTTATGACGGATGAGTATATGAATACAATGAAATATATGAAAAAGCTGCGTGACAACGGCTATATAAACAAAGACTTCCCAGTCACAAGCAAAACGCAGCAGCAAGAATTGTTCTCACAAGGAAAAGCGGGTATCTATGTAGGAAATATGGTAGATGCAGTGAACTTAAGAGATGATGCAACAGATAAAAACATGGAAGTGGATATTATCAACCGAATCAAAGGCCCAGATGGAAAAGAACGTGTATGGGCATCAGGCGGCCATAATGGCATCTTCGCCTTCCCAAAAACAAGCGTCAAATCAGAAGCAGAGTTAAAGAGAATTTTGGCTTTCTTTGACCGAATTGCAGAAGAAGACGTGTATGGTCTCATGACATACGGGATTGATGGAAAGCATTATAACAAACAAGATGGAAATACATTTGTGAGGGAAGAAAGCCAAGTGAAAAGCTGGCAGACAGATGTACAGCCGCTTGTCAGCCTCGTAGGGATTGATAAACGTTACTTGAAAAATAAAGGCGATGCAGTTCGTACAAAATATGAAGAGCTGGAAGAAGACAATAAAAACATCATTGTCGCTAACCCTGCTGAAAGCCTGTATTCAGAAACAGCATCAGAGCGAGGAAATGAATTGAAGAAAATCATCGATGATGCGACCTATAAGTTCATTCTTGGTGATATCAACGAAGAACAATTTAAGAAAGATGTAGAGAAGTGGAAATCAAATGGTGGAAATAAAATCATAGAAGAATATGAAGCTTCCTTTAAAAAATCAAAATGATGAACATGAAGACCCCCGCTTAGTAAAAAGCGGGGGTGTTTTCATTAAAAATCGAAGTTGTCTGGATCAGGACCAATTCGTTTATTTTCATTTAAGTCAGACAGGCGCTTCATATCCTCATCAGATAGGACAAAATCAAAAATATCGGCATTTTCTTTTAAACGATGGGCTTTCGTTGATTTAGGAATCGTAATGACGCCTTTTTGCACATCCCAGCGCAAAATAATTTGAGCAGGTGTTTTGCTGTATGTGCCCGCAAGCTCCGTGATCAGCGGGTGGTGCAGCAGCTCTCCCTGCATAAGTGGTGACCAGGCTTCCATTTGGATGCCATGTGTTTTCAAATACGTAAACAGCGTTTCCTGCGTGAGTTTTGGATGAAACTCGACTTGATTAATTGCTGGAATGATGTCCGCATCTTTCAATAATTCGTCTAGATGATGCGGCTGAAAGTTACTCACACCGATGGCTCTGACTTTTCCTTCACGGTACAGCGTTTCAAGCGCGCGCCATGCTTCCTTGTATTTCCCTTCAACTGGCCAGTGAATTAAATACAGATCAAGATAATCAAGCTGAAGTTTTTTCAGGCTGTCTTCGTATGCTTTTAGTGTCGCTTCATATCCTAAATCGGCATTCCACACTTTGGATGTCACGAAGATGTCTTCGCGGCGAAGGCCTGTTTCTGCTAGACCAAGTTGTATGCCTCGTCCAACACCTTCTTCATTGCCGTAAATAGAAGCTGTATCAATACTGCGATATCCTAATTGAATGGCTGTTTTAACAGCTTCAATTAATTCCGTTCCCTCTTCAACCTGAAAGACCCCAAGACCAAATCCTGGCATGCGGACGCCGTTGTTTAATGTTTTTGTACTTTGTAAATCGTTCATATGAAAGACTCCTTTACATGGTTTGTTTGTATTCTTTTTGTTCGATTTGATGACTCACCATCGTGAGTATGGCCGCCATGAGCACCATGATGCCACCAACCCAGCCGGTATGCACAAGCCCGAGGGTATCTGTCACGATGCCGCCTAAAAATGAACCAATGGCGATACCTGCATTAAAGGCAGCGATATTCAGAGCGGAAGCAACGTCGACAGCTCCAGGTGTATACCTTTCTGCAAAATCAACGACGGCAACTTGAAGGCCGGGGACATTCATGAAAGCAAACAGTCCCATCAGCATTACAGTTCCAATCCCGAGTGCCATAAATCCAGCAGTAAAGCTAAGGATAAACAAGATGAGACTTTGAATGATAAACATATAAATCAGTGCTTTCATTGGCTGTTTATTCGCTGCTTTTCCGCCAATGACATTCCCAGCGGCGATGGTCATCCCGTATAACAGCAGGATCAAGGCAACTGTTCCAGGCGCAAGACCTGTCACATGCTGTAAGAGAGGGGATAAATAGGTGAAGACGACAAAGGTTCCTCCATACCCTGTAGCAGTAATGACAAATAAAAGCAACATTCTTTTCGACTTTAATAAGGCCGCTTGATCCTTAAACGTTGTTTTCACGCCCTGTTTCAATTGAGACGGAACAAGGAAATAGTTAGAAATCAGTGCGATTAGGCCAATCATGACAATCACACCAAATGACGTACGCCAGCCGAGCTCATGACCAAGAAACGTACCGAATGGCACACCGGTCACAGTAGCGACTGTTAAACCAGTGAACATAAAGGCAATAGCGCTTGCCCGCTTTTCTTTCACCACAAGGCTTGCGGCAATGGTCGAGCCAATCGACATAAATACGCCATGTGATAGGGCTGAAATCACTCGTCCGATTAAGAGTACAGAAAAAGTCGGGGCAATCGTGGCGAGTGTATTTCCGATCAAAAAGACGAGCATAATGAGCAGAAGCAATGTCTTTTTTTTCATCGTTGACGTAAGTGAGGTTAGAATTGGTGCGCCAAAGGTAACACCGAGCGCATATAAAGAAACGGTCCAGCCGGCCTGACTGACACTCACGCCAAAGTCTTCTGAGATCATCGGCAGAAGACCTACAGAGATAAATTCAGTTGTACCTATAGCAAATGCACTAATCGCTAGTGCGAGAAGGGCAAAGTGATTTTGTTTGTTTTGCATCGTGATTCACATCCTTCTTTCATGACATTTTAATAGACGAAGCCGATCGGCAAGAGTTATTATCTAACATAGATGATAGAAAAAAAAGTACGTACTTTTTTGTAATATAGGTACTAAAAAGTGCCTGTTCAGCATCAAAAGGAGTGAAGAGACGTTGGAAAAGAAGAAATATAATATCTCTGTGGAGGCAACGCTTGAGGTGATCGGCGGGAAATGGAAGTGTGTCATTTTATGTCATTTAACACATGGGAAAAAGCGGACGAGTGAACTGAAGCGTCTCATGCCAAATATCACGCAAAAAATGCTCACACAGCAGCTGCGAGAGCTTGAAAATGACGGTGTGATTAACCGCATTGTATATGAACAAGTGCCGCCTAAAGTGGAGTATGAATTAAGTGAATACGGACAGTCGCTTGAGCGAATTTTGAATGCGTTATGTGATTGGGGGGCAGCCCATATTGAACGAGTGTATGGCGAACCGCTTTCAGTGCTGGAAGACAGTATCCTAAATGAACAGTTTAAATAAAAAAGTCCCGCTTCTTGTGAGAGCGGGACTTTGCTTTATGTGCCTTTTTTCTGATCACGGTATTTCCCAGGTGTCGTGCCTTCCAGCTTTTTAAAGGAGCGGATGAAATTTTGCGGATTTTTATATTTTAGCTTTTCCGAAATTTCTTTCACCGACATATCCGTCTCCACCAACCAGTTTTTGGCGACATGATGTCTGTAAGACGAGAGATATTCACTAAAGGAGATATCCATTTCTTTTCTAAAAATACTGCTTAAATAATTTGGATTGTAGTGCAGGCGTGTAGCGATTTCGTCCAATGTCAAATCTGAGTCAAATTCTTGATGAATGATATGAATGATTTTCTCTGAGATATTTTTATATTGAGAGTCTTCACGCGCGCCGAGCTGATCAATGATGGGTCGAATGATCTCATGTTTCAGCCACGCTTCTGTATCTTCAAACGTTTTAAACTCAAAGATCGTATCATAGAGCATTTTATTATCTTCGACTTCAAACAATTCAATGCCTAGCAAATGCATCAGCTCGATGAGATTGTTTAAAAAACGAGCGAGAGCAATCTGGTACTCATGTGGTCCAGCATTTTTAGAAAAAATGGATTGCAGAAGCACATGTAAATAGTGATCTGCCTTGCCTTGATCGCCTGCTTTAATGGCATCAAATAAATCATGCTGCAGCTGTTTTGGGAAATGAGTCTTAAACGTCTTTCCTTGCTGAATGTGCTCGTATAAAAGAATGGATTTTTTCTCTGCCTTGAGCCTATATTTTAAGGCTTCTTTTCCCTCAATATAAGCATGTTTGGCCATAGAAAGCTCTTTAAATGAGCGACTGATCCCAATGCTGATCGACAAGCCCAGCTCTTCCTCAATTCGCTGCTGAATTGTTTCGGCTAATTGATTTAAATATTCAGTAAATTCCTCTTCTGACTTCGATTGATTGAGAACAATCGTCGTTTGATGCTGATTGACAACGGTCGGCTGAAGGTGCTCCTCTAGCGGAATAATCTGCTCAATCAGTCCATTTATCGCAAATAAAAGCAAGTCTGCATCCTTTTTTTCATACGGCGTTCCTTTTAGTGTATCGATTTGGGTCACAAGCATGGATAAATGGGACCAGTCACGAGGAAAGCCTAGACTTTGAAATCGGTTGTGAATCTCTTCTTCCGTCAGCTTGCCAAGCAGCAGCCGCACCATAAAGTATTGCTGTAAGTGTGTTACTTGCTGTTCAATCCGTTCCTCTAGATCATTGTTTTGATCTTTCATTTGTTTAATGCTCGATTCGATGAGCTCAAATTCATTTTGGAAAGGCTGTTTATGCAAAAAAGACTCATTACGTGCAAAGGATTCGTATAATAAGCGAATCGGTTTATAAAAGTGTCTAGAGCCAAACCATGAAAATAATAATGAAAGCGCTAACAAAATAAAGCAAATAATAAAGGTGATCCACCCGATTGATTTCGTTTGCTGCTTTAGTTCTGGAATGGAGACAAAGGATAAGTATGTCCATTCGTTATAATCTGATTTTTGAAACGTAATTTGATAGTTTAGTTCATCGATTTTCATATCAAATTGTCCGGATCGTTCTTCAAGTGACAGGACATGTTTGACGAAATCTTGATTTTTTAACGAGTCACCAATTTGTTCTTTTCGATTATGTAGCAGCACTTTTCCGTTTGTATCAATGACAAACATACTATCAGATTGAGAGAAGTCAGGCATGTTGTCAGCAATCACGCAGCTTGGAATGCTGGCGACGGCGATCCCCTTTTTTTGGACACTATTCATCGGCAGCTGCTTGATTAAATTCACATTGTATTTGCAAAAGGATGTCTTTCCTTCTTTTGTTGAGACAAGTGGATTATTTTCTTCAAGTGCCCAGCTGGAATGACTCGGAATATTGAGGTAAGAGGTTAACGCTTTCTCTTGATCCCCGTTTGAGACATGATAAAGACCAGAATTGTTCATATACCAATCTTCCATTTTACTAACAAGTGTAATATTGGAGAGATCAGTGTCGAAGGTTTGCAAGTAATTCAGTTCTTGCTGGACTTGATTATAAAGTTGGAATTGGTCTGGATTTAAAGGTTCTGCCAGTGTTTGAAGGAGAGGCGGCGAACTGACATAGTGAGTGAGAGAATGATCTACTGTCTTTAAAATATGCTCAATATTGGATTGCGTTTGTTTGACGCTGTCCAGCTTTTCATTTGAAATATTTTCGAGTGCAGTTTTTTGCGAATGCTGATAAGAAAAAATACCGACAATAATAACAGGAATTGTACTAAGCACGAAAAAAAACGTCACCAGCTTGTAATAAAATTTATACTGCTTTCTTTTCATAAAACCCCCCATTTCAAACGAAACAATCTTTTCCCCTTAGTTTATTAATCCAAAAATCTGGTAGGTTTGTCAATAATCATTTTCTGAGATTAGGATCATTTTCTTATGTTTTATGTAACGTTTTGAGTAGCTTCCCCTGAGTAAATATGATCTGATGATATGATTGTAGACGGATTTTTCATCCTTAAGATACAGTTAACACATGCATCAGCATGAGGGGAGGCTTTATCTGTGAAAACACAGGATGTCACTGCCAAGGGTGTGCCTGCGGCAGCTTTGAAAAAAGAAAAGAGAAAGCGCTTACTTAACCAATTACTTAGTCAAAAATTTCTGTATTTAATGATTTTGCCAGGGCTCCTTTATTTTCTTGTCTTTAAATATGTCCCTATGTGGGGGCTGATCATTGCCTTTCAAGATTACCAGCCGTTTCTCGGGATTCTTGGCAGTGAGTGGGTTGGCTTCAAACACTTTATTCGATTATTTACAGAACCAACATTTTTCATCTTATTAAAAAATACGCTCATTTTATTTGCCATGAATGTCGTGATTTTCTTTCCGATTCCGATCTTATTAGCCCTTCTTTTAAACGAGGTCAGATTGGCACTGTTTAAGAAATTTGTTCAGACGATGATTTATATTCCTCACTTCATGTCATGGGTGATTGTCGTGTCCTTATCTTTTGTTTTGTTAACGGTAGATGGCGGGTTAATCAATGAATTGATTGCTTTCTTCGGAGGAGAAAAGATTAACTTCCTTCTTAGTCAAGAATGGTTTAGACCCATGTACATTTTGCAGGTAATCTGGAGAGAAGCGGGTTGGTCAACCATTATTTATCTTGCAGCGATTACAGCAGTAGATCCGCAGCTATATGAAGCAGCAAAAATGGATGGAGCCGGCAGACTCAGACAAATGTGGCACATCACCCTTCCTGCGATTAAAAGTGTCATTGTTGTACTGCTCATTTTAAAAATTGGTGATACATTAGAGCTTGGATTTGAGCATGTCTATTTATTACTCAATGCGACCAACAGGGAAGTTGCAGAGATTTTTGATACGTATGTGTATACAGCTGGTCTGAAGCAAGGACAATTCAGCTATAGTACCGCTGTTGGTTTATTTAAAGCAGCCGTTGGACTTATTTTGGTCATGATGGCAAACCGTTTAGCGAAGAAGTTTGGAGAAGAAGGGATTTATTAAAAGGGGAGATGAAGACCAATGACATTATCGATTGAAAAGGGATCACCGCTTGAGCATGCAGAGAAATTAGCACAAACAATAATGAAAGCGTATACACCGATTGAACTTCCGCCAGCTGGTAGGTGGCACTATCATCAAGGGGTTTTCCTTTGCGGAGTGATGAAGCTTTACGAAGCAACAGAAAACGAGGCGTACTTTGATTATGTGAAAAATTATGCTGACTCACTCATTGATGACCATGGGAATCTGTTATTCCGCAGAGACGAGCTTGATGCCATTCAAGCAGGGCTCATTTTATTCCCGCTGATTGAAAGAACGGGAGAGAAGCGGTATGTGAAGGCAGCGGAAAAGCTTCGGGGGCTTTACCGGACGCTGAATCGCACGTCTGAGGGCGGTTTCTGGCATAAAGACAATTATGCTTATCAAATGTGGCTAGATGGTCTTTATATGGGTGGGCCTTTTGCTTTAAAGTATGCCCAGATGACAGGAGAATCGGAGCTGGTGGACATGGTCATCCATCAAGAGCATCTCATGAGAAAGCATACCAAAGATGAAAAAACGGGCCTTTACTATCACGCATGGGATGAACGGAAAGTGATGCCATGGGCTGATCAACAGACGGGCTGTTCCCCAGAATTTTGGGCAAGATCCTTTGGCTGGTATGTCCTTGCGTTAGCCGATATGATCGAAGATTTGCCAGAAGGTCATGAAGGACGAAAAGTGTGGAAGGACACGCTGACAGATATGCTGGAAAGTGTGGCAAAATATCAGGACGACGAAACGGGTCTATGGCATCAAATCATTGATAAAGGAAGTCATAGCGACAACTGGCTTGAAAGCTCAGGGTCATGTCTATTCATGTATGCGATGGCAAAAGCCATGAATGAAGGATATGTCAGTCTTCGATATGTTGATCACGTGGTCAAAGCGTATCAAGGATTGATTCAGTATAAAACGGAGGAAAAAGACAACGGCGATTTTACAGTGAACGATATTTGTATTGGAACATCTGCGGGATTTTATGACTATTACGTTGGCCGAGAGCGGAGCACGAATGATTTGCATGGAGCAGGCGCTTTTATTATGGCGTTAACTGAACTAGAAAAGCTGTCTGTGTTTCAAAAGGTATGAGGCGGCATCAAAGGGCTGCGGCATGGCTCCTCAGCTTCATCGCTGCCTTTTATTTGTCCGCCTGTCAGGGGAAAACAGAGGGGATTGATGTCCTTATTTTTTCTGACATGTCAAAAGCAATGAAAGATCAATTAGTGGAGAAAGCTTTTCAACCAAATCAGGAGACATACGACGTTCACATCTTCCCTGCAATTCCTGAAAAACTTCTTGTTGAAATAACTGCAAAAGAGGGGGACGTGATGTTTGTCCCGGAAGAAATGTTTAGAACATATGATGATCCTGAAAGCTTTCAGCTGCTTGAAGAAATGCGGGTAGATGGCGAAGGGGCAGGACCATATACGGTAGAAGATGCAAAGACAGGAAATACAGTCGATTATGCGGTCCAAATCAAGAAAGGAACAAAGCAGCTAAATGGCTATACCTTTCGATTACATCGAGATATGGTCGCCTTCATTCCTGTGTATGCGGAGAAATCTAAAGAGGCACTGTCTCTCATGAAGCAGCTTCGTGAAAACCAATAGAAAAAGGGGTGGGGGAATGTGAAAAGGGTCGCCGTTTGCGGGCTCAGTCACCGTGCTTTCAATATGTTTATCAAACCGCTCACCGAGGATTTCAATGAGCATTACAGGATTACAGGGCTCCTAGATGTAGATGAGAAGCGGTATACACTTTGTCAGGAGCGTTTTCCATCACTAAGGGGCGTCTCATTTTTTCATGAGGATGCATTTGGTCAGATGGTGAAGGAAGCAAGACCAGATATCGTCATTGTGGCGGGGCGAGATGATACACATGTCACATATATCCTGCAGGCACTGGATCATGATCTGGATGTCATAACGGAAAAGCCGATGGTCACAACAGCAAAAGACGCCAAAGAGGTGATGGAAAAAGAGGCAGAAAGCAAAGGGAAGGTCACCGTCACCTTTAATTATCGCTACAATCCATTCCACCGAAAGATAAAAGAGCTTATTTTAGATGGAAAGATTGGCAGGGTCACGTCTGTTGAGTTAAGCTGGCTCATTGATACGTATCACGGAGCCAGTTATTTTAAAAGGTGGAACCGCTCGCGTCAATATTCAGGTGGTCTGTCTATTCATAAATCGACCCATCACTTTGACTTGGTCAACTGGTGGATTGATCAAAAGCCGAAGCAAGTATTTGCCTATGGCGCACTGAATTATTATGGGGATGAAAGTCCTTGGAATCCTTTGCAGGGTGAAGAGAATCGATATTGTGGAACGTGTCATGTAAGAGATACCTGTCATTATGAAGCAAGGTGGAATCCGCGGGTAGAGCGCACAAAGGTAGAGGATGACCATATTGAATCAGGTGAGCAGCAGTCAAAGCAATACTCAAATTATCGCCCGGATGCCTGTATTTTTGATCAAGAAATTGATATTGAGGATACATACGTGGCGTCAGTGGCTTATGATCAGGGGGCTTTGTTAAGTTACTCGATTCAATTTTCAGCGCCATATGAAGGCTACCGGCTTGCAATTAACGGGACGAAGGGACGGATTGAAACAAATGAGTTTCATGTGCCATCGAGAATCCCATTTCAATTCCCTGAACAGACAATTGCATACTACCCGATGTTTGGTGGAAAAGAAACGATTGAAGTTGTGAAGCAATCAGGTGGTCATGGAGGCGGAGATCCGCTATTATTAGCAGATTTATTTTTAGGAAAAGATCCGCTCATTCCTTATGACATTTCGGCAGGAGCAGAGGCGGGTGCTTATTCCATTGCGCTTGGCGAAGGCATGTGGCGCTCAGTTGCAGAAAAACGCCCGATTGAAATAGAAGAATTGTTTCAAAAAGAGACGGTGTAACGAGAAAGAGAGGAGGGACGAGAGATGGATCATGATGGATCAATGAGCAGAATGCTGCGCATGTGTGAGTGGGTGATGAGACTTGCCTATACGAATTTGTTATGGCTTTTGTTCACTTTACTTGGGCTTGGAATCTTTGGCTTCATGCCTGCAACAACAGCGTTATTTTCTGTGATGAGAAAGTGGATACAAGGGCATGAGCAAGTCAGCGTCTTTCAAACCTTTTGGAAAGTATACCGCGAAGAATTTGTACGCTCTAATGTCATTGGAGTGGTGCTGGTCATCATCGGGACAATTATTTATGTAGACCTTGCTTATATTTATCCAACGAGCTGGTTTTTACACGTGCTTCGCTTTGCGATCTATATCTTTGGTTTCCTGTTTATTGTCAGCTTGTTTTATATCTTTCCGCTGCTGGCTCATTATGATTGGAAAAAGCGTCTTTATTTGAAATTTTCCCTTCTGCTTGGCATCTCGTATTTGCAATATACGCTCTCTATGCTCGTTTTCTCGGCGGTTCTCTTTATCCTATTTGCTTATTTGCCAGGGATCGTGCCGTTTTTTAGCATCAGCATTCTCGCATATGGCCACATGTGGCTAGCCTATCAAGTGTTTAAAAAGATAGAGTTTGAAAGCGAACAGCCGGCAGTTGATGTGAAGAAACGATTCCCGTCTTTCCTTCAATCCAAGCGGGTGAATACGCAGTGACGTGTATGATTTGCTATAATGGTGTCACCGTGATTAAAAGGAGAGATGAGAGTCGTGTCTGTAAAAGAAATTTCAATAGAAGAATTAAAGCAAAAGCTAGAGCAAGAAGAAGCCATTCAGCTCGTCGATGTGCGTGAGGATGAAGAGGTAGCAGAAGGCATGATTCCAGAGGCAGTCCATATTCGAATGGGCGATATTCCTGAGAAGCTGGATGCGTTTGATAAGACGCAAGAGTATTATATTATTTGCCGTTCTGGTAAACGCAGTGAGAATGTCTGCTATTTCTTAGAAGACCAAGGCTATCAAGCAACCAATGTCGTTGGCGGCATGCTTGCATGGACAGGAGAAACAAAACCGAAGCAGTAAAAAGAAGTCCTTTCATCGACAAGATGGAAGGCTTTTTTTGTTCATATGTCCGTCTCTATTTGCATAAAAATAGAGTAGCAAGAGAAGGGAGAGTGGCATGTGTGCTGAAGGTAGCTGTATTTGATGAAGAACACGAGAAAGATTTGCAAAGCGAAATCAATCTTTTTTTAAAAGGAATGGACGACGACCAAATTATTGACATTAAATACAATGTGGCGGTGATCTGTGAGCAAGGAGGAGAGCAGCTCTACTGTTTTTCAGCGCTCATTTTATATAAAAAATAAAAGGACCTGCTGAAGGGTCCTTTTGCCATGATCAACTAGCGTCAATATGTAAACGATGCTTTTTGCAGTGAACGCATTGAAAGAGGTAGCCTTGCAAATCTCCTCCGTTCACGAGCCATTGTTTCAGGTTCTCTTTTGTGAAATGTCCACCGCTGCAAATCTCTTCAATATCCTCTGAGAGTTCTTCCTCTAAATGCTCAATCTCTTTCCAACCAACATACTGCACAATCGCGCAAAAATCCCCGCAATGGCTTAACCAATATTCCTGCTGCCATCCTCGGTAACCCGGCGTTCTGTAGATCAGTTCATCTATATATTCTTCATGATCGACGTCATCACAACTCACATCGTCTTGAAACATTCCATTATATGTTTGAGCAGCTGATCCATCTTTAATGCACCAAGGACAAATGCCAGAAACGTCTTCAACAGAATAAAAAGGACCATGATATACATAATCTCGTTCTTTCTCACAAACGGGGCATATCGTCTGCTCTTTTTTAATCACATGTAATGAAACTGGGTCTGGGTTGTACTTGAACGTAGGTAACGTCATATAAACCTCCATTATGTAGAAAAGTGATGATTCAACACTATTTTATCGGAATACGCGATGTCATGACAATCTTCAATTATTTCAACGAGAAAAAAAGCCGTTCGGATGAGGAACGACTTTTCTCTTGTGATGATTATGCTTTTTTTACTCTTGGACTTCTTGGTTTATTGTACTTATTTGCTTGTTTAATCGCTCTTCGTTCTTCATTTAATGATTTGTACAGGGATACAATCATTAAAATGATGACAACAGAGAACGGTAAAGCAGCAAGTTTGGCTGTGTTTTGCAAGGCCTGAAGACCGCCTGAAAATAAGAGCACTGCCGCTACTGCTGACTGGATAATACCCCAGCTGATCTTTACACTATTCGCTGGATTTAATGATCCATAGGTTGTCTGCATTCCGAGAACGAATGTAGCTGAGTCTGCTGATGTGATAAAGAATACCGCAATTAAAATCAGTGCCAGAATGGATGTAATCATGGCGAGTGGGTATTCATTTAAAACACCAAACAGCATCGTTTCAGTAGACATGTTTGCAACATCGACGATATTGTTCTGTTGCAAGTCCATCGCAGATACACCAAAGATTGAGAACCAAAGGAACACGAGGATGGAAGGAGCCACTAAGACACCAATTAAAAATTCTCGAATGGTTCTCCCGCGTGAAACCCTTGCAATAAAAATACCGACAAATGGCGACCAAGAGATCCACCATGCCCAATAGAAGATGGTCCATCCATTAATCCATTCTCTCTTTTCAGGATCATTTGGTGATAATCTAAAGCTCATTTGTACAATATTTGATAAGTATTGTCCGATTGAATCAGTAAATGAATTTAAAATATACACAGTTGGTCCAACAATGAGTAAAAAGATCATGAGTAATGCAGCAAGAATCATGTTTGTGTTACTTAAATATTTAATCCCTTTACCAATACCGCTCCAAGCAGAGAGAAGGAACAGGACCGTGACGATTGCAATAATGATGAGCTGAGTCAGGAAGTTATTTGGAATTCCAAATAAATAGTTTAATCCGCCATTAATTTGTGCGGCACCCAGTCCTAAACTAGTAGCTACACCGACCACCGTTGCAAATACTGCGATGCAATCAATGGTTTTTCCAATCCATCCATGAATTCTGTTTCCGAATACTGGGTATAAGGTGGAACTGATTAATCCAGGTGCATCTTTTCTAAATTTAAAGTATGCAATGCAAAGGGCGACAATTGCATAAATGGCCCATGCATGAAGTCCCCAGTGGAAAAAGGTATAACGAAGGGAATCACGGAAGGCTTGTGCATTTTCCGTCTCGCCTGTTGGGGATTGAATGGCAAAGTGACTGATCGGTTCAGCTGCTCCGTAAAAAACAAGCCCAATACCCATTCCAGCACTAAATAGCATGGCAAACCAAGAAAAAAGACCAAATTCAGGCTCTTCACCTGGCTTTCCTAACGTAATTTTTCCGATAGGGCTAAAGATAAAGAATAGACAAAAGCCGACTAGAAGCGATACGACTAATAAATAATACCAGCCAAAGTCATTTGTAATGTATGTTTGAATTTGATCTGTCACATTTTGCAGTGATTCTGGAGAAAAGGCTCCCCATAGAACGGCAATAAATGTGATTGCAATCACAATCCAAAATACACTTGATACGTTTTTCACACCATCTCACTCTCCTGTTGTTCTACACGTTTAAGCAGAGGATTTTGTTTAATATCCCCTGTCTCAACTATTTTCAAACAAAAAGAGGCGAGTTTCTCACTCGACCTCTATTTTACCGTAACATGTTTTGCTTCCATTTATCAACCATCGATATGTGAAGATGACTTTTCTTCAATTCGTTTGCGCAGACGGTAGACATATTCTTTTAAACAAACAGCGAAAATCGTAAACGCTAAAATAATGGCGATTTTTAACGGGGTAATGGACAGCTTCATAAAGAAAGCGGCTGTCAAACTAATGACAACTGCAAGGACAATCGGAAGTGCACGTCTAATCATTGAGATCTCTCCTTTACTTCTAGTGCGGCATTCATGCCAGCTAACCTGCCTGTCACAAGTGCTGACGTAATATTGTAACCGCCTGTGTAACCGTGAATATCTAAAATTTCTCCGCAGAAATAAAGACCGGCCATTTTTTTAGATGCCATTTTCTTCGGTTCAATTTCTTTGACAGAAACGCCGCCCCCTGTAACAAAGGCTTTATCTAAAGAAAGCGTCCCATTTGCATGGACGATGAAATGTTTACAATCATGCGCAAAAGCGCGGAGTTTCTCTTTAGCGAGACCAGAAAATGTCTCCTGCGGATCAATGCCATTTCGTTCTAAAAGGAACAATAAATAGCGCTCTTGCATCCAAGATTTCAGGACATTTTTAATGGCTTTTTTTGGTTCATCTTTTAGATCACGATGAAGCTTTTGGAATAGCTCCTCGTCATTGAGCTTTGGGTATAAATCAATTTGAAGACGGACGGCCTGTTGCTTTTTCAGTTCTTTCACAACAAAGCCGCTGCATCTCAGAACGGCAGGACCTGATAAGCCAAAGTGTGTAAAGATCATATCCATGACATGAGTGACGACGGGTTTTCCTTTTTTATTTAAAACACTCACGGCCACACTTCTTAATGAAAGACCTTGAAGCACTTTGTCCTTAATAAAACGCTCGTCTGACGTGACGGGTACTTCTGTTGGGAAGAGCTCTGTAATGGTATGGCCAGCGGCTTCTGCCCATGCATAGCCATCGCCAGTAGAGCCTGTATGAGGCACACTTTTCCCGCCAACAGCAATGACAACGGCATGACTTGAAATTTTTTCATCATTATTTGTAACAATTCCAGCTGCTTGTCCGTCTTGATACAGAACGGTTTTAATCTTTTCATTCGTTCGAATGGTCACATTGAGCGCGCGGAGCCTATCCAATAGGGCATCCACAACAGATTGTGCTTTGTTTGAGACAGGGAACATACGTCCATGGTCTTCTTCTTTTAGTTCAATACCTAGATTTTCAAAGAACGAAATAATATCCTCGTTATTGAACTCAGAAAATGCACTATATAGAAAACGGCCGTTTCCGGGAATATGCTTGATGATTTCTTCTACTGGAAGGCGATTGGTCACATTGCAGCGTCCACCGCCAGAAATGGCGAGCTTTCTGCCAAGTTTGTTTCCTTTGTCAATTAACAGAACCGATGCACCGTGTTCTGCCGATGCAATCGCGGCCATCAGTCCAGAAGGTCCACCGCCAATGACAATGACATCATAATGTTTCATGTTACATTCCTCTTTCTACTTTCAGTCATTTCTCTATTATAACGAAGATTGGGGAAGGCTGAAATATGAATTGATTGGTTTTGTGACTTCTGTATTGGATTTGTTACCTGTGCGATGAAATGATGTGTTAAAATAGTTAAGTTGAATATTCATTAGAAAAATGGTGGTTAAGCGCATGTCTAATAAACTGCTTCGTGGTACGTTGGTTTTAACGATAGGGACTTATCTCTCTCGTATTCTTGGTATGATTTACTTAATTCCATTTAGCGCAATGGTCGGAGCGACTGGTGGTGCGCTATTCCAATATGGATACAATCAGTATACGATCTTTTTAAGTATTGCTACGCTCGGTTTTCCAACAGCGGTATCGAAATTCGTCTCTAAATATAATGCAATTGGCGATTATGAGACAACAAGAAAAATGTTCAGGGCGGGTATGTCGGTCATGCTTGTCACCGGTATTATCGCCTTTTCTATTTTATATTTGACCGCACCGATCTTTGCCAAGATTCAGCTTGGAGGATCGAATGAAACGGGCGGTTTGACGGTTGATCAAGTGGTTTATGTGATTCGGATGGTCAGTTTGGGTCTATTAGTTGTACCCATTATGAGTCTTGTGCGAGGGTTTTTCCAAGGCCACTCGATGATGGGCCCGACAGCTGTTTCCCAAGTCATCGAACAACTTGTCAGAATCATCTTCCTATTAACAGCGACGTTTATCATTTTAAAAGTGCTTGACGGCGGTCTTGTTATTGCGGTTGGTTATGCCACATTTGCCGCACTCATTGGTGCGTTTGGCGGTCTATTTACGCTTTATTTATATTGGCTGAAGCGGAAAGATCGGCTTTTGGCAATGCAGCCGAATACAGGGGACTATTCTGGATTATCTTATAAGCAAATGTTTACAGAGCTGTTCAGTTATGCAGCACCCTATGTGTTTGTTGGGCTTGCCATTCCGATTTATTCTTACATTGATACAAATACAATTAACAGAGCGATGATTGCATCAGGACATCAGGATATTAGTACAGCGGTTCTGTCTATTGTGACGTTATATTTACCGAAGCTTGTCATGATTCCTGTGTCACTTGCAACTGCATTTGGTTTAACATTGATTCCTACCATAACGGAATCCTTTACAGCGCGAAATTACAAGCTGCTGAATCGACAAATTGATCAAACGATGCAGGTCATTTTATTCTTCGTTCTGCCTGCTTCATTTGGTATTTCGGCATTGGCTGGACCAGTTTATTGGTTTTTCTATCCGTCTGTGCATCCTGAGATTGGGACTTCTATTTTGTTTTGGTATGCACCTGTTGCGTTACTGTTTTCTTTATTCACCATTAACGCAGCGATTTTACAAGGGATTAACAAACAAAAATTTGCGATCGTCAGTCTTTTGTTAGGGATTATCATTAAAACGGTTCTCAATATCCCGCTGATTAGCTGGCTGCAAGGAAACGGTTCTGTGCTTGCAACGGCATTAGGCTACAGTGCCTCGATTTTGTATATGTTCATCATGATCAAGCGCCATGCAGGCTATTCGTTCCGCAGGATTTTCAAACGGTTTATTTTAATTGGTATTTTAACGGCAATCATGGCTGTAGTGGCTTATGTGACATGTCAGCTTGTGAGTCAAGTCATTTCATATGAAGGCGGAATCATACAAGCGGGTATTGTTATTTTGATTTCAATGATCACTGGCGGCGGTGTGTATATGTTCTTATCTTATAAAGTTGGATTGTTAGAGCGTGTACTTGGCAGCCGGATGCCATCATTTTTAAGAAAAAAGAGTTAAGAAGAGGTGGAGAAGCATGAGGCTTGATAAATTGCTGGCCAATACCGGCTTTGGTTCAAGGAAAGATGTAAAGAAGCTGGTCAAGGCCCGGGCTGTCACAGTGAATGGAGAAGTGGCGAAGCAGGTGAAAGATCATGTCGATCCAACAAATGATGAAGTGCTCGTGCATGGAGAGCGTGTAGAGTATAAAGAATTCATTTATCTCATGATGAACAAGCCAGACGGTGTCATTTCAGCAACGGAGGATCTGCGAGATGAGACGGTTGTTGATTTACTAGAGCCAGAGGATATTGCAAGGGAGCCATTCCCTGTGGGGAGACTGGATAAGGATACAGTCGGTCTCCTCCTCCTTACAAATGACGGCCAGCTTGCTCATCAATTGTTATCTCCGAAAAAGCATGTCCCGAAAACGTATGAAGTTCATCTAAAATACCCGCTTGGAGATCAAGACATCACTCGTCTTGAAGAGGGAGTTGTGATTTTAGACGACTACCGAACGAAGCCGGCGAAGGTTGAAATAGATGCCAACCAAGAGGCAGATACACGAATCCGTTTAACGATTACTGAAGGGAAGTACCATCAAGTGAAGCTGATGGCACAAGCCGTGGGCAATGAAGTGATCTTTTTAAAACGGCTCTCGATGGGAGCTGTTTCATTAGACGAAGATTTGGCCCCCGGAGAATACCGTGAATTGACGGAAGAAGAGTTAGACAGCTTAATCAATCGTGATTAATATAGAGCAAATGAAAAGAAGATAAGGGGCTAAAATCAAGTTCATTTTAGCCCTTTGTCAACAAAATGAAAAGAACCGGCGACCGCCGGTTCTTTTTGTTATATGGAAGTTCATTATTCGCTTATGATGATATTTTTACTTTTTTTCTCGTTGTTTCCCATTTGCCTCTGCTTGGACTATGAACAAGATCGTTATAGGCAAGCACGTTTAAGTCTCTTTGGATGGTTCTAGGTGTGATCCCGAATTCATCAACCAGCTCTTGTGTCGTCACAAGACCTTTCTCTTGAATGAACATATAAACTGATTTTATTCGAGTCATCATACGGTTTGTTGAAGGTTTCAAAAAACCACTCCCTATCAATAAGATCGGATGGACTTGACTAACCACAACTTACTACACTAAAACTGCGACATAAGGACATGCACCAATGGTAAATGTTCGTGTTTCTTAATGTTTTATTCTATTATACACGTTATTATGCATCTAGTTCCACCAAAAAGTCAACTTTACGTGTTTTTAAACTTGTCTTCATGAATGAAATTATGTTATATATCATGATTTGAATCCGGTTACAACCCAATAAACACAAGGCGTATAAAGAAGTTTACCACTTAAGAAAGATCAAAAAATAAACACAGAAAATTTACAAAATAAAAAATCATTCATACAAAAAAGACACATTCAAATGAGAAATGTGTCTTTTTATTTTGGCTATCCTTCTAAGAAAAAGAGCTGCAAGAAAAATAAGACGGCAAAAATGAGCACAAGAATATGCACTTCTTTCCATTTTCCTTTTGCCAGCTTCACAAGTGGATATGAAATAAATCCTAGTGAAATTCCTGTAGAGATGCTAGATGTCAGCGGCATGGAAAGAATCACAAGAAAAGCAGGAAATGCTTCGTCAAGCTCATTCCAGCGAATACGTGACACTGAATTCATCATCAAACAGCCGACAATGATTAAGACAGGTGAAGTGATGGACGGTAAAGCCGAAATGGCTTTAATGAGTGGACCAAAAAACAAGGCCACAATAAACAATGCAGCAACAGTTAAAGAGGTCAGTCCAGTTCTTCCACCAGCGGCAACTCCTGATGAGGATTCAATGTAAGCTGTGGTTGGGCTTGTTCCAAACATTGAGCCAATTGTCGTCGCAGCAGAGTCAGCAAGTAAGGCTCTGCGTACTTTTGGGAGCTGACCATTTTTCATTAAACCTGCTTGTTCCGCAACCCCAATCATTGTTCCTGTTGTATCAAAAATCGTCACAAGTAAAAAGGAGAAGACAACAGCATACAAGTGATGGGAAAACACATCGCCAAACGCAGCGAATGGATTTGTAATCAGCATTCCTTCAGGCAGTGCTGGGGTATCCACTAGCACTTTAGGAAAATGAAGCTGACCTGTTACAAGTGCAATTAACGTGGTTGCTAACATGCCGATAAACAGCGCTCCGTTCACTTGAAGAACCATTAATATGACAGAAATCATTAAACCAACGAGTGTCAAAATGACAACAGGTGAGCTTAAATTGCCAAGCTTCACAAGGTTTTGTGGATCAGCAGTGATGATTCCAGACTGTCTTAGCCCAATGAATGCAATAAATAATCCGATACCTGCTGTAATCCCGTACTTTAAATTATCTGGAATCGCCTCAATGAGTTGTTTTCTAAGGGATGTTAACGATAAAATGATAAAGAGTATTCCAGCAACAAATACCGCACTAAATGCTGTTTGATAGCTGAGACCCCCACCACCGACAACAGTGACGGTGAAATAGACATTCAGCCCCATACCTGGTGCAATGGCAATCGGATAGTTTGCAAATAGTGCCATCCAGAGGGTACCGACAACAGCAGCGATAATGGTTGCAGTAAAAACTTGGTCAAAAGGAATGCCTGCATCTGAAAGGATTCCTGGATTGACGGCTACAATATATACCATCGTAAAGAATGTCGTCATACCAGCGAGTAATTCTTTCTTTATATTGGTTTGGTTCTCTTTTAACTGAAACATAAAATCCTCCATTTACGAACATTATTACAAAACACTTAATATAATATTCGTTTTAAGGGTGGATTGCAACCTTTTTTCAAGGAGGAATGGAAAAATGAATTGGGAAGCAGAAGTCATACGAAAAAAAGACAATTTGATTCAGGATACACAATCTTTTTTACAAATTGAAAGTGTCTTGGATGAAGAAGGCGGCACAGCAGGAAAACCGTTCGGTGAAAAAGTGGATGAGGCTCTTCAGTATATGCTCAAAAAAGGGCAGGACGAGGGCTTCAAAGTGAAAAATGTTGATGGTTATGCTGGTCATATTGAATATGGAGAAGGCGAAGATATCGTCGGTGTGCTATGCCATGTGGATGTCGTGCCTGCGGGAGACGACTGGACAACCCCGCCATTTTCAGCGGACATAAGAGAAAATAAAATCTTTGCAAGAGGAGCCATTGATGATAAAGGGCCGACCATGGCGGCGTTTTACGCATTGAAAATGTTAAAAGATGCCGGTCTGCCGCTGTCGAAAAAGATTCGAATCATCATTGGCACAGATGAAGAAAGCGATTGGAGATGCGTCGATCACTATTTCAAGCATGAGGCGATGCCGCAAATTGGCTTTGCACCAGATGCTGATTTTCCAATTATTCATGCTGAAAAAGGGATCATAGATGCCATCGTATCCTTTACATACGAACAATCAGAAGAAAACAAGCGTTACATCCTCAAGCAATTCACATCAGGCATGCGTCTCAATATGGTCCCAGATGAGGCTCGCGCAATTGTGGCAGCAGCAAACGATCACGATGCTGAAGCCTTAAAAACGGCTTTTGCAGCCTATCTTGCGGAAAATCAGTTAACCGGTGAGACAAACCATACAGCAGATGGACTTACATTCACATTAAAAGGTGTATCAGTTCATGCAATGGAGCCGGCGAATGGCACAAATGCGGGCATTCATATGGCGAATTTCTTATGTGCGCATGAATTAGATGAAAGAGGGCTCGCTTTTACATCACAAATTAATGCCTTATTTGATCAAGACACAAGAGGACAAAAACTCGGCATCGCTTGTAAAGATGATATTAGTGGTGACTTGACCTTGAATGTTGGCACAATCCGCTATTCGCAAAACGAAGAAGCGAAGCTTGGACTGAATGTCCGCTATCCCGTAACAGCGGACGGTGAGGAAGTCAAAAAAGGGATTGAACGAATAAAAGGGGCAACGATTGAGAAATTTGATGACAGTCCGCCTCATCATGTCTCAAAAGACCATCCACTTGTGAAAACATTACAGCGTGTCTACGAAGAACAAACAGGAGATCCTGCCCATCTTATTGCGATTGGGGGAGGAACGTATGCAAGGTCATTAGAAGCAGGTGTTGCCTTTGGCCCTCTATTCCCTGGAAGACCTGATTGCGCACACCAAAAGGATGAATATATCGAAATCGATGATTTACTACGAGCAACTGCGCTATATGCACAAGCCATGTATGAATTGGCGAAATAAAAAAGGAAAGAGAAGAGGGGATTCACCGTGAAAAAAATGTTCTTATGCTCTTCATTCAAAGACAGCTATTCTCTCTTGTCTGACTTTGCAGGCGACACCTTAAAAGGAAAAAGTGTGACATTCATTCCGGTAGCCAGTGAAGTGGAAGAAGTCACGCACTATGTCGATGCAGCAAAAGAAGCCTTTCATCAATTAGAAATGCGTGTAGAGACTGTTCAACTGACCGGGCAAACGGTTCAGGAGATCACACAGATCATTAGAAAGAATGATGTCATGTATGTATCTGGCGGCAATACCTTTTATTTGCTACAAGAATTAAGAAAGCACGGGCTCGATCGTGTATTGAAAGAAGAGATCGGCAAAGGCAAGCTGTATATCGGAGAATCTGCGGGGAGTATTATCATGGCGCCAAGCATTGAATACATCTCACTGATGGATGATCAGGAGAAAGCGCTAGAATTATCTTCCTTTGAAGGATTCAATGAGATTAGCAGCTATCCAGTACCGCATATAAACAATCCTTATTTAGGTGAAGCCGCGCAGCATATCATAGAGAAAGATCAAAATACGCTCTCTTTATGCCCGCTCACTGATGAACAAGTTTTGCTTGTGACAGGCGAACAGACTGAGGTCAAGACGGTCTTGTAGGAGTTGTTCATATGAAACGAAGAAAAAGGAACAGGAGCATATGCCCTGTTCCTTTTTTAATCTTGAAACACATCACTTGATAAATAACGTTCACCCGTGTCTGCTGTCATACAAATGACAATGTGATCCTTTGGCATTTGCTTGGCTGCTTCAATGGCTGCATAGCATGCCGCGCCAGATGATGGACCGACTAAAATACCTTCAAGACGGGCGAGCTTTCGTGTGATGTCGTAAGCATCTTCATCACTCACTTGCACAATCTCATCATACACCTGTTCGTTTAAAATTTGTGGGATAAATCCTGGACTTGTGCCAACAAGCTTATGTTTGCCAGGTTTCCCGCCTGATAAAACAGGAGACCCCTTTGGCTCTGCCACATGTATCGTCAATTCCGGGAATGCTTTTTTGAGTTCCTCTCCAGTGCCTGTAATGGTTCCGCCCGTTCCAGCAGTGGCGACAAAAGCGGCAAGCGGCTGCCCGATCTGTTGCACTGCATCGATAATTTCTACAGCCGTTGTCCCTCTATGAGCATCGGGGTTCGCACCATTGTCAAATTGCATGGGAATAAAGCTGTTAGGAATTTGAGCAGCTAATTCTTCTGCCTTGCGAATACAGCCTGGCATTTTTTCCTCCCCCGGGGTTAAGACGACCTGTGCGCCGTATGCCTTTAAAATATTGATTCTTTCTTGGGTCATCGTATCAGGCATGATCAGAATGGCTTTGTAGCCTCTTGCTGCAGCGTTCATCGCTAAGCCAATTCCTGTATTCCCGCTTGTTGGTTCAATAATCGTTGCCCCTTTTGTGAGTTTTCCTTGTTTTTCTGCCTCAAGGATCATATTGTAAGCAGCCCGATCTTTTACACTTCCGCTAGGATTAAATGATTCCAATTTTAAATAAATAGCAGCGCCATGTTCTGGCTGAAGGCGCTGTAATTTTACAAGTGGTGTATGACCTATTAATTCAGCTATATTTTGTGCAACCTTCATCATGTGACACCCTTTCTTCTCATTCCGCATTACTTTAGTTATACTATCATCAATGGGGATTCGTAAAGTTTGTTAAAAAGGACAGGTGAAGATATGACTGAAAGCCGTCATTATTTTATCGGGATTCCAATCCCTGAACAACTTGCGCATCAAATAAAAGCGGATATAGACAAGAGGAGCGGACTTTCCTTTCAAAAATGGACAGCACCCATTGATTATCATGTCACCCTTGTGTTTTTAGGCGCGATTCCAGAGGACCGTTTAAATAAGATATCTGAGCTGCTTGAACAGCTGTCTCATGAGGTGTCTGCTTTCCCGCTGAAGCTGAAGGAGATAGGGGTTTTTGGTCAAAAGGAGCGGCCGAGAGTCTTTTTTGCAAAGCCTATTGAAAGTAAGCCTTTGATGGATCTAAGAGAAAAGGTGAAAGCAGCCGTTTTGACAGCAGGTCATCCTGTCGAAAAGAGACCCTTTCATCCACATATGACGATTGCGCGCAAATGGAATAGAGAACAGTCCTATATAGAACAAGCGCCCTTACGGAAAGAACCATATTCGATGGAGGTTTCTAGTATCGCTTTATTTGAAATTCGTCTAAAAGAAACCCCACGTTATCACGCGATCAAACAATTTACACTACATAAATGATTCTAGAGGTTGGAGTGAGCAGCAGATGGCGCAAATTATTAAAATCCAAGATTATATATCACGATATGAACAAGACCCGCATCATTACATCAATCAGTTTATTCGGTTGAAAAAACAAAGATGGGACGAGTTAAAAAAGGCTTCCAAAGAGCAGGTGCAAAAGCAGGCTGACCAAGCCACCGAGCAAGCACCTGAGCAAGAGGAAGAAAAGAGAAAGAAATTCTCCTTAAAAAGAAAGCAAAAAGAAGCCGATATGAAAAAGGAACGTGACCTGAGTCTTTTTAACGAGCCAACAGATATAGAACAAGGTGTTTTTACAAACGTTCCTACCGATGAAACGAAGCTGATTCACTTTTTTAAAGATCATCTTTACGATGTTCAGTTAAAATGGGCCAGCTCGACGATTTCTCATATTTCAACTGTCTCTCACCACATTCGATATGATGAAAAGCTGCGGATGCTTGCAAGGCAGCTGCCAGATTCTTATTTTGTGATGTACAAGCCGGTGCTGCTCATTCAAAAAGCTGAGATGGAATTGTGTCCAGTGCTCATTACGCCGCTTGAAGTCATCTGTTTATCTTTCTTAGAAGCAGAGCCAGACAGCGTATATATTGGATCAAAGGAACGTTTTTGGGAAAAGCGGGCGACTGGAAAAGCTGTTCAATCCGTCTTGAACCCTTGCGCAAGCCTTCTTCGCTCTGGAACTGTTGTGTCAAAAATTTTACAGCAAAGTGGTGTAGAGCTTCCTGTGAAAAAAATCCTCATCAGCCGCACTTCGTATATTGATTTGCCCGAAGTTCCATTCGGGATGGAGGTTGTCGATAAGAAGAAAGCGGAGGATTGGTTTGACAAGCAGCGGAAAAACACCGCGCCGACAAAGCACCAGCAATTTAAGGCGACAAAGGCATTGCTTGCTTATGGTGAATCAGACAGCAAGAGAAGGCAGGAATGGCTCGATTAAAGGCATATCAAGGTCACCAAAAATTGAGACCTGAGTGGAGCTAATATATGAATGAATGGTACTTTATCGTCAATCCAGCAGCAGGACAAGGAAAAGGACTCCGCACTTGGAGAAGCATAGAGAAAGAATTACAAAAGGTAGAGATCTCCTACAGATCGTTTCTTACCCAGCATGAAGGACATGCCGAAGTTTTGGCGAGACAGATTAGCGCTATGCAAGACGACAGATTGAAACGGCTGATCGTCATTGGCGGTGACGGCACATTTCATGAAGTACTGAATGGTTTAAAAGAAATTGATCATGTGCAGCTAAGCTTTGTCCCAGCAGGTCATTGGAATGATGCTGCGAAGGGGCTGGGCATCCAGCGTCATGATGTGATCAAAGAAGTGAGAAAACAAAAGAGGATGTTGACGAAAACATTTTCTCTCGGCTCCTTTCAAGATCATGCAGAAAGTCCGCAATCTGTTCTTTTTCTCAATCATATTGGTGTAGGGTTTGATGCACATGTCTTGAAGAGAACGGTCCATTTTAGAGGGAAAAAGTGGCTCAATCGACTCAAACTCGGGTTTATCATCTACCCGCTGTCTTTTCTACATTCTTTATGGTCATTCAAACCGTTTGACCTTGCTCTTTTTATTGAAAATGAGAGAAAAGTTTTTCGCCAAGTGTGGTTTGTGATCGTATGTAATCACCCATATTATGGAGGCGGGCTGGAAGCAGCGCCGGAAGCAAGTGCGAGGCAATCAGGATTTCAAACAATCGTTGTCACGGATTTGAATCCATTGAAAGTCCTCTTATTTTTAAGTGCAATGGTTTTTAAAAAGCACCTTGTAATGGAGGGAGTCACCCTTTTTCAGCATGAAGAAGCCTACTTGGAGGCAGATGAAAAAATCCTATTTCATGCCGATGGAGAAGTGATTGGCGCCACTCCAGTGTTTGTTAAGGCTAGTGAGCGATCGTTAAAATTACGTGGCTAAGAAGCAGCCAGTGTGCGCACGAGCAAAAGAAACATGAAAAAAGACTTCCCTTTTCATAAGGTTCTTGTCCTGTTTTTCTAGTTTTGCTTGACGAGTATAAGAAGGTAGCGATAAAATCTATAGGACGGCTATTGTTTAGCATCTCATTCTCAATAGCTGTCCTTTTTGTTTTTATGATCATATAAATAAAAAATAAACAGCCAATTGATCTCAATCGGCTGAATTTTGTCGACTAAAAAAGCATGATTTAAAATATTTTAAGAAATGATGGGTTGAAAATTGATATGAACTGGTTGGGACAAATATTAGGTAGCGAATGGCACATCTCTCCTGCTGGAGGCGCTACGGGAGATGCGTACTTCGCAACACACAATGACCAAAAGCTATTTTTAAAACGCAATACGTCACCGTTTCTTGCGGTTTTGTCAGCTGAAGGCATTGTGCCGAAGCTTGTCTGGACAAAACGGATGGAAAATGGGGATGTCATCACTGCACAGCACTGGCTGAGCGGGAGAGAGTTGAAGCCAAAGGACATGAATGACCGTCCTGTAGCAGAGCAGCTAAGAAAAATTCATACATCAAAAGAGCTGCTCGATATGCTGAAACGATTAGAAAAGCACTCGCTTGACCCGGCATCGATCTTGATGCATCTCAAGGCATCGATCTTAAAAGAGCAGATTGACTCACATGATATCACGCGTGCCATCCAGTATTTAGAGAAACATGTGGAGGCAGTTCATTACGAGGATAAGGTCGTATGCCATTGTGACCTCAACCATAATAATTGGCTGCTGACAGATGAAAACCAGCTCTATTTAATTGATTGGGACGGGGCAATGATTGCGGATCCAGCGATTGATCTTGGACCGCTCTTATACCATTATGTTGAAGAAGAGAACTGGGAAAGCTGGCTCTCTATGTATGGTGCTCCGCTGACCGACAACTTGCGAAAACGCATGGCATGGTATGTGCTGGCTGAAACCGTCTCGTTTGTCGTTTGGCATAAAAGAAAAGGAAATGAAAAGGCGCAAAAAGAAGTGCAAGCCGAGCTACATGCACTTTTAAAACGGTTAAACATCCATTAAGACAGTGGAATGTTCTCGACCCAGTTAGATAGATGCGATTGATGCGCTTCGATATGTGCATCAATTGAACTGACAGAGGTGCCTTTTTGGCTGTAATCATAAATATCTGTTAGTAGCTGACGAACGTCAGCATCCAAATCTTCTTTTGCCAGCATTAATTGAATCACGCGTCCCACCTGTTCATATTCTGCAACAGTCCCGCAGCAATCTAGCTGGTGATCAGTTAAAATATCTTTGATTAATTGAAGCTGATGTTGGCGGTTTAATCCCATACGTATGCTCCTTTCAAGGCGTGTCATTTATGTGGTTAAACTGTGCATTCAGCTTTGATTTTATACATGAAGCAGACCAGCCCAATTAGCAGCTGGTCTTTTTCATATGTGCGGATAAGATGCTGTCTTGCGGCTCTTTATGTTTCATGGTATCTTGATAAAATGTAAAGAAAATAGAGGTGTATCAAATTGAGAATGCGACATAAACCGTGGGCGGATGATTATTTAGCTGAAAATGCTCATATTGCTTTAGCCAACCCTGAACAATACAAAGGGAAATGGCATGAGCTGTTTGGAAATGATCATCCAATCCATATCGAAGTCGGTACAGGAAAAGGAAGCTTTATTGCCGGAATGGGCAAGCTTCATCCTGAGATAAACTATATCGGCATTGAATTATTTAAAAGTGTCATTGTGACGGCAGTCGATAAAATCAAAGAAACAGATGTAGAAAACGTAAAGCTTCTAAATATCAACGCAGAGACACTGACAGATGTCTTTGCGGAAAATGAGATTGACCGGGTGTATTTAAACTTCTCTGATCCGTGGCCAAAATCAAGGCATGAAAAACGTAGGTTGACGTTTAAAGCCTTTTTAAAGCGATATGAACAGATCCTCCGTCCAGGCGGTGAATTACATTTCAAAACCGATAACCGCGGACTATTTGAATATTCCTTGAAAAGCTTTTCGTCTTACGGACTCCTTTTAACGTATGTGAGCCTTGATTTACATGAGGATGGCCTCGAAGGAAATGTCATGACAGAATATGAAGAGAAATTCTCTTCCATGGGACAACCGATCTATCGATCAGAAGTGAAATTCCCTGAATAACAAGCGAACAAAGCTGGCTGCAACGAACGATTGCGGTCAGCTTTTTTTGATAAAAAGATTAGCACATGCGATTTTCCTTTGTATTTGCTACGATAGAAAAAGGAGGGATGACAGCAATGGAGACAATGAAAATAGGTGAAATGGAACTGTTCTGGTTAAATGGGGGAGATACACACATGGATGGCGGTGCCATGTTTGGCGTGGTGCCAAAGCCATTATGGTCAAAAAAATACCCTGTGAATGATCGAAATCAAATTGAATTACGGTGTGATCCAATGCTCATACGGTGGAACGGTCTTCATCTGTTAGTAGATTCCGGCATCGGATCAGGGAAGCTGACAGAGAAACAAAAACGCAATTATGGCGTCACAGAGGAAACGAAAATAGAAGAATCACTTGCGGCTCTCGGTTTGCGCCCATCTGATATAGATTACGTCTTAATGACTCATTTGCATTTTGATCATGCAAGCGGGCTGACAAAACGTGAAGGCGATGAGCTCGTGTCTGTTTTTCAGCAGGCAAAAATCATCACGTCCAAAATTGAATGGGACGAAATGAGAGCACCGAACATCCGCTCAAGAAATACATATTGGAAAGAAAACTGGGAGCCTGTTGCCGATCAAGTCATGACATTTGAAGATAGCATCGAAGTAACAGAAGGCATTCGCCTGCATCATACAGGTGGACATAGCAATGGGCATAGCATCTTAACGCTCACAAGTCAGGGAGAAACAGCTATTCATTTAGCGGATATCATGCCGACACACGCTCATAAAAACCCGCTTTGGGTCTTGGCATACGATGATTATCCAATGACTTCGATCCCGGCGAAGCAAAAATGGCAGGCATTTGCCGAAGAAAACAATGCATGGTACTTGTTTTATCATGATGCCATCTACCGTGCTGTAAAGTGGGATGAAGACGGGGCAATGACCCATGAGGTCAAAAGAGAAACCGGAAGATAAAAGATCATCTGTATGTTTTTTCGCCTTTCACACAAAATAACGACAAAATGAACTTGTGAAAGGAAGAGTGCAGGTGAATCAATTTTATCGTGTACATGGTGATGTCATCGAGACACCGTTAAGAGGGATCGAAGTCATGTCTGTCCCTTATTTAAACAAAGGAGTCGCATTTACAAAGGAAGAGCGGGAAGAGCTTGGGTTAAAAGGATTTCTGCCGCCGAAGGTGTTAACCCTAGAAGATCAAGCTAAGCGTGCATATGAACAGTTCAAAGCACAGCCAGACGCACTTGGGAAAAATGTTTATTTAACTGCGCTTCATGACAGAAATGAAGTGCTCTTTTATAAATTATTAAATGAGCATTTGGCAGAAATGCTGCCGATTGTTTACACACCGACCGTAGGAACAGCGATTCAGCGTTACAGCCACGAGTATAGAAAGCCAAGAGGAATTTATTTATCCATTGATGACCTAGAAGGAATGGAAGAAATTTTTGCATCTTACGGAGTGGATGAATCAATTGACCTCATTGTCGCAACAGATGCAGAAGGAATTTTAGGCATCGGTGACTGGGGTGTTGGCGGAATCGCCATTTCAGTCGGAAAACTGGCTGTTTATACAGCTGCAGCAGGTATTGATCCTAGCCGTGTGCTGGCAGTGGTGCTTGATGCTGGGACTAACCAGGAAAGCCTTTTAAATGATCCGCTTTATGTGGGAAATCAGCACTCCCGCGTTCGAGGAGAGCGCTATGATCAGTTTATTGATCAATATGTTGAGCTTGCCCGTGCGACTTTTCCAAATGCACTTCTTCACTGGGAAGACTTCGGTACAAAAAATGCGCGCGCCATTTTGGAAAAATATAAGGACCGTATTTGTACATTTAATGATGATATTCAAGGAACTGGAGCCGTCTCACTTGCTGCCGTTCTGGCTTGTGCAAAAGCATCGAAGGTTCCGCTGAAAGATCACCGAATCGTGATCTTTGGAGCAGGTACAGCAGGGATTGGTATAGCCGAGCAAATTCGTGATGCCATCGTGCGAGATGGTGTCAAAGAAGAGGAATCATATGATCATTTCTGGTGTATTGATAAAACGGGATTGCTCACAGATGATTCACCCGACATTCAGCCATTCCAAAAGCCGTATGCAAGACGTTCTGATGAAGTGAAGGATTATGCACGTAATGGTCCAAAGCATTCCATTGATTTGTTAGAGGTCGTGAAGCAGGCGAAACCTACGATCTTAATTGGTACCTCAACTGTAGGTGGGGCATTTACAGAGGAAATTGTGAAAGAAATGGCGTCACATGTAGAGCGGCCATCGATTTTACCGATGTCTAACCCGACACCTCTTTCAGAGGCAAAGCCGGAAGATCTCATTGAATGGACAGAAGGACGTGCGCTTGTCACAACGGGAAGTCCGTTTGATCCAGTTGAATATGGTGGTGTGACATATGAAATTGGGCAGGCAAATAATGCCCTTGTGTTTCCAGGGCTTGGCCTTGGAACGATTGTGTGTAAAGCCCGCCTCATGACAGACAGCATGTTTGTTGCGAGTGCTGAAGCGATTGCGAGCATGGTCAATGTCGGAAAACCGGGTGCTGCGATGCTTCCAAGTGTTGATCAGCTCAGAACGGTTTCAGCGACAGTGGCTGTCCGTGTGGCACAAGCAGCGATTGACGAAGGAATTGCGGAAGAAACCCCTGATGATCTCATTCAGGCTGTGCAAGACGCCATGTGGCACCCTGTATACAAAAAAATCAAAGCCATCTAAAAAAGCTTCGCAAGGACTTGTCTTTGCGAAGCTTTCTTATTAAGCAACAGAATCAATGACATCAACGATCATGCCTGTTTTTGCATCAATCATGACTTCATACTGTTCAAGCTCGCCAAAGGCGGAGCGTGTAATGCCAGATTTGTACACATCAATCGTTTCACCATTTACGGTATACGGTTCTGGTACAGTATAAATCCAAGAGCCATCAATCGGGCCGCGCTGTTTAAAAGCAGATTTCACAATTTTTAACGCTTTTTCAGACGAGATATACGTAGGGAAAAAGACTTTCTTTGCAACAATTGCAGCGGCTACGCCTATACTCGCACCAATCAGAACATGTTTTAACTTCAACGTGCTGCACCTCCGTATTGCTGTTTTTTCCATTATACAAAACTTGTCCAGCGATGTTAAGAAATCCGAATACTTGAAAGCATATTCAAAATTTCTGGAGAGATACTTGGAAAACCGAAAGAATTCTTATAGTATAAAGTGAGTGTTATTTTTATAGGAATTTATATGGTCATTACATAGAAATGAGGGTAACTGTCAAATGAACGAAGAAACAATGTCGCTTTTCCGAAATTTAACAGAATTACAGGGGACTCCAGGTAATGAGCACCATGTGCGTGCTTTTATGAAAAAGGAACTTGAGAAATATTCCGATGAACTCATACAGGATCGTCTTGGCGGAGTGTTTGGCGTCCGCAAAGGTCCAGAGAACGCGCCGAAGATTATGGTGGCTGGTCATATGGATGAAGTCGGCTTTATGGTGTCATCCATTACGAAAAATGGAATGATTCGTTTTCAAACACTTGGCGGCTGGTGGAGTCAAGTGATGCTTGCGCAGCGCGTGGATGTTCATACGGATCACGGGCCAATTCCGGGCGTTGTATCGAGCACACCTCCTCACCTTCTGACACCAGAACAAAAAAGCAAACCAGTAAAACCGTCAGATATGCTCATTGATATTGGTGCAGACAGTGAAGAAGAAGCGAAAGAACTTGGCGTTCGCCCAGGGCAGCAAATCGTTCCTGCAACGGTCTTTACCCCAATGGCCAATCCAAAAAAGATTTTAGCCAAAGCTTGGGATAACCGCTATGGGTGCGGACTTGCCATTGAATTATTGAAAGAATTAAAAGACGAAACCCTCTCATGTCAATTGTATTCAGGTGCAACCGTACAAGAGGAAGTAGGGCTCAGAGGGGCTGAGGTAGCTGCGAATATGATTCAGCCGGATCTGTTCTTTGCTCTAGATGCGAGTCCTGCAAATGATGTGACGGGAGACAAATCACAATTTGGCCAGCTTGGAAAAGGTGCACTTCTTCGTATTTATGATCGCACGATGATTACGCATCGAGGCATGAGAGAATTTGTCCTCGATACAGCTGAAACAAACAATATTCCATATCAATATTTCGTATCGCCGGGCGGTACGGATGCTGGACGTGTTCATATCTCAAATCAAGGTGTACCGTCTGCTGTTATTGGTGTATGTGCGCGTTACATTCATACAAGTCACTCTGTCTTGCATGTGGACGATTATGCAGCGGCAAAAGAATTAATTGTTCGTCTTGTGAAAAATTGTGATCAAAGCACGGTGGATTCGATTTATCAACAAGTGTAAACGATAAGAAAAAGGCTGCCTCTTTTAAGAGCACAGCCTTCAGCGTGTAGACAAACCCTCGCATTCGGTGTCAGTCCTGCGTGCTGGTGCTCACGAATGATAAATTCGCTCCGCGCCAGTACTCGTCCTTCCTAGACTGCAAAGGTTTTCTATCACGCTGAAAAGAAGAAAAGGGCTAAAATCAAGTTCATTTTAGCCCTTTTTCTTATTCCTGTTCAAACACGTATGA
This sequence comes from Bacillus sp. Y3, assembly GCF_008123875.1. Taxonomy (NCBI): domain Bacteria; kingdom Bacillati; phylum Bacillota; class Bacilli; order Caryophanales; family Bacillaceae; genus Bacillus; species Bacillus sp. Y3. The sequence goes on along the minus strand of NZ_VSSC01000003.1, from coordinate 791,431 downwards.
CAACGCCTTAATTGCTTGATTCACTGTTTCGACAGTGATATTTGCTTTGTTTGATAGTTCCTTTAGTGGATGATGTAATTCTTTAGGACGAATCAAAATAAGGGGTTTTCCTTTGGCGATGGCAGAAGAAGCATCCATTGCCGTGTTCCACTGTTTATATTTCTCACCAAAGCGGGCGATGACGACGTCTGCCTTATTTAATAATAGTTCGGTGCGGAAATTGTTCAAATCAGAAGCCGCATCGTCTTTCAAGATGGCATTTGGCTGTCCGCCTAAAATATCTTCTCCGATGTTATCTGATCGGTCATGATTCTCCATTGGACCAACAAACGTCACTGGCAGTTTCAAAGACTGGCTTTTTTCCTTAATTTCATCGCGCCACTGGCTATGGATTTCTCCAGCTAAATAAACCGTTAATTGCATAACAATCTCCTCCTTGTGCACAAACTTAGTAAAGGTTTGCCCTGTTTCTTTTCATGTTACACAAGAAGTGCTTGATAAAGCAAAAAAAATATGATTATGATATTCATGGTAGAGACTATTTTTCATCGTAAGAAGACTACATATAATGGGAAGGACAGGCCTCTTCGTCTTTCCTATGAGAAAGCAGGAAGACGACGTTGATGACTTATTTAAAAAGAAAGGGTATTTCCCTTTCGCCAAAGGTGTATTTTATTGATGCACTCTCTTATATGGCTTTAGGTCTATTTGCTACATTAGTGGTAGGGCTGATTTTAAAAACAGCAGGCGGCCTGTTATCATTTCCTCTCATCGTGGAAATGGGAACGCTCGCTATGGGGCTAATGGGACCAGCAATTGGCGTAGCGGTTGCTTATCGCTTAAACGCTTCTCCTTTAATTATTTTCGCAAGTGTTGTTTCAGGTGCCGCTGGAGCAGAGCTTGGGGGACCTGCTGGAAGCTTCGTGGCTGCTCTCATTGGTGTGGAATTAGGCAAACTGATCAGTGGTGAGACAAGAATTGATATTATTTTAACGCCGCTTGTGACCATTATCACAGGTTTTCTCACCGCTGCTTTCATCGGCCCTGGGATTCAGGCGGTGATGACAGGGCTCGGCAGGCTGATCGTATGGGGGACTGACCAAAGTCCACTCATCATGGGCATGCTGGTTGCAACCATTGTTGGACTTGCTCTTAGCTCACCGATTTCAAGCGCTGCGCTTGCGCTGATGCTTGATTTAAGCGGTCTTGCTGCTGGTGCGGCAACGATTGGCTGCTGTGCGCAGATGGTCGGCTTTGCTGCTGCAGGATTTAGAGAAAATCGTTTTGGCGGTCTTGCTGCGGTAGGCATTGGAACATCAAAACTACAGCTGCCGAACATTGTGAAAAATCCACTCATTCTCATTCCGCCGACGATTGCAGGACTGATTCTTGCGCCAATTGGTATCATTGGCTTTGGGATGGTCAATAATGCGGCAGGAGCGGGTATGGGAACGAGCGGTCTTGTCGGCCAGCTCATGACACTCACAGTCATGGGATTTCATCCTTCCGTTTTCCTCGCTATTGCTCTCTTGCATATCGTTGGCCCGGCAGTGATTAGTTTGGTAGTATCAGAATGGATGAGAAAGAAAGGCTATATACAATTCGGAGATTTAAGTATACAAACTGGAGGAATCAAACATGAAAAAAATTGAATCAAACGAAGAATTACAAAAAGTGATTCAAGAAGACTTAACCGTATTACTATTTTCAGCTGACTGGTGCCCGGACTGCACATTTATTGAGCCGTTTTTGCCAGAGCTTGAAGCAAACTATCCAGAATTTGAATACTTCTATGTGGATAGAGATCAGTTCATCGACACTTGTGCAGAGTGGGAAATTTACGGAATTCCAAGCTTTTTAGTCTTTAAAAACGGACAAGAGATCAACCGTTTTGTCAGCAAAGATCGTAAGACAAAGGAAGAGATTGAAGCATTTTTAACAGATTCTCTTTCTAAATAACGAAAGGAGAGTCTTATTATGGCGAAAATGACATCAAGACAGCTGGCCAATCAATTGAAAAGCCGTCTGACGAACGACAGCTGGACCCACCAGTTTGACAGGGAAAAAGATACGCTTCGTGTGGAAGATAAACATACAGGAAAGGGCATCACGCTTGAGCTCCCGCCGATTATTGCAAAGTGGGAAGTAAAGCCTGATGAAACACTGGATGAGATCGTTTATTATGTGAAAGAAGCGCTCAGCGCTATGAAAGGTGAAGCGCAGCACATCTCAGGTAAAGAGAAGCACATTTATCCGGTCATTCGTTCAACGTCCTTTCCAGAAACATCAAGTGATGAGATTCCGCTCGTTTTTGATGAGCATACAGCAGAGACAAGAATCTACTATGCACTTGACCTTGGAAGCACCTACAGATTAATTGACGAGAAGATGCTGCAAAAGGAAAACTGGACAAAAGAACGAATCAGAGAAACCGCAAGTTTTAACGTCCGTTCACTAAAGACTGTCGTGAAAATGGATGAAGTGGCGGGCAACCGTTTTTATTTCTTCCGTGCAAATGACGGGTACGATGCAAGCAGAATTTTAAATGAATCGATTTTACAAGAATACGCGCAAAAAGTAGAGGGGCAAATGGCTATTTCCGTTCCCCATCAAGATGTGTTCATCATTGCAGATGTACGCAATGAATCAGGCTATGATATTTTAGGGCAAATGTCGATGAGCTTCTTCGCCAGCGGCACGGTTCCGATTACGGCCTTGTCATTTTTATATGACGAAGGCAAGCTTGAACCGATCTTTATTCTTGCAAAAAGCAGACCAAAACAGCAGTAGAAGGGAATTTTGAAGAATGAACGTTTTTTATAATGCAGAAGGTGTCGGCGACACACTCCTTATTTCATTGAAAGATGTAACAAGAGAAGAAGTAGGTCATGAAACGTTTGGAGATGTCGTAAGAATCTTCAATCAAGACACAAAAGAAACAACAGGTTTTAATATTTTCAATGCATCTACTTACATGAAAATTGAAGAAAACGGATCTGTACCGCTTTCTGAAACGCTTGTTCAAGATATCAATGAAATTTTGAACCGCAACGGTGTCAGTGAAACATTAACAGTTGATCTATCACCTAAGTTTGTGGTCGGTTATGTGAAGGAAAAAGAAAAACATCCGAATGCAGATAAACTGAACATTTGCCAAGTAGATGTTGGCGATGAAACCTTACAAATCGTGTGCGGTGCACCAAACGTTGATCAAGGTCAATATGTTGTGGTTGCAAAGGTCGGTGCTGTGATGCCGAGCGGTTTGGTGATCAAAGATGCTGAACTAAGAGGTGTTCCTTCAAGCGGAATGATTTGTTCTGCAAAAGAATTAGATCTTCCGAATGCGCCTGCTGAAAAAGGAATCCTTGTTCTAGAAGGAAGCCACCAAGCTGGCGAGCCATTTGAAGCGTAACCTCCCATAAACGGGTACAAATGAGCGAAGAATGTGTTATACCAAAAGTCACTAAGTACGTACTTAGTGACTTTTTTTCATCTACAGACAGCATGAACAGCAAAGCGTAGCACTTTTCTCGCTTTTCTGCATGAAAAAGCAATGGTATACTAAAAATCGCCCAAGAAAACGTAAGGGGAGTTAAAGTGAGTGATAAATGATGAGTTGGTTAGATAAATTTTTTAGTGTATTTTTAGGAGAAGAAAAAAAAGAAGAAAAAGCTGAGAGGCCTGAAACAGGTCCGATTGCACCAAAGCAGCCAGCTGTTGAACAGCATAAAGAATATAAAAAAGTTGAAGATACGAAAGTGTATTATGAATATCCAAAAGGCAATTTCCGCTTTCCTCTCGTTCCAGATGAACCTGCACGTGAGGCAGCAAAGCAGCAAGAAAGAAGGCGCACGCGGCCAAGTCAGCCAAAGGCAAAGCAGACGACCTATCAGCCAAAACAAACGGTGCAGCCTGATCTCAATAAAAAGCCTTTTAAACCAGAGCAAATCCCTTCACCGATCTATGGCTACCACCAGGATATGCGTCCAAAACATGCAGCAGCCAAAGAAGACACATCTTCTGTCAAAATGAAATCGGCAGAAGAAACGTCACAGCGTGTCACACTGTTATCAGAAGAAGCAGAGCGTGAACGGAATGTAAGACAGCAAATGAACATCCCGTCTATACGAAAAGAACAACGTATGGAAGACATGATGTCAGCCCAAACAGCAGAACAAGTAGAGAAGCAACCTGTCACGACCCCGCTTACTTTGCAAGAGGAACTCGCTTATCAAGATCACGTTCAATCAACGATGGAACGTTTATATGACGAGCCTTTCAGTGAGACAGAGGATCAAGATCAAGCTTTGTCACAGACCAAAGACGATCGGGAAGCATTCTTACATATGGAGCAAGCTGAAGCATCTAACGAGCCTCTAGAGATGGAGGAAGAACAGACAGTCACCATTGAACAAGAAGAGCCGATGATTCCGCTTGAAGATGATGCTCAGAAAAAAGAGAGCTTTACATTTGAAACAGCTGAAAGCCCATCACCAGCACTCGACATGGAGATAGAAAGCCCAGTAGAAGCAACTGCGGTGCTGGAAGAGAAGAACATAGAGGCTATGGAGGAAAGAGCAGAGACTGCATGGATAGAAGAAAGTCAAGCAGACGTGTCAGCGGCAGCATTTGAACAAGAAGAACCGATGATCATACAAGATTCGCTAGATGATGATTCTCTGCCGGAAGAAAAATTAACAGATGATGAAGTCATGTCAGTTGAAGAAGCATCAGATGAATTTGCTGACTCTGGACAAGCAGAGATCGCTGCGGATATGGCAGAAGAGCTTGAGGAAACACCTGAAGAAACGCCTGAAATAAAACGTGAAGAACCAAAACCGTCTTCTCCACAGCCAAAGCGCTCAAGCGGTCAAACCTCCACCGTTCCTTTTAACGTCATGATGTTAAAAAGTGATCAGCGCGTGCAAGGACAGAAGAAAACGGCAGATGCACAAGGCTATGTATTTCCTAGTTTAGCCCTTTTAGACGTTCCGCCAGCACAAAAAGAAGAGGACGGAACATGGGTGAAAGAACGGGCAGAACTGCTCAATGCCACACTGAAAAACTTCAATGTCAGAGCAAGTGTTGTTCATGTGACACAAGGTCCTTCTGTTACAAGATTTGAAGTGCATCCTGAACCAGGCGTGAAAGTGAACAAAATTACAAACCTGTCAGATGATATCAAACTCAGTTTGTCTGCAAAAGATATTCGAATCGAAGCGCCGATTCCTGGGAAGAACACGATTGGAATCGAAGTGCCGAACCTTCACAGTAAAATGGTTTTCTTGAGAGAAATGATCAGAAGCAGTGCCTTTAGAGACAATCCATCTCCATTAACGGCGGCGCTCGGATTGGATATTTCCGGTCAGCCCGTTGTGGTTGATTTGCAAAAAATGCCGCACGGCTTAATTGCCGGAGCAACAGGTTCAGGGAAAAGTGTCTGTATTAATACCATTCTCGTAAGCCTGATGTTTAAAGCCTCACCTGATGAAGTGAAAATGCTGTTAATCGACCCTAAAATGGTTGAACTGGCGCCGTATAATCACATTCCGCATCTTGTGAGTCCAGTTATTACCGATGCCAAGACAGCAACAGCTGCTTTGAAATGGGTAGTAGATGAAATGGAAAGACGCTATGAACTGTTTGCACACTCTGGTGTGAGAGAAATCAAACGATTTAACGAACTGGTGAAAGAAAAACAAATGGGTGAAAAACTGCCATATCTCGTCGTTGTCATTGATGAGCTGGCTGATTTAATGATGGTCGCACCAAATGAAGTCGAAGAAAGCATTTGCCGAATTGCCCAAAAAGCAAGAGCATGCGGGATTCACTTACTCATTGCGACGCAAAGACCTTCTGTTGATGTCATTACAGGCCTTATTAAAGCAAACATCCCAACAAGAATTGCATTCTCTGTTTCAAGCCAAGTGGATTCAAGAACCATTATTGATATGGCAGGTGCTGAAAAGCTTCTCGGAAAAGGAGACATGCTGTTCTTAGAAAATGGCTCTGGCAAACCGACAAGACTACAAGGGAACTTTGTATCAGATCGAGAGATTGATGAAGTGGTAGCGCATGTGAGAAAACAGCGCAAACCTGTGTTCCTTTTTGAACAGGAAGAATTGATGCTCCAAGGCTCTGCCATTACAGACGAAGATGAATTGTTTATGGACGCATGCCGATTCGCCATCGAGCAAAATAGTGCAAGTACATCCAGTTTGCAAAGAAGATTTAGAATTGGCTACAATCGAGCAGCGAGATTGATTGATATGATGGAACGTGAAGGGATGATCTCTGGGGCAAAAGGTAGTAAGCCAAGAGAGGTCCTCATGACACTGAGTGACTTAGAACAATTGATCTAAACAAACCACTTCATTTTTTTGATAAACATGGTATGATAGCACATAGGTGCAATTTTTGAATTGGACGCTTTTCGCATGCCTGTCTGAACGCTTTTTAATGAAAATGAGCGAAAGCAGGTGTTAGAAATGGGAAAGTTGTCGGATACTAATCATAGTTAATATTGATTAGAATAGGAAGATCGGAAAAAAATCTTTATTTGGAGCTGCGATTTGTGATCAGCTAGAGACAAAAATCACAAGTTGCAAATTGAAATGAGCGTCATATACTGTAAGTCAGATAGACGTTTGTTGGAGGTACAATTATGACTGTTTATCATTTTGTTGGAATAAAAGGGACAGGTATGAGTCCACTGGCCCAAATTCTTCATGATACTGGGTATACTGTCCAAGGATCGGATATCGAAAAACATATCTTTACACAAAAAGCATTAGAAGAACGAAATATTAAAATTCTTCCATTTGACCCAGATAATATTCAGCCAGGGATGACGGTGATTGCAGGAAATGCATTCCCAGATACACACCCTGAGATTGAGCGTGCTCTTTCTGAAGGGATTCCTGTTATTCGTTATCATAAATTTCTTGGAGAATACATGGATTCATTCACAAACGTTGCAATTACTGGTGCTCATGGTAAAACATCGACAACAGGTCTGCTTGCACATGTGATGCAAGCGGCAAAACCAACTTCCTACTTAATCGGTGATGGATCTGGAATGGGGAAAGAAAACAGCGAGTATTTTGTATTTGAAGCGTGCGAATACCGCAGACATTTCCTCAGCTACCATCCAGATTATGCGATCATGACCAATATTGATTTTGATCACCCTGATTATTTCACGGATATTGATGACGTGTTTGATGCGTTTCAAAACATGGCACTTCAAGTGAAAAAAGCCATCATCGCTTGCGGTGATGACGAGCATCTTCTCAAGATCCAAGCAAAAGTACCTGTTGTGTACTACGGATTCAATGAAGAAAATGATTTCCAAGCACGAAATGTTGTGAAAAACACAGAAGGCACCACATTTGATGTATTTGTACGTAATACGTTTTATGATACCTTCTACATTCCTGCTTACGGAAACCACAATGTCCTTAACTCATTAGCGGTCATTGCATTATGCCACTATGAGGCCATTGATGTAGAGCTCATCAAAGGTGCTTTAACGACATTTGGCGGTGTGAAACGACGCTTTAATGAAAAAGTAGTCGGTGAACAAGTCTTAATTGACGATTATGCGCACCATCCGACTGAAATTGAAGTCACGATCGAAGCAGCTCGCCAGAAGTATCCAGACCGTGATATTGTAGCAGTCTTCCAGCCGCACACTTTCACTCGTACACAGCAATTTTTAAGTGAATTTGCAGACAGTCTGAAAAAAGCAGACTATGTATACCTCTGTGATATTTTCGGTTCAGCTCGTGAAAACATTGGGAAACTAAGCATTGAAGATTTGCGGGAAAAAATTCCGCAAGCCCAATTGATTGAAGAAGAAGAGACATCTGTGCTGAAAACACATGAAAATGCGATCTTGGTCTTTATGGGAGCAGGAGATATTCAAAAGTATCTTCGTGCTTATGAGAAAGTCGCAGTATAATTGCCTGTCAAAAAGTGCCGATTCAATCGGCGCTTTTTTATTTTGAATAAAATGTGACAAAGGGGCTAAATGTGACAAGATGTGCCGCTTTTTTTCGTTCGCTGTGGACAGGAATTGGCGAATAAGTGTAGAATTATTATTCAATCGGTCATTCTAGGCGATGTTTGAATGATACAACGAGAGGGTATTGAATTGAATATGCCCGCAGCAAAGGAGGTATCAGATGATTATTATTCTCTATTTAAGCGTTGCACTCATCGCAATCGCTTTCCTCATTCTTGTCATCTACTTGTCCAAAACATTGAAATCCTTACAGCTGACATTAAAGAATGTCGCATCAACTTTAGAAGGTCTTGAAGGACAGATGCAAGGCATCACCACAGAGACAGCACAGTTGCTACATAAGACCAATCAGCTTGCTGAAGATATTCAAGACAAATCGGCAAAACTTAACACAGTTGTGGATGCGGTGCAGGGAATTGGTGGCTCGATCAACCAATTTAATACAAGCATAAAGCAGGCAGCTGGTGCGGTTTCTTCATCCGTTGAACGAAATCAAGAGAAAGTCACGGATGTGGTAAGCTGGAGTAACGCAGCACTTGAAATCTATAAAAAATGGAAACAGCGTAAACAACAATAATCAACCATTTTCGCATAGGAGGAATAATCATGAGCAAAGACGGAATCAATAGCAAAGACTTTTTGATCGGAACACTTATCGGTGGCATTATCGGTGCAACAACGGCATTATTTTTAGCACCAAAGTCAGGGAAAGAGCTTCGCGATGATTTGAACACCCAAGCGAATGCCCTAAAAGAAAAAACAGATCGTCTCACAACAGATGCAAAGGAAAAAGGCACTGAATATGTGACGATTGCGAAAGACAAAACATCTGAATTGTCTCAGCTCGTAGCAGAGCAGTCAAACCAGATTTTAGACAAAGTAAAAGACATAAAAGATCGTACAGCTGGAAAAGCTAAACAAGTAAAAAGCGAAGCAGAAGATGCTGCAGCAAATATTGCAAATGAAGCTTCAGATGTAGCAGATGAAGCAAAAGTAAGAGCACAAGAAGCAAAAGCAGACATTGAAGACGGCATCAAAGATGTCAAAGCAAAAGTAGAACAATCTACGAAAGGCTAACTCGCTGCTTAAGTTAGGAAGGAGCACATCATGTCTAAACAACTCATAGAAACAGAAGAACAGTTTGATCAACTAACGAATCAAGACGGAACCTTTGTCTTTTTTAAGCACAGTTTGACATGTCCAATTAGCCAAGCTGCTTTTCAAGAGTTTGAAGCGTTTGCGTCAGAACATGAGGATGTTCCTGCTTATTTCTTGCAAATTCAAAACACAAGAGAGCTTTCATCCTATGTGACTGAAAAGTCAGGGATCAAGCACGAAAGCCCGCAGGCACTCATCTTTAGCGGTGGCAAAGTAAAGTGGCATGCTTCTCACTCAAGCATTACAAAAGAAGCGCTTGAACATAACATGTAGAAAAACGTCAGCGATTGCTGACGTTTTTTTATAAAAAAGGTTTACTTGCATCAAAAGTATGCTATAATCTTACACATAATACTTTATCGCTTAAAAGCGTTTGGGTAATAAAGAATTTTTTCGTGACAATTCCGAAATCTTTGTTTATAATAAACCCTATTATAAGAGATCAAAAATAAAAAGCGAGAGCGGGCAGAGGAAAGGATGACAAAAATGAGCAACAATGAATTGGAACAATTGAGACAGCAAGCAGATGAACTAAATCTTCAAATCTTAAAACTGATCAATGAAAGAGGAAACATTGTAAAAGAAATTGGAAAGGCAAAAGAAGCGCAAGGTGTCAACCGTTATGACCCTGTCAGAGAGCGCACAATGCTTAATCAAATTCTTGAAGAAAATGATGGCCCATTTGAAAATTCAACGATTCAACATATTTTCAAAGAAATTTTCAAAGCAGGTTTAGAGCTTCAAGAAGATGACCACAGCAAAGCACTTCTTGTTTCTCGTAAGAAAAAACCTGAAAATACAATTGTAAATATCAATGGAGAAGCGATCGGTGACGGAAAACAACGTTTCATCGTTGGACCATGTGCCGTTGAAAGCTACGAGCAAGTTGCAGAAGTAGCGGCAGCAGCGAAACAGCAGGGACTAAAACTTCTTCGTGGCGGCGCATTTAAGCCTCGCACAAGTCCATACGACTTCCAAGGACTTGGCGTAGACGGTCTAAAAATTCTAAAACGTGTAGCAGATGAATACGGTCTTGCAGTTATTAGTGAAATCGTGAATCCTGCTCATATTGAAGAAGCGATTGAGCATATCGATGTCATCCAAATTGGAGCACGTAACATGCAGAACTTCGAGCTTTTAAAAGAAGCTGGATCAGTGAACAAACCAGTTCTTTTAAAACGCGGTCTAGCAGCAACAATTTCAGAATTCATCAATGCAGCTGAATACATCATCGCACAAGGAAATGACCAAATCATCCTTTGCGAGCGAGGCATCCGCACATACGAAACAGCCACAAGAAATACACTAGATATCTCGGCTGTGCCAATCTTGAAACAAGAGACACATTTACCAGTCTTTGTTGACGTGACACACTCAACAGGACGCAGAGATCTACTTCTTCCAACAGCTAAAGCAGCTCTTGCGATTGGAGCAGACGGTGTGATGGCAGAAGTGCATCCAGATCCATCTGTTGCCCTATCTGACTCAGCGCAGCAAATGGACATTCCACAATTCGAAAAATGGTTAGATGCGTTAAGACCACTTGTCAACATTCACGCATAATCATAAATAGAAAAGCCGCCGGATGACAGCCCGGCGGTTTTTTCATGAAAAAATACGATTAAGATTGGCAATGAAAGGAAGAGAGCACATTGCAAGCTAAAAATATGCTTGTTCACAATGTTTTCATTTTTAAAATTCGATAGAATCTGCTAAGATCATTGTCATAGCTGACGTTCGCGACGATTTTTGGTGAAATATGATTCAATTTACAGGTAACAAGCTCATTAAAGTTTGTTTAATTTAGTTATAAAAAGAAAGGGAACGTTTTCATATGAAGAAAAAACGTGTATAATTTCATAAAAGAATGTCATTTTGATGTAGATTGAAAAATTATGTGTCTCTTTTCATCGTTTTAATGACAAATAGGATATTATTTTCCTCGTATCTGACATGTCTCTATCCAATTGGTGAATGCTATAGATATGAAGTGTATTTGAAGGAGTGATTTATGTGAATAATGTTACAATATATGATGTAGCAAGAGAAGCAAACGTAAGTATGGCAACGGTATCACGCGTTGTTAATGGTAATCCAAACGTAAAACCAACAACAAGAAAAAAGGTGCTTGAAGCAATTGATCGTCTCGGCTACCGTCCGAACGCAGTCGCACGAGGCCTTGCAAGTAAAAAGACCACAACAGTTGGGGTCATCATCCCTGATATTTCAAGTATCTTCTATTCAGAGCTTGCACGAGGAATTGAAGATATTGCGACGATGTACAAGTACAACATTATTTTGAGCAACTCAGACCAAAATACTGATAAAGAACTGCATTTGTTAAACACAATGCTTGGCAAACAAGTAGATGGAATCGTTTTTATGGGCGGAAACATTACAGATGTGCATGTGGAAGAATTTAAGCGCTCTCCTGTACCAATTGTACTTGCAGCATCTGTTGAAGAGCAGGCACAAACGCCATCAGTCAACATTAACTATGAACAAGCCATTTATGATTCAGTTCAGCTATTAGTTGAAAAAGGACATAAACGAATTGCGTTTGTATCTGGACCAATGTCAGAACCAATTAACTCTATGAGAAAGCTTGCTGGTTATAAGCGTGCGCTTGAAGAAGCTGGTATCGTATTTGACGAAGCGCTTGTTGCTGAAGGAGACTACTCATATGACTCTGGTATTGAAGCGCTCGCTAATCTGCTTGATCAATCTGACAAGCCGACGGCTGTGATTGCAGCTACTGACGAAATGGCGCTAGGTGTCATTCATGGAGCGCAGGACAGAGGCGTATCAATTCCTGAAGATTTAGAAGTGATTGGTTTTGATAACACAAGACTATCCCTCATGGTGCGCCCTCAATTGACAACAGTTGTTCAGCCGACTTACGATATTGGCGCTGTTGCGATGAGACTGCTGACAAAGCTCATGAACAAAGAACAAGTAGAAGATCAAATTGTTGAATTGCCACATAGAATCGAAGAAAGACAATCGACGAAATAAAAAAGAAAGCAGGCTCACTTGATCAGTGGACGCCTGCTTTCTTTATGCCTTTTTCTTTTCTCGTCGAACAGGCATGAGTGCTTTTTCTACCGTTTGTGCATTTTTTTCTGTAATTTCTGCTCTTCTTGGAATCGGTGGATATAGATCGTCAGGATCTAGCCATGTGGATGGAAGCGGAACAGGTGATTGTTTTTCCCATGCCCGAATCCATTCCTGAGAAAGTGCATCTGGTGGTGTGATGCCTTTCATCTCAAGCCAAATGCGGCTCCATGCTCTTGGGACGACACGCCAAATATCATAGCCGCCTCCGCCCACAGCGATCCATTTTCCATCACAATATTGATGCGCCAGCTCATGGGCAATTCTAGGAATTTCCTCATATATTTTCATGGTAGCAGATAAATGCGTCAAAGGGTCATAATAGTGGGCATCTGCTCCATTTTGCGTCAAAATGACATCTGGTTTAAAAAAAGCAGCAATCTCTGTCACTGCTGTTCGATAGGCTTCTAAAAATGATTCGTCTTCTGTAAATGCGTCAAGCGGGATATTATATGCATAGCCATAGCCTTTATCATGACCCCTTTCCTGTACTTGTCCAGTTCCAGGGAACAAATAGCGCCCTGTTTCATGAATGGAAACAGTACATACCTCTGGATCATCATAGAAGCTAAACTGGACACCATCGCCATGATGAGCATCTGTATCAATATATAAAATTCTAGCGCCATATGTCTTTTGAATATACTGAATGGCCACAGAGCTGTCATTATAAATACAAAAGCCAGAAGCACGTCCTTTAAATCCATGGTGAAGCCCGCCACCAAGATTGAGCGCATGCTGCGAATGTCCAAGCATCACTTGATCAACCGCTGTTAATGTTCCGCCAACAAGGAGAGAAGCAGCCTCATGCATCCCTGCAAACATCGGGGTGTCCTCAGTGCCAAGACCATAACGTTCCCCCTCTGCGGTGGACAGTTTTCCTTCACTTGCCCGCTGTACTGCTTGAATGTAGTCTGCTGTATGGACAAGCTTTAATTCCTCCAGCGTCGCCATACGAGGTGCGACAATCTCATCATCCGTTAATGCCTTCATTTTTTGAAGAAGATCATAAGTTAAGTAGACGCGAAGCTGATTGAAGGGATGATCTTGGTGAAACTGGTACGTTTGAAAAGATGGTGAAAAAACAAAGGTCGCTTCCTTCATTTGATCGTCTGCTCCATAGGCCATAGCACCTTATAGCCTTTTGCACGAATTAGCTTCGTCACATGATCAGCATGCATCGTTTGAAGGCGGAAGACGAGCACTTTAGAGGATTCATTGGCATGTGGGTACACGAGTACACTCAGCATTTGAATATGCTGCTCTTTTAAAATGGACGTAATGTCTGCAAGACCCTCTGTCACTTGCGCTACTTCAACCTCTAAATGTGATCCAGGCTGATCTGCACCTGTTAGTCTTACAAACGTACGAAGTAAATCTGTTTTTGTGATGATCCCTACAAGCTTGCCGCGTCTCACAACGGGAAGACAGCCAATTCCGTGTTCAAACAAGACACTTGAAATCTCCTCAACGAAATCAAGCGGATGAGCGGTAATCGTCTCTAGCACCATGATGTCTTCAACCGGCCGCTGAATAAAAAGCTGCCTTTTCTCTGTTTCAAAAATACTTGGACTGGCATTTTTAATATCCCGATCTGTCACCATCCCAATGACAGATCCCTGCTCAGATACGATGGGAATATGCCGAATGTGATGTGCACTCATTTTTTGAATGGCTTCTTCAATCGTATCGGTTTTGCGCAGCGTGATCACATCACGCTCCATAATTTGTTCAATCATCATGTTTACCAATCCCCTTTGCCAAAAAACGAATTGAACGTTAATACATAAAGCGCTGATGGAAGCGAAGACGATCGAAACGCTCGATCGAATCAGGACTCACATTTTTTCCGATCCGTGCCATTAAACAATTGGCTGGATGTGAGCTAATCTCTGGCTCGTCTGTTGCAAACCAGACAAGACCGCCGGCGTTCATCATTTTCTCCATCATTTTGCGGTACTCCCACACGTTTTTCTTCGTCCCCTTTAAATCCCAATGCCAGTAATATTCGGTTGTAATGATAATGTAATTCTCCATTTGCTCATCCATCATGCTCACATCCAGTAAATGCTTGCCAAGTGAACAGCCTCTGAATGGAGGAGCGACTTCAATGGCACCGAGCTCAATTAAATTGTCCATGTTGCCTTCTGACCAGCGTTCAAGCGGATCAGGGTACAAATACGTGACATAGCCTACGACAAGCTCATCCACCCTAGCAATGATAATACGTCCTTCAGGAAGATCTGCTATTTCAACAAGTGCTTGTTTCTGTTCCTCAGGCGTGCGAAATGCCGTTAGTCCTTCATGAAACGTATAGTTCGCAAGCTCTGATGCAGGTACCGGTCCTTCAATCAGGATGGTGCCTGTTTCTCGCTTAATGGTTTTTGAATAATAAGTTTTAGGATGCTCCACGTATCCACCGCCTCAAATTCTAGTGAGTCGTCTCTATTCTATCTTAAATCTTGCAATAATTAAAACGGTTTCATCGGAAGTTTTTTAAAAATTGAGAAAAAAAGTCATCTATACTATAATGGTCATTGTAAACGTATGCAAAGGGGGACTGTTTGATGAAAGTGGAAACGCTACCATCAGTAAAAGGGGACTATCATTTAAATGATTATGAGCAAGCATACAAAGAATTTTCATGGGAGGAAGCGAGAAAAAATTTCTCTTGGTATGAAACAGGAAAAGTAAATGCAGCTTATGAAGCGATTGACAGACATGCGGACTCGTTTCGTAAAAACAAGGTGGCGCTTCACTACAAAGATTCACAGCGGGATGAAAAGTATACGTTCAGGGATATGAAAATCAAGACAAACAAAGCAGGAAATCTATTAAGAGAACAGGCACATGTGCAAAAAGGGGATCGCGTGTTTATCTTTATGCCAAGATCACCTGAGCTCTATTTTCTACTGCTTGGTGCTGTCAAAATTGGTGCGATCGTCGGTCCGTTATTTGAGGCATTTATGGAAGGTGCCGTCAAAGATCGTTTAGAAAATAGTGAGGCAAAAGTGATTGTGACAACGCCTGATCTGCTTGAGCGGATTCCGTTTGCAGAACTTCCAAAGCTTGAATCCGTCATCATTGTCGGTGGTGAAAAAGAGGATGCAGATGGTGTGCGGACAATTCACTTTGAAGAAGCATTTGAGCAGGCAGCGAAGGAACTTGAAATTGAGTGGATGGATGAAAAAGATGGATACCTGCTTCATTACACGTCAGGGTCCACTGGTACGCCAAAAGGTGTGCTCCATGTTCATGGCGCAATGGTGCAGCAAGGCCAGACGGGTAAATGGGTACTTGATTTGAAAGAAGAAGATGTCTACTGGTGTACAGCTGATCCAGGCTGGGTAACAGGAACGGTGTACGGTATTTTTTCTCCGTGGCTGAATGGAGCGACGAATGTCATTTTAGGCGGCCGGTTCAACCCTGATACGTGGTACGAAACCATTGAATCGCTTGGTGTGACCGTTTGGTACAGTGCACCGACAGCCTTCAGAATGTTGATGGGAGCAGGAGACGATCTCATTCAAAAATATGATCTCAGCTCACTCCGTCATGTGTTAAGTGTAGGAGAGCCACTTAATCCAGAAGTGATCCGCTGGGGAGACGCTGTATTCGGTAAACGAATTCATGACACTTGGTGGATGACAGAAACAGGTGCACAGCTGATTTGTAACTATCCATGCATGGATATCAAACCAGGTTCGATGGGGAAACCAATTCCAGGCGTTGAAGCTGCGATTGTGGATAATGCCGGAAATGAACTTCCGCCATACCGGATGGGGAACCTTGCCATCAAAAAAGGCTGGCCATCTATGATGCATACGATCTGGAACAATCCTGAAAAATATGAATCTTACTTTATGCCGGGAGATTGGTATGTTTCAGGAGATTCAGCTTATATGGATGAAGACGGATACTTCTGGTTCCAGGGACGTGTCGACGATGTCATTATGACGTCAGGAGAGCGGGTCGGTCCATTTGAGGTAGAAAGTAAACTGGTGGAACATCCGGCCATTGCAGAGGCTGGTGTCATCGGAAAACCAGATCCTGTGCGCGGTGAAATTATTAAAGCATTTATAGCGCTTAGAAGCGGATATGAACCGACAGATGAGCTGAAAGAAGAGATTCGTACGTTTGTGAAAAAAGGACTCGCTGCACATGCAGCACCGAGAGAAATTGAGTTTAAAGACAAACTGCCAAAAACACGCAGCGGTAAAATTATGAGACGTGTGCTAAAAGCGTGGGAACTGAATTTACCTGCTGGCGATCTCTCGACAATGGAAGATTAATCACTTCCGTCAGTTGACTTGATATCAAAAGTATGTTAAAAATGACTTTAGTTGAATATGAAAAGGTTTTGACTGAGATTCAGTAGAATCATCTTTCCCTGTCCAAGAGAGCTGACGGCTGGTGCGAGTCAGTACACAGAGATATTCGAATTACCCTCACGAACCGCTTTTACGAAAAGGAGCATATGCTATCTGATTAGTGAAAGAACGGATCTGTCCGTTATCAGTGTAAGTGAAAAGACGTGTTGTTTTGTCTTTTAAGCAGGGTGGTACCGCGATATATATCGTCCCTTCGTTCATTCGAAGGGGCGTTTTTTATGTTGAATTGTAAAAAAAGGAGATTTGGATATGAGTCAATTGATGGAAGATTTATCGTTCAGAGGATTAATTCAGCAGCAAACAGATGAAGAAGGTTTAACAAAATTATTAGCAGAAGAAAAAATCAAGCTATACTCCGGCTTTGATCCAACAGCTGACAGCTTGCACATTGGTCACTTACTCCCAATTTTAACATTGCGCAGATTCCAAGAAGCAGGTCATCATCCGATTGCACTTGTTGGCGGCGCAACTGGACTGATTGGTGACCCAAGTTTCAAAAAAGCAGAACGTTCACTAAACCCAGCAGAAATCGTCGAACAGTGGTCAGAGAAAATCAAAGGCCAGCTCTCTCAATTCCTTGATTTTGAAGCAGGTGACAACCCAGCTGTTATCGTCAATAACTATGACTGGATCAGTCAAATGAATGTCATCACGTTCCTTCGTGATATTGGAAAGAACTTCGGTGTCAACTTCATGCTCGCAAAAGATATCGTCAGCTCCCGTATTGAAACAGGGATTTCGTACACAGAATTCAGCTACGTGATTCTGCAATCGTTAGACTTCTTGAACCTTTACAGAAATGAAAACTGTAAGCTGCAAATCGGCGGAAGTGACCAGTGGGGAAATATCACATCTGGACTTGAGTTGATCCGTAAGTCTGAAGCAGAAGGCGCAAAAGCATTCGGTCTCACCATGCCGCTTGTGACAAAAGCAGACGGCACAAAGTTTGGGAAAACAGAAGGTGGTGCCATCTGGTTAGATAAAGAAAAAACATCACCATATGAATTCTACCAATTCTGGATTAACACAGATGACCGTGATGTCGTGAAATACTTAAAATACTTTACGTTCCTATCAAAAGAAGAGATCGCATCGTACGAAGAAAAAATGCAAACAGCACCTGAAAAGCGTGAAGCACAGCGCCGTTTGGCAGAAGAAGTCACAACACTTGTGCATGGCCGTGAATCACTAGAACAGGCTGTCAACATCTCAAATGCGCTATTTAAAGGCGAGATCAAATCTCTTACAGCAGAAGAAGTGAAAGTAGGCTTTAAAGATGTGCCATCAATGGAGAAAGACAGTGGAGAAGAATTAACACTTGTTGATGTTCTTGTCGAATCAAAACTGTCTCCATCAAAACGTCAAGCACGTGAAGATATTACAAACGGTGCCGTCTACATCAACGGAGAGAGACAAACCGACAAAGACTATGTTCTTTCAGATGAAGACCGAATTGAAAACCAATTTACGGTCTTAAGAAGAGGGAAAAAGAAATACTTCCTTGTAACGTATAAATAAATCCTTATGAAACAGTAAGTATCATGAAAAGCACCTCAAATGTTCATATACATTGAGGTGCTTTTCTTTTTTATTCAGAAGTAGGAATTAAGCTTTTACAGAGCGGTTTTCTCTCATTTGTCTGTTTCTTATTCAAGAAGTGAATCTTCGTTTGTATAAGCATGTTCTACCTTGCAAATTCGGGTTGTATAGGATTCATACCAATCTTTTTTTCCTTTTTTTTGAACACGCTGATGTGCTGTATGTGCTTTCCATTCTTTGATGGCTGCTAATGAATCCCAGTAAGAGACAGTGATTCCAACACCATGTTCATCTCGTGCACTTTCTATTCCAAGAAACCCGTCTAGTTCTTTCGCTAATTGTTCCATTTTTTGAGCAGCAGCAGCGTATTCTTTCTGCTCAACATTCGTTCGTTTTGATGTGAAAATCACTGCATAGTAAGGTGGTGCAGGTGTTTGAGTAAATAGCATCTAGTAGAACCTCCTTTTGTCTATTCACATTATATATGAAAGATAGAGTGGCTCGTAGTCTTTTTGTTTTAGTTTCAAAAAGACCATGGTGCTTTTTCATTAGGTATTGTGCTGTAAAATCATCTCATAAAACATTACCTTGTTCACTTTTCTGACATATTTTTCTTGTATAAAATAGAGTCGAATAAGATGAATAAGGGGGAATGAAAGTGATTCGATTTAAGAAAAAGAGTTTGCAAATTCTTGTTGCCCTTGCCTTAGTGCTAGGTTCAATGGCCTTCATCCAGCCGAAAGAAGTCAAAGCGGCTGCGCATAATCCGGTTGTGATGGTGCATGGTATGGGCGGTGCGTCTTATAACTTTGCTTCGATCAAACGATACTTAGTATCACAGGGCTGGGATCAAAACCAACTTTTTGCAATCGATTTCATAGACAAAACAGGCAATAACCTGAACAATGGCCCGAGGCTCTCTAGATTCGTGAAAGATGTACTAGCCAAAACGGGCGCCAAAAAAGTAGATATTGTGGCTCATAGTATGGGTGGTGCGAACACGTTATACTATATTAAAAACCTAGACGGCGGAGATAAAATTGAAAACGTCGTCACACTTGGTGGAGCGAATGGACTCGTATCACTCAGAGCATTACCAGGCACCGATCCAAATCAAAAAATTCTTTACACATCTGTCTATAGCTCAGCCGATCTCATTGTCGTCAACAGCCTCTCACGCTTAATTGGCGCGAGAAACGTCCTCATCCACGGCGTTGGACATATCGGTCTATTAACCTCAAGCCAAGTCAAGGGCTATGTGAAAGAAGGATTGAATGGCGGAGGACAGAATACGAATTAAAAAATGAAAAAGACAGCGATTTGTGCTGTCTTTTTTGATGTCATGGTTATATAGGGTCTACTAGGTGTTGCAGAAGGTTTTTAGGAGGATAAAAGATGACGCAAAAACTCAAACAATATTTCTTAGGCTACTTTCTCTATTTCCCATGTTCATTTCTGATTATCTATATGATCTGGATGGCAATCGTCAAATCAGTGCAATGGGCAGAAGTCATATCTAATTGTACATCCATCATTGGTATCTATTACTTAATAGCCAGTGTGTGGTTTGTCTTTTTACTGCAAAAACAGACAAAACATCGTACATAGCCAAATAAAAACATGTACAAATCAACCACCATTCCTTACACTACAAGTAATGATTCAGATTCTTTGGAGGTGGGGATTTGTGCAACAACATCAAAAGGCTTTGATTATGGTTGATGTACAGAAAGCATTCGAGCACGAAAAATGGGGAGAACGGAATAACCTAGATGCAGAGAAGAATATCAGTCGTCTATTGACGTTTTGGAGAGAAAAAGGCTGGACAGTCATTCATATTCAGCATACATCGGATCAGCCGCACTCCTTATTTCATCCAGCAAATGAAGGGCACTCCTTCAAAGAGATCGCCAAACCGCTAGATGAAGAAACGGTCATACAAAAGAAAGTCAACAGTAGCTTTATAGGTACAAACTTAGAGGAACAACTAAGATCAAACGAGATCGACACTGTTGTGATTGCTGGACTTACAACACCGCACTGCGTATCTACCACAACAAGAATGAGTGGAAACCTAGGCTTTGAGACATACCTCATGTCGGATGCAACAGCCGCCTTTGGACTCGCAGATCAAACCGGTACATACTATGATCCAGAAACGATCCATCGCCTTTCACTTGCAACACTGCATGATGAATTTGCGACTGTCCTGACAACAGAGCAGCTCATCACAAATTGGGCAAGCAAAAGCTCCTAGAATCATCTCTAGGAGCTTTTTGCTTGTTCATCCAGCGGCTGTTTTCGTTGTTCAATACTTGAGTATATGAGATCTATTCCAATAAATAAGAAGCTGACAAAGAAAGATAAAATGAGTGTGCCGTGCTCCCAAATGGAGATATTGACTATGTTCATATTAAGTACAAACTTAATTGAGAAATGCACAACGATCCATGAGAGTAGAAATTCAAAGATAAACGTGAACCATTGAGGAAATCTTAGCAAAGAGGAAATTCCTTTACCAATGAATACTAAAAAGATCGACCAAAAAAGAACAATCCCACTGACGAATAGACAGAAGGTCAATAATGAAAGAAATGATGCATAGGTAATATATTCTCCAAAAAGAAAATTCACTCCTAATGAAACAACATAAAGTACAGAACTTGGAATGATGATGACAAAACTAATCGAAAAAAAGATGAGTAAAATGAGGAGAATTTCAGCGATAGCTCCAGGCGCTTCATCGACAACTTTTGTCTTTCTCAAAATCGCATAGATAATAATTGAAATGAGCATAAGTGCTAACATAAATGAAATAATTGACAAATTACTTTCCTCCTTAACGTTCTTTACATTATTGTTTTAAGTTGTGAGTTATCCAGTAAATGTAATTGTAAGAGGAAAACGAAAAAGAGTAAAGAGTAATCGGTGTTCTAATTTTCTTGTGTGTAAATTTGTAGCTAGAGAGTATCGTACAAAAGACCAAACAAAAAACCCTAGAAATCCTTGAACAATCAAGGTCTCTAGGGTTTGTTTGATCACTCTCTGAGAGAGTCATGAAATTAACGAGAGTAGAACTCAACGATTAGTTGTTCGCTGATTTCAGGCGCTAATTCAGAACGCTCTGGAAGACGAGTGAAAGTTCCTTCAAGCTTTTCAGCATCGAAAGTAAGGTATTCAGGTACGAAGTTGTTCACTTCAACTGATTCTTTCACAACTGCAAGGTTTTGAGATTTCTCACGAAGAGCAATCGTTTGACCTGGTTTCACAGAGAAAGATGGGATGTCTACACGGCTTCCATCAACAAGGATGTGACCATGGTTTACTAGCTGACGAGCTTGGCGGCGCGTACGAGCAAGGCCAAGGCGGTATACTAGGTTGTCAAGGCGAGTTTCAAGAAGGATCATGAAGTTTTCACCTTGTTTACCAGGAAGTTTAGCAGCTCTATCAAATAGTGTACGGAATTGACGTTCGTTGACACCGTACATGTGACGAAGCTTTTGCTTCTCTTGTAATTGTAAACCGTATTCAGATAGTTTTTTGCGTTGTCCTGGACCATGTGGGCCTGGAGCGTAAGGGCGTTTTTCAAGTTCCTTACCTGTTCCGCTTAATGAAATGCCTAAACGGCGGGAAATCTTCCAACTTGGACCTGTATAGCGAGCCATAATGTGACTCCTCCTTATTGTTTTTATTTGTGAAAAATAAAAACCGTCTGTTCTTTGTCTTTTCCGTCATTATGTTTTCATGCATCCTCGCTCCAGCAGCAGGGAGTTACAAGATGCACCTCCATATAGAAGGAACAAAATGATACAAAAAAGCCGAACAAAAAGGCTGCCATATTTCACACAAACTCTATTATATGACGCCAGATAGGAGAAGTCAACCTATTTAAAGAGGAGAATGTCAAACGTGGTCGGCATTCATCCGGGAAGAAAGCAAAATAAAAAAGCAGACACATTGTCTGCTTTTCAAGCATCATGACGCATCAGTAGAGGCTGATAACGCATTTTGGACAACCTCTGTAAATTGAACTAAGTACGTTTCATCTATTTCATTGAAACGATCTTTCACTGGACTGTCAATGTCGAGTACCCCAATGATTTGTCCATTTACTTTAAGAGGGATCACGATTTCAGACTGCGATGCGGCATCACATGCAATATGACCAGGGAATGCATGCACATCAGCGATACGCTGTACATCACCTGTCGCAAATGCTGTACCACAAACCCCTTTTCCAGAAGGAATGCGTACACATGCGGGCAGTCCGTTGAATGGACCAAGCACAAGCTCTCCGCCTTTTGCTAAATAAAATCCTGCCCAATTGACCTCAGGAAGCGAGTGATAAAGTAGCGCCGCAGCATTGGCTAGGTTGGCAATGAGATCAGGTTCACCATCCGTAATCGCTTCTACTTGCTTGATGAGTAATTGATAGTCTTTCGATGGATCGCCAGACTGTTTTTCGACATGAAACATGAAAATCTCCTACTTTCTATCTCAAAAATACATAACTTGCGCTTCTCATGTGGGATTTGTCGAGCAATGATTAAAGGAACTTCCGCCTTCACCTTGAAGTATGTACACATGAAGAGGGGTGAGCGGATGAAAACATCAACAACCGTGCAAACAAAAGACCGTATTATTGAAGCTGCCATCAGACTTTTTAACCAAAAAGGATTTTCTGGAACCTCTGTCCGTGAGATTGCGAAGGAAGCAAACGTCAACGTTGCCCATATATCTTATTACTTTCAAGGAAAAGGAGGGCTGCTCGAGCAGCTCGTATCCGATTTTTATGAAGGCTATATTCAGATGATTGAATCGCACATCCAGCACATGGAAACCCGTCATGCAAAAGAATGTTTACTTCATGTGGTTTTTGATATTTTATCTTATCAGCATGAAAACCGTCAATTAACCCGTTTCGTTTATCGAGAGGTGACCATTGATTCAACGCTGATCAGGGAAATCATGTCCACCTATTTAACAAAGGAAAAATACTTGTTTCAGCTCATCATTGAAAAAGGAAAAAGCACCCATGTGATTTGTAAGCAGCTGTCCCTCTCATCATTTATGATCCAGCTAAAATCACTTCTGATGATGCCATATTTGCAGCCGCAATATTTAACAGAGGTGCTTTATATCAACCCAAACGAGCCTTACTTTTATCAAACGTACTATAAGGAACTGAGCCGGTCGCTTCATCATTTATTAGAACCAAATGAACCCGCACTTGATTCTCACCTGAAACTCATGATGTCTTCAAATTGATCATACGCATACCCGAGATCTTCCGCTTGATGGGCATCAGACCCGAATATGAGCGGAATTTTTTTCTGTTTTGCAAGATCAATCATCCATTGATCTAAATAGATACTTCTGGCATATGTTTTACGAAGACCTGATGTATTAAAATCTAAGGACATGCCTTTTTTTGCCGTTTCTTCAAGACAAAGGGTAACCCTTTGACATAGTTTTGGCGACATTTCGTATGGAAAAAGCTGTTTGAATTTCTGGACAAGGGTGATATGACCGATTCTCTTTGGCTTATATGGACCTAAAGATGATAGAATAGAAGAATGAATTTGGTCATAGTAGCTTTGATAGACGTGTTCGATGCTGCCATAGATGCTGATCAGCTGCTCGAAAGCATGCTCATCAAAATCAAGACAAATATAATCATTGCCAGCAGGAAGAAAGTGAACAGATAAAATGCTATCGTCTAGTTCAGGGCCGTAGCAGTCTAAAAAGGCACTTGTTTCCTCTTCATACTCTTTGATATAGTCGACCTCAAGCCCAGTTTTTACTATTAACTGTCCTTTATATTCCTGTTTCAGCTGATCCAGCTTCGTCAAATAGGCTTCAAGGTCTTGAAGCTTCATGGCACTATCCTGCTCAGGCGTTGGATCTCGAAACGAAGGAGGCAGCGGGGCATGCTCGGTAAAGGTGATGGAATCAAATCCCTTTTTCATTGCTTTTTCAATATAAGAATGAAAAGGATCAAGCGTACCGTGCGGGCAAAATGGCGTATGTAAATGTGCATCTTGTTTCAACATGTCGTCACCTCTTGTCGATATTTTGAAAAACGTCATGTTTATCAGCGAAAATAATGAAAAATCATGACCAAAAATGCTGGTTACATGGTATCATAATAACAATGAAAACGACAGCTTCCGCATACATAAAAACAGGTCACATCAATACATGTGATCAAATGATAGAAAGCCTGAATGACTTTCTTGAAAAAACATACATAAAACCGTGAATGGATCGTATTGGCAAAATACAATCCTGCTTATAAAAAACAAATGCAAAGCGGACACGAAAGGGTTCTCAGGTCTACTCGGGACACTACCCTGACATCACTTAGATCACAACAAGGGGGCTCATTATGGAGTTTATCATCGGTTTAATTGTCATTTTGCTTGCTTTGTTTTCAGTCGGTTATTTCCTCAGAAAAAATATATATAAAGAGATTGACCGATTGGAAGCATGGAAAATTGAAATTTTAAACAGATCAATTGTAGAAGAAATTTCAAAAATCAAACATTTAAAAATGACCGGAGAAACAGAGCAGTTTTTTGAAAGATGGCGTGCAGAGTGGGACGATATCGTCACAGCCCATCTTCCAAAGGTAGAGGAGCTATTATATGATGCAGAGGAGTATTCTGATAAATATCGATTCTCCAAAGCGAAGCAAGTTCTTGCACATATAGGAGATCTGCTCACGGCTGCTGATTCAAACATCGAAGACATTTTAAAAGAGATTGCAGACCTTGTCACAAGTGAAGAGCAAAACCGAAAAGACATCGAGAAGGTCAAAGAGCAATATCAAACGGTACGAAAAAATCTACTTGCTTACAGCCATTTATATGGCACCCTTTATGACAAAATGGAGCAGGACTTGGACGAGGCCTGGGAAGGGATCAAGCAGTATGAAGAAGAGACAGAAAACGGAAACTACATGACAGCAAGGAAAATTTTGCTTGAGCAAGACCGCAGACTCGATCAGCTGCAATTATATATCAATGATGTACCGAAGCTCATCGCAGACTGCAAACAAACTGTGCCAGGTCAGCTGACGAAGCTGAAAGACGGTTATAAAGAAATGACAGACAAAGGCTACAAACTAGAGCACATCCAGATCACAAAAGAGCTGGATAACTTGAATAAACAGCTGACCCGGGCGGAGAAACTGCTGATTGATGAACTCAACTTAGATGAAGCATCAAGCATTCTGCAAATGATTGATGATGCGATTCAGACGCTGTATGATCAGCTAGAAGCAGAAGTAGAAGCAGGTCAGGAAATCAAGAGCAAAATGCCTGAGCTGACCGAAGCATTTGAAAAACTTGAACAAGACCACACGCAGACAAAGGCAGAAACGGCTCTTGTGAAAGAAAGCTATAAGCTGACAGCGGGAGAGCTGGATCAGCAGAAAGCATTCGAAAAACGATTAGAAGAAATTGAAAAGCTCATGAAGCAAATACGAGAGAAACTTGATCGTGACCATGTCGCATACACATTATTAATGGATGAAATCAATCAGCTTGAGACCTTTATTGAGGATGCCAAAACGCTTCATGAAGCGTTTAAAGATCACCTTCAATCGTTACGAAAAGAAGAATTACAGGCAAGAGAAACATTGGCTGAACTTAAAACCATGCTGACAGATACAGTGCGCCAGCTGCACAAAAGCAACATTCCAGGTGTACCTGCTGACATCAAAGACCGTGCTGAAAAAGCGCAGGAGATGATTCAGCAAGTGCAGGAGCAGTTAGAGAATTTGCCGCTGAATATGCTAGCAGTGAACCAGCAATTAAAAGAAGCCTCTGAAACAGTCAGACATGTCGTTGATGAAACACATGACATGCTTCGTAAAGTGGATCAAATTGAACGGATTATACAATACGGCAACCGGTTTAGAAGTCAAAACCACATTCTTTCAGAGCAATTAAAAGAGGCAGAACGAAGATTTTATGCCTATGATTATAACGATTCATTTGAAGTGGCAGCAGCAGCTGTCGAAAAAGCATCACCTGGAGCCGTCCAGAAGCTTTTAACTCAGCAAGAAAAAGAATATCAGCATCAATAAAAAAGCTGAAGTCCATTTTAGGACTTCAGCTTTTTCCATGTTATGAAACTTGTTTTTGGCGTTCTTCTGAAGCAGAAGAAGTGAATAGAGAGATAACAAATCCAATCACGATTCCGAGTATGGCAGGTACAATCCAGCCAATGCCAAGGTCATATAGCGGCAAGATCGTTTGAAAGAGATCTTTCACAGGACCGATAGGCAGTTTAGCCGCTGCTAAACCGTCAAACAGACTGACGCAGCCAGTTAAAATCAAAGTAAGGACATACACAGGTCTTCTATGACCAAGCCATTTGTCAGCAAGTGATAAAACGATAATCACAATTGCTAACGGGTAAATCGCAGTTAACACAGGTACTGAAAAAGCGATAATATGAGCAAGTCCAAAATTTGAAATGATAAAACTGAATAATGTGACGAGTGTAACGACCATTTTATAAGAAAGTTTAGGTAATAAATTTGAGAAATACTCTCCGCACGATGTCACAAGACCGATACTTGTGGTTAAACAGGCAACCGTAATCGCCGCGCCTAACACAATATTACCTAAACTGCCAAAAAGAAATTGTGAAGACTGAGCCAAGATTTTACTACCATCTCCAACAAAACCAATGGCGTGTGTACTTGAAGCACCTAAATAAGCAAGTGATAGATAAACAAATGTTAATCCGCAAGCTGCAATTAGACCTGCTTTGATACAAGCAGAAGTGAGTGCCTTTTTACTTGTTACACCACGTCCTTTAATGGCGTTGATGACAACAACCCCAAACACAATAGATGCAAGAGCGTCCATGGTTTTATAGCCTTCTAAAAACCCTTTGAAAAATGATCCATTGCTATAGGACACATCAGGTGTGCCAATGACGCCCATCGGTGTCAAAATGGCTTTGACGATAATAATCAAAATGATCGTAAATTTAATCGGTGTTAACACTTTCCCTACACGATCCACAATTTTCGTTGGATTTAGCGCAAGATAATACGTAATACCAAAAAAGACCAGTGTAAATAAAAAAAGTGAGAGCCAAGCTGGTACACCAGCTAAAAAGGGTAGTGCACCAATTTCATATGAAACCGTTCCTGTACGAGGAATAGCGAAAAGTGGCCCGATAGATAAATATAAAATGACGGTAAACGCTGTTCCAAAAGCTGGGTGAGCTTTATCAGCTAATCCTTTCGCATCTCGACCTGTCAAAGCGATTGCAATAATCCCTAGAAGAGGTAAACCGACACCTGTTAATAAAAATCCGCCCATTGCTTTCCACACATTTTGCCCAGCATATTGCCCAAGCTCTGGTGGATAAATCATATTACCGGCGCCGAAGAATAGAGCAAACAGCATAAAACCTATGATAACCGTATCTTTCGTCGACAAAGTTGCCTTCATTGCATTTAAAGCCTCCATTATTATGTTGAAATATTCTGTTAATTAGTTGCTAGGTAACCGTTCATCATTAACAATCACTAATTATAAATGATGTACGCCTGATGTCAACATGTGTTTTCGTACAAAAGTCATGAATTTTTCTATTTTAGTATATGAAGAACAATAAAAAAACATCCCCTTCTTCTTTGGAAGGGGATGTTTTGATTTGCGATGATTATGAGGCAAGTTGCTTTGGTGGGCTGGTAAACATGGAAATAAGTACACCAATCAAAGCACCGATAATAGCTGGTATGATCCAGCCAATGCCTAAATCGTAAAACGGAACAATTGATTTCAAGATGCCAGGAAATCCGCCTAGATTCACTTCGGCAGCTAATAATCCATCAATGATGGCAAAGAAACCAGTAAAGATGAGAGAAGTAATATAAATGATTCTTCTGCCGTTAATCCAGCGGTCAAGGAACGATAATAAAATAATGACAATGGCCAGTGGATAGATCGCTACGAGTACAGGCACCGACAGAGAAATGATTTGTGCGAGTCCGAGGTTTGCAACCAGTGTACTAAATAAAGAGACGATTAGAACGACTGTGCGATAAGACAGGCTAGGGAAGAGCTTTGAAAAATATTCTCCACAAGATGAAATAAGTCCAACACTAGTCGTTAAACAAGCGAATAAAATGGCTGCGCCAAGAACAATGTTACCAGCAGAACCGAATAAAAAGTTGGCAGAAAGTGAAAGTAGTTTTCCTCCTTCATTTGCTCCAACCATTCCCGTGGCATCGGGGCTTGAAGCACCCACATAAGCGAGTGAAATGTACACGAGTGCCAGTCCAACAGCTGCTACGAGTCCTGCCTTAATACAAGCTGCTGCAAGAGATTTTCGCTCTGTGATGCCTCTGTCCTTAACAGCTGTCACCACGACGATTCCAAATACGATAGAAGCAAGTGCATCCATTGTTTTATAGCCTTCTAAAAATCCAGTGAAAAGCGGATTTGCCTCATATGTTTTATCTGGAGCACCGATCATTCCCATTGGCGTAGCAATGGCTTTAATGACAATAATGGCAATAACAGTTAATAAGATCGGTGTCAAAATTTTACCAATACGATCAACCAGCTTTGAAGGATTTAACGCAAGCAAGTATGAAATAGTGAAAAACACTACGGTAAAGATGAATAGTGGTACCCATGAAGTGGATTGGGCACCTGAGAGAAATGGAGCTAATCCTATCTCATACGAAACCGTACCAGTTCGCGGAATGGCGAAAAATGGTCCAATGGATAAATACAAAATCACGGTGAATATAGTCCCGAATTTAGGGTGTGCTTTATCGGCAAGGCCTTTGGCTCCGGTACCTGTAAGGGCGACAGCAATAACCCCTAATAGTGGAAGACCTACGCCTGTAAGTAGGAATCCGCCGATGGCAAGCCATACGTTTTCACCAGCATATTGTCCAAGAACAGGCGGGAAAATCATATTTCCTGCGCCAAAGAATAATGCAAAAAGCATTAGTCCAATAGCCAATGTTTCTTTTATACTTAAACTATTTTTCAAAATAGTCCCTCCTCAATCAGTGTATTGTGTCAAATTTAAATATTCTGACAATTTAGGTGTTTATATGACAATTGCACTATGGATGATATAGTGAAAATGAAAAGTTGTCAACTGCCATTTTCAGAAAATTCTCTGTCTGACTTCATTATGGTAACATATAAATGCATTTATTTTTAAAGTTTTTTTGTAAGGAGTTTAAGATATGATTTATCTTGATAATAGTGCCACAACAAAGCCTTATCCAGAGGTTTTACAAGTACATCAGCAAGTGAGTGAGCGTTTTTTTGGGAATCCGTCTTCGCTGCATCAACTTGGAATTGATGCGAGCCGTCTATTAAGTGAAACGCGAAAACAAATCCTTCACTATACAGGCTTTACACAATATGAGATTATTTTTACTTCAGGTGCAACAGAAGCAAATAACATAGCCATCAAAGGGGCTGCTCTTGCCAAGATGAACCGAGGCAGACATATTGTCACAACAGCGATTGAGCATCCATCTGTCATCGAATCGTTTGAACAGCTGAAAACATTATTTGGCTTTGATATTTCCTATATTCAAGTAAATGAGCATGGCCGTGCAGATATGACGCATTTAAAAGAAGTGCTTCGCCCTGATACAGTGCTTGTCAGTCTCATGCATGTAAACAATGAAACAGGCGCGATTCAGCCGATAGAGGAAGCGGCAAGCATCATTCGGACGTATGCCAAAGAGGCGATTTTTCATGTCGACGGCGTACAAGGAATTGGCAAGGTTCCGCTGCCTAAAGAGATGGATATTGATCTTTTAACGATGTCAGGCCACAAGATTCACGGCCTGAAGGGAACAGGTGCCCTCTTTTTAAAGAAAGAGATCGTGCTTGCCCCTTTTATCACAGGAGGAGAGCAGGAACTAGGCCTTCGCTCAGGGACTGAGAACCCTGCTGGAGCTGTCAGTTTAGCAAAAGCCATCAAGCAATCATTTGAACATTTAAACAAGCATCATGACGAGATGATCGCTTTAAAAACGGAGCTAGAGCAGCAGCTTGGAAAGATAGAAGGCGTCGTTATAAACACACCGCTGACGCATAGCGCACCGCACATTGTGAATTTTTCAGTGCCAGGTATTCAAATTGAAGTCCTTCTGCATATGCTCGAAAAAGAAGGCATTTACGTTTCGACAACGTCTGCTTGTTCTGCAAAGAAAAAGGAACCAAGCCGTGTCCTGCTGGCGATGGGGAAATCAGAAGAAGCAGCCAAAAGCAGCATGAGAATCAGTTTGACATATGGACAAGGACCAGAGCTAGCGCCGCAAATCATCACATCGATCGCACAAAGTGTGAAAAAATTAAAAGGAATGAGATAACAACATGAAGTATGACCATATTTTAGTCCGTTTTGGTGAGATTTCAACAAAAGGGAAAAATAGAAAGAAATTTATCGAAAAACTAAGACAGCATATCCGGTTTGTATTAAAAGACTTTGAAGCATTAAAGTATGCATCTGATAGAGACCGCATCACGATCATGCTAAACGGAGAAGACCCTGAACCGATTTCAGAACAGCTTAAAGGTGTATTTGGCATTCAAAGCTTTAGCCTGGCTGTAAAATGTGAGACAAATCTTGATGCCATCAAAGAAGCGGCACTCTCAGCGGTTCAGGAAGTGTATGAACAAGGAAATACATTTAAGGTCTCAACGAAACGCTCTTATAAACAATTTGAGCTTGATTCAAATGAAATGAACCGAGAAATTGGTGGACATGTTCTAAGGAATACAGACAACTTAACCGTTAATGTGAAACAGCCAGATGTTCACTTGCGAATTGAAATAAGAGAACACGCGACGTACATTACATTTAAAGATGTAAAAGGTGCAGGCGGACTGCCAGTTGGTTCAAGCGGAAGAGCGATGCTTATGCTCTCTGGCGGCTTTGACAGCCCAGTGGCAGGCTATCAGGCAATGAAACGAGGCATTCAAATTGAAGCTGTTCATTTCTTTAGCCCGCCTTATACAAGTGAACGTGCCAAGCAAAAGGTCATTGATCTAGCGGAATGCTTAGCTGCTTATGGAGGCGAAGTCAAGCTTCACATCGTTCCTTTTACGAAAATCCAAGAACTCATTCACAAACAAGTACCAGAAAACTATACGATGACTTCAACGAGAAGAATGATGCTCAAAATTGCAGATAAAATAAGAGCCAAGCGTGATGCGCTTGCCATTATTACAGGTGAAAGCCTTGGTCAAGTGGCAAGTCAGACACTTGAAAGCATGTATGCCATTAATCATGTCACAAACACACCGATCATTCGTCCGCTGATTGCCGTGGATAAGAATGACATAATCGAAGAAGCGAGACGAATTGGCACATATGAGACAAGCATTCAGCCATTTGAGGATTGCTGCACGATCTTTACGCCGCCATCTCCAAAAACAAAACCAAAACTTGAAAAAGTAGAACGCTACGAAAGCTTTGCTGAATTCGAGCCAATGCTTGATGAGGCAGTGGAGCAGATCGAAACAATCGTTGTCACAAATGAAAAGAAAGCAGCTGACAAATTCGCTGATTTATTCTAAATAAAAAATTTCATAATAATTACCATAAAATCAATCGCATGAAGTCATGTGTTTCTACACATTCTATATTCACAAGGAGGTGAGAACACATGGCTCAACAAAACAGACAAAGCAGTTCTAATCAATTAGTCGTTCCAGGCGCTGCACAAGCGATCGACCAAATGAAGTACGAAATCGCTTCAGAATTTGGCGTAAACCTTGGACCAGAAACAACAGCTCGCGCTAACGGATCAGTTGGTGGAGAAATCACTAAGCGTCTTGTATCTTACGCTCAACAACATATGGGTGGCGGATCTTTCTAAGACACACAATTAAAAAGCTATGGCTTATGAGCGGGTTTATTCCCGCTCTTTTTTTTGTACATAAATTGTTAGAATATTTTTAAAAAAGAAGACGAAATGAAAAAATTATGGCATAATACTAGGAGTAGGTCCTAATTCAAGCATTTTTCAGTTATGAGTGTTAGAATAGGTAAATTGAAACATGATTCGTTTCATAGAAAGAGGCTAAAAGGAGCTGTACCATGAAAAGAGAAGACTTAATTGCACCAGAACAATATAACTTAGTCAGTGAGATTGAAGCATTCAGTCATGACCAGGAGAAAATCGCCCTGCACTGGCAGGACGGAAATGGTCAGGAAGCGCACGTGACATATGCAGCATTAGTAGAAGAGGCGAATAAAATTGGTCATGTTCTATTAAATGCAGGCTTTAAAAAAGGCGATAAAATCATTGTGATGGTGCCGCGTATGCTAGAGGCATACAGCATTTATTTAGCGATTTTAAAAACAGGGATGGTTGTAATTCCTTGTTCAGAAATGCTTCGCGCTAAAGATATAGATTACCGAATTGAACATGCAGAAGCAAAAGGAGCGATTGTTTACGCATCATTCATTCAATCGTTTGAAGGAACCAACCAGCCAAAAGATTTTAAAACATTCTCGATTGGTGAGAATGATCATGGCTGGACAAACATTGTTGCGCAAAAGGAAGAGCAGTCAAGCGAGTTGAAATTGGCAGACACAACACGTACGGACATGGCGTTTCTATCTTATACATCAGGCACAACAGGTAACCCAAAAGGGGTTGTTCATACACACGGCTGGGCGTATGCACATTTACGTACTGCGGCCAAAGCATGGCTCTCCATTAATGAAGGGGATAAAGTATGGGCAACAGCAGGACCAGGCTGGCAAAAATGGGTGTGGAGTCCTCTCTTATCTGTTTTAGGAAGTGGAGCAGAAGGTTTTGTTTATGGAGGGAAATTTAATCCGGATACGTACTTAGAGCTGCTTCAAAAAAATGAAATCAATGTTTTATGTTGTACACCAACGGAATATCGGTTTATGGCAAAAGTAGATGACCTCAGTCAGTACGAGCTGCCGAAATTGCATAGTGCTGTTTCTGCGGGAGAGCCACTTAACCGTGAAGTCATCGATACGTTCAAAAAACATTTCGATATCGAAGTGCGAGATGGTTACGGGCAAACAGAAAGCACGCTGCTAGTTGGGGTGCTGAAAGGAATGGACATCAAGCCGGGCAGTATGGGCAAACCAACACCTGGCAATGAAGTAGAGATCATTGATGAGAATGGCCAGATCTGTGCTCCAGGAGAAATAGGTGACATTGCCGTTCATCTTGAAACGCCGGCTTTATTCAAGGAATACTACAAAGATGCAGAGCGTACAAAGGCGCAGCGCCGCGGGGATTACTTTATTACCGGTGACCGTGCGAAAAAAGATGAAGACGGGTATTTTTGGTTTGAAAGCCGCAGGGATGACATCATCGTCAGCTCAGGCTATACAATTGGCCCGTTTGAAGTCGAAGATGCACTGATTAAACACCCAGCAGTGAAAGAATGTGCGGTCGTGGCAAGTCCAGATGAAATCAGAGGATCAATCGTGAAAGCATACGTCGTCCTGCGTGATGCATCTGCACAAAGCGATGAGCTGATTAAAGAACTTCAAACACACGTGAAAAATACAACAGCACCGTACAAATATCCAAGAGAAATCGAATTCATTGACGAGCTACCAAAAACTCCGTCAGCGAAAATTCGACGTGTCGAGCTGAGAGAAAGAGAGCTTGCACGAAAATCATCATAACAGTAGAAACAATAAGCGTCTGGATGGAAAATCATCCAGCGCTTTTTTTATTGGACAAATCAAATATGTAAAATTCGTTCATGATGTTTTATGTTAAAATGTGTAAGGATGACTTGAAAAGGAGAATGTTCTGAAAATGTCGATTGCGATAATTCATGGGATTGTGCTTGCCTTTGGTCTTATTTTACCTTTGGGCGCACAAAATGTATTTGTATTTCAGCAAGGAGCCCTTCAGCCTCGATTATATCGCGTACTGCCTGTTGTCATTACAGCTGCTCTCTGCGACACACTTTTAATTACTTTAGCTGTCATTGGGGTTTCGGTTGTTGTACTCACCATTCCTATCTTGCAAATAGGTCTTTTTATCATTGGATTTTTCTTTTTACTTTATATGGGGTGGTCAGTTTGGAACACGAGCTCCGCAACAGGTAATCAAGAAAAGATGGACCTGATGCCTATGAGAAAACAAATCGTATTTGCCTGTTCCGTTTCCCTATTAAATCCTCACGCGATTCTCGATACAATAGGAGTAATAGGAACGAACTCTCTTCAATATCATGGGGCGGAAAAGGTGGCATTTACCGCAGCCTGTATCATCGTCTCGTGGTTATGGTTTATGGGTCTTGCCCTTCTCGGGAAAATGTTAGGAAAGCTAGATACAAACGGCAAGTGGATGAACCGGATCAATAAAGCATCAGCCGTCATGATCTGGCTGGTTGCATTATATATCGCCTATCAGCTTATTGGATAAAGGATACATAGAGCAAAAGAGACGTGATGCATGAAAATGAGTGCTGAACATGTCATGGGAAAAAGCGTTGGATGGAAAACATCTGGCGCTTTTTTGTTGACTACTATTTCGGGAGAAGCTTCAGTTACATCCTGTTCATTTATCTCAGACATACTGACGATTCAATTACCTGAAGGAAATGATATCAAGTAGGAGATATGCTACATTATTTATAGTGGTTATTTTTGGTAAATAAGCCTCTTATGCCATTTTCCATAAAAAGGTATCAATTTTATGGGATTTATTAAAGGAGGCTACATAATGAAAGTAAGGAAGATGCTTGTTGTTTTATTATTCATTTCACTTCTATGCGGACAATATCCTGTGGGGAAAGCTGTTAGCATAAAAGAGGATATGCCTTTTGAAAAGATACAAAACAATAAAGTGGCTGAAAGGCTCATAAAAAAAACAAAAAAGAGCTTTCAATTTTTACAGGCAAAAGAAATAGCCTACAAAAAAGGGTATCAATTAAATGGAGAAAGTGTAGCAGTTCATTTGAATGATGCTAAAGCGAATGTTGTTTATTTTTATCTAACAAAGAAGAAAGCAGATAATCAGCTAGTAAGCACAGCATCATTTATTTCAATTTCACTAAGTCAGATAAAGTCCTATTATATTCAACTTGCGGAATACGATGAGCAAGGTAATTTACACTCATATTTCATTCAAAATGGAAAGTTGAAGAATGAGTTTCATATCAATCCAAATGGGGAGTTTTTAAAAGGATCTTTTACCTATGGTGAAAACGGTGCGAAAAAAGATATGATGGAATTAAATAGAAAAATTATGAATGCTGAAGATTCGGAAATTCAAACGAGCTTTAATTGGAACAAATTTTGGAGTTGTTTAAAAAAGAAAAGTGGCCCGAATGAATCTCTTCCGCTTCGTTCAATGGTTCTTGGGGCTTGTTATTATGTTTGTTTAACAGGACCTGTTGGTTGTATAGCATGTACAGTCATTAATGCAGGAATATCGGCTGGGATAGCAGGTTATTGTGTGAAAAAAGTTTGGTGAATTGGAGGTTTTCAAATGGCTCATAAAGAACAGCGTAAAGGGGCAGTGCTTGCTGTCTTTGATACATTGACGTTTGGTGTACCAGTCTTGTTGTGGAATTTATATAAGAATACGAATAAAACATTGAAGCTGATGATCCCGATTATTCCAATAGTAGGTTTCATCACGTATCTTTTAGCATCTCTTTACTAATGTGTTCAAAAATCATTTGCATGAGCGATACGCTCATGCTTTTTTCATTCGATCATTTTTTGAAGATGGTTTGATTTAATAGACGGAGAGCTTGTACGATATCATCCATTTGATTTTGGTCAGAGGAAGAAAGGCTGTCCATGAGCATGGATTCAATTTGTTGAAATGCTTTGTCCATACACGCACGGCCTTTTTTAGACAGCATAATGACATGTTTTCGCTTGTCATCTTTATCTTCTTGTCTATCAATGAATTGTTTTTCGTGAAGCTTTTTCAATTCTCTGCTGACATTCGGAAGAGACATGTGCTGACAATCGGCGATTTCGCTAGGTGTTAGCGGCTCACTGACGGCTAACTGCTCCAGAATCAAATATTGTAGAGTGGTTAGATCAGATGGTTTGACCTTGCTCATCATAGCATGTTTCAGCTCAGAAAAAGTAGAAGCAAATGTGACAAACTCTTTGAAAAAATGGGGGTTTTTCATCATTTTCACCTCCTACGTACCATACCAAATTTATTATCAAAAAACAATTATCATTTGACAACTAAAAAAGAGAGGTGTATGCTTTTTGTTATCAAATGATAACTAAAGGAGATAAGCCATGAATGTACTCATTATTTATACTCACCCTCATCACAATAGTTTAAATGGTGCTTTTTTTAAAGAAATCCTAAAGGGCAGTGAAGAAAATCCAAACGTTCAAGAAGTGAGAATCATAGATTTATACCAAGACAAATTTGATCCTGTACTTATTTTTAATGAAGAGAAAAAAAGACGTGATATGCATAAGGACCCTGAGATTCAAGAATATCAAGAGAAAATCAAATGGGCAGACAACATCGTGTTTGTTTATCCGATTTGGTGGGGTAGGCCGCCAGCTATGTTGCTTGGTTTTATTGATCGCATGTTTGCAGCGAATTTTGCTTACCGTCAAACTGGCGGTCTGCTTCCAGAAGGCTTGTTAAAAGGAAAGAGGGCTGTATGTGTATCGACAATGCAAGGACCGACCCACTACCCTTTCTTCTTTTTGCAGAATGCCCACAAGGTGTTAATGAAACGAGCTCTTTTACAATATGTCGGGATTAAACCGGTGAAGTTCTTTGAATTTGGCATGATGGAAAGTCCAAAAGGGAAGCATGACGTGAAATTAAAACGGATATACAACTATTTTCGGAATATCAGCTCATAAAACCACATTCCTTGAGTCACTTTTCTTCTAATTTGAACCTGTTATGTCTTAAAATAACAGAGAGAATGAGTGACTCATTCTCTTTATTTGAAAAGGGGGATATGGATGAAGAAAACATTGTTTAAAGATGCGGCTCTTATCACACTTGATCCATCTTTAGGTTTTCTGGAGAAGGGAGATCTATTAATTGAAGGGGCACATATTGTAGAAGTCGGACCTTCGATTGAAGCAAGCGGTGCTGATGTTGTGGATGCGTCTGACATGGTCATCATGCCAGGGCTTGTGGATACCCATCGTCATGTGTGGCAGTCCGTCATACGGGGGATCGGAACAGATTGGTCTTTGCAAACGTATTTGAGCAAAATTTATTATGGCAACTATGGGGCGATGAGACGTCCATCAGATGATCGAATTGCTAATTATTTAGGCGCATTAGAGGCATTAGATGCAGGAGTGACCACGTTTTTCGACTGGACGATGATCAATTCTATGGATCATACAGAAGAACTCATTGGAGGTTTAAAAGATGCGGGTATTCGAGCGGTCTTTGGTTTTGGTACCTCTGGAGATGCAGCGTATTGGGACAGAGAGAGTACGCTCACGAATATGGAAGACGCAGCCCGCGTGAAACAAAAACATTTTCAATCATCGGATCAGCTGTTGACGATGGGACTTGCCATTCGTGGACCTGAATTTTCTTCATGGGAGACGACCGTCTTTGAAATTGAAACAGCGAGATCACTAGATGCATTATGCAGTATGCACATTGGCTTTGGAAATTGGGGAGCGGCGGATCGATCGATTGAACGGCTTCATCAAGCAGGGCTGCTCGGGCCTGATTTGAATATGGTGCATATCAATGCAATTGATGCAGATCAAATGAAGATGTTAGCTGACAGCGGAAGCTCCATCTCGATTACACCTGAGATTGAAATGATGATGGGACACGGATATCCTGTCACAGGGCTCGCCATTGAAAATGGCGTTCTGCCAACGCTTGGTGTAGATGTGGTGACAGCGACAGGCGGAGATTTGTTTGCTCAAATGAAATTCGGACTACAGGCGGAGCGGGCGATTCAAAATCAATCTTTATTGATGGAAGGGACGATGCCAGGGCCTGAACTTGGATTGTCTGCACAGCAAATGCTTGAAGCAGCCACAATAAACGGGGCTCGTGCCTTGAAGCTTGATGACAAAATCGGCTCACTCACACCTGGAAAAGAAGCTGATTTTATCTTGATCGATCGGACAAGCATGAATCTTCTTCCGATGACAGATCCAGCTGGGGCAGTTGTGCAAACGGCACACCCTTCAAATGTTGATTCTGTCTATGTGGCTGGAAAAGCAGTGAAACAAAATGGGAAGCTAGTTGGAGTGAACTTAGAAGAGATCAAACAAAAAGCTTATGCGGCAAGAGATCATATTTTATCGCACAAGTTTGAATCAACGCCATCATAAACAAACAATCCCCATAGGCAGCTACCTATGGGGATGAGATTACAAGGATTCTTTAATGACTTTTTTGTAATACTGGACAGATAGGAATCCGAAGATAGAATATAGCACCGTATAAATCGACATGACGATGAGCATTGGTGTCCACAGTTCACCGCCGAAGAAAAACCAGCCTGACTGTACTGCAAAGTAGCTGTGAAGCAACCCGACAACGAGCGGAATCCCAAAGTTAAATAGCTGCTTGAGCCGAATACCTTTTAATAGATCCTTCTCAGTAAAACCAAGCTTACGCAAGATCGTGTAAGAGCTTTGTTCTTCTTCACTTTCATTCATCTGCTTAAAGTATAAAATACAGCCTGATGTGACAAGGAAGCTGAGACCTAAAAATCCGACTATAAACATCATCAGTCCGATGGTTTGTTTTTGTTGCTGAGTGGTAGCCAATTGAGACATGCTGTTGTCACCTAGTTTTAAAGAGGTAAACACATCATTCGCTTGTTCAAGGTTTTGATCATCTTTTATATTGACTGCGTGATATTGATTATTCTCAATCTGAAGTTTAGGGTCTTTCTGCTGGTCAAGCTGCTCAAAGACACTTTGACTGACGACAGCAACAGGTAGACCACCAAACGTGAAGTTGTAAGAAATGAGGTAATCTTTTTTCATATCAATGACCTTTAAATCAAGGGGTTTCTTAATAAGTAGTTTCACATCACCTGAACTTTGAATCGGCATGAATTTCTTCAATAAATCACTGTAGCCGCTTAAGATGACTTCGTTGCTTTTCACATGAATATTCGGTGCGTTTTTCTCACTGATCACAGGTAGAGTTAAGACACCTGGATCATTATTCATATTTTTAATCTCTGAATCCATGATCTTTTTTGCGTCAAACTTCGCTTGAATGACCTTGAACTGCTTTGTTTCATACGCAATATGTTTGTCAGAAAGTGCACGAGTAAAGGTGTTGGCTTCTTTCTCAGATCCCATGACGAAATGTGAAGGGATCTGTTGTTCAGCGGTTTTTTCTGCTGAGTAATAGGAAATGTAGCTTAAAGATAACAACCCGATGGCAAGCGCAGATACCGTTGTAATAATCGTTAAAAGCAGTGCGTTTGATTTTAACCGGAACATAATAGATGACAGAGACAGGACTTCATGAATGGCGAGATAGCCATTTTTTCGTTTGCGTACGATATTGGCAATGAACGAAACAGAGCTTTTATAGAAAAGAAAGGTACCGATAATGACAGAGGCTAGAATATAAATCATCGCTAAAAGTAACGCAAGCATGGACGTATATGTGCCGGTAAAAAGCTGAGAAGAAATATAATAGCCTGAGCTGATGAATGCAATGCCTAGAACCCCAATGATGATTTCAAACACAGAGATTTTTTTCACACGCTGTTCTGTAGAAGATGTGGTTCTAAACAAAGATAAAATCGTCTGTCTATTAATAAACCATCGATTTCTTAACATAATTAATCCATAGATGACGAAAAAGACGATCAGTGTCTGCAAAAGGGCCATGCCTGAAAAATGCAGGTTGGCGATGGCGTTCACGCCGGTTACTTTAAATAGCACCATCAGCATGAGTTTTGAACCGATAAATCCAGCTATGATACCAATAGCCATGGAGACCACGTATAGGATAAAGTTTTCTGCATTGAGTAGTTTGGCAATTTTTTGTTTCGTCATGCCAATGAGCTGCAGGAGACCTATTTCTCTCCCTCTTCGTTTAATAAAAATGCTGTTCGCATATAACAGGAAGATTCCAACAATGGCAATGAGTAGTACTGAAGCGGCTTTAATCGACGCACCGCCCTTAATGGACCCCTTTACATCATCAAGTGCTGGTGAATACTGCAAGGTGACAAAGGAAAAATAGAGCGCCACACTAAATACAAGTGCAAACACGTATAAATAGTAATTTTTTAAGTTTTTCTTCAGATTGCGGAAGACGAGCTGATTAATGTTCATGCTTCACACCGCCTAAAACACCTTGCGTTTTCATAATATCCTCGAAAAACATCTTTCTCTCTAATGCGCCTTTATTCAATTGTGTATAGATCTGTCCATCTTTGATAAAAATCACTCGTCTTGAATAACTGGCTGCAACAGGGTCATGCGTCACCATGACAATGGTTGCTTTGCGCTTGTGATTGAATTCTTGCAGCTTGTTCAGTAAGTCAGACGCAGATTTGGAATCAAGTGCTCCGGTTGGTTCATCAGCAAAAATGAGGCTTGGTTCATGAATAAAGGCACGTACCGCAGATGTCCGTTGCTTTTGTCCACCAGACAGTTCATTTGGATATTTGTCTCTTAGTTCATAAATCCCCATATCCTCTGCAAGCTGTTGAAAGCGTTCAAAAGCTTCTTTTTTAGGCGTTTTGGAGATGGATAATGGCAAGAGGATGTTCTCTTTAACCGTGAGTGTATCAAGTAAGTTATAATCCTGAAAAACAAAGCCAAGCTGTTTCTTTCTAAATTCAGCGAGCTGCTGATCTTTCATTTGCGTCATTTCTGCATCTGCGATCCGAATCGATCCGCTGGACACATGATCAATCGATGACAATACGTTCAAAAGGGTCGTTTTCCCCGAGCCTGATGGCCCCATGATGCTGACAAATTCTCCAGCTTCTATCGTCAAATCAATGCCTTTCAGCACCTCTTGTTTATTGAATTTATTTCCATAGCTTTTATATAACTTGCGAGCTTCTAAAATGTTCATCTGTCGAACCCCTTTTTTATTTAATTGATATCTCTAGTATAAAAAGAAGCCGAGCAGACTTCCTGCGATTTGGCGAACAAAACAGACGAGCATGTGACATTGTTGTCACATGCTTGTTTCATATGTCAAAGCCTTATGTAGAATTCAGATTGTTATTCAATTATTTTATCTGTTTTTCGCTATGATGTATCAAATTTCTTGTTTTTTTCTGATGAACCTTTACAGAGTATTTGATTTCATGTAAGATATGCATATCAAATATATGCATAGTAAATCTATGTATTAGAGGTGACGATGGATGAAAGTGAGTAAAGAGCTTCTAAAGGGGAGTACTGCTACCCTTATTTTAAGCTTGTTAAATGAAAAGCCGATGTATGGATATGAAATGATTAAGGAATTGGAGTCGAAATCCGAAGGAATTTTTAGCTTTAAAGAGGGGACGATATATCCTATTTTGCACACTTTGGAGGGGAAAGGATTTATTGTGTCTTACTGGGGCGAAGGGAATGGCAATCGAAAAAGGAAGTATTATCGGATTAATGAACAAGGCAAAGCGTTTATGAAGGAAAAGAAAGAAGAATGGACTGTGTTTAAAGATGCAGTAGATGGCGTTTTGAACGGGGAGAAAGTCGTATGGGACTAGAGAAAAAGTTTGAACAATATATCAAAAATGTGTGTAAACGAATCAAAAATAAAGACGTACATGCAAGTATAAAGCTTGAGCTTCGTGATCATTTATACACGCTGAAAGAGGAAGCGGTCAGTGCGGGCATGTCAGAAGAAGAGGCGGTAGATCAAGCGCTCGATCAAATTGGAGATGCAGCCATACTCGGAATGCAGCTTCATGAAACACACAAAACTCAAGTTGACTTTAAAACGATACTTCTTGTATTAGCTACTTGTTTATTTGGGCTGTTTGTAATGTATTATTTTCAGTTTCATTCTCATTTACTTCATTTTCAAGACACGAATATCTTTTATAAAAGTCTCATTTACTATGTATTTGGTCTTGCGTTGATGCTTGGACTGTTTGCTTTTGATTATCGGCGCTTTTTACCCTATTCATGGCATTTATACATAGGAACGATTGGAATGCTGATTCTTACAATGATGATTGGGACAAGAGTGAACGGTATTCTCTTTTTAAGCTTAAATAATGGATCGATCAATCTGACTGAAATTTTTCCATTTCTGATGATTATTTCGTTAGCTGGCATTTATCAATCTTGGAATTGGAAGAATGGTTTCAAGTCCTGGCTAGGGTTAGCGATTGTCACTTTACCCATTATTTTATTACATATAGTCGGATCTCTTTCTGCAACCATCACCTTTATGGTCATATGCATAACGATGATGTATGTATCTCATGCAAGAATGAGACAGCTTATTCCGTTTACAGCAGCAGGTATTGTCTATCTCATTGTTCAATTATTTTCTCTGTATCAAGCTGATATGGCCCACTTTTACCAATACTCACTTCATGAATTTAGCTCAAATGGTTTTCAAATAAATCCGTACGCATTGTATGATGTTCACACTGATTGGATGTTGACGTATATCATTTATTCATTCGGATGGTTTGCAGGATTGGCCGTTCTTATGTTGTTTGTGACTTTGATTTATAGAGTAGTTCATACAGCGAAACGAGTTCAATCTGCTTATGGCAAAATATTAATGATTGGTTTGGCAACCACATTTGCAGCAAAATTTATCTTAAGTATTTTCACAAACTTTGGATTATTGCCTATATCAGGAGTTTCCATGCCTTTTATGAGCTATGGGGGATCTCATATTCTTCTAGAAATGATGTCAGTCGGGCTGCTAATGAGTATTTATAGAAGGAAACAGCTAGGAGAAATATGCCGTGAAGTAGCGTGATATGGCTGTATAAAATCACCCAATCTCTTCAATGCATCGTTGGATGAAGAGATTGGGTTTCT
Source organism: Bacillus sp. Y3 (assembly GCF_008123875.1). Taxonomy (NCBI): domain Bacteria; kingdom Bacillati; phylum Bacillota; class Bacilli; order Caryophanales; family Bacillaceae; genus Bacillus; species Bacillus sp. Y3. Next base: position 748,198 of record NZ_VSSC01000003.1, on the reverse strand, counting down.
TGAACTGTATGTTCACATGCTTGCAATATGCACAAAATCATTCTTTTTCGGAAAAATAAAGGTGAAAGTTGTCCCTTGATCTAATGTGGAGTTGACCTCGATCGTGATATGAAGAGCGTCAGCTCCCTTTTTTGTTAAATAGAGCCCCATGCCTGTGGAGGCCGTGTCATTGTGATGTCTTGTGGAGGTAAAGCCTTTTTCAAAAATACGGGACACGTCTCTTGGGTCAATTCCTCTGCCTTGATCTGTGATGGTGAGCACCACTTGTTCGTTCATTTGTTTGCTTTCGATGATAATGTCAGATGATTGGCTGTACTTGACGGCGTTTGTCAGCACTTGTCTGATCATAAAGGATAACCATTTTGTATCACTTAATACATCTCGCTCTTCTAATAAAAGGTCAAAGCCAATTCCTTTTTGCATACACCACGATTGGAGCGCTTTGATTTCTTTCGTTAGCATGTTTTGGAGATCCAGTTTTTCAATAAATAAATCATTTTCAATATGTTGGATCCTGCTCTGATGCAGCTGTGCATCAAGGAGTAAATGTATTCTAAGCCATTCATAGGTCATATTTGATTTGAGCGGCTGTTCTGTTATGCGGTCAATCATTAAGTGCATCGCCGTGAGCGGCGTTTTCACCTCATGTATCCATGAGAGCAGTTCATCTTTTTCTTCTTCCAGCGCAGTCTTTTGCTTAGCCGTCATCTGGCGGTATCGGTCGATTTGCTCTGACGCTGCCTCCTGTACAATTTGTTCAAAGGGGGAAGAGGATTTGAGACGCATTTGATGGTCTATATTTTCATCCCATTCTTTCAGTTGCATGTAATAAGCAGTTTCTTTCCGGTAACGAAAAAAAAGAAAAACAATGAAGAGTAATGTAGACAAAAGCACGATATAAAAAAGAGAAGCGAGTGGAATCGTTGTATCCAAATATGCAACAAAGAGAATGAGAAGCTGCAAACTAAGAAAGAACAAGATCCAGCTTCTTCGTTCTTTTAGAAATGCTTGCAGCATCATTGATCATCCTTTTCTTTTGCAAGATAACCTTGACCCACCTTTGTTTCAATGAAGGTGCCAAGGGAGATTTCGTCTAGTTTTTTTCTAAGGCGGTTGACGTTTACAGTGAGTGTATTGTCACTCACGAATCGTTCATCGTCCCATAAAGCTTGGATGAGAGATTCCCTTTTGACGATATGGTTTTTATGCTGAATCAATTCTTTGAGAATAAAAAACTCATTTTTTGTTAATTCAATCTCACCGTTTTCATTTGTCACTGTATTATTTTCGAGATCAAGGGTAGCGCCGCACCAGACTTTTAAGTTGGCTGGTTCCGCATTGTAATCATGGACTCGGCGAAGAACAGCACTTACTTTGGCGATGAGAACGTCAAAGTGAAAGGGCTTTTGTACAAAATCATCAGCTCCAAGCTGCATCGACATGACCATATCAGCAGGGTGATCACGAGAGGAAAGAAAGATGATGGGCACATTAGAATGATGCCGAATCATCCGGCACCAATGAAAGCCATCATACTTTGGCAGCTGAATATCAATAATGACTAAATCAGGCTGGATGGAAGTGAACTCCTGCATGACCTGTTGAAAATTGTTGATCCCATACACATCATAAGACCAGTTGACTAAACGTTCTTTGATTTCTTGGAAGAGGGTTGTATCATCCTCAATCAGCAAAATTTTAAACAAAACGAGCACCACACTTTTTGAATTACTTGTACATTATTGTAGCGGAAAATAGGCACTCCCGCTAGAAGCAGACAGCAAAAAAGCAAGGGAAGAGATCCCTTGCTTCGGTTTATTTACCTAAAAAGTGCTTTTTAAAGAATGATAATTGATATTCAAGTGTGAGCGGGTCATTAAAGTAAAACTCTTCCGCATTTGCTTCATACACACGATGTTTTTTCACAGCAGGAATGGACTTATAGATTTCACTGTTTTGATAGGAATTGTCCATTTCGCTGTTTTTGCTAATGATCATATAGTCTCCGGCAAATTCAGGGATGACCTCTTGTGATACCGCATAATAACCAGCTTTTAATGCTTTTTCTTTTACTTTTTCAGGCATTTTTAGTTTCATTGCTTGGTAGAGGATTTCTGTTCCGCGACCCCATGCATCTCCAAAGACGTAAAGGTCTTTTGTGCCGCTTTCAAAGACAGATACGGTTGCATCTTCACCAATTTTTGCTTTGATTTCTTTGCCAGTTTCAGCTGCGCGTTTTTTGAAATCCTTGACCCATGCTTCTGCTTCTTTTTCTTTGTTTAAGACTTTTCCAATTTCAATATGCTGCTGAAGGTAATCGACTTTGTTATACGTGAATAAAACGGTAGGGGCGATTTTTTTCAGTTTTTCTACATTTTTTGCACCGCTTAAACCGATGATGACATCAGGCTTTAGCTTCATGATTTTTTCTACATTTTCATCGGATACTTCTTCCACATTTTTTAATTTCTTTTTGAAACGTGGATTCTTTTTTGACCAAGAGTCAACACCCACAAGGTTCACACCAAGTGACAAGACATTTCCTGTATAAGAGGCGAGAACAACAACACGTTTTGGATTTGCTGGCAGCTTCACAGGTCCATTTTCAGATTGATATGTAATCGTGTCCGATGACGTTGATTGCTTTCCTTTATTTGAGGAAGAGTTGCTGCTATTGCCACATGCGCTCAACGCAAGTACGAAGATGAGCATCAGAGGGAACAATATTTTCTTCATGAATGTAAACTCCTTTGAAATCGGCACATCAGCCGTGTATTTGGTTGTATAAGTGATAATGATAATTATTATCACTCAGATATCATACCATAGAAGTGAGGTTTGTTGTCAATGATATTTTAGCAGTGGATAGAGGAATTCTGATAAAAAGAAAAAAAGATCAAGGCAGTGTATGACCTGATCTTTTTTCTTATTTAAACCAGCCTTTTTCTTTGGAACGAGTAATGGCTTCAATTCGGTTTTTGACTTCTAGTTTATCTAAAATAACGGATATGTAGTTTCGGACAGTGCCACTTTTAATGCTGAGTTCCTTGGCGATTTCTTTTGTGTTTTTTCCGTCTGCGACGAGTTCTAGAACCGACTTTTCTCGTTCAGTTAAAGGATTTTCGTCGCTATACAAGTCTTCCATTAATTCAGGGGCGTACACCTTTTTCCCTTTCATCACGCTGCGGATGGCACTTGCCAAATCCTCGCTTGGGCTGTCTTTCAACATGTAGCCGCTAACGCCAGCTTTCAGTGCTCTTTGAAAATAGCCAGAACGAGCAAAGGTTGTTAAAATGATGATCTTCACATCAGACTTTTTAAGTTCTTCAGCGGCATCGAGCCCAGATTTTCCTGGCATTTCAATATCCATTAAACAAATGTCGACAGGATGTTTTTGAGCAAAATCAATGGCGTCCTGGCCGTTTGTACCTTTTCCAACAACCGTCATATCGTCTTCTAAATCGAGAAGCGATCCAAGAGCACCGAGCAGCATTTGCTGATCCTCTGCGATAAAGATGTTAATCATTTTATTTCCTCCTTATCTTTCGCTGCTGAATCATTTGGAATGCTCATGATCAGCTTCGTCCCGTTTTTTGTCTCAATGTGCAGGCGTCCATTTGCAAATTCCAATCTTTCTCTAATCCCTGCAAGGCCATGTCCCTTCGTTTGAGAGGATGGATGACTGCCTTTAAATGTGCCGTTATCCTCAACTGTAATGACAGCTTCCTTTGACTTTTGATGAATCGTGATTTGACAGACAGTGGCGTCGCTATGTTTGACGACATTCGTCACGGCCTCTTTGATGCACATGCTCACAATGTTTTCGTTCAGAAGAGAGATGTGTTTCGGCGCTTCCTTTTCATCATAAATCATGTCAATATCGGCGGCTTCAAGGATTTGTTTGATATTCAATATTTCATCTTTGATCCGAATGCCTTTCATGGAAGAAACAATTTTCCGCACTTCATTTAGAGACGTTCTAGCTGTCTGCTGAACACTCTTTAGTTCGGCACGAGCCTGTTCAGGATCTTTATACACGAGTTTACGGGCAAGGTCACTCTTTAATCCAATGAGAGAGAGTTTTTGTCCAAGTGTGTCATGCAGATCGCGAGCAATTCGCTGTCTTTCTTCAAGTTTGACAAGATCGGCGATCCGTTCATTGGCATATTCTAATTTCTCTTCTAGCCGTTCACGTTCCTTCCTGCTTCTAATGCTAAGAGGGAGGAGAATGGCGCTGATCAGTGTAATCACGACAAACGGAATTTGCGTGAGAAACCAGCCCTTTTTTAAGATCAGGCTAAAGTTCACCGCTACGGCAGCGCTCGCTAGATGGATATAGTATAAGATATAGAAAGGGACTTTTCTTTTGATATGCCCGTTGAAATAGGCGATACAAAAAGCAAAATAAATGTAGCTATAGAGCATCACATAACCAGTCGAAATGGCGATTAATAGAAGGCCGAATACATATAACGACCAGCCCTTTGAGACAAAGGCAAAACGGTAGACCGCAAAAAAAACGACGTTTAAAATAATGCCGATCACAATGCCTAAAGTCGAAGGGGTCTTAAAGATAAAATAAAAGGGCAGGATGAAAAAAATCGCCCAAATATATGGGGAAATCCCATGCAGTTTTTGAATTTTCAGTTGTTTTTTCATCCGTGATTCACCTTTTTCATTTTTTCAGTCTTTTTCACTACTTTATCAAATTGAACAGGTGACTGCATCCTGCAAATACAACAAGCTCCTTCTATTGTAAGAAAGAGCTTGCGCCAATTATGCATTCTTCTTCAGAATGTCTCCTTTTATGACAGGTGCGGGCATCTTCTTAGATTGCCGTGCTTCTTTAAAGGTAACGAATGCTTTCGTTTCTTCATCCCAAAGTCTAAATTTCATCGACTCAATACTAGTCTTTAACGTGATGGTTGGCACATTTTGAAGCGGCTCACTGTGCTCATGGGCATGTTCTAAATGATAATTCGGTACCCTCGGACTTAAATGATGAACATGGTGATAGCCGATATTGCCTGTTAACCATTGAAGAAGCTTTGGCAATTTGTAAAAAGAACTGCCTTCTACAGCTGCCTGCACATAATTCCAATGTTCATCTGCTTCAAAGTAAGAATCTTCAAATGTATGCTGCACGTAAAACAGCCATACACCGATTGATCCTGAGATCAGGAAGATTGGACCTTGGACAAGCAGGAACTCCTGCCAGCCAAAAAGAAGACACGTTGCAGTTGCTAGCGCAATGATGCTCACGTTTGTGAAATACGTGTTCCAGCGCTCTTTTTTACGAGCATTTTTGACGTTGAAACGGTTTTTTAAGAGAAAAACAAAGATCGGTCCTAAAATAAACATCACAAAAGGATTACGGTAAAATCTGTAGCGAAATTTCGTCCAAGCTGATGCCTCTTGATATTCTTTGACTGTCAGTAGCCAAATGTCGCCAGTACCTCGTTTGTCTAGATTACTGCTTGTGGCATGGTGAATTGAATGATCTCTTTGCCATTGAAGATAAGGGAAAAGGGTGAGTACGCCCGTTACAAAACCGAACAGGTGATTCAGCGGCTTTTGTTTAAAAAAGGATTGATGGCAGCAGTCGTGAAAAATAATAAAGACACGTACTAAAAAACCAGCTGCAATCACCGCAAAGAAGAGGGTTAAAAGGTAGGAGATGTTCAGGCTATAATAGGCAAGAAACCAAAGCCCCAAAAATGGAATGAATGTATTAAAGAGTTGAATGATACTTTTTTTCGAATTAGCACCAGAGAATTGGCCAACTTGTTTTCTTAAAGTGGCTTGCTGCTGTGTGTTTGTTGAAGTCGTCATGAACGTTCAAGTCCTTTCCGTTTCTTTCTACTTCAAAGTATAGAAGGAAAGGTGTCATGTTCATAGTAGCACCCATCATGTATACTATATGACATTTGTCATGTTGAGTATCAAAAAATCAGGTGGCAGAAGGGTTTGTAAGTTGTGATGATAATCAATAAAAAAAGTAAAGGCGCTTAGCCTTCACTTTTTATGCACGTGCTTCATGTACTTTTAACTGCTTGCCTTTAATCGTTGTGTGGCGCATGGCTTTTAGCACAAGAGGGCCTTTGCCATTTAAAATATCTACATATGTTTTTGTTTCCTGAATGGTAATAATCCCAATGTCATCAAACGCAACGCCGTCTATTTTGGCGATCGTTCCAACGAAATCAACTGCCCGGAGTTTCTTTTTCTTCCCGCCGTTAAAATACAGCTTCATAATATCTTTCTCTATGCCGGCCTGCTTATTTTCCTTTTGAATCGGTGTTTCAATTTTTTCTTCAAAGTTTGCCACATGCTGTTCTGCTTCTTCTTTTGTAGGATAAGGCTGAATCTGAAAATGAATACCAGCTTCCTCTTTTAATTCTTCAATAAGCGGCTGCCCGTGCCTTGTCATAAACGCAATCGTTTTTCCGCTTTTACCCGCTCTGCCAGTTCTTCCGGTCCGGTGAATATAGCGTTCTTTTTCATATGGCAAGTCGTAATGAATTACATGTGTCATATCACTGACATCAATTCCTCGGGCTGCAATATCTGTTGCGATCAAATAACGGAATTCCCCGTTTTTGAATTCATCCATGACGGCAAAGCGATCTTCCTGCCTCATCCCGCCATGAATCTTATCGCAAGGAACATCCCACTCATCCAGCTTCATCGTCAGCTCATTCACTTGCTCCTGCGTATTGCAAAAAATGATACAGCTATCTGGATTTTCAATGACAATCGTTCGTTGAAGTAATGAAAACTTGCCTTCTTCCTCGGTTTCAATCAACGTGTGGGTGATTTGCTGCTTCGTCGTTTCCGCCCGAGCAATCTCTATCACTTTTGGCGATTGTAAAAACTGCTCACTCAAATCCTTCATTTCATCAGACATCGTCGCTGAAAATAACATCGACATCCGCTTTGGCGGCAGATGCTGAATAATAGAAGAGACTTGATCAATAAATCCCATGTTCAGCATTTCGTCTGCTTCATCTAACACGAAAAATGACAGATTGTCTAAAGAAAGTGTCCCTTTTTCAAGGTGATCCAATATTCGTCCTGGCGTTCCGCACACAATGTGGTTCTTTTGTGCAAGCTCTATTTTTTGTGCTTGAAATGGAGCTTTTCCATAAATGGCGGCCGCTTTGATTCGTTTAAATCGTCCGAGGCTGGTCAGATCCTGTTTGACCTGCATGGCAAGTTCTCTTGTTGGGACGAGGATGAGGGCTTGAGGTTTATTCTCAGCCCAATCCACCATTTCACAAATTGGCAGACCGTAGGCTGCTGTTTTGCCACTGCCTGTCTGAGATTTGACAATGAGGTCCTGCTTTGAAAAAGCAACGGATAATGTCTCGTGCTGGACGGGTGTAGGTGTATGGAAATGAAGCGCTTCTAGCGCTTGTTTCAATTCATCGCTTAATGGATATTGATCAAAATGTTGTAATGGCATCGTGTTCTCCTTTTCGTACATGTATACTTGTGACATCATACCATATCTTTTCAAAGACACCATGACCTTGAATGAAAAGGCATGAAAAAAAGCCCCATAAAGGAGCTTTTCAATGATTAAAGGAATCTGCGTTTTACTTTTTCCCAATAGGAGTTATCTTTTAATTTGACTGTTTTGATCACTTTACCAGAAAGGCCAATATCAATTTGTTTGACATGTTTTGTACCTAGCGCTTCGTTATCAAGACCGATAATCGGATGGTCGTTACCGTCCTGAACAACCTTTAGTGTCAGCTTGCGGTCACTGCTTAAAATGAAAGGAGCTCCAAGTGTACGGTATGAGTTGTTATTCAGCGATGCCAGCTCGGTTACTTGCATACACGGAAGCATCGGATCCACCACGGCGCCGTTGACAGATTTATTGTAGGCCGTTGAACCGGTCGGAGTGGAAATAATCATCCCGTCGCCTCTAAAGGTTTCAAAATGGAAATCATCTATATACACATCGATGACAAATGTTTTAATGATGCTAGAGCGGATCGACAGTTCGTTTAAGCAATGGAACTGGTTTGTACTGTCAACGCTTACATCGATGATCGGATATTTTCTCACTTCAATTTGTTCAGTGTTCATGGCATCAATCATTTGATCAAAATGTTCTAACGAAAAATCGCAGTATAGGTGCGAATTCTCTGTTTTTGATACCCCTACATACAAGCAGTCATCCCGGAAGTTCGTTTTGCGAACCGCTTGAAGAAATGTACCATCTCCACCAATTGAAGCAATGATATGGGCATCTTCTGCACGCTTTACGACGTGAAAGCCTTGATCGGTAGCGAGCTTCTCCAGAGAAGAAATGTGTCCATCCAATTCATGATCTTTTTTGTAAAAGAAAAATACATTGCGACGATTGTCTGTCATTGACGTTCTCCCCTTTGTTGTCAAAAATAGATTTCGAGTAGTAAAGGGCTTACATAAAAACCCTTGCTCACATTTTACACTTTTTTCATATGAAAGTAAAAATATTAGAAAGACGCTTCATCATGATAGAGGCTTCCATTTGAGAAATGAGTCATTGTAAGTGATTAGACAACGCTGACTTTGAGCATAATTTAATAGCTCATTTTGGAGGCTAGAGAGGTCTGGGCGTTTCGTTGTGGAGATGATCTGAGCTATTAGATGTAGGAAGAGGATAAAATAACCAATTTTTCGTCATGATGAGCAAATGATAGAAGATGTAAAGTTGATCGTCATTTCACATCGGTGCTATCATATGTTGAAATGAAATGTAAAAAAACCACAGTTCCTGTGAAACATTTCATGTGTGTATTCGTATGAACGAAGTGAGACAAAAAGGAGGAGAAAGAAATGAATGCGAAAAGATGGGTAGCCTTAATCATTGCACTTGGTGTTTTCGGCTTTTCGATTGTGATTAGTATCACGACGGCCTTGTATGAAAGCTTCAATGATAATAAGATGAGCTATCAATTCGGGGACGAAATCGAAGAAAAGGTACTAGAGGATGGCAGCGGAGCGAGTAAAATTGCTGTACTTGAGATTAATGGTACGATTCAAGATAACGGTGGTGCATCCAGCCTTTTAGGCGGGGAAGCATATGATCATCGTGCGTTCTTAAAAGAATTAGATAAAGCAAAAGACGATGCGTCTGTGAAAGGTGTCTTGCTGCGTGTCAACTCTCCTGGCGGCGGTGTCTATGAAAGTGCTGAAATACATAAAAAATTAGAAGAAGTAAAGAAAGCGAAGAAGCCAATTTATGTTTCCATGGGTTCAATGGCGGCTTCTGGCGGCTATTATGTATCCACTCCAGCGAAAAAAATCTTTGCTTCACCTGAAACGTTAACAGGCTCTCTAGGGGTCATCATGCAAAGTTTGAATTATGCAAAGCTGGCAGATAATTTAGGCATCAAATATGAAACCATTAAAAGTGGAAAATTCAAAGACATCATGTCTCCAAATCGTGATATGACAAAAGATGAGCGTGCTATCATGCAAAGCATGGTTGACAACTCTTATGAAGGCTTTGTGAAAGTCATTTCTGAAGGACGCGGCATGTCTAAGCAGGACGTCAAGAAAATTGCTGACGGCCGGGTCTATGACGGAACACAGGCGAAATCGAACGGATTAGTGGATGAGCTTGGGTACTATGAAGATGCACTAAAAGCAATGAAGAAAAATGAAAAAGGCTTAAAAGGAGCAACAGTAATCAGCTATTCACAAAGCTTTGGCTGGAACTCTCTTTTCAATATGAGTGCAAGCAAGCTCTTTAAAAGCGAAATTGATTTTCTGAACTTAAAAGAAACACTGGCTGGCTCAAATGGGTCTAAACCGATGTATCTCTATTCAAAATAAAGGAGGGATCATAGATGGATTCTACATTCGATGAAGTAACGGAAAGTCGCAGCCAAGAGGGAGAATCAAGGCCGACTCTTGCGAAGCGCACTTCAATTGAAGCGCAGGCCTTTGCAGGTTTCTGGATTAGATTTTGGGCATTTATCCTAGATTGGCTCGTCGTATGGGGTGTTAACCATTTGACGGTTTCTCCAATCTTTAGTCTCTTTGGCTGGTCAAAAGGTGGAGGCTGGTTTTCCCCATTTTCCGTCACAACCACAATTGTCTTTCTGCTTTATTTTGCGATCATGACGAAGATTTTCCAACAAACACTTGGAAAGATGGTGTTTGGAATCAAAGTCGTCTCACTTCAGCCGGAGAAGAAGCTGCCATGGGATGTCATTTTCTTTAGAGAAATTGTGGGGAGATATATTAATACGCTTTTTGTTCTCTATGCTGTGGTTGGGTTCACGCCGAAAAAGCAAGGGGTTCATGACTACTTTGCAGATACGGTGGTTGTTCATGAACATTTATATGAAAAAACAGAATCAAACGCATAACCAAAGAGAGTTTGGCCGGGTACCGGTCAAACTCTTTTTTTGGGTGATTGGGTATAAAATCCAGAAGGAGAGCCATAATCGTAGAGGAAGCATCATTTGTTATGGAGGAAGTGAGCACAGTGCTGTACGTTTGGATCGCAGCTTTTTTGTTCCTTGTGATCTTATTGATCTTTATGAAAGTGACCATTTCACTGGACTATTCACATGCAAATGACAATGACCATATTGCGGTGAAGATCATCACCTTATATGGAATCGTCAGACTGAAGAAAGACATTCCGATGGTGAAAGTGAATACGGAAGATCAAACGATTGATATTCGTGAAAAGAAAATGGCCAGCACCAAAACGTCTAATCAAGAAAAAGAAACCATGCATAAAAAAGTGGGAAAACGTGATGTAAAGGAAATCCTTCATCAAATGGAGCGTATTACAAAAGAAATTGTCGATCTAAACCGGATCATGCGAAAGTTCTTCATTCATATAAAAATCGTCTCATTTCACTGGTCCACCTGGATTGGTTTTCATGACGCAGCTTTAACAGGTGTAGCAGCCGGCGGTGTGTGGTCAGTCAAAGGAGCACTTCTTGCCTTTATGCAGGAGCATCTCACCTTTAAGCACAAACCCGTCTATGAAGTGATTCCCGCTTTTCAGCACAATGTATCACAGACACACTTTGCATGTATAGCTTATTTTCGGATTGGACATGCTATGCTTGCAGCCATTCGATTACTTGTCCATTGGTTAAAAGGGAGAAAGGCGAGAAAAAATGCCTCTCTTCAAGCAACGAAGAATGAATCATCTGTTTAAGGAGGAACCCGAAAATGGCAGATCATCCAATCCAAGGTCTGATGAAGACAGCGATGGAAAACTTAAAAGAAATGATTGATGTGAACACGATCATCGGCGATCCAGTCGAAACCCCTGACGGCAGTGTCATTCTCACTGTGTCAAAGGTTGGTTTTGGATTTGCAGCCGGCGGCAGTGAATTCAACGGTAACCAAAAGAAAGAAAAACGGTCTGATGAACAAGAACGAAAAGAACCGAGACTCCCATTTGGAGGCGGAAGCGGTGGCGGAGTATCGATTACACCAATCGCCTTTTTAATTGTGGGAACAAATGGCGTTAGAATGCTTCATTTGGATGAACACACACATCTGCTCGATAAAATATTGGATTCTGCTCCTCAAGCAATTGAACGTCTTCAGCACATGTTTAAGAAGGATGAACGGGAGCATCGTCACAAAGAACGAAAACTAGATGACATAGACCTTTAAAAAGTTAGCTGCCCTGCAGTTAACTTTTTTTTCAAAATGGACGATTAGGCTTTGCAGTTTTTTGCTTTCTCTACTATGATAGAACCATACATTTGATAAGGGAGGAATTGTTTTGGCATCGATCACATTTAAAGGGAGCCCAGTAACGCTTGTAGGAAATGAAGTGAAAGTAGGCGAGCAGGCTCCAGATTTCACGGTATTAACGAACTCACTAGGGGAAGTTTCACTTTCTGATTTAACAGGAAAAGTGACGATTATCTCAGTGATTCCTTCTATTGATACAGGTGTGTGTGACGCACAAACAAGACGTTTCAATGAAGAGGCAGCCGGTTTAGGTCCGGTCAATATCTATACCATTAGTGCAGACCTACCATTTGCACAAGCACGCTGGTGCGGAGCAAACGGAATTGAAAATGTCGAAACATTATCTGATCATAGAGATATGTCATTTGGTGAAGCGTTTGGTTTATATATGAAAGAATTGCGTTTATTGGCGCGTGCGGTCTTCGTATTAGACCCAAGCGGAAAAGTCGTTTACACTGAGTATGTAAGCGAAGCAACCAATCATCCAAATTATGAAAAAGCCATTGAGGCTGCGAAATCACTGTTATAAAAGCAGCATCGACAAGAGCTCCGGCTTCATACTGGGGCTCTTTTCAATGAGAACATATAGCTTTTAACAAAGCGAGGAGAGAAAAGCATTGCAGAAAGATCAAGTGAGTACGATTTATGAGCTGCTCGATACAGCTTCAATTCGTTTAAAAAAGGAACAGAACATTTCCTATATTGAAGCATTGGCAGAAGCAGGAGAAGCCTTTTTCCAGTCAAATGATCGAAACGGTTTACTAAAAGATTTAATAGAGAAAGCAGATTTCGCCTCTTATGATCATGAGCAGATTCGTAAAGCGTTTCAGCTCGCCGTACTGAAAGGACAAAAAGATATTTCACATCCAAACCGGCAGATGACACCTGATACAATTGGTCTGTTTGTCAGCTATTTGGTCAATAAATTTTTAGAAGGACAAAAAGAGCTGGTTGTCTTTGATCCAGCAGCGGGAACAGGGAATTTACTGCTTGCGGTCCTCAACAATGTAACAGCAGAAACAACACGCGGTTTTGCCTCTGAAATTGATGACGTGCTCATTAAAATTGCGTGGGCACAAGCGAACTTAGAAGAAAAAGAAGTAGAGCTTTTCCACCAGGACAGCCTTGAGCCGCTTCTTATCTCACCAGCAGATGTTGCTGTATGCAGTCTTCCTGTCGGGTATTATCCAAATGATGAGTGCGCTAAAGACTATGAATTAAAGGCAAAAGAAGGTCATTCCTTTGCGCATTATTTATTCATTGAGCAAAGTCTTCGTTACACGAAAGAAGGCGGCTTCTTATTCTTCATCATTCCAAACGATTTATTTGAAGGAAAAGAAAGCGTACAATTAAAGGATTTCATCAAAGAACATGCATATATGAATGCGTTAATTCAGCTGCCAGTCTCTATGTTCAAAGACAAAAAGCATGCCAAAAGCTTATTTGTGATGCAAAAGAAAAAAGAGGGGCTCGAAGCACCGAAACGTATGCTATTTGCCAATCTGCCATCTTTCTCACAGAAGGAAGCAATGGTTGGCGTCATGAGAAAATTAGACCAATGGTTTATAGAAGAAAAAGAAACGAAAGAATAGCCAGAGTGATGTCTGGCTATTTTATTATTCAGAAAATAACGACTTATTGATGTAAGCGGTAACAGTTCGAAGGTGTACTTGAAATGCAAAGTTTTCAATGTTTAAATGAAAAAGTCAGATATTTTTCGGACTTATCGTTAAACTATAAAAGACCCGTTCAAACAGGTTGAATATAGCACCGAAAAAACGTGAAACCTTATATAACAACTGAGTAAAAGGAGCGACAGTAATGTCCAAAATTATTGCAATCAACGCAGGAAGCTCATCTCTTAAATTCCAATTGTTCGACATGCCAGAAGAAACCGTTTTAACAAAAGGTCTTGTTGAAAGAATCGGAATGGACAACAGTATCTTCACGATTTCTGTAGATGGAGAAAAGAAAACAGAAGTCACAGATATTCCAGATCATGCAGTAGCGGTTAAAATGCTGCTTGAAAAACTAATTGAATTTAACATCATCAAAGACTTTAATGAAATTGATGGCGTAGGACACCGCGTCGTTCACGGCGGAGAAAAATTCAGCGATTCTGTTGTATTAACAGATGAAGTCATCAATGACATTGATCAGCTTTCAGAGCTTGCACCACTTCACAACCCTGCAAACGTTGTAGGAATCAAAGCATTTAAACAAATTCTGCCTGACGTACCAGCGATTGCTGTGTTCGATACAGCGTTCCACCAAACAATGCCAGAGCAGTCTTACCTATACAGCCTTCCGTACGACTACTACAAAAACTTTGGTATTCGTAAATACGGATTCCACGGGACAAGCCATAAGTTCGTAACAGAGCGTGCAGCAGAGCTATTAGGCCGTCCTCTTGAAGAGCTTCGTTTGATTTCTTGCCACCTTGGAAATGGTGCAAGTATCGCAGCAGTTGAAGGCGGAAAATCAATCGATACGTCAATGGGCTTCACACCACTTGCGGGTGTTGCAATGGGAACACGTTCAGGTAACATTGACCCTGCCCTTATTCCATTTATTATGGAGAAAACAGGACATACAGCTGAAGAAGTACTTTCTACTTTGAATAAGAAGAGTGGTCTTTTAGGTGTGTCTGGTCTTTCAAGTGATCTTCGTGATATCGAAGAAGCGACAGAAGAAGGAAACGACCGTGCAGAAGTAGCACTAGATATTTTTGCAAGCCGTATTCATAAATACATCGGTTCTTATGCAGCGAGAATGAATGGTGTAGATGCCATCATCTTCACAGCTGGAATCGGTGAAAACAGCTCAGAAGTGAGAGCACGTGTACTTCGTGGTCTAGAATTCATGGGCGTATATTGGGATCCATCTCTTAACAACATGAGAGGCGAAGAAGCATTCATCAGCTACCCTCACTCTCCTGTAAAAGTCATCGTGATTCCAACGAACGAAGAAGTCATGATTGCAAGAGACGTTATGCGTTTAGCGTAACATCCTTTTAAAGCTCTTTTCCTCAGCGGAAAAGGGCTTTTTTCTATTGAAATCAGCATGCTATAATGTGAGGCAATATGAAAGGAGCGGTGTGAAGAGATGAGCGCCCAAGAACATAAACGCGAAGCGAAAACGAGGCTTCATGTAAAAGTCATTACCGTCAGTGATACAAGGACAAAAGAAACAGATAAAAGCGGCCGTCTGATGATTGATTTGCTCAAAGAACAAGGGCATCTTATTCTTGCATATGATATTGTGAAAGATCATATTGGGGCGATTCAAGACGCCGTTTTAGAAGGAACAAGCGAAGCGAAGATTGATGCCGTCTTGTTAAACGGGGGAACTGGTATTGCATCAAGGGACGTCACGATTGAATCCATTACACCTCTTTTCTCAAAAGAGCTGCCGGGCTTTGGAGAAATTTTTCGCATGCTGAGCTATACAGAAGATATTGGATCAGCCGCTATCTTATCTAGAGCGACGGCAGGGGTGATTAACCAAAAAGCCGTTTTTGCCACACCAGGCTCTACCGGAGCAGTTCGGTTAGCCATGACCAAACTCATTATTCCAGAGCTTCCTCATGTCTTGCGAGAGCTTGAAAAAGATCAAAAATAGCCCAAAATGACTCTGCCAAGAAAATTTGGCAGAGTTTTTTTCATAAAGGGGTTGAAAAAACAATTTTTCCTTGTTACAGTGTATACATACTAAATGCATGTTTATAAATTAAAACTTATTTTTATGCAAAAAACATTCACAGAATCAAAACAAGCGAGAGGAGCTTTTCAAACATGTCACAAAATAAAAAAGTCGTATTAGCATATTCCGGAGGTCTTGATACCTCTGTTGCAGTTAAATGGTTACAGGAGCAAGGTTACGAAGTTGTTGCTTGCTGCCTGGACGTAGGTGAAGGAAAAGATTTAGCATTCGTTCAACAAAAAGCACTTCAAGTCGGAGCTGTTCAATCTTACATGATCGACGCAAAAGAAGAGTTTGCTGAAGAATTTGCACTTGCTGCACTGCAAGCACACACGATGTATGAAGGGAAATACCCGTTAGTATCTGCACTATCTCGTCCGCTCATTGCCAAAAAATTAGTGGAAGTCGCAGAGAAAGAAAATGCCGTAGCCGTTGCACACGGATGTACAGGGAAAGGAAACGACCAAGTTCGTTTTGAAGTATCAATCAAAGCATTGAATCCAGACCTAGAAGTTCTTGCACCAGTGCGTGAATGGAAATGGTCTCGTGATGAAGAAATCGACTATGCACAAAAGCACGGTATTCCAATTCCGATTAACTTAGATAGCCCATATTCAATCGACCAAAACCTTTGGGGCAGAAGTAACGAATGTGGTATTTTAGAAGATCCTTGGGCAGCGCCGCCAGAAGGTGCTTATGATCTGACAAATCCACTTGAAAAAACACCTGACACACCTGAAATCATTGAAATCACGTTTGAAAAAGGAAAACCAACAGCGATTGACGGAATCCAGTATTCATTATCTGATCTGATCCTTCATTTAAATGAAGTTGCTGGCCAGCATGGTGTAGGCAGAATCGATCATGTTGAAAACCGTCTTGTTGGAATCAAATCTCGTGAAGTGTATGAGTGCCCAGGTGCAGTTACCCTATTAAAAGCACACAAAGAACTTGAAGACTTAACGCTTGTCAAAGAAGTAGCACACTTTAAGCCAATCGTTGAACAAAAAATGGCTGAATTAATATACAACGGCTTATGGTTCTCACCACTTAAATCAGCACTAGATGCATTCTTACAAGAAACGCAAAAGAACGTAACAGGTGTTGTACGTGTGAAACTATTTAAAGGCCATGCCATTGTAGAAGGACGTAAATCACCATATTCACTTTATGATGAAAATCTAGCAACTTACACAAAAGCAGATGAATTCGATCATGATGCAGCTGTAGGATTTATTAACCTTTGGGGTTTACCAACAAAAGTAAACAGCATCGTGAACAAAAAGGAGCAGGTTAAAGCATGAAAAAGCTTTGGGGAGGCCGATTTCAAAAAACACCAGAAAAATGGGTCGATGAGTTTGGTGCATCCATTCATTTCGACAAACAATTAGTCAAAGAAGATCTGACCGGCTCCCTTGCCCATGCAAGTATGCTGAATAAATGCGGTATCATCGGTGATGAGGAGGCCGCTGCGATCAAAGACGGACTGAATACGCTCATGAAAAAGGCGGAGGCGGATGAACTCGATTTCTCAGTAGATTATGAGGACATTCATTTAAACCTTGAAAAAATGCTCATTGATGAGATTGGTCCGCTTGGCGGCAAATTGCACACAGCGAGAAGCCGGAATGATCAGGTCGCAACCGATATGCATTTATATTTGAATAACCAAGTAGAGCATATCATTGAGCTGATCTCTTCTTTTCAAACAGTGCTTGTAGAAAAAGCTGAACAGCACGTTGAAACGATTTTTCCAGGATATACGCACTTACAGCGTGCACAGCCTATTTCCTTTGCCCATCATATGCTCGCCTACTTTTGGATGCTTGAGCGGGACAAAGCGCGTTTTCAAGATTCATTGAAGCGAATTAATGTGTCACCACTTGGATGCGGGGCGTTAGCAGGAACGACATTCCCAATTGATCGTGAATATACAGCAGAGCTTCTTGGCTTTGACCATATTTACGAGAACAGCCTTGATGGCGTGAGTGATCGTGATTTCATTTTAGAGTTCTTGTCCAATAGCAGCCTTGTGATGATGCATCTCTCACGTCTTTGTGAGGAAATCATTTTATGGTGTTCTCAAGAATTCAAATTCATTGAGCTCGATGACACGTACGCAACAGGCAGCAGCATGATGCCGCAAAAGAAAAACCCGGATATGGCTGAATTGATCCGCGGAAAAACAGGGCGGGTATATGGCAACCTGATGGGGCTGCTCACGATTATGAAAGGCTTGCCGCTTACGTATAACAAAGACTTGCAAGAAGATAAAGAAGGCATGTTTGATACGGTGAAAACGATCGCTGGCAGCCTGCAAATCTTCACAGGCATGATTCAAACAATGACAGTGAACGAAGATGTCATGAAAAAAGCAACAAAAGAAGATTTCTCAAATGCGACCGAAGTAGCAGACTACCTTGCGAAAAAAGGTATGCCATTCCGTGAAGCACACGAAATCGTTGGAAAGCTTGTGTATACATGCATTCAAAAAGGCATCTACTTAAGTGACCTTCCATTTGAAACATTTACAGAAGCAAGCGGCCTCTTTGAACAAGACATTTACACTGTTCTTGATCCGTATGTTGCTGTTGAAAAAAGAACAAGTGCAGGTGGAACTGGATTCAAACAAATTCAGCTCGCTTTAGAAAAAGCAAAAGCCTGCTTAGCATAATTCGCCAAAACCATTCGTTTATACGGATGGTTTTTTGTCATGGGAAAAAGGAGATTGATCTTCACTGGAGAAAATGAAAGCATACCAGTGTCAAGCTGAATAAGGAGTGACAACAGTTCATGAAGAAAACGCTTCAGGCTTTGTTTGATCAGCCTATCGTATCAGTGAAAACGTTAGGAGAACCATACGATGGCCGGGCTAATGATGTGTGGCTGATTTCCTTACAAGACCAAACGGAATATGTAGTGAAATCTCCAAAAACTGCAAGAGAAGAAAGTGAATTTGTGTATGGGATCAACTTGATTTATGGAGTAGATGCCCGTAATGTGCAGGAGCATCTTGATGAAATCAATGAAAAGCTGGCTCATACGAATTCCTTTCATATTCCGAAAGTTGTTCGTAAAGTGAAGAAGGCGGGGAAACACTTTTATGTCATGGAAAAAGTAGAAGGAATCCCTTTAACATCTTTTGAGGGCCGTTCAGCACAATTCTATAGGGATTACGGGAGGAAACTAGCGCATCTTCATTCATATCAAACAAACTTTTTCGGTGCAGTATACGGGGGAGAAAAGAGACATTTGAGAGAATTCCATGCGCTGTTAAAAAAGGCAGTTTCCAAACTTATCAGCCGCTATTACACTAATCAGCCTGAATATCAGGATTATGCAGAAAAGGTGCAGCAAAAGCTTGAAAAGCTAAGTCCTCCTGATGCAGCCAGTCTCATTTTAATTGATTTAGACCCATCGCAATATATTGAAGACGATGATCAAGTAACGAGTCTAGTTGATACGGAATATGTCGTATTTGGACCAGCTGCGTTTGATTTGATTGCACTCGAATACCTTTTGACGAAAGAAGCTGCACAAGCGGTTCAATTAGGATATGAAGAGATTTGCCCGCTTCCTCGCCAGCTTCATGAGGTGAGAGAATGTTATCGGTTTGTTTCGCTGCTTCTCGATATCCATGGTTCATGGGATATGAAAAAGTGGATGAATCACCCTATACGGTTTTCCCCTCATTGTTAAAGGGTTCAAAAGTGCGAAGGGAGCCGGTTTATAGTAAAGTAAAGATAATAAAAGAAACACATGAACTTGCAACCTTTGTTTTAGGAGGAGATTGTGTGCGACACGCATTAATAACAGCGGGTTCTAAAGGACTTGGCAGGAAAGTCACCGAGTCTTTACTGAATATGGGGTATTCTGTGACAGTGAATTATCGAAGTGATGATGAAGCTGTCCGGCAGATGAAAGAAGAACTGCAAGAATACGAAGAAAAGCTTCAATTTGTCCAAGGCGATGTGACAAACAAAGAAGATTTAAAAAACATGGTCGAGCTGGCAGCAGAGCGATTTGGGCGGATTGATGCCTTGATCAATAATGCTGGACCTTATATTTTTGAACGAAAAAAACTCGCGGATTACTCTGAAGACGAATGGTATCAAATGATGGAAGGCAACCTATCCGCAGTGTTCCATTTGTTCCGAATGGTGATCCCTATGATGAGAAAACAAGGCTTTGGCCGGATTATCACATATGGCTTCCAAGGAGCAGACCATGCGCCAGGCTGGATGCACAGATCAGCCTTTGGAGCGGCAAAAGTGGGCCTTGCGTCATTGACGAAAACCATTGCGATTGAAGAAGCCGAAAACGGCATCACCGCTAATATGGTGTGTCCAGGCAAAATCGTTGGAGACATGAAAGAATCAACGATAGAGGAAGCACGTCAGATAAAAGACGATGAAACACCGATTGGTCGGTCTGGGACAGGTGAGGATATCGGTCGTATCATTTCATTTCTATGTGATGACCGTTCAGACCTCATTACAGGAACCGTCATTGAAGCAACAGGTGGTCTTAATGTGATTCATAGGCACTAAGTTTTTCAGCTTTTTATAGAGGGAATAGACAAAATGAGATCAAATTCGAAAGGTGGATATATTTACATGAAAGCTACATATCATGGACATTCAGTCGTACACATTGAAACAAACGGATACCATATTTGGATTGATCCATTTTTAAATGGAAATAAGCACACGGATATCAAACCGCAAGATGTGAAAGCAGATGTGATTTTGCTCACGCACGGGCATGGAGATCACGTCGGAGACACGATTGAAATCGCTAAAAACAATGACGCACTCGTGATTGCGCCATTCGAGCTTGCCACTTATTTAGGCTGGCAAGGGGTGAAAACGCACCCGCTTTCTATAGGCGGCGGACGTGAATTTGAATTTGGTAAAGTCAAGCTGACGCAAGCGTTCCATGGCTCAGCGGTCATTGATGAAGAATCCAAAACGATTACGTATACAGGGATGCCATCCGGTATTTTATTTACTGCTGAAGGCAAAACAATTTATCATGCTGGAGACACGGCTCTCTTCTCGGATATGAAACTCATTGGGGAGCTGAATCATATTGAGCTCGCCTTCCTGCCAATAGGTGATAACTTCACGATGGGACCAGACGATGCGAGAATCGCAGCAGAGTGGCTTCGTGCGAAACAAGTCGTACCGATTCATTACAGTACATTCCCGCCGATTGAGCAAGATCCTCATGCCTTTGCAGACAGCTTGCATGGCGGCGTGGGTCACGTATTAAACAGCGGAGAATCCATCGATATTTAATAATAGGAAGAAAAGCCGGCATCCAACCGGCTTTTTTATTTGCCTGTATCGTGCTCGTGTAAAAGACAAATTGCTATTAAAAGCCTCCTGCCTTTATAATGAAATATAGATGAAAACGCTGAAAACAAAAAGGGTGAACGGGATTGGCGACAAAGCATGAGCAAATTTTATCGTATATTGATTCATTAGATGTCGGAGAGAAAATTTCTGTCCGGCGTATAGCGAAAGAAATGAAAGTCAGTGAAGGCACGGCTTACCGGGCTATTAAGGATGCTGAAAATAAAGGGTTCGTGAGCACGATTGAACGAGTCGGTACCATTCGAATTGAACAGAAGAAAAAAGAAAATATTGAAAAGCTGACATATGCGGAAGTGGTCAATGTCATTGATGGCCAGGTGCTTGGTGGACGAGCTGGCTTACATAAAACGTTAAATAAATTTGTCATCGGTGCAATGGAACTGGATGCAATGATGCGTTACACAGCAGCAGGCAACCTGTTGATCGTAGGAAACCGAATCAATGCTCACCGGCAAGCATTAGAGGCGGGAGCGGCTGTGCTGGTCACGGGCGGATTCTCAACAGATGATGAAATTATTCAGCTCGCAGATGAGCTTGAGCTGCCCATTTTATCAACAAGCTACGATACATTTACCGTAGCGGCTCTCATTAACCGGGCCATTTATGACCAGTTGATTAAAAAAGAAATTGTGCTTGTGGAGGATATTTTAACGCCGATAGAACGGACCGTCTATTTATCGCCAGAAGACAAACTTGAGAAATGGTATGAAAAGAATTATGAAACCGGGCACGGCCGGTTCCCGGTAGCAGACGATCAAATGAAAATTCACGGCATTTTGACCTCAAAAGATATTGCAGGCCATGACCGTTCTACACCGATTGAAAAGGTGATGACAAAAAATCCGCTGACCGTTATTGGCAAAACATCTGTCGCTTCAGCTGCACAAATGATGGTGTGGGAAGGTATTGAGGTGCTGCCAGTTGTAAATGATCATGCGAAGCTGATTGGGATGATTAGCCGTCAGGACGTGCTGAAGGCGCTGCAAATGATTCAAAAGCAGCCGCAGGTCGGTGAAAAGCTGGATGATGTCGTGTCACGAGGATTTAAGGAGATTGAGACAGAAAAACCAAAAACAGATGCGGTGTACCAATATGAAGTCTCACCACAAATGACAAATCAGCTCGGCAATATTTCGTATGGTGTGTTTACACAAATTTTAATCGAATCAGCCAACCGCTTCTTAAAGTCTCATAAAAAAGGCGAGCTAATTGTAGAAAGTCTTTCTGTCTATTTCTTAAAACCGGTTCAAATGGAATCCACGATACAGATCAAACCGAATATTTTAGAAGTTGGGCGCAAGTTTGGAAAGCTGGAAGTGGAAGTTTACCACCAGTCAAATATTGTAGGCAAAGCGATGCTGATGGTGCAGCTGATGGAGAGAGGATAATAGGCAAAAAAGGGCGGCATGAATGCGCCCTTTCTCTATTATGCGTGGTCTTTTTCGCCTTCCTTTAAAAAGAGCGGAAGATAGTGCTTATAGGCTTTATATCCGGCCCATGTACTGCCGATACCAACTGCAACAAAAACAAACCCAATGACAAATGCCAGTGACGAGCGGTTTAAAAATAATTGATTCACACCGAAGAGCAGGACAAAGCAGCCAAGTGCCATACTTGATTTAGCAGACCAGAATTTCTTCTCGACCGGCCGGTTCGTACGGACATTTTTTGCTTTGTAGTATAAATAAAACATGGCAGAACAAATAATAAACACAATCAAAACAAGCATGTGCCAAGCCTCCATTGTAAGTGGTTACAACCCTATTTTAAACGTAAATAGGCTTGCTTACTAGAATAAATTGTCTATTCCTCACTTTTCTGTCTGGGTAGATTATGATTTAATAATAAAAAGAGTATCGCATAAGAAGGAGTATTTATGAAAAAAGAACTGATTAGAACCATATCATTATATGACACCATCATCATTCATAGACATGTAAGACCTGATCCAGACGCATATGGATCGCAGTGCGGCCTTACGGAAATCTTGCGTGCCACCTATCCAGAAAAAAATATTTATGCGACAGGAACCCCTGAGCCATCCCTTTCATTTTTATATGAATTAGATGAGGTGCCAGATGAAGTGTACAAAGGTGCCCTTGTCATTGTCTGTGACACTGCGAATCAAGCAAGAATTGATGATCAGCGTTATTCAATGGGCGATAAGCTGATGAAAATTGATCATCATCCGAATGAAGATCCGTATGGTGATTTGCTTTGGGTTGATACAGAAGCAAGCTCTGTTAGTGAAATGATTTATGAGCTGTATTTAGAGGGGAAAGAAGAAGGATATCAGCTGAATACAAAGGCGGCAGAACTCATTTATGCCGGCATTGTAGGAGACACAGGCCGTTTCCTTTTCCCAAACACAACGAAAAAGACACTCAAATATGCGGGTGAACTCATCGAATATCCGTTTTCATCATCAGACCTTTTCAATCAATTGTATGAGACAGATTTGAATGTCGTGAAATTAAATGGCTATATTTTTCAACATATCTCCTTATCAGAGAATGGCGTAGCTTCTGTTTTTATTAAACGTGACATTTTGGAGTCATTCCAAACAACAGCGCAGCAAGCCTCACAGCTTGTTGGAACACTTGGAAATATTGCAGGGATTAAGGCATGGGTCTTTTTTGTGGAAGAGAACGATCAGATTCGTGTGAGATTCCGCTCAAAAGGCGTCGTCATTAACACCATTGCTAAAAAATATCATGGCGGAGGTCACCCGCTTGCAGCCGGTGCGTCCATATATGATTGGGCAGTTGCAGATGAGATTTTGCGTGATTTAGAAGAAGTATGTAAATCATCATCGTGAGAGAGGGGCTTCAAGTCCCCCCTCTCTTTTTTTTGTGCTTGAGAAAAGGGTTACTTGGATACAGGGATAAACCAGCAGCCGATGTCAGTTGAATCTTCATAGGCTTGGAGATTTTGATGCTTTAATTCTTTTTTAATTAAATGGGCCATCATTTCTGTCTCGGCATAAGCACACATGCCGTCTTTAATCCGGCTTGCTTTGTCTCGTGCCATTTGACGATAGCTGTAAACCTCCATTGTTCTCACCTCTTTCTTGTGATGATCTCGTTCTTCTTTTAGTGTATAAAAATAACAAGTGAAAAGCGATCATTGAGTGCAGAAATTCATAAAAATTCCACATCATCTATTATTCAGCAAAGGAAATACGCACTTCAAGCGATAGCTTTGTATAAATGGTCAGCTCAGTGACTTTGGCGCGGTATGCCTTTTCTCTAATCGTATATTCTTTATTTTCCACGGTCCGTTTTAAGAGCTCTTTTGTTTTATAGACACTTTCAATATCCTTTGTGATCACCTCTGAGATATCCTCTTTCACCTGATCTTCAAATTTCAAGGTATCTGGCTCCGGGATTTTGTACTGCTCACGGTTGACGAGGTGAACATCTACGCTCTGAATAAGCAGACGCTGCTTATTGTCTTCATTTAATTTATGCAAATCTTCCCGATAGAGTGTGATTTGTTCTTTCAGACTGTCCATATGGTGCTGCTGGCTTCTGAGCAGTGTCACTTGCTTCTCTTGAAAGGTGCCATACGTAAAGAGAAAAATCAGCCAGCTGATAATTGCGCCGAACATCATCCCAGCAAAAAAACGCTGCCAGCCTGGACGTTTATACAGCTCAGGCACCCTCATGATGACACATGCTCCTGAGTGAGCCACGTAATCAGGAGATACCCCGTTTGCGCACCGCCCATAGCAGAGATAATTAACAAGATCTGCTTGAAAATATCACGTGTGTTCCCTTCGAAAATCCCTCTTTCAAAACTATAGACCGCATCAAAAGTTCCACCGATTGCCGCAACAAGTGCCCAAATTTTTAAGCGGTTGGCAAGACTTGAAATAATTGATAGCGGTGGCTGACCAGATAAATATGCACCTACCCCGCCGATAATGGCACCGCCCAAAATAACCCCCAGTGCGATAAAATAACAGCTAATAAAGTTTGGAATAAAGGCTTCCTTCACATCCATTTTTCCCACCTCACTCTATTCAATATATGGCGTGTGCTGGACAAGTATGAACGAGCGGAAAAGAAAGAACATTTGTTTCTCACCGCATCGCGTTTTATAATGAAAGAATGAATTTAGACGAAAGGAGTGGATTAAGCATGTCCTATGTTCATCTTCAGGTCCACAGTGGATACAGCTTGTTGAGCAGTGCAGCGAAGGTCAAGGAGCTCGTATTAAAGGCGAAAGAACTTGGCTATCAAGCGCTCGCTCTTACCGATGACCATGTGATGTATGGAACGGTTGAATTTTATAAGGAATGTAAAACGCATGGCATCAAACCGATTATCGGTTTAACAGCTTCTGTCTTCATAGATGAACAAGAGACAGAGGCTTATCCTTTGATCCTCCTTGCCAAAAACAATGAAGGCTATCAAAACTTGATCAAAATTAGCAGTGTCTTGAAATCAAAGTCAAAAACCGGCCTGAAAGAGAAATGGCTGAAAGCCTATCATCATGGCCTTATTGCCATCACACCAGGCGTATCCGGCTATATTGAAACGCTGCTGCAATATGATCAGCTAGATGAAGCAAGGGATGCAGCCAGCCATTTAAAAGAT
Source organism: Bacillus sp. Y3 (assembly GCF_008123875.1). Taxonomy (NCBI): domain Bacteria; kingdom Bacillati; phylum Bacillota; class Bacilli; order Caryophanales; family Bacillaceae; genus Bacillus; species Bacillus sp. Y3. The sequence continues at coordinate 722,784 of NZ_VSSC01000003.1, read as the reverse complement.
CTTTTTGGTGAGGAACATGTGTATTTAGCCGTTCAGCCGTTTCAGCAGGACGAAGAGCTGTCTCATAAGCTCAGGGAACTCTCAAAAAGGGCGAACATCCCGCTTGTGGCAACAGGTGACGTCCACTATATCCATCAAGAGGACAAAACCGCATATACATGTTTAAAAGCCATTAAAGCAGGCCAGCAGTTATCAGAAATTGAGGAAGACCAAGGAGACAAGCATTTCAGATCGATCGAAGAAATGATGAAGTGGTATGGTGATGATCCTGAATTGCTGGCAAGAACGGTTGAGATTGCAAACCGCTGCGAGGTCGATTTAAATCTTGGTCAGACGAAACTGCCAACCTATCCGACACCTGATCAATCAACCGCTGATCAATTTTTACGAAGAGTGTGCCAAGAAGGCATGAAACGAAGACAGATTGCTTCAAATGACACATATATCAAAAGGCTTGAGTATGAGCTGAGCATCATTCAAAAAATGAATTTCAGTGATTATTTCCTCATTGTGTGGGATTTTATGAAGTATGCTCATGATCATGGCATTGTCACAGGTCCTGGCAGGGGATCAGCAGCAGGCTCTTTAGTTGCGTATGTTCTGTTTATTACAGATGTCGATCCGATCCGTCACGGGCTTTTATTTGAGCGTTTTTTAAATCCTGAACGAATCAGCATGCCAGATATAGATATCGATTTTCCTGACACGAGAAGAGATGAAATCATTTCATATGTAAAAGACAAATATGGGGATATGCATGTGGCGCAAATTGTCACGTTTGGAACACTTGCCGCAAAGGCAGCTTTAAGAGATGTCGGACGTGTGATGGGAATTGATTCAAAAGCAGCAGACCGCCTTGCAAAGCTCATCCCATCAAAGCCAGGGACGACACTGAAAGAAGCGGTGACAGTCTCCTCAGAATTAAAAACATTGCTCCAGCAATCTGAAGAGCTGCAAAGAGTGTTTCAAACCGCTTTAAAGGTAGAAGGATTACCAAGACATACATCAACACATGCAGCCGGCGTTGTCCTAAGTGAGGAGCCGCTCACACAAGTCGTGCCTATTCAAGAAGGCCATGATGGAGTGTATTTGACGCAATATGCGATGAATTATTTAGAAGATCTCGGTCTTTTAAAAATGGATTTTTTAGGTTTGAGAAACTTAACATTAATTGAATCCATTAAAAACCAGATTGAAAGACAGGAAAACGTCCACATTAACTTTAGTGACATTTCATATGAAGATCAGAAAACGTTTGATTTGTTATCAGCGGGAGATACAACGGGGATTTTCCAGCTCGAATCACAAGGTATGCGTCAGGTGCTGAGACGACTGAAACCTTCTAGTCTAGAAGATATCGTGGCTGTCAATGCCTTATACCGCCCGGGTCCGATGGAGAATATCCCGCTCTTTATCGACCGAAAGCATGGCAGAGTGAAAGTCTCCTACCCGCATCCAGATTTGTATGACATCTTAAAGGATACATATGGGGTTATCGTCTATCAGGAGCAAATCATGCTGATTGCAGCAAAGATGGCAGGCTTTAAGCTGGGCGAGGCTGATTTACTAAGAAGAGCCGTTTCAAAGAAAGATAAAAAGGTGCTTGATGAAGAGCGAAGCCATTTTGTTGAAGGATGCCTAAAAAAGGAGTATCCTGTTAACATTGCAAATGACGTTTATGACCTAATCGTCAAATTTGCAAACTATGGTTTTAATAGAAGCCATGCTGTTGCATATAGCATGATCGGCTTTCAGCTTGCTTATTTAAAAGCGCATTATCCGTTATATTTTATGTGCGGTCTTTTAACGAGTGTGATTGGAAATGAAGACAAAGTGGCTCAATATTTCTATGAGGCAAAGGAAAAAGGGATATCTGTGTTGAAGCCTTCTATTAATAAGAGCGAATTTCCATTCACGGTTGAAAAAGGGGAGATCCGCTACAGCTTAAGAGCGATCAAAAATGTCGGAGTGTCAGCTGTAAAGGATATATACAGAGCAAGACAGGAAAAGCCATTTGAAGATTTATTTGATTTTTGCGCAAGGGTATCAACAAAGAGTGTCAACCGAAAAACGATTGAAGCCCTTATTTTCTCAGGGGCAATGGATGAGCTTCATCCAAATCGTGCTTCGTTATTAGCATCGATAGATATTGCGTTAGACCATGTGTCATTTTTAACACCTGAGGATCAGCTGGACTTTCTTGGGGATACAACCTTCCCACTTGAGTTAAAATATGCGGAGATAGAAGAAATGCCGCTTGTCGATCTCTTGCAATTTGAGAAAGAAGCACTCGGGTTATATTTATCAAATCACCCAGTACAAGCGTATCGAGATCGTTTGAGAGAGAATGGTGCAGTGGAAATCATCAGACTTTCTTCCTATATAAAGCGAAAGATCTCAATGGGTGGTCTTTTGACAAAGTTGAAATCGATTCGGACAAAAAATGGACAATCGATGGCATTTGTCACATTCGGGGATGAAACGGGAGAAATGGAAGGTGTCGTCTTTCCAGAGCAATTTAGAAAGCTGTCCCCCTTACTTGAGGAGGGCGCAATGCTTTATGTTGAAGGCAGAATAGATGTCAGAAATGAGAGCAGTCAAATCATCGTACAAGAAGCTGTTCTACTGGAAGAGATGGGCTCTAAAAGAAAAGAATCTGTCTACATTCGAGTCAAAGAAGAGAACCATACGCAGGAGCTTCTAGAACAAGTGAAGCGAGTGATCTCCATGCACAGGGGAGAAGCAGATGTCTATTTGTATTATGAAAAGCAAAAAAAGACGATGAGACTTCCAGATGCATACAAAGTTCATGCAGATCATGCGGTCATTTTCCAGTTAAAAGAGCTGCTAGGTGAACAAAACGTTGTGATTAAATGATGACAAATCGTCTGAATATGTTTTACAATTTCACCTATTGTGTTATCATTTTAAAGATTCTGTGTATTTAAACTGCCAAGTATGTGCTTATCAACTTAGCAATTCATTAAATCATTTTCCACTTGAAGGAGTGTTCATCACATGTCATTAAGAGAAGAAGCATTACATATGCACAAAGAGAATCAAGGCAAACTCGAATCAAAATCAAAGGTACAAGTGAAAAATGCGAAAGACTTGAGCTTGGCTTACTCACCAGGTGTGGCAGAGCCATGTAAAGATATTTATGACGACACAAGCAAAGTGTATGATTATACAATGAAAGGCAATATGGTCGCTGTTGTCACAGACGGAAGTGCTGTGTTAGGGCTTGGAAACATTGGGGCAGAAGCATCTCTTCCAGTAATGGAAGGAAAAGCTGTCTTATTCAAAAGCTTTGCAGGTGTTGATGCATTCCCAATCGCACTTGCAACAAACGATGTAGACAAAATTGTTGAAACAGTGAAGCTTCTTGAGCCGACGTTTGGCGGCGTGAACCTTGAAGATATTGCAGCACCAAACTGCTTTATCATTGAAGAGCGTTTGAAAAAAGAGACAAACATTCCTGTTTTCCACGATGATCAGCACGGGACAGCGATTGTAACAGTGGCAGGACTTGTGAATGCACTGAAGCTGTCTGGAAAATCAATGTCTTCAATTAAAGTGGTTGCAAACGGCGCTGGAGCAGCAGGAATTGCGATTATCAAACTTCTTTATCATTTCGGTGTACGTGATATCATCATGTGTGATACAAAAGGCGCTATTTATGAAGGCCGTCCGAATGGTATGAATGCAGTGAAAAATGAAGTAGCTAAATTCACGAACCAAGATCGTAAAGAAGGTTCTTTAGAAGAAGTGATTGAAGGCGCAGATGTCTTTATCGGCGTTTCAGTAGCAGGTGCTTTAACTAAAGAAATGGTTGGAAAAATGGCAAAAGATCCTGTCATCTTCGCAATGGCGAATCCAAACCCAGAGATCATGCCAGAAGATGCACATGCAGCAGGTGCAAGTGTTGTAGGAACTGGCCGTTCTGACTTCCCGAACCAAGTGAACAACGTCCTTGCATTCCCTGGTATTTTCCGCGGGGCGCTTGATGTACGTGCGACACACATTAACGAAGAAATGAAAATTGCAGCTGTTGAAGCGATTGCTTCCCTTGTATCAGATGAAGAATTGTCAGCGGAATACGTTATCCCTGCACCATTTGATGCACGAGTAGCGCCAGCGGTAGCCAAAGCAGTGGCAAAAGCAGCAATGGAAACGGGCGTTTCAAGAATCAAAGTAGACCCAGAAGCTGTTGCAGAAAAAACAAGAAAATTAACGATTATCGGCGAGTAATCGAATTGGAAAAGTGTGCACGTTCTTTCTGAATTTGGAGGAAAAACGTGCACCATTTCCTCTCTTACACGAAATTTTTTTCATCCTAAATGAGATTTTTTTGTAGACGTTCACAATTCACATATACCAACTACTCAGCGCCCCAAACCTATACTCATTTCTCATCAATTCCCCACTGAAAAAATTGAATGAAGGATGACAGCGTTTGACAAAAAAAGTACAATAGTTTCGGTACAGTTATGACATGTCCTATAATAGTGGATGTGCGTGTAAAGAAAAAACCCTTCAAAAAGGGAGGTAGTCATTTGTCAATCAAGAATATTTTCAGTAAAAAGAAAAAATATGCATCTGTACCCTCTGAACAGGCAAGTCAAGATGTGCCTGAAGGCATCATGACCAAATGTCCGCAATGTAAAAAAATAATGCTCACCAAAGAACTAGATAAAAATTTACGTGTTTGCATGAATTGCGGCAGACATTTGCAAATGAATGCAAAACAACGTATTGAAAGCCTTGTAGACGAAGGCACATTTGAAGAATTTAACGGTCACCTCATTTCTGAGAATCCGCTCGGTTTCCCAGGCTACGAAGAAAAGCTTCAGAAAGACAGAGAAAAAACATCTTTGAATGAAGCCATCGTGACAGGAAAAGGTGAAATTAAAGGTCAAAGTGCTGTCATTGCTGTCATGGATGCCACGTTCCGTATGGGCAGCATGGGCTCGGTCGTTGGTGAAAAGATTACACTAGCTATTGAGAAAGCAAAAGCGGACAAGGTGCCATTTATCATCTTCACTGCATCTGGAGGAGCAAGAATGCAAGAGGGGATTCTTAGTCTGATGCAGATGGCAAAAACAAGTTCAGCATTAAAGCTGTTCAGCGAGGATCAAGGTCTGATTATTTCTGTGATGACCAATCCGACAACTGGCGGTGTATCAGCTAGTTTCGCGTCTCTCGGTGATTACAACTTTGCAGAGCCTGGTGCATTAATTGGTTTTGCTGGTCGCAGAATCATTGAACAAACCATTCGTGAAGACCTACCAGAGGACTTCCAAACGGCTGAATTTTTAATGAAGCATGGTCAGCTAGATGCTGTGATTCACCGTGCAGAAATGAAAGAAACATTAGGCCAAATCTTAGCATTACACAGCACAGGAGGTGAACGAGAGTGGCTGGAGAACTAGAATTTGAAAAACCTGTCATTGAACTTCGAGCGAAAATTGATGAATTGAAAAAGTTCACACAAAACTCAGAGATGGATTTAAGTGCGGAAATTGAGCGCCTTGAAACGCGACTGAGTAAGCTTGAAACAGACATTTATACAAATTTAAAGCCGTGGGACAGAGTACAAATTGCTCGTCATGCGATGCGCCCAACAACTCTCGATTACATTCAAGAGCTGTTTGATCACTTTTTCGAATGTCACGGTGATCGTTTTTATGGCGACGATGAAGCCATCGTTGGAGGAATTGCCACGTTTAAAGGACTTCCTGTCACAGTCATTGGTCATCAGCGCGGAAAAGACACAAAAGAAAACTTGCGCCGTAATTTCGGGATGCCGCATCCAGAAGGTTACCGTAAAGCATTGCGCTTGATGAAACAAGCAGATAAATTTAATCGTCCAATCATTTGCTTTATTGATACAAAAGGAGCTTATCCTGGTAAAGCAGCTGAAGAACGCGGGCAAAGTGAAGCAATTGCGAAAAACCTTTTCGAAATGGCAGGACTTCGTGTACCGGTTGTCTGTATTGTCATTGGAGAAGGCGGAAGTGGCGGAGCACTAGGCTTAGGCGTAGGAAACCACCTATTTATGCTAGAGAACTCAACATATTCAGTGATTTCACCTGAAGGTGCAGCAGCACTGCTCTGGAAGGACTCATCACTTGCGAAAAAAGCTGCAGAATCAATGAAAATTACCGCTCCAGACCTAAAAGAATTAGATATTATAGATGATGTTATTAAAGAAGTGCAAGGTGGAGCACACCGAGACGTGAAACAACAAGCAGCCTACATTGAAAAAACATTAAAACAGTCACTTACATCTTTGCTCAAACAATCGCCTGAAGAATTAGTCGAACAAAGATATCAAAAATACAAAGCAATCGGCAAAGTATCGATTGAAAATCAATATATTGGGGTAAACTAAATAAACGTACAGCCTTTTGGCTGGCGTTTATTTTTTTCGTCTTTTTTCATCAAAACGATCTGATGTAAGCGCTATTTGAAAATAATTTTCTTTTGTTTTCATAAAATTTGAAACGTCTGAAAACGTTGATTTGACAAGGTTTAGAGCACTTGAATCAACTGTTTTTTGAACAAAGTGCTTTCATGACTTTCTTAACTTTTGTTTAAAAACATTTTATTTAATTGTATAATAAGTACGGTTTTAGAAATTCGTATTGAAAACATCCGGTTTTGCTCATGATTGTTTTCAAGCAGTGGAAATGGTATGTTTAATTCATATATGGTCTCTGAGGTGAAAAAGATGAAGCGTATAGGAGTTTTAACGAGCGGTGGGGATTCCCCAGGAATGAATGCAGCTGTGCGCGCAGTTGTAAGGAAAGCAATTTACCATAATGTAGAAGTTTACGGTATTTATAATGGATATTCAGGTCTAATTAACGGTAAAATTGAGAAACTCGAAATAGGTTCAGTAGGCGATATCATTCATCGTGGAGGAACAAAACTTTACACGGCAAGATGTCCTGAATTCAAGACAGTTGAAGGTCGTGAAAAAGGGATTGAGAACTTAAAAAAATTCGGTATTGAAGGACTTGTTGTCATCGGTGGAGATGGCTCATTCATGGGAGCGAAGAAATTAACAGAGCTCGGTTTTCCATGTGTAGGTGTCCCTGGCACGATTGACAATGACATTCCTGGTACTGATTTCACTATTGGCTTTGATACAGCACTAAATACAGTCATTGATGCCATTGATAAAATTCGTGATACAGCCACATCTCATGAACGTACATACGTAGTGGAAGTAATGGGAAGACATGCAGGGGATATTGCCCTTTGGTCAGGTCTTGCAGGCGGAGCTGAATCGATTTTGATTCCTGAAGCAGACTATGACATGGACGAAATTATTGCCAGATTGAGAAGAGGACATGAGCGCGGCAAGAAGCACAGTATCATCATTGTCGCAGAAGGCGTAGGCAGCGGTGTCGAATTTGGTAAGAGAATTGAAGAGGAGACAAGCCTTGAAACGCGTGTATCTGTCTTAGGACATATTCAGCGTGGAGGTTCTCCAAGTGCGTTTGACCGAGTGCTCGCAAGTCGCTTAGGAGCGTATGCAGTAGAACTTCTTCTTGAAGGAAGAGGCGGACGCTGTGTAGGCATTCAAAGCAACGAACTCGTTCATCACGATATTTTAGACATCTTAGATAAAAAGCATACAGTCGATCAAAATATGTACCGACTTTCACAAGAGCTCTCTATATAAAACGAGAAGACCTTAGGAGGAACAGTAATGAGAAAGACAAAAATCGTTTGTACAATCGGCCCAGCAAGTGAAAGCATTGAAAAGCTGACTGAATTGATTGAAGCAGGAATGAATGTAGCCAGACTAAACTTCTCTCATGGAGATTTTGAAGAGCATGGTGCACGTATTGAAAACATTCGCAAAGCAGGTAAAACTTTAGGCAAGGACATTGCGATCCTTCTTGATACAAAAGGTCCAGAGATCCGTACACGTACAGTTGAAAACGGCTCAATTGAGTTAGTTGCTGGTGCTGATCTTATCGTGAGTATGGAAGACATTGTGGGAAACACTGAAAAAATCAGTGTGACGTACGAAGATTTAATTCATGATGTAGAAGTGGGCTCAACCATTTTATTAGATGATGGTCTGATTGGTCTAGAAGTAAAAGAATTAAATAAGGACCGAAAAGAAATCGTCACAAAAGTGATGAATACAGGTACACTGAAAAACAAAAAAGGTGTCAACGTACCAGGTGTGAGTGTGAACTTGCCGGGTATTACAGAAAAGGATGCCAATGATATTCTGTTTGGAATTGAACAAGGTGTCGATTTCATCGCAGCTTCTTTTGTAAGACGAGCTTCTGATGTTCTTGAGATTCGTGAGCTGCTTGAAAAGAACAACGCAGCTGACATTCAAATCATTCCGAAGATTGAAAACCAAGAGGGCGTTGATAACATCGATGAAATCCTTGAGGTATCAGATGGACTGATGGTCGCGCGTGGAGATCTTGGTGTAGAGATTCCGGCAGAAGAAGTACCACTTGTTCAAAAAATGCTAATCAAAAAATGCAACCGTTTAGGCAAGCCTGTCATCACAGCAACTCAAATGCTGGATAGCATGCAGCGTAACCCGCGTCCAACTCGTGCAGAAGCAAGTGATGTGGCAAATGCTATTTTTGACGGTACAGATGCGATCATGCTATCTGGTGAAACAGCAGCAGGAACATATCCAGTTGAAGCTGTGCAAACAATGCACAACATTGCCTCACGTTCAGAGGAAGCACTTAACTATAAAGCAATCCTTTCTCGCAGAAGCGAAGAAGTAGAGGTCAGCATTACAGATGCGATCGGTCAATCTGTTGCGCACACAGCAATGAAGCTTGATGTGGCGGCAATTGTGACACCTACTGAGAGCGGTCATACAGCGAGAATGATTTCTAAATATAGACCAAAAGCACCAATCGTTGCAGTCACAGCAAACGAATCAGTGGCAAGAAAACTTTCACTCGTATTCGGTGTATTTGCAAAGAGCGGTTCAAAAACGACATCTACTGATGAAATGCTAGAGAATGCAGTAGAAAAGTCAATTGAAACAGGCTATGTAAGACATGGTGATTTAATCGTGATTACAGCTGGTGTGCCAGTTGGTGAAACAGGTACTACCAACTTAATGAAAGTGTATGTTGTCGGTGACATCATTGCGAAGGGTCAAGGAATTGGCCGTAAATCTGCATTTGGACCGGTTGTTATTGCACAAAGCGGAAAAGAAGCAGAGGAAAAAATGTACGATGGTGCGATACTTGTCGCAAACTGCACAGATCGTGATATGATGGGTGCTTTAGAAAAAGCATCTGCCCTTATCACGGAAGAAGGCGGTTTAACAAGCCATGCAGCAGTCGTTGGGCTTAGCCTTGGCATTCCAGTCATTGTCGGTCTTGACAGTGCCACAACACTTCTAAAAGAAGGCGAAGAGATTACAGTAGATCCAGCACGCGGAGCGATCTACAAAGGCCGTGCAAGCGTCCTTTAAATCACACACGAGGGGAGTTATCTGACTCCTCTTTTTTTTTATGTTACACTAAAAAAAGTAAACAGCTTTCGATGAAAGAGACCCCATGAGGTGATATGGCTTGAAAAAATATTTTCTACTATTATTGATTCTGTTTCCGGCAGTGGAAATTAGTTTATTTTTAATCTCAAGTAACATCATTGGTATTTTACCAACGATGCTAGTCATTGTGCTAACAAGCGCATTAGGTGCTTACTTTGCAAGAAAACAAGGAATAGAAGCATTTCAGAAAGTGCAGCGAGATTTACAATATGGCAAAATGCCAGGGGCCACCATTGTCGATGGCTTCTGCATTCTGATCGGTGGTTTGCTGCTGCTCATACCTGGATTCCTTTCTGATCTGATTGGGGCTGTGCTGCTCATTCCCATGACAAGAAAACGGATCAAACCGCTCTTTGAGCGCTGGCTTAGAAACATGTCCAATCGCAAACGCTATACGATTATACGCTAAAGAGACCTTCGCATCAGGTCTCTTTTACTTTTGCGCACCATACCGAATGTACTGATAAAGGTCTCTGAAAACCCCTGCATTACGAAACGCCTGCCAAACGACAAGAGAAGCGGGACCGAGTGCAAGTCCAAGAAAACCAAAGCATTTTAACCCGACAAACAGCGCCACAAGTGTTGCTAAAGGATTAAGACCAATTGATTTACTTAAGACTTTTGGCTCTGATATTTGTCTTTGAATGAGCACCACAATATACAAAATGCCCAGTCCAATGGCGAGTGAAAGATTTCCTGTCATGGCGGAGTAAATGATCCACGGAAGAAAAACGGTGCCACTCCCGATGTAAGGAAGTAAATCAACTAGACCAATACATAGAGCGATCACGATCGCATGCTCGACCTTTAAGATGAAAAGTCCAATCAGCACGATCCCAATGGTCATGGCAACAAGGAGAAGCTGGGCTTTCATAAAGCCAGAAATGGCTTTTTTGATTTCAGATAAAATGGCACGTGTATGAAGCATCCATTTGGCGGGAAAGATACGAGAACCATATTTTTTTAATGTAAACCAATCTTTTGTGATAAAAAAAGTCGCTAGTGCGGAAAATAAAAGTGTCGCTGCTGCATCAGGCAAAAGACCTAAAAAAGCTGGAATGAATTCAAGAGTTTTTGAAAGGAAAGTCCCGATTTTTGCCGCTGCTTCATCACCAAGTGCTTGGATTTGTCCTAAAATCGACTCCTTTTGACCTGCTTGAAGTGTATTAAATTGAGCAGTCAAATCATGATATAAAGGCAAAATCTGATCTGTGAAAAAACGTTCCACGATCCCAATCATTTGATCAAGATGACCTGGCAGGACCTTTGCTAAATAAGCACTTCCTGAAATGATTTCCGCCACTAAAAGTGTCATGAATCCAGCTGCTGCCACTAAAAAGAGCAATAACACAATGATGACAACAAAACCTCTTGGCATCCCGGTCATGTTTTCGATTTTGCATACGGCTGGATGAATCAAACACGACACGGCAAATGCAATCCAAAATGGATATAAAAACGGAAAAGACTGATATAAAAAAACAACCGCACAAACGGCGATGCTGAAAATCATCAAACTTCGCAAAAAAATGGCCACATAAGTGTGATTCACACAATCCCCTCCAAAAAACAAGCATGTCCGATACTTCATTTTATTCAAAAAGATTAGTAATATGAAAAGGTCGCAATAAAAAGAAAGAAAGGAGCGGCGTATGTTTACTCAAGCAAATTTGTTTTTGGTTCTTTTACTCGTTATTGCACTTATTGCAAAAAACAATTCGTTAATTTTAGCGGTCTCTGTGCTGATTGCCATTAAGCTGATTGGCCTGGATCAAAAAATATTCCCGGTTCTGCAATCAAAAGGTATCAATTGGGGTGTGACGGTCATCACGATCGCTGTGCTTGTACCGATCGCAACAGGGGACATTGGATTTAAACAGCTTGGAGAAGCGATGAAATCTTCCTATGCTTGGATAGCTCTTGGAGCGGGTATATTAGTAGCATTAATTGCAAAAAACGGCATTGTGCTACTCGAAAACGATCCGCATATCACCGCAGCACTTGTATTCGGTACGATTTTGGCAGTCAGCTTATTCAAAGGTGTGGCTGTTGGCCCGCTGATTGGTGCTGGAATTGCCTATTTAGCGATGCAAGCAGTGAAATTTTTCAGCGGTTAAAAAGAGAGTGGCTCATGCCACTTTCTTTTGATATTTTTTCTGACGTGAGCTTTTGCAAAAAAACATAATTAAATATATTAAAAGAAGCAAAATCCCTTTATTCCATGCCCGAACCGGAAGGCTGGAAAAAAAAATATCAAAAAAAATTATAGTTAAACATTTAACAAATGTCTGATTATTGTTTATAATGGGAATAGGCTTAATTTTGAACTCATTGATCAAACAAGAGATATGAGGCTAAAAGCGCTCTAACCGTATAGGTAAATGTAAGCATTTTCTTTTCTAAACCTGCCAGCCTATTTTGGTTGGATAGCGCTTTCAAAAAGCGAGAATTTTGCAACGAAGGGGAATCTTTTTAAAAAGGGGAGATTGAACATGACAGCAACAAGAGGTCTTGAAGGTATCGTGGCAACAACTTCATCCGTAAGCTCAATTATTGATGATACTCTTACTTATGTAGGGTACAATATCGATGATTTAACTGAAAAAGCTACTTTCGAAGAAATTGTCTACCTGTTATGGCACTTAAAGCTGCCGAATGAGCAGGAGCTAAGCGAGTTAAAGCAGCAGCTCAATGAAAATGCTCATATTCCGCAAGAGATCATTGAGCACTTTAAATCTTATTCGCTGGATGGGGTTCATCCAATGTCTGCGATTCGTACAGCGGTATCCTTATTAGGTTTACTTGATGACGAATCAGAGATTATGGACAAAGAAGCGAATTACAGAAAAGCCATTCGCTTACAAGCGAAAATTTCTGGACTTGTCGCTGCATTCTCACGTATTCGAAAGGGGCTTGAGCCTGTACAGCCAAAAGAAGAATACAGCTATGCTGCAAACTTCTTATATATGCTAAACGGCGAAGAGCCTTCACCAGTAGAAATTGAAGCGATTGATAAAGCGCTCATTCTACATGCGGATCACGAATTAAACGCATCGACATTTACAGCACGTGTATGTGTTGCTACACTATCAGATATCTACTCTGGTGTAACAGCGGCTATCGGCGCATTGAAAGGACCACTTCATGGCGGCGCGAATGAAGGCGTAATGAAGATGCTGTCAGAAATTGGCGAAGTTGAAAACGTAGATTCCTATATTCATGGTAAGCTAGAGAAGAAAGAGAAAATTATGGGCTTTGGCCACCGCGTTTACCGCCAGGGTGACCCGCGTGCAAAACATTTAAAAGAAATGAGCCAGCGCTTAACAAATCTCACAGGCGAGCCAAAATGGTATGAAATGTCTGTACGCGCAGAGGAAATCGTGACATCAGAGAAAAATCTTCCACCAAATGTTGATTTTTATTCTGCTTCTGTCTATCACAGTCTTGGGATTGATCATGACTTGTTTACACCAATTTTCGTGATCAGCCGATTCTCTGGATGGATTGCTCACATTTTAGAGCAATATGACAACAACCGTCTGATCCGTCCAAGAGCTGACTATATTGGACCTGATCTTCAAACGTTTGTTCCGATCAGTGAAAGAGACTAATGTTTATAGAATAGTGGAGGCTGATCCATCTAAACCAATCAGCCTCCATATCAACAAAAAACGAATCACGTGAAAAACTTCTTGGCTTGCAGACATCAAGCTTGGAAGTTTCAAATATTCACTACATAACCTGGGAGGTAATATCATTGTCACAAGGCGAAAAAATTACAGTTACTGGCGGCGTATTGAATGTACCAAATAATCCAATTATCCCGTTTATCGAAGGGGACGGAATCGGTCCTGACATTTGGAAAGCAGCATCAAGAGTTCTTGAAGCAGCTGTAGAAAAAGCATATAAAGGTGAAAAGCAAATCACTTGGAAAGAAGTATATGCAGGTGAAAAAGCTTACAATAAAACTGGCGAGTGGCTTCCAGAGCAAACACTTGAAGACATTCGTGAATATTTAATCGCGATCAAAGGACCACTGACAACACCAATTGGTGGAGGAATCCGTTCATTGAACGTGGCACTAAGACAAGAGCTTGATTTATTCACATGCTTACGTCCAGTTCGCTGGTTCCAAGGCGTACCATCTCCTGTGAAACGTCCAGAAGACACAGACATGGTCATCTTCCGTGAAAACACTGAAGATATCTATGCAGGAATTGAGTATGCAAAAGGATCAGACGAAGTGAAGAAGTTAATCGACTTCTTGAAAAACGAATTAGGTGTGAATAAAATCCGTTTCCCAGAAACATCAGGTATCGGAATCAAACCAGTTTCTGAAGAAGGAACATCTCGTCTTGTCAGAGCAGCGATCCAATATGCGATTGACCAAGGCCGTAAATCTGTGACACTTGTTCACAAAGGAAACATCATGAAATTTACAGAAGGAGCCTTCAAAAACTGGGGCTACGAAGTGGCTGAAAAAGAGTTTGGCGACAAAGTCTTTACATGGGCACAATATGATCGTATTGTAGAACAAGATGGAAAAGATGCGGCAAACAAAGCGCAAAGTGAAGCAGAAGCTGCTGGCAAAATCATTGTCAAAGACAGCATTGCAGATATTTTCCTTCAACAAATTTTAACTCGTCCAGCTGAGTTCGATGTTGTCGCAACAATGAACTTAAACGGAGACTACATCTCTGATGCACTTGCAGCACAAGTTGGTGGAATTGGTATCGCACCTGGTGCAAATATCAACTACGAAACAGGACATGCTATTTTTGAAGCGACTCACGGAACAGCACCGAAATATGCTGGTCTTGATAAAGTGAATCCATCTTCTGTTCTTCTATCAGGCGTGCTTTTACTTGAGCACCTTGGATGGCAAGAAGCTGCTGATCTAGTGATTCAATCTGTTGAAAAAACAATTGCATCTAAAGTCGTCACGTACGATTTTGCTAGATTAATGGACGGTGCAACAGAAGTGAAATGTTCTGAGTTTGCTGACGAGCTCATCAAAAACTTGTCTTGATTCTTAAACTTTAAAGTTAAAGGGGAAAAAGGAAATGGCAAACAAGCGTAAAAAAGTATCTGTCATCGGAGCAGGCTTTACTGGAGCAACTACAGCATTTCTAACAGCTCAAAAAGAATTAGCGGATGTCGTATTAGTGGATATCCCTCAGCTTGAGAACCCGACAAAAGGGAAAGCACTTGACATGCTGGAAGCAAGCCCTGTTCAAGGCTTCGATGCGAATATTACAGGAACTTCTAACTACGAAGATACAGCCGGTTCTGATGTCGTGGTCATTACGGCAGGAATTGCAAGAAAGCCGGGAATGAGCCGTGACGACCTCGTGTCAACAAATGAAAAAATCATGCGCAGTGTGACACGTGAAATCGTTAAATATTCTCCAGAAGCGATCATTGTTGTGTTAACAAACCCTGTTGATGCAATGACATATGCAGTTTATAAAGAATCAGGATTACCAAAAGAAAAAGTCATCGGACAATCAGGAATTCTTGATACAGCACGTTTCCGTACGTTCGTTGCTCAAGAATTAAACCTATCTGTGAAAGATGTGACGGGCTTTGTTCTTGGCGGACATGGGGACGACATGGTTCCTCTTGTACGTTACTCTTATGCAGGCGGTATCCCGCTGGAAACATTAATTCCTAAAGAGCGAATTGATGCAATTGTTGAAAGAACAAGAAAAGGCGGCGGTGAAATCGTTAACCTATTAGGTAACGGTAGTGCGTATTATGCACCTGCTGCTTCACTCGTTGAAATGGTTGAGGCGATCTTAAAAGATCAACGCCGCGTCATGCCGACGATTGCATACCTTGAAGGTGAATATGGCTACGAAGGCATTTACCTTGGCGTTCCAACAATCGTAGGTGGAAACGGCCTTGAGCAGATCATCGAGCTTGAGCTGACAGAAGAAGAAAGAAGTCAGCTTGACCGTTCTGTTGAATCTGTAAAGAACGTCATGAAAGTATTGTCTTAATATGAATAAAAAAGAAGGCTTCTCGTATGAGGAGTCTTCTTTCAGATTGTTGACAAAGGGCTAAAATGTTGTTTATTTTAGCCCTTTGTCTTCTTTTCAGCGTGATAGAAAACCTTTGCAGTCTAGGAAGGGCGAGTACTGGCGCGGAGCGAATTTGACATTCGTGAGCACCAGCGCGCAGGACTGACACCGAATGCGAGGGTTTGTCTACACGCTGAGAAGGCTTCTCGTATGAGGAGTCTTCTTTTTGTTTACAAAACCAATCTTGTCGAAATTTTAAATTGTTCTCTTGTTAAGCTTTCGTTAAAATGAAAGAGAAAGCATGACTTCTCGCTTTTCACATAAGATACAAAAAACCGGATGCAGGGGAAATCACTAATTGGAGGCACAACATGAATAAAAAAATATTAGTTGTGGATGATGAAGAATCAATTGTAACACTTCTAAGCTATAACCTTGAAAGGGCGGGCTACGATGTCGTCACAGCAAGAGACGGAGAAGAAGCGCTTGAAAAAGCAGCAAGTGAACAGCCTGATCTGATTGTGCTTGATTTAATGCTTCCGAAAATGGATGGCATTGAAGTGTGCAAACAACTGAGAATTCAAAAAATGATGTTCCCTATTTTAATGCTGACAGCAAAGGACGATGAATTTGATAAGGTGCTCGGTCTTGAACTTGGAGCCGATGATTACATGACAAAACCTTTCAGTCCTAGAGAAGTGGGTGCTCGGGTAAAAGCCATTTTGAGAAGAGCACAGCAATCTCAGCCGGCTCCCGTGCAAGAAGAGAAGGAAGAGATCATTGCAGACCAAATCAAAATTGGAGACCTGCGCATTTTACCTGAACATTACGAAGTCTATTTCCAAGAAGAACGTCTAGAGCTCACGCCAAAGGAATTTGAACTGCTTCTTTATTTGGCTAAGCATAAAGGCCGTGTCTTGACGCGTGATCTATTGTTAAGTGCGGTTTGGAATTATGACTTTGCAGGTGATACTCGTATTGTGGATGTGCATATCAGCCACTTGCGGGACAAAATTGAAAAGAACACGAAAAAACCAACATATATTAAAACCATTCGAGGCTTAGGCTACAAATTGGAGGAGCCAAAGCCAAATGAGTAAAGTGAGAACCCGACTTTTTTCTGGGCTCATTTTTCTCCTGTTTATTGTGTTTGTTGCGCTTGGTCTTTTCTTGGATCATATGTTTCATATTTTCTATGAAACAAAATTAACCGAACGAATGGAAAAGGAATCGAGTTTTCTCCTTTCTTCTATGAATGTGGAAGATTTGAATGCGGAGCAAAACAAGAAGATTCTCAATCAAGCAAAGCAGCATCTCGATATGAATGCGTCGATTGTGGACGTGAAGGGGAATATCATACATACAACGGGTCAAGCAGAACAAAGGGCTGTCATTTTAAACACACTGAAAAGTGAGCAGCTTCAAACAAAAGGAATGTTCATTGAGGATGAGAAGGATGCGCTGTTTCATTATGCAGTTCCAATGATGAAACAAAACGAACCGGCGGGATATTTATTTCTTCATGCTTCATTCCAGCCTTTGAATGAGATTGACGGCCAGCTCTGGCTTGCATTAGCCTTTTGTCTTGGTTCAGCCATCATTATCATCGTCTTTTTTGGCTATCGCATGTCGATGAAGTATGTAAAGCCGATTGATTATGCCACAAAGGTGGCCAAACAGCTTGAACGAGGGAACTATGATACAAATAACTATGAAGAGCTGATCATTGAAACAAGTGAACTCAATACATCAATGAAGCGTCTGGCAGAAAGTCTTCAAGACATGACAAGCGCTGGCGAAATGCAGCGAGATCGTCTGCAAACAGTCATTGAAAACATCGGAGCGGGGATTATTTTGATTGATAAAATGGGCTATATTCACTTAGTCAATCGAACATTCCGCAAGCAATTCAAAGTGCAAAAACATATTTACATGCACAAGCTGTATCATGAAGCCTTTACCCATGAAGAGATTATTGAGTTAATAGACGAAATTTTCATGACAGAAACCAAGGTCCGAAAGTTTTTACGTCTCGCTGTTGACATCGAGCGCCGTTATTTCCAAGTCGATGGTGTCCCGATCTTAAGTACAGACGATGAATGGAAAGGGATTGTTCTTGTCTTTCATGATGTGACAGAAACAAAGCAGCTAGAACAGATGCGAAAAGACTTTGTCGCTAACGTGTCACACGAATTAAAGACACCGATTACGTCAATTAAAGGCTTTTCTGAAACACTTCTGGATGGTGCCATTGACGACAAAGAAGCGCTCACACAATTTTTGTCCATCATCCTAAAAGAGAGTATTCGTTTAGAAACGCTCATCCAAGACTTACTTGATCTCTCGAAAATTGAACAGCAGCATTTTAAGCTGAATATTCAAGAAGCCAACGCGACAGAAATCATTCAAGAGATTGAAGTGTTGCTAAAACAAAAGGCTGCTGAAAAAGGCATTGACCTACAAGTGCGTGTCCCGAAAGAGCCGGTCTATGTCATGGCTGATCCGCTGAGATTAAAACAAATTTTCCTCAACCTGATCAATAATGCTCTCACCTATACACCAGAGGGAGGAAGTGTCACGATCACAGCAAGACAGAGGAAAGACAGCTATGAATTTGATGTAGCAGATACAGGGATCGGTATGAAAAAGAGTGAGATTCCAAGAATATTCGAGAGATTTTATCGAATTGATAAAGATAGAAGTAGAAACTCAGGCGGTACAGGGCTTGGTCTTGCCATTGTCAAACACCTAGTCGAAGCACATGAAGGAACGATTTCTGTTCATAGCAAACAAGGCAAAGGGACGACGTTTACCGTGAGTTTAAAGTCAAAATAGAGAAGAATGGAAAGTGGCGTTAAAATTTACATGATCTTTACAATGAATTCATGTTTTGTTAATCAATCATTGGTAGGATGAATAGGAACCCCTTCATCCAAGGAGCCAATTTTGGAAGGACGAAAACACTTGTTGTTTTCGTCCCTTTTTTATGCAGGCTCGTCTATTTTCTTTTCAAAATAAACTTTGATAAAATGAACATACAATGTGCGAAAGAGACGGCTGAGCCGGCTCAGTCGATGGAGGATTAAAAGATGACAGATCAAAAGAAATTAGTACTTGTGGATGGAAACAGTCTCGCTTATCGGGCCTTTTTTGCTTTGCCGCTATTATCCAATGATAAAGGCGTACATACAAATGCCATTTATGGCTTTGCGATGATCTTAATGAAGATGCTGGAAGACGAGAAGCCGACTCATATGCTCGTAGCATTTGATGCGGGTAAAACCACCTTCCGTCACGAGACCTTTAAGGAATATAAAGGCGGAAGACAAAAAACTCCGCCAGAACTATCAGAACAAATGCCGTTCATCCGTGAGCTATTAGATGCTTATCAAGTGAAAAGGTACGAGCTTCCGCAATACGAGGCAGATGACATTATCGGCACACTGGCTGTAGAGGCAGAAAAGGACGGCTTTGAGGTCAAAATCTTCTCAGGAGATAAAGACTTAACGCAGCTTTCAACAGACCATACAACAGTAGCCATTACGAAAAAAGGGATCACAGAAGTAGAATATTACACACCGGCACATATTGAAGAGAAATACGGCCTCAGACCAGATCAAATCATCGACATGAAAGGGCTGATGGGAGACTCATCAGACAATATCCCTGGCGTGCCTGGTGTCGGTGAAAAAACAGCGATCAAATTACTAAAGCAGTTTGAAACGGTTGAAAATCTGCTTGATCATATTGACGAAGTCAGCGGGAAAAAGCTAAAAGAAAAGCTTGAAGAATATAAAGAACAAGCGGTGATGAGTAAAAAGCTGGCGACGATTCTCGTAGAAGCACCAATAGATGTGTCAAGCAAAGAGCTCGCCTATGAAGGTCCTCACATGGAGCAGGTCATCTCTCTTTATAAAGAACTGGGCTTTCAAACGCTGCTAGAGCGTTTAGGAGAAGCGCCAGAATCAGATGAACCAGTAGAAATAGACGAACTAGACGTGAAGAAAATGACAGATGTCACGGAGGACATGCTGACAGATCACGCTGCACTTGTGGTAGAACAGCTAGGAGACAATTATCACGAAGCCGATTTGATAGGGTTTGCGATCCATAATGAGAACGGTGCATTTTTTATGACAAAAGAAGATGCTCTGCAATCTGAAGCGTTTAAACAATGGGTACAGGATGAAACGAAGAAGAAATGGGTCTTTGATTCCAAAAGAGCGGTTGTTGCCCTCAGATGGCATGATGTCGATCTTAAAGGTGTCGATAACGATGTCCTGCTCGCTTCCTATGTGGTCAATCCGCAGAAATCCTATGAGGACGTTGCAAGTGTGGCGAAGGAATATGGCCTGAACATAGCCCTTTCCGATGAAAAAGTATACGGAAAAGGAGCGAAACAGGCAATTCCACCTGAAGAAGAGCTAAAAGACCATCTTGGAAGAAAAGCAGCAGCGATCTCAGCGCTGCATGATTTGACCCTTGAAGCGTTAGAAAAGAATGACCAGCATGAGCTGTATGAAGATTTAGAGTTGCCACTTGCCCTCATCTTAGGTGAAATGGAATCTCTTGGGGTAAAAGTGGATGTTGAACGTCTTCAGAAAATGGGTGAAGAACTCACGAAGAAGCTGAAGGAATATGAAGAAACCATTCATCGGTTAGCAGGAGAAACATTTAACATCAATTCACCGAAGCAACTTGGTGTGATTTTATTTGAAAAATTAGGACTGCCTGTTATCAAAAAAACCAAAACAGGCTACTCTACGTCTGCGGATGTCCTTGAAAAGCTTGAAGACAAGCACGAAATTATTCGGTCCATTCTGCATTACCGTCAAATAGGAAAGCTGCAATCTACTTATGTGGAAGGCTTAATGAAAGTGACGCGCAAAGATACGCATAAAGTGCACACAAGATTTAATCAGGCACTTACACAAACAGGAAGACTAAGCTCAACAGACCCAAACCTTCAAAACATCCCGATTCGTTTAGAAGAAGGCCGAAAAATTCGTCAAGCGTTCGTTCCGTCAAAAGAAGGCTGGCTCATGTTTGCAGCTGACTATTCTCAAATTGAGCTGCGTGTACTCGCGCACATTTCTCAAGATGAGAACTTGATTGAAGCCTTTACGCAAGATATGGATATTCACACGAAAACAGCCATGGATGTGTTCCATGTCTCAGAAGAAGAAGTGACTTCCTCTATGAGAAGACAGGCCAAAGCTGTCAACTTCGGAATCGTATATGGAATTAGTGATTATGGACTGTCTCAAAACCTTGGGATTACAAGAAAAGAAGCAGCGGCCTTCATTGAACGTTATTTAACAAGCTTTAAAGGCGTGAAAACTTATATGGAAGACATCGTGCAGGAAGCAAAACAAAAAGGGTATGTGACCACGCTTCTTAAACGTAGACGATATATTCCAGATATCACAAGCCGTAATTTTAATGTGAAAAGCTTTGCGGAAAGAACGGCAATGAACACACCGATCCAAGGCAGTGCCGCCGATATCATCAAAAAAGCGATGATTGATATGGCACGAAAGTTAAAAGAAGAGAATCTGCAGGCAAATCTGTTATTGCAAGTGCACGATGAACTGATCTTTGAAGCGCCAAAAGAAGAAATCGCCATATTAGAAAAAATCGTCCCTGAAGTCATGGAAAGCGCACTTCAGCTCGATGTGCCGCTAAAAGTCGATTTCGCTTCAGGCCCATCTTGGTACGACGCAAAATAAAGAGAGAGAAAAAGGAGCGAGGAGCATGCCGGAATTACCAGAGGTTGAGACCGTCCGGCGCACTCTTCAGCGGTTAGTCAAAGGAAAAACGATTGAAACGGTCGATATCAAATGGCCAAATATCATCAAACGTCCTGGGGAACCGGAAGAGTTCGCTAGAAGGATGGTAGGAGAAACCATTCAAACCATTGAAAGAAGAGGGAAGTTTCTACTCTTTCATTTAGACCACTATGTGATGGTCTCCCATTTAAGAATGGAAGGGAAATACCGTGTACATGAAACTGGTGAGCCTTATGATAAACATGTACACGTCGTCTTTACGTTCACAGATGGTACCGAACTTCGGTATCATGATGTCCGTAAATTTGGGACGATGCATCTATTTCAGCCAGGCGAAGAAGAAAAAGAACTTCCGCTATCACAGCTGGGATATGAACCTTTTTCAGACTCATTTACACCAGACTATTTATGGGAGCAATTAAAGAAAACCTCCCGCGTGGTCAAAACGGCTTTACTTGATCAAAAGATTGTGGTTGGCCTTGGTAATATTTATGTAGATGAAGTGCTGTTTAAATCAGGCATTCATCCAGAAACAAAAGCGAATCAGCTAAGCCTTGAATCTTGTAAGGTGCTCCACAAACATATTATTGACACGCTTCAAGTGGCTGTTGATGCAGGAGGTAGCACCATTCGTTCCTACATCAATTCACAAGGTGATATTGGGACTTTTCAGTTACAGCTTCTTGTATATGACCGGCGGGGAGAACCTTGCCAGACGTGCGGAAGTATCATAGAAAAAACAGTGGTTGGAGGGCGCGGCACTCATTTTTGTGTGACCTGCCAAAAACGCCCTTCATAAAAGTAAGCCGTCAGCATGCTTCCTTTTTGCCATGCATACGATAAAAAACATTCTTTTTTCAGCAAGGTGTAGACTGACACACAGCCCACCTGCTCTTCATATAGTGAAGAAGAGTCTAAGGACGCCTAGAGACTCTTGATCATCGTTGCATGAACAGAAAGGAAGAGTACAGGTATGATTTCGTTTTCGCTTCTGTTTTTAGCTATTGCCGTCAGCATTGACAGCTTTTCTGTAGGTTTTACGTATGGTCTTCGCAAGATGAGGATTCCATTTAAAGCCATCGTTATTATTGCTTGCTGTTCAGGAATTGTGTTGCTCATTTCCATGCTGATTGGCAGCCTGCTCACGACATTCCTCCCTGTCTCAGTGACAGATAAACTGGGTGGAGGCATCTTAATTGCCATCGGACTTTGGGTTCTGTATCAATTTTATAAACCAGCGAAAGAGCGTGATTTGCTCCTTCATGAAAAAACACTTCTCAATGTAGAAGTGCAGTCTCTTGGGCTTGTCATTCATATTTTGCGAAAGCCTACAAGTGCAGATATTGACCGCTCTGGCACCATTAATGGAATGGAAGCGGTGCTTCTTGGAATTGCTTTATCCATCGATGCATTTGGTGCAGGGATTGGTGCAGCGATTCTTGGTTTTTCTCCAATTGTCATGAGCATCACGGTCGCTGTGATGAGTTCTCTTTTTGTATGCATTGGACTGCGTGCGGGTCATTATTTGGCCAATTGGCGCTGGATCGATAAACTCGCATGCTTACCAGGGCTGTTGCTCATTTTAATTGGGGTGTGGAAGCTGTAAAGGAGGAAACGAATTGACGCTCGTCATTGGATTAACAGGCGGGATTGCTAGCGGAAAAAGCACAGTCTCGCAGATGATAAAAGAGAAAGGCATTCGGGTGGTGGATGCAGATATCATTGCAAAAGAAGCGGTTTCTAAAGGATCGCCTGCCCTTCATCAAATCGTTCAAACCTTTGGTGAAGAGGTTCTTCTGCCAAATGGTGAACTGAACCGGCAGCAGCTTGGAGCGATCATTTTTTCTGATGAAGAGAAAAGAAAACAGCTCAATGCCATCGTTCATCCTGAAGTCAGAAAGGAAATGCTCGAGCAGCGTGATGAAGGGGTGAGCAACAATGAAACATTTGTTGTGCTTGATATCCCGCTCCTATTCGAGAGCAAGCTGGAAGGGCTAGTCGACCGTATCATCGTTGTGTACACGACGCCTGAATTGCAGCTGTCGCGGCTCATGAATCGAAACGACCTGAGCGAGGAAGAAGCACTGAATCGCATTCACTCCCAGCAGCCTCTTGAGGAAAAATGCCAAAAAGCAGACCGTGTGATAGAAAACACAAAAGATCTTGCTTTTATGAGAAAGCAATTAGAGAACATATTAAACGAATGGGAACATACAGATAAGTAAGAGTACATACAGTGCTCTTCTTTTTTTATGCTTTTTTCGTCAATTTCATTGCAAAGAACAGCCCTTTTTTGAAAATATACGTTTATATACTGGCAATTACATTCTAATGTGATATACTAATTTCATAAATAAATTTATTGAGTATAACACATAATAGAGGAGTGACCTGTTCATGAAGGTAAAAGCAGCGATCAATGGGTTTGGCAGAATTGGACGCATGGTCTTCAGAAAAGCAATGCTTGATGATCAAATTCAAATTGTAGCGGTGAACGCAAGCTATCCTGCCGAAACGCTAGCACATTTAATTAAATATGACACAAATCATGGACGTTACGAATGCGATGTGACAGCAGAAGATGACGCGTTGATTGTCAATGGCAAAAGAGTGCTTTTGCTCAATAATAGAGACCCAAAGCAGCTTCCATGGGGAGAGCTTGGGATTGATATCGTGATCGAAGCAACAGGGAAATTTAATTCAAAAGATCAAGCGATGGGCCATATAGATGCCGGAGCGAAAAAGGTCGTACTTACAGCTCCAGGTAAAAATGAAGACGTTACAATTGTAATGGGTGTCAATGAGGATGATCTTGATCCTGAAAAGCACGTCGTTATTTCAAACGCATCTTGTACAACAAACTGCTTAGCACCAGTTGTCAAGCTGTTAGATGATGAATTTGGCATCGACAACGGCTTAATGACAACGGTTCATGCTTATACAAATGATCAAAAAAATATCGACAACCCCCACAAGGATTTGCGCCGGGCAAGAGCATGTGCCCAGTCCATCATTCCAACGACGACGGGTGCCGCTAAAGCGCTTTCTTTAGTGTTGCCGCACATGAAAGGGAAATTACATGGACTTGCACTTCGCGTACCGGTTTCAAATGTGTCGATGGTTGATCTTGTGGTCGATTTGAAAAAAGATGTCACAGCAGAAGAGGTCAATGCTGCCTTTGCAACGGCTTCAAAAACATCTCTTGCTGGCATATTAGATTACACCGATGAACCACTTGTCTCCACAGACTTTAACACAAACCCTTATTCTGCTGTCGTTGATGGACTTACAACGATGGTGATGGAAGGCAGAAAAGTAAAAGTTCTTGCATGGTATGACAATGAATGGGGCTATTCTTGCAGAGTGGTTGATCTTGTAAAGTTTGTTGGTTCCCAGATGAAAGAGCTTTCAGCTGTTTGAAATGAAGAAGACTGAACGTCCCTTTTCAAGAAATGAGAGAAAATCCCACTAAAAACACAGCTTGCAAAATGGGTCTAAACAAAGTATACTATTTTTCGTGAACTTCTTGTTCGCAGACTCATTCGGGTATACTTAAAGGGTTAGGACCTCTTTGGACTAACTTTCCCCCGTGGTATATGTCCGGTCCGGCTGCTTAGAACTTCACTCTTTCATTCTTGTTTAAGGGGGGTCCATGATGGAAACAATCGGACGTCACGTTATCTCCGAGTTATGGGGATGCGACTGTGATAAACTGAACGACATGGATTTTATTGAAAAAACGTTTGTAAATGCAGCTTTGAAATCAGGAGCTGAAGTAAGAGAGGTTGCTTTTCACAAATTTGCACCTCAAGGAGTAAGTGGAGTTGTCATTATTTCTGAATCTCATCTGACAATTCACAGCTTTCCTGAACATGGTTATGCGAGCATAGATGTTTATACTTGCGGCGATCTAGATCCGAATATTGCAGCAGATCATATCGGAGATGAACTAGGTGCTGAAACAAGAGAAAACATCGAAATTCCTCGAGGCATGGGACCTGTACAAGTGAAACAGGCGCAAGCCAAAGCACTGTAAACATAAAAAAGATTGCAATGGGAGCTGGCCAAAAGCATTAAATGCCTTTGTGTTATGCTCCTTTTTATATTTGTTCCATACACGGGCATTCAGCATGATCCAACCTGTCTATACTTTTGTTCTAGGAAAACAAAGGTTTTTTTTATAAAATAAAGAAGAGGGTTTATGACAAAGGGGATACGTGTATGACTTTAGGGCAAAAGCTAAAACGATTCATTTCAAATCATACAGAAACATCTGACCATCATCCAGTGTCAGAGCTGAAAAGCCATTACTACAAATCGACACAAACTCAAGTTTTTCAAGCGGTAGAAGCCGTTCTTTCAAGAAACGATTCCTATCAAGTGACATCTGTTTCAGCAGAACGAGGTGAAATCAGCGCAAACATACGAACGCCGAAAAAAGCTTTTCTCGTGGCGACTGTCATTTCAATTCGTCCTTTTGAAACAGCTGTCGATTTTAATGTGACAACAGAAACAGCACTGCCAACAGACTTTGGCTACAGTCAAAAGGCTGTTTTGTCCCTTTATAAAGAACTAGACAAACAACTTCCAAGAAGAGATCGGAGCTGATGAAATGAAATGTCCCACATGTCAGCACCTTGGCACAAGGGTGCTTGATTCAAGACCAGTAGATGAAGGGAAGTCCATCCGTCGCAGAAGAGAGTGTGAAAGCTGTCAATATCGCTTCACGACGTTTGAAAAATTAGAAGAATTGCCATTGATTGTGGTGAAAAAAGAAGGAATTCGAGAAGAATTCAGCCGGGAAAAGATGCTGAGAGGCCTCATCAAAGCGTGTGAAAAACGTCCTGTCGCTTTAAAACAGCTTGAGGATGTCTGTTTTAACATCGAGAAGGAATTGCGTAACCAAGGCATGTCAGAGGTGAAAAGCGAGCTTGTAGGGGAAATGGTGATGGACGAGCTGGCGAAAATTGATGAAGTGTCTTACGTCAGGTTTGCGTCGGTATATCGTCAATTTAAAGATATCAATGTATTTATTGATGAATTAAAAGATTTATTAAAGAAAGAACGCTAAAAAAGAGCTGAAGATTCTTCATGCTCTTTTTCCTGCGTAAAGCGTAAAACGCAAAAAGAGTGTACAATGAAGACAACCGTATTAAGGGAGGATCAGCATATGACAGAGCATTGGAAGGAAGTGCTAGCCGTCGATCCGTATGTCGTCAAAAGCGCTTCATTGCTCGGTGACATCGATAGACAGCTTATTACTCTTTTATATCAGCCGCTTATTGGCATGTCCGCTTTCAGTTTATACATGACGCTGTGGGGAGAGCTGGAACAAAATCGAATGTGGGGGAAACCCGCACCTCACCGTCAGCTGATGGTGATGCTGCAAACGAATTTAAATGATATTTTTGAGGAGCGCTTAAAGCTTGAAGCGATCGGATTACTCCGCACATATGAACAGGAAACGGAAGAAGGCAGACTGTTTACATATGAGCTCGTGCCGCCGCTGAGACCGGATGAATTTTTCCAAGACGGTATGCTGAATGTCCTTTTGTATCATCGGGTAGAGAAAGCAAAATATATGCAGCTTCGTGATTATTTTTCTTATCCAGGAGTTCCTGCTGATGCAAAGAACATCTCCCGATCGTTTGAAGAAGTGTTTCACGTCTTGCAGCCAGGAGAGCGCAAGATGACAGAGGAAATCAATCAGGCGTCATCGCTTGACGAGGGCTACGAATATGTGACAGTTGGCTCAAGTCAGCCTGCACCGCTTTCAGATGAATCTTTTGATTTTGATCTATTGTTAGCAGGCATGTCGGATATGATGATTCCGAGAAAAGCTTTGACAAAGCAAGTGAAAGAGACAATTAAGAAGTTAGCGGTCGTCTATGGCATCACCCCGCTGCAAATGCAAAATATTGTCGCAGGTGCATGTGGTTCAGATCAGATGATATCAACTGAGGATCTGCGAAAAGCAGCGAGAGACTGGTATCAAATTGAATACAGAGGCGAACAGCCGAAGCTGATTGATCAAAAACAGCCAAGACATTTACGTCACAATGTCACGCAAAATTCAGGTGCAGATGCACCTGATGCGAAATTGATTGAAAAGCTTGATCATATTTCGCCTAGAGAGCTTCTAAAAGATATGGCAGATGGCATTGAGCCGACGTATGCAGACTTAAGAATTGTTGAAGATATTATGCTTGAGCAGCAGCTAGAGCCTGGGGTCATGAATGTCCTGATCTACTATACACTGCTAAAAACCGATATGAAGCTGTCCAAAACATATATGCAGAAAATCGCCGCCCACTGGGTGCGAAAGAAAATTAAAACCGTGGCAGCTGCTATGAAAATTGCCAAAGAAGAAAATAGGCAAATGACAGAATGGGCGCAGCAAAAAAATAAGCGTCAATCATATGGATCAGGAAAAGTGATCCGTGAGGAGAAGCTGCCTGACTGGATGAAAGAAGCTGAAACGAAAGAACAGCCAAAAGAACAGACAGATAACTTGTCTACAGAGGACCTCGAACGAGAAAAAGAAAAATTGTTAGATCAGTTTAATAATATGAAAAAGTACAATGCACATTAATGTGAGGTGAGATGGAGATGAAACCGATCGGTCGTTCATTTGATCAGCTAAAAGGGCGGGTAGATTTTCGAGTGAGATACAATCAGATTAAAGAAAGTGTCCTAGCTGATGAAGATGTAAAAGCTTTTTTAAAGGAGCATCAAGAGGACATCCAAGAAGACATGATCAATCGCAGTTTGAACAGACTCTTTGAATATGTACAACAATCAAAGGGCTGTTCTTACTGCTTAGAGGAAGAGAATGTAAATGTCATTTTAGACGGGTATCACCCGAAGCTTGTGATCAAAGGTCAGAGCATTGATATTGAATATTCCCCTTGTCCTGTCAAACTGCGGCTTGATAGACAGAAAAAACAGCAAGAACTCATGAAAAGCATGTACATTCCGCAGAATGTTCTTCAAGCGACGTTTGCTGATTTAAATGTGGTTGGAAGACAAGAAGTCATTCAAAAAGTAGGTCAATTCCTGCAAAGTTATGATGAAACAGGTAAGGGAAAAGGCCTTTATTTACACGGGAAGTTTGGGGTCGGAAAAACATTTATTCTGGCAGCAATTGCGCAGCAGCTAGCGGTAAAAGAGTATCCATCTCTCCTTGTATACGTGCCTGAATTTGTGAGAGAGTTAAAAAATTCGTTAGCCGATCATACACTCGAAGAGAAGCTAAATATGGTCAAATCAACACCAATTTTAATGCTTGATGATATTGGAGCAGAGTCGATGACAAGCTGGGTACGAGATGAACTTTTAGGAACAATCTTGCAATATCGCATGGCAGAGCAGCTGCCGACTTTTTTCTCTTCTAATTTCTCACCGAATGAGTTAAAGCATCACTTTACGTACTCACAGCGCGGGGAAAAAGAAGAGGTGAAGGCAGCTCGATTAATGGAACGTATTCTCTACCTAGCTGAACCAGTTCTGCTTGAAGGGGAAAATCGCCGTCATTTATAAAAAGATAGGTCACGTGAAGGGGAGCGGATGCAATGAATAAAAGAAAATGGCTGCTTTTCCTCGTGATTGGGGTTGTAGCTGCTGTGCTATGGTGGCTCAACAAACAGCATCTTCAACTGTCGCCGAAAGATGTGAAGAATTGGATTCTTCAATTTGGGATGCTGGCTCCCTTTGTCTTTCTTTTCTTATCACTTTTTCGTCCATTTGTGCTTGTCCCTCTCACCGTCTTTTCGCTAGCAGCAGGTTTGGCATTCGGCAGTGTCCTTGGGACCATTTATGCCTTAGCTGGTGCGACAGCAGGTGCAACAGGATCTTTCCTGCTTGCCTCAACCTTCCGTTCAAACAAGCAGGAAACCGAATCAAGCAATCGGAAGCTAAAAGCGGTGACGTCCCGTATTCAAGAGCATGGATTTCTTTATATCCTCTTATTACGCATTGCACCCATTCACTTTGATTTTGTCAGTTATGCCGCAGCAGCTTCACGTGCGAATTATCGTGCATTTGCGGCAGCGACTTTTTTAGGGTTAATACCTGGTACTGTGGCATTAAATGTCCTTGGATCAAGCTTTGTAAGCGGAAATTATGCCGCCTTAGCGATTGTTTGTTTGATTTATTTGATCTTTATCTTAGTGCCACTGATTTTAAAAAGAAAGATGCCTGATTTATTTTAGGCGTCTATTTTTTATGTTCCCCCCATATATATGTAACAGATGTCGTTAGGGGGGACAAACATGCTTGAAATAATCTTTGAAGATGAATATGATACCGCCGCTTTTTTACATCTTGCTGAACACTTGGACAGTCGGCATCACATTTCGATTCAACAAGGGAAAGACCGGCTTCTCATAGAAGCGAAAAAATCAGGAGAAGCCATAGAGCACATTGTGCGGACATTACTGATTCACTTTTTTTTGGAATGCAAAGAAAATGAACGCATGCGTAGCATCCTTGAAAACACATACTTATTTAAAGATCCAGAAGAGCAGCACCAAATTCTTTCAATCGCACATAGCATCATGAAAGGGGATCTAGATGATATCCCTGGAATTCATCAAGACCCACCGAGGGAGGATCTGTTAAAAAAAGAGCTTGAGACGATTTCTTTACAGAAAGGTGTTTTTTCCATTGGTTCATTTATGACATTTAGGCTCTCAGCGTATGACAGAAGGCTGAAGAACTATGTTGAAGTATCCATCGAAGAGTATAAGATGGAACAAGAATATCAAAACTTTATTCAATCCCTTCGAGACTATGTGATGTCAAGAGAACCTAAGCTTGAAAAAGTACATGTTGTGCATCAGGACCGCCTGATGATTTGGGAATTTCGGTACGCTTCTGAGCGTGATCAAAAACAATACATAGACAGACAGTTTGTAAGAGAGCATCCAATGTATATTGATTCGCAGTTGATTGCACCGCTTGTATCCATTGCGCCACAAAAAATTGACCTATTTACAGATGATACAGGTCACTCGATGGTGCAAACCATTCAAAATATTTTTCAAGAAAGAGTTGAGGTATTCCCTCCTCATTCGTTTCAGGAACAGCATGTTCAATTTGTTCCTAGTCATTTGGAAAAGAAAAGTGAAAAGCTTTCTTGATTTTCACGAAAAAACGTTTTATAATACGGTGTAACTTCATACAGAGACCGTATTGATAAGGATATGAACAAATGAACACCCGCTTAAAGAGAGGGAAGCCGTGGCTGAAAGCTTCCTAGCAGAGGACCATTTGCTTTACCACCTTTGAACATCAGCTGTGAACTGTTTAGTAATAGCTGACGGGAATTCCCGTTATTGAACCACAAGCCGTATTTGCTTTTGACAAAGCAAGCTGCAAATACGGGAAAAAGGGTGGAACCACGATTCCGTTTATTCAACCTCGTCCCTTTCCAGGGGGCGGGGTTTTTATATTGCCAAAAAAAGGAGTGACTAGAGATGTCAGAACAAATTCAACTTACATTTCCAGATGGAGCAGTCAAGGAGTTTGACAAAACAGCTACAACAGAAGACATCGCGGCATCAATTAGCCCAGGCCTAAAGAAAAAAGCGCTTGCCGGTAAATTGAACGGCAAAGAAATAGATCTGCGTACGCCGCTGTTAGAAAGTGGAACAATCGAGATTATCACAGATAAGAGTGAAGAAGCGCTCGATATTATGCGCCACAGCACAGCGCATTTACTAGCGCAGGCAATCAAACGCATTTATGGAAAAGAGCATCACGTCCAGTTTGGCGTAGGCCCTGTCATCGAAAATGGCTTTTACTATGATGTTGACATCGATGTAGCGATTACACCTGAAGATTTACCAAAGATTGAAAAAGAAATGAAAAAAATCATTAACAGCAATTTGCCGATTGAGCGCATTGAAGTTTCTAGAGAAGAAGCAAAAGCACGCTTTGAAGCAATTGGCGATGAATTGAAGCTAGAGCTGTTAGAAGCAATCCCAGAAGGCGAAGCCGTCACAATTTATGAGCAAGGTGAATTCTTCGATCTATGCCGTGGTATTCACTTGCCGTCTACAGGGAAAATCAAAGAATTCAAGCTGTTAAGCCTTGCAGGTGCTTACTGGAGAGGCGACAGTAACAACCAAATGCTTCAGCGTATTTACGGAACAGCTTTCTTCAGCAAAGAAGAATTAAACGAGCATTTACGTCTGCTTGAAGAAGCAAAAGAGCGCGATCACCGTAAACTAGGAAAAGAATTGAAACTGTTTGCGAACTCTCAAAAGGTGGGCCAAGGTCTTCCGCTCTGGCTGCCAAAAGGGGCAACAATCCGCCGCGTCATTGAGCGTTATATTGTTGATAAAGAAGTACGCCTTGGTTATGAGCATGTGTATACACCCGTTCTTGCGAGTGTAGAATTGTATAAAACATCAGGACACTGGGCGCATTATCAAGAAGATATGTTCCCGGTCATGGAAATGGACAACGAAGATCTTGTCCTCCGTCCAATGAACTGCCCGCACCATATGATGATTTACAAAAACGAGCCGCATAGCTATCGCGAATTGCCAATTCGGATTGCAGAGCTTGGTACAATGCACCGTTATGAAATGTCAGGTGCTTTATCCGGCCTTCAGCGTGTTCGAGGGATGACATTAAACGATGCCCATATCTTTGTTCGTCCAGATCAAATCAAAGACGAATTCATTCGTACAGTTCGCCTAATTGAAGAAGTGTATCAAGACTTTGGCTTGAATGACTACACATTCCGCTTATCTTACCGTGATCCAGAAGATACTGAGAAGTATTTCGACGATGATGCGATGTGGAATAAAGCGCAGTCTATGCTGAAAGATGCAATGGACGAGCTTGGACATGACTACTATGAAGCAGAAGGCGAAGCGGCATTTTATGGTCCGAAGCTTGACGTCCAAGTAAAGACAGCTCTTGGAAAAGAAGAGACTTTGTCTACTGTACAGCTAGACTTCTTACTTCCAGAGCGTTTCGATCTCACATATATCGGAGAAGATGGAAAACACCATCGTCCAGTTGTCATTCATAGAGGAGTTGTGTCCACAATGGAACGCTTCGTTGCCTTCTTAATTGAAGAATACAAAGGAGCCCTTCCAACATGGCTGGCACCTGTACAATTCCAAGTCATCCCGGTTTCACCATCTGTCCATCTAGATTACGCGAAAAAAGTGCAAGAACGTTTGCAGCTTGAAGGACTGCGTGTAGAATTAGACAGTCGTGATGAAAAAATAGGATACAAAATTAGAGAAGCGCAAATGCAAAAGATTCCGTACATGCTAGTTGTCGGTGATCAAGAAGCAGAAAATGGCGCAGTTAATGTAAGAAAATATGGGGAACAAGATTCAGAAACAATGGACCTCGAAGCTTTTGTGAAACATGCAGTCGCAGAAGCAAAAAAATAATGAAGGCGAACGAAACAGTCAGTGATCTCATCTATTGAGGTTGCTGGCTTTTTTCTTATGGAAAAAAATTCTCCACTAGTGATCCATTTGCGCAAATGATACGTTTAGATAGTACGAAAGTATGGGTAAGTATGTACTATTAGAGAGAGGCAAATTGGGGGAATGAAAGCGATGATTCAAACAACAAATACTATATCAACACAAGTATTAGAGCAATCAGCTGTGCTTCGTGCGTTAGAGCACTCACTGGCGATGATTGAATTTGATGTCACAGGTAAGGTCCTATGGGTCAATGATATTTTTGCAAAAGCCATAAGATATTCAAAGGAAGAAATGATTGGTTTAAAGCATAGACAGTTTTGTCCTCCGCATATTGCAGAAGACGCAAGTTATCAAATGTTTTGGAAGCGTTTGAAGAATGGTCAAGTGTTTCAGGAAAAGGTGCAGCGGATCACGAAGTACGGTGACACCTTATGGCTTGAAGCGACGTATACACCAGTGCTCAATGAAGAGGGGAACGTAGTGGCTGTCGTGAAAGTGGCAACAGATATTACGGAGAGAGAAAACACAATGAAGCAGGTAGTAGAAGACCTAAAGGATATGTCTGCTAAATTAATGGAGCGAGCGGAAATCGGCATCCAGCATAGTCAAAGTGTAAATGCTTCTTTTGAACATATTGCGAATGAAACGGATCAAAACATGAGTTTGCTAGAAGGGTTAACAGAGCAGGTGGAGTCGATCAGCTCAATTGCTACAACGATTAACAGTATCGCTTCCCAAACACAGCTGCTCGCATTGAACGCGGCCATAGAAGCTGCGCATGCGGGTTCCTATGGAAATGGCTTTAGTGTCGTCGCGGCAGAAATCCGTAAGCTTGCGACAGATTCAAAGGAAGCGATTGTAAAGGTGGATCGTTATGTGAAGGCGATCCATTTAGAAGTTGAAAAGGTCAGCAACGGAACAAGCCGTGCAAAGACAAGCGTGTTTACAAACCGGGATCTTGTCAAGCAAGCAAGCGAGGAATTCATGAATGTAGGAGATGCAGCACGCGGCTTAGATCGTCAAGCACAAAGTCTAGCAGCAATTGTATAGCCGAAAACGAAAAAACACCAATCTCGATCAGGAGAAGGGTGTTTTTCCTATGGTTTATTTTAAAATATCAAACAATTCGTGTAAGTCTTTAATTTCATAATCTGGTGTCACATCTGTTTCATTTTTCTTGCCATGACGATTGATCCAAACCGTTTGGATGCCAGCGCGAGAAGCGCCGAGAATATCTGTTTTTGGATTATCCCCTACCATGATGACATCATCTTTTGTGAGATTTAACAGCTGAAGGCAGTGCTCAAAGATGCCAGGATCAGGCTTTCCTTTCCCGTAATCTCCTGAAATCACAATTTCATTAAAGTAAGGGGCAAGTTCCGGGACACCTGCAAGTTTTTCTTTTTGCAGACTAGGATCTCCATTTGTTAAAAGAAGTAATTCATAGCTGCCCTTCAGGCGCTCTAAAACAGGATACGTTTCTTCATAGACATACGGGCGTTTTCTGCGCTCTGCTGCAAAGAAGTCTGCTAAGTATTGACCAAATGCTTCATCGTCAATTCCTGCCTCTTTTAAGCCGTTCGTCCAAGCATTTTTGCGATACTCTGGTGCAAGGGCGTTCAGCTTTTGAAAGCCTTCGCTAATCGGCTCACTAAAATTGGACCACAGTCCTTCAAAAGGATTAATGCCAATCATGACAGTATAATCATATGTTTCATAAGAAGAGTACAGCTTTCTTGCTTCTTCACGCACAATCTGTTCAAACGATTCTGGATCAAGTCCATATTTCTTTTCCGCTTCCCTGCATGTTTCCTGAAAAGTGGTATGAATGCTTTTTTCATCCCAAAGCAAAGTATCATCTAAATCGAAAAATACGGCTTTCATGATCTTCTCCCTTGTTATGTATGTAGTTACCCTCAATTGCATGTGACAGGCTCATGTTCATTTTACAATAGAAGTTTTAGAGTTTAAATAGATTATTTAGTAATAAAAAAAGTGCACAAAAATGTGCACTCTTACATTATTTTGATAAATCAATGGTCTTATACTTACCGCCAGTCCATCCTAATCCTGATGAGACTTGAAGTGAGAATTTCTTTTCGTTTGGAACTTCAAAAGCAATTCTACCTTTTTTAGATAATTTAGGATTTATTTGTTTTAAGAAGAAACTTGAATCCGTATCATTTACATACATATTATTTGTTGCAAGTGATTTGTATTCTGTGCCGTCTTTGCCAATTAACCTGAACATCTCAGTATCTACCATTCTACCTTTTTTACCTGTATTTTTGACCGTTACTTCAACAATTACAAATTTGCCGTCTGTCGTTACATCGCTCAAATACTGTTTTTGCAAAGATTTCGCTTCTGTTACGCTGTTTACTTGATAAGTAAAGTCTTCGACTGCTACTTTATCTCCAATTTTATGCGTTTTTTCTTTATCATTTTTCTTTTCGCTACTCGTTACTGCATTTTTAGAACCAGTATTTGATGTATTATCTTTTTTGCTGCCGCCCCCAGCCATACAAGATACAAAGATAATAATCAAAATGAGAATAATGATACTAAGACACCCAATCTTAAAAAACTTTTTCAAATAAATCCCCTACTTTTCCTTATTTTATTAAATGAATTTGAATACTTCTCCAATGATAAGTCTAAAGAATTATAAAATCAATCATTTTTTTGAAAAAATAGATATAATACCCTTTTTTATATGGAATATGGTTTATATTTTGGTTTTTTATGTATACAACTTGATTTATATCGGTGTGTTAATGAAATATTGAAGGAATTGAAGAGACTTTTTTACTTTTTAAATAAGTCTTGCTCAAATCATTTCGTCATGCTAAAATGAAAAAGTTGTTTCAAGAGTTCGGTTACTTGACGGACAAATGAAAATTGTGTAGAATAATTAACGAATTGAATAGATATCACAAGCAGAAGCACCCGCTTCTCACCTGATTGACACATGTTTGTAGTTGACAGGTTGACCGTACATTTATTTTTTCATGCAAATGTTCGCAGTGTGGGTGTTTTATATGCCCACACTTTTTGTTTGCCTGTAAAACATACAACGAAATGGTCAAAATGAATTGTGAACTCAATTCAAAATCTCATGGAGGTGGCTCACTATTAGCAAAGATCAATTAGTTAATGAAGGTATTCGTGCGCGTGAAGTTCGTTTGATCGGACAAAATGGCGATCAGCTTGGGATTAAAACCCGCCAGGAAGCTCTGGAAATTGCTACGAAAGCCAATCTTGACCTTGTGTTAGTTGCTGCAAATGCAAAACCACCTGTTTGCCGAATCATGGACTATGGTAAGTTCCGATTCGAACAACAGAAGAAGGAAAAAGAGGCACGTAAGAATCAAAAAATCATTAGCTTAAAAGAAGTTCGGTTGAGCCCGACAATCGATGAACATGATTTTAACACGAAGCTCCGTAATGCAATCAAATTCCTTGAAAAGGGAGATAAAGTGAAAGCTTCTATCCGCTTTAAAGGCCGTGCGATTACGCATAAAGAAATCGGACAGCGCGTGTTAGACCGTTTCTCTGAAGCTTGCGCTGAAGTAGCAACAGTAGAAACAAAACCTAAGATGGACGGACGCAGCATGTTCCTCATGCTTGCACCAAAAGTCGAAAAGTAAAAGTAACAGAGGGAGGAAACATCCAATGCCAAAAATGAAAACTCACCGCGGATCTGCTAAACGTTTCAAAAAAACAGGTTCTGGTAAACTTAAACGTTCTCATGCGTACACAAGTCACTTGTTCGCTAACAAATCTACAAAGCAAAAACGTAAATTGCGTAAGAGCGCAATCGTAAGTGCTGGAGATTTCAAACGTATCAAACAACAACTTGCAAACATCAAGTAATCTGGAATAGGAAACATAGGAGGGAATTACAATGCCAAGAGTAAAAGGCGGAACTGTGTCGCGTCAGCGTCGTAAAAAGGTTCTTAAATTAGCAAAAGGTTATTTCGGTTCAAAACATAGATTATATAAAGTAGCAAACCAACAGGTGATGAAATCTGGAAACTACGCTTTCCGTGACCGTCGTCAGAAAAAACGTGACTTCCGTAAACTATGGATCACTCGTATCAATGCTGCAGCTCGTATGAACGGTCTTTCTTACAGCCGTTTAATGCATGGCTTAAAGCTTTCTGGTATCGAAGTAAACCGCAAAATGCTTGCTGATCTTGCTGTGAATGACCTAAACGCATTCAACCAGCTTGCTGATGCTGCAAAAGCACAACTAGACAAGTAA
The DNA here is from genome assembly GCF_008123875.1 of Bacillus sp. Y3. Lineage (NCBI taxonomy): Bacteria > Bacillati > Bacillota > Bacilli > Caryophanales > Bacillaceae > Bacillus > Bacillus sp. Y3. Next base: position 685,684 of record NZ_VSSC01000003.1, on the reverse strand, counting down.
GTCATATAAAAGATCATTCCGCCAAGGAGTGATCTTTTTTTCTCATCATGTGAGGTGAAATCAATGAATATCGCTCTGATCGTGCTGCTCATCTTGGTCAATGTCTATGGGTTTTGTCTCATGGGAGAGGATAAACGCCGGGCGAAAGCACACAAATGGAGAATATCAGAAGCGCACTTATGGAGTGCCGCAGTACTTTTTGGTGCTGCTGGGTCATTTCTTGGCATGCAGTATTTCCGTCATAAAACGAAGCATCCTGCTTTTCAAATGGGTATGCCTGCTTTAATTGTTGTCCAATTGGTGATATTGGTCTATTTCAATCTCATCTGAAAAGGGAGCAGACGCCGTTAAGTCGGCGTGTCTGCTCCCTTTTTTTGTTTGATTTTTTTGATGGGCTGATCCCAATCAATTTTTGTTTGAGGATACCGTTCAATGATGTTTTCCTCAAGTTTTTCAAAGTCTTCTAATATGAATTCATTTAGCTTCTCAGGTGACTCCGTCCAAACGTAAATGGAGTGGACAAACAGAGGATGATCCTTAGAAGGAACATGCTTCTCCCCTTCAAACAAGACACCTTTATAGACGAAATTAAAATTTTTACGGGCATTTTGCTGTTCGTCCATAAAATAAAAGCCTTCTTTTAATTGTGCTTGTTTCAGCTTTCTTCTCGGGTTTGAGAAGAATTTTACCGCCATGTAGAAAATATAGACAAGCAATGCAACAAGAGCAAGTCTAATGAGGATGACAAACATGACAGGATGCACCTCCAATACCGTTATCTGATGTACTACGAATGAGAAAGACAAAAGGTTTCAACTTTTTTTAAAAAAATATTTCGATTAACGAAAAAATATTCATAAAAAGATCGTATTGAACGAAAGAGGTTTTGTATAATAAGAATGCACCATGAAGAAAAAGGAGGATACACAGAATGACAAAACTAGATCAAACATTAACTATGCTGAAAGACCTAACGGATGCAAAAGGGATTCCAGGAAATGAACGTGATGTAAAAAAAGTCATGCAGTCATACATAGAAACATATGCGGATGAAGTCTCTACAGACCGCCTTGGCAGCTTAATTGCTAAGAAGGAAGGAAATGCAAATGGGCCTAAAGTGATGCTTGCTGGTCACTTAGATGAAGTAGGATTCATGGTGACAAAAATCGATGACAAAGGCTATATTCGTTTTCAAACGGTCGGTGGCTGGTGGTCTCAAGTGATGCTGGCGCAGCGTGTCACCATTGTGACGAAAAAAGGAGACATTACAGGTGTGATTGGTTCTAAACCGCCACATGTCTTATCACCAGAAGCACGAAAGAAATCAATCGAAATCACAGATATGTTCATTGATATTGGGGCTTCGAGCAAAGAACAGGCAATGGAATGGGGAGTCCTCCCTGGAGATCAAATCGTACCTTACTTTGAGTTTACGGTAATGAATGACGAAAAAATGCTTCTTGCAAAAGCCTGGGACAACCGTATCGGCTGTGCAGTAGCGATTGATGTCATGAAGAATTTAAAGGATACTCAGCATGAAAATATTGCATACAGTGTAGCAACTGTCCAAGAGGAAGTTGGCTTACGCGGAGCTAAAACAGCTGCAGCTACCATCCAGCCTGATATTGGATTTGCTATTGATGTTGGAGTAGCAGGTGATACACCAGGTATTACTGAAAAAGAAGCAACAAGCAAACTTGGCAAAGGACCAACGATTGTCGTATTCGACGCTTCCATGGTTTCTCATAAAGGGCTTCGCGATTTTGTTGTCCAAACTGCGGATGAATTAAACATTCCTTATCAATATGATTCCATGCCAGGTGGAGGAACAGATGCTGGAGGTATTCACTTAACAGGTCATGGCGTTCCATCACTATCCATCGGGATTCCGAGCAGATATATTCATACCCATGCAGCCATGATTCATCGAGATGATTATGAAAATGCGGTGAAGCTTTTAACAGAAGTCATTAAAAGACTTGACCAAAAAACGGTAAACCAAATTACGTACGGTTCTTAAGACGAAGCCTTTCTCCAATATGGGGAAAGGTTTTTTAATTGCGTTGAATTTCCCAGGAAATGAACGTTGGAATGTAAGTTGTGTCAAAAGAACTGTTTTCAAGTAAATGAAGTGATATTTTTCTAGTGAGGAAGGCACATGTGATCCATCTTGTATTTATGTAAGATGAAATCAATAAAAAAGGACAGAGCCTCAAACTTGCTCTGTCAAAAGAGAGTTTATGGAAGTAGGTGAAGCTTATTTTAGATTAAATCAATTATTCATATTTGTCAACTTGGTTTTAAAAGAAAGAAAAATCACTCAATTTATGTTATATTTGTAACAAATTGTTTATACAAAGGGGATGGTTAAATGAATGCGGTTTCAATTGTGATAGGATCGATGTGTATTTTAGCGATTGCCTATCGCCTCTATGGCACGTTTATGATGGTGAAGGTACTAAAGGTCACAGATGATCATCCTACACCGGCTCATGCACTCGAGGATGGGAAAGATTATGTGCCAACAAACAAATGGGTCACATTTGGGCATCACTTTGCTGCAATTGCCGCTGCCGGTCCATTAGTTGGTCCGATTTTAGCCGCACAATTTGGGTATTTACCTGGTCTCCTTTGGCTCTTAATTGGAGCGGTGATTGGCGGAGCTGTTCATGATCTTGTGGTCTTGTTTGCTTCGATGCGAAAAAAGGGGAAATCACTATCCGAGGTAGCGAAAGAGGAGCTTGGTCCTGTGGCAGGATTTTGCACAGGGCTCGCCATGTTATTTATTATTACAATTACAATGGCAGGACTGTCCATGGTTGTGCTTCATGCTTTAGAACGAAATCCTTGGGGAACCTTTGCAGTTGGTATTACCATTCCAATAGCGATGGGAGTCGGCCTTTATTATAAAAAGACAGGCAATTTAAAGCTGGCGACATCTGCGGGATTCATATTACTGATGTTGGGGGTATTCCTTGGACCGAATATTCAAGGAACAGCACTTGGAGAATTGTTAACACTTGATACAAAAACGCTTGCCCTTGCCCTGCCAATCTATGCGTTCTTTGCTGCGGCCCTGCCGGTTTGGTTGCTTTTGGCACCAAGAGACTATTTAAGCAGTTTTATGAAAATTGGTGTTTTCATCGCGCTGATTGCGGGAATCTTTGTGGTTAATCCAACCATCCAATTTCCGGCGTTTACGGAGTTTGTAAATGGAGGAGGGCCTGTCTTAGCTGGACCTGTATGGCCTTTTATTTCGATTACCATTGCTTGTGGCGCGATTTCTGGTTTTCATGCATTTGTTGGCTCAGGCACAACGCCAAAAATGCTAGATCGTTGGAGTGATATGAAGCCGGTGGCGTTTGGCGCGATGCTCGTAGAATGTTTAGTGGGAATCATGGCGTTAATTGCCGCTACTGCGCTTCATCCGGGAGATTATTTTGCAATTAATAGTACACCTGAAGTGTTCCGTACGCTTGGTATGAGTGTCGAGAATCTTCCTCAACTAAGCAAAGAAATCGGTCTTGACTTAGAAGGAAGAACAGGTGGAGCTGTTACATTAGCTGTAGGGATGGCGTACATCTTTACGGGTATTCCGTTCTTTAGTCATTTGGCCTCTTATTTCTTCCAATTCGTGATTATGTTTGAAGCCGTCTTTATTTTAACGGCGATTGACGCAGGAACCCGTGTCGCGCGATATTTGATCCAAGACTTCTTTGGAGAAGCATATAAACCGCTGAAACGAAATGACTGGGTACCAGGGTCAGTCTTTGCGAGTGCACTTGCTTGTTTTATGTGGGGATACTTGCTTTACTCTGGAGACATTGGGTCCATTTGGGCACTCTTTGGTGTGTCAAACCAACTAATGGCCTCGGTCGGATTAATCATTGGGGCGACGGTTGTGTTAAAAATTGCGGATAAAAGGCGGTATATGTTGACTTGTTTAATTCCACTTGCTTACTTATATGTGACGGTGAATTATGCGGGTTATTGGATGGTTGCGAATGTCTATCTCAATCCTGAAGCATCTGGCTACAGTGTACTAAATGCCGTGCTTTCGATGATTATGCTGATTTTAGGTTTTGTCATTATCGTGTTCGCTATTAAAAAATGGGTCGAGATCTGGCGCGATCCAGCTCTTCGAATGGAGACGCCAATCACTGGCTAAATGAACAAAGCCGGCTTGCTTATAGATAAGCAAACCGGCTTCTTGTTATTGCTGATGCTCAGGCTTTAAGCCCTGCTCTAATGTTTCAAGAATTTCATTCTTTTCATCTTCTGATGCCTCTTGCCATAACACCTCAAACAAAACGCCAAGCCCTGGTAGCATTTTTTCCTCGCCACTTTGAATCGCATCTAAAATCGTATGCTCAAGCTGCTCTTGATTATGGCCAGTAATGTTTTGAATCACTGCGCCTCTTAAATTAAAATCCATTGCCCACACTCCTTTTTTGATGGTGATAGCCCTATTCTGTCTCAAAGACAGGTTTATTATGTAGTGTGCTTGAGATATAATAAATTCATGATATTTAAAGGAGTTAAAGTCGCTTGAAATATATAGAATCAGCTAAAAACGCACACATTAAACAATGGAAAAAGCTCCATACAAAAAAAGAACGAACGAAAACAGGGCTATTCCTTGTTGAAGGAAAACACTTAGTAGAAGAAGCATTAAAAAGCGGGGTTGTGAAAGAGTTAATGATCACAACACCTGACATGCTCCCTGCTGACATCGAGCCTGACATTGAGCTGTATGAATTAAGTGAAGAGGCTTTTACTGCGATGACGGAAACGGAAACACCTCAGCAAATCGCAGCTGTTTGTACCATTCCTGTATTTGAGGAGAAAAAGTATGAACGAATGCTTCTGTTAGATGCAGTGCAGGATCCGGGGAATTTAGGCACACTCATTCGGACAGCAGATGCAGCGGGGCTTGATGCTGTGGTCCTAGGGGATGGAACCGTTGATGCGTTTAACGGAAAAACGCTCCGTTCAGCACAAGGGTCTCATTTTCACCTGCCTATCTTAAAACAAACACTTCAACAGACAATTCCAGCATTAAAGGCGCAAGGTATACCTGTATATGGCACTGCTTTAAAAAATGCGAAAGAGTATAGACACATAGCATCAGAAGGTCCATTTGCATTAATTGTTGGCAACGAGGGAGCAGGCATTGATCCAGAGATTTTGCAAATGACAGACCAAAATTTATATGTGCCAATGTACGGCCAGGCAGAATCTTTAAATGTAGCTGTGGCAGCAGCGGTTCTTGTCTATCATTTGCGCGGATAGTGTTGCAACACGTCCTGTTTTTCACTATAATGAAACTAATATTTTAAAAACCATGATAGAGGAAGATTGTTTCACGGAGCGTCCTAATAGGGAGAATGCATCGTAGACTGAAAGTGCATTTAAGGAATGCTGAAACAGGAATTCACCTCTGGAGTTGTCACCGGGACCGCAGGTTTTGCGTAAAGGTGGACCGGATTCGTTTGATTCCGTTATGTCAATGAAGCTTATTCGCACATATATTTGTGCTTAACAAGGGTGGTACCGCGACCACAACTCGTCCCTTCTTTTATGGAGGAACGAGTTTTTTTATTGTCTTCAAACAATCAAACACCCGTTTATTCAGACGGTTTTGTATATTAAAAGGAGGATCACACTCATGCAAGAAACGTTAAAACAGCTTGAAACAGAAGCGATAGCGAAGGTAGAAGCAGCCAGCTCGCTCAAAGAAGTCAATGATATTCGTGTTCAATATTTAGGGAAAAAAGGTCCGATTACAGAAGTGCTGCGCGGAATGGGCAAGCTTTCCGCTGAAGAAAGACCAAAAATGGGCGCACTTGCAAATGAAGTGAGAGAGCAGATTGCTGGTGCCATTGCTGAAAAAAATGAGCAGCTAGAAGCAGAAGAAGTGAAAAAGAAACTGGCTTCTCAAACCATTGATGTCACATTACCAGCAAGTCCGATCAAAATCGGGGCAAGACATCCATTAACGATTGTCGTAGAAGATATTGAAGATTTATTTATCGGCATGGGCTATACCGTTGAAGAGGGCCCTGAGGTGGAAACAGATTACTATAACTTTGAAGCGCTCAATCTTCCAAAAGAACATCCGGCACGTGATATGCAGGACAGCTTCTATATTACTGAAGACACACTCATGAGAACGCAAACATCACCCGTTCAAGCACGTACACTTGAGAAATATAAAGGCCAAGGCCCTGTGAAAATCATCTGCCCTGGTAAGGTATATAGACGTGACAGCGATGATGCCACTCACTCCCATCAATTCATGCAAATTGAAGGACTTGTGGTCGATCACAATATTAGCATGAGTGACCTCAAAGGAACGCTTGAGACAGTCGCAAGAAAAATGTTTGGTGAGGATCGTGAAATTAGACTGCGCCCAAGCTTTTTCCCATTCACAGAACCTTCCGTTGAAGTTGATGTGTCATGCTTTAAATGCGGCGGGAAAGGCTGTTCTGTATGTAAAGGAACAGGCTGGATTGAAATTTTAGGTGCAGGAATGGTTCACCCGAATGTATTAAAAATGAGCGGATTTGATCCAGATACTTACCAAGGCTTTGCTTTTGGAATGGGTGTTGAACGTATTGCGATGCTCAAATACGGCATAGATGACATTCGTCATTTCTACACAAATGATATTAGATTCACGAAGCAATTTAAGCAGGACTAAGAGGAGGAAATCAACATGTTTGTTTCATATAAATGGTTAGAGGACTATGTCGATTTAGAAGGCATTCAGCCGGATGAATTAGCAGAGAAAATCACAAGAAGCGGAATTGAAGTGGAAGCCGTTGAGTATAAAGGCGAAGGCATCAAAGGTGTTGTCGTTGGACACGTCATTGAACGTGAACAGCATCCGAATGCGGATAAATTAAACAAATGTCTTGTTGATATCGGCGAAGACGCACCGGTGCAAATTATATGCGGGGCTCCAAATGTGGATAAAGGACAGCATGTGGCCGTCGCAACGGTTGGTGCAGTCCTTCCTGGAAACTTTAAAATTAAAAAAGCAAAACTGCGCGGTGAAGAGTCTCATGGCATGATTTGTTCTCTGCAAGAATTAGGCGTAGAGAGCAAGCTCGTACCAAAAGAATATGCAGAAGGCATCTTTGTTTTCCCGAATGACGTGAAACCAGGGGATGATGCCCTTCAAGCACTTCAATTAGATGATGCGGTACTTGAGCTTGGCTTAACACCAAACCGTGCTGATGCCCTTAATATGCTAGGTGTCGCTTATGAGGTTGCCGCCATTTTAGGGAGAGACATCAAGCTTCCTGATACAGCGCATGACACTTCTTCTGAAAAAGCAGCAGACTATATTTCTGTTAAAATTGAGGATCAAGAAGCGAATCCACTTTATGCAGCGAAGATCATTAAAAATGTAAAGATTGGACCAGCACCACTTTGGATACAAACAAGATTGATGAATGCAGGTATCCGCCCAATTAACAACGTCGTGGATATTACGAATTTTGTCTTACTTGAATACGGCCAACCTCTACATGCCTTTGATTATGACCGCTTTGGTTCAAAGCAGGTGGTCGTACGTAAAGCGGCTGAAAATGAAATGATTCAAACTCTGGATGAACAAGAACGTACATTGTCTTCGAAGCATCTTGTCATTACAAATGGCACAAAAGCGCATGCTGTTGCAGGCGTCATGGGCGGTTTTGAATCAGAGGTGCGTGATGAGACGACAACGATTCTTTTAGAAGCGGCATATTTCAACGGTCAAACCGTCCGTCAAGCATCTAGAGACTTAGGGCTTCGCAGTGAATCAAGCACAAGATTTGAAAAAGGGCTCGATCCGCAGCGGACGAAATCAGCAGCCGAAAGAGCAGCGCAATTGATCAGCATCTATGCAGGTGGTGAAGTGTTAAGCGGGACTGTGGAGGAAAACCACCTTGAAACAAGTATGAATGTCATCCACGTATCAACTGAGCGTGTGAACAAGGTGCTTGGTATGAGCATTTCAAAAGAAGATATGATTCAGATTTTCAACAAACTAGGCTTTACTGTGGGCGAATCAAATGATGTGCTTGTCGTAACGGTTCCTTCCCGCAGAATGGATATTACGATTGAAGAAGACCTCATTGAAGAAGTCGCGAGATTATACGGCTACGACAATATTCCATCTACACTCCCTGCGACAGCTGGTACCGTTGGCGGTCTCACGCCATACCAAGTGAAGCGCAGAAAGGTGAGACGTTTCTTAGAGGGCGCAGGGCTTTCTCAAGCGATTACGTATTCATTAACGAATCAGCATAAGTCCACAGCCTTTGCTTTAAATCCAGCTTATCAAACAAGACTTTCCTTGCCGATGAGTGAGGAACGAAGTGTGTTGAGACAAAGCCTTCTGCCAAACTTACTTGATTCTGTTGCATATAACTTAGCAAGACAAGCTGATTCTTTTGCCTTTTATGAAACGGGTTCTGTGTTCTTAGCAGAAGCTGAAGGGGCAAAACCGGTGGAGAAAGAACATGTCGCTGGTGCGCTGACAGGCTTATGGCATAAAAATCTTTGGCAGGGCGAGAAAAAAGCTGTCGATTTTTATGTAGCGAAGGGTATTGCAGAAGGGCTGTTTGAAAAGCTTGGTGTATCAGGAGAGATCACGTATGTTCAAGCAGAGCGTGAGGGCCTTCACCCAGGACGTACAGCCGATGTTCATTTAAATGGAAAAGTGATTGGCTTTGTAGCTGCACTTCATCCAGTAGTGGAAAAGGAATTAGATTTAAAAGAAACGTATGTATTTGAATTTGATTTAACAGATGTAATGACGTCTGAAACAGAGGATATGAAATATACGGCTATTCCAAGATTCCCAGCAGTGACAAGAGACATCGCACTTGTCGTCGATCAGCATATTTCAAGCGGACAGCTGGAGCAAGTCATTTATGAAGCTGGCGGACAATTGCTCACAGATCTTTCCGTCTTTGATGTGTATGAGGGTGAGCATATGGAAGAAGGTAAAAAGTCTGTTGCATTCTCTCTGCAATATTTGAACCCAGAACAAACGTTGACCGAGGAAGAAGTCACGGCTGTTCATACAAACGTATTGAAAGCATTAGAAGATACGTATCAAGCCGTCTTGCGCGGATAATCAAAAGAGCTATCGCTTTATGGGCGATAGCTCTTAGCGTGTAGACAAACCCTCGCATTCGTTGTCAGTCCTGCGCGCTGGTACTCACGAATGTCAAATTCGCTCTGTGCCAGTGCTCGTCCTTCCTAGGGCTGCAAAGGTTTTCTATCACGCTAAAAGAAGACAAAGGGCTAAAATCAAGTTCATTTTAGCCCTTTGTCAATAATCTGAGAGCTATCACCTTATGGGCGATAGCTCTTTTTTAATTATAACCATTTTTTCGCTTTTTGGGTGTTGGCAAAATGAAGTTTTGTAAATTGGCGTAAAGCCTCTTCGCCGTGCTGTTTCATCAGCTTTGCTGCCGCTTTGTCAACATGCGGACCGGCCCCTTTTGGAATGTCAAAGCCCGCTGCTTTTGATAATTTATCCATTTCAATTAAAAAAGCATATCTTGCAATAATAGAAGCTGCAGCAACCGATAAGTGGATGCCTTCTGCTTTCGTACTAAAATATGTACGCTCCCGAATGATCTTTTTCCCCGCAAGGTGCCTGAAATAAATGCCTGGTTCGGCAAATTGGTCAATGAGAATGGCTTCTGGTTTCTTGCCATCCAGTTTTTCTAGCACGGAGGTGATGACTTGGTTATGAAGCAGTGCCTTCATTTTTCCTTGGCTCATACCCTTTTCCTGCATCGCATTGTATTTTTCATTCCGAAGCACGAGAAGGCTGAACGGGATGGTTTTGATCAAGTCTTTGGCAATGTTGATAATCTGCGGATCTTTGAGTCCTTTTGAGTCTTTCACCCCGAGCTCTTTCATGAGAGCAAGCTGACTGGAATCAACATAAGCCGCACAGACCGTAATGGGTCCAAAATAATCGCCAGTACCGACCTCATCTGAGCCAATAACCGACATGGAAGCAATGCCGGGTGGTGGGCTGTACTGTGTGATGGATGGTGTTTTTTTGCTTTTTGTTTCAGCTGCTTGTAAATGGTTGAACTGACTCGCTTCAGCTTCTGCCTTTTGTCCTTGGAACAGCACTTTTCCAGATTTGTAGGCTGTAATCGTACAGCCGGGAACCTTTGCTTGAAATAGAGCGCCTGGCGGCAAAGTGTCAGTTAAATGCTGAGCGTACACGCTCTTCATTTTTTTCATGTCTTCTGATGTTGCTTTTAAGACGGATTGGGGCACAGTGGATAACTCCTTTTTACCTTGATATCATTGATTTCTAAAGTGTACCATAACAGGGAAGGGCTCGTCTTTCCATTCAATGTCTAAACATGTTATGATAGAGACTAGGATTCTCGTGGAATGGAGGAGAAACGTTGTCTGACGGCGGTAAAACGAAAACAACAGTTGAGATTTACGGACAGTCCTATACGATCATCGGTCAAGAAACGAAGATGCATATGCGACATGTTGCTTCAATTGTTGATGATAAAATGAGAGAAATCAATGAAAAAAATCCATACCTTGATATAAACAAATTAGCTGTACTGACAGCAGTCAATGTCGTCCACGACTACTTGAAATTAAAAGAGCAATACGAAAAACTAGAGCTTCATCTAAAAGAAAAGGAATGAAATTACCGTGATCGATATCATCATTTTGTTTTTGCTTCTTATGGGAACGCTTGTCGGTCTAAAACGCGGGTTTATTCTTCAATTTATTAAATTGATTAGCTTTGTTGTTTCTATTTTAGTGGCTTCTCTGTTTTATCAGTCACTTGCACCACAGCTTACGTGGATTCCAGCACCTAATTTTAGCGGCGGTCAAGCGCAGCTTGCTTTCTTTAGTGGGAATCTAGAAACAGCTTATTATAATACCATTGCGTTTATCATTCTGTTTATCTTGACGAAAATCCTGCTAGCTATCATCGGCGGATTGCTCACAACCATTGCAAGTATCCCTGTGATTAAACAGGTCAACAAACTGCTTGGCGCTGTTTTAGGATTTCTTGAAACCTATCTATTTGTGTTTATTCTATTGTTTGTGGCCGCATTACTTCCAGTCGATGCGCTTCAAACGATGATGAGCAAATCAATGTTAGCAGATGTGATCGTAAATAGCACCCCTTACCTGTCCGGTCTTGTCAAAGACCTCTGGTCGACGTATGGAGTTTAAGAACTTCTCCTTTCTTGGAGAAGTTTTTTCTCATTCCATGACAGAAAGTTGTCGGATGAAGGGAAAGTTTGTATATTTATATAGGAAGATGCCAAAGCGGCTGGAGGATGAGAGATGAATAAAAAAGATATTATCAAACTTCTTGAAACAATTGCAGTTTATATGGAGCTAAAAGGAGATAATCCTTTTAAAATTTCTGCCTTTCGTAAAGCAGCTGCGGCACTGGAACAAGATGACCGCAGCCTTTCTCAAATAGATGACCTATTAGCATTACCCGGCATTGGCAAAGGAACCTTTGCTGTGATCACAGAGTATATCGAAAAAGGACAGTCTGAAACACTCGAACAATTAAAAAAAGAAGTGCCTGAAGGACTTGTCCCGCTCTTAAAATTGCAAGGACTCGGCGGGAAGAAGATTGCTAAGCTCTATCAAGAGCTTGGTGTTCACGATGCACAGTCTTTAAAAGAAGCATGTGAAGCGGAAAAAGTACAAACGCTTGCTGGGTTTGGCAAAAAAACAGAAGAAAAGATTCTTGCCGCTCTTGAGGAGGCAGGAAAGCAGCCAGAACGACTGCCAATTGGCTTTGCATTAGATGTGGCAGAGCGAATTGATGATGCGCTGGAACAGATGGAGGGAATCATCCGTTTTTCAAGAGCGGGCAGTTTAAGACGTGCGCGTGAAACGGTTAAAGATTTAGATTACATCATTGCGACTGATAACCCTGAACAAGTGAGAGAACAACTTGTTGCTCTTGATGATGTCAAAGATGTCATTGCGAGCGGTGATACGAAGGTATCTGTCATGCTTGCACTTGATTTTGAAATCAGTGTAGATTTCCGGCTTGTGACAACGGATCAATTTGCAACAACGCTGCACCATTTCACTGGCTCAAAAGATCATAACATTCGTATGCGACAGCTTGCGAAGGAGCGCGGTGAGCGTATTAGTGAATATGGGGTTGAAACGATCGAAACTGGGGATGTGAAAACATTTGAAGACGAAAGCGCTTTTTATGCACATTTCCAACTTCCGCTCATTCCGCCAGAAATTCGTGAAACCGGAGCAGAGATTGATACGTATAAAGAAAGTATGCAATTTGTGGAACGAAAAGATATCAAAGGCGATCTTCATATGCACTCGACATGGAGTGATGGCGCTTTTTCTATTCGCGAAATGGCAGAGGCATGTATCGCAAAAGGCTATGAATACATGGCCGTTACAGACCACTCACAATATTTAAAAGTAGCAAACGGTTTAACAAAAGAACGTTTGCGTTTGCAAGCAAAAGAAATTGACAAGCTGAATCAAGAATTCGAGCATTTTCACATTTTCAAAGGGGTCGAAATGGATATTCTGCCGGATGGATCGTTAGATTATGATGATGACTTTCTAGCAGACATGGATTTTGTCATTGCGTCTATTCATTCTAGTTTTTCTCAGCCGGAGGAAGTCATTATGGAGCGCCTAGAAAATGCCTTGAATAATCAGCATGTGGATTTAATTGCCCATCCAACTGGCCGTTTGATCGGTAGACGAGACGGCTATGCTTTAAATATTGATCAGCTCATAGAGCTTGCGAAAAAAACGGGCACTGCACTGGAACTCAACAGCAACCCGTCAAGACTTGATTTAAAAACAGAGCATTTAATGAAAGCAAACGAAGCGGGTGTGAACATCATGATCAACACAGATGCACACAACATCGCCATGCTCGATCATATGGACGTCGGTGTCACAGCTGCAAGAAAGGGCTGGACACCAAAAGCAAATGTCGTGAATACATTTTCACTCAATGAGATGAAAAAGTTTTTAACGCGTGACAGGTAGTCGTTAGGAGGCTGGACCATGCTGCAACAAAAAGTGTTAGCATCATTAGAATTTCATAAAGTAAAAGAAAAAGTCATGTCCTATACTGCTTCGACTTTAGGGAAAGAAAAAGCGCAGGACTTAATACCACTCACAGATATCGAGAGCATTCAGCATCTGCTAGAAGAGGTAGCAGAAGCGCAAGATGTGATTCGTTTAAAAGGATCTGCGCCGTTTGGCGGGTTAATGGATATTAGACGAGGCGTCAAACGAGCAGAAATAGGCAGTATATTAAGCCCTGCTGAGCTGATGGAAATTGCGGCGCTGTTATATACCACAAAAAACATGAAGCACTTTCTCACCTCTATGTATGAGGACGGAGTAGAGATACCCCGTCTTCATACATATGCAGAATCGCTGATTTTACTGCCAGACGTGAGAAAAGAAATCGAAAGCTGTATTGGTGATAATGGAGAAGTGCTTGATCACGCAACGCCTGCACTCCGCACCATACGAACGCAGTTACGATCACTAGAATCAAAAGTACGAGATAAATTAGAATCAATGATTCGTTCACAATCTGCCTCGAAAATGCTGTCAGACACCATTGTGACCATTCGTAATGATCGGTTTGTCATTCCCGTAAAACAAGAGTACCGCTCGAATTATGGGGGGATTGTTCACGATCAATCTTCTTCAGGCGCAACTCTTTTTATTGAGCCGCAGGTGGTCGTGGATTTAAATAACACCTTGCAGCAAACTCGCCTAAAAGAAAAGCAAGAGATTGAAAAGATTTTGCAAATGCTAACAGCGAGTGTGTCAGAGCATATTGATGAATTGCTTCATAATGTGAATGAACTTCAGACATTAGATTTTATTTTCGCCAAAGCCAAATATGCAAAAGCAGAAAAAGCCACAAAACCTACTGTGAATAACCAGGGGGAGATTTATTTAAAACGGGCAAGACATCCCCTATTGCCTCGAGATCAGGTTGTGGCAAATGATATTGAGCTGGGCAAAGATTTTTCTACGATCGTCATCACGGGTCCAAATACAGGCGGTAAGACCGTCACTTTAAAAACACTTGGACTTCTTACGCTGATGACGCAGGCAGGTCTTCATATTCCAGTCGAAGAAGGATCAGAAGTGGCTGTATTCGATCAAGTCTTTGCTGATATTGGAGACGAGCAGTCTATTGAACAGAGCTTGAGTACATTCTCATCTCATATGGTCAATATTGTGGATATCTTAAAGCATTTGACGTCTAATTCACTTGTGTTATTTGATGAATTAGGTGCAGGGACAGATCCTGCTGAAGGTGCAGCACTTGCAATGAGCATCTTAGATGAAGTTCATCAAACAAATGCGCGCGTCATCGCAACGACTCACTATCCTGAGCTGAAGGCATACGGGTATAACCGAGAAGGCGTCACAAATGCGAGTGTAGAGTTTGATATTGAAACCTTATCACCTACATATCGCTTGCTCATCGGGGTGCCGGGGCGAAGTAATGCATTTGAAATTTCCAAGCGTCTAGGATTGCCTCATCATTTAATTGACCGTGCAAAAGCAGATATGCATGCGGAACATAATGAAGTCGATCAGATGATTGCTTCATTAGAAGACAGCAAAAAACAAGCAGAAGAAGAACTGCATGAGACGGAATTCTATAGAAAAGAAGCAGAGAAGCTCCATAAAGAATTGCAAAAACAAATCCTTGAATGGAATGAACAAAAGGACAAACTGCTTGAAGAAGCCGAACAAAAAGCGGCAGAAAAAATTGAACAAGCAACAAAAGAAGCAGAAGAGATTATTCAAGAGCTTCGGTCCATTAAAAGTGAGCATCGTTCGTTCAAAGAACATGAACTCATTGATGCGAGAAAGCGTCTTGAAGAAGCTGTCCCTGAGTTTGACCGTAAGAAAAAATCAGAGCCAGTGAAAAAAGCAGCAAGACAGCTAAATCCAGGCGATGAAGTCAAAGTGCTGACGTTTGGCCAAAAAGGAACGCTCATCGAACAAACGGGTAACAAAGAATGGAGTGTCCAAATGGGCATTCTGAAAATGAAAGTAAAAGAAAAAGATATGGAATTTATCAAATCAGCACCGGAATTTAAGCAAGAGAAAGCCATCACGGCGGTCAAAGGAAAAGACTATCATGTATCACTTGAGCTTGATTTAAGAGGAGAGCGGTATGAGAATGCCTTAAGCAGAGTCGAGAAATACTTAGATGATGCCGTCTTAGCTGGCTATCCGCGTGTGTCGATCATTCACGGTAAAGGCACTGGCGCCTTGAGAAAAGGGGTCCAGGAATTATTAAAACAGCACCGTAGTGTAAAAAATGCTCGTTTTGGAGAACAAGGCGAGGGAGGATCAGGCGTCACCATCGTCGAATTAAAGTAAAAAGGAGAAAACGCATGAAAGCCTTTTGGGAAAATGAACTTGTGGAAATTGCCGCCTATTACAGCGTGGCCGTCCTATGTCTTGTCTTATTTCTGACCATATTTGAACTCGTGACCTCCTATAAAAACTGGGAAGAGATTCAGCGGGGGAACTTAGCTGTTGCTATGGCAACCGGCGGGAAGATTTTTGGGATTGCCAATGTCTTTCAGCATTCCATCGCCCAGCACAACTCGCTTCTTCAAATGGTCGGATGGGGCGTATACGGCTTTGTGATGCTGCTCGTCAGCTATTTCATTTTTGAATTTTTAACACCACGATTTAAAGTAGACAAAGAGATTGAGAATGATAATAGAGCGGTCGGGTTTATTTCACTCATTATTTCTGTTGGGCTGTCTTATGTAGTAGCAGCCGGCATTTAAGGAGACGACATGGAAAAACTAGCCAAAGTATTAATTGTAGTTGCCTGCACTTTTGCGGTTATTGGTGCCGTTTACATGTTCCTGTAAAATGAAGAATACATTCTAGAAAGCTGTCAGGGAAAACCTTGACAGCTTTTCACTCATCAAAGGCGGCGAATCAGAATGAATCAAATCTTGCAAAAAGACGAACTCATAAAGCGCATTGACACTTGTCTCAAAAAGACATCTCTTCCCCAAGACATATATGAACCGTATATTGCACGTCCTTTTCAAACGACTGGTTTTTTTGATGATTTGAGCCCCTATATTGAAATTGATCCAGCCGGCTATATTCTTATTCAATATGAACGAGGGATTAAAGTGCTTCATAAAAGAACAAAAGAGGCGGATGAAGTCGTTTATTGGATTTTAGAAGACACCATCTTTCTAACTGTGTATCTAGACATGATGAGACAATATCAAGTGGACAACATCCACACACATTTACCTAATGACCCTAGTATCCATAAACAGATCGTGGAGAGAGTCCATGAGTCATTTCGTGCGATCGGTGGATTATACGAAAAGTGGCATCATGAAGGGAAAAGAGCCTCTATAGAAACACCGTCGAAAAAATGAAGATGTGTCATGGAACGAGCTCGATTTGAAAAAAGCAAACAGCCATAAGGAAAAGTTTGCTATAATAAAATAGTACGAAAGTTCAGGAAGGAGGGTTTTTATGCAGTCAGATAAACGTTGGCTTCTGCATTACCCGAATCAAATTCCCCACGAACTCACCATCCCAAATGAAACGTTGCAATCTTACTTATTCAGCTCCGCAGAGGCAGCACCTGAGCATACAGCCATTCATTTTTTAGGAAAAAACATCACCTACCAGCAGTTACAAGAAGATGCACTGAAATTAGCCAGTCACTTGATTGACATCGGTGTCAAAAAAGGCGACAGAGTAGCGATTATGCTGCCAAACTGCCCGCAATCGGTGATTTCTTATTATGCGGTTTTAATAGCAGGCGGCATTGTCGTTCAAACCAATCCGCTTTATACGGAGAAAGAACTGGAATATCAAATGGAGGACAGCGGCTCTAAGGTGCTGATCACTCTCGATCTACTGTATCCAAAGGCCTATAAAATGAAAGCGCTGACAAGTATGGAGCATTTGATCATCACAAAATTACAAGATTACTTGCCATTTCCGAAAAACATATTGTTTCCGATTGTCCAGCGAAGGAAAAACAACATGGTCATCCAAGTGGAGAAGAGTGATTCCATTCATCATTTCTCACAGATCATGAAAGAGTCGTCAGGAGAACAGATTCCGCAAATATCCTTTCAACCGAAAAAGGATGTCGCAGTTTTGCAATATACAGGCGGAACGACCGGTTTACCAAAAGGGGTCATGCTCACACACGAAAATATAGTAGCCAATACAGAAATGTGTACATCCTGGATGTATAAAACGAACCGCGGAAAAGAGCGGATTCTTGGAATCATTCCGTTCTTTCATGTATACGGCATGACGACCGTGCTAAACCTTGCAGTCAAAGAAGGTCATCAAATGATTCTTCTTCCGCGTTTTGATGCAGCGGATGCCTTGAAGACCATTGAAAAACAGAAACCGACGCTGTTCCCAGGAGCACCAACGATGTATATTGCCCTGCTTCATCATCCGAATATTGAGAAGTATGACCTATCATCCATCACCGCATGCTTAAGCGGATCGGCCGCTCTTCCTGTTGAAGTCAAACAGAGTTTTGAAAAACTAACAGGAGGAAGGCTGGTGGAGGGGTATGGACTTTCAGAAACTTCTCCTGTCACTCATGCCAATTTCTTATGGGGAGCGAACAAAATAGGAAGTATCGGGTGCCCTTGGCCGAATACGGATGCCGGTATTTATTGTGAAGAAACGGGTGGACTCAAAGCGCCATATGAGCATGGAGAGATTATCGTCAAAGGTCCTCAAATCATGAAAGGGTACTGGAATCAGCCGGATGAGACAGCGGCAGTGTTAAGAGACGGCTGGTTTTTCACAGGAGACATTGGGTATATGGATGAGGATGGTTTTTTCTATATCGTAGACCGGAAAAAAGATGTCATCATCGCGAGCGGCTATAATATTTACCCAAGAGAGGTTGAAGAAGCCCTTTATGAGCATGAGCTTGTACAAGAAGTGGTTGTGGCGGGTATTCCAGATCCGTATAGAGGGGAAACAGTAAAAGCCTTTGTTGTCCCGAAAAAGGATGCCTATGTAACAGAGGATGAACTGGATCGTTTTGTTAGAACAAGAATTGCCTCATTTAAAGTGCCGCGTGTCTACGAATTTAAGGAATCACTGCCTAAAACGGCTGTAGGGAAAATCTTGCGCAGAGTGTTAATTGAAGAAGAAAAAAGAAAGCAATCGTCTTCAACAGAAGAACCAGTCGATCAATGAGAGAATGAACCAGCATCATCCGGTCAAGCGGCCGGATGATTTGAATTGTACGTGTCTGCTCTGGTATGCTAAAGGTTGAAAAGAAAAAAGAACATCACTTGACAAATCACTCGTTTCTTTTTAACATAAAGTTATGAATGAATGCTCATTCAATTTAGAAAGGGACGAAGCACATTGAAGCAGAAAAGACCGAAGTACATGCAAATTATTGATGCAGCCGTTGTGGTGATTGCAGAGAACGGCTACCATCAATCACAAGTTTCAAAGATTGCCAAACAAGCAGGAGTAGCAGACGGAACCATTTATCTCTATTTCAAAAACAAAGAGGATATTCTGATCTCGTTGTTTAAAGAAAAAATGGGACAATTCATCGAACGGATGGAAACAGATATTCAAAAGAAACCGTCTGCCAAAGAAAAGCTTCTTCTCCTCATTCGAGAACACTTTCGCCTGCTATCGCAAGACCATCATTTGGCCCTTGTGACACAGCTTGAACTCAGGCAGTCAAACCTTGAACTGCGCCAAAAAATCAATGAGGTGCTGAAAGGGTATTTAAATATGCTCGACTCCATTTTAACCGAGGGAAAGAAGACAGGAGAATTTAGACAAAATCTAGATGTCCGCTTAGCGAGACAAATGGTATTTGGGACGATTGATGAAACCGCTACAACATGGGTCATGAATGATCAAAAGTATGACCTGCCTGCACTCGCAGAAAGTGTACATGATCTTCTCTTAAACGGAATACATCAATCTTAAAGACAATTGAAAAAGGATGATTGACATGGAAAAAATACTTAGCTTACACCAAGACGAACAGACAGCACTCATCACGATTCAACACCCGCCTGCAAATGCCTTATCCTCTCAGCTTCTCACTGAACTCAATGACATGTTTGATCAGCTTGAACAAAACAGTGAAGTGAGAGCGATTGTCATTCATGGAGAAGGTAGATTTTTCTCAGCAGGTGCTGATATTAAAGAATTTACGACCTTGCAGGAAGAGTCTGATTATGCCAGCCTTGCAGACAGAGGACAGCAAGTGTTTGAACGAATTGAACAATGTCCAAAACCGGTGATTGCTTCCATTCACGGGGCAGCATTAGGCGGCGGGCTTGAGCTGGCGATGTCGTGTGATATTCGAATTGCAACAAAAGATGCAAAGCTGGGACTGCCGGAATTAAATCTCGGTATTATCCCAGGATTCGGCGGAACGCAGCGCCTGCCTCGCTATGTTGGATCAGCTAAAGCACTTGAAATGATGGGAACAGCTGAGCCAATTACAGGAGAAGAAGCATTTGCCTGCGGACTTGTTTCAAAACTTGCGGAAACAGAGGAAGAAGCGCTGGAAACAGCGAAAACATTGGCGGCGAAATTTGCAGCGAAAAGCCCTAAAACGCTTGAGTATGTGCTTGAGTTATTGAATGCGACAAAAGTGTACTCATATGATGGCGGAATGAAGCTGGAAGCCAAAAAGTTTGCTGAAGTGTTCCAGTCGAATGATGCCAAAGAAGGCATCCAGGCTTTTATTGAAAAACGTAAACCGAATTTTAAAGGGGAATAAGGGA
The DNA here is from genome assembly GCF_008123875.1 of Bacillus sp. Y3. NCBI lineage: Bacteria > Bacillati > Bacillota > Bacilli > Caryophanales > Bacillaceae > Bacillus > Bacillus sp. Y3. The sequence continues at coordinate 665,828 of NZ_VSSC01000003.1, read as the reverse complement.
TTAGTACGACACAAGGGGGAGAAATGAATGAATATTTTTGTTTTAATGAAGCGTACGTTTGACACGGAAGAGAAAATCTCTATTCAGTCTGGTGCTATTCAAGAAGATGGGGCAGAGTTCATTATTAATCCTTATGATGAGTACGCAATTGAAGAAGCGATTCAGCTTCGGGATGAGCACGGGGGAGAAGTAACGGTCGTGACAGTGGGCAATGAAGATGCGGAGAAGCAGCTTAGAACAGCACTTGCAATGGGCTGCGATCAAGCCGTTTTATTAAATGTTGAAGATGATTTGGAGGAGTGGGATCAATTTTCCGCTTCTACAATTCTATATCACTATCTCAAGGATAAAGAAGCTTCCTTGATCTTAGCAGGGAATGTAGCGATTGACGGCGGGTCTGGACAGGTGGCTCCGCGTCTTGCTGAATTACTCGGCTTTCCATATGTCACAACCATTACAAGTATTCAAATCGACGGCGGCTCAGCTTCAATTGAGCGAGATGCAGAGGGTGATGTGGAAGTGATTTCTGCCGAGCTCCCGCTAGTGGTCACCGCGCAGCAAGGTCTCAATGAGCCTCGTTATCCATCGTTACCAGGCATCATGAAGGCAAAGAAAAAGCCTTTAGAAGAATTAGAATTAGACGATCTAGATCTAGATGAAGACGATGTGCCATTTAAAATCAAAACAATCGAACGTTTCTTACCGGAGAAAAAAGAGGGTGGCAAGGTGCTGAGCGGCGAGCTTCAGGATCAGGTCAAGGAACTGACAGACCTGCTAAGAAATGAAGCAAAAGTCATCTAAACATCCACTTTACGATATCACGAGAACAAGGGGGAGCTTAAAGGATGAGTAAAAAAGTTGTTGTACTTGGAGAAAGTCGTGACGGTAAATTAAGAAATGTGACGTTTGAAGCGATTGCTGCCGCTCACGAGGTGGCTGATGGCGGTGAAGTGATTGGCGTTTTAATAGGGGATCACGTCAAAGATCAAGCGGATGAACTGCTTTATTATGGAGCGGATCATGTGATGATCGTCGAGCACCCGCATCTTTCTTATTATACGTCTGATGGTTTTGCGCAGGCGCTTCAAGCAATATTAGATCAAGTCAATCCTGATGCAGTGCTCTTCGGTCATACATCGATCGGAAAAGACTTGTCACCCAAAATAGCTGCGCGCCTGCAAACTGGCTTAATTTCAGATGCAATAGATGTAAGCGTTACCGGTGAACATCTTGTTTTCACTAGACCGATTTATTCAGGAAAAGCTTTTGAAAAAGTCATTTCAACAGATCGTCTGCTTTTGGCTACTATCCGCCCAAACAACGTGGCACCGCTGGAGCGTGATGCGTCACGCAGCGGAGAAGTGACGCCAGTTTCTGTCGATATTCAAAACCTAAGAACAATTGTGAAGGAAGTCATTAAAAAAACATCAGAAGGTGTAGATTTATCTGAAGCGAAGGTCATTGTCGCCGGAGGACGAGGAGTTAAAAGCAAAGAAGGCTTTGAACCGCTGAAAGAACTTGCCCAAACGCTTGGTGCAGCAGTCGGTGCCTCGCGTGGTGCATGTGACGCTGACTACTGCGATTATGCCCTGCAAATTGGTCAAACCGGTAAAGTGGTCACACCTGACCTTTACATTGCTTGCGGGATTTCAGGAGCTATTCAGCATTTAGCCGGTATGTCCAACAGTAAAGTCATTGTTGCGATCAACAAAGACCCAGAAGCTGAAATCTTCAAAATCGCTGATTACGGAATAGTTGGTGACTTATTCGAAGTCGTTCCGCTTTTAAATGAAGAGTTAAAAAACATGAATATCCACTCTTAACGCTCATACACTCAGAATGCCTAGGTATTCTGGGTTTTTTTGTATGTCATCACGAAACAAAGGAGCGGTTTATAAGTGAATGGGACAGTAAAAGTCAATGAAGTGATTGGACGCATTTCTAAACACATCTATGGGCACTTTCAAGAGCATTTAGGAAGAGGAATTTATGACGGAATTTGGGTAGGGAAAGATTCAGAGATTGATCATGTTGAAGGGATTCGTACTGATGTGCTAAAGGCCCTTCAAGCATTACATATCCCGGTGCTGAGGTGGCCGGGTGGCTGTTTTGCAGACGAGTATCATTGGGCAAACGGCGTCGGTGACCTTAGTGAACGAAAGCCGATGGTGAATACTCATTGGGGTGGCACCGTTGAATCAAATGCGTTTGGTACACATGAATTTATGAGACTGTGTGAATTACTTGAATGTGAGCCTTATATTTGTGGAAACGTTGGAAGCGGCTCTGTTCAAGAATTAGCAGAATGGATTGAATATATCACATTTCCTAAGGGGACACCTATGTCGGATTGGCGCATTCAAAATGGAAAACAAGAACCGTGGGAGCTGACGTATGTTGGTGTAGGCAATGAAAGCTGGGGATGCGGTGGAAATATGACGCCAGAGTATTATGCAGACTTATATAAACGCTACCAAACGTATGTGAGAGAATTTGCTGGTCAGCGCATTTACAAAATTGCATGCGGTGCGAATTCAAATGATGTGAATTGGACAAAAGTATTAATGGAGCGTGCAGCGCCTTGGATGGATGGGCTCAGTTTGCATTACTATACGGTCCCAGGAACATGGGAGAAAAAAGGGTCAGCGACCGATTTTGATGAGGATGAGTGGTTTACAACGCTGAAAAAGGTGTATGAAATGGAGCGGCTTGTCGTGGAACACGGAAAAATCATGGATCGTTATGATCCAGACAAGCGAATCGGGATGATTATTGATGAATGGGGGACATGGTATGATCCAGAACCGGGGACAAATCCAGGGTTTTTGTATCAGCAAAACACATTAAGAGATGCCCTAGTCTGTGCCTTGCATTTTCATATTTTTCATCGCCATTGCCAGCGGATTCATATGGCGAATATTGCCCAGACCGTCAATGTGCTGCAAGCGATGGTGTTAACGCAGGACGAAAAGATGCTCCTGACGCCAACCTATCACGTATTTCACATGTTTCAAGTACATCAAGAAGAAGAAGCGCTTGAAGTAGAATTGAATGCCCCTTCGTATGAACGCCGGGGTGAAAAAATCCCTCAAGTCAGTGTGTCAGCCTCGCGGTCATCTGACAAGATGCATATTAGTTTCTGTCATGTGAATCCCCATGAAAAAGCAGACGTATCTCTTGCGATAGAGGGAATCGATGCAAAAACGAAGGTCACTGGCCTTGTGCTGACAGCTGATCGGATGAATGCGCACAATACGTTCGATGATCCTCAATCCGTTCAGCCTGCGGACTTTCGGCAATTTGCTGTTAAGCACGGCGAGCTGACTATTGATCTGCCGCCTATGTCGGTTGTCATGTTGACCGTCGATCTGGCTTGATCGCATATTTCAATGTTTGATGAGAAGAATGTTGGGGCATCATACATTGTAAATGAAGCGGAAAGGGAGTTATGTCATATGCTTAGAACCATTCTGATGATCATTGGTGCGATTGTTGTTATTGGTGCGATTATACGGTTTGTTTTTTAATTCATTTCATAAAAAATGATTCGTAAGCATTTCATTCGCAAGTCACTTTGGTAGATGCTATACTAAAAAGCATAATTTACATTGGAGGAATGAATAATGGCAATCGTAAAAGCTACTGACGCAACATTTTCACAAGAAACTGCAGAAGGTGTTGTTCTTGCAGATTTTTGGGCACCTTGGTGCGGACCTTGTAAAATGATTGCTCCAGTTCTTGAAGAACTTGATCAAGAAATGGGCGACAAAATGAAAATTGTAAAAATTGATGTAGACGATAACCAAGAAACTGCTGGTAAATACGGCGTTATGAGTATCCCAACACTTCTTGTTTTAAAAGACGGTGAAGTCGTCGAAACGTCTGTTGGTTTCAAACCAAAAGAAGCACTAGCTGAGCTTGTAAACAAACATCTATAAACCGATCTATGCCCGCGTGGCATGATCTCAAAAAGCGGTTCTCGTATAGTCGAGAGCCGCTTTTCTTTCATCATGGTATAAAACAAGTGTTCGTGATACACTAGAAGGAGTGAAAGAGGAAAACAAGGACGGATGAAAATATGAACAAATTAATTAAAGAAAAGCTGTCAGTCCTGCCGGATCAACCAGGCTGTTACTTAATGAAAGATAGACAAAATACGATCATTTATGTAGGTAAGGCAAAAGTTTTAAAAAACAGGGTACGCTCTTATTTCACTGGATCACATGACGCCAAAACGCAACGGCTTGTCAGTGAAATTGAAGACTTTGAATACATTGTCACCTCTTCTAATATCGAAGCGCTCATTTTAGAGCTGAATTTAATCAAAAAATATGACCCAAAATACAATGTCATGCTCAAGGATGACAAAACGTACCCTTTTATTAAAATTACGAATGAACGTCACCCTAAGCTGATTGTCACCCGCAATGTGAAAAAGGATAAAGGGAAATACTTCGGTCCATATCCGAACGTACAAGCAGCAAGAGAAACGAAAAAGCTGCTCGATCGTTTATATCCACTTAGAAAATGTGCAACACTCCCTGACCGAGTCTGTCTTTATTATCATCTTGGACAATGTCTTGCTCCGTGTGTGTATGACATTTCTGAAGAAACGAATAAACAGCTCGTGGACGAAATCACAAGATTTCTAAACGGAGGTCATCAGCAAATCAAGAAAGAATTAACAGAGAAAATGCAAGAAGCGGCCGAACAATTAGAATTTGAGCGGGCAAAAGAACTGAGAGATCAAATCGCATACATTGACTCAACGATGGAAAAGCAAAAGATGACGATGAGTGACTTATCTGATCGCGATGTGTTTGCCTATGCTTATGATAAGGGCTGGATGTGTGTCCAAGTCTTCTTCATCAGACAGGGGAAATTAATTGAACGTGATGTCAGCCTATTTCCGATGTATCAAGACCCTGAGGAAGAATTTCTCACGTTTATGGGGCAGTTTTATGAAAAGAACAACCACTTTCTGCCGAAGGAAATTTTGGTGCCAGACAGCGTCGATCAAGAGTTGATTGAGCAATTGCTTGAAACGAATGTTCATCAGCCGAAAAAAGGAAAGAAGAAGGATTTGCTTTTACTTGCCCACCAAAACGCCAAAATTGCTCTCAAAGAAAAGTTCTCGCTTATAGAGCGTGATGAAGAACGGACAATTGGTGCAGTGAAGCAGCTTGGAGATGCACTCAATATTTATATGCCATACCGGATTGAGGCTTTTGATAACTCCAATATCCAAGGAGCAGACCCCGTTTCCGCTATGGTTGTCTTCCAAGACGGGAAGCCGTATAAAAAGGAATACCGAAAATACAAAATTAAAACCGTTGAAGGGCCTGATGATTATGCTTCCATGCGTGAAGTCATTAGAAGGCGGTATACCCGTGTGTTAAAAGATGAACTGCCGCTTCCTGACTTGATTTTAATCGATGGAGGAAAAGGACAAATCAACGCAGCCATAGATGTGCTCGAAAATGAATTAAATCTGTCTGTTCCTGTGGCAGGTCTTGTGAAAGATGAAAAACACAGGACATCGAATCTGATGATGGGTGATACGCTTGAAATTGTTGCGCTCGAACGTAATAGTCAGGCCTTTTATTTATTGCAGCGTATTCAAGATGAAGTGCACCGATTTGCGATTAGTTTTCACCGGCAGCTGCGCGGGAAGAATGCATTCCAGTCTATTTTAGACGATGTCCCAGGTATCGGGGAAAAGCGCAAAAAGCAGTTGCTTAAACATTTTGGCTCTGTGAAAAAGATGAAAGAAGCCTCTATCCAGGATTTTCAGGACGCTGGTATTCCGAAACAGACGGCTGAACTTTTAATGGATGCATTAAAAAAATAGATTGTACTTTTTCCGAAAGTCTGTTAAGATGTGACTAATTTAATAAATGAACGTGTTGTTTGTTGAAGATAGAGGTGCGAACTTCAAGAGTAAGCCTTCAGAGATCGAGGGGATCTAGGAAGAGGGCTGAAAGGGGAGCGTCGCCGAAGTGAATAAAATCCACTCATTTTATTCGCTGGCTGTACATTGAAGAAATGTAGGGCTGTCAAGAATGTATTTCTTGGAGGGCTATCTCATTGTTTGCATCGTTTGATGATGATTTTAAAGCAATGGGAGATTTGTTCTCTCATTGCTTTTTTATTTGCAGTGACGAGAGCAGTCTCCGCAGCCTCTTCTCTCACACGTGATCTTTTGAAAAAGGGTGGTAGACATGGGACTAATTGTACAAAAATTTGGTGGAACATCTGTTGGATCGACAGAAAAAATTCGCAATGCCGCAGAGAGAGTCATCGCTGAACGCGAGGCAGGAAATGATGTGGTCGTGGTTGTGTCTGCGATGGGAAAATCAACGGATGTTCTAGTAGACCTAGCGAAAGAACTCACAGATGATCCAAGCAAAAGAGAAATGGATATGCTACTGACAACTGGTGAGCAGGTGACCATTTCATTATTAGCGATGGCACTGCAAGCAAAAGGTTATGATGCCATTTCCTTTACAGGCTGGCAAGCTGGGATGAAAACAGAGAAGGTGCACGGAAATGCAAGAATCGTGGACATCGATGAAGCAAGAATCAAAGAAGAACTGAGTGCGGGAAAAGTCGTCGTCGTAGCAGGTTTCCAAGGAATTGCGGATGATCTACATATTACAACACTTGGGCGTGGTGGATCAGATACGACAGCAGTGGCATTAGCTGCGGCACTCAAAGCGGACAAATGTGATATTTATACGGACGTACCAGGTGTGTTTACAACAGATCCCCGTTATGTGCCGTCTGCGCGAAAACTTGCAGGAATTTCATACGATGAAATGCTTGAGTTAGCCAATTTAGGAGCAGGTGTGCTGCATCCGAGAGCGGTCGAATTTGCGAAAAATTATCAAATCCCACTAGAAGTCCGTTCTAGTATTGAAAATGAATCGGGTACGTTAATTGAGGAGGAATCATCCATGGAACAAAATTTAGTTGTAAGAGGCATTGCATTTGAAGATCAGATGACACGCGTGACGGTATGCGGCCTTTCAAGCGGTTTAACAACGCTATCGACGATTTTTACGACACTTGCAAAGCAAAATATCAATGTCGATATCATCATTCAGTCTGTCACAAGCACCAATCAGACCTCCATCTCTTTCTCTGTGAAAACGGATGATTTGTCTAAAACAGTTGAAGTATTAGAAGAATACAAAGGTGCGCTTGGTTATGAGCAGATTGAGACAGAAAGCAAATTAGCCAAAGTATCTATCGTTGGCTCTGGTATGGTCTCAAACCCAGGCGTTGCGGCTGAAATGTTCGCTGTGTTAGCTCAAAAAGACATTCAAGTGAAAATGGTCAGTACGTCTGAGATCAAAGTCTCAACAGTCGTTGATCGTGAAGATATGGTGAAAGCTGTAGAAGCCCTTCATGATGCGTTTGAATTATCAAAGGTGAGCGCCGCTGCTCATTCTTAAATCTTTAAAAGAGGTGTATCCCATAAAAAGATACACCTCTTTTTTATATTGGAAATCATCAGCATATGAAGAAAGAAAAACATGCGTAAACCGGTACGCCAACTGTGCTATGATAGAAGGGTATATAAAAAAGGCGTGACACGAAGTCATCGCCTTTCATAAACAGTGTTAGCTAGGGTCTCTTAAATCCCATTTAACGGTTAAAATGACTTTATCAGCACGCTTTTTTACTTGTTCATAGGATTCAGCCACGTGCTCATTGAGAAGCTGAATCTGTTCAGCGATAAAACCTGCTTCCATTTGAAAGCATGGCTCCTTTTGATAGCTGAGTCGATTCGATACAAGTGGACCTTCGAGCTCAAACTCAATTTCCTGTTTTTTAGAATGGACCATCGTGAGAGTTCCCCATCCGGCATCATGGAAAAATTCGGGGATCTTCTCCCATGACTCTTGAGGAAATTTACGAGCAAGCAGTTTACCCGCAAAATACATCATAGATGAATGATCCTGACCAAGAATGTCAGGCAGCAGAACTTCGCGTATCAGCTCGTAGGCAAATCCATTGACTTCAATTTCTTTTAGCTGTTCTAAGTTAGATTCGAATTTATTCATTGTATGGCTCCCCTCTTTCAACAATTTATTATAGCTTATGTGGGCATATGATGACAGAGTTTTCCCTGAAGTCTAAGAAATTCTTATTGTAGTAAAACGAATTTTGATTTAAAACTTTTAAATTTCGGAAAATTTTAATTTATGTACGCGGTTTCTTGACGCTTTTTTGACATAGGAGTAAAATGAAATTGTCAATAAATTTGAATAAAGTGCTTACAATTGAAAGAAGCGGGGGTAAGACAATTTTCAAGCAATTGCACTTTTTTTACTAGGGGGTAAAGTAATGTCGGGGAACAAAGAATTTTTTTATCGGAGATTGCATTCTTTGCTTGGCGTCATTCCGGTCGGTCTATTTTTAGTACAGCACTTAGTGATTAACCACTTTGCGACGAATGGACCAGAGGCGTTTAACAAAGCTGCACACTTTATGGAACAGCTTCCATTCAGATATGCACTTGAGCTGTTCGTGATTTTCTTACCACTGATCTATCATGCTGTTTATGGGGTGTACATAGCCTTTACGGCACAAAACAACACGTCTCGCTTCAGTTACTTAAGAAACTGGTTGTTCAGACTGCAACGGATTACAGGTATCATCACATTGATTTTTGTCACTTGGCACGTATGGGAAACACGCATTCAAGCGCAGCTTGGAGCTGAAGTAAACTATGACATGATGGCGAATATTTTAAGCTCTCCATTTATGCTAGGTTTCTATATTGTCGGCGTTTTATCTACTATTTTCCACTTTGCTAATGGCTTGTGGTCATTTGCTGTCAGCTGGGGAATTACAGTTTCACCACGCTCACAAAGAATCTCCACATATGTGACATTAGGTATATTTATAGCGCTTTCATATGTAGGGCTAAGAGCAATTTTCGCTTTTGTTTAAGAGGAAATAGATTAGTAGAAGAGGGAGAGGGGCTACAATGAGTAATTCTAGCATCATCGTTGTCGGAGGCGGCTTAGCTGGTCTCATGGCAACTATCAAAGCAGCAGAAGCGGGAACAGCTGTTAAACTATTTTCAATCGTACCTGTGAAACGTTCGCATTCTGTTTGTGCACAGGGCGGAATTAACGGAGCGGTCAATACAAAAGGTGAAGGAGATTCACCTTATGAGCATTTTGATGACACGGTATATGGCGGAGACTTTTTAGCTAACCAGCCGCCAGTAAAGGCAATGTGTGAAGCAGCGCCGTCCATTATCCACTTACTTGATCGTATGGGTGTAATGTTTAACAGAACACCAGAAGGATTACTGGACTTCCGCCGTTTCGGGGGAACACAGCACCACCGTACAGCATTTGCTGGTGCGACAACAGGTCAGCAGTTATTATATGCACTAGATGAGCAGGTTCGCCGTTATGAAGTAGCGGGGCTTGTGACGAAATATGAGGGCTGGGAATTCCTTGGTGCTGTGTTAGATGACGAGGAAGTATGCCGAGGCATTGTGGCGCAGAACTTGACGACAATGGAAATTGAATCCTTCCGTTCAGATGCTGTCATCATGGCAACAGGCGGCCCTGGTATCGTATTCGGTAAATCAACGAACTCCATGATTAATACCGGATCAGCTGCATCGATCGTTTATCAGCAAGGTGCTCATTATGCTAATGGAGAATTCATTCAAATTCACCCAACAGCGATCCCAGGAGATGACAAGCTGCGTCTCATGAGTGAATCAGCTCGTGGTGAAGGTGGACGTGTTTGGACATATAAAGACGGAAAACCTTGGTACTTCCTAGAAGAAAAGTACCCAGCATACGGGAACCTTGTACCGCGTGACATTGCAACGCGTGAAATTTTCGACGTATGTGTGGAGCAAAAGCTTGGCATCAACGGAGAGAACATGGTGTACCTAGATCTTTCTCACAAAGATCCAAAAGAGCTTGATATTAAGCTTGGTGGAATCATTGAAATCTATGAAAAATTCATGGGTGATGACCCGCGTAAGCTTCCGATGAAAATTTTCCCGGCTGTTCATTATTCAATGGGCGGATTATGGGTTGATTATGATCAAATGACGAATATCAAAGGCTTGTTTGCTGCAGGAGAATGTGATTACTCTATGCACGGCGGAAACAGACTTGGTGCAAACTCATTGCTTTCTGCGATTTACGGCGGAATGGTTGCTGGACCAAATGCTGTGAAATACATTAGCGGTCTTGAAAAGTCTGCAGAAGATTTATCATCTGCAACATTCGACAGTGCCGTGAAGAAAGAGCAGGAGAAATGGGACAACATCCTTAGCATGGATGGCACAGAAAATGCATATGTGCTTCATAAAGAGCTTGGAGAATGGATGACGGACAACGTGACAGTGGTTCGTTACAACGAGAAGCTCTTAAAAACAGATCAGAAGATTGAAGAACTGATGGAGCGCTATAAGCATATTAACATCAACGATACAGCTTCATGGAGCAACCAAGGCGCTGCCTTCACGCGTCAGCTTGACAACATGCTTCAGCTGGCACGCGTCATTACGATTGGGGCTTACAACCGGAATGAAAGCCGAGGCGCACACTATAAACCGGAATTCCCAGAAAGAAACGATGAAGAATTCCTAAAAACAACGATGGCTACGTTCAAAGGGAAAAACCAAAAACCTGCATTCCACTATGAGGACGTCGATGTATCGTTAATTGCACCTCGTAAACGAGATTACTCGAAGAAAAAGGTGGAGAAATAAGATGAGTGAAAAAAACACGATTCAATTTATTATCACACGTCAAGATACAGCAGATGGCAAGCCTTATGATGAGGAATTCGAAATCCCTTACCGTCCGAATATGAACGTCATTTCTGCACTTATGGAAATCAGACGTAATCCGGTCAATAAAAAAGGTGAAAAAACAACGGCGATCAACTGGGACATGAACTGTCTTGAAGAAGTATGTGGCGCTTGTTCCATGGTCATTAATGGAACGCCTCGCCAGTCATGTACAGCACTGATCGACAAGTTAGAGCAGCCGATTCGTCTTCAGCCGATGAAAACGTTCCCGGTTGTGAGAGACTTGCAGGTTGATCGAAGCCGTATGTTCAATTCATTGAAAAAAGTCAAAGCATGGGTGCCAATCGATGGCACATATGATCTTGGACCTGGACCAAGAATGCCTGAGAAAAAGCGTCAATGGGCGTATGAGCTTTCAAAATGTATGACATGTGGTGTCTGCCTTGAAGCTTGTCCAAACGTGAATGATAAGTCTTCCTTTATGGGCCCTGCACCGCTTTCACAAGTTCGTCTATTTAACGCACATCCGACAGGTGCAATGAATAAGTCTGACCGTTTAGAAGAAATTATGGGTGATGGCGGTCTCGCAAACTGCGGGAACTCTCAAAACTGTGTGCAGGCTTGTCCGAAAGGAATCCCGCTCACAACATCAATTGCAGCACTTAACCGAGATACAACATTACAAGCTTTCCGTAACTTCTTCGGAAGCGATCACGCAGAATAACATCACATTCAGTCCTCCTTGCCAATCATGATGAGTGTTTACAAGAGGCTGGATGCAAAAACATAACAAACGCCTCTTCCAATACGGGAGAGGTGTTTTGTTTGCGAATAAGGAGTGGATCAAATGAGACTGCCGTCATATATTGAAGAACCGTTTGAAGAGTGGAGGGCATCGTTTCGATTTTATGTGGAAACAACCGTCCGTTTTTCAGAAACGGATATGTTTGGTCACATGAACAATGTCACCCCGTTTGTGTATTTTGAAGAGGCGCGGATTGCCTTCTTTCAAAAAACGGGAATTGTAGATAAACGAATGAAGCGAGCGAGAGAGACGATTACGGTCGTGGCAAACCTTCAATGTGATTACATCAAGCAAGTGGAAATCGGTGAGAGGCTGCGTGTGTATGTAAAGCCAGAAAAGGTTGGATCAAGCTCTCTCATCCTTCATTATTTAGGAGAAAATGAACAGCAAGAACCGTGTTTTACAGGCTCAGTCACGATGGTGCAAATAAGTAAAGACACCGGTGCCCCTGTACCGTTTACAGAAGAGGAAAAAGAGACTTTTCAGGCCCAGCGACATTAAAGAATCACGGTCACATGTTTCATTTTGTTATAATAAAAAGATCATATGAAGATGAAACAAAAGGAGAGCACATGAAGATTTTTCAATACGACACCATTGATAGTACAAATAATGAAGCGAAAAGGCTCATTCAGCAAGGAGAAATCCCTTCATTTGCTGTATATGCCCGGCAGCAGACAGCAGGGAGAGGCAGGCTTGGCAGACCGTGGGAAACGCCTACAGGAAATGTGGCTGTCACGATGACAGTAAAACCGCCAGTAGATATCTCCACCCAATCAACGATTGCCCCGCTGACGGCACTCGCGATTTATGATGTACTCAAACCACTCATGAGAGCAGAGGATCAGCTGGCGATCAAATGGCCAAATGATCTATTGATTAATGAAGCGAAAGTATCTGGCACATTAATTGAAGCAGACCGTAGCGCCATTTACATCGGTGTGGGCATCAATGTAGAGACAAAGCCCGAGCACGTTCCGTATAAAACCGTTTGCCTATCAGAACTGACTGAGGTGAAAGCGGACCAGCTAGTGAAAGATTTGGTAGCGGCCTTTGAAAAATACCATGCACGCTGGCAAATGGAAGGATTTGAAGCCCTCACTGCCCTTTATAACAAACGATTATATCGGCTGAATCAACCGCTTCGTATTTCACTAGATCGTGAAAAGCAAACATGGCAGGAAGGAACTTGCTGTGGTGTGAACCGTTATGGTCATATTCAGTTAAAAGATGATCAAGGACATATAAAAGCCCATTCAGCAGGAGATATTGATGCACCGCCCAATTAGACAATTTCTCGTTCGATGAGTGTGTATAAAACCGTTGCATTCGATGTTAGAACGGATTGCTTTAAGATCTTCACACTGAAAAAAAGACAAAGAGCTAAAATCAGTTCATTTTAGCTCTTTGTCGACATGATGACGTCTCATTTATGCTTCTCTTTTTATTTGAGGTTGAACCATGTAGTCTTTTTTTGTAAAGACCACTCCATCTAGGATTTCTCTTGCGGTTCGAATGACTTTCACTCTATTTTGTGAGATATCAATTTCAGTTTGCATAATACCAGCAGGATGACCAATTCGAAGTGTATCATCTTGACCTTGAAACAGCTGTGCCGGAAGCGTTTGATCCATGAAACAGCTGGCTGACACACAGACAGATCCGGTGATGGCAAGTGCTTGGTGCGGTCTTTGCATCGATAGCATCCGAACGATGATGTCCATATCTGCTGCTCTTCTCAATATTCCATTTGTATCTACATAATCAGCAGGCTCGCTGATAATTGCAAGCTTAGGAACAGCTGGAGACTGTAATGTGGCCAGTTCTTTTGGTGCAAAGTGGCACATTTCAGCAGCGATGGAACGAATCTCTTCTAAATCATCCAGCAATTCGTCTGTAAACTCCTCAGGCAATTCAGTTCCTTTTAATTGAATATCTTTGGCACGGACAAAGGCGATTGGATTTGCAATGTCTACGATTGAGATCGGAATCTCTCCAAACTTTGTCTGGATCGTATCCATTTTGTTTCCAGTCGGAAAGGTTTTACCTGTGACAGCGCCTTCAGGTTTCTCAAAGGATAAATAAATGGGAGAACCTGTTCCTTTCACTCCTGGAATTTCTGCCTGTCCTTCAAATTTCACTTCTCCATTCTCGACTTCTACCTCTGCCACAATGATTTTATTCGTGTTGGTATTCAAAATACGTACCGTTGTGACAGGCTCAACTGCTTGGACAAGTCCTTTAATGATGGCATACGGTCCAACTGCTGATGAGATATTCCCACAGTTTCCTTTAAAGTCGACAAACCTTTCATTGATGCTGACTTGTGCAAACGTATAGTTTACATCCACATCTGGACGAGTGGCTTTATCGATAATGGCCACCTTACTTGTTAAAGAATTACCGCCCCCGATTCCATCAACTTGCAGCCGGTCAGGGCTGCCCATAATGTCTAATAGAAATGCTTCGAGCTCATCGTGTTCGTAAGGTGCATCATTTGCTTGAATGAAGACCCCTTTGCTTGTACCGCCTCGCATGATTGTGATTGGAACTTTTCTCATTGCTCTCACCCTCAATTGTTTAGTTACTATTTATCTAATCAAAATGGTAAAGTATAATAAGAAATAAGTTAAATACATTATTTTAAGAGAAACTGATAAAATATTTTTATAACAAGGTCAAAAGGAGGGCACACAATGGATGAGAAAGATTGGCGGTTTTTAAAGGTGCTATATGAAGAGAAGAACATCACAAAAGCGGCAGAAAAATTATTTGTATCGCAGCCTGCCTTAAGTTATCGATTGAAACAGCTTGAAGAGGAATTTGACATGAAGCTTTTCTTTAAAAGAAAGCGAGGCATTGAATTTACATCAGAGGGCGAATACTTGGCTAAATACGCAAATGACATGCTCAAGCAGCTCCAGCAAACGAAAGATGGCATGCTCAATATGCAAAAAAAGGTCAAAGGAACGATCAGGTTAGGGGTGTCGAGTAACTTTGCTCAATATAAACTGCCGGAAATTTTAAGAGAGTTTTCTAAGCAGTATCCACATGTTCAATTTATGGTGAACACAGGATGGAGCACAAAAGTCATGGATTTATTAGGGACATCAAGTGTACATTTAGGGATTTTAAGAGGAGATTACGACTGGAATGGAGAGCGATTTTTGCTTGATAAAGAACGCCTTTGTATCATTTCAAAATCAGAAATACAGCTAAAGGACCTTCCGAAACTGCCGCTCATTGACTATCACACGGATAGTTCATTAAAACGATTGATTAACAGATGGTGGCAGGAGACGTTCACGATGCCTCCGCTTGTGACAATGGAGACAGACAGGCAAGATACATCAAAAGAGATGGTGAAGCATGGTTTAGGTTATGCCATTGTCCCGGAAATTTGCCTCAGACCAAGTGATGAGCTATTTGTAAAAGGTCTTTCGTATAAAGATGGACAGCCTGTTTTAAGAGATACATGGCTCATGTACCAGCCGGATTCCCTTCATTTGTCTGTTGTGAAAGCATTCATTGAGTTTTTAAGAAGTCAGCAAGGCTAATTATAAAAAAAATTTATTGAATAGACGAAAAAATCGATATTTTCATTATAAAAAAAGCTATTATATCCTTGAAATAGAAAGCGCTAACATTTCGGGCCGCAAGTGCAAAAGGGGCGCTTGTGGATCGTGTAAAGAAGAGGATGGAGGGATATGAAGTGCTAGCTATTTTAGGGATCTTGATGGTTGTGACTTTTACATTTCTTATTATGACAAAACGTATGCATCCGGTGGTGGCTCTAACCGTTGTGCCAATCATCTTTGCATTAATCGGTGGATTTTACAGCGGATTAGGGGACATGATGCTTGATGGACTCAAGACCGTTGCACCATCTGCTGCTTTATTGTTATTTGCCATCTTATTCTTCGGTGTCATGCTGGATGCTGGATTGTTTGACCCATTGATCAAACTGATTTTACGTCTTGTGAAAGGCGATCCGGTGAAAATTGCTTTTGGGGTAGCGATTTTGTCTATGCTTGTTGCATTAGATGGTGATGGAACGACAACGTACATGATTACCGTATCAGCTATGCTGCCACTTTTCTTAAGAATTGGGATGAACCCACTGATTTTAGGGACGATTTCATTATTATCATTAGGCATTATGAGTGGAATGACGCCTTGGGGCGGTCCAGCCACTCGTGCGATTGCTGCACTTGGTTTAGATGCAGCGGAATTCTTCATTCCATTACTCCCGACGATGATAGGGGGCGGTCTTTTTATCCTTTTTACAGCGTATGTTCTTGGAAAAAAAGAACGGAAGCGCATTGGGGTTGCCGAGATTCAGTATAAAGAAGAGGTCTCGATCTCTCCTGAATTGGCGGCATCAATTGAAGATGGCGTTGCAGATATGAAGAGACCAAACCTGATTTGGGTCAACTTCTTCCTGACGATTGCTGTCATGGTGACACTTGTATTGGATATCGTACCGATTCCTGTACTCTTTCTCATTGGCTTTGTCATTGCGCTTATGATCAACTATCCAAAAGTTGAAGATCAGCGTGAGCGGATTTTATCGCATGCAGGAAATGCCTTAACGGTCATTACCCTTGTGTTTGCAGCAGGAATTTTCACAGGCATTTTTTCGGGAACAAAAATGGTGGAGTCCATTGCTCACTTGGTCATTTACATGATTCCAGATTCATACAGCTCATTTTTTCCACTCATTGTCGCGTTGACGAGTATGCCATTTACATTTGTTCTTTCAAATGATGCGTATTATTTCGGGGTGCTGCCAATCTTAGCTGAAGCCGGCGCAGCTTACGGAATTGATCCAGTAGAAATTGCGCGCGCCTCTATTATCGGACAGCCTGTCCATTTACTGAGTCCGCTTGTGGCTTCCACATTACTACTTGTGAGTATGCTGAATAAAGATATCGGTGATTTGCAAAAGTACGCACTGTTATGGACCGTACTCACAGCCCTGTTTACAACACTTATTGCTCTTTTAACAGGAGCCATTTCGATATTTTAAAAGCTTGTTTGATCAAGGACGATGTCTCTATAGGGGACTCGTCCTTTTTTGTGCGGTTTGAAGGGGAGCAAATTGGACGCTCATCTACGGGAATTCTCGATTTTAACGTCACCTACCTCAAGTACCCGGCATATGATATCTCGACTATACAGAATCCCATTCTATAGAGACTAGAGCTCTCACCTTAGCAAGGAGGGTTACAATACTTGAAGGAGAAAGAGTTTCAATCCAAGCCGCTATTAACCAAAAGAGAAAGAGAAGTATTCGAATTGCTCGTCCAAGATAAAACAACAAAAGAAATTGCAAGCGAGCTTTTTATTAGCGAAAAGACTGTTCGAAATCATATTTCGAATGCCATGCAAAAGCTAGGAGTCAAAGGTCGTTCACAGGCCGTAGTCGAGCTTCTGCGTATGGGTGAGCTAGAGCTCTAACGTCAGCCGGTTTTCCTTCCGCACCAGGGAGGAGCCGGTTATTTCTATATGGTTTCCATGAGTCTCTTCTTGCAATTTCATTGAAAAACAAGGAAAATAGGAATGTACGTTTTAATCAAAGTGAGATGCTATAGTGAGGTATCAATGAAATGGAAACGAATGAGTCAGGCCATGTTGCAGAAATTGAAAAATCATTGCGTCATATTGCTGCAATCATTAAGCAAAAAGGTAGAGAAATTCTGAATCAATATACGATTACACCTCCTCAATTTGTAGGGCTTCAGTGGCTTTATGAATTCGGAGATATGACAATAGGTGAGTTATCACAAAAGATGTATTTGGCATGCAGCACGACAACCGATTTAATTGATCGAATGGAAAAAAGTGAACTTGTTGAACGGGTGAAAGATCCGTCTGACCGCCGCGTGGTTCGCATTCATTTATTGCCTGAAGGTGAGCGGATCATTCAAGAAGTGATTGTCAAACGCCAAGAATACGTCAGTGAACTTCTAGGGGCTTTCTCAGAAGAAGAAGCCATCGTTTTCAACCAATCTTTAACGAAACTACAGCAGCAAATGAAAAGAAAATGAGGCGATTTTGTTGGATCAACCAATCGGCGTGATTGATTCCGGCGTAGGCGGTTTAACCGTTGCGAAGGAAATCATGAGACAACTGCCAAAAGAAAAGATTATTTATGTAGGCGACACAAAACGATGTCCATACGGCCCTCGAGCAGAAGAAGAGGTTCTTCAATATACATGGGAAATGGCACACTACCTATTAAGACATCACCATATTAAAATGCTTGTCATTGCGTGTAACACTGCGACGGCGATAGCACTTGATGAAATTAAAGCAACACTTGATATCCCGGTCATTGGCGTAATCCAGCCCGGAGCCCGCACAGCGATCAAGGTCACAAACAATCAGCATATTGGCGTCATCGGCACAGTCAATACGATCAAAAGTGAGGCCTATAAAGAAGCACTGCTTTCTTTAAAAGCAGGACTAACTGTTCAAAGTTTGGCATGTCCATTGCTTGTGCCATTTGTGGAAAGTGGTACGTTTTTAGATCATGCAGCAGATGAAGTCGTAAAAGCTTCTCTTGAACCGATGAAAGAAACAGGCATTGATACACTCATTCTGGGCTGCACACACTACCCGATTTTAAAAGAACCGATTCAGCGCTTTATGGGCAGTGGCGTCAACATCATTTCTTCAGGAGACGAGACAGCGAGAGAAGCGAGCACCATTCTTTCATATAAAGGGCTGTTAAATGACTCGAAGGAAGAGCCTGTTCATACGATTTACACAACAGGGCAGCAACAAAACTTTCAAAACATCGCTCAAGACTGGTTCGGCTACCTGCCAGGAAAGGTCGAAACGGTTTCGCTTGAACACGTATATCAGCAATAACCTACTTCTCATGGAAGTGGGTTATTTTTTTATGAAAAGGGTCTAATCCTCTGAGGGAGCTCGTATACATACTAGTACAAACCACTAGAGGAGGGTGAAGTATGCTGAAAAAAGGAACTACAGCAGCTGTTACGTGTATTGCGTCAGCCATGCTTTTATCAGGATGCGGATTGTTTCAAACAGACCAAGCGAAAACAGAGATTGATCCACCACAAAATGTCACGTTTGTGAAAGAAAATAAAGAAGAGAAACAAACAGCGAAAGAAGGAAAAGAAGAGAAGCAAGCAGATACCGTCATGAGAGAATTATATTTAATTGATAAAAATGGCTATGTTGTGTCTCAATCCATTCCGCTGCCGAAAAACGAAGGAAGTGCGAAACAAACACTTGAATACCTCGTAGACGGGGGACCGATTTCTAACCTGATGCCAAATGGATTCAGAGCCGTGCTGCCGGCGGACACGAGCGTATCTGTCGATATTAAAGATGGCACTGCGGTTGTTGATTTCTCAAATGAATTCAAAAACTATAAAAAAGAAGACGAACAGCGCATTTTGCAATCAGTCACTTGGACATTAACGCAGTTTGACTCAGTAGCGAAAGTCAAATTAAAGATGAATGGCCATGAATTAAAAGAAATGCCTGTGAATGGGACGCCGATTTCAGATGATTTAAGCAGAGAGGACGGCATTAATATTCAGCACGAGGCTGCGGCTGATATGACATCGACAAAGCCTGTGACCGTCTACTATTTAGCTGAATCTGATGAACAGACGTACTATGTCCCGGTGACCAAAAGAGCACCAAAAGACGAGGATGATCCAATTACAGCAGCCATTGATGAGCTCGTCTCTGGGCCAAGCAAAACAAGCCAATTGCTGACAGACTTTGATCAAGATGTGAAGCTAAATGATGTCCCGAAAGTAAAAGACGGTCATGTGACCCTTGATTTCAATGAATCCATTTTTGGTAGTGCAGATGAAAAGAAAAAGGTCATATCACAAAAAGTTCTTGATAGCATTGTGCTGACATTAACAGAGCTGCCAGATGTGAAAAGCGTGTCTGTGAAGGTAAACGGAAAGGCAGAGCTTGTGAACGAAAAAGGAACAGAGCTTACAAAGCCGGTTTCACGACCAGAACAAGTGAATACAGGTAGTTTTTAACGTCACACATTGATATAATGGATAAAAAGAGGCATGCACATTCGCTGCCTCTTTTTTATTCCAAGCGATTAGAACGGATCGAGGTTGTCAAAGTTAATAGGAGAACCCCGCTGACACCCGCGCGGAATGTATATTGTAACGGAGGTAAAACATGAGATTAGATGAAAGACAATACGACGAATTAAGAAAAATTGAAATACAGGCAGGCTATATTACGCACCCAGAAGGCTCTGTCTTAATCTCAGCGGGAAATACGAAGGTGATTTGTAACGCATCTATCGAGGACCGCGTACCTCCTTTTTTAAGAGGAGAAGGAAAAGGCTGGATTACAGCAGAATATAGCATGCTTCCAAGAGCAACAGCTCAAAGAACGATAAGAGAATCATCTAAAGGAAAAGTCACAGGACGTACAATGGAGATCCAGCGTTTAATTGGACGAGCTCTGCGCGCTGTCGTTGATTTAGAAAAGCTTGGTGAACGCACCATTTGGATTGATTGTGATGTTATTCAAGCAGACGGCGGAACACGCACAGCTTCTATCACAGGTGCATTTGTGGCCATGACACTAGCGATTCAAAAGCTTCAATCAGAAGGCGTTTTGAAAGAAAATCCGATCACTGATTATTTAGCCGCGATATCCGTCGGAATTGATTCTAAACAGGGACTTCTGTTAGATTTAAATTATGAAGAAGATTCTTCAGCTGAAGTGGATATGAATGTCATTATGACAGGCGCTGGACGCTTTGTTGAACTTCAAGGTACTGGCGAAGAAGCGACATTCTCAAGAGAACAACTAAACGGACTGCTTGATTTAGCCGAAAAAGGCATCAAAGAATTAATTGAAAAGCAAAAAGCAGTGACAGGAGAAGTTATCGAATAAAGAGAAGGGTTTGATCAGGATGAAAACTGCCATCATCGCAACGCACAATGCGGGCAAAGCGAAAGAATTCAAAGCCATTCTTGAGCCAAAAGGATTCACGGTCAAAACACTTGCGGACATCGGATTTACGAAAGAGATCGAAGAAACAGGACATACCTTTGAAGAAAATGCGATCATCAAAGCCGAGGCCATTCAAGCCAAAGCAGGTGAAATGGTGATTGCAGACGACTCGGGTCTGTCGATTGATTACCTTGGCGGAAAACCTGGCGTCTATTCAGCGAGGTACGCGGGCGAGCATAAAGACGATGCCGAGAACGTGGAAAAGGTGCTAAGTGAGCTGCAAGGCATTGAAAAAGAAGACCGCACTGCTAGATTTAGATGTGCCCTTGCTGTCAGTATACCGGGGAAAGAAACAAAAACGGTAGAAGGATCAGTAGAAGGCTTTATCGCAGAAGAACCGATCGGCGAAAACGGCTTCGGATACGACCCAATTTTCATCGTCAAAGACAAAGACCAGACGATGGCCGAGTTATCACCAGAGGAAAAAAACAAGATCAGCCATCGAGCGGTCGCGCTTCAAAAGCTTTCATCATTGCTAGACGCAAATGAATAAGGGGGAATGAAGCCATGAAGATACTCATCATTAGTGACAGTCATGGACTCACAGACGAACTTCAAACCATTGCCAAACGGCATGCGGCTGAAGTGGACATGATGATTCACTGCGGAGATTCAGAACTCGAAACGAACCACCCAGCACTCGAAGGATACAAAGTCGTCAAAGGAAATTGTGACTTTATGGGCGATTTTGAAGAAGAGCTCCTGCTCCCACTGGATGGAGGCGGAAAACTATTTCTCACTCACGGACATCTGCATGGCATCAAACAATCCTTGCTTCAAGTCTACTACCGTGCAGAAGAGCTAGGCGCAGACATTATCTGCTTTGGCCACTCGCACATCCCTGGCAGTGAACTGCTAAGAGGAAAACTCCTCATTAACCCAGGCAGCGTGCACCTGCCAAGAGTGCGCAAAGAGCGCAGCTATGCTATACTGACACTAGATGGAAGCGAAGCAAACGTACAGTTTTTCACGGACGAAGGTCACGTCATACAAGACCTCGAAAACACTGTCACATTGGAAGGTATTTCATAAGGGTGCAGCATTTGCCCCTTATGAAAAAACTTTCGAAAAACCGTTGACTTTAAAGAACAATAGTAATATAATAAATCTTGTCGCTGAGGTAATACGCCAAAGCACACTACATAACAACATGTCCCAGTAGCTCAGCAGGATAGAGCAACGGCCTTCTAAGCCGTCGGTCGGGAGTTCGAATCTCTCCTGGGACGTCATAATACTTACATATAAACGGTGTTAATGCCGTATTGTATAAGCCTTTTAATTCGTTAGTTGAAACGGTCGAAGAATCGGTCAACAAACAAATTAGGAGGTTTATTTTTTATTTCAAAAAGAAAAAACATTAACTGTGAAAACTGATCTTTCTGACATTTTCAACGCAAAACAAGAGTGCAAAGTTATGCAAGGTTATCCAGTAGAAAAAGTACTTGCAGCTGTCCTTCGTCAAATGAAGGTAGCAGGACTAAGAGAACGCACAATAAGTATTTAAGAGCTTCATGTGACCCATTTCAATAAATTCGCTGGAGTAAAAGTAATTGAGGAATTGACAGCAGACCATATTTATTTATGGTTGTCTTCTATGAATGTTAGCAATCAAACAAAATTAACTCGGCTAAAATGCCTGAAGACTTTTTTCAGCCGTTGTTTTAATAATGCTTGGATTGAAGTTGATTTTTTGAACAATCTCAAAATAAAAGTCGATAATCTAGTAAAAAAAGAGAAACTGATCGAGAAATAAAAATATTACTTTCCATGCTTGAATTAAATCAACCAAATATAAAAATACTCGCTAAAGCATTAGTAGACATTTATATAGACGGAATTAGACCAACTAGGGATAACCAAGAGAGTTGTATTGGAGAGATAGTGAACTTTACTGAAAATAAATATCTATTGGTGAAAATTTAAAGCTTTCCCTTGTGGAGAGCTTTTTTCTTTGTAAACTACTAGCCTAAAGTGTCCTTTTTTGTAATAATTTGAATTATAGAGATTGGGGGAATACTTTTGTTAAATAAACGGACAATCCACACTTTTTATGACTTACTAACAGGCTACGGCACACTTGCAACCATTCAAAAGCTTTTTGAATGTGAATACATTTTTGAAGCTGAAAATCATGTTTCCACTTTAAGTGGACAAAGACGTTTACTTGCTGACTCTTACGTTTCTTCGATTAATTTAAATAATCCTAGCGATCTACGAAAATTGTTCAATGTAATCGAAATGTTCTACCTCGAAAATGAAGAAAACGAATACTTTCAAAACGATACAACTTGGAAGCAATTTGTAAAGTTGTTAGAACGCGATGGCTATGCTTTTGCAAATGGGAAGGTTCAATATGAAAACTCTACATTCATTCCACATGAACTTGAGAGCTTCACTGGGGAGTACAACATTCAACACGTTGAGAATGATTGGAATAGAGCTTTAAGTCAAGCAAAGACTGATCTAGAAGACGCAATTACTGCAACAAGAGCGATGGTTGAAAGTACATTGAAATGGATTCTAGACGACATTGGAGAAGAATATAAAGAAACGGACAACTTGAACCAATTATATAAGAAGGTTGCTCAATTGCTTAATATGTCTCCAGACCAACATGGTGAAGAAATTTTTAAACAAGTTCTTGGTTCAATTAATGGGGTTGTAACAGGACTTGGAGCATTGAGAAATGCTTACGGTGACTCACACGGTAAGTGGAAAATCTATTATAAGCCAAGTGAACGACACGCAAAATTTACAATCAATTTAAGTGGAACACTTTGTATTTATCTTTTAGAAACATACTTGGTCAGTAGAAAGACTCCTTCAACTAAGTGAGCAAAGAGGTGAGGAATTTATGGCAGCAAAAGACGAACATTTAGCTCTCAGTTCTGGTATTGGTTTAGCAGGATTAGCTGTTTCGAATTTTTGGGATTATAGTTCAGAAGCATTTTCTTGTTTCAAAGACGAAATTATTGAGAGTATTGTTAAACCAAATAAAATGACGGCAATTCATCACTATTTGTATTTCTTTCAAGACATTGAAGATGAATTGGACAAAATATATAAAAACGTCGACGAGCTAGAATGGATTTATAACTTCATGGTGAGAACACTTGAAGGAGTAAACTTGCAACCAAACATACCGACTCCAGTCTTTAAAAGTTGTAAAGACGAATATCATGAAGAATGTAATTGTAGAGATATTGTTGAACAGCTAATGGACTACATAAATGAACACCAAGAAGAAATTGATGAACTGATTGTTCACGCAGCATTTCAATTTATTTTTCAAGATAGAAAGTTCTTGCATGATTTTCATTTGGAGCTTTCTGCATTTATTCAAAAACACATGGACGAAATTGAGGAGCAATATCCAGAGTATGTTACAAGTAAGAAACGGATTAAACGAGTTTACTTTCCGAAATGGTTGACCGAAGCTGTTTTTTATCGAGACAAAGGAACTTGCTCAAATCCAGCATGTCGTTGTGACCTTTCCAACTTGATCAGAACACAAAACACAAAGCACATTGACCATATTGTTCCATTGGACTTGTATGGCAGCAATGACGCTTCCAACTTTCAGTTGTTGTGTCAACCATGTAACACTTCAAAAGGAGCAAGGTCGACTGCGAGTAGTTCGGTAAATGCACCGTATTGGAATTTAGATAAGCCAGATAAAGTGTAAGGAGGGAGAACGAATGAGCGAACAGGTTCAGTTGAACGTGTGGTACCTAAACATAAAAGAGAGCAATTCATTTTAATTTATAAAAAATTGCAAGAAAAGTTCGGTACAACAATGGAGACCCTTTTTAATGATATTGAAGGTTCTGCAAATGATTATAAAGAAAGATTGGCTGAAGAATACGGAACTGCCTACAATTATGAAATCGTTGACCCTAGTCACATTTTTGAACAAATTGAAATGAAATCTTACGAGTATTCCAAAGCTGAAAAACTCATGGAATACAATTTCCAATTATCGTTGTTAGCAACAGCATATCAAATTTTTGAGCAGCAATTGAGAGGATTTATTTATTCGGAGCTAAACCATAGAACAAGTCCGATAAAAACTAAAGAGAAATTCTCTAAATTTGGTTTTAATATGGCTCAAATAAAAGAAGCGTACGAATTTTTAAAGTACGATTTAACAAAGACTTCCCAATGGGAGACGGTAGAACTATTAGCTGATCTTGTGAACACATACAAGCACGGAGACGGGCGTTCTGCTAATAGGCTGTATAATAAGAATCCAGACTTGTTCTTAAAAGGTTACCTTGGTGACGAGAGACTTATGGACGTTGAGCTAACAACCAATAGTGAGATTGTTTTCGATATTGAGAAGGTTGGTTTTAAGAAATATACAAAAGCATTAATTGGATTTTGGGAAGACTTTCCTGAACACTTAAATCCTATTGTGACAATTGATTAAATGTAAGACTATTTTCTCTCTTTAATCGTCTTATGCAAGAAGAACGCCGCATCTTGATTATGCTCTACATGCACGCCGTAGAAATGTATAATTATGAAATTTATGCTGACTTTGCTCTAAGCAGGCAAGGGGAAAATAAAGCTATAGATAAATCAGTGGCATACCGCATTCTTAGAGAAGCAGCTGAACAAGTAAACATTACTGAAATAGGCGCACACATTAAGGAAGACCTTCGGCTACCATTTCTATAAAAAGACAAAGGATGTGGCCATACTACAAGAAATATTCAATCATTCTAGTCCAGATATCACATTGAGGTACATCGGAATTAATCAAGACAATATGGATTACGCAATGATGAAGTTTAAGATATAATTGTTAAAATATTACTACATCAAAAAATATCATAGAGTGCAGTCGTTAGAGAGGTTTAGAATTACCTTTATGTATTAAGGGTTACAGCGATTCCGCGAGTACAACACACTATATGTTATGGTGTAGTGAGAAGGAGAGAAATATTGATGTCTATCAAGATTGAAATTCCTCAAATGATATTCAGTTTTAAAAAGGGTGAACTGCATAACATTCCACATCGAAGCGGGATATATATCATCTTTGGATGTAATGATGACGTTTTGTATGTTGGTAAGGCAAAAGAATTGAGAGGTAGAGTGAAAGGACATTTCGCAGGGACAACATCGCTGAAAGATGTGGCTCATAACTTTTATGAAGTGAGTGGTTTCTTTAGTGATGATGAAACGGAAAGAGACATCTATGAAACATACATAATCAATATATTGAAACCTAAATTAAATATTGAAAAGGCATATACCTATAAAACTTCAAGGTTCGATGATGTATTTCTAAGTGAAGAAGCTAAGCAGCGTAGTTTGGAGAAGCTGAAGAGAATTGATGAGTCAATGGATCAGTTTGGACTTTAATGTGAAAATGGTGGGAGGGACTACTTTGTTTAAAGAAGAAGATTTCTGCAAGTGTCAGGATAATCCGGGAGTTTATACGGTAAATGGAGAATGGGGTTACTGGATGCATTGTACAAAATGCGAAAGGCCATTAGAGGATGAATTTCATTATTATAATGAACCTGAATTATATTGATTTGAAAAAGGCACACTTTTGGCACGATATTGGCAAAGCATTTTGTCTGAGAGCGGCTTCCATTGCAGAGGTCGTTTTTTCGTTCGACAAAATTTGCGAATAATAAAATTTTCACATGACAGGTCGATATATCATCTGGGGGATCATATATGACTAGGAAACTTGGAGAATCTAAAGCTGTTACAAAATATTTAAAAGGTCGTTATAAAAAAAAGTATAAAAAAATATTAAAAACAACTTTCGACGAAGATGTTAAATTACAAAAAGACATTATCTTAGATCATGATAAAGATGAATTAAACATGATGTTAAAAAGAATTGAAGCTTCTATAGAAGTAGAGAAAGACACTCAATCTTTATACAGTCAGCCTTTTTCAATAATACTTGTTATGGTAACTGTTATGATGTCAGCATCAATGGCAATGGTATCAAGTTTTATGTCACTTATGAATAATATCTTTGGTAAATATTTAGACAGTCAAGATATTAAAAAGATTAATTTTAACGAGTTGTTTGACTCTCTATCTAGTTTTAAACATGTAATTCAATATGTGTTAGTAAGTGCTGCTGTGCCTTTTTTGGTTTTGATGGTTTTTTGGACTTGTATTTATGCAAAGCGGCATAAATCCATTGGAAGGTTATATGCAACCTTGGTTTTATTGGAAGAGTGTATAGAGAATTATGATCAAGTAGTAAAGCAGCAAGTTAATACTTGATTAATATAAGAAATGGAATATGGTATTAGGTGATAAATTGAGAGCGGTTTCCATTGCGGAGGTCGCCTTTTTTATTGGTAAGAGAATGGAGCATTAAAAGAAATGATGAATTAATGAAGTGTATTTTTTTGAATTATCAGCTCTGAATGATATGTAATAATTTTCTAGTGGTCTTAAAAATACTTTTAAAAAACCGATGTTAAAAGAAAAAAGGTGATTATGAATGGAATTTGATTATGTGCATAACAAAATTAATAACTATCTACAAATGGATCAAGAGTTAAATCCTTTATATCATTATACTAGTGTGCACGGATTAGAAGGAATTATAAAGAATAAAGAACTCTGGGTTTCGCATTCAGATTTCTTAAACGACAAGACAGAGCGACAATATACATTTAATTTATTTTATAAGATATTAGTAGAGAGAGTTAAAGAGGCTTCGTTAGATTTTCTTTATGTGGAGTGGATAATACAAACTATAATTAAATTGGAATATCCAGCATATGTTTTGTCTTTATCTAAAAATGAGGATTCAAATTTACTCTGGTCAAATTATTCAAAAAATGATGGTTATAACATAAAATTTGATTTTACCTCTTACAGATCAGACTTCTTCATAGATCAAGATAAAGTTGCTGGTCGCAATGGTTTATTTAAATCTAAAGTTATATATGATGAAAAAACACATCACCAAGCTATAAATGAACTAGTTGATGATTATATAGGATTATTTAATAAGTACGTTGATCTTGATAAAAAGAGCCTTGAGGAAGATCCGTATATTACTCAAACAGCAACTAGTCTACATATAACTTTCCTGTTATTTTCAGCTTTTTTTAAAGATGCGTGTTTTAAACAAGAGGAAGAGCATAGAGTTGCCATTGTTCCAACAAAAACAGGAAATATAAATTATGATTGTCGAATCTTAAACGGTGCATTTATCCCTTATATAAAAATTAAACTTAAAGACAGTCAAATTAAAGGAGTTACAATTGGACCAAAAAATAAAATGGATATATCCGAGGAAGGTCTAAGATACTTTTTGGAGCGAAATAATTTGAGTGAAATAGATATTAACCAATCAAAAATTCCTTATAGATATTGATGTTTTGGCTTAAGAATGGCACACTTTTGGCACGATCTTGGCATAGCATTTTGTCTCAGAGCAGTTATGATGGTATTAGGTGATAAATTGAGAGCGTCTTCTATTGAGGAGTCGCTTTTTTATTGAATTATTATAAATCAATCAATCCCTTCCGATATATGTATAAGGAGGGATAAGATGTCTAGTGATGAAAATAAATATATTGAAGCGGCGAGAATAGCAGCAGAAACAGCCTCAAGTAATACACAACTAACGATGATTTTTTCTATAGTAGGTGCCATATTAGCCTTTATAGGTGTGTGTGTTACTGCATGGATTACTTATAGGAATGCAACTCGGAGCACTGTAATTGATGCACTCACAAAACAAAGGATAGAATGGTTAAATAGTGTAAGGAAAAATTTTGTTGATTTTAATAATTTAACTCATGAGCTTTTTTTTGCATTCAATCTTAAAGAAGAAAAAAGCTACATCCATGAAAAATATTACATGTTAGAGAAAGCCAAAACTAATATTAGCTTATTGTTAAATCCAAAAGAGATATGGGTTCGAAGTCTTAATGATAAATCTAAGGAGTTATTAGATGAGATTATGTCAACAAATACTGAGGGAAATGAGATGGATAAGATAAAATCTCTTCGTGAATCTATTTATTTCAATCAACAAGTTATCTTGAAATCTGAATGGAAGAGAATAAAAGATGAAATAAAAAAAGGTAGAGAACTCAAACCAAATGAGGTCGATTCCATTTACGAACAAACATCTTTTGAAATCAAAAAGTTTATTTGAATTAAGTTAATTTTTAAGCATCCTTCGGGGTGCTTTTTATTTTGGGGAGGGACACAACGTGGACAGCTCACTCAGGGAACTAATCATTAACACAGCAATTGGACACGCAATAAGGACAGACCAATTATATAACGGTCTTAAAGCTCTTAATAAAAGGGGGTGTATATGGGCGGATGGGGAGATCATCAGGGGGGTAGGGATGCTTGGGTCTTATGGTGTGAGGGATAGGCAAGCTATAGACAGCCTTCTACATGTCAGCCAGTCGATGACCTATGAAGCAGCTCGATCCTATCTAGCGTCATATCAAAGGCAGTATAGGGAGTTTTATGCTGTACAGAAAGTGGGGCATCTTCATGCCTTTGTTTTGGTTGCGATGATAGATGAGAGGAAAGCTGGTGAATCCAATGCCACCTAAACCATTGAGGGAGTGTAAGGTGCGAGGGTGTAGAGAGTTAACAAGGGATGGTTATTGTCCTACTCATGCTGATGGCAAGCAACAGGAAGCGAAGTATTACAACAAACATGTTCGCGATAAACAATCAACAAGTTTTTATAAATCAAGAGAATGGAAACAGACAAGACAACTTGTTCTAATGCGAGACAATTACCTTTGTCAAAGCTATTTAAAATAAGATCGTGTGTTTCCTGCTGACATGGTTCATCACATATTGGAATTAGACTTAAACAAACGCCTAGACTTAAACAACCTTGAAAGCATGTGTATATCACGTCTGCTTCTGAATATCACGATGGGTAACAATAGTAAACTGAAAAGCCCTTCCATAATAATGAAGGGACTTTTTTGTTATTTAACACGATCGATGTTAGTATCTACTTCCGAGATCCATTTTTTTGTTGTGGTTGTTTTGTATTTGCCGTTAACATATATTTTTGTGGTTGCTTGGTATTCAGCTTTAGTATACTTTTTAATCCATCTATACTTTTGTACTGCTTTTAATTTTATTTCACCTTTTGCCGAGACATAACCAGATACCATCCAAGCAAACGCAGCAGCTGCAGCAGGTCCAAGCTGTAAAGTTGCGGTTAAGTATCTTGTAATATGAAACATCCCATAGGTGGCAGCTGATGCAACTACATAAGAAGGTATAGTGTAATTAGATGAGAATTGTCCGTCCCATTTTGCTCGAGCTTCCAATTCATTATTTAATAAGTTCTCACTAGTAACATATAGGGAAGGTTCATAGTTTATTTGATTTTTAGAAATCACTTCATTCTGCTGCGCCAATAAAGGAGTGCTGTTGACAGAAAGCATTAACACCAAAGACATACTAACAAGAAACAAAGATCTAAAGAAAATGTAATATAATTTATTATAAGCAAAAAGGTGTTTTAATTCCAATTTTTATGTAATAAAATGTATATGATTTAAACAAAGGGGTGAGATGGCGGTGAAGCATTTTTTAACGGCAATCGTAGTAGCTATCATTGTGGGGATCATTGTTTATGTTGCAGATAATCGTTTAGGTATGTTTCCGTTGATGCTAATTTTAGCGGTTGCGATCTATATCGTAAGCAGGATTAGTGAATCATTGATAAAAAAATACTCCAAAGAAAATAGTTAATAACACAGCCCCTCCCACTGGAAGGGCGTTTTTTAATGAACCTTCATTTTTTCTTCTCTTTATCTCATCCTAATACACCATTAATTAAGACAAGCTTCTTAACAGCCTTACGAATCTCCTGCTCAGTCATCGCAGAGATTAATGTTAAATAGAAAGAACATTCTTTCTCTAACTTAAAAAATTAAGGTGTATAGTAGAAGGAGAATATGAAATGAGTAAGGAGGAATTCTGGGGTGTACAAAATCAAATCAGTGATTGACAAGGGGAGCAGTTCTTTGGCTATAGAGTTGATACTGGAAAAGGGTATTTTATAGAAGAGCATGCTTTGAGATTTATACTTTCCGAACATGATTACATATATGATGCACTTGAAGAGAAATTTGAGAAATGTTATGAGGATACAAGAAGCTAGTTAGTCACGCGCTTTCAGGAGAAACCTGATTTAGAGATCTTTTCTATTGGTTTTGGGGACAGTGTGTATCAAAGCTTTTGAGGGCTGGATGAAAACGTGGAACTTGTTTGCCTTGTGACGGATTTTTTAATAACGGACTGAGAAGAAACCCATGAATCATGGGTTTTTTTGATGGAGGAATACAAAAATATGAATTGATTCTAATGAGGAAGTCTGATTTTGGAAATTTATAGGCGCATTGGGGAAGCAGTAAGTAAATAAGTAATAAATATATATATAAGTAACAAAAACATGAAAAAAATAAATAACTATCCGATATTTGTTGTGTAAACAAATTGAAGGAGTGTGGTTATCTTGAAAAAATGGTTTTTTATTTTCATTTTATTATTTTCTGCATTAAGTTATCCATTACAATCAATAAAAGCAGAAACGCTTGAATGGGAAAAACGAGAAGAGCTACCAGATGCAAGAGTAGGAGCTGTAAGTGAAGTATATGATGGGAAAATCTATGTAATAGGTGGAACGGGTCCAAGTAAGGCATATTCTAATACTACTTATGTATATGATCCGAAGTTAGATAAATGGTCAGAAAAAGCTGGTATGAAGACAGGCCGCATGGGTGCTGCTAGTGTAATTGTTGATGATCGTATATATGTAATGGGGGGGAGAACAGAACAAGGATTAACAAATAGCGTAGAAGTTTATAATATCAAAATGGATACTTGGGAAGATTCAGTAGAGCTCCCGTTTGAAAGAAAGGTATCTGCTTACAATTTATATGCAGGTGCCATTGATGGGAAGATCTATGTAGTTGGATACGATAGTGCATTAAAGGCAGATAGGTACAACAATACCTTTAGTTATGATTTGAAAACAAAAGAATGGACCAAAAAGAAAAAATTTAATTTTGAAGCTACTTCGGGAAATGCAGTGGTTGTGAAGAATAAGCTTTACATTTTATCTGGATCAGAGGTCTTAGTAAAAGGAATTTATGAATATGATCCTATAGTAGATCAATGGAGGGGAGTTAGTAGTGGTGGAGCTATTGCACCCTATTATTCTGCAGTCATGTATGAAAATTATATTATAAGAACGGGTGGAGTTTCTAGAGTTACACTCTATGATTTAGAAACTAAGACATCAAAAACTATACCTAACACTTCTGCACCTTATCGAATGGGACATGTATCCGCACTTGTTAATGATACGCTCTATGTAATTGGAGGAGTTGAACAAAGTTCAAGTGCCCCAACTAACGCTAGAGCAAATTTCAAATCTAATTTATCTATCTCATTAAAGAGTCTTAAAAACACTGAAACTGAACCACCTGGCGACAAAGACCCAGAACCAACCACACCACCAAAAGACGATACAACAGATGAAGACGGCGATGCTCTCCTCATCATCACAATGGTCAATGGCTTACAGAAAGAGTATGACCTTTCAATGAAAGAAGTCAACGCCTTTCTATCCTGGTACAAAAAGCGAGATGCCGGCGAAGGTCCAGGGTTTTATGAGATTGACGAGCATGACAACAACAAAGGTCCTTTTGAAAGTAAAAAGGACTATGTGGTATTCAACAACATTCTCATGTTCGAAGTGAATAAATATAAAAAGTAAATAACAACAAAGCCATCTAGTCTAACTAGGTGGCTTTTGCGTTTGTTCGACAGCTTTCACCAATTTTAAGGCAAATTTAAGCTTCTATTTCATTTCAATTACATTAAATCTTTGTTACAATAAGACAGCTTTGCCTGAAGACACGTTCATACTTTGGACATCTTTTTTTCATCAATTCTTAAAATTTTTATGTTTTGATATGAAACTCTTTTGATGATCCATGCGTCTTTATAAGTGTCAAAAGAAAAGAGGTTATCAATATGCTATTCAAAAAGCTATCAGAAAATAAGTCTGTAAAATGGATAGGATATACAAGCTTTCACTTACTTATTTTGCTATTATTGTTCTTTATTTACGGATTCCATACAGCAAATACGGGATCATTCATTTACAACGATTTTTAATTGGAGATTAAACTATGAAACTATTACACACGATTCATGAATACCAACAAACGAAACCGACACAGCCAGCATTTGTTTCTCAACATGCTTCGATCACATATGATGAGCTTTGGCGTCTATCAGACCAAATGGCTGGTGCGATCGATGCAGTCGCAGCTGGCAGTGAACCTGTCATTGTATACGGTCATATGGAGCCAGAGATGCTGATTTCTTTCTTAGGTACTGTGAAATCAGGCAGACCCTATATTCCGGTCGATATCTCAATACCTGTCGAGCGCATCGTCTCAATCATTGAAAGCTCAAAAGCCAGTCTATTGATATGTGCAAATGAGCAGAATGTATTAGATGTAGAAGAACATATTGAAGTGAAGAGTGCGGCATCGCTTTTAGCACTTGAAAAAGAAGCACCCCCATCCACGCAGTGGGTTCAACAAGATGATGTTTTCTACATTATTTACACGTCTGGCAGTACCGGAAAACCGAAAGGCGTTCAGGTAACAGCCAATAATTTAGAAAGTTTTACAGAGTGGATGTGCCGCGATTTCCCAATTGGTGAGGGGCGCACGTTCTTAAATCAAGCGCCGTTTTCTTTTGACTTATCAGTGATGGATCTCTATCCAACGCTTCAATCAGGCGGCACGCTTTACTGTTTAGTGAAAGATCTTGTGAATAAGCCGAAGGATATGTTTGCAGCGCTTGGTCAATCTGACGTTGAAGTGTGGACATCCACACCTTCCTTTGTGCAAATGTGCTTAATGGATCCTTCCTTTACAGGGGAGCTTTTACCAAAGCTAAACGTTTTCCTTTTCTGCGGTGAGGCACTTCCTGTCTCTGTAGCAAGTGCGCTTCTTGAGCGTTTTCCTAAGGCGCAGGTCTTTAATACGTATGGTCCAACTGAAGCAACTGTTGCGATTACATCGATTGAAGTCACGCAGGAGATTCTTGATCAGCACGATTCTTTACCAGTGGGTTATGCCAAACCGGATACAGATATCGTCATTTTAGATGAAGAAGGCAAGACACTCCCTGATGGGGAAAAAGGGGAAATTGTCATCGTGGGGCCAAGCGTCACGAGAGGCTACTTAGGTGAACAAGCCTTAACGGATAAAGTGTTCTTTGAATACGAAGGACGCCCTGCTTACCGCACAGGTGACGCAGGTGTGGCGCAGGATGGTTTGATTACGTGCCACGGTCGTCTGGACTATCAAATTAAGCTACATGGATACCGAATGGAGCTTGAAGAAATTGAATATCATGTAAGCGAGACAACCTATGTCAATGCTTGTGTGATTGTGCCGTTTCAGCCAAACGGGCATGTGGAGTACTTAATTGCAGCAATTGTCCCAACCGAGCATTCCTTTGAAAAAGAATATCAGCTGACAAGTGCGATTAAGAAAGAAATGGCGGATTCACTGCCTGCGTACATGATTCCAAGAAAGTTTGTCTATCTTGAGCAGCTGTACATGACGCCAAACGGGAAGGTTGACCGTAAAAGAATCGCGAAAGAGGTTCTTCTATGATTCCGTTTAGTTCATTCTTTTTCTTCATTCTAATTGGTATTCTTCTTTTGCCGACGATGATTCTTGGTCTTCGCGGCAAAAGAATGCAGGGCTACAACATGTTTGCAACGGTTGTGGCGCTGGCGCTTATTTTCTCAAAGGATGCACATGGCGCTTTGCTGCTGTTCCTGTTTACAGTATGGCAAGTCTTGATTATCCGCCTATATCTTGCGTACCGGTTGAAGGCGAACAAGGCGTCTGTCTTCTATATGGCAGTGGTGGCATCTATTTTGCCGCTTGTACTATCAAAGGTTTTACCGTTCTTTTTAACTCATCAGCCGCATCAACCGCCGCCAATGAACTGGCTGAGCTTTTTGGGGATCTCGTACTTAACATTTAAAGGTGTTCAGTTAATTATCGAGACAAGAGACGGCTTGATTAAAAAGAAAATCCCGATTCACCGTTTGGTTTATTTCATCGTCTTTTTCCCGACGATTTCATCAGGTCCAATCGATCGTTACCGCCGGTTTGAAAAGGATATGGATACACCGCCTGAAAAAGAAGCGTACAGTGACCTTCTATATGCAGGGATTCATAAAATTTTTATTGGGTTCTTATATAAGTTCATTATTGGTTATCTCATTCACACGTATATTCTCATGAATATTCATCACATTAGCAGCAGTCACTTTGTTCAACAGTTAACGTATATGTATGCGTACAGTATGTATTTGTTCTTTGACTTTGCTGGATATACAGCATTTGCTGTAGGTGTGAGTTATATCATGGGCATTAAATCACCAGAAAACTTTAATAAACCGTTTATCAGCCGTAATATTAAAGACTTCTGGAATCGCTGGCACATGTCGCTATCCTTCTGGTTCAGAGATTATGTGTTTATGAGATTTGTGTTCTTTATGACAAAGAAGAAGTGGATCAAGAACCGGATGGCTGTATCAAATATTGGGTACTTTGTCCTCTTTCTATTGATGGGTGCTTGGCATGGTCTAGCCCTTCAATACATTATTTACGGACTATATCACGCAGTTGTGATGTCCGGTTACAATTTATTTGAGAAGTGGAATAAAAAGCACAAGTGGTGGCCGGATAATAAGGCCACAATGGTTGTGTCGATCATTATTACATTCCATGTGATTTGTTTCGGATTTTATATTTTTTCAGGAAAACCATTTCATCATTAATGATTAAGGGAGTAGAAAATTATGGAATTTAAAAATCAAGTATACGGTATTATTGCAGAGGTTTGTCAGGACGACGTTGTGAAAGAAAATCCAGAGATTGCAATTTTTGACGAAGGTCTTCTAGATTCATTTGGTACAGTAGAACTACTTATGGCAATTGAAAGTCAACTTGGAATTACTGTTCCGATTACAGAGTTTGATCGTGATGTGTGGGATACACCGAATCACATTGCTGAGCAGCTGGCAGAGATGAAGTAATGAAAAAGCGTTTTTTTGGGCCGCTTATTTTAGCGGCTGTTCTATTCATTGGTGTTCTTCTTGTACCAAATGCATGGCTCTCACATCTGATCCCAAAAGACAAATTACAAAAGTCAGCCACAGAATTAGATCCAGGGATGTTTCAAGGGCTTTATTTACAAGATGAAATGCTAAAAGATCCAACTTATTTGCCGATCTATGGATCTTCTGAACTATCACGTTTTGATCCATATCACCCTTCGAATTTCTTTCATGAAAATCCTCAAGGGTTTACACCTTATCTTGTTGGAAAAGGTGGATCGCAATCATTAATTCATGCCATGAACTTTGCAGCGCATATGGATGAATTAAAAGGGAAAAAGCTTGTGTTTATCGTGTCCCCGCAGTGGTTTGTCAAATGGGGATCAGACGAGAATCACTTTGCTCCTAACTATTCAGCGCTTCAGGCGCTTGATCTCGCTTATAATAAAGAAATTGATCCAGCTGTGAAAAAAGAGCTCATCAAAAGAATCATGAAGTTTAAGGCAGTAAAGAACGACATGGTCATCACAGAGCTTTTTAAAGCAGAGCTTTCTGGGAACAAATTCGCCTATGGCGCGATTTCTCCTATTGCAAAAATGTATTATGGCATGCTTCAAAAGAAAGACATGTACTATACGATCGGGTCTGGGCATGAGCGCAAGCTTCGTCCGTCTCCTTCAGTGAAAGGGAAAACATGGACTGAGCTTGAAAAAGAAGCGAGCGTATTAGGATCTGAAAAAGCAGGGGACAACCCGTTTTATATTGATCAGAGACTGTTTGACCGCAAGCTGAAGCCGATCATGAAAAAGATGAAGGATTCTCGTCGCGACAATTCTTATGCAGAATCACCTGAATATAAAGATTTCCAGATCATGCTGGATATTTTAAAACAGGCAGGGGCGAAGCCTTTATTTGTGACGATTCCCGTCAACGGAAAATGGTATGATTACACTGGTTTTCCGAAAGAGGGACGTACAGATTATTATCAAAAAATCAATCGTCAAATTCGAGATAATGGGTATGAAGTCGCAGATTTGACTTCTCATGAGTATGACCCATATTTCTTTAAGGATACGATTCATGTGTCGTATAAAGGATGGGTATACATCGATAAGGCGATCGAAAAATTTTACAAAGAGCAGTAGATTGCAGCAGCTTTCTGCTGCTTTTTGTTTGTCGAATGAGTGGATTTCTTGTATAAATAAGGTGGAAGGGCTATGCTGAATATGGAGGCGATACGATGAATCGTTCTGAGAAAAAAGAACTATTAAAGCGTTCAAAGAAGCATTTTAATGATCATGCCTTTTGGAAAAAGTTAAAAAAGACGGCACAAAAAGCTGGAGTTTCTCTTGTCTATGCTGTGTTATTACTTTATTATACATTGCAAAAACCCGAAGTACCGGTTAAAGCGAAAACCCTCATCATTGGGGCGCTAGGGTACTTTATCCTTCCGATTGATCTGATCCCTGATACATTGGTGGGGATCGGCTACACAGATGATCTAGGCGCCATCACATTTGCTCTGCTTCAAGTGGCAATGTACATTGATGACGATGTCAAAGGAAAAGCGAAAGACAGGCTGGGAAAATGGTTCGGTGAAAAAAGCGATACGTCTTTCATTGATCAAAAGCTTGAAGATGGCGGTATGCCGTCTGCTTAAAGAAAAGCCTCTTAAAAGTGTAGACAAACCCTCGCATTCTTTGTCAGTCCTGCGCTTCGGTGCTCGTTCTTCCTAGACTTCAAGGGTTTTCAACTACGCTGAAAAAAAGACAAAGGGCTAAAATAAAGTTCATTTTAGCCCTTTGTCAACAATCTAATGCCTCCTAAACGGAGGCTTTTTTCATTACCCTAAAAATTTCACGCAAACCGGATGCGGAACGGTGATGTCTGATTGTAAGACAGTGAGTCGACCGGTTTCTTTGTCACGTTTGTATAACACAAGGTTGCTAGATTCTTGGTTTGAACCAACGAGAAATTCTTCTGTTGGATCAAGGACAAAGTCTCTAGGCCAATTTCCTTCAGATGAAGCAATTTCAACGAGGCTTAGTTTGCCGTCATGATCTGCTTTGAAAATGGCAATGCTGTCATGTCCACGATTTCCTGCATACACAAATTGACCGTCAGAAGACACATGAATGGCGCTGCCTTGATTATTCTCTGTGAAGTCATTAGGAATGGTTGCGATCGTTTGGATCTCTTCGAAATGACCATCTTCAAAGTAACGAAGTACAATGACCTCTGAGCTGAGCTCTGTCATGACATATGCCACAGGTTTCGTTGGGTGGAATGTGATATGACGAGGGCCGCTGCCTGGTTTTGTTTCAAATGTATGGGCAAGCTCAAGTTTGCCGTTTTCTTTCTTATACGTATAAATACCGTCTGTGCCAAGGTCAACAGCCACCGCAAATTGTTCATCAGGCGTCAAACCCATAAAGTGGGTGTGCGGTTTTTCTTGACGGTCTTCGTTTGGTCCAGTGCCTTCATGCTGCGCCTGTGACAGTGTGCGGATCAATGAGCCGTTTTCAGCATCAATTTCATACATCTCTGCTGTTCCTTTATGATAGTTTGCTGTAAACGCCGTTTTCGTTTGGCTGTCCACGCTGACGTGACAAGGAGAAGCCCCATCGGCAAGCTCTTGGTTGATGAAACGAAGTGCGCCGGTGTCGGCATCAATTTGATACGCAGCAAGACCGCCCTGTGCTCCTTCTTTCACAACAGCATACACAAACTTTTGAGAATCTGAGACAGTTAAATATGTAGGATTTTCAAGTTCTGCAGCCACTTCTACTTGTTCAATCTGCTGCTTGTCCGTATTTAAAGTAAAAGAATAGATTCCTTTGCTGTCTCCCTTTGTATACGTTCCGATATAACCTCTGATGTTAGCCATGTATTGCCCTCCTTCTATTAGATGCTCTCATTCTATCACAAATTCATAGGAAAACGCTTTAGAAAGGCATACTGAAGGAAAAAACAAACGCAATGAAATCTCACAATATTCTTCAAAAACCATGTGAAAAAATATCACAAAAGCTTGTTCAAAAGAAAACCGTTCATGTAGAGTAAATAAATTGAAGAAAAAATACAAAAAATTTTAGGTTTTTTCATTCCTTGTCTAGCAAAGGTGTAAGCGTATACATTTTATTTTGATTAGTCTAAATTGTCTAATAATTTTAAAAATGCTGTTGACACTGTATGGAAAGCGGCGTAAGATGGGTTCAACAAAAGCAAACAGACACGCAGAGTAAGCGTGAGACACTTCAATATAAAGTGTCTGAAAATTCAACTACTTTTTGTTTGAAAGAGAGGGTGCTCACTGAAGATGGAAGACCAAAAGGAACAGTGGATCTTTTTAAACGATGAACTCGTGAAAAAAGAGGATGCGAAAATTTCAGTTTATGATCATGGCTTCTTATATGGTGACGGTGTGTTCGAAGGAATACGTGTATATAACGGAAATATCTTTCGAATGAAAGAACATTTAGACCGCCTGTATGATTCCGCTAGATCCATTATGCTGAACATTCCATATTCACTTGAGGAGCTCACTGAAAAAATGATTCATACAGTTGAAAGGAACGGCCTAAAAGATGCCTATATCCGCCTTGTTGTCTCAAGAGGAGCCGGTGATCTTGGCTTAGATCCAAACAACTGCGGGAGAGCCAACACAGTGATCATTGTAGAGCCGCTGGCCATCTTTCCAAAGCACCTATATGAAACAGGTATTGATATTGTGACAGTACCAACGAGGCGAAATCGTCCTGACGTATTGAGTCCAAAAGTGAAATCATTAAACTATTTGAATAACATCCTTGTCCGAATCGAAGCCCATATGGCCGGTGTGAGTGAAGCGCTGATGCTGAACGATCAAGGGTACGTGGCAGAAGGTTCTGCAGACAATGTGTTTATTTATAAAAAAGGTAAGCTCTATACACCGCCAGGTTATATCGGCGCTCTTGAAGGCATCACAAGAAATGCCATCATGGAGATAGCAGAAGACTTAGGCTACGAAGTGAAAGAAGAACCTTTCACAAGACATGATGTGTATACAGCTGAAGAAGTCTTCCTGACAGGAACCGCTGCCGAAGTCATCGCTGTTGTAAAAGTTGACGGTCGTATCATTGGCGAAGGAAAACCAGGGTTCCACACAAACAAACTTCTTGAACAATTCCGTAAGCGAGTCGTTGAAGAAGGAGAAAAAGTAGTCTTTACCGATGAGAACATTCACGCAAGCTAAATAGATATCGATAAACGTTGAAGAGGACTAGTAGCTTTAGAGTCAGTATCTACAGAGAGCCGGTGCTAGCTGGAAACCGGTGTTACTTTCTAAAGTGAACTCACCTCTGAGTGTCTGCTTGAAATGATAGTAGGGCAGACCGAGTGACATTGCATCACTCGTTACCAAAATGGATGAAAGATGTCCATGAGACGGCAGCATGATTTGCCGTGAACAAGGGTGGTACCGCGAAAAACAAAGCTTTTTCGCCCCTTTGACCTAGTGAAAAGTAGTGTCATTGTGGGGTGAGAAGGCTTTTTTATATGGTCTCATATCTCTATCTTGAATGGAAAAGGGTGAAAGGACTTGACTGAAGCAAGACAAAGAGGAGGAAATCAAATGGGGACAAATGTACAAATGGAGACGGAAAAATCAAATGCACCACAAACGATGAACGGTGCACTCATGTTAATTGAAGCACTCAAAAGAGAAAAAGTAGAAGTCATTTTTGGTTATCCTGGCGGAGCCGTTTTACCGATCTACGATAAAATTTACGATTCTGGTTTATTTCATGTCCTGCCAAGACATGAGCAAGGAGCGATTCACGCAGCGGAGGGATACGCAAGAGTA
The DNA here is from genome assembly GCF_008123875.1 of Bacillus sp. Y3. NCBI lineage: Bacteria > Bacillati > Bacillota > Bacilli > Caryophanales > Bacillaceae > Bacillus > Bacillus sp. Y3. Next base: position 625,183 of record NZ_VSSC01000003.1, on the reverse strand, counting down.
TCTGGTAAACCAGGCGTTGTTATTGCCACATCAGGACCGGGGGCAACAAACCTAGTCACTGGAATTGCAGATGCGATGATTGATTCACTACCTATGGTTATCTTTACTGGACAGGTGGCAACCTCAGTCATTGGATCAGATGCTTTTCAAGAAGCAGATGTACTTGGTATCACAATGCCAATCACAAAACACAGCTATCAAGTGAGACGCCCAGAAGAGTTACCAGGTGTCATTAAAGAGGCATTTCACATCGCAACAACCGGCAGACCTGGTCCAGTCTTGATTGATATTCCAAAAGATGTCGCTGGCATTGAAGGGACATTTGAATACGATCAGCCAATCGATTTGCCTGGTTATCAGCCGAAAATTGAGCCGAATTATTTGCAAATTCGCAAGTTAGTAGAAGCTGTAAGCAGAGCAAAGAAACCAGTTATTCTAGCAGGAGCTGGCGTTCTACATGGCAAAGCGTCGGAAGAATTAAGGCAATATGTAGAGCAGCAGCAAATCCCTGTCGCTCATACATTGCTTGGACTTGGCGGATTCCCGGCAAAGCATCCTCTTTTCCTAGGAATGGCGGGTATGCACGGCACATATGCAGCGAACATGGCACTTCATCAATGTGACTTACTCATTTCAATCGGAGCGAGATTTGATGACAGGGTAACCGGCAACCTCAATCATTTTGCAAAACATGCGAAGGTGGCTCATATTGATATCGACCCAGCGGAAATTGGTAAAAACATTCACACTCATATCCCTGTTGTTGGTGATAGTAAGCTAGTGCTTCAAGAACTGATCAAACAGGACGGGAAACAAGGTGAATCAGACGAGTGGAAGAGCCAGCTAAATCAGTGGAAGGAAGAATATCCACTCTGGTATGTCGAAAACGAAGCTGAAGGCTTTAAGCCTCAAAAGCTGATCGAATACATTCATCAATTTACAAAAGGTGAAGCCATTGTGGCAACCGATGTTGGGCAGCACCAAATGTGGGCTGCACAGTTCTATCCATTTGAAAATGCCGATAAATGGGTGACATCTGGTGGGCTTGGCACAATGGGATTTGGTTTACCGGCAGCGATTGGCGCGCAGCTAGCTGATCAAGAGGCAACGGTTGTGGCGATTTTAGGAGACGGAGGTTTCCAAATGACCCTGCAAGAACTTGCCGTTATCCGTGAGCTGAACCTTCCGGTGAAAGTGATTGTTCTCAATAATCACAGTCTTGGAATGGTAAGACAATGGCAAGAAATTTTTTACGAAGAACGCTACTCACATTCTAAATTTTCAGAGCAGCCAGACTTCGTGAAATTATCTGAAGCTTATGGCATTAAAGGGATCAGAATCTCATCAGACGAAGAGGCGCAAGAAAAACTCGAAGAAGCCTTAACCTCTAGAGAGCCTGTTTTCATCGATGTCAATGTAGCGAGAGATGAAAAAGTATTCCCGATGGTAGCACCGGGGAAAGGACTTCATGAGATGGTGGGGGTGAAACCTTGAAAAGAATTATTGTGTTGACTGTATTAAATCGATCAGGCGTACTGAACAGAATCACAGGCCTCTTTACCAAAAGACACTACAACATTGAAAGCATTACGGTCGGCCATTCTGAGATTCAAGATGTATCACGCATCACGTTCGTCGTCCATGTAGACCAAGAAAAAGACATCGAACAGCTGACAAAACAGCTGAACAAACAAATCGATGTTCTGAAAGTAACAGACATTACAAACCAATCAATCGTTCAGCGAGAGCTGGCTTTGATAAAAGTCGTATCTGCACCAGCATCTAGAATGGAGATCACGGGGGTCATTGAACCTTTTAGAGCTTCTATTGTAGATGTGAGCAGAGAGAGTGTCGTCATTCAGGTGACAGGTGAGTCTTCAAAAATTGAAGCACTCATTGAATTACTTAAGCCATACGGCATTAAAGAAGTCGCCAGAACTGGCACCACGGCCTTTGCGAGAGATAATCAGCAAAAGCTGCAAACAAATAAAACAATTTCAATTGTCTAAACAAAAGGAGAGAGTCAAATGGTAAAAGTATATTATAACGGTGATATTCAAGAAAACGTATTAAACGGTCAAAAGGTAGCTATCATTGGTTACGGATCACAAGGTCATGCACATGCATTGAACTTAAAAGAGAGCGGCGTAGATGTGATTGTCGGTGTGAGAAAAGGCGGATCTTATACAAAAGCACAAGAAGACGGTCATCAAGTATTCACAGTAAAAGAAGCAGCAGCACAAGCAGATGTCGTCATGGTATTACTTCCTGACGAACAGCAAAAGAAAGTATATGATGAAGAAATCAAAGATCAATTAGAAGCTGGCAACTCTCTTGTATTCGCACACGGATTCAACGTTCACTTCCATCAAATTGTTCCTCCAAGTGACGTAGATGTGTATCTTGTGGCTCCAAAAGGTCCAGGACATCTTGTCAGAAGAACATATGAGCAAGGCGCTGGTGTACCTGCACTATTTGCTATCTATCAGGATGTATCAGGTCAAGCGAAAGACAAAGCACTTGCTTATGCAAAAGCGATTGGCGGAGCAAGAGCGGGCGTTCTCGAAACAACATTTAAAGAAGAGACGGAAACGGATCTATTCGGTGAGCAGGCAGTTCTTTGTGGAGGTCTTACTTCATTAGTTAAAGCAGGTTTTGAAACATTAACAGAAGCTGGTTATCAGCCAGAGCTTGCATACTTCGAGTGTCTGCATGAACTGAAATTGATCGTTGACCTTATGTATGAAGAAGGATTAGAAGGTATGAGATATTCAATCTCTGATACAGCGCAGTGGGGTGACTTCGTATCAGGACCACGCGTTGTGGATGCAAAAGTAAAAGAATCAATGAAAGCAGTTTTGACTGACATCCAAAACGGAACATTCGCGAAAGAATGGATTGTTGAAAACCAAGTGAATCGTCCACGTTTCAATGCGATCAATGCAAATGAAAATGAGCACCAAATTGAAATCGTCGGAAGAAAGCTTCGTGAAATGATGCCTTTCGTTAAACAAGGAAAGAAAAAGGAAGCGGTGAGCGTCGGTGCGAAAAATTAATTTTTTTGACACAACACTTCGAGATGGAGAGCAATCACCAGGAGTGAACTTAAATGCACAAGAAAAGCTAATCATTGCTAAGCAGCTTGAGCGCCTTGGGGTTAATATCATTGAAGCGGGTTTTCCCGCTTCATCCCGAGGGGATTTCTTAGGCGTACAAGAAATTGCAAGAACGATTAAGAACTGTTCAGTTGCAGGACTTGCACGATGTGTGAAAGGTGACATTGATGCTGCATGGGACGCATTAAAAGATGGAGCTCAACCAAGAATACACGTCTTTATTGCGACTTCTGACATTCACCTCAAACATAAACTAAAGAAAACACGTGAAGAAGTGGTTGAACAAGCTGTTTCAATGGTGAAATACGCGAAAGAGCGCTTCCCAGTTGTTCAGTGGTCAGCAGAAGATGCATGCCGGACAGATCTTTCTTTCCTAGCAGAAATTGTAGAAAAAGTGATCGACGCAGGCGCAAGTGTCATTAACTTGCCTGATACTGTTGGATACCTAGCACCAAAAGAGTACGGAAATATCTTTAAATATATGAAGGAACACGTTCCAAATATCGATCAAGTCATCTTGTCAGCACACTGTCATGATGATTTAGGAATGGCTGTAGCGAACTCACTTGCTGCCATTGAAAATGGAGCAGATCAAATTGAAACAGCTGTCAACGGTATTGGAGAGCGCGCAGGGAATGCTGCTTTAGAAGAAATAGCAGTTGCCCTTCATATTCGCAAAGACTTTTACCAAGTCGAATCAACTATTCAGTTGAATGAAATTAAGCGCACAAGTGATGTAGTGAGCAAATACTCAGGTATGATTGTACCGCGTAATAAAGCAGTCGTTGGAAACAATGCATTTGCCCATGAATCAGGTATTCACCAAGATGGATTCCTCAAAGAAAAAACAACCTATGAAATTATCTCTCCAGAGCTTGTAGGCGTCACAACAGATGTGCTTGTCCTTGGTAAACACTCCGGAAGACACGCGTTTAAAGACCGCTTAAAAACACTCGGCTTTAAATTGACTGAAGAAGAAATCAATAAGTTCTTCGAAACATTTAAGAACTTAACAGAGAAGAAGAAAGAAATCACAGATGATGATTTGATCTCTATTATATTAGAAGAAAAAGTAGCAGACCGGAAAATCGGCTATGAATTTGAAAGTCTTCAAGTTCACTATGGGACAGAGCAAATGCCGACAGCAACAGTCTCTCTTAAAAATCAAGAAACGCAGGAAGTCATTCAAGAAGCAGCTACAGGTGCAGGCAGTGTAGAAGCTGTGTACAACACGCTTGAGCGCTGTATGGAGGAAAGAATTCATTTGCTAGATTATCGTATTCAATCCAATGGAAAAGGCAGAGACGCACTAGCGGAAGTATATGTCACTGTTTCAATAGAAGGAAAAGAAACAGCAGGACGCGGTGTAGCACAAGATGTGCTGGAAGCATCGGCTAAAGCTTACGTCAATGCAGTGAATAGACATTTAATCTTTAAATCAAACCTAATAGAAATTGAGAAACATCACGCCATCTCATAAGAAAGGAGGAAGGGACTCATGAAAAAGAAAATTGCACTTTTGCCCGGCGATGGAATCGGACCGGAAGTCGTCACATCAGCCGTCGCTGTCCTGAAAGAGACAGCGGCTCAATTTCAACACGAATTTGAATTCGAAACAGCTCTCATTGGCGGTATAGCGATAGATGAAAAAAACAATCCGCTCCCTAAAGAAACAGTAGAAGTGTGCAAAAGCGCAGATGCGATTTTATTAGGAGCCGTTGGCGGACCAAAGTGGGATCAAAACCCGCCAGAACTTCGCCCAGAAAAAGGCTTGCTCTCCATTCGCAAGCAGCTGGACTTATTTGCGAACATCCGCCCTGTCAAAGTATTTGATAGTTTGAGTGAGGCTTCACCGTTAAAACAAGATCACATTAGCGGAGTAGATTTCGTCATCGTTCGTGAATTAACTGGAGGCCTCTACTTTGGCGAACCAAGTGAGCGCTACACGGATGATGAAGGAAAAGAAGCTGCGGTTGATACACTTCTTTATACAAAGGAAGAGATTGTTCGTGTATTAAAAGAAGCGTTCGACATGGCATTAACGAGACGGAAAAAAGTAACGTCTGTGGATAAAGCAAATGTTCTCGCTTCGAGTAAACTATGGCGGGATGCTGTAGAAGAAGTTGCATCCCAATATCCAGATGTCGCATATGAGCACATGCTCGTCGATAATGCCGCGATGCAGCTGATTTATAAGCCCGCTCAATTTGATGTCATCGTGACAGAGAATATGTTTGGTGACATTTTAAGTGACGAAGCATCTATGATTACTGGCTCACTCGGCATGCTGCCATCTGCTAGTTTATCAAGCACCGGCCTTCATTTATATGAGCCGATTCATGGTTCAGCACCCGATATTGCGGGGCAAAATGTCGCAAACCCTCTGGCTACTATATTGTCAGCAGCCAGCTTGCTTAGAACATCCTTTGCTTTAGAAGAAGAAGCGGCTGCAATTGAAGCAGCTGTGGAAGCCGTGCTTGCCTCTGGCAAACGAACAAAGGACCTAGCATCAAAAGAGGGAACGTATGAAACGACTGATGATATCACGAAAGCCGTTGTAGATGCACTCAAACAACGGGCGAAAACCATTGTATAAATAGAAATCTTGTTGAATTAGGTAGAGGGAGGAAAAAGGGTTATGCCTCGAACAATCATCGAAAAAATATGGGATCAGCATGTTGTCAAAAATGGCGAGGGAAAACCAGACCTTTTATATATTGATCTGCACTTGGTGCATGAGGTGACGTCACCTCAAGCATTTGAAGGATTAAGACAAAAAGGGCGCAAGGTGCGAAGACCACAAAACACATTTGCGACGATGGATCACAACATTCCGACTGTGAATCGATTTGTGATCAAAGATGAGATTGCGAAGAAGCAAGTCAGTGCTCTAGAGCGCAACTGTGCTGAATTTGGGGTCCGTCTAGCTGACCTTCACAGTGTAGACCAAGGAATCGTTCATGTCGTTGGACCAGAGCTTGGTTTAACACTTCCGGGGAAAACAATCGTGTGTGGAGATAGTCATACATCTACTCATGGCGCATTTGGTGCACTTGCCTTTGGGATTGGCACAAGTGAGGTTGAGCATGTGCTTTCCACACAAACACTTTGGCAGCAGCGTCCGAAGACACTAGAAATTAGAGTAGACGGAACGCTTCAAAAAGGGGTAACAGCCAAAGATGTCATTTTAGCAGTCATTGGCGCACATGGCGTGAAGTTCGGTTCAGGTTATGTCATTGAATACACTGGGGAAGTATTCAGAAACATGTCAATGGATGAGCGGATGACCGTTTGTAATATGTCAATTGAAGCAGGCGCAAGAGCAGGGTTGATCGCACCTGATGAAGTGACCTTTGAATATTGCCGCGGACGCAAATACGCACCGCAGGGTGAAGATTTCGAAGCAGCGATCAAAGAATGGAAAGAACTAAGAACAGATCCGGGTGCGACCTATGATAAAACCATTGTTTTAGATGGAAATCATATTTCACCAATGGTCACGTGGGGAATTAACCCAGGAATGGTGCTACCTGTGGATGCAGCCATTCCAGGACCTGAAGACTTTGCACAAGAAGATGACCAAAAAGAAGCAAAACGTGCTTATGAATACATGGGGGTTCACCCGCATCAGCGTATTGAAGATATTACGATTGAGCATGTGTTTATTGGCTCATGTACGAACTCAAGAATGACTGATTTACGCCAAGCCGCTTCTATGATTGAAGGACAAAAAGTAGCTGATCATGTCAGAGCGATTGTGGTTCCTGGCTCACAAAGTGTCAAACTGCAAGCAGAAGAAGAAGGTCTTCATGAAATTTTCCTAGAAGCAGGATTTGAATGGAGAGAATCTGGCTGTAGTATGTGCCTCAGCATGAATAACGATGTGGTGCCAGAAGGTGAACGCTGTGCATCTACATCAAATCGTAACTTTGAGGGACGTCAAGGGAAGGGTGCAAGAACGCATCTTGTCAGCCCGGCAATGGCTGCAATGGCTGCCATACATGGCCGATTTGTCGATGTCAGGAAGTTTAATCAAGAGAAAACAGTCGTGTAAGGAGTTGTGTCATAGATGGAGCCTTTAGTCACTCATAAAGGAAAAGCCGCTGTGCTTAACCGTATAAATGTAGATACAGATCAAATCATTCCGAAACAGTTTTTGAAAAGAATCGAACGAACAGGATATGGCCGATTTGCCTTCTTCGACTGGCGATATTTAGCAGATGGCAGTCCGAATCCAGATTTTGAACTCAATCAGCCGATTTATGAAGGAGCCTCTATTTTGATCGCAGGCGAAAACTTTGGCTGCGGATCATCAAGGGAACATGCGCCTTGGGCACTTGATGATTATGGTTTCAAAATTGTCATTGCCCCATCTTTCGCCGATATTTTTCATCAAAACTGTTTTAAAAACGGGATGCTTCCAATCCGCCTTGATTATGATGTGTGGAAAACGTTTGCTGCATCATATGAAAACAAAGGATATGAAATGACAGTTGATCTGGAAAAACAACAGATTCAAGACCATGAAGGGAATGTTACTCCTTTCGATGTAGATCCACACTGGAGAGAAATGCTCCTGAATGGCTATGATGAGATTTCATTAACATTGTTACTAGAAGATGAGATTCAAGCATTTGAAGAGAAACGTAGCAGCTGGCTGCGTGCATAAACAACGAGAAGCCGTCCCCGTGGTGTGACGGCTTCTTTTTTGCATGAAAACCTCTCGTTACTTGTGTTTACTAACCTTCGTTGGTAAACTGATAAAAAATATGCGCCCGAAAGGAACGTAAGCATGAAACATGACAAGAAGAAAGATAATGTCATTTTGTTTCCTGGTCTGAAAGAAAGACTGATTGAAAAAGGAATGGCAGCATTAAAAGATAAACAGTATCAAGAGGCGCTTCACTTATTTTCAGAAGCGAAATCGTATGATGACGATGAAGAATCCGATATTCATCTCGGTATGGCGATTTGTTTTCTAGAGCTTGGTGAGCTGCAGGATGCAAAGCGAGTATGTGAAAAGATGCTACATGAAGGATATGGACACTATTTCACTGTGCTTCAAGTGTATATGACCATCTTAATTCAGCTGAAAGAGTACGAGGAAGTCAAACAAACAATTGAGGCTGTCCTTGAAGAAAATCATCTTCCAGCAGAAAGTGCGGAGCATTTTTATAAGCTGCTTGAATTTAGCAGAAAGATGATTGAATCACCAGAAGAGATTTTAGACGAAGACGAGGAAGGCAGCGGAGAAATCAATATAGATGAAATGCTCGAGCGGCCAGAAGAGCAGGTGCAGTTCATCCATTCGCTGAAAGACCGAAACATCACGCCGCATATGGGTCTATTAAATACGATCCTACAAAAGCCTGATGGAAACCCTTTGGTCAAATCATTGATCCTGCAACTTCTGTCAGATCATGATGTGGCAAAGCCGGTTCATGTGACGAAGTTCGGTGATTCATTAACGCTTGTTCCTTCTGAGGCTGTCAAGCCAGAGCAAATGCCACTGCTTCAGCAAGTCCTTCGAAAGCTCGATGACACACTCGGCAATGAGAACCCAACCCTTTACCAAGGGGTTGAAGAGTTATGGCGCCGTCACTTATTTGTGCTGTATCCATTTCTTCCTAAATATACGGATCCGAGTCTTTGGGCTGCGGCACTTCATAAAGTCGGCTATGAAATGCATGGAATCGAGATTGACCTCGAAGAATTGCATTTATTGTATGATTTTAACGAACGAGAGCTGAGAGAAGCTTGTACAATGCTGAAAGATATTGAAGAAATTTCTTATTTGTAATTTGTCGATTTAGTTGAAAGACGGACTTGTTATGTTATAATATAATGGTTGTATTTGTGCATATATCGTGCGGTTGTAAGATTCCAACGGTTGAAAGACGTTATGTATAATCAAGTCAAATGTTGTATACATAAGACCGCTTCTTTAGCGGAGTGCGTGGTTTTTGATTGGACGAAGTCTTTATGATGCTTTAGAATGTAACAACGCACAATCTGAATAGATTTTTGGAGGGAAACACACATGTCAGTAAAATGGGAAAAACAAGAAGGTAACGAAGGCGTCTTAACAGTAGAAGTTGACGCTGAAACATTTAACAAAGCACTTGATGATGCATTTAAGAAAGTAGTTAAGCAAGTATCAATCCCTGGATTCCGTAAAGGGAAAGTACCACGTGGTCTTTTCGAGCAGCGTTTTGGAGTAGAATCTCTTTATCAAGATGCACTAGATATTCTTCTTCCAGTTGAATATCCGAAAGCAATCGACGAAGCTGGTATCGAGCCGGTTGACCGCCCTGAAATCGATGTTGAGAAAATCGAAAAAGGCGAAAGCTTAATCTTCACTGCAAAAGTAACAGTGAAGCCAGAAGTAAAACTTGGTGACTACAAAGGTCTTAACGTAGAAAAAGACGACACATCTGTATCTGATGAAGATGTCCAAGAAGAGTTAAAAGCTATGCAAAACCGTCAAGCTGAGCTTGTTGTCAAAGAAGAAGGCGCAATCGAAAACGGCGATACAGTTGTTCTAGATTTCGAAGGATTCGTTGATGGAGAAGCATTCGAAGGGGGAAAAGCTGAGAACTACTCTCTTGAAGTAGGTTCTGGTTCATTCATCCCTGGTTTCGAAGAGCAATTGGTTGGTCTTGAAGCAGGTGCAGAAAAAGACGTTGAAGTGACATTCCCAGAAGAATATCATGCTGAAGACCTTGCAGGTAAACCAGCTGTATTCAAAGTAAAAATTCATGAAATCAAAGCAAAAGAACTTCCAGCACTTGACGATGAGTTCGCTAAAGATGTTGATGAAGAAGTTGAAACGATTGCTGAATTAACTGAAAAAACGAAGAAACGTCTTGAAGAAGCAAAAGAAAACGAAGCAGAAGGCAAACTTCGTGAAGAGCTAGTAGCAAAAGCTTCTGAAAATGCGGAAGTTGACGTTCCTCAAGCGATGGTTGACACTGAGCTAGACCGCATGATGAAAGAATTCGAACAACGTCTTCAAATGCAAGGGATGAACCTTGAGCTTTACTTCCAGTTCTCTGGACAAGATGAAGAGGCGCTAAAAGAGCAAATGAAAGAAGATGCTGCTAAACGCGTAAAATCTAATCTTACTCTTGAAGCAATTGCTGCTGCAGAAGACCTACAAGTGTCTGATGAAGAAGTGGAAGAAGAACTTTCAAAAATGGCTGAAGCATACAACATGCCAGTTGAAAATATCAAACAAGCGATCGGTTCTACTGAAGCAATGAAAGAAGATTTAAAAGTTCGTAAAGCAATTGATTTTCTTGTAGAAAACCGTTAATATGGTGCATAATAATAAAACAGGGCGCGAGTGACTCGTGCCTTGTTTTGTACAATTTTTGACTTATCATCGCTTCTTTTGGAAACGATAGTGTAAGTCGCATCTTTCTGTCATACATATCTCAATGTGCAGTGTTACAAACACATCATTACCGTCTTTTAGGAAAGTATGGTAAAATGCATACATACTGGACCCAGAAGGGTAGCTGACTGTTAGCTACAGGCAAGTGAAGAAGAATAAGGGGTGAAAGAATGTTTAAATTCAACGAGGAAAAAGGTCAATTAAAATGCTCGTTTTGCGGAAAAACGCAAGATCAAGTGCGTAAACTGGTCGCAGGACCTGGCGTATATATATGTGATGAATGTATCGAGCTTTGCACGGAAATAGTTGAAGAAGAGCTCGGTACTGAGGAAGAAGTTGAATTCAAGGATGTTCCGAAACCTCATGAAATCCGGGAAATTCTTGATGAATATGTCATCGGACAAGAGAATGCGAAGAAATCCTTAGCTGTAGCGGTTTATAACCATTACAAGCGAATTAATTCCAACAGTAAGATTGATGATGTTGAGCTTTCGAAAAGTAACATTTCTATGATTGGACCTACAGGAAGCGGTAAAACATTACTTGCTCAAACGCTTGCACGTATTTTAAATGTTCCATTTGCGATTGCAGATGCGACGTCTTTAACAGAAGCAGGTTACGTTGGGGAAGACGTAGAGAATATTTTACTAAAGCTGATCCAAGCAGCAGATTATGATGTAGAAAAAGCTGAAAAAGGCATTATCTACATCGATGAGATCGATAAAGTAGCAAGAAAATCAGAAAACCCTTCTATCACTCGTGATGTATCTGGGGAAGGTGTACAGCAAGCCCTTTTGAAAATTCTTGAAGGAACAGTCGCTAGTGTACCGCCTCAAGGTGGACGTAAGCATCCTCATCAAGAATTCATTCAAATTGATACAACAAATATCCTCTTCATTTGTGGTGGAGCCTTTGACGGCATTGAGCAAATCATCAAACGCCGCCTAGGTCAAAAAGTCATTGGATTCGGTGCGGAAAATAAAATTGAAGATCTTGAAAAAGAAGTCCTTCTATCAAAAGTTCTGCCAGAAGACTTACTTCGCTTCGGTTTAATCCCAGAATTCATCGGTCGTCTTCCGGTTATTGCAAGCCTAGAGCCGTTAGATGAAAAAGCACTTGTAGAAATCTTGACGAAGCCTAAAAATGCGCTCGTTAAGCAATATACAAAAATGCTTGAGCTTGATGATGTTGAGCTTGAGTTTGAAGAAGATGCTCTTAGCGAAATTGCGAAAAAAGCAATTGAGCGTAAAACAGGAGCTCGTGGTCTTCGCTCCATCATTGAAGGCATCATGCTTGATGTGATGTTTGATCTTCCATCTCGTGATGATATTGAGAAATGTGTCATTACTGGTGAAACGGTTGCTGATGGTGAGCCGCCACGTCTTGTCTTAAAAGACGGTACAGTCGTGAATAAAGATACAAAAACATCAGCATAAGCCCATTTGATGACTCCTGAATCTTTTGATTCAGGAGTTTTTTATTTATCGTGGAAGTTGTGTTTATTCCGTCCAGCTCTAGGAAATACTAGCAGACAGAAACCAATTACATAACGATAGATGAAGGAGGGAGCACCGATTGAGCTGGACAGGAATCGTATTATTCATACAACTGTTCTTTGGTATCGTCATCGGGTTGTACTTTTGGAACTTACTGAAAAATCAGCGCACACAAAAGGTGACGATCGATAAAGAATCAAAAAAAGAAATGGAAGCACTCAGAAAGATGCGATCCATTAAACTGAGTGAACCTTTATCAGAGAGAGTCCGGCCAAAGGGGTTTCAAGATATTGTAGGGCAGGAAGACGGTATACGTGCACTTAAAGCTGCCCTGTGTGGACCGAACCCGCAACATGTCATCGTCTACGGGCCGCCTGGTGTTGGAAAAACAGCTGCTGCTCGTCTAGTAATGGAAGAGGCGAAGCGTCACGCTGATTCACCATTTAAAAAAGATGCAGTATTTGTTGAACTTGATGCCACAACGGCAAGATTTGATGAACGAGGCATCGCAGACCCCTTAATTGGTTCCGTACATGATCCCATTTATCAAGGAGCAGGGGCCATGGGACAGGCAGGCATTCCGCAGCCGAAACAAGGAGCGGTCACACATGCTCATGGCGGCGTTCTCTTTATCGATGAAATTGGAGAACTGCATCCGATTCAAATGAACAAAATGCTCAAAGTGCTAGAAGATCGAAAAGTGTTTTTAGACAGTGCTTATTACAGTGAAGAAAATACGCAGATCCCGAATCACATCCATGATATTTTTCAAAATGGGTTGCCCGCTGATTTTCGACTGATTGGTGCTACGACAAGAACACCGGACGAAATTCCGCCGGCTATTCGATCAAGATGTTTGGAGATTTTCTTCAAGGATTTGGATCAGCATGAGCTGAAAATTGTTGCAGCTAAAGCAGTCGAGAAAATACAGAAGGAATTAAGTGACGAAGGACTGAACCTGCTAACATCCTATGTGAAAAATGGACGTGAAGCGGTCAACATGGTACAGATTGCCGCAGGTATGGCTGTCACTGAAAACCGAAAGGATATTACGATCGCCGATGTAGAATGGGTCATTCATTCAAGCCAGCTGACACCAAGATATGAACAAAAAGTACCGGAAAAGCCAAAGGTAGGAGTAGTAAATGGTCTTGCCGTGTATGGACCGAACAGCGGGGCTCTGCTTGAAATTGAAGTGAACATTTGTAAAGCGCTTGAAAAAGGCAGTATCAATATTACTGGTATTGCGGAAGAAGAAAGCATCGGCAATCAGTCGAAATCGATCAGACGGAAAAGTATGGCGAAGGGCTCAGTTGAAAATGTCTTAACCGTGCTTCGAAACTTAGGCATACGAACAAATGAATATGATATCCACATTAATTTTCCGGCTGGTGCCCCGATTGATGGGCCATCTGCTGGAATTGCGATGGCCACAGCCATTTTCTCAGCCATTCATCAAATCCCGATTAATCATTTAACGGCGATGACCGGTGAGATTGGATTACAAGGTCAGGTGAAGCCGATTGGCGGTGTCATACCAAAAATCAAGGCAGCCAAACAAGCGGGTGTCAAAACAGTGATCATCCCTTATGACAATCAGCAGTCGATCTTAAAAGAGATTGAAGGGGTTACGATTGTGCCTGTGAAGCATTTCCAAGAAGTGCTGGATCAGTGTTTGGTCAATCCGCCAGATGAGAAGAAAGATGGACTAGAAGAAGAAATGAAAAGGAAATCTGTTTAATCCCCATCTCATATGGGGATTTTTTAGTGAAATAGATCTTTTTTTCTTTTTCAAGATAAAAAGAAAGGGTATACTACGGTAAGATCATCATTTCTCAAGTCTTTTACATTGTACAAGACTGAAACAGGTATATTATAATGATTCATACTAGTGACGGAGGTGTCTATCAACATGGCAGATGAAATCAAAAAGAATGTTCCGCTCCTTCCACTGCGAGGCTTGCTTGTTTATCCAACAATGGTCTTGCATTTGGACGTTGGGCGCGAAAAGTCTGTTCAAGCATTAGAACAGGCCATGATGAACGATCATATGATTTTTCTAGCAACACAGCGGGAAATTTCAATAGATGAACCAGGTGAAGAGGAAATTTTCAAAGTCGGCACCTACACAAAAATTAAACAAATGCTGAAGCTGCCAAATGGAACGATCCGTGTGCTCGTCGAAGGCTTAAATCGAGCGCAGATCGAATCCTACATGGAGCTAGAAGACTATACGTCAGTCGATATTAAAGAGTTGACAGAAGAAGAATTAAAGGACGCAGAAGCAGAAGCACTCATGCGCACTTTGTTAGATCACTTTGATCAGTACATAAAAATTTCAAAAAAAATCTCAGCTGAAACATATGCAACGGTGACGGATATTGAAGAACCTGGAAGAATGGCGGATATCGTCGCTTCCCACCTTCCTTTGAAATTAAAAGACAAGCAAGAAGTGCTGGAAACAGTCGATGTCAAAAAACGGTTGAATCGGGTCATCAGTCTCATTCACAATGAAAAAGAAGTGCTAGAGATTGAAAAGAAAATTGGCCAGCGTGTCAAACGTTCAATGGAGCGAACGCAAAAAGAATATTATTTGCGCGAACAAATGAAAGCTATTCAAAAAGAGCTTGGAGACAAAGAGGGGAAAACAGGCGAAGTCAGTACGCTTATGGCTAAAATTGAAGAGTCCGGCATGCCAGATTCCGTTCGTGAAACGGCTTTAAAAGAACTGAACCGTTATGAAAAAATCCCTTCAAGCTCTGCTGAGAGTTCTGTCATTCGCAATTATATTGATTGGCTGATCAATCTGCCGTGGGGCACTTATACAGAAGATCGTCTAGATTTAAAGCTTGCAAGCGAAATTTTAGATGACGAGCACCACGGGCTTGAAAAAGTAAAAGAGCGGGTACTCGAATATCTTGCTGTTCAAAAACTAACAAATTCATTAAAGGGACCGATTCTTTGCTTGGCAGGACCTCCTGGGGTAGGGAAGACGTCACTTGCAAAATCCATTGCTAAATCACTTGATCGAAAGTTTATCCGTATCTCTCTTGGCGGTGTACGTGATGAATCTGAGATCCGTGGTCATCGAAGAACCTATGTAGGTGCGATGCCGGGCCGTATCATTCGCGGGATGAGCAAGGCGGGCACAATGAATCCGGTCTTTCTTTTAGATGAAATTGATAAAATGTCTTCTGACTTTAGGGGAGATCCGTCTTCTGCGATGCTTGAAGTGTTAGATCCAGAGCAAAATCATAATTTTAGCGATCATTATATTGAAGAGACATTTGATTTGTCTCAAGTCTTATTTATCGCAACTGCCAACAATTTAGCAACCATTCCAGGTCCACTTCGTGATAGAATGGAGATTATCACGATTGCAGGGTATACGGAAGTTGAAAAAGCAGAAATTGTGAAAGATCACCTTCTGCCGAAGCAGCTAAAGGAGCACGGATTAAAGAAAGGGAACTTGCAGCTTCGTGAAGCAGCGATTTACGATATGATTCGCTATTACACGAGAGAAGCAGGAGTCCGCGGGTTAGAGCGTCAGCTAGCGGCGATTTGCCGAAAAGCGGCAAGAGCAATTGTGGCTGAAGACCGCAAACGCATCACAGTGACGGAAAAGAACTTATCTGAATTCCTCGGAAAAAGACTTTACCGTTATGGTCAGGCGGAAACGACCGATCAGGTCGGCGTTGTCACAGGCCTTGCATATACCACAGTTGGCGGAGACACCTTGTCCATCGAGGTCTCACTCTCGCCGGGTAAAGGCAAGCTTTTGCTGACAGGTAAGCTTGGTGATGTCATGAGAGAATCTGCGCAGGCGGCATTCAGTTATATTCGTTCAAAAGCAGATGAACTGAACATTGATCCTCAATTTAATGAAAAGCACGATATTCATATCCATGTTCCAGAGGGTGCGGTTCCAAAGGACGGGCCATCAGCTGGTATTACCATTGCGA
This sequence comes from Bacillus sp. Y3, assembly GCF_008123875.1. Taxonomy (NCBI): domain Bacteria; kingdom Bacillati; phylum Bacillota; class Bacilli; order Caryophanales; family Bacillaceae; genus Bacillus; species Bacillus sp. Y3. The sequence goes on along the minus strand of NZ_VSSC01000003.1, from coordinate 609,213 downwards.
CGGCTCTTGTATCAGCACTCACAGGACGTCCTGTTTCAAAAGAGGTTGGCATGACAGGAGAAATTACGTTAAGAGGAAGAGTGCTTCCGATTGGCGGATTAAAAGAAAAAGCATTAGGCGCACATCGTGCAGGACTGAAAACGATTATTCTTCCAAAGGACAATGAGAAGGATATTGATGATATTCCTGAAAGTGTGAGAGAAGGATTAACTTTTATTCCGGTTTCACATTTAGATGAGGTGCTTGAGAAAGCGTTAGTAGGAGAGGGAAGATGAAAGTAACAAAATCAGATATCGTCATTAGTGCGGTGAAACCAGAGCAGTACCCGAGCGGGGGACTGCCTGAGATCGCACTTGCTGGACGATCAAATGTTGGAAAGTCCTCGTTCATTAACTCATTGATTAATCGGAAAAATTTAGCGCGTACGTCTTCTAAACCAGGAAAGACCCAGACGCTTAATTTTTACATTATTAATGATATGCTCCATTTTGTGGACGTCCCAGGTTATGGCTTTGCCAAAGTATCAAAAACAGAGCGCGAAGCATGGGGGAGAATGATCGAAACGTATATTACAATGCGTGAAGAGTTAAAAGCAGTCGTCCAAATTGTGGATCTGCGTCATAAACCATCCGCAGATGATGTGAACATGTATGAATTCCTTAAATACTATGGAGTTCCTGTGATCATTATTGCGACAAAGGCCGATAAAATTCCAAAAGGCAAATGGGAAAAGCATGCGAAAGTCGTCAAACAGACACTCGACATCGATCCATCAGATGAATTAATCCTTTTCTCTTCTGAAACAAAAAAGGGAAAAGATGAAGCCTGGAATGCGATCCTTGCGAAGATTAACAGCTAAAAAAAGGCATCTGCTATATGCAGATGCCTTTTTATTGTATAAGTTATTTCCTTTTTAAAAATAATAAGAGGAGACTGACGGCAATCAATACATATGGCCAGTACAATTCAAAACCGGAAGTAGGGATCGAAAGTGTGCTAAGTTGCTTTGTAATTTGTTGAAAGAAATAAAGGAATAGACCGAGTGCAATGAGAACAATACTTTCTATTCGATATTCCTTTTTCTGTGATGACTTCATCAAAAGTGCGAGGCCGACGATGAACACAATCATCGTAAATGTATCTGGCCAGTGTTCTAATTTCGGCTGAAGGATAAAGTGTAGCGCAAGGCCTGTCATGAGCATACCGATAAACACATGAGAGGTTTCCTGTTCCTTCTTTCCTTGATATAAGAAAGCAAGGCCAAAAAGCAGTACAAGTGTATACCATTTCTCCTGATCTTTCCAAATGTCAAATTGATCTCCTGAGAGAATGGCATATAGCGCTACAGCCAGCAAAGTGAGCGGCAGCAAAATAGATTTCTTCTTCAAAGATGTCACCTTCTTATAAGCAGATCATTTGTCCGCACGCGCCAAATCTGATAAATTGCTTGAAGTGATGATATGGCATTCGATGTCGAACATTTTTCTACTATATCACAACATTTTTGAAATCTGTTCACAATTTTTATCCAGTTAAAAATGAATATATGTTATAATCATTATAAATAATAAATTCTATATTGTAATTATTATAAATTAGACAGGGCGTTGGGGGTGCAAGCTGAAGTTATGCATATTCTTGTTGTGGGTTTAGATTATAAAACAGCCCCTGTTGAGATACGGGAACAGCTGAGCTTTGAACCGAGCGAGCTCGGAACAGCGATGTCCAAGCTTAAAGAAGAAAAAAGCATTCTAGAGAATATCGTCATCTCAACATGTAATCGGACAGAGATCTACGCAGTTGTAGATCAGCTTCATACTGGTCGGTTTTATATAAAAAGATTTTTAGCAGATTGGTTCGGTTTAGTAAAAGAAGATGTCTCTCCATATTTGAAGTTTTATGAAAATGATGGAGCGGTTGAGCATTTATTCCGTGTTGCCTGTGGACTTGATTCTATGGTCATTGGTGAAACACAAATACTCGGTCAAGTGCGCTCAAGCTTTAAAGTCGCTCAAGAGGAGAAGACCATTGGTACCGTTTTCAATTATTTATTTAAGCAGGCGGTAACAGTTGCGAAGCGCTCTCATGCGGAAACAGATATTGCGTCTAATGCTGTATCTGTCAGCTATGCGGCAGTGGAACTTGCCAAAAAAATCTTTGGACGTCTTTCTGATAAGCATGTCCTTATTCTTGGTGCGGGTAAAATGGGCGAGCTGGCGGCTCAAAACCTTCAAGGTCAAGGGATTGGTCAGGTAACAGTCATCAATCGAACGTTCGAAAAGGCCAAAGAACTGGCCGGCCGTTTTTCAGGAGAGCCTAAGAGCTTGAATCAATTAGAAAAGACATTATCTGAAGCGGATATTTTAATTAGCTCTACTGGGGCTAAACAATTTGTGATTACAAAAGAAATGGTCGAAAAAGCGAACAAACAGAGAAAAGGCAGACCTCTATTCATGGTGGATATTGCAGTACCGCGTGATTTAGATCCAGCTATTTCTGAAGTAGAAGGTGCTTTTTTGTATGACATTGATGACCTTGAGGGCATTGTGGCAGCTAACCTGAAAGAGCGACGTGCAGTAGCTGAAGAGGTGGAGCTTCTCATCGAAGCTGAAATTGTGGAATTTAAGCAATGGCTTAATACGCTCGGAGTGGTTCCTGTGATTTCTGCTTTAAGAGAAAAAGCACTCTCAATTCAAGCGGATACGATGCAAAGCATCGAACGAAAGCTTCCAAATCTCACAAATCGTGAAATGAAGCTGTTAAATAAACATACGAAAAGCATCATCAATCAAATGCTGAAAGATCCTATCTTAAAGGCCAAAGAAATTGCCGGGGAGCCGAATGCAGAGGAAAAACTTTTACTCTTTAAAGAAATCTTTGATTTACAGGTTGAAGATGAAGAGCAAAAGGCAGAGCCGATGCAGGTGGAGCAAGGGGCATTTCAGCTGTTCAAATCAAATATGGCACAAGGCCTTGCTACAGTTGCCAGTGAGTGATTAGGCGATGATGGAATCCATTGTAGCGAGACTAGGCGAAGCGACGATCTTGATCTATGCACTCAGTGTCTTGTTCTATTTCATAGATTTTCTTCAACACAACCGGAAGGCTGGAAAAATGGCTTTCTGGTTGCTTTCTATTGTCTGGCTGCTGCAAACAGTCTACATGTTTTATATTATGATGGAAACAGACCGATTCCCTGTGTTGAATGTAGCAGAGGGGTTATATTTTTATACGTGGGTGCTTGTGACATTGTCACTTGTTTTGACAAAAGTATTACGCGTTGAATTTATTGTCTTTTTTACAAATGTGATTGGTTTTTCCATGATGGCGATTCACACCTTTACACCATCCGATCTTCATTCTGCCGAACTGACGGGAAAGCTGACGAGTGAGCTGCTCGTCATTCATATTACGATGGCCATTTTATCATACGGCGCTTTTTCACTTTCATTTGCTTTTTCACTACTCTATCTATTTCAATATCGTTTGCTGAAAAAGAAAAAATGGGGAAAATGGCTTTTGAGAATTGAAGACTTATCAAAGCTTGATCATATGGCGTATGTCTTAAATATTATTGGCGTACCGATGCTCTTGCTTAGTTTAATTCTTGGCATTATATGGGCATATATTTCGTATGATACGTTGTACTGGACAGATGCAAAGGTGCTCGGTTCGTTTATTATGCTGTTTTTATATGGCTTTTACTTATACATTAGACTGGTGAGAAATATGCAAGGCAAAATTGTGGCGCGATGGAATGTCGCTTCATTTCTTGTGCTGATGATCAATTATTTTCTGCTTGGTAGCTTATCAACCTTTCATTGGTTTCAATAATGATGAGTCTTAAGGGCATTGTCGGGAGGAAGACGTAATGCGTACAATTAAAGTAGGTTCTAGACGAAGCAAACTTGCGATTACACAAACAAAATGGGTCATTCAAAAGTTGTCTGAACTAAACCCTTCTTATTCTTTTGAAATTAAAGAGATTGTGACAAAGGGTGATCAAATTTTAGATGTGACCTTATCAAAGGTTGGCGGAAAAGGTCTGTTTGTTAAAGAGATTGAACAGGCAATGCTGAACCATGACATCGATATGGCAGTACACAGCATGAAAGATATGCCGGCTTCTCTTCCAGAAGGTTTAGTCATCGGCTGTATTCCTGAGCGTGAAGATGTGCGGGATGCATTGATTTCAAAGGATCATCTCCGTCTTCATGAACTACCAAAGGGAGCGATTGTGGGAACGAGCAGCTTACGGCGCAGTGCTCAGCTTCTTCAGGAGAGACCAGATCTTGAGATTAAATGGATCCGTGGAAACATTGATACGAGACTCGAAAAACTGAAAAATGAAGAATATGATGCGATTATTCTAGCGGCTGCCGGATTGTCTAGAATGGGTTGGAGTCAAGAAGTCGTGTCGGAATTTTTATCTCCTGATACTTGCCTTCCTGCTGTGGGGCAGGGCGCATTGTCGATAGAATGCCGCGGAGATGACGAAGAGCTCTTGCAGCTGTTAGCTCAATTCACAAATGAGTATACAAAGAAAACGGTCCTTGCTGAAAGAGCCTTCCTTAAGCAAATGGATGGAAGCTGTCAAGTGCCGATCGCTGGTTACGCAACGATGAATGAGCGTGATGAAATTGAATTGACAGGTCTTGTGGCATCTGCGGATGGGCATACGATTATTCGAGAAACCGTAACAGGTACTGACCCTGAGGCAATCGGAACAGCATGTGCGAAGCACATGGCTGATAAGGGAGCAAAGGATTTGATCGACAAGGTGAAAAAGGATCTGTCTTCCCAATGACGATAGCCAAATCGCTTTACGGACAGACGGTGCTTGTCACTCGAAATGAACGTCAAGCGGGTGCGTTTCAGCAGAAAATTGAAGCGCTGAACGGCCATGCTGTTTTAACCTCTCTTATCAGGTTTGAACCAACGCTTACAAAAGAAAAAGCGAAGGCATTTTTAGAAGACTTAGAAGCAAGCCATTGGCTTGTGTTTACAAGTGTAAATGGTGCGTCTTTTTTTCTTAGTTATATAGAGAAGCATCAATTACATCAAAGCTTATCCCACTTGAAAGTGGCGGCTGTAGGTGAAAAAACATCTGCCTATCTGATGCAGCACGGCTTAAAAGTGGATGTGGTTCCAGAACGTTTTATAGCAGAAGAACTGGCAGATGCTTTAATTGAACATGTACATCCAGAAGAATGTGTCTTTGTAGCAAAAGGCCACCTGTCACGAGATGTGGTGAAGAATACCCTCGTTCCGCTTGGCATTGACGTAAAAGAGTGGATTATATATGAAACAGTGAAGGATGAGGACGGAATTATCGCACTCAAGTCGGCAATGATGGAGCAATCATTTGATTTTATTACATTTACAAGCTCCTCCACTGTTCATTCTTTTATGCACGCCATGGAGGCTGATATCGATAGATTAGCTGCATCAGACACATGTTTTGTGAGCATTGGTCCTCTTACACAAGAGGCACTGCTTCAATACGGGATTTCTTCTGAAACCCCAGATACTTATACGATAGACGGGATGCTTGATTTGATGTGCCGTTTATCTGAAAGGAAGTTGAACCAATGATGAAATTTAACAGACACCGCAGATTGCGTACAAGCGCAGGAATGAGAGAATTGGTGAGAGAAACATTTTTAAGACCCTCTGATTTCATTTATCCCATCTTTTTTGTAGAGGGAGAGAATGTCCGGAAAGAAGTCCCTTCAATGCCGGGTGTCTATCACATTTCAGTTGATCTTGTGAAAGAAGAAGTCCAAGAGCTTGTTGACCTTGGGATTAAATCTATCATTGTTTTTGGGGTACCAGACCATAAAGACCATGTAGGCAGTGAAGCTTATCACGATCATGGGATTGTTCAAAGAGCAACGCTTGAAATCAAAAAGCATTTCCCTGAGCTTGTGGCCATTGCTGATACTTGCTTATGCCAATATACAGATCACGGACATTGTGGAATCGTTGAAGATGGAGAAATTTTAAATGATGAATCTCTTCAGCTCTTAGCGAAAACCGCTGTCAGTCAGGCTCGTGCAGGTGCAGATATCATTGCTCCATCAAACATGATGGATGGCTTTGTTATCGCAATTCGTGAGGCGCTTGATGAGGCCGGCTTTGTTCATGTGCCTGTCATGTCATATGCTGTGAAATATGCAAGTGCTTTTTACGGTCCGTTTCGTGATGCGGCGCATAGCACACCGCAGTTTGGAGATCGTAAAACGTATCAAATGGACCCTGCAAACCGCTTAGAAGCACTGAGAGAAGCGCAGTCTGATGTAGAAGAAGGCGCTGACTTCCTGATTGTGAAGCCGTCACTTTCATACTTAGATATCATGCGTGATGTGAAAAATGAATTTACACTTCCTGTTGTTGCTTACAATGTGAGCGGAGAGTATGCAATGGTGAAAGCAGCAGCTCAAAATGGCTGGATTTCTGAAAAAGAGCTTGTTCTTGAAATGCTGACTAGCATGAAACGTGCAGGCGCAGAATTAATCATTACGTATCATGCAAAAGATGCAGCAAAATGGCTCTCAGAATAAAGAACGGATAGACAGGAGGACGTTGAAATGGGACGTAGCTATGAAAAGTCAAAGCAAGCATTTAAAGAAGCGCAGCAGTTAATGCCGGGTGGTGTGAACAGCCCTGTGCGCGCATTTAAATCAGTCAATACAGACCCGATTTTTATGGAACGAGGCAAAGGCGCAAAAATATACGATATTGACGGAAATGAATATATTGATTACGTCTTATCATGGGGACCGCTTATTTTAGGGCATACAAATGACCGTGTGGTTGAAAGCATTCAACGAGTAGCTGAACATGGTACAAGCTTCGGTGCTTCTACTTTAGTTGAAAATGAATTAGCTAAGCTTGTATCAGAACGAGTTCCTTCTATTGAGGTCATTCGTATGGTCAGCTCTGGAACAGAGGCGACGATGAGTGCGCTTCGTCTAGCACGTGGTTTTACAGGCAGAAACAAAATTGTGAAATTTGAAGGCTGTTATCATGGCCACGGTGATTCTTTGCTTATTAAAGCTGGTTCGGGTGTGGCAACGCTTGGACTTCCGGATAGCCCTGGTGTCCCTGAAGGTACAGCAAGTAATACGATCACCGTTCCATACAATGATTTAGAAAGCATCAAAGTCGCTTTTGAAGAATTTGGAGACGACATTGCAGGTGTCATTGTAGAACCAGTTGCAGGAAATATGGGGGTTGTCCCTCCGCAAGAAGGTTTCTTGCAAGGATTGAGAGACATCACCGAACAATATGGCTCTTTACTCATTTTTGATGAGGTCATGACAGGCTTCCGTGTGGATTATCATTGTGCCCAAGGCTATTTTGGCATTACGCCTGATCTGACATGTCTTGGTAAAGTCATCGGAGGCGGCCTGCCAGTTGGTGCTTATGGCGGTAGAGCGGACATTATGAGACAAATTGCGCCAAGCGGCCCGATTTATCAAGCAGGAACGTTATCCGGTAACCCGCTTGCGATGACAGCAGGTCTTGAAACATTAAAACAGCTGACACCTGAGTCTTATGAAGAGTTTAGACGCAAAGGAGATCGTTTGGAAGAAGGCATTTCAAAAGCGGCGAAAGCACATGGGATTCCATTAACATTTAACCGTGCCGGTTCCATGATCGGATTCTTCTTTACAAACGAACAAGTCGTCAATTACGATACAGCGAAAACAGCTGACCTCGCTTTATTCGCTGAATTCTACAAGGAAATGGCTGATCATGGCATCTTCCTTCCGCCTTCACAATTCGAAGGGCTGTTCCTATCAACTGCTCATACGGATGAAGACATCGAGTATACAATTGAGACAGTTGAAAAGGTATTTCAAAAATTAGCTCAGTAACCAAAAGCCGATATGGAGACATATCGGCTTAGATCGTTGACAAAGGGTTAAAATGAACTTTATTTTAGCCCTTTGTCTTCTTTTCAGCGTGAAAGAAAACCTTTGCAGTCTAGGAAGGACGAGTACTGGAGCGGAGCGAATTTGACATTCGTGAGCACCAGCGCGCAGGACTGACACCGAATGCGAGGGTTTGTCTACACGCTGAGCCGATATGGAGACATATCGGCTTTTTGCTTTGCATAAAACCAATCATATTTTCACTGCCTCCTTCATACACCTGTATTGACATCTAATTTTATTTTGAAGGATTAGATGAAAGGAGGACACCGACTTGTCTCAAAACAATCGATTACAGTTTTCGGTAGAAGAGTCCATTTATTTCAAAAACGGACAGGAAGTCAGTGAGCTACTGTCAATTTCTCTCGATCCTGACATTCTCGTTCAAGAAGTGAATGATTATGTTTCCATTAGAGGTTCACTCGAGCTAACAGGAGAATACAACATAAATCAAGAGGAGCTAATGGGTGAATCCAGTTCCTATGCATCATACAGGCAGGCTGATGAGGTGAAGGTAAGAGAGGACGGAACGGCGGAGCTGCTGCATCAATTTCCGGTGGATATCACGATCCCCAAGAACAAAATTAGTCATTTAAATGATGTATTTGTGTTTATTGATGCATTTGATTACCAGCTGACAGAAAGTCGTTTGCTCACGATTCAGGCTGATTTGGCCATTGAAGGTCTGTTAGATGAAGGAACGCCTGAACCGCTTGTAGAAGGGCCATATGAATTTGTCCATCGTGCTGAAGAGGAATATGGCGATGTCACTTATGAATATCAGGCGCAGCCTGAATATGAAGAGCAAGAAATGCTGCCACGTGAAGAGCATGAAGAAAATGCAGAACAGCATGCTGCTTTGCAACATGAAGCGCGAACTGAACAAGAAGAGGATGAAATAGACATCGAGACGGTGATGGTGGAAGAAGCAGAAGAAGAGGAGGGAAATGAGGAAGAAGAAGCCGTGGCGCTTGGGTATCGTTCCTTCCCAGAAGCTCAAGTACAAGAGCCGCCATTCTTTGACCCGCCTAAGCTGTTAGAAGAAGAGGAGCGGGATGATACGTTCTTTGAGGTGGAAGTGAGGAAAGACCCTGAAGCAGAGAGCAAGGAAGAAGAAGAGCCGCCAGCTTATCCAGCCTTTGAATCACCTGCTTATCAGATGGAACAGACACAGGAAGAGCGGGATGACAGCTATCAGTTCGAACGATTATATGAACGTGAAGCACCAAAGGTGTATGAATCAGCTCAAGAAGCTGAGGAGTTTGAACATGACCAGAGAGAAGCGTCTGGCAGTGAGAATTCTCTTTATTTAACGAAGCTGTTCGCTAAGCAGGAGGAGGAAGATTTTTCTCGCATGAAAATATGTATAGTTCAGCAAGAAGATACGGTCGATCGTATTTGTGAGCGATATCAGTTGAATGTGCAGCAGCTCCTTCGAACGAATTCATTGTCGGTGGATGCAGAGCTTGAAGAAGGGCAGATTCTTTATATTCCTGAATATCAAAAAAGCAATGCATAGTATGAGATGATGGACCGAGAAAATGTGGTGAGAGAACGTGGATGAAATCCAATCTGTCCTATACGAATATGGGCTTGAGGCTGAATATATCGAACCTGTCAGTCCAGCTGTCGTTAGAGTGTATACAAAGCAGGGCGTATTTGCACTAAAGCGAGTAAAACCCCATCGACACATGCAATTTACAGAGCAAATGCTTGAACTAGAATCAAAAGGCTATCGCTCCTTTGTGCCGATTTATCGCACGAAGAGCGGTTCCTTTTTCTCTAATCATCGAGAAAGCCAGTACACGTATTATCTCATGCCATGGCTGACGAATGAAAAGAGAGAAGAGCAGGACGATAAACATGAATATTTATTTCAAGAGATTGCAAGACTTCATAAACGAACAGAAGTCATGATGGACATTACTGAGCAGGAAATAGAGGCTCACTACACCCAAATGAAAAGCAAATGGGAAACAGAGAAAGACATGTATGAACGATTTATCGAGCGGGCAGAACAAACATGGTATATGTCGCCATTTGAGCTGGCTGCTGCTATGTATTTTTCAGAAGCGATGTCTGCAAGTGAATTTGCACTTGAACGTTTAGAGGATTGGCATGAGGAAATGAAAGACCAAGAGACGACACGTATTGTGTTAAACCATGGGCAATTGTCAATCCATCATTTTTTGTACAATGATGTAGGTACAGGACATTTCACCAATTTTGAGCGGTCCAAAAAGGCTGCCCCCATTTATGACCTTTTGACCTTTTACTATCGCACATTCAAAACCTACCCTACTCCTTGTCCTGAATGCACATCTTTGTTTTATACGTATCAAAAGGGAAATAAACTTCGTGAGGAAGAGATTCATTTGTTCTTGAGCTACCTCGCTTATCCGCAGGGTTTGTTTGATACGGTGAAAGCCTATGAAGCAGGCGGACAGGATGAGATGGAAAGTTGTCAGGAGCTGTTAAGGGCGTATTGGCAAATGAAAAATTCTGAGCCGACCGTCATGAAAATACACGAAATTGAGCAGGCTAGACGCCTTGAAGAAGAACAAAATGCCTCGTCATCAGAAGAGTGACGAGGTTGTTTGCTGTTGCGCTATGAAATGTCTAACGAGGGATGACCTATACATAAGAGTGAGCCTGCAGCTTTCAGCTCTCTTAAAACCAATCAAGATGAAAGGCACAGGCGAGAAATATAAGAATTCCTAAGATGAGGACGTCAAATGTTGTGGGAAAAATGATCGTGCGAAAGCCTTGAAATATGGCAATCGGGAGAACGACTTGGGAGGCAACTGCCCGAATTTGTCTAAGCCATGGGGGGAGTGTGTAAGGATTGATCTTTTTCAAAATAAAACGCCCTCCTTCTTTATTTTGTTATTATCATATGGGCAAAGAGGCAAAGGGTGCCTGCCCAATTTGTATAAAGAAGAAGAAAAGCGGAAAAGATGATTGACGAAAACAAAAGGCATTTAGTAATATTAATAAAAGATGAGTATAAGCTGATGAACGTGATATATCGTAAGCGTGGATCAGGAAGAGTACGAGCAAGACCCTAAAGAGAGGGAAACCAATAGCTGAAAGGTTTTCTAGGATGCACTTGTTTGGAAGGTCGCCTGTGAGCTTAATTTCTTGAAACATGTAGTAGAGAAATTCGGGAGATCCCCGTTATCCTTTAGAGAGTACGGGACACGTCTAAGTGTTTCGTGAAAAAAGGTGGTACCGCGAAAAAGCTTTTTCGTCCTTTTATAAGGATGAGAAGGCTTTTTTATGTTTCATCAGCCGAAAAAATGTGGAGGTAACACAAATGGAAACAAATAATCAAGAAATGCCAACAAAGTACGATCCAAATGCGATTGAAAAAGACCGCTATACGTACTGGCTTGAAGGGAAATTCTTCGAAGCACAAAATGACAAAACGAAAGATCCATATACAGTCGTCATTCCTCCACCAAACGTGACAGGAAAATTACACTTAGGGCATGCTTGGGATTCAACCCTTCAAGACATCGTGACTCGTATGAAACGGATGCAGGGCTATGATGTTTTATGGCTGCCAGGAATGGACCATGCGGGTATTGCAACACAAGCAAAGGTAGAGGCAAAGCTTCGCGAAGAAGGCGTGAGCCGCTACGATCTCGGACGTGAAAAATTTGTAGAAGAAACGTGGAAGTGGAAAGAAGAGTATGCCGATTTTATTCGCAGCCAGTGGGCGAAAATGGGTCTAGGTCTAGACTATTCGCGTGAGCGTTTCACATTAGATGAAGGCTTGAATAAAGCAGTCCGCCAAGTGTTTGTTCAATTGTATGAAAAAGGATTGATCTATCGCGGAGAATACATCATTAACTGGGACCCAGCAACAAAAACGGCCCTTTCTGATATTGAAGTCATCTACAAGGATGTGCAAGGTGCGTTTTATCACTTGAGATATCCGCTTGCAGATGGATCAGGTTCGATTGAAATTGCGACAACAAGACCTGAAACGATGCTGGGAGATACGGCAGTCGCTGTACATCCTGAAGATGAACGCTATCAGCATTTGATTGGGAAAACAGTTATTTTACCAATTACAGGCCGAGAGATTCCAATCGTCGGGGATGACTATGTTGATATGGAATTTGGATCAGGAGCTGTAAAAATTACCCCGGCTCATGACCCGAATGACTTCGAGCTTGGAAACCGTCATAACCTAGAGCGCATTCTTGTGATGAATGAAGATGGCACAATGAATGGAAACGCACTTCAATACAAAGGAATGGACCGCTTCGAATGTCGTAAACAGCTTGTGAAAGATCTTCAAGAAGAAGGCATTTTGTTCAAAATTGAGGACCACATGCATTCAGTTGGTCACAGTGAGCGCAGTGGCGCTGTAGTGGAGCCATATTTATCAACACAATGGTTTGTGAAAATGCAGCCGCTCGCAGATGAAGCCATCAATCTGCAAAAAGGTGATGAGCAAGTTCAATTTGTTCCAGACCGATTTGAAAAGACGTATTTACACTGGATGGAAAATATCCGTGACTGGTGTATTTCTCGTCAACTATGGTGGGGACACCGCATTCCAGCTTGGTATCATAAAGAAACGAAGGAAGTATACGTGGGACTTGATGCGCCAGAAGATATTGAAAACTGGGAGCAAGATAACGATGTACTTGATACATGGTTTAGTTCAGCGCTTTGGCCTTTCTCTACAATGGGCTGGCCAGATGCAGAAAGTGAAGACTTCAAGCGCTACTACCCAACCAATCTGCTTGTAACAGGCTATGACATCATCTTCTTCTGGGTATCTCGTATGATCTTCCAAGGTCTTGAATTCACAGGAGAAAAACCATTTAAAGACGTCCTCATTCATGGTCTTATTCGCGATGAACAAGGGCGTAAAATGAGTAAGTCACTTGGCAACGGAATTGATCCAATGGAGGTCATCGACAAATACGGTGCGGATTCACTGAGATATTTCTTAGCGACTGGAAGCTCTCCAGGTCAAGATTTACGTTTTAGCTTTGAAAAGGTTGAATCCACTTGGAACTTTGCGAACAAAATTTGGAACGCATCCCGTTTTGCTCTCATGAATATGGATGGTTTAACGTATGATGAGCTTGATTTGACAGGAGAAAAATCAGTTGCTGATCAATGGATTTTAACACGCTTAAATGAAACAATTGAAAGTGTCACACAGCTTGCTGATAAGTATGAATTTGGTGAAGTGGGCAGACATTTATACAACTTCATTTGGGATGATTTCTGTGATTGGTACATTGAAATGGCGAAACTTCCGCTTTATGGAGAAGATGAAGCGGCGAAGAAAACGACTCGTTCGATCCTTGCGTATGTATTAGATCAAACGATGAGACTTCTACATCCGTTTATGCCGTTCTTAACAGAAGAAATCTGGCAGCATCTGCCTCACGAAGGTGAGTCTATTACGGTTGCGAAATGGCCTGAAGTGAAGCCTGAGCTTTCAAACGAACAGGCTTCTGCTGACATGAAGCTGCTTGTTGAACTGATTCGTTCTGTTCGTAACATTCGCAGTGAAGTCAACACACCAATGAGCAAACAAGTCGAGCTATATATCAAAGCATCCACATCTGATGTACAGGAACGTTTAGAGAAGAACCGTTCATATATTGAGCGCTTCACGAATCCAAGTGTGCTTGAAATTGGCACGGATGTTCCTGCTAGTGATAAAGCGATGACAGCAGTTATTTCTGGAGCAGAGCTCATTCTTCCGCTTGAAGGTTTAATCAATTTAGACGAAGAAATTGCCCGTCTGCAAAAAGAGCTTGATAAGCTGACAAAAGAAGTTGAACGCGTACAGAAAAAACTTGGCAATGAAGGCTTTATGAAAAAAGCGCCTGAAAGTGTCGTAGAAGAAGAGCGTGCGAAAGAACGTGATTATGTCGCAAAACGCGAAGCTGTTCAAAAGCGTATTGAAGAGCTGAAAGCATAAGAGTGAAAAGACGGCTCCTAATGAATTGGAGTCGTCTTTTTTGAAAATTTCGTATGAAATGAGAGATGACATTGTTTACAACCTATCATGAAGCCATTGAATGGATTCATAGCAGACTCGCTTTCGGTGTCAAACCGGGACTTGAACGAATGAAATGGCTGATGGACAGACTAGACCATCCTGAACAAAAAATAAAAGCGGTGCATGTAGCTGGAACAAATGGAAAAGGATCAACGATTGCATTTACTCGATCCATTTTACAGTCAGCGGGCTATTCAGTTGGAACCTTCACCTCACCATTTATTTTAACGTTCAATGAACGAATTAGTGTTAATGGGGAGCCGATTTTGGACGAAGAGTGGCTGAGTTTGGTGAACGACATCAAGCCTTTAGTTGATGAATTAGATGATACAGAGCTTGGTGCAGCAACAGAGTTTGAGATCATTACAGCCTGTGCGTTTGCTTATTTTGCCCATGTGCACCAAGTAGACTTTGTCCTCTTGGAAACAGGGCTTGGCGGAAGACTTGATTCTACAAATGTGGCTGCGCCCATCTTAACAGCAATTACGTCGATTGGTCACGATCATATGGCCATTTTAGGCGACACACTTAATCAGATTGCAGCAGAAAAAGCTGGCATTATTAAAGCTGGGATTCCGATGATCACGGCCGTTCATCAAGCGGAAGCTCTTACTGTGATTCAACACAAAGCAGAAGAAAAGAATGCGCCGTTTATCTCGTTACATGATACTTGTACCTTTAAGGACCAGCAGCCGACTGAAACAGGTGAACGCTTCACATTCACTACCCCAAAAAGGGAGTACTCGCAGCTAGAGACAGGGTTAATCGGAACGCATCAAAGGCAGAACGCCTCCCTTGCCGTTCTACTGATCGAATGGCTGGAGCAAGAAGGATATATCCATGTGCTAGATGAGCAAGTGTATGAAGGAATTCGGCAAGCGGTGTGGGCTGGAAGATTTGAAAAGATCCAAGATCAGCCTCTTGTTTATTTAGATGGTGCTCATAACGAAGAAGGAATGGACCGTTTAATCGAAACTGTACAAGCTCATTTTTCCAGTAAACAGGTTCATGTTTGTTTTAGTGCGTTAAAAGATAAACCTTACAAACAAATGATCGAAAAGCTTGAAAGGATTAGTTCATCGATTCATTTTGTTTCCTTTGACTTTCCAAGAGCTGAATCAGCGGAAAAGCTTTATGCTTGCAGTCATTTAGAAGCAAAATCGTTTGATGAAGACCCTCGTGCAGTGCTTGAGTTCATTCAGAAAAAAAGCGCTGATCCTGCAGCAATGATTCTGGTGACAGGTTCGCTTTATTTTATCTCAGATGTACGAAGTCGTATTTTATAGTAAGGAAAAGACGCAAATTGCTTCTATGCAGTGTGCGTCTTTTTTCTTTTGATATGTAGGAGAGGGGGAAATTCACTTTTTCGCAAGGTGATCAAAGGTGAATCGCTATGGTACAATCCGGTCTATTCTATTTCCGGAAGGAGTCACCTAATTTGATCGATTTTTTTATGTTTTTCACAGGCATGGTCATGGGGTCATTTCTTCACCTAGTTGGTGAGAGGCTTCCAATGAAGCGGTCTATTCTTTTTCCTCGTTCACACTGCGGAGCTTGTAAAGAGCCGCTTTCTTTTCACGACATGCTCCCGCTTGTTTCTTATGTTGTATTGAAAGGGTCATGTAAGCATTGTGGAACCCGGCTCTCTTTGCTTTATCCACTGGTTGAGCTGTTGACAGGCGGCCTTTTTTTACTCGTTTATAGACATGCTGGTTTCTCTTTTGAGGGCCTTTTTCTTGTGAGTCTATGTAGTTTATTCGTGATTGCTGTCGTGAGCGATCTTTTTTATATGAGAGTACCCAACGAGCTCTTTCTCTTCTTTTTTCCTCTTTTCGTCATATACCGCACGCAAGAACCGCTTTTTATTTGGTGGGAAGGAGCGGCATCCCTTAGTTTAGAACATTTCAAGCCAAATAGTATGGGGGGAGCGGATGTCAAACTATTTGGTGTGCTTGCATTTTGCTTCGGATTTAAGCCATTTCTGATCATTCTTTTTCTTTCGTCTGTCACGGGAATGGTTTACGCAAAGGTGTTTTCTTACAAGGCAAATGAACCCTTTCCTTTTGTTCCTGCCATCGCTTGTTCTTTCTGGCTTTATCTTTTTTGTGGTGATTTGTTAAACCCAATTCGCGATTTTTTTGGATGAGAAAATTGGCGAACACTTTTTGAACCTGCCGACAAAAGTCTTGTTCTTTTTTTTATTGGCTATGTTAAAGTGTGAAACAGAAAGAAGGACGGGTTACATTCGCGCTATTTCATTGGACAGAAAGGTCTTTCTTACAAACAATGTCAGAAAGCGGGGAATGACAGTGAAAAAAAGGCAGGCAAAAAAACAAGGGTTAAAGGTCAATATTAATGGCAAGGAAGAAATGCTGCATGGAGAAGAGCATCAACCTCAAAAACAGCAAGAGGATCAAGTGACGTTTTCGAACTGGGAGGAAAAGAGGCAGTCGGAACAGGAGACAGCCGCTTCCGAGGAGGAACCGTCCAAACCGAAAGAAGAAGATTTTCAATGGGACGATGCAGCTGATCACATTTACCATTCGGATCCAAAGGTCGTCACACCTTATCAAAAGAAAAAAGGTTCTTTTGACCAGAAGTTCAGTAAAAACCGCGGTCCCTTCAAACGAGTGATGACTACGATTGTGTTTGCAGTCGTTCTAGGGACAGGCCTCGGTGTATTTGCATTAAGTTTAAGTAAAGATGGGTCTGCCAATCCATCAGGAGGCGATCATATCAGCGTCTCAGCATCTGGAAGCGGACCTTCGGCGAAAGCTGGGGGAGATGCGCCACCGGCTGATCTTGCAGATACGTCAAAGGACAATGAAGGTGAAAAAAGTGCATCAGGTCATTTTTCAACCTTTGTGGTGCAGGCTGGAAAGTTTTCTTCTGAAAAAGGAGCAGATGACTTAGTTGACAGTTTAAAAGAGGCTGGATATGCAGGTAAAAAGGTATCAATGGATGATGGATATTATGTGATTGCCGGACTTGCCACAGAACAGGGCATGACAAGTGCCGTTGGGAAAAAATTGATCGATCAGCATTTTGAAGCATGGGGAGGAAAAGAGCTCTCGTTTCAAGTGCCAGATGAACTGACAGGTTTAATAGAGAAGGCATCTGTCTTATCCTCTAAGGTGATTGCAGGAGAAGATGTGGATCAAAAAGAAGTCACTCAGTTGATTTCTGAGCTTGAAAATGCCAAAACAACCGACGCACCAGCTAAAAGCAGTTTGCTGAAAGCTGTACAGCTTTTAAATGACCCATCTGCTGAAAATGGCTGGAAATCTCAGCAAGCGCTATTAGATCAACTAAATACGTAAAATCATGTTTTTAACAGCCAAACTAGTCAAAAAATGACTAGTTTTTTTCTTTTGCTTCCAACATAATGATGTAGGAACATGAAAATGGCATTTTCGTCAATTGTCGGTAAGATGTTCATTTGATAGGATGAATGGGTATCTTACTTCTTAGGCTAAACCCTGAAAGGATGAACAAACATGAACCAGTTAATACTCGCATCTCAATCACCTAGAAGAAAAGAATTGCTTGATTTAGCAGGGTTTTCTTATGACATTCAAGCAAGTGATTTAAAAGAAGAAATAAATCGAAACCTTTCTCCTGCTGAGAACGTCCAATGGTTGGCAGAACAAAAAGCAAATGATATTCAAAAAATACATCCCAAAGCTGTGATCATTGGTGCAGATACAATTGTTGCAATTGATGGCAACTGTCTTGGAAAGCCAAAAGACAAGGAAGATGCAGCCTCAATGCTTCAATTATTGTCAGGTAAGACACATCAAGTCTTGACTGGTGTCACGATTCAATCAGAGAATAGAAAAGAAACATTTTATGAACAGACAGACGTGACATTTTGGCCACTTACACAAGATGAAATAGACCGCTATATTGAAACAGGTGAGCCTCTTGATAAAGCTGGAAGCTACGGCATTCAAGGAAAAGGTGCCCTGTTTGTACAAAAAATAGACGGTGATTATTTTTCCGTTGTAGGACTCCCTATTGCTAAAACAGTCAGAGTGCTTGAAACATTTGGTATCACCCCTTTTTGATGACGGGAAGGAATCAAAAAAGGAGTGTAGATCTTGAATCATTTCCCTATGCTGCTGAAGCATTTTCCTCATGATGAAAAGCCGCGCGAACGATTTGTCAAATATGGTCCAAGCAGCTTATCAAACCATGAACTTGTCGCGATTCTTTTGAGAACAGGCACAAAAAAGGAATCAGTTCTTCAAGTGTCCGCAAGACTTTTACAAACATTTGGTGGTCTTCGTTCTGTGAAGGAAGCTTCGATTGAAGAACTGTCAAAGATTCGAGGAGTTGGAAAAGCGAAGGCGATCTCTCTTTTAGCTGCTTTAGAACTCGGCACTAGATTACACCATCAAACGACGGACAATCGTTATGTGATCCGCACGCCGGAAGATGGTGCGAATTTTGTGATGGAAGATATGAGATTTTTGACGCAGGAGAATTTCGTTTGTCTTTATCTCAATACCAAAAATCAAGTTCTTCATAAACATACTGTGTTTATCGGAAGTCTAAATTCGTCGATTGTTCACCCGCGCGAAATTTTTAAAGAGGCCTTTAAACGTTCGGCCGCTTCATTTATATGTGTGCACAACCATCCATCTGGAGATCCGACGCCCAGCAGGGAAGATATTGAAGTCACACAGCGACTTTTTGAATGTGGGAAGCTGATTGGAATACAGCTGCTTGATCATCTAGTGATCGGTGATCAAAAATTTGTGAGTTTGAAGGAAAAAGGGTATTTGTAACACTTTTTTTTTCAATGTTTTACGATATAATAGAGTTTATGAGTTTTTCCCTAAAGGGAATTTTGGTTTAAGAAAGGAAGATACATACATATGTTTGGAATTGGTACAAAAGACCTTGGAATAGATCTTGGAACAGCGAATACGCTTGTTTTTATTAAAGGAAAAGGCATTGTTGTGAGAGAACCTTCGGTCGTAGCTTTGGAAACTGATACGAAGTCTATAGTGGCGGTTGGAAATGACGCTAGAAACATGATCGGTCGTACACCTGGTAATGTTGTGGCACTGCGCCCAATGAAAGACGGAGTCATTGCAGACTACGAGACGACAGCAACAATGATGAAATATTACATTAATCAAGCATTAAAAGGTAAAGGGCTTTTTGCTCGTAAACCGTACGTGATGGTGTGTGTACCATCTGGTATTACAGCAGTAGAAGAGCGTGCAGTCATTGATGCAACAAGACAAGCTGGTGCTCGTGACGCATACCCTATTGAAGAGCCATTTGCTGCGGCAATTGGTGCTAACCTTCCTGTATGGGAGCCAACTGGAAGCATGGTTGTAGATATTGGCGGCGGTACAACAGAAGTAGCCATTATCTCACTTGGCGGTATTGTGACATCTCAATCGATCCGTGTTGCAGGAGACGAAATGGATGATGCGATCAGCAGCTACATTCGTAAAACGTATAATCTTATGATTGGTGATCGCACGTCAGAAGCGATTAAAATGGAAATCGGTTCTGCGCAGCCTGACGTACATGATGAGATGGACATTCGCGGCCGTGACCTTTTAACAGGTCTGCCAAAAACGATCTCTATTACGGCAGAAGAAATTGCAAAAGCGCTTCGCGATACGGTGGAAACAATTGTCGATGCGGTCAAAATGACACTTGAAAAAACGCCACCTGAGCTGGCAGCAGATATTATGGACCGTGGAATTGTATTAACAGGCGGCGGTGCATTGCTACGTAATCTTGACAAAGTCATTAGTGATGAAACAAAAATGCCGGTCATTATTGCTGAAGATCCGCTTGACTGTGTGGCGATCGGAACAGGGAAAGCACTAGAACATATTCACTTGTTCAAAGGAAAATCTAAAGATAATCGATAATTGGGCGTAAATAAAGAGGTGTAAGACATGCCGCAGTTTTTTATGAATAAAAGATTAATGTTGCTCCTTGTCTGTGTCATCGTACTGGTGGCCATGATTGGTTTTTCAGTGAAAAGCGGCAGAGGTGCTTCATGGCCGGAAAAATTAGTGGGGGATACGACAGGCTTTTTTCAAGGTGTCTTTCATAAACCATCACAATTTATTGCCGGTATTTATGGGAACGTACAAGATTTAAAAAACACATATGATGAAAACGAGCGTCTTCGAAAAAAACTTGATGGACAAACCCAATATGAGGCGAAACTTCAAGAACTAGAAGATGAGAACAAAAAGCTTCGCAAGCAGCTCGGGTATGTGAACTCTATTCGTGACTACACGCCCATTCTTTCAACAGTCATTGCGAGAAACCCGTCCCTTTGGGATAGTTTTGTCATGATTGATAAAGGAAAAAAACAAGGCGTTGAAAAAGATATGGCGGTCACCAATGAGAGCGGTGCGTTAATTGGGAAAATTGAAAGTGATAAGCTCAACAATTTTACGTCGACTGTAAGGTTGCTAAGCTCTACAGATCAAAATAATAGAATTTCAACGAAAATTTTTGCGAAAAAGGGCAAAGAAGAACTCAATGGAATTATTAACGGTTATGACAGCAAGAAAAAAATGCTGACAATGAACATTTTAAAATCCGATGCTGATGGGGATGTCAAAAAAGGAGATCTTGTTGAAACATCTGGAGCGGGGGGCGTATTCCCGCAGGGCTTGACGATTGGGAAGGTAAGTGAAATTGAGCCGGACCATTACGGACTGACAAAAATTATTTATGTAGAACCAGCTGCTGAACTCAATAATTTAGACCGTGTGATTGTTGTGAATCGCAGCACAAGTACGGCAGATGCATCTCAATTAACGAAGGAGGAAGGCTCGTGAAACGTGTCCTTCTTGCTTTCGTCATGTTGTTTATTTTCGTATTTGACAGTATTTTTGTCGATTTAGTGAAGCTCCCATTTGTTTCAGACAATCAAATTTTAGCACCTCATTTCATCTTACTCGCACTTGTATTTATGACAGCTTTTGTGAATCAAAAATATGGTGTGATTTATGGATTTGTCTTTGGACTTTTATATGATATTTCGTATACAGGTATTCTTGGTGTTCATATGTTTGGCTTTGGTGCGCTCTGCTATTTGTTAGCAAAAGCCTTCAGAGTCCTCCAAACGAATATGTTAGTCGTTGTCTTTCTGTCGGTGATTGCTGTTGCAGTGATGGAGTTTTATGTGTACGGTGTTCAAGCGACGATTCAACCAAATATTATGCCTTTTAATACGTATGTCATCGAACGCTTTATTCCAACGATTCTTTTAAATACTGCTGCGTCTCTCATACTTGTTGTGCCGCTTAGGCTCTTTTTCATCAATGTGAAACAAGGACTGATCGACGAATAAAAGCAGGAGTTTGTCCAATTACGGCGAAATGAGTATGTTGTTGAGGTGAGCATCTTGAAAACTCAAAAACAGCAGTATGTGACAATAAAAGGTACAAAAAACGGATTAACATTACAGTTAAATGATGACTGTTCGTTTGAAGACCTTCTTTCTGGCTTGCGAGAGGTTCTATTACTTGAGCAATATACAGACGGAAGAGAAGGACATAAAGTCAATGTGCATATTAAACTTGGTTTTCGATATTTAACAGAGGATCAAGAGGCGCGTTTAACTGAAGCGGTGTCTGAAAATGAACATCTTGTCATTCACTCTATTGAAAGTGACGTCATGTCAACTGAAGAGGCGAGACGTTTAAAAGCAGAGGCTGAGATTACTTCTGTAGCAAAAATTGTACGCTCTGGACAGGTGCTTTATGTCGAAGGGGATCTCTTATTAATAGGAGATGTCAACCCTGGCGGAACCATTCGTGCAGGGGGGAATATTTTTGTGCTCGGTGCGTTAAAAGGTGTAGCGCATGCTGGATGTAATGGAAACAAGCAAGCTGTGATTGCAGCATCTCATATGATTCCAACCCAGCTTCGCATCGCACAGGTGTTTAACCGTGCACCGGATCAAAAAGAAGATGGAAATGAAATGGAATGTGCTTATTTAGATATAGATGGCAATATGATCATTGAACGCCTGCAGCAATTGGCTCATATAAGACCTAATCTGACAAGGCTTGAGGGAGGAATGTGAAATTGGGCGAGGCTATTGTGATTACCTCAGGAAAAGGCGGCGTTGGCAAAACAACAACATCTGCAAACTTAGGCACAGCACTAGCAATTCAAGGAAAAAAAGTGTGTCTAGTTGATACCGACATCGGCCTTCGGAATTTAGATGTCGTGATGGGGCTTGAGAACCGCATTATTTATGATCTAGTCGATGTAGTAGAAGGAAGATGCAAGATTCACCAAGCGCTTGTGAAGGATAAGCGGTTCGAGGATCTTTTGTATCTTTTACCTGCTGCTCAAACAAGCGATAAAACGGCGGTAGAGCCGGAGCAGATCAAAGAATTAATTCAATCATTGAAACAAGACTTTGATTATGTTGTCATTGATTGCCCTGCTGGAATTGAGCAAGGCTTTAAAAATGCTGTATCAGGTGCTGACAAAGCGATTGTGGTCACGACACCTGAAATCTCAGCTGTGAGAGATGCAGACCGAATTATCGGCTTGCTGGAACAAGAGGATATTGAACCGCCTCGTTTGATTGTGAACCGCATTCGTACACACATGGCGAAAAATGGCGATTCGATGGATGTGGATGAAGTTGTCCATCATTTATCAATTGATCTTCTCGGCATTGTAGCCGATGATGATGATGTCATTAAGGCTTCAAACAATGGTGAACCGATTGTCATGGATGCTAAAAATAAAGTTTCCATTGCGTATCGCAATATTGCTCGCCGCGTACTAGGTGAATCTGTTCCTCTTCAATCCTTTGAAGAAGAAAACAAAGGGATGTTTGCAAAGCTGAAAGCATTTTTCGGTGTAAGAGCATAATGATTTACTTGAGATGAGACCGATTCGATGAGAATCGGTCTTTTTGTTGCATATCATATGATGTCGCCACATAAAATGTACAAACTGTTTGTATGTAAAGGGTGATCTTATGAAAAGAGTGGACGAGTATCGAAAGAAAATAGCGCAGCGCCGTAAAATGAAGCAGCCAGCTGCTGCCCCTAAGAAGGCAGCTTTCAAGAAGAAAGATGATATTCCACCATGGGTCATGTTGACAGAAGAAGAAAAGCATTCTGGCTCGGCTTCCTACGAGTCAAATTCTCATCAGCCGAAAAAATTTCGCCATCCGTTATTTCATTCAAATACATTTGTGCTTAAATGTTTACTTTCTGCCTCTCTTGTACTGATTGCCGCTATTTCATTTAAAGGGCAGGCGGGGCCTTTTCAGCAGCTGAAGCCGATGATCAGTCAAACGTTTGAACAAGATTTCCAATTTGCCGCCGCCAACCGGTGGTTTGAGAAAACTGTCGGAAACCCACTTGCCTTTTTAACCGATAGAAAAGAAGGGCAAAAGGACGTACAAGCCAATCAAGAGCTGGCTGTCCCTGCCTCTGGAAAAGTGCAGGAATCCTTTACGCAAAATGGTGCCGGAGTGAAAGTTGAAACATCTGCTGAAGCCATCGATAGTATGAAAGAAGGCTATGTCGTAGAAGTGAAAAAGAAAAGTGATACAGGGCTCACCGTCGTGGTGCAGCATGCAGATAACAGCTACAGCTGGTACGGCCAACTAAAAGAAGCTGATGTGGCTTTATACGATTTTGTCGATAAAGGGGAAAAAATTGGTCAAATTGCGCTTGATGAACAAGGCAAGGGGACATATTACTTTGCCATTAAGCAAAATGAACAGTTTATTGATCCCATTCAGGTGATGACCTTTGAATAGATGGCTGCTCATGCTGACAAAGGTCCATGTTCACCCGCTCCTTTGGATAGTCATGGCATTTGCCATGCTATCAGGTCAAATTAAGCCGCTGCTTTGTCTGCTCATTATCGTCTGTGTCCATGAGCTTGGACATGCAGCGGCTGCTTGTTATTATCACTGGCGGATTCGGCGGATTTTTTTACTGCCATTTGGCGGGGCGGTAGAAGTAGAAGAGCATGGCAACCGTCCGCTAAAAGAAGAACTGGCGGTCATTTTATGCGGACCGATTCAGCATGTCCCGCTCCAGCTCGTCGCCTGGCTTCTCATGGAAGCCTCACTTATTTCATATGACGTCTTTACGATGTTTACTTTTTATAATATAGCGATTTTTCTAGTGAACCTTTTGCCCATTTGGCCGCTTGATGGCGGAAAATTATTCTTTTTGCTCTTATCTGTTTTTTACCCTTTCCAACAGGCACATGCCCTTGCAATAAAAGGCTCACTCATTTTTTTCGGTCTTTTGACAGCAGGGTTACTCTGTTTTGCTCCGCTGCAATTTAACGGATGGATCCTGCTCACTTTTTTAGCCTACTCGCTTGTGATGGAGCACCGGCAGCGGCATTATATCAGGGTACGTTTTTTACTAGAACGTTATTACGGTAAAAAAGAGCAAAAGGTAGAGAAACTCATTCCGCTGAGAGCCAGTGCTGAGGAGAAAATATATGAAGTGATGGCGCGATTCCAAAGGGGCTGTAAACATCCCATTATTATCGAACGAAATGGTGTGAAAATGAGCCAGCTCGATGAAAATGAATTGCTCCATGCTTATTTTTCAGATCGAAGAACCACCTCTTCCATGGAAGATCTTCTTTTGCCGTACTAATGGTGAAAATACATTGACATTCAGCGTCTAATTTGATATATTTTTTAATGTTATGGATATGTAGCACCCGTGCTACAACCGCGCGGAGCAGGTGTAAAGTGCCTATTGGCCCCCTGTATTCGGCGAGTCTGAGTTTATTAGGAGGTGCAGAGATGTACGCAATTATCGAAACTGGTGGTAAACAAGTAAAAGTTGAAGAAGGTCAAACTGTTTATGTTGAAAAACTAGCTGCTGAAGCAGGTGAAACAGTTACTTTCGAAAACGTATTGTTTGTCGGCGGAGACACTGTCAAAGTGGGTAACCCTTCAGTTGCTGGAGCAACAGTAACGGCTAAAGTTGAAAAACAAGGTCGCGGTAAGAAAATTACTGTGTTCAAGTACAAACCGAAGAAAAACAACCACAAGAAACAAGGTCATCGTCAACCTTACACTAAAGTTGTTATCGAAAAAATCAACGCTTAAGGCGTGTGAGTGATATGATCAAAGCAACCATTACTCGGTCGCCAGCAGATGAAAGCATTACGTCTTTTCAGATGACTGGACATGCCGAGTTTGCTGAAAAAGGTCAGGATCTCGTTTGTGCAGGTGTATCTGCTGTTGTTTTCGGGTCAGTCAATTCAATTATTGCACTGACAGGAATGGATCCACTGCTTGATATTGGAGATGAAGGCGGGTATTTCTCTTTTGAACTGCCAGCTGATACAGATCCAGTCACCTTTGAAAAAGCCCAGTTGCTTTTAGAAGGCATGGTCGTTTCCTTAGAAACAATTGAACGAGATTATCACGATTATGTGAGAATATCTACAAAAAAATAGGAGGTGAACTTCATGCTTAGATTAGATCTTCAATTTTTCGCATCTAAAAAAGGGGTAGGTTCTACAAAGAACGGACGTGACTCTGAGTCTAAACGTTTAGGCGCTAAACGTGCTGATGGTCAATTCGTAACTGGTGGTTCTATCCTTTATCGTCAACGTGGAACGAAAATCTATCCAGGTGAAAACGTTGGACGCGGAGGCGACGACACTCTTTTCGCTAAAATCGACGGAACAGTTAAATTCGAACGTTTCGGTCGTGACCGTAAAAAAGTGAGCGTATATCCTGCGGCACAATAATTGCTAAAAACTCCGGTCATTGACTGGAGTTTTTTTCACTATTCAGGGAGCTTTTGCGCTTTTTACAAGTAGTACCGAAGATGATAAAAGAAGATGCACTCCATAGAATATCAAAGAATGTTTGCTGACTTTGCCTCATTTTCTCCTATACGATCAGAAAAAACAACCTTTCCTCACATAACTAGTGTTTTTCTAAGCTGTCTTCTCTGTTATAATTCAGGGAGACATATTGATGATAAGACTCCTAAAAGAGAGACCAAACGATTGGGAGTGCGATAATGGAAGAGATACCAAGTAAACAAAACGAAAAATTAACTCACGTTGCATTAACGAATGAATTGATCCATCTGCTTAGTCGTTCAAGACACGACTGGATGAATAAATTGCAGTTAATCAAAGGCAACTTGACATTAGAAAAATATGACCGAGTGTTCGAAATAATAGAAGAAATGGTCATTGAAGCACAGCATGAATCCAAACTCTCAAATTTAAAAATTCCCCAATTGGCCTATTACTTTCTAACCTTTAATTGGGAGTCGCATTTTATCACCCTAGAATATGAAGTGCTTGGTGAAACCCGAGACTTATCAGCATATGAATCGCAGCTGCTAACGGTATCACGGGAGTTGTTTTCGATATTCGATCAATCAGTTTGCCAAAAAACTGAAAATCATTTAACGGTCACTTTCCAAACGGATCATGAAGAGAATGATGTGATCTTATATTTTGATTTCAAAGGAAAATTAACAAGTTTGGATGCGTTAAATGCGTTTCATGACGCAAACTATCCATGTATGAGTATAACGCAATTTCATGTGACGAATCATGAGTCCATGATTGAGCTTTGTTTGAGGCAAGAACGAGATATGTGATGCAGAGAAACGGAGGAAGTTATGTTTGTAGATCAGGTTAAAGTGTATGTTAAAGGCGGTGACGGCGGAAACGGTATGGTGGCGTTCCGTCGTGAAAAATATGTGCCAAAAGGCGGGCCAGCAGGCGGCGACGGCGGAAATGGTGCAGATGTAGTATTTGAAGTAGACGAAGGACTTAGAACGTTAATGGACTTTCGTTATAAGCGTCATTTCAAGGCGGACCGCGGTGAGCATGGAATGAGTAAAAACCAGCATGGCCGAAATGCGGAAGAAATGATTGTTAAAGTTCCGCCGGGTACAGTTGTGACAGATGCTGAGACGGAACAAGTACTAGCTGACTTGACAGAGCATGGACAGCGGGCTGTGATTGCCAAAGGTGGACGTGGCGGACGTGGAAATTCACGCTTCGCAACACCAGCAAACCCTGCACCACAGCTGTCTGAAAACGGTGAGCCAGGTAAAGAACGTGACGTCATCTTAGAATTAAAAGTACTTGCAGATGTTGGACTTGTTGGTTTCCCAAGTGTCGGGAAGTCAACACTGCTTTCGATTGTCTCTTCTGCGAAACCAAAAATTGCGGATTATCATTTTACAACGCTTGTGCCAAACCTCGGAGTTGTTGAAACAGACGATAACCGAAGCTTTGTCATGGCGGATCTGCCAGGACTGATCGAAGGAGCGCACGAAGGTGTTGGCTTAGGTCATCAATTTTTACGCCACATTGAACGTACACGTGTCATTGTCCATGTCATTGATATGTCTGGACTTGAAGGACGTGACCCATACGAAGATTACGTGACGATTAACGAAGAGCTTGAGCAATACAATATGAGATTGACAGAGCGTCCGCAAATCATTGTAGCGAACAAAATGGACATGCCGGATGCAGCTGACAATCTAGCGGCATTTAAAGAAAAATTAACAGATGACTATAAAGTGTTCCCAATTAGTGCGATCACAAGAGAAGGGCTTCGTGAGCTCTTATTTGAAATCGCCAATCAGCTTGAAACAACACCGGAATTCCCGCTCTACAATGAAGAAGAGCTCTCTGATAACCGTGTGATGTACAAGTTTGATGAAGGAGAAGCAGCATTTGAGATCTCAAGAGATCCTGATGGTACGTTTGTCTTAACTGGTAAAGCACTTGAGCGACTGTTTAAAATGACAGATTTCTCAAGAGACGAGTCAGTGAAACGATTCTCTAGACAGCTGCGCGGAATGGGCGTTGATGATGCCCTGCGTGAACGTGGTGCAAAAGATGGAGACATCATTCGTCTGCTTGAATTTGAATTTGAATTTATCGATTGATCAAAAGGAGGGTCCAGTTCATGGGCTCTCCCGTTTTTAAAAGGGGAGAAAACAGGTGAAAGAAGAAACGTTCTATTTAGTAAGAGAGGATGTACTTCCGGATGCGATGCGAAAAACGCTTGAAGTCAAAAAGCTTCTCGATCGCAAAAAAGCGGATTCAGTTGCCGATGCTGTTCAAAAAGCGGATTTAAGCCGCAGTGCTTTTTATAAATATCGAGATGCTGTTTTTCCATTTTATACGATGGTCAAAGAGCAGATCATCACATTGTTTTTCCACCTGGAGGATCGGTCTGGGGCTCTGTCTAGGCTACTGCAAATTGTGGCTGACTCTGGTTGTAATGTGTTATCCATTCACCAAACGATTCCGCTGCAAGGAAGAGCGAATGTTACCCTGTCGATCAGTACGGCCGGCATGGCAGATGATATTAATACAGTCATGAATCAATTAAGAAAACTTGAATTTGTCGAAAAAGTTGAAATTCTAGGTTCTGGGGCGTAAAAGGAGAGATCATAGCAGATGAAGCAATTAACGGTAGGTTACTTTGGACCAGAGGCCACATTTACTCATTTGGCTGTCTGTTCTTGTTTTCCAAAAGATGCAGAGCAGCGGGCTTATGCAACCATTCCGCAATGTATGGATGCCGTGTCAAAGGGAGAAGTAGATTTGGCGGTCGTTCCACTTGAAAATGCACTCGAAGGATCTGTGAACTTAACAATTGATTATTTAATTCATGAGGACGCTTTGTCCATTGTGGGCGAAATGACAGCACCAATTCGCCAGCACCTGCTTGTCCATCCATCGAGAGCGGAGAGCTGGGAGACATTAGATGTGATTCAGTCACATCCGCACGCCATTGCGCAGTGTCATCAATTTTTGAAGAGACAGTTTCCTGATATTCCGCATCGGCCAGTGGAATCAACAGGCTATGCAGCAAAATACATCAGTGAGCATCCAGATGAAGCTGTTGGTGCGATTGCAAATGAAATCGCCGCAAAAACGTATGGATTGACGATTGCGAAAAAAGACATTCATGATTATCCGCACAATCATACACGCTTTGTTATTTTACATAAAGAGGCGAAGGCATCGTTCCCAATGAATTCTGGTTTTTCTTCAAAGCCAAAAACGACCATTGTTGTCAGCCTGCCAAAGGATGATCAGTCAGGTGCATTGCACCGCGTGTTATCAGCTTTTTCATGGCGGAATCTCAATTTGTCCAAAATTGAATCGCGTCCGACAAAAACAGGCCTTGGACACTATTTATTTATCATTGATATCGAAAAAGAGATGGATGATGTACTTGTCCCTGGCGCCATTCAAGAATTAGAAGCGATTGGCTGTGAAGTGAAACTACTCGGCAGCTATCAAACATATGAATTAACGAATGAAAAATAGTGTCCTCATGGGGACACTATTTTTTAGTCTTTAATGAGAAATCCAGCGTCATCAAGCGCTTGAATGGCTTGGTCAATCTGCTTTTGGCTGTAGGAAGTAAGGGTATGTAAGTGTACGCCGTCTGTCAGCTCTGATAAGTAGGAGGCGCCCGTATTAGAAATATGATGAACGAAGTCAGCCACTTGTTTGCGCGTACTCACTCGAATAGAGGCCGTCAGCTCCCCGTAGACAGGGTGCTCAATGATCACATCTTTCACCGTTACACCGTAGTCTACAATCAGTGTCAGCTCCTCTTCTGTACGATGAGGATCGTGCTTGCAAGCGATAATCTGTTCAATTTCAGTTTCCGGTGTATGCTGCGCCATATACACATAGCCTTGGCTTGTGGCAATAATGGGTTCATTTTTTGCTTTGAGTAATGAAATATCTTGTACAATGACTTGTCGTGAGACAGCGGCTTTTTTAGCTAAAAAACTTCCGGTGAGTGGTGTATCAGTCTCTTTCAGCCACTTTAAAATGGCGTTTCTTCTTTCTTCGCCAATGAGTTTTCTCTCTTGTTCCACGTTTATGCTCCTTTCTTCTCCTTTTGCAAGCTTTCAAATGTATGCAAAAGCTGATCGATGTCATCCTTTGATGATCCACGACCAAATGATAGTCGAATGAATTGAAGGGCATCACGATCTGATACATGTAATGCCTTTACAGCAGGGGAAGGGTGATGATAACCAGAAGCGCATGCACTTCCAGTAGATATACAAATTCCCTGCCGATTACAAGCTAACATTACATATTGTCCTTCAAACCCTTCAAAAAAACAACCAATAATATGAGGGAGCGTGCGGCGCTGGTCACTTTCTTGCAGCATACGGACAGACAGCTTCCGTTTTTTTAGCTGCTGAAGAAAATAATCGCGAAGCTGAATATCCAGCTGCTGCTGTTGATCTATTTTCAACATGATTTGCTCGCTCGCGGCAACAAAAGCACCGATGCATGGCACGTTCACTGTCCCTGGGCGTAGACCATTTTCCTGTACAGTATGTTGATATATAGGCTTCCAAGGGACATGTGCCCCCATATAGACAGCACCGGCGCCCTTAGGTGCATACACTTTATGACTCGAAATGGAGAGGGCATCAACCCCAAGTTCTTTAATCGACACATGCATTTTTCCGAATGTCTGCACTGCATCTGTATGAAAAAGAATATCTCTTTCTTTTAAGAGCGTTGCTAATTCAGCTAATGGCTGAATAATCCCAGTTTCTGAGTTGGCATGCTGGATGGATACTAGTCCGGTTTCAGGCAATAGAGCCTGTTTGAGAATCTCCTTTGTGATAATTCCTTCTTGATTCGGTTCTATGACCGTCACCTTCACACCGAGACGCTGTAAGGCATTGACCGCATGATGAACGGAAGGGTGCTCTACTGATGTGGTAATGACATGCTGTTTATGTGGAGGCAGCCCATTTATGATCGATTGAATCGCAAGGATATTGGATTCAGTTCCGCCACTTGTAAAGTAAATACTATCAGGTTCGCCCCCTAGAATCGCTGCAAGTGATTGTCTGCTGTAAGCCAAGATTTCATTTGCTCTTCCTCCTGCATCATGCAGGCTGCTCGCATTTCCGTAACATTCTTTGCTCAACTGCTGAAATACATGCAGTGATTCCTCAGAAACAGGTGTAGAAGCTGCATAATCTAAATAAATCAAATCCATCCATCTCCTGTGTGAAAATTTTTTCTTGTATTTATTGTAGTGTTGTGTAATGATATGTGTCAAGACAGGTGTAAATGACAGGAGGGGCGATTGTGTCATCTATCAAAAAAGTCATTGTGGTGGGGTCGGGCATTGCGGCTCTTTCCTTTGTGAATACGATCTCGGAGAACTGCCAAGTCATCATGATGACAAAAAAACAATTTTCCTCTAGTAATTCCATGCTCGCACAAGGGGGAATCGCTGCAGCCTTTTCCGCACATGATTCTGTCGATCAGCATGTGCAAGACACTTTAGCTGCGGGGTGTGGTCACAATGATGACAAAACTGTACAGGAGATCGTCCGTCATGGAAAAGATCTTGTAAAGAAGCTCGTAGAAGAGGGCTGCCCATTTGATCGAGATGAAACGGGAATTCCGCAGTTAGGTAAAGAGGGAGCCCATACGACCCATCGTATTCTGCATGCAGGAGGAGATCAAACGGGAAAAACCCTCGTGCAGTTTTTGAAAGGGAAGCTCGGCTCACACATTCATGTATACGAAAATCATCATGTCATGGATCTATTAGTTCATGAAGGGGTATGTACCGGTGTTGTGTGGAAAGACGAAAAAGGTCATGTACATACAATGACCGCGGATGCAGTTGTATTATCCACTGGCGGCTGTGGATCCTTATATGAAACAAACACAAATGATCCGTCTGTGACAGGAGATGGTCTGATGATGGCCTATCGCGCAGGGGCACAGCTAGTAGATCTCGAATTTGTGCAATTCCATCCGACCCTTTTGACCACTTCAGGTAAAGCGATCGGTCTCGTATCAGAGGCAGTCAGGGGAGAGGGCGCCTATTTAGAAGATGAATCAGGCAGGCGGATCATGAAAGGAATCCACCCGCAGAGCGATTTAGCGCCTAGAGATGTGGTGGCAAGGACCATTTTCCATGAGCAGCAACTCGGTCATTCCATTTATCTTAACATCCGTGATATTCCGCATTTTTCTGCACGTTTTCCTGCGATTGCTTCGATGTGTCAGCGTGCGGGAGTTGATATGGCAAGCGGAAGGCTGCCAGTTTCACCCGGTATGCACTTTTTAATGGGTGGAATTAAGGTGAATGAACATGGAGAAACAACTGTTCCATCACTTTTCGCCATTGGTGAAGCAGCTTGTACAGGTTTACACGGCGCCAATCGACTGGCAAGTAATTCGCTCTTAGAAGGTCTCGTTTTAGGAAACAAGGCGGCACGGTATGTTGAGCGGTTGCAAGCCCAGCAAGATAAAAACCCTGCTCTTTCCATTCAAGAAGTATGGTCTGTCCCAACGGTGTCACAGGCTCAGCTCAGAAAATGGATGACAGCATATGCCGCAATTGTGAGAGATGAGAAAGGCTTACAGACTTTGCTCGATCATTTAGAACAAGTCTCTTTTCAGCAAATTAATGTGAAAAATATCACAAATGAACAGATCGAAATAACGAATCAATGGGCTTTAGCCATATGCCTTATCAAATCCGCATTACTCAGAACAGAAAGTAGGGGCGGTCATTATCGCACAGATTATCCTAATCGGCATGATGCTTCGTGGCGAGCAAAACAGATTGTACATGAACAGGGCCATATTTACATCGTAAAAAATGAAAGGATTGGTGCCAAATGGAACGTTTACAGTTAAAGCAAATGCTCACTCATTTTTTAAAAGAAGATATTGGGTTTGGAGATGTATCCGCTGATGCCATCTTTGGAGACAAGAAAGGAACAGCTTACATCATGGCGAAACAATCAGGCGTATTGGCCGGGACACAAGTCATTGATATGGGATACAAACTGCTGAATGAACAAGTTCAAACTGAGCTGTTTTTCCAGGAAGGTGATTGGATTCATGAAGGGGCTGTACTGGCACAAATAACTGGCCCCGTCAACGATTTGCTGAAAGGGGAGCGGGTGGTGTTGAATATCCTGCAAAGAATGACAGGGATTGCTACACTAACGCATGAAGCAGTAGAGCGATTAGCTGATCCATCTATTACGATTTGTGATACGAGAAAGACGACACCCGGTTTGCGCATGCTGGAGAAGTACGCAGTAAAAGTCGGAGGCGGAAAGAATCATCGTTTCGGCTTATCCGATGGTGTGATGATTAAAGATAATCATATTGCGGCTTGTGGTTCTATCAGGGAAGCTGTGGAGAAAGCAAGAGCATACGCCGGTCATATGGTGAAAATTGAAGTGGAAATTGAATCAGAAGCACAGCTGATGGAAGCCATTGATGCCAAAGCAGATGTCATCATGTTTGACAACTGCTCTCCAGACGAAGTGAAGCGCTTTAAACAAATGACCCCTGAAACCATATTGACAGAGGCATCAGGCGGCATCACGTTAGAGAATGTGGCTAACTACCGGGGGACAGGTGTAGACCTTATTTCACTTGGATTCCTCACACATTCTGCTCCATCATTCGATTTTAGTATGAATATGGAATTCAGCCATAAAGGGGGAACGACTCATGTCCATGCTTGATGTGTTAGCAGCGCAGCATACAGCCATGATGCCAGATGAATATAAACAGCGCTCTTATGATGAAATGAAAGAGAGAGTATTAGAGATTAAACGCGCTTTTGGATCAAAGCTTTTTATACCGGGTCATCATTATCAAAAAGATGAAGTCATCCAATTTGCTGATGTGACAGGTGATTCATTGCAGCTTGCACAAATTGCTGCTGACAATCACGAAGCAGAATACATTGTATTTTGCGGGGTTCATTTTATGGCAGAAACGGCCGATATGTTATCAAAAAAGAATCAGCACGTCTTTTTGCCAGATATGAGAGCAGGTTGTTCAATGGCAGATATGGCGAATATGAAACAAACAGACAGGGCGTGGGATCAGCTCACTGAGCTGTTTGGAGATACGATCCTTCCGCTGACTTATGTAAACTCAACGGCTGATATTAAAGCATTTGTCGGCAAACATGGCGGATCGACTGTCACATCTTCAAACGCTAAAAAAGTATTAGAGTGGGCGCTGACCCAAAAAGAGCGAATTCTTTTTCTTCCTGATCAGCATTTAGGGCGTAACACAGCCTATGATTTAGGGATTCCGCTAGAGGAAATGGCTGTCTGGGATCAAATAGAAGAAAAGCTCATCACCGACCAACCGCTTCATCGAATCAAAATGATTTTATGGAAAGGTCATTGCTCTGTTCATGAGAAATTTACCATTGAGAATATTGAACAAACGAGAAAACGTGACCGTGACATACAGATTCTTGTTCATCCAGAGTGTACGCATGAAGTCGTAAAGGCTTCTGATCTAGCTGGTTCAACGAAATTTATTATTGATACGATCAAGCAGGCACCAGCAGGAAGTAAGTGGGCCATTGGAACAGAAATGAATTTAGTGAAACGCATCATTGACCAGCACCCTGACAAACAAATCGAATCCCTCAATCCAGATATGTGTCCATGTTTGACAATGAACCGTATTGATCTGCCTCATCTACTATGGTCACTTGAAAGCATTGAAAAAGGGGAGCCGGTCGGTTTGATTCAAGTGAATGAAGAGACGACAAAAGAGGCATTGCTCGCTTTAAATAAGATGCTCACCATTAAATAATGAAGTGTCCCCTCCTATCAGAAAAC
Organism: Bacillus sp. Y3; assembly: GCF_008123875.1. Taxonomy (NCBI): domain Bacteria; kingdom Bacillati; phylum Bacillota; class Bacilli; order Caryophanales; family Bacillaceae; genus Bacillus; species Bacillus sp. Y3. The sequence continues at coordinate 574,552 of NZ_VSSC01000003.1, read as the reverse complement.
AAGTTTTTATCATATTGGCTTGTAAATAGGCATAAATTTATGTTGAAACATATTGTACTTCTGACATAACCGCTACGTTCACGTTTTGCATAGGAGGGGAAAACGTTGAAAATTCATATTGTGCAAAAAGGAGACTCCCTTTGGAAAATTTCAAAGAAGTACGGAGTCGACTTTCAAGAATTGAAAAAATTAAATTCGCAGCTCAGTAATCCAGATTTGATTATGCCAGGAATGAAAATCAAAATTCCATCTAGTGGTGTTCCTGTCAAAACCGATCATCACAAAGCAAAAGAAATGCCAAAAGCAAAAGAACACCCGTATGTAAAAGAAAAGCCAAAGGATGTCGTGCAAGTTCAAGATACGAAGCCGAAGGAAAAGCCGAATGAACCGGTACCTTATGTGCCACCAGTACCAAAGATTGAACAGCCAGTTTTTCCACAAGTTGATGTAAACTATTATCAGACGAATCTCTACCAGCCATTCACGCCTCCTCCCAAAAAAGAACATCATGAGAAAAAAGATCACGTTCATGAGAAAAAGGATCATAAAGATCACAAGGACCATTTTCATCATGAAAATAAGGATCATTTCAAAGATGAAGTGGCAAAGGGATATGATCCATTCATTCATATCCCACATCAAAAAGAGGAGGGAAAAGATATGGAACATAGTAATTACCCAAACCTTCCTAATTTCCCGCAAATGCCGAATGTTGGAGGGGCAGCAGTAGGGGGCATGGCTGAAAATAAAGAGCATCACCACCATCATCAAGAGTCATATGATCCTTATTATGGTTATGGTCATTACATGCCAGCAATGTATCCATATCCGCAGCAAATGGTACCCGCTTCTCCTATTTTACCGGGATCAGGCCTTTGTTATCCGGTACAGCCGTATTATCACCATCACATGATGCCGTATCCTTACCCGGCGGCTCAGCCTTATTATCCTGCGTATCAAGCACCGGCTTATTATGGTGAACATCATGAGCATCATGCAAACGATGGGCATCACTGGCACCACCATATGCATCCAAATGCAGGAGCGAATGCGAATGCCAATCAAGGCTTTTATCCAAACGCTCCAAATGAAGCATATGGCAAGGAAGACTGCGGATGCGATGATGGTATGAAGCATCATCAGCCATGGCCTGGACATTATCCAAACCCTGTTCCATATGGTCAAATGGGTGCTTATCCAGCTCAGCCTTATATGCAGCAGCCTTATCAAAACCCATCTGTCTTTGCAAGACCAGAAGAAGACGAAGAAGATTAATGACACAAGGGACGATCTCAATCGTTCCTTTTTTTGTTTATAACTGACAGCTTGTTTTTGTCCTCAACTGTACATGCTAAAACAGAGCCTGTTTTGCGCTCATGAGATTCAATTTGTACAGGGGGTTTTTCGTTTGAGACAAAAATGGCAAAAAACAATCGCCTTAGTGCTTCTACCTATTGGATTAACGGCATGTGGTACAAATAACAATGCGGGTGTAGATACACGTCATAATCAATCAGGCCAGCCAGTTGGATACCACTCCAATCAACAGGCAACAGACAACAATCAAGATCATCAAGGACCGGTTTCTGAGCTTATGGAGGGAATGAACGGAAGAAATACAACGAATGTTGATGATCGTTCACGCCCTACACAGGATCAAGTGAGAATGCCGCTTACTGGTGGAGATGGACGCTACAGTCATGGAGATATGAACTATCATAACCAAATGTCGTTCTCTGGCTACGATAAACAAGAGAACATCCAGCGTTCAAGAAAAATCGCCAACCGAGTGAACAAAATGAACCATGTGACAGACTCACAAGTCATGGTGACGGATGAAAATGTGTATATTGCTCTTAAAACAGATGGGCGCTTGACATCAGAGGGTGTATCACAAGTAGAAGAAGCAGCGACTCGTTATGCAGATGGAAGAGCTGTCCAAGTCATTAAAGACGAAGGCGTATTTACACGCTTCAGAGATATGAGAAAAACGCAATTTGAAACAGGTCAGACAGGCATGACCCGCTAGGCGGGAATAAAAAAGGCTAAAGTTCATGACGAACTTTAGCCTTTCTTTAAAAATAAACTTTGATCCCGATATAAAATTCATAAAAGAAATAACAGCCAAACCCAAGTAATAAAATACCGGCAATAATGGATGTCCACTTGATCATTGTTCGATTCATCACTTTTCTTGTTAGGGAAACAATCGTGAGAAGACCGATGTCATGAAGAAGAATCCCTGCCAAAATACCCGCAGCAGCCAATATAAATTCAGATGAATTTGTATTCGTATAAGCATCTGCCAGTACAGCACCAAACACAGATACCCAGAACACAAGGTTTCCAGGTGATACCGCGACGAGCAGCCCATTTCGGTATGTTTTAGCGAATGATTTATTCACTTTTTCTCCTGCTAAATGGATGTCTTGATCCGCATTTTTAATCGAATCGTAGGCAAGAATCATTAAAAAGATGGCACCGATCAGCCAGAGCGGAATTTGGATAAAGGGCAAAGATAAAAATTGAGCAAATCCAGCATATAAAGCCAAGATGAGCAATATATCGATGGTCATACCACCAGCACCTACAGTTAATCCATGAAAGAATCCGTTTTTTAATCCCTGCTTTGTCATTTCAACCGTGATCGCTCCAACAGGTAGAGCAATTGAGAATCCAACGACGATAAATGTAAGAAATGTTTGCAATCGACTAGAACTTCCTTTGAATCATGTTTGTATAAAAATTCTCCGTTTAGATTAATTATACATATTAGGAGAAAAGGATCAATGATTATTTCTGATTTAATCGAAATGAGAGAGATAAATCGTGTATAGAAAGATGTATATCGTGAAGATCGTGTATTCATTATAGGGGAAAGGAACTATTTTCCTGAAACTTCTTTTTTTCATTTCTCAGCTATGCTACACTGTTGTGGAAATCAATATAAGTGACTAGGGGTGCCCGGAAATGCGGGCTGAGAGAGAAGACAAGCTTCTTAACCCTTTGGACCTGATCTGGCTCGTACCAGCGTGGGGAAGTTGAAGATGATACATGTGCCATATGAATGGCATACATGTTTTTTTCTGACGACGAAACCAGGTTCTTTACATAGAATCTGGTTTTTTGCTGGTGCTGATTCCATCCTGTCCAGTGACACGAAAAGAAGGAGAGAACAGCAAATGAATGAAAAGACAAATGTTCCATCAACGCAATCTTTATTATCAAACTTTGAAGGCAGTCGAAAGGTATATGAACAAGGCTCAAGACCTGACATTTTGGTGCCAAAAAGAGAAATCGTGCTCACAAATACAGTGACACAAGCAGGTGATATCCAAAATGAACCGATTCGTGTGTACGATACAAGTGGACCGTATACAGATGAGGAGGCTCATATTGATGTCACAAAGGGATTAAAGCGCCTGAGATCAGCATGGATTAAGGAAAGAGAAGATACTGAAAGCTATGAAGGGCGTCAAGTAAAGCCAGAAGATAATGGATATCGCTTGAATGGGAAAGAATCCTTTCAAGCTGCCCAGACAGATTTTCATCATATACCACTCCGCGGGAAACAAGGTGCTTGTGTGACGCAAATGCATTATGCAAAAAAGGGCATCATTACACCTGAAATGGAGTTTATCGCTTTGAGAGAACAGCTAAGTCCTGAGTTTATTAGAGAGGAAGTGGCTAGTGGGAGAGCGGTCATTCCAGCGAATATCAACCATCCTGAAAGTGAGCCGATGATCATCGGAAAGAATTTTCACGTGAAAATTAATGCGAATATTGGCAATTCAGCTGTGACATCGTCCATTGAAGAAGAGGTGGAGAAGATGACATGGGCAATTAGATGGGGGGCAGATACGATGATGGACCTGTCTACAGGAAAGGACATTCATACAACGAGAGAATGGATTATCCGCAATTGCCCAGTCCCAGTAGGAACTGTCCCGATTTATCAAGCACTTGAAAAAGTGAATGGAATCGCAGAAAATTTGACGTGGGAAGTATACCGAGACACATTAATTGAACAGGCAGAGCAAGGGGTTGACTACTTCACCATTCATGCGGGCGTCCTGTTAAGGTATATTCCGCTCACAGTCGACCGGGTCACAGGAATTGTTTCCAGAGGCGGAGCCATTATGGCAAGATGGTGTCTCGCTCATCATCAAGAGAACTTTCTGTATACCCATTTTGAAGAAATTTGTGAAATCATGAAAACATATGACATTGCCTTTTCGCTTGGGGACGGACTCAGACCTGGATCCATTGCGGACGCAAATGACGAAGCGCAGTTTGCAGAGCTGGAAACGTTAGGGGAATTGACAGAGATCGCTTGGAAACATGATGTACAGGTCATGATTGAAGGACCTGGTCATGTTCCAATGGATAAAATCAAAGAGAATGTCGATAAGCAGATGGAGATATGCAAAGAGGCACCTTTTTATACGTTAGGCCCTCTAACAACAGATATTGCACCGGGATATGATCATATTACATCCGCAATCGGTGCGGCGATGATCGGCTGGTACGGAACAGCCATGCTGTGCTATGTGACACCAAAAGAGCATTTAGGTCTGCCGAACAAAGAAGATGTAAGAGAAGGCGTCATCGCCTATAAAATTGCCGCACATGCAGCTGATGTAGCAAAAGGACATCCTGCTGCTCAAAAGCGTGATGATGCCTTATCAAAAGCGAGATTTGAATTCAGATGGCGGGATCAATTTCACCTGTCACTTGACCCAGAACGAGCGCTGGCATTCCATGATGAAACATTGCCTGCTGAAGGTGCTAAAACCGCTCATTTCTGTTCCATGTGTGGACCAAAGTTTTGCAGTATGAAAATATCCCATGACATCCGCAACCAATCAGAAGAAGTGAAAAGAGAGATGGAGAAGAAGGCAAAAGAGTTTATCAGTCAAGGAAGTCAAATCTACCAATCCTAAAAAAAACCTCGCACTCCTCTAGTGCGGGGTTTTATAAAACGGCTGAAATGGCTTTTCTCACGAGGTGGAAAAATGCTTTTACTGCAATCGCCATCGTTTCAATACTTGGGATGAGGGCATCTGTTAAATGAAACAGGACTGTTTGTCTCTCTGGAGATGTTCGTTTTTTCTTTTGTTTCATAAAGGCAGCCTCCTTTTCATTCAATATACTTCTTTTGAAGAGTATATAGATAGATATGTTGTGCGAATTTAAACAAAATTTAAACTTCTTGTGTTTAGAAGGAAAGAAGCAGGGGAAACGGATTGAATAGAGAATGAATGAAAAGAGCTGACCGATCCGGTTAGTGAACAAGACAGAGTGGAAGGTGATCTTATGATGAAAGTATTTAAGGTAACATTTCATATGAACAATGGGGAAGTGCTCGATTTCGAGCTGAAACGTCCAGCTACCTATGATGTGTATAAAAAAATTGAGGAAGCCAATCATTGGTTTAAGCTGAATAATGAAATCATTAACCTATTAAATGTGAATAGTATCCATGTAGAAACAGAATAAAACAGAAAGCCGCTCAAAGAGAGCGGCTTTCAGCGTGTAGACAAACCCTCGCATTCGGTGTCAGTCCTGCGTGCCGGTGCTCACGAATGTCAAATTCGCTCCGCGCCAGTACTCGTCATTCCTAGGGCTGCAAAGGTTTTCTATCACGCTGAAGAGAAGACAAAGAGCTAAAATAAAGTACATTTTAGCCCTTTGTCAACAATCTGAAAGCCTCTCTTTTCGAGCGGCTTTCATTATGCAGTAAAATCATTTCGATTGTTCAGCTGACCTCGAGACAGCCAGTTTTTCTTATACAAATAGGCAATCACTTCAAGCCACAGACGCGGCGCTTTTTTAGGGAAAAAAGGTTTTTGATAATAGGCGTATGCAGCTTTTAAATCATCCCATTGATGACATGTTTTCGTTTGCGTGAAGCGGGCGACGTCAATGACCCTGACGCGGCCATCCTTTGTTAAAATTAAATTTCGCAGATGAATATCAGAAGGATTTAAACCTTTCGCGCGTGCTTCTTCCAATGCATCATCTACTTGTTCAATCATTTGTTTTTTGATCGGAATTCCTTTTGTCAGGCATTCATAGAAAGTATAACCTTTAATATATTCCATTAAAATATACTGATCCCCAGACTCGTAAATCTCAGGATAATAGGAGGAGCCGGAAAGTTTTTCATAAATTGCAGCCTCTTTGCGGGCGATGTTTCGATAAGAAGGAAAAAAGACTTTTAACGCCATTTTCTTGCCGTCTTTTTTGTATGAAAATACATAGGCACTTCTTCCTTTGCCGCACAGCTCAAGCTCAGCCGGTTTAAAGACGAGCTTATTAAAACGCTTTTCTTCTTGATACTGAATCGATTCGGCTAATCTTTTGACATCTGACATTGACTTCACCTTCTTTGGTTTCAGTTTATGCGGCTGAAAAACGAATGATGAAAAAACCATGTGATTCGGTAGAGCAATGGATTGTATAAAACATAACATTTACGCACGAAGGATACAACGAAAGACGCTCAATATGTGTCAAGACATCGATTTGGTTAATGTGGAGCAAAATGGGTCAAACTACATATGTCATGCATCGATCTTATGTTCTAAAGAGGTGTAAATAGTGAAAGTGAAAATAAAGTATTTCGTTACAGGACTTATCATGACAAGTGTACTCTTTTTCGCTGTTGATATGGAAGCAGCAGAACACTTGCAAAAAGAGTCAAAAACCATCAACGTTCAGCTTGAAAAGGTCTATCTAGACGGCGATGTAAGTATTGAAAGACAGCGGGCATCATTAGAAGACAAAGACACATTTTGGGCCCAGTATAAGGGCTGGACATTGGTAGAACAGCGAGAGGATTTTGCCCTTTTTAGAAAGCAAATTGACGATATATCGCCTTTAAGTAAAGCAAATGGATATATCGGATTATCAGAAGACGGCGTGATTTCTACGTTTCATGGAAGGCCTGACGGGTGGGCGGAGCCTATTCATCTCTTTTTTCAAATTGATACGTCCCGCTTGGAAAGTCATGTAGAGCAACAGCTTGCACAAGGCATTCCGTTTCGAACAAAAGATGAATTTGAGCATGTGCTTGAAGTCATGAAACCTTACCGAAATGAACAATCGTTTTAATCGTATGACAGCTTGCTGGTGTGAAGACCGCAAGCTCTTTTTCATGGGTTGACGATGAAAAAAGGCTGAGCGAACGTATGTTAACTTTTATTACGGTTTTCTCTTCGATTTATGTTACAATGGAGAACAGTCAAAGAGGTGAAAACGGTGATAGAGTTTGTAAAAGGGACCATTGATTATGTGTGCCCGCAATATGTTGTCATTGAAAACGGCGGAGTGGGATATCAAGTCTATACCCCAAATCCGTTTATCTATCGAGTAACAAAACAAGAAACGATTTATACGTATCATTACATAAAGGAAGACGCTTTTTCGTTATATGGATTTCAAACACGAGAAGAAAAAGCGTTGTTCACAAAACTGTTAAATGTCACAGGGATTGGACCGAAGGGTGCGCTTGCGATTCTTGCTTCCGGTGACCCTGGCGCTGTCATTTCAGCGATCGAACGAGAGGATGAAGCTTTTCTCATTAAATTCCCGGGTGTTGGCAAAAAAACAGCACGTCAGATCATTCTAGATCTGAAAGGGAAGCTCGCAGATGTGGTGCCTGAAATGATAGGAAACTTATTTAACCACGAGGATCATATCCAGATTGAAACGCAGCAAAGCGCTTTAGATGAAGCGGTTGAAGCCTTAAGTGTCCTTGGGTATGGTGATCGTGAAATCAAAAAGGTTCTTCCTTTATTAAAAGAAGAGAAGAATCTTACAACCGATCAATATGTGAAAAAAGCTTTACAAAAAATGTTGAAATAGGGTGATGTCTCATGGATGAACGGCTCGTCTCAACTGAAGCAGACAACCATGAATCAGCCATTGAGCAAAGTCTGCGTCCACAGACGCTTAGTCAATATATTGGCCAGCAGAAAGTAAAGGATAATCTCAGCGTATTTATTGAAGCTGCACGAATGAGGCAGGAAACGCTGGATCACGTTCTTTTATATGGACCGCCGGGACTTGGGAAAACAACGCTTGCGTCGATCATTGCCAATGAAATGAATGTTCAGCTGCGTACAACGTCTGGACCAGCGATTGAACGCCCTGGCGACTTGGCGGCGATCTTAACATCTCTTGAACCTGGCGATGTTCTGTTTATTGATGAAATTCATCGCTTGCAGCGTTCAATAGAGGAAGTGCTATATCCAGCGATGGAGGACTTTTGTCTAGATATCGTGATTGGAAAAGGAGATACAGCACGCTCTGTGCGGCTTGATTTACCGCCATTTACGCTTGTAGGTGCTACAACCCGTGTTGGGCTTTTAACAGCGCCGCTTCGTGATAGGTTTGGGGTTCATGCAAGATTGGAATACTATGAGCAAATAGATTTGGCTCACATTGTAGCAAGAACAGCCGAGCTGTTTGAGATTGGGATCGACATTCGTTCAGCTGAAGAGATTGCAAGAAGATCTAGAGGCACACCGAGGGTCGCCAATCGTCTGCTCAGAAGAGTAAGAGATTTTGCGCAGGTGCTAGGAAATCATGCGATCACACAAGACATTGCAGAAGATGCTCTTGAGCGTCTGCAAGTTGACAGACTCGGACTTGATCATATCGATCATAAGCTACTTTTAAGTATGATTAAAAAATTTAGAGGCGGTCCTGTTGGACTTGATACGATCTCAGCGACAATTGGAGAAGAATCACATACGATTGAAGATGTGTACGAACCGTATTTACTGCAAATTGGTTTTCTGCAAAGAACGCCAAGAGGGCGGGTCGTCACAAGAGAAGCGTATGAACATTTTCATATGGAGGTTCCGATTCGTGACTGAATTCCCTAAAATGTTGATGATTTTAGGTGGTGTCCTTTTTGCCGCAGGTTTAGTGTTTCAATTGGTTGGGAAACTTCCAGGCGATATTTTCGTGAAAAAAGGGAACGTAACGTTCTTTTTTCCTGTGATTACATGCATTGTCATTAGCATCGTCCTAACCATTTTACTCAATGTCTTCGGACGGATGAAATAACGTTAACTAGTTAACTACAGAATAGGTGAAGGAAATGAAGTTAGAACTATTTGATTTTGATTTACCAGAAAGATTGATTGCACAAGTCCCGCTTGAAAAACGAGATGCATCAAGACTGATGGTCTTAAATAAACAAACAGGTGACATCACACATGATACATTCTCGCAAATCACAGATTACTTTCAAAAGGGTGATTGTCTCGTTTTAAACAATACACGTGTATTGCCTGCACGTCTGTTTGGAACGAAAGAGGATACGGGTGCTAAAGTGGAGCTGCTTCTTTTGAAACAAGAAGAAGGAGACAAATGGGAAACGCTCGTGAAACCAGCAAAACGTGTGAAAAACGGAACAGTCATTACATTTGGTGATGGACGATTAAAAGCGGTATGTACAGAAGAACTGGAACATGGCGGAAGAAAAGTTGAGTTTCAGTATACAGGCATTTTTTATGAAGTACTTGAATCCTTAGGTGAAATGCCGCTGCCTCCGTACATTAAAGAGCAGCTTGACGATCGTGAGCGTTATCAAACCGTTTATTCCAAAGAGGTTGGTTCGGCTGCTGCGCCTACTGCCGGTCTTCACTTTACAAATGAACTGCTGGATGCACTGAAAGCAAAAGGAGTGCATATTGCGTTTATTACGCTCCATGTAGGGCTTGGCACATTTCGACCGGTCAGTGCTGAACGCATTGAAGAACATGAAATGCACGCAGAGTTTTACGAAATGAATGAAGAAACGGCAGAAGAACTTAATCGCGTGCGCAAAGAAGGCGGACGGATTATTTCAGTCGGAACAACTTCGACAAGAACGCTTGAAACCATTGCAAGTGCTTATGATGGTGAATTCAAAGCGTCAAGCGGCTGGACGTCGATTTTTATTTATCCAGGCTACACATTTAAGGCAATTGATGGCATGATCACGAATTTCCACTTGCCAAAATCGTCTTTAATTATGCTTGTCAGTGCATTAGCTGGACGAGAACACGTCCTAAAAGCGTACAATGAGGCTGTAAAAGAGGAATACCGATTCTTCAGTTTTGGCGATGCCATGCTGATTCAATAACATCATACAACAAAGACAGGAGGGCTCATTTTTGTCGCAATTACCGATACGTTATGAGTTCATTAAATCATGCAAACAAACAGGTGCACGTCTTGGACGCGTTCATACACCGCACGGCTCCTTTGAAACACCTGTATTTATGCCAGTTGGTACACTGGCTACAGTGAAAACAATGGCGCCTGAAGAGTTAAAAGCAATGGAAGCAGGCATCATTTTAAGCAATACGTATCATCTATGGCTGCGCCCGGGGCATGACATTGTCAAAGAAGCAGGCGGCCTGCACAAATTTATGAACTGGGATCGAGCGATTCTAACAGATTCAGGCGGTTTCCAAGTGTTTTCTTTAAGTGAATTTAGAAAAATTGAAGAAGAAGGCGTTCACTTCCGTAATCACTTAAATGGAGATAAGTTGTTCCTTTCTCCTGAAAAAGCGATGGAGATTCAAAATGCGCTCGGCTCAGATATTATGATGGCATTTGACGAATGCCCTCCGTATCCAGCAGAGTACGATTATATGAAACGTTCTGTAGAGCGGACAAGCAGATGGGCAGAGCGCTGCTTAACAGCGCACCAGCGTCCAGAGGATCAAGGGCTGTTTGGCATTGTGCAGGGCGGAGAATACGAAGAGCTTCGTAAACAAAGTGCAAAAGATCTTGTTTCACTTGATTTCCCAGGCTACGCCATTGGAGGTTTATCTGTTGGTGAACCAAAAGATGTGATGAACCGTGTGCTGGAGTTTACAACGCCATATTTACCGGCAGACAAGCCAAGGTACTTAATGGGTGTCGGCTCGCCAGATTCATTAATTGACGGTGCGATTCGCGGTGTCGATATGTTTGACTGTGTACTGCCGACGCGAATTGCCAGAAACGGTACGCTCATGACAAGCGAAGGACGTCTTGTTGTGAAAAATGCTAAATATGAGCGTGATTTCAGACCAATCGATGAAAACTGCGACTGCTACACATGTAAAAATTACACACGCGCTTATATTAGACATTTGATCCGTACAAATGAGACGTTCGGAATTCGATTAACAACTTATCATAATCTTCATTTTCTGTTAAAATTAATGGAGCAAGTGAGAGAAGCTATCCGTGAGGATCGTTTAGGTGATTTTAGAGAAGAGTTTTTTAAGCGTTATGGCTTTAACAAACCGAATGCGAAAAACTTTTAACGCATAAACGAAAAGCTTTACAATGCTTTAGAAAGGGGTGAGATAGAATGGATGGTGGTATGGGTTCAATCATTATGATTGTTGTCATGTTTGCTGTGCTTTACTTCTTGTTAATCCGTCCACAGCAAAAGCAACAAAAAGCTGTGCGTCAGATGCAGCAATCTTTATCAAAAGGCGATAAAATTGTCACAATCGGTGGTTTACACGGTGAAATCGACTACATTGATGAATCAAAAGTGGTCATCAAAACAAGCGAAAACAACCGTTTAACTTTTGACCGACGTGCTATTAGAGAATTAGCTGACAAAGGTTAATCCTCCAATACATAGCGATAAAAAAAGAGCGATATCATTCGCTCTTTTTTTATTTGCCCCGAAGATTAACGCCAATCATTCCCCCTAGCATACAAATTCCCAAAAAGGCTGCATGATAGATGAATTGTTCTGGTGAAAAGGTTTCTCCAAACCCTAAATATTGAAATAAAAAAACAGTGAGTGAAAAGATAAAAGAGGTCATGGCGCCAATGAGCCAGCCCCGTTCCTTTGCTTTCCCTCCAGAAATCATTCCTCCTAGAAAAAGTGCCGCAAAGGACAAGATCATGATCATCCATTTAAACGATGATTCCTGCATACTTGTGAAGGTAAGCATCAGTGATACAAGTAAGCTTGTGACAATCATCACGACAAAAATAGCAATTAAGCCAGATAAAATGCCTTTTCCTATTTGTTTCGTTTCCTGCATGTGATTCGTCTCCTCTCCAATTGACCGAAGCTTGTCTTTTACTAAAATGTATTCACGGAGAAGAAAAAATAGACATGTTTCTCGTGATAAAAACCGAGGCTTTCTTTTCTACATAAATAAAGTGTTTTGACGCAAGCTATGGTGGAGAAGGAGGGGTTACATCATATGCAGGACATCTTAATTATCTCCATGAGAACGATCATTTTATATTTTCTCATTTGGTTTATCTTTCGTTTAATGGGCAAAAGGGAGATTGGGGAACTGAGTATTTTAGATCTTGTTATTTTTATGATGATCGCTGAAATTGCGGTGCTCGCCATAGAAGAAGTAGAGGATCACATGTTACATACAGTATGGCCGATCCTGCTGTTAACCTTCATTCAAATCACCCTTGCCTATTTGTCATTAAAATTTCAAGGTGTCCGGCGTTTTCTCGACGGTAAGCCAGCCCTGCTCATCATCAACGGAAAAATAGATGAGGGTGCGATGAGAAAACAGCGATACAATTTTGATGATTTGCTGATTCAATTAAGAGAAAATAACATCGATAGTATCCAGGATGTCTCATATGCCATCTTAGAGCCTTCAGGGAAGCTCGCCGTTGTTGAAAAAGAAAACAAGCGCAAACATGCAGCGCTTGAGCTCCCTCTTATTGCAGACGGTGTGGTTCAGCATGATCATCTTAAGCAGATCAACCATGATGAACAGTGGCTGATAAAGGAGCTTGCCAAAAGAGGCTATGATGACATCGAGCAGATCTCCTACTGTAGCTTTAATCAGAAGGATTTTTATATTGATTTGAAAGATGAAGTGATCAAGAAAGAATGAGCTAAAGCAGCTTCCCAATAAACGGGATGCGGCGAAGCTCTTCTCGTTTCACTAGCCCAAGACAGATTAATAGAATGACATACAGCACGCACGTCAAAAAGATCATCATGACAAGCTCCAAAGGGGCGGAAAAGAGTCCGCTCGCTTGATGTTTCATCCATAAACTGACCGCCCCAGTACCGATGATCACAAGGACGCAAAGTCCATATTCTTTTAATGGTAAATGAATAGGCAGCACTTTACCGACAGTTGCCGCATGGAGCAATGTGACAAGGACGATGCCGATGAGTATCGCAAGCGCTGCGCCCATAATGCCAAAGCTTGGCTGTGAAGCAAGAACAAAGATCATGCCTGTTTTCACAACAGCTCCTATCAAGCTGTTGGTCATCGCTGCCCCAGCTAAATTTAATGCTTGAAGGACAGCCTGCAACGGCCCTTGAAAGTAATAGAGCAAAAAGAAGGGGGCCATGAATTTTACATAGACAGCGGCATGAGATGAACCATACATGAAGAGGGTTAAATTTTCTGCATACACGAAAAGGATAATACATGAAATGCCCCCGCTTAATAAACAAAGGCGCATCGCCTGCTTGAGCCGGTATTCGACCGTTTTGCGTTTGTTCTGTTCCATCCCCTCACTAATCGCTGGAACTAGTGCGGTGGAGAGAGAATACGTGATAAAACTAGGAAGTGTCAAAAGGGTGAGCGCAAGTCCTGTCAATTCTCCGTACTGCCTTGTTGCTTCTACAGCTGCATAACCGGCAATCGCAAGGCTTTGCGCGACGACAATCGGTTCTAAAAACCAAGAGATATTGCCGATGAAACGGCTGCCTGTCGTTGGCAGGGCAATACTCATGAGCTGTTTAAACGTATCCTTCCCATCATGAATTGCCTTGAAAAAACGTTTTCGGATACGGATGGTCTTTTTATAACGAAAGGCAATCAGTAAGTAAGCAAGTGAAATCATTTCCCCGATGACAGATGAAATCATGGCGCCTGCTGCTGCATATTCAATTCCATAAGGCAGGAATGCTGTTGTACATACTGCCACGAGTGAAATTCTTGCGACCTGTTCTAGTACTTGTGACATCGCAAGCGGGCTCATTTGCTGTCTTCCTTGGAAATAGCCCCTTAACACACTAGAGATCGCAATAACGGGTACGACTGGTGTAATGGCAAGCAGAGGATAGACCGTTCTAGGATCTGTCAGCATATTTTCCGCCATAATAGGGGCAAACCATAAAAAGAGCGGCGTGAAAATCAGGCTGAGTGTTCCTGTTATTGCAAGGGACATCACTAGAATGCGTTTTGTTTTCTGTTTGTCACCACGGGCTTCTGCTTCTGCGACTAGCTTACTAATCGCAACAGGAAGTCCGAATTGTGTCAGCGTCACGGCGAGAAAAAAGGTAGGCGCTGCCATCATATAAAGCCCTACGCCTTCTTCACCAATGAACCTTGCAATCACAATTCGATTGACAAAACCCAATATTCTTGTAATAAAACCTGCTAAAATTAAAATAATCGTCCCTTTTAAAAACGTTTGCTTCGTCAAATCACAGATCACCTGCCTTCTCAAACGACATAGAATCATATACAATAAGATATGCGTGTATATCGTCCAAGCATGACAAGTCTCTCGATAAAAAACTGAAAAGGGGGAGCCTCACATTGACACAACATCCGGCTGCTATATACAAAGACCATCTAAAGCCTTTTCTGTTCAGTAAGCTTGAAGAATTCATCGTTTTGGGCTATAAAGATGTAGATTTAGAGGAATTATGGTCATACTTAGAGAATAAGAAGTGGAAGAAAAAACAAGAGTATCCGATTCATGAAATGGTTGCAGATATTTTATCTGTGAAAATTGGCGAATTTATGAACTATGCAACCGTTCAGTCGTTTAAAACGTCTGCTTTTTTGGACAGTGAAGATGGCAAGAATATGCTGGACGAACTGTTGAAATAAGCCATCTAAATGGATTCAGGTGTTTAAGGAGGAAATACATAATGAAAAAAGGGCGCATACTTGCGTTTTTCTTAGTGGTTCTGTTAATCGGAACTGGTGTGGGCTTATTAACGAAGCCCGTTGCGAAAGATATGACGCTAGGGCTGGACTTACAGGGTGGATTTGAAGTTCTGTATGATGTACACCCAGTGAAAAAAGAAGACAAGATCACAAATGGTGTTCTCGTCAGTACAGTAGAGGCTTTAAACCGAAGAGCCAACGTGCTTGGGGTCAGTGAGCCGAACATTTCGATTGAAGGAAACAACCGTATCCGCGTACAGCTTGCGGGTGTAAAAGATCAAAACAGAGCACGGGAGATTCTATCGACTGAAGCACAGCTTTCCTTCAGAGATACGAATGACAAAGAGCTTCTAAACGGATCTGATCTTGTTGAAAATGGTGCAAAACAAACATTCAATCAAACGAATGAGCCGATCGTGACAGTCAAACTAAAGGATGCGAAAAAGTTTGGTGACGTGACAAAAAAAGTAGCGGCGATGGCACCAAACAATCAGCTTGTCATTTGGCTTGATTATCATAAGGGAGATTCCTTCAAAAAAGAAGTCTCTAAATCAAATCATAAGTATGTATCTGCGCCGAATGTAAACCAAGAAATTAACAGCAGTGACGTACAAATCGAAGGAAACTTTACGGTTCAAGAGGCAAAAGACCTTGCGAGCATTTTAAATGCCGGCGCATTGCCAGTAAAATTAACCGAAAAATATTCAACATCTGTAAGTGCACAGTTTGGTGAGCAAGCACTAAACGAAACAGTCTTCGCAGGAATTGTAGGAATCGCATTTATCTTCTTATTCATGCTGTTTTATTACCGATTACCAGGTCTTGTTGCTGTCATTACACTGTCAGCTTATATCTATATCACACTTCAAGTCTTTGACTGGATGGGTGCGGTCATGACACTGCCTGGAATCGCTGCATTGATTCTTGGGGTAGGGATGGCTGTCGATGCCAATATTATTACGTATGAACGGATTAAAGAAGAGCTCAAGCTCGGTAAATCTGTCCGTTCTGCTTTCAGATCGGGTAACCGCAGATCGTTTGCCACGATCTTTGATGCAAACTTAACAAGTATCATTGCCGGAGGGGTTCTGTTCTTCTTTGGAACAAGCTCTGTCAAAGGATTTGCAACTATGCTTATCCTATCGATTTTGACAAGCTTTATCACGGCTGTCTTCCTATCAAGATTCCTTCTTGGGTTACTTGTAGAAAGCCGCTATCTCGACCGCAGAAAAGGCTGGTTTGGGGTTCGTCAGAAAGACATTATTGATATTCATGAAACAACTGAAAATACTGAACCGAAAACACCATTTGATAAATGGGATTTCGTCAGCAAACGTAAAGGCTTTATGATTTTCTCAGCAGCCATTACCATTGCTGGAATCATTGTGCTTTCAATCTTCAAGCTCAACGCAGGTATTGACTTTGCAAGTGGTACTAGAGTTGATATTCAAAGTGACCATAAGCTGTCAACAGAACAGGTGGAGCAAGATTTTAAAAAGCTAGACCTTGAGACAGACAGTGTTGTGTTATCGGGTCAAAAAGAAAATCAAGCAGCAGCTCGATTTGTCGGTGTTCCAAATAAAGAAAAAATTGCTGAAGTGAAAGATTACTTCAAAGATAAATACGGAACGGAGCCTAACGTAAGTACAGTGTCTCCGACAGTTGGAAAAGAGCTTGCGCGTAACGCATTATACGCTGTCATCATTGCTTCTATCGGGATTATCTTATATGTATCCGTCCGATTTGAGTATAAAATGGCGATTGCAGCGATAATCTCTCTGCTTTACGATGCATTCTTTATCGTTGCCTTCTTTAGTATTACGCGCTTAGAGGTGGATGTCACCTTCATTGCAGCGATACTCACGGTCATTGGGTACTCGATCAATGACACGATTGTCACCTTCGACAGGGTGCGTGAGCAAATGAAGAAACGCAAACCGAAAACGATCGAAGATTTATCGTACATTGTGAATTTAAGTTTACAGCAAACCTTTACACGTTCTGTGAACACTGTACTCACTGTACTTGTAGTGGTGATTGCACTTCTCATTTTCGGTTCAGCATCTATTACAAACTTCTCCATCGCCTTACTTGTCGGCCTATTAACAGGGGTGTATTCATCCCTTTACATTGCGGCACAAATTTGGCTGATATGGAAAGGCCGTGAGCTGAAAAAGCCGGCTAAAATAGATACAGAACAAGATATTTAAACAAGAAAGACTGCCACCTTGGCAGTCTTTTTTTCATGCATCATACTTGTCATCGTCACAACAATAAGATGATATGTAAAAACATTTCGGGTTTCATTGATCTTGAAATGGTCTTTTGCTATAATGACATACGTTTAGATCAGTATAGAAAGCAAGTGTCCGTTTGGGGCATTTGGCTTTTATTCATTGGAGGGGCTGTTATGAAGGTTCGGGAAACTGAACTGCCAGGTATCGGTCACAAAGCCGAAATGATCACAAGAAATAATGAGAAGCTTGCTATTATCACACATGATGACGGCAGAAGAGAGATGTATCATTTTCAAGAAGATGATCACGAAGAATGTATTTCTGGTATCTTGCTTAGCGATGAAGAAGCAAGACAAATCTCGGCTATTTTAGGCGGCATGGTCTATAAACCAAAAGCGCTTGAGACAGTGGAGGTGGCCATTGATGAACTCATCATTGAATGGTTTAAGATTGAAAAGAACGCACCGGCTGTTAACCAGACGATCGGAGACCTGAGTGTTCGCCAAAACTATCAAGTGACAGTCATTGCCATTGTGAGAAAATCACATGAGAAAATTTTAAACCCAGGACCAGATACGGTGATTGAAGAAGGAGACACCCTTGTCATCTCTGGAGAAAGAAAAGAATTAAAGAGCCTCATTAAAGAAAAACTCAGCAGCTAAGCGCCCATGCTGATAGAAAACCTTCCGCAATTTTCTTTCTGTGTTTAAAAAGGACAAGAAAGAGGGAAGAATAAAAGAAAAAGCTTGGGGGATTTGTAGATGAATAAACAACAATGGACCATCATACTCGCATTTATTTTCGTATTAATTGTCTCAGTATTTGCTGTTATTAACGTGCGGCCTGTACAGGTAGACTACTTATTTGGAACGGCTGAATGGCCGCTGATCCTTGTCATTATCGGTTCTGTTCTTATGGGCGGACTCATTGTGGCTTTTGCGGGGATTTTCCAAATTGTGAAACTAAAACGTGAATTAAAAACATTAAAAGCTGAACACGCAGCCGCTAAAGCAAGCCCTGCTTCTTCTCATAAAAAGGCGGACAAAGACGTTCAAAAGAAAACGAATGTCACACCTTTAAAAGAACAGCCAGCGTCTTTTGACCGGAAGGAAAAATAATCTTCCAGTACAATTTCATAAAATAAAAATTGAAACCCCTCAGTCCACTCTAGTATAATAGTGTGGTTGAGGGGTGAATTTATGTTATTATCCAAAATGCGTTGGGAATATGAACATCCTAGCGAAGAAAAAGTGAAATCACTCTCTGAAAATCTGAATATTTCAGCGCTGACTGCATCACTTCTTGTACAAAGAGGGCTCGAAGAAGTAGAAGAAGCGAGGTCTTTTTTATTTGATCAAAAAGCCGAATTTCATGATCCATTCTTATTAAAAGGAATGAAAGTAGCAGTAGAGCGCATCAACAAAGCGATCGAAGAGCAGGAATCGATTGTGATCTTCGGAGATTATGATGCAGATGGTGTGACAAGTACGTCTGTACTTTTACATACACTTAAAGAACGATCTGCGAAGGTAGACTTTTATATTCCAGATCGATTTAAAGAAGGATATGGGCCAAACGAACAGGCTTTCCGATATATCAAAGAGCAAGGAGCATCGCTTGTCATCACCGTGGATACAGGGATCGCTGCTGTAAATGAAGCACGTATTGCAAAAGAAATAGGATTAGACCTGATCATCACAGATCACCATGAACCAAGCGAGGAACTGCCTGAGGCACTTGCAATTGTACATCCTAAGCAGCCTGGGTGTGAGTATCCGTTTAAAGAGCTGGCGGGTGTCGGTGTTGCGTTTAAAGTGGCACATGCACTCCTCGGTAAACTCCCAGTAGAATTATTAGATCTTGCTGCAATCGGTACAATTGCGGATCTTGTCCCGCTGCATGATGAAAATAGATGGATTGCCAAAAAAGGTCTTCTGCAGCTTCGACAGTCTAGACGGCCTGGGTTAAAAGCGTTATTAAAAGAAGCAGGCGCCACTCTTGAAGAAGCAAATGAGGAAACGGTCGGCTTTCAAATTGCCCCAAGGCTGAATGCTGTTGGACGAATTGAGCAGGCAGATCCGGCTGTTCATCTTCTCATGACTGAGGATATGGATGAAGCAGAAGAACTCGCTCGTTTTGTACAAGAATTGAACAAAGAACGGCAGAAAATTGTGAGTACGATCACGGAAGAAGCCATTCAAATGGTTGAAGAGACAGGCGCTGACCAGTCTGCTATCGTCGTAGCAAAAGCTGGCTGGAATCCAGGCGTTGTCGGCATTGTTGCCTCAAAATTGACGGATACATTTTCTCGTCCGGCGATTGTGCTTGGAATAGACGAAGAAACGCAGATGGCGAAAGGGTCAGCACGAAGTATTCCTGGCTTTGATTTATTTTTCCATTTGAGTAAGTGCCGTGACATCCTGCCGCATTTCGGTGGACACCCGATGGCAGCAGGAATGACACTTCAAGCGGATGATGTTCCTTTACTTAGGGAAAGATTGAATCAATATGCAAATGAAACGTTGACTGAAGAAGATTTTATTCCAATTCAACGGGTCGATGCAGTATGTAAAGTGGACGAAATGACGGTGCAAGCCATTGAAGAAGTAGGACTGCTGTCCCCGTTTGGCATGCAGAATCCTAAGCCGTTCATTATGATTGAAGACGCCCAGCTTGAAGACATCCGAACGATCGGGGCCAATCAAAATCACATTAAAATGTCACTAAAAGACGAAGACAAGCTGCTCGACTGTGTCGGTTTTCATCAAGGCAAACTAAAAGAAGAACTTGTCCCAGGGAGTCAAATCTCTGTCGTTGGCGAGGTCTCGATTAATGAATGGAATAACCGAAAGAAACCTCAGCTCATGCTAAAAGACGCTAGAGTAGATGAATGGCAGCTCTTTGATTTACGCGGGAAAAAAGATTGGGAAAAGAAAGTATCAACACTTGATCCAGCAAAAACGATGGTCTTCTGTTTTGACGAAGAAACAAAAAAGCAATCGGAGCTAGTGGATATTCCGATTCATCTTATTGATGCAGAAAATGTATCCACGTTTGATGTGCAGGAAAAGTATGTGATCTTTGCCGATGTTCCTGCCGATGAACACTTGCTCAAGCTGCTTTTAGAAAATCAACAACCAGCAAGAATTTATACGGTGTTTCAGCGGAAAGAAGATCACTTTATGTCCTCATTCCCGAGCCGTGATCAATTCAAATGGTTTTATGGGTTCTTGTTCAAACGGGGAAGTTTTCCTATTAAAGAACAAGGCATGGAGCTTGCCAAACATAGAGGTTGGACAAAAGATACAATCATTTTTATGACAAAGGTGTTTTTTGAACTCGGTTTTGTTAAAATAGAGAATGGTGTGCTGTCAATAGTGCGTGATGCCCCTAAAAAAGATTTAACCGCATCATCGTCTTATACAGCAAAACAACGATTGATGGAACTCGATCAAACACTAACATATTCCTCAGCCAAAGAGCTGAAGGAATGGCTGAATAGCATGATGAGCGAAGTCTCACCTGTGCTTTGACGTACGAGGAGGAAAAGGAAAAGATGGATTTAAAACAATATGTGACAGTTGTACCTGACTACCCAAAGGAAGGTGTACAATTTAAAGATATTACAACGTTAATGGATAAAGGCGAAGTGTACCGTTATGCAACGGATCAAATCGTTGAATACGCGAAGGAAAGAGACATTGATCTGATTGTTGGACCTGAAGCGCGTGGATTCATTATTGGCTGCCCTGTAGCATACGCACTTGGTGTAGGTTTTGCCCCAGTTCGTAAAGAAGGAAAGCTTCCTCGTGAAGTCATCAAAGTCGATTACGGTTTGGAATACGGTAAAGATGTATTAACGATTCATAAAGATGCAATTCGTCCTGGTCAGCGTGTACTGATCACAGATGATTTGCTTGCGACAGGTGGAACGATTGAAGCATCCATCAAGCTGGTTGAGGAATTAGGCGGCGTTGTGGCAGGGATTGCATTTTTAATTGAGCTGACGTATCTTGATGGCAGAAAGAAGCTTGACGGTTACGACATCTTGACGTTAATGCAATACTAATGGAGTTTTACGCAAAAAGCACTCAGTAAGAAGGGTGCTTTTTTCCTATCAAAAATCTTTTAGCGGACTTCTTCTCTTTACATCTATCGAATTTTTCTTGATAATAAACTACAATACAGTTTTCATTTAAAAAGGTGATTCCATGGCGAACGAACAAGTTTTAACGGCGCAGCAGGTCATTGATAAGGCAAGAGAATACCTGTCCGCTGAACATATTCAATTTATAGAGCGTGCATACGAATATGCTGAAAATGCTCACAAGGAGCAATACCGGAAATCCGGTGAGCCCTATATTATCCATCCTATTCAAGTGGCGGGAATTCTTGTTGATCTTGAAATGGACCCTTCGACCATTGCTGGCGGCTTCTTGCATGATGTTGTCGAAGACACGGATGTGACATTAGAAGATTTAAAAGAGCATTTTAACGAAGAAGTGGCCATGCTTGTTGATGGTGTGACAAAGCTCGGAAAGATTAAATATAAATCACAAGAAGAACAACAGGCTGAAAACCATCGTAAAATGTTTGTTGCAATGGCGCAGGATATTCGCGTCATCTTAATTAAGCTGGCAGACCGTCTTCACAATATGAGAACACTCAAACATCTTCCGCAGGAAAAGCAGCGAAGAATTTCAAATGAAACCCTTGAGATCTTTGCACCGCTTGCGCACAGATTAGGGATTTCAAAGATTAAGTGGGAGCTTGAAGATACAGCCCTCCGCTATTTAAATCCGCAGCAATACTACCGGATTGTGAATCTCATGAAGCGCAAACGAGCGGAACGTGAGGAATACTTGGACGAGGTTGTTAATGAAGTAAAAGACCGCGTGTCTGAGGTGAACATTAAGGCTGAATTCTCCGGCAGACCGAAACATATTTATAGTATTTATCGAAAAATGGTCATGCAAAATAAGCAATTTAATGAAATATATGATTTGCTGGCTGTTCGTATTTTGGTTGACAGCATTAAAGACTGCTATGCGGTACTTGGTATTATTCATACGTGCTGGAAGCCGATGCCAGGCAGATTTAAGGATTATATTGCGATGCCAAAGCCGAACATGTATCAGTCTCTTCATACAACGGTGATTGGTCCAAAAGGGGACCCGCTTGAAGTTCAGATTCGTACAGTGGAAATGCACGAAATTGCGGAATACGGAATTGCGGCACACTGGGCGTATAAAGAAGGCAAAGAGTCAGCAGAATCGACGGAAGAAGCCGTTTTCCAGAAGAAGCTGTCTTGGTTTAGAGAAATCCTTGAATTCCAAAATGAATCCACAGATGCGGAAGAATTTATGGAATCGTTAAAAATCGATCTCTTCTCTGATATGGTGTTTGTATTTACACCAAAAGGAGACGTCATAGAGCTGCCGTCTGGTTCAGTTCCAATTGATTTCTCATACCGGATTCATTCGGAAATTGGGAATAAAACAATCGGAGCCAAAGTCAACGGTAAAATGGTCACACTTGATCATAAGCTAAAAACAGGTGACATTATTGAAATTCTGACATCTAAGCATAGCTATGGACCAAGCCAGGATTGGGTCAAACTTGCCCAAACCTCCCAAGCGAAGCACAAGATCAGACAGTTTTTCAAGAAACAGCGCCGTGAAGAAAATGTCGAAAAAGGCCGAGAACTTGTGGAGAAAGAAATCAAAAACCTTGAGTTCGATGTTAAAGACATTTTGACCGCTGAAAATCTGCAAAAAGTGGCTGATAAATTTAATTTCTCAAATGAAGAGGACATGTATGCAGCCGTTGGTTATAACGGAATTACGGCACTCCAAGTGGCGAATCGTTTAACGGAAAAAGAAAGAAAACAAAGAGATCAGGAAGAACAAGAGAAAACCGTTCAAGAAGTGTCTGTAGAGTCAAAACCATATCACGGGAAAAAACGGGAAGCTGGCGTGCGAGTGAAAGGCATTGATAACTTGCTTGTCCGTTTATCTAAGTGTTGTAATCCTGTTCCTGGTGATAGCATTGTTGGCTTTATTACAAAAGGCCGTGGCGTATCTGTTCACCGTGATGACTGTCCGAACGTAAAGACAGGAGAAGCGCAGGAACGGTTAATCCCGGTTGAGTGGGAGCATGAACAGCCTGCTCGAAACCGTAAAGAATACAATGTGGAAATTGAGATATTAGGATATGACAGACGCGGCTTACTTAATGAGGTGCTTCAAGCAGTCAACGAAACCAAAACGAACATCTCGTCGGTTTCTGGTAAGTCTGATCGTAACAAAGTGGCGACGATCCATATGGCGATCTTTATCCAAAATATTAACCATTTGCACAAAGTGGTAGAACGCATCAAACAAATCAAAGACATTTACTCTGTTCGCCGATTCATGAATTAGAAAGGAAGTATATCGTCTATGAGGCTTGTTGTTCAGCGTGTGACGAGTGCATCTGTGAAAGTAGGAGAAGAGATCACAGGTGCCATCAATGAAGGCTATATGGTGCTCGTTGGGGTTACACATGAAGACACAGAAGAAGATGTGCATTACTTAGCTGAAAAGCTCGCACACTTGCGTATTTTTGAAGATGAAAACGGGAAAATGAATCTTTCGTTATTGGATGTAAAAGGAAGCGTGCTGTCTGTATCTCAATTTACTCTTTATGGTGATACGAGGAAAGGCAGACGGCCGAACTTTATGAAAGCTGCCAAACCGGATGTGGCGAATTCACTTTACGAATGCTTCAATGAAACGCTTAGAGAAAAGGGCATCCATGTTGAAACTGGACGTTTTGGGGCGATGATGGACGTCTCATTGACCAATTCGGGGCCAGTCACCATGTTGATGGACAGCAAAGAATAGAAAGACATTAGACTGTAGATAAACTCTTGCTGAGAGTTTGTTTAGAGTCTTTTTCTTTTGCGATCAAACAAAAAAGAGGCGCAGCGGCCTCTTTTTTCTATCGGAAATATTGTTTTAATCCTTCTGTCATTCCTTCTGTCACTCGTTCTTGGTAAGAGGCGCTATAAATGATCGCTTCTTCTTGAGGATTGCTTAAATAGCCGAGTTCATATAAAAGGGAAGGGCGCTTGTTTTCTCTTAAAACAAAATAATCTCCAAATTTGACTCCTTTATCAGGGATCTGTGATCGTTTTGCGACTTCCGTATGAACGCTTGTCGCCAGGCTTTGATCTTTGGATGCCTGATAATAATATGCGGTGCTCCCTCTGATACTTGGGTCCATAAAACTATCATAATGAAGACTAATAAATGCATCTGCATTTCGGTAATGTGAAGTGGCAACCCTCGATTGAAGGCTGATGAATGTATCATCACTTCGTGTTAAATAGACATTTGCTCCAGAAGCTCTTAACTTACCCGCCAGCAAATGAGCGGTTTTGATCGTGATATTCTTTTCAAATGCACCGTCTGCGCCGATCGTGCCGCTGTCTTTTCCGCCATGCCCAGGATCAAGAACAATTGTTTTGCCTTTTAAAGATCCAGTGCCAGACGATGAATCCTGCTGAGGTCTTGGTGCTTCGCTGCTATTTTTCTTTGTTTGAACGACCCAGCTCGCCACGTAGCCTGTTCCGCCGTTTGATAATGTCACCTCGTACCAGTCACCTTGCGTACGAACAATTTGATAAGCAGCTCCTTTTGTTGCTCTTTCTGCAATACCAGCAGAGGTAGAAGCGCTTTTTCTAATATTCGTTCCATCATAAACGATGTACGCTTTCTGATGAGATGACGAAGAGGAAGAATTCTTTTCAGGTGCTGCACTTGTTCCTTGGCTTGAGACAATATAATAACTTGCAACCCAACCTTTAACGCCTTTTGCTTCGATTTCATACCAGCCATTTTGCTCCCGTAAAATGGTGACTTGAGTGTTGCGGGAAAGTGAAGCGGCCACTTGTGCATTTGGTGCCGCCGATTTTCGAACATTCAAGCTTGATACGCCAACTGTGCCGGACTGTTTAGAACGAGCGGGCTCAGCTGAACTGGATGAAGAAGCGTTTTGTCCGCCAGAAATATAATCAGAGTGGACCCAGCCTTCCGCTTGTTTGTACGATATTTTTGTCCATTCGCCGCTTGTGTCCAGCTTTTTAGCGGAAGCGCCCTGCGGAAAAGTGCCAATGACTTGATAGGAAGTCCCTGGGCCTGTCCGAATGCGAAGGTCGGAGGCTGTTGACGTAATCGAACTGCTTCCTTGCGTACTTTGACCTTGCGTCTTTTGCTTAGCAGGCTTTTGTGCATCAGATGACTTAGTAATCAGCCATGAGACGACCCAGCCTTTTTGTCCGTTCGATAGCCCGATCTGTACCCATTCTCCTTGTTCAGTGAGAATCGGGTAGCTTTCTCCTCGTTTCACAACTGCTGCGATCCCGTAGCTTAAACCAGGTCCGGTTCGCACATTGATTTCATCTGTTGCAACGACAGCTTGATCTGTTTGAGCCGTCGCATGTGTCATTGGCCAAGTGCTGGCAATGAGGACAAAACAGGTGAGCAGCAACATCATGTGATGGTGTGTTTTCAGATTCAAAACGGTGTTTTCCCCTCCCTTGTAAAACCGATGAATGTTAATTCGTTATGTAATGGATGAATTCCTTGCGGTTTCCCTAATAAAAATGAATCAATCTGTTTATACTAGATAAAAATGTGATAAAAGGATGTACAAACATGAGATTAAGCAGAAAATTAGGACGAGTGCAATATAATGGACATCGTGATATCGATCGCTGGCAGCACGACGAAATGGATCAACCAGGCTTCCTTGAAGAAACGGCATCTGAATACGGATGCACGTCAAAAGAAGAGCTGGAAAAGAAAAAGAGACACGGCAAGGGTTGACAGAGTGGCAGCACCGACCTTATTATAATATAAATCAACACACTTGAAAATTTAAAATGTGGAACTGATGATAGAGAATAGTAGGGTAAATTGCGTGAGCAGAGAGGAATCGCCTTAGGCTGAAAGCGAATCCGCATGGCATTTATCACGAAAGAACACTCTGTAGGTTTCCTGCTGAACACTCAAAAAATGAGTCATTAGGCGGAGAACGTGAATCTGCGTTAAGGATTTGAGCGGGAACATGGCTAGATCATGTTCCAACTAGGGTGGCACCACGGGTATAACTCTCGTCCCTACTATACACATAGTAGAGGCGGGGGTTTTTTATATGTCCACATAAAAAATGAATGATGGTCGTAGGAGGACGAAAAATGAGTTTTAATATTCCAAGAGGCACACAGGATATTTTACCGGGAGAATCAGAACGCTGGCAGTATGTTGAACAAATTGCGAGAGATACATGTGCAGCCTTTCAATACAAAGAAATCCGCACACCGATTTTTGAGCATACGGAACTGTTTGCACGAGGAGTAGGCGAGTCAACAGATATCGTTCAAAAAGAGATGTACACATTTGAAGACAAAAAAGGACGTAGCATCACACTTCGCCCAGAAGGAACAGCTTCAACTGTCCGTTCTTATGTTGAAAATAAACTGTTTGCACAGCCTGCACAGCCTACAAAGCTGTACTACATTGGACCAATGTTCCGCTATGAGCGTCCGCAAACGGGAAGATATCGTCAATTTTATCAATTCGGAATTGAAGCGATCGGTTCAAAAGATCCTGCCATTGATGCAGAGGTCATTTCATTAGCGATGAGTGTGTATGAGAAAGCGGGTCTTTCCAACTTAAAACTCGTCATTAACAGCCTTGGTGACAAAGAAAGCCGTGCAGATTACCGTCAAGCACTTGTCGAGCATTTTGAACCAAGAATTGATGAATTCTGTCACGACTGCCAAATTCGTTTACATCAAAATCCATTGCGTATTCTTGATTGTAAAAAGGACCGCGATCACGAACTGATGGCAACGGCACCATCCATTCAAGATTACTTAAATGAAGAATCACGGACTTATTTTGAAAAAGTAAAACAATATTTAACCGATCTAGGCATTGAATATGTCGTCGATCCGAACTTAGTGCGCGGTCTTGATTATTACAATCACACTGCCTTTGAGATTATGAGTAATGCAGAAGGCTTTGGTGCGATCACAACATTAGCCGGCGGCGGCCGTTATGATGGACTCGTTGAAGGAATTGGCGGTCCTGAATCACCAGGTATCGGCTTTGCGATGAGTATTGAACGTTTCCTATCAGCGATTGATGCAGAGAAGATTGAGCTTCCTGTTCAAGACGGCATTGATTTATACATTGCGGCATTAGGAGATCAAGCAAAAGATTATGCTGTTGGCTTATTGAATCGCCTAAGAAAAGAAGGCATTTCAAGTGAAATGGACTATACAGGGAAAAAGCTAAAAGCACAATTTAAAGCGGCAGACCGCTTGAAAGCCAAGTTTATTGCAGTTCTTGGTGAAGATGAGCTCGCGCAGCAAATTGTAAACGTAAAAGATACGACAACGGGTGAACAAATTGAAGTGAAGCTTGATGAGCTGATTCAAATGATGAAAGCCCACCAGAAAGCGTAAAGAAGGAGTGGAATGTTTGTGTTTGGTAGAACTTTTTATTGTGGAGAAGTAACAGAAGACCAAATCGGTCAAACCGTTGTATTAAAAGGATGGGTACAAAAACGTCGTGACCTTGGCGGATTAATCTTTATTGACCTGCGTGATCGTACAGGCATTGTGCAAGTTGTCTTTCATCCAGACCAATCAAAAGAGGCTCTTGAGACAGCAGAATCGATTCGGAATGAATATGTCCTTGATATTAAAGGGACAGTGGTCGCAAGAGAAGAAGCCACGATCAACCCAAATTTAAAAACAGGCAAAATTGAAATTCAAGTCGACACAGTCACTGTTTTAAATGAAGCCAAGACGCCTCCATTTGTCATTTCTGATCAAGCAGATGAGGTATCAGAAGATGTGCGCTTAAAATACCGCTACCTAGATCTTCGCCGCCCTGCGATGTTTGAAACGATGAAAATGCGACATGAAGTCACAAAAGCATTCCGCCATTTCTTAGATGATCACGGCTTTCTAGACATTGAAACGCCAATTTTAACAAAAAGTACGCCAGAAGGTGCGCGTGACTATCTTGTGCCAAGCCGTGTACACGAAGGAGAATTCTATGCGCTGCCGCAGTCTCCGCAATTATTTAAGCAATTGCTCATGGTGTCTGGGATGGACCGCTACTATCAAATCGCTCGCTGCTTTAGAGATGAAGACTTGCGTGCTGACCGTCAGCCGGAATTTACACAAGTCGATATTGAAATGTCCTTTATGAGCCAAGAAGACATCATGACGCTTGCTGAAGAGATGATGGCAAAGGTGATGAAAGATGTCAAAGGTGTTGACCTGACATTGCCATTACCTCGTATGACGTACGATGAAGCGATGAATTCCTATGGTTCTGACAAGCCAGATACCCGATTTGACATGAAGCTTGTCAACATTTCAGACACGGTAAAAGACTCAGATTTCAAAGTCTTCAGCGGTGCTGTAAACAATGGCGGAGCTGTCAAAGCGATTAATGTCAAAGGGGCTGCAGCAAACTACTCAAGAAAAGACATCGATGCACTTGGTGCATTTGCAGCGAACTATGGTGCAAAAGGTCTTGCTTGGCTAAAAGCTGAAGGGACAGAGTTAAAAGGACCAATCGCTAAATTCTTTGATGAGTCAAAACAAGCAGAATTAAAAGAACAGCTTCAAGTTGAAGAAGGCGACCTTTTACTCTTTGTTGCAGATAAGACGACTGTTGTCCATGATGCGCTTGGCGCACTTCGCTTAAAACTTGGCAAAGAGCTTAAACTTATCGATGAGTCTGTCTTCAATTTCTTATGGGTTGTCGATTGGCCGCTGCTTGAAAAAGATGAAGAAGAAGGCCGCTTCTATGCTGCCCACCATCCTTTCACAATGCCAGTTCGTGATGATCTTGAATTAATTGAAACAAGTCCAGAAGATATGAAAGCTCAAGCGTATGATCTTGTGCTGAACGGCTATGAGCTTGGCGGAGGTTCTATTCGTATTTTTGAAAAGGACATTCAAGAGAAAATGTTTGGTTTACTTGGCTTTTCTAAAGAAGAAGCGTACGATCAGTTCGGCTTCCTTCTTGATGCATTTGAGCATGGGGTGCCTCCGCACGGCGGAATTGCGCTTGGACTTGACCGCCTAGTGATGCTGCTTGCCGGCCGATCTAACCTAAGAGATACCATTGCGTTCCCGAAAACGGCAAGTGCAAGCTGTGTTCTCACAGATGCTCCTGGCACTGTAAGCGAAGCGCAGCTAGATGAACTGAGTTTGGCGATTAAAACAAAAGTAAAACAGTAAAATAGGCGCATGTTTATAGGCATGTAAACGCTTGTAAAAGGGACATGCCTATGATATGCTTTCATCAACCAATAAATAAAGTCCTGATACGTACGGTGGTTACCTAGTTTTGACCGAACATTTTTTTCTACGGGAGCTTGCCTTTCCTTTCTGCATAAATGCCTCTTCTGAGGACTTATAAAGTGAGGAAGAAAGCACCCACCTGCATGGTGCGGGGTTCAAAACGAAGGAAAAGCTGGCGGCGTGATCGGGACTTTTTTGTGTTTTTTTCTATTTGAGAAGGATGACGGAGAACGCTGAATATGATATGATTCTTTCGATTCATTTTAAATAAAGGTGGAGTGAGGCACTTGTTACATCAGTTTTCAAGAAACGAGCTTGCCATTGGCAAGGAAGGCTTAAATATATTAAAAAACAGTACAGTTGCAGTGCTTGGAGTAGGCGGCGTAGGTTCTTTTGCAGTAGAAGCCCTTGCTCGTTCAGGTGTTGGCCGTATTGTTCTTGTTGATAAAGATGATATTGATATTACAAATGTAAATAGGCAGCTGCCAGCTTTGCTATCAACGGTTGGTCAGCCTAAAGTTGACTTAATGCAGGCAAGAATTGCTGACATTAACCCAGAATGTGAAGTTGTTGCGCTCAAAATGTTCTATACAGAAGAAACATATGAACAATTCTTTGAGTATCCACTTGATTATGTCATTGATGCATCAGATACAATTCATTATAAAATTCATTTAATGAAAGAGTGCCTGAAACGCGATGTGAACATTATTTCGAGTATGGGTGCTGCAAATAAAACAGATCCGACACGTTTTAAAATTGATGACATCTCGAAAACACATACAGACCCAATTGCGAAAGTCGTCAGAACACGCCTGCGGAAGGAAGGCATTCGTAAGGGAATTGAAGTTATTTTCTCTGATGAAAGTCCGATTGTCATTCGTGAAGATGTGAGAAAAGAAGTGGGAAATGATGAAGCGAAAATTCGTAAGGCACAAATGCCGCCGTCATCCAATGCTTTTGTTCCATCTGTGGCTGGACTGATCATGGGTGGTCATGTCATTATGAAACTGTTAAAAGACATTCCGATTACACGTGTGAAAGATAAATAAACAGCCCGCCTGCTTAGAGCAGGGGGCTTTTTTTATTTTTGCCGTCTTAAATTTTCGTACACTTGCTTTAGTGCACCTTCAAATTTTCCAGTTTGCTTTGGTTCATAATATTGCTTGTTTTTCAGCGGGTCAGGTAAATATTGCTGCTTCACCCAGCCATTTTCATAATCGTGCGGATATAAGTAATCGGCGCCTCTTCCAAGTGCTGCTGCCCCTTTATAGTGGGCATCTTTTAAATGAACGGGAACTTCACCAATTTTCCCCGTGCGAATATCATGCAATGCCGCATCAATCGCTTGGTAAGCGGAGTTTGACTTTGGAGAAAGACACAGTTCAATCACGGCATTAGCGAGTGGAATTCGTGCTTCTGGGAAACCAACTCTCTCAGCTGTTTGAACAGCGCTTAACACACGTGGCCCTGCCTGCGGACTGGCTAAGCCAATATCTTCATAAGCCATCACAAGTAATCGTCTCGAAATGCTTTCAAGGTCTCCCGCTTCAATGAGTCTTGCAAGGTAATGTAGCGCAGCATCTGCGTCAGATCCTCTGATGGATTTTTGAAAAGCCGAGAGGACATCATAATGGGCATCACCGTTTTTATCATGCGAGAAGCTCTTTTTTTGTAAACATTCTTCTGCTGCAGCTAGAGTGATCGTGATCTGTCCAGATTCATCCGCTTTTGTCGATAAGACGGCTAGTTCAAGCGCATTTAAAGCGGAACGCACATCTCCTCCGCATCCATTTGCAAAATGATTCATTGCCTCCTCATCAACTTTGACCGAATAACCGCCAAGCCCGCGATGTTCATCCTGTAAAGCTCGAGATAATGCAGCTTTGATTTGCTCTGTTTCCAGCGGCTTCAGCTCAAATATTTGTGTCCGGCTACGGATGGCTGGGTTGATCGCATGATACGGATTAGCTGTTGTCGCGCCAATTAAAATGATCATGCCATTTTCTAAATACGGAAGAAGGAAATCCTGCTTCCCTTTATCGAGTCTGTGGACTTCGTCTAAAATCAAGATGACTTGACCACTCATTTTCGCTTCAGCGGCGACAGCTTCCATATCTTTTTTGTTATGAATCACCGCATTCAATGTACGGAAGGCAATGCTTGTACTGCCAGCGATTGCAGTTGCAATGGATGTTTTGCCGATTCCCGGCGGCCCGTATAAAATCATCGAGGACAAATGTTTCGCCTCGACCATTCGTCTAATAATTTGACCTTCTCCAACGAGATGCTCCTGCCCAATAATGTCTCCAATATGACTTGGGCGCATCCGATACGCTAAAGGTTTCATGATTATCTCTCCTAAAGCAATGTCTTGTTTGTATAGAGTACCGAAATTTCTTCAAATAGAAAAGGGATGCGTCCTCGTTTTGAGCTCAGAACCCGCAAATGAAAGTTGGCTAAAAGTATGATATAATTGCTTTTGGTCTATATAAGCGTATATGAAATCAGAAAAATAATTGATGACATAGAAATAGAAAACGCAGAGGTGTTTAACTTGAAAATTTCTACTAAAGGCAGATATGGTCTGACGATCATGATCGAATTAGCCAAAAAACATGGCGAAGGCCCTACATCATTAAAATCAATTGCTCAAAACAATGATTTGTCTGAGCATTATTTAGAGCAGCTTGTATCACCACTTCGCAATGCACGTCTTGTGAAAAGTATCCGAGGAGCGTATGGCGGCTATGTGCTTGCCCATGAGCCAAACGAGATTACAGCCGGTGATATTATTCGTGTATTAGAAGGACCTATTAGTCCTGTTGAAGTGATCGAAAACGAAGAGCCAGCAAAGCGTGCACTTTGGATTCGTATTCGTGATGCAGTAAAAGACGTACTAGACAATACAACTCTTGAAGACTTGGCAAGTTATAAAGATGACGAGGATCAAGAGGCGTATATGTTCTATATTTAGATCAGAGGTGTACCGGAAATGGAACGTATCTATTTAGATCATGCAGCCACAACGCCGATGGATCAGCGAATTGTGGACAAGATGATGCCCTACTTTACAGAGATATTTGGCAATCCCTCTAGTATTCATTCATATGGGCGCGAGGCAAGAAAGTGGCTCGATGAAGCAAGGGAAGTCATTGCAGGAGAATTACACTGTAAGCAGCAGGAGATCATCCTCACAAGCGGGGGAACAGAGGCAGACAACTTGGCCATTACAGGTGTGGCAATGGCAAGGCAGCATGAAGGAAAACATATTATCACAACAAAAACTGAGCATCATGCAGTGCTGCATACATGCGAACGCTTAGAGAAGCTTGGTTTTGATGTGACGTATTTAGATGTGGATCACACTGGATTGATTCATCTTGATCAATTAAAACAAGCACTAAGAGACGATACAATTCTTGTGACCATCATGTATGGCAATAATGAAACGGGTGTGATTCAGCCAATCAAAGAAATTGGTCAACTTTTACACGAACACACTGCTTATTTTCATACAGACGCAGTACAGGCATTTGGGACAATATCAATTGATGTCACAGAACTTCATATCGACCTCTTATCTGCGTCCGGTCATAAACTAAATGGCCCGATGGGAACAGGCTTTTTATACGTCAATGAGCGTGTAAAACTTTCTCCGCAGCTATTCGGAGGAGAACAAGAAAGAAAACGCCGTGCTGGCACTGAAAATGTGGCGGGAATCATTGGGCTTGCAGAAGCAGTTCAATTAACAAAGCAAAATAGAAGAGAAAAAGCAGTGCATTATGGTAAGCTCAAAGAAGCGATGCTGCAAGTATTCAAAGAGGAATCACTCAATTTCTCTATCAATGGACACCCGAAAGAGACATTGCCGCATATTTTAAATGTCCACTTCCCGGGCGTTTCTATTGAATCGTTACTTGTGAACTTAGATATGGAAGGGATTGCTGTTTCAAGCGGGTCAGCATGTACGGCTGGATCTGTCCTTCCTTCGCACGTATTAAGCGCCATGTATGGTGAAGAAGCAAAAGAGCTGACATCCTCAGTCAGAATTAGCTTCGGTCTTGGAAATGAAGAGGAACATGTGAAGCAGGCGGCGCATAAGATAGCGGCTGTCGTGAAACGCCTAGCCAAATAAATGCTCCCTTTTGTTCGTGTGTGAAAAATGAAACAGCTAGGCACCTGAAGAACGAAACGCGCACGTTGTTTCATTGAAATTGGAGTTGATGAAGATGACAAAAAGACCTGAAGACACAAGAGTTGTGGTCGGTATGTCCGGAGGCGTCGATTCATCAGTTGCTGCGCTCATGCTAAAGGAGCAAGGCTATGATGTGATCGGCATATTTATGAAAAACTGGGATGACACAGATGAAAATGGTGTATGTACAGCAACGGAGGACTATGAGGATGTCATTCGTGTTTGTAACCAGATTGGAATCCCATATTATGCAGTGAATTTCGAGAAACAGTATTGGGACAAAGTGTTTCAATATTTTCTTGATGAATATAAAGCAGGCAGAACGCCGAACCCAGATGTCATGTGTAACAAAGAAATTAAGTTCAAAGCATTTCTTGAGCATGCATTGTCGCTTGGAGCGGATTATTTGGCAACAGGCCACTATGCCCGTGTCGACAGAACCGGCGATGAAGTCAAAATGCTAAGAGGTCTTGATACAAACAAAGACCAAACTTATTTCTTGAATCAGCTGACTCAAGAACAGCTTGATAAAGTGTTGTTCCCAATCGGCGATTTAGAGAAAAAAAGAGTGCGTGAATTAGCGAAAGAAGCAGAGCTCGCAACAGCAACGAAAAAAGATTCTACGGGCATCTGCTTTATTGGGGAAAGAAACTTTAAAACGTTCCTTAGCCAATATTTGCCTGCACAGCCCGGTGTGATGCAGACAATGGACGGAGAAGTAAAAGGTGAACATGATGGACTGATGTATTACACGATCGGTCAGCGCCAAGGACTTGGCATTGGCGGAAGCGGTGATCCGTGGTTCGTTGTTGGGAAGGACTTAGAGAAAAATATCTTATTTGTTGAACAAGGCTTCCACAACCCGCTTTTATACTCTGAAAGTATTTCAGCTGTTAACATCAGCTGGACTCGTCCTCATATTGTCGGCGAAAACGGTGAACTCACATGCACAGCGAAATTCCGATACCGTCAAGAAGACCATCATGTAAAAGTCAAAATGACAGGTGAGCAGGAAGCAATGGTGATCTTTGATGAACCCGTTCGTGCTGTCACTCCAGGACAAGCTGTTGTTTTTTATGATGGCGAAGAATGTCTTGGCGGCGGGACCATTGACGATGTCTTTAAAGATGGCCAAAAGCTGTCGTATGTGTAACATGTGTTAAAAACCTCAACGTCGCTGTTGAGGTTTTTTAATGAAAGGATGAAGAGAGCGAATGAATCATAACGAAATCGGTATTGAAGCTTTAAATCAAGGGAACATCGAACAGGCAGCTGAAGCTTTTACGAAAGCCATTGAAGAAAGCCCAAAGGACCCGGTTCCATATATTAACTTTGCGAATTTACTTTCAAGTGTTCATGAATTTGAACGTGCATTGAACTTCTTTCAAAAAGCCATTGAACTTGATCATACAGCAGCTGCAGCTTATTATGGGGCAGGAAATGTCTACACGATGAAAGAAGACTTTATGAAAGCGAAAGACTATTTTGAGCAAGCGCTACAAGCTGGAATGGAAAACAGTGATTTGTTTTATATGTTAGGGCAGACACTGATGAAATTAGAGCAGCCAAAGCTTGCGATGCCTTATCTTCAGCGTGCAGTTGAGCTAAACGAAGAAGATAACGAAGCAAGATTTCAATTTGGCATGTGCTTAGCGAATGAACATCTGCTGGAGGAAGCGGTCGCAGTCTTTACTGAAGTGATTACGCGAGATCCGCAGCATGCAGACGCCTTTTATAATGCAGGCGTTGCGTATGCGTATTTAGAAAAAAAAGATGAAGCGCTTGAAATGCTAGGAAAAGCCATTGACGTGCAACCTGATCATATGCTTGCATTGCATGCGCAAAAGCTGATTCAAGAGGCAGAATAACCGGAAGGAGGGAAGACCTGTGCAGGAACATCCAGATCAAATGAAGCTTGAAGATGAACCGTTTTTAAAAGGGACGGTTCAAGCCGTTATTTTCCATAACAAAAGTAATTTATACTCGGTGTTAAAAGTAAAAGTCATTGAAACATCAGAGAATTTAGAGGAAAAAACAGCATCTGTCACAGGGTACTTCCCAGCGCTTCATGAGGAGGAAACCTACACCTTCTATGGCAAGGTCACAAGTCATCCGAAGTTTGGCGAGCAGTTTCAAGCCACTCATTTTCAAAAGGAAGTCCCTACAACAAAACAAGGCATCATTCATTATCTCTCTAGTGACTTGTTTGAAGGGATTGGAAAAAAGACAGCGGAAGAAATCGTCGGCAAGCTAGGCAATCAGACGCTTCATCAAATTATGCGTGATCCGTCTGTTTTGTATGACGTCCCTCGCCTGTCAAAAAAGAAGGCTGATAAGCTGGCTGCCGCACTTCAGGAGCATCAAGGGCTTGAGCAAATTATGATCAGCCTGAATCAATATGGCTTTGGTCCTCAGCTTAGTATGAAGATTTACCAAGCGTACGAGAGTGAAACGTTGCAGAAAATTGAAGAAAACCCTTATCAGCTCGTCAAAGACGTCGAGGGGATTGGATTTATTAAAGCAGATGAACTCGGCGCTAGAACAGGGATATCTGGAAATGATCCAGAACGCATTCGTGCAGCCCTTTTGTATACCGTTGAGACAGCAAGCCTGCAAGACGGTCATACGTACATACAAACGAAAGATCTGATCATCGAAACCCGTAAATTGCTGAATCAAACAGGCAATGACTACAAAGTGACTGAAATGGACGTTGCCAATCAGATCATTGCACTTGGTGAAGGGAAAGACATGATCATTGAAGATGATCGCTGTTATCATCCGTCGCTCTTTTATGCGGAGCAAAGTGTGGCAAAACGTATTCAAAAAATTGTCTCTCAAACAGAATATGCAGATCAATTTCCTGAATCAGAATTTCTGCTTGCACTCGGTGAACTGGAGGAACGGCTTGGTGTCCAGTATGCACCAACCCAAAAAGAAGCCATTCAAAAGGCACTCATGTCTCCAATGCTGCTTTTAACAGGCGGACCGGGTACAGGGAAAACGACGGTCATTAAAGGGATTGTCGAGCTTTACAGCGATCTTCACGGCGTATCTCTTGACCCGGGTGATTATAAAAAAGATGAAGCATTTCCGTTCGTGCTTGCCGCACCAACTGGACGTGCTGCGAAACGAATGACAGAATCCACTGGACTTCCTGCTGTGACCATTCACCGGTTGCTAGGCTGGAATGGATCAGAAGGCTTCTCACATGATGAAGACCAGCCGATTGAAGGAAAGCTTGTTATCATTGATGAATCGAGTATGCTGGATATTTGGCTGGCGAACCATTTGTTTAAGGCGATCCCAGATCATATTCAAGTCATTATGGTTGGAGACGAACATCAACTTCCATCTGTCGGGCCTGGTCAAGTGTTAAGAGACCTGCTTGCGTCACAAGCTATACCGGCAGTTACATTAACTGATATTTACCGGCAGGCAGACGGTTCAACAATTGTTGAGCTTGCGCATGATATGAAAAATGGTGTTTTGCCAAAGGATATTACTGCACGCTCGAAGGATCGATCCTTTATTCAATGCTCTAGTGACCAAATGAAAGAAGTCATCGAGAAAGTGGTCAGCAATGCTGCTCAAAAGGGGTATTCAGCAAAGGACATTCAAGTGCTCGCCCCGATGTATAAAGGAAAAGCAGGCATTAATGAACTGAATAAAATGCTTCAGCAAATTTTGAATCCTAAAAAGCCAAAAGGAAGAGAAATTCCTTTTGGTGATGTCGTCTACCGGACAGGTGATAAGGTACTTCAGCTTGTCAATCAGCCCGAGAATAACATTTTTAATGGAGATATTGGCGAAATTGTCTCGATCTTTTATGCGAAAGAAAACACAGAAAAAGAAGATATGGCGGTCATCTCCTTTGATGGAAATGAAATCACGTTTACGAAAAAAGATTTTCATCAATTTACACACGCTTATTGTTGCTCGATTCATAAATCCCAGGGCAGTGAATTCCCAATCGTGGTGCTGCCAGTCGTGAGAAGTTATTATCGAATGCTTCGAAGAAATTTGCTTTACACGGCCATTACACGAAGTAAAAAGTTTTTAATTTTGTGCGGTGAGGAATCAGCATTAGAGTGGGGCGTAAAAAATAATGAAGACTCCCTCAGACAAACGTCTTTAACCATGCGTCTTACTGAAACGGAAGAAATCATGGACGCTGAGCTAGCAGCCCTCCAAAAAGAACTTCCTTTCAGCGTACACGATGCCAATATTGGCATGGAGGGAATCACTCCGTTTGATTTTATGCAAGAGTAAATGGCTTCCTTCATGGAAGCCATTTCTTCGTATGAGTCATAGAGGAAACGCACACGATAAGACTGTTCCGAAAAGGTGGTTGATCACATTTTGAGAACATGTCGAGAGCTTGAAGGACTGACGATCTATACAGACGAGCTGTCTTATTCACTTGGGGCGATCAAAGATATTTGCTTTTTAGCCGGCGGCAGCTGCGGGGGATATGTTTTAGATGGGAAAAAGAAAGACTGTGCTTTCATTCCATTCTCAGCTGGCGACAAACTGACAGACAAAGGTCTATATGTGAGCTGCCAGAAGGGCATCGAGATAGATACCACCGCCCCATCCTTTTTCTTTTCGAAATTAAAAAAGAAAATGATCCGTACGCCAGATGGTGAAACATTAGGTGTTTTGGAAGATGTATACTTTTGCATGAATTCGGGCACAATCGTAGCATATGAACTCTCGGACGGCTTCTTTACAGAGCTATCAGGGATTCGAAAGCAGCTGCATGCTGCCGGAACCTTGATGGATGTTCAAAAGGAAGCACTTGTTCTAAACCGAACGTAAAGAGGTGCTGAATATGCTCATTTGCCCAAATTGCAAATGTAAAGACATCGGAAAAATTGGGGTCAATCAATATTATTGCTGGGGCTGTTTTATTGAATTGACACTGTCAAAAGGCAAAATATCTACTCACCAAGTGGAGGAAGACGGTACACTAAGCAGTTTAGACGACCTGTTTAGTGACGATGAACGTTCAATTCAACTATAAGTGTTAAGGGGGAATTTCGAATGGGCAAAATGACTTCTTCACTATTAACGCTTGGTGCAGGTGCACTCGCATATCACTTTGCAAGTCGATATGATATGCCATCTAAGCGGGATATGAAAAAGATGAGAAAACGAGTTATGCGAATGCTTTAAACAAAAAGGGACATCCACCATGAGCGGATGTCCTTTTTTTATGCCTGCCTGTACTCTAATCTCCGTGCAAGTATAGACAAGCTGAAGTTGACAACAAAGTACATCATGGCCGCCAAGAGGAAAATAGGAAGTAAATAAGATTGGCTTTGACCATTTAAAATCTGCGCGTGATGCAATAACTCTGGAAGGGCAATTACAACGGCGAGCGATGTATCTTTTAAAAGAGAAATAAATTGACTGACAATCGGCGGTACCATTCGGCGTAACGCCTGTGGCATGATAATCATTTTTAATGTTTGAATATAGGTTAAACCAGAGGATCTGGCCGCCTCGATTTGTCCTTTATCAATTGATTTTAATCCGCTGCGAATGATTTCTGACAGCATAGCGGATTCAAACACGGTTAAAGCCGCAATGGCAGAGGCCGTGATGCTCAGCTTAATGCCAATTTCAGGCAGGGCGAAATACGTAAAAAAGATGATCAGCAAAAGCGGTAGGTTCCGAACGGTTTCAACAATGACCGCAAGCACCTTTGATAAAATAGGGATTTGTGCGAACCTCAATGTGCCAACGACTAATCCGATGATAAAGCTTAAAATGATGGAGATAAAAGCCACTTTTAAGGTGACAGCAAATCCTTCAAGTAAAAAGGCGAGATGATCGGGCTGGTAGGCACCTATAAAATCCATTGTGTTTCCTCCTTTCTAGTGGCTTCGGGCTAATCTTTTTTCTAAATAACCAACGCCTAGACTAAGTGGAATGGTCAATAGAAGATAGAACATGGCAACAAAAATGTATACATCAAATGTCACAAACGTTCTCGAAGCGATAAGGTCTCCTTGGTACATCAGATCAAACCCTGCAATGACACCTAAAATAGACGAGTTTTTCACAAGGTTGATAAATTGATTCCCAAGTGGTGGAATGACAATTTTGATGGCCTGCGGCAGAATAATATATCGCATCGTTCCGCCATATGTCAGACCAGAAGCTCTAGCTGCTTCCATTTGTCCAAGCGGTACAGCTTGTATACCTGCACGAATGGCTTCAGCGATAAAAGCAGACGTATAAATGGAGAGGGCAATGGTTCCTGCTGTAAAGCCATCTGCCACAATGCCAAGTACCGGTAAACCAAAAAAGAACACAAAGGTGATCAATAATAACGGAATATTCCGAATAAATTCCACGTAAGCCGTCCCTAACCAGTTGAGCGGCCTTAGTGGCGCAATTCTCATAATGGCAATGAGTGTACCGATGAAAAAGCTTCCAATCAACGCAATGACACTTGCACCAATCGTATATTTAAACCCTTCTAAATAAAGATGGAAGTTCTCAGTTAAAATGGAAAACCGCAGCAATCAGTTCACTTCCTTCCTAATCAACAGAGGAGCCGGCAAGCGGCTCTCCTGAGGGTGTTGAGATTGATCGAGTCAATTGATTATTCTTTGATCCATTTTTTATGAATCTTGTCATACTCTCCATTGTCTTTTAATGCCTTTAACGCTTTATTAATGGCTTCTGTCAATTCTTCATCGCCTTTTTTCACAGCGATACCATAAGGCTCATCGGTAAATGTTCCGCCAACGACTTCATAATTTGAATCTTCGTCTGCCATGCCAAATAAAATTGCATTATCAGTTGTCAGAACTTGCCCTTGATTTGATTTTAAGGCTGTAAAGGCTTCTTGGTAATTTTCAAATTCTAAAACGGATGCTTCTGGTGCCTTTTCGCGAATGTTTTGAGAAGAAGTGGACCCTTTCACTGCAAGCACCTTCGTACCT
Organism: Bacillus sp. Y3; assembly: GCF_008123875.1. Classification (NCBI taxonomy): domain Bacteria; kingdom Bacillati; phylum Bacillota; class Bacilli; order Caryophanales; family Bacillaceae; genus Bacillus; species Bacillus sp. Y3. The sequence continues at coordinate 533,870 of NZ_VSSC01000003.1, read as the reverse complement.
TTTTTAAGATCATCAATCGATTGAATGTCGCTGCCTTTTTTCACAAGCAGTGATTGTCCTGCTTCAAAGTATACGTCTGAGAAATTGACCTCTTTTTTACGCTCTTCTGTGATCGTCATTGTGGCAACAATGGCATGAATATCTCCTTTTTGCAGTAAAGGAATTCTTGTTTTAGATGTCACTTCTTTGAATTCTGCTTTTCCTTCATCACCGAGCATTTCTTTAGTGATCGCTTTTGCGATATCAATATCAAACCCTTCAATATCCCCGCTACTAGGATTTTTTAGACCGAATAAACGAGTATCGTTTTTCACACCGAAAACGATTTTTTTGTCTTTCTTAATGGCTTCTAATGAGCTGCTTTGTTTTGCATCGGTTGAGCCTTTCTCGGCAGAGCCGCAGGCAGCGAGAGCGATCATACAGCAAGTCATCAACAGTAATAGGCCAAAGCGTTTCATTTTTTTCATCAAATTCATTCCCCCTAGTGATTTAAAATACGGCTTAAAAAGAGCTGAGCGCGTTTCTCGCGCGGTTTTTCATAAAAGGCAGCTGGTGTAGATTCTTCAAGAATTCTTCCTTCATCAATAAACACAATACGGTCTGCGACTTCACGGGCAAACCCCATCTCGTGCGTGACAACGACCATTGTCATTCCTTCCCTTGCCAGCTGTTTCATCACATCTAGCACCTCACCGATCATCTCTGGATCAAGAGCTGATGTTGGTTCATCGAAAAGCATGACCTCAGGTTTCATTGCAAGTCCCCTTGCGATTGCCACACGCTGCTGCTGTCCTCCTGAGAGTCTAGAAGGGTAGGTGTCTGCTTTTTCAGGAATGCCAACTTTATTTAAATAAAATTCAGCTGTTTCCTTTGCTTCTTCTTTGCTCACTTTTTTAACCTTCATCGGCGCAAGCATAATGTTTTCAAGCACCGTCTTATGCGGATAAAGATGGAAGTGCTGAAACACCATCCCGATATTTTGCCTGATGAGATTGATGTTGGTTTTCGGATGCTGAACAGACACTTGATTGACAAGGACTTTTCCTTCATCAATGCTTTCAAGACGATTGATACACCTGAGCATCGTGCTTTTTCCAGATCCTGAAGGACCGATGATCACAACAACCTCACCTTTTTGAATATGTAGGTTAATGTCCTTAAGTACATGGAACTGGCCGTAATGCTTGTTGACTTCTTCGAATGTGATCATGAAGAACCTCCTCTTCTAATGATTGAGCTAAAGCGGATTCTAGCATAAATGAGGCGAAAATAAGAAAATAATGGAATATTTTCTAACGAGATTTTTACAGCAAACAGTGACTTTGGATGGAGCCGTATGTTTCATGTGTATTCATTTTTAACAAAGTTAGGACAAATTTTATTTACATGGATAATTGCAGAAGTTGGTTAAACAATAAGAAGAGAGGTGAAAAAGGTGAAGAAACGTCCGATCGAGTTTCTAATATATGCTGCAGGTGTACTGCTTGTCCTTGCGTCTTTACTCATTTTGGTTCAGCTCGACGAGTTATGGATGCCTATTTTTTTATTGCTCAAAGCGGTTTTGATCCCGCTTCTTATCGCTATTTTTATTTCTTATCTTCTTTATCCAATTGTTGAAAGACTACATAAGCGAGGTTTGCCAAGGACGGTCAGTCTCTTATTGATATATGTGCTGTTTTTTGGCGGCATTGGTTTGGCTGTGTATAAAGGGGTACCGGTTTTAATCGCTCAGTTAAATGAATTGTCGGAGCAAATTCCCATGCTTGCCGAAACGTATAATGGTGCTTTATCACATGTTCATCGTCATACAAGCCACTGGCCTGATGGACTGCATGAACGGCTGGATCGTTTTATTGTCCAATCTGAAACGTATGCCGCAAATGGGGCAGAGCGGATGATTCTTAGCTGTAAAGTACTGCTTGATTACGCCTTAGTTGCTGCACTTATTCCTTTTCTTGTCTTTTATATGGTGAAAGATATGAACACGATGAAGCGGGCAGCATGGTATTTAACCCCGCCAAGCTTCCGAAAAAGGGGACATGCCTTTGTGAAAGCAGTGGATGACTCACTTGGGGATTATATTAGAGGGCAATTGCTTGTCTGTTCTTTAATTGGAGGTGCTGCCGCCATTGTTCTTTGGCTGTTTCATATTCCATATCCGCTTGTACTAGGTATGTTAATCGGCGCAACGAATGTCATTCCGTATTTTGGTCCGATTATTGGAGCGATTCCAGCTGTCTTTATCGCTTTTACCATCTCAGTGAAGTCAGTGATCATTGTGCTAATTACAGTAGCCGTGCTTCAATTTTTAGAAAGCAATGTACTGAGTCCGATCATTGTCGGGAGAAGCCTGCATATGCATCCTGTCGTAATCATGCTGGTGTTACTCGCTGGAGGTGAGCTGTTTGGCTTGATTGGAATGATTTTAGCCGTGCCGTCCGCAGCCATTATGAGGGTCATTATTGTGCAATATATTCACATGAGACGAAGCGTTCATTGACAAGACGAGCCGAGTTGTCTATAATAATTTCGATTCATACATATTGAATTCAATGACGGACCCGAGTACGTTAAAAAGCTGTTGCAGAGAGAGGCTTTGTTTGCTGAGAAAAGCCTTATCAGACCTTTAACGGAAGCTAGTCCCGAGTGCAGATAAACACTGCCGCTCTCTTCCGGCGTTATCGGATGTGAAGGTGATAGACGCATATGTCTATAATCAGGGTGGTACCGCGAGAGCATCTCGTCCCTGTGTAAGTAGTTTTTTGCTTGCATAGGGCGGGATGTTTTTTCGTTTGTGTGAAGATTGAGAATAAAAAAGGGAGGATTTATGATGAAAACTTTAACTTCAGCTCAAGTACGTCAAATGTTTTTAGATTTTTTCAAAGAAAAAGGACATGCTGTCGAACCGAGTGCGTCCCTCGTACCGCATGACGATCCAACACTTTTATGGATTAACAGCGGGGTGGCAACATTAAAGAAATACTTCGATGGCCGCGTCGTGCCTGAGAATCCGCGGATTTGCAACGCACAAAAATCAATTCGTACAAATGACATTGAAAATGTAGGGAAAACAGCACGTCATCATACGTTTTTTGAAATGCTGGGCAACTTCTCTATTGGAGACTATTTCAAAGAAGAGGCAATCGAATGGGCTTGGGAATTCCTCACAAGTGACGAGTGGATTGGCTTTGATCCGAATCTGTTATCTGTAACGGTACATCCAGAGGATGAAGAAGCATATGTTCTTTGGAGAGATAAAATGGGTGTCCCTGAGGAACGAATTATTCGTCTAGAGGGCAACTTCTGGGATATTGGCGAGGGGCCAAGTGGTCCGAATACAGAAATTTTCTATGATCGCGGCGAAGCATATGGCAACGACATGAACGACCCTGAATTATATCCAGGCGGAGAAAATGAACGTTATCTAGAAGTATGGAATCTTGTTTTTTCTGAATTTAACCATAATCCAGATGGTACATATACACCGCTTCCGAAGAAAAACATTGATACAGGAATGGGTCTTGAGCGTATGGTCTCTGTGATTCAAAACGTACCGACGAACTTTGATACAGATCTGTTCATGCCGATTATTCGTGCAGTAGAAACGATTTCTGGAGAAAGCTATGGGGAGTCAAAAGAAAAAGACACAGCATTTAAAGTCATTGCTGACCATATTCGTACTGTTGCCTTTGCCGTCAGTGACGGAGCACTTCCTTCTAATGAAGGCCGAGGTTATGTGTTAAGACGTTTGCTGCGCCGTGCTGTGCGTTATGCAAAAACGATCCATATCCACCGTCCATTTATGTATGACCTAGTTCCAGTTGTTGCGGAGATCATGAAGGATTTCTATCCAGATGTTCAAGCAAAAGAAGAATTTATTGCAAAAGTGATCAAAAATGAAGAAGAGCGTTTCCATGAGACACTGAATGAAGGGTTAGCCATTTTATCAGAAGTGATCAAAAAAGAACGAGACAATGGCAGCTCACAAATTTCCGGTAAAGATGTGTTTAAGCTTTATGACACATATGGATTCCCGGTCGAACTCACGGAAGAATATGCAGAAGATGAGAACATGACAGTCGATCGTGAAGGCTTCCAGCTAGAAATGGAGAAGCAGCGTGAACGTGCAAGAAATGCCAGACAAGATGTAGGTAGTATGCAGGTTCAAGGCGGGGCTTTAGGCGATATTAAAGCAGAAAGTACGTTTGTGGGCTACGAAAATTTAACTGCAGATGCTCGTGTTATCGAATTGCTTCAAAACGGTGAAATTGTCACAGAAGCTCACGAAGGGGAAACGGTGCAAATTTTATTAGATGAAACACCTTTCTATGCGGAAAGCGGCGGACAAGTGGCGGATAAAGGAACGTTAAAAAGTGCCGAAGCGATCATTGATATCAAAGATGTGAAAAAGGCGCCAAACGGCCAGCATGTCCACGAAGGAGTCGTCGTAAGTGGTACGGTTCAAAAAGGCATTGAAGTCACTGCAGAAGTCGAATCAGCGCTTCGAAAAGGCATTGTGAAAAATCACACAGCGACACATCTTTTGCACCAAGCGCTAAAAGATGTATTGGGCAGCCACGTTAACCAAGCCGGTTCACTTGTGAATGAAAACAGACTTCGCTTTGACTTTTCTCACTTTGGACAAGTAACGAAAGAAGAATTGTCACAAATTGAAAAAATCGTCAACGAAAAGATTTGGGAAGGCATTTCGGTTGCCATTGACCTGAAACCAATTGCTGAAGCAAAAGAAATGGGTGCAATGGCGCTGTTTGGCGAGAAGTATGGCGATATTGTCCGTGTGGTGCAAGTGGGTGATTACAGCATCGAGTTATGCGGAGGCTGTCACGTTCAAAACACTGCGGAGATCGGATTGTTTAAAATTGCATCTGAATCGGGTATTGGTGCTGGAACACGCCGTATTGAGGCTGTAACAGGTAAAGGTGCTTATGAAGAATTAAATGATCAGCTTGCGATTTTAGAAAAGGCAGCTAATGAACTGAAATCAAATACAAAAGATGTACCAAAACGCATCGCTTCCTTGCAGGCTGATTTAAAAGAAGTTCAAAGAGAAAACGAATCACTTCTTGCGAAATTAAGTCAAGCAGAAGCTGGCTCTATTTTAGAAAAAGTCATCGAAGTTGGCGGAGTGAACGTGTTAACTGAAAAAGTAAACGCTAAAGACATGAACCATTTAAGAACGATGGTTGATGACTTAAAAGCGAAATTAGGTTCAGCTGTCATCGTACTTGGTGCTGTTCAAAATGGAAAAGTCAACATTTCAGCCGGTGTGACAAAAGACGTCATTGAAAAAGGTCTTCATGCAGGAAAACTTGTGAAGCAGGCAGCTGAAATTTGCGGCGGAGGCGGAGGCGGACGCCCAGATATGGCACAAGCAGGCGGGAAACAGCCAGAAAAGCTTGAAGAAGCACTGGCAACTGTCGAAGAATCTGTCAAATCCGTTTTATAATCAGTCAATGTAGTGTAGAATAATGGTATTAGATGAGCGGTTAGAAAAAAGCTTGCTAGTAGAATGTTGGAAGAGAGGTGCAAGAAGCAGTGAGTTCATTTGATAAGACAATGAAGTTTAACTTCTCTGATGATTCAGCTGAAACCAATGTGAATGAAGTGCTCATAACAGTTTATGACGCACTCCAAGAAAAAGGATACAACCCGATCAATCAAATTGTCGGATACTTGCTGTCAGGCGACCCTGCTTATATTCCAAGACATCAGGATGCACGCAACCTAATTCGTAAATTAGAACGAGACGAATTAATTGAGGAATTGGTTAAATCGTACTTAGAGACACATAAAGAGGCGTAAAACATGAGAATTTTAGGCTTAGATTTAGGCACGAAAACCCTTGGTGTGGCAATCAGTGATGAAATGGGATGGACAGCTCAAGGGATTGAAACCATTAAAATTGATGAAGCAGGCGGAGACTTTGGTCTCAGCCGCCTGTCTGAGATCGTCTCGCAATATGGAACGGATAAAATTGTCCTTGGTTTTCCAAAAAATATGAACGGTACGGTCGGTCCAAGAGGCGAGGCCAGCCAATCATTTGCGAAAGTGTTAGAAAACACGTACAATGTTCCTGTTGTGCTTTGGGACGAGCGTCTGTCAACGATGGCAGCAGAAAAAATGCTCATCTCTGCAGATGTGAGCAGACAAAAGCGTAAAAAAGTCATTGATAAAATGGCGGCTGTTATGATCCTTCAAGGGTATTTAGACAGCTTAAATTAAAATGAGGTGAATCAAATGGAACACGGAGAAAAGCAAATTACAATCGTTGATGATAATGGAAATGAGCAGCTTTGCGAAGTACTATTTACTTTTGAAAGCGACCATTTTAACAAATCATATGTTCTTTACTACCCAATTTCTGAACAAGATAACGAAGAAATTGAAATTCATGCATCAAGCTTCACACCAAATGAAGACGGTGAAGATGGCGAATTAGAGCCAATTGAAACGGATGAAGAGTGGGACATGATTGAAGAAACGTTAAATACGTTCTTAGATCAAGAAGACGAAGAAGAATAGAACGAATAAAAGGCCTGTGAACATGATCTCTGTGATCTTTCTTCACAGGTCTTTTTTTACATTCTATATGTAAACTATTATTGAAATTTAGTTGACATATATCACTCGACCTTTTACGCTATTTTTAATAATGAATCGAGTGAGGGGTATGAAAATTGAAAATTCACGATATGATGCAAATGGCATTAATGACAGCAGTTATTGGGATGTTAGGATTGATTCCGCCTATTTTTCTTGCGTTTACACCTGTACCAATCACCTTACAAACCGCAGGTCTTTTGCTTGCTGGAGGGCTGTTAAAACCAAAGCAAGCGCTGATTAGTTTACTTCTGTTTCTTCTAATAGTGGCAGCAGGCGCACCTCTTTTATCTGGAGGAAGAGGCGGAATAGGGGTCTTTTTTGGGCCAAGCGGTGGTTTTTTACTTGCTTATCCAGTGGCTGCCTTTATGATCAGCCTGTGGCTTAACCGGCTGAAGAAAGTGACGGCCTTACGACTATTTTTGATCTATGCGGTATGCAGTATCGGGATATTATATATAGGCGGAATTCCCTTTCAAGCCATGATGATGCATATAAAGATCACGCAAGCAGCTCTGTTCAGCGTCATTTATTTACCGGGTGATCTGATCAAAGCAGGGATATGTGCTGTCTTCACGGTGAAAATCATTCAAGCGATGTCATATCGAAAAAGGGACTTACATAGAGGGAGGCGAGCAGTTTGATGAGAATAACGGAAAGCTATGCGGCTCATGCAAAAGTGAAGCCAGATCAGATGGCGATCATAGATGAAAAAGAGCAGATCACTTATGAAGAATGGCATGAGCGTGTGCAGTCAACTGCACAATGGTTAAAAGAAACGCCTCATCAGCAAAAAAGAGTCGCTTTTTTAGTATCAAATGGTGTTCCGTTTCTTCAACTATTTGCTGGCGCAGCTTCTGCAGGATGGACAGCGGTGCCTCTTGATCCGCGGTGGAGTGACAAGGAATGCGCGGAAAAGCTCTTATTAAGCGACGCGGACCTTGTCATTGTGGAAGATCGATATATCAAAAGGATTGAAAAGTACAAGCTGGACATGCCAGTGCTCTCTTTATCTGAATGGAAAGAAAGAATCAGCCTCAGCATAAACGTTCAATCGAACAAAGGTGAACCGGAGGAAGATCCTGCTTTTTATATGGGATTTACTTCAGGATCAACGGGATCGCCAAAAGCCTTTATAAGACGCCAGCAGTCATGGATCGAGAGCTTTCAAATGACAACATCCGTCTTTGGGATCACACATCAAGATCATGTACTGATTTTGGGCACACTTTTATCCTCTCATTTTTTATACGGCGCGATCAGCACACTTTATTTCGGGGGCACCGTGACATTGTTAGAAAAATTTGTGCCAGAGAAAGCAAAAAACATCTTAGAAAGAGGAGACATCACGGCTATTTATACGGTTCCGACCATGACAGAATCGTTACTGCAAATGGATGCTTTCGGAAAGAATCCGCTTCTTGTCCTGTCTTCTGGTGCAGATTGGGGAAACTCTTCAAAAAAACAGCTCGTCAACCGCTATCCTCACATCACATTTTTTGATTTTTATGGAACATCAGAATTGAGTTTTGTTTCCTATTTATCTTCTGATGACTTTCTGCAAAAACCTACTTCTGTCGGAAAACCTTTTCCTTCTATTCAGGTTGAAGTCAGGAGGGCAGATCAAACCGTTTGCAAGTCAAATGAAATAGGGAGAATTTATGTGAAAAGCCCAATGTCTTTTTCAGGCTATTTACAAGATGAAAAGCCGCCCGAAGAGTGGCTGACCGTATATGACATGGGGTGGCTCGACGAAGATGGTTACTTGTATATGAGCGGCCGCGAGAATGGCATGATTGTCTATGGGGGACTGAATATTTTTCCAGAGGAAATTGAGCGTGTGCTGAATGAACAGCCAGAGGTGAATCGGTCAATCGTGATTGGACTTCCTGATCCATATTGGGGCGAAATCCCTGTTGCCATTATTGAGAATGTACAGCAAACAAAAACCATTCGGCAAGCTGTAAAAGAAACATTAGCGGCATACAAAGTACCAAAAAAATGGCTCGTCACGGACAAAATGATCGAAACATCAGGAGGGAAAATCGCTCGTGCCAGTATGAAAAAGTGGGCGGAGGAACAATTATCATGCAAGCCGTGATCGTACAAGCGAAGCGGACGCCCTTCGGTGAGAAAAATGGAATGTTGAAGGATTACCAGCCAGAGCATCTAGCCGCGCCCTTGATCCAGCATTTTTCAAACGTGACCAAGCCAGATGACATCATTTTAGGCAATGTCGTCGGGGGTGGTGGCAACATTGCCCGTCTGTCCTCGTTAGAAGCAGGGCTTTCATTACATATTCCGGGTATGACCATTGATAGGCAGTGTGCTTCCGGTCTTGAAGCCATTAGAACGGCGTGCATCATGATTCAGTCGGGGGAGGGATCAATGTATATCGCTGGTGGAACGGAAAGCATTTCTCGGTCACCAATGAAAGAAAGGGCCCGCTTTTCTCCAGAGTGGATAGGGGACCCTCATATGGGGGAAGCGGCAGAGCTGACGGCGTCGAGATTTTCAGTTGCGAGACAAGAGCAAGATGACTATGCACTTTTAAGCTGGGAACGAAGTATAACCGCATTCAAGCAAGGAACGTATTCAGAAGAAATTGTTCCGATTAGCGGGATGAGTACAGATGAAGCGGCAGCTAAAATAAGACCGATTGCAAGCTTGATAAAGCGGGCAAAACCTGTCTTTTTACCAGGCAAAGGTACTGTGACTGTGACCAATAGCTGTAAAGAAGCAGATGGTGCAGCTGCCGTCGTTGTGATGGAAAGAGCGGAAGCGGAGGCAAAAGGCTTCAGCCCTATGCTGCGGTATATCGGGAGTGCCGTGACCGCTATGGACCCGCATTATCCTGCTGCTTCACCAATTGATGCAATCAAGAAACTTTTACATAAAGAACAGGTGAAGATAGAAGATGTTGCACTTTTTGAAATCAATGAAGCGTTTGCGCTCAAAGTAGTACTCATTGCCCGGACACTAGGTATTCCTTATGACCGTATCAATAAAAGAGGCGGTGCGCTTTGTCTTGGGCATCCATATAGCGCCTCGGGAGCTGCTATGATGGTGAGACTGTTTTACGAAGCCCGCGCCTTACCGAATGGAAGCTATGTCATGGCTGCAATTGGCAGTGGAGGCGGTGTCGGTTTAGCCACACTATGGCAAGTTCTGTCATGACATGCATGAGCAAGTAATTGCCGAACTCCGTCGAATCATGTACTATAAAAGCTAGATGTGAGGAGGGCCATGCATGTTTTCAGAACAAAAGAAACGACCATTTTTTAAACGAAAAATGGGGATCGTCCTGTTATCTGTACTTGCTGTGATCATCATTGCAGCATTATCAGGTTTTTTATATGTAAAATCAGCACTCGGGCCGGTCGATCAAAAAAGCAAACAAACCATTAATATTCATATTCCAAATGGGACATCTGTCAGCGGAATTGCGAGCATTTTAAAAGAAAATGAGCTGATTTCAAATGACACGATTTTCACTTACTATGCAAAGTACAAAAAAGCATCAGGCTTTAAAGCGGGCTATTTTCATCTCAAACAAACAATGGATGCGGATCAGCTAATTCAAAAGCTGACATCTGGCGGGACAGATTACGCATTTCAGCTTGTGATACCTGAAGGGAAACAGTTGTCTGATATTGCAGCTATTATCGCAAACCAGACGAATTTTTCAGCGAAAGAAGTTGAAGCGAAGCTGGATGATCCAGCCTTTATTAAAAAATTGATGAAAAAGTACCCGAAAACGGTGACATCACAAGTGAACGGGAAACAAGTCAAGCATCCGTTAGAGGGATATTTATTCCCGGCGACGTATCCGTTTTATCGTGAGGATGAATCACTTGAAACCATCATTGACACAATGATTAAACAAACAGATCAATATGTAAAAACGTATGAAAAGGACATGAAAAAGAGAAAGATGTCCATCCATGATGTCCTAACGATGGCATCCCTGATAGAAATGGAAGCAACTGAAAAAACAGACCGGTCAAAAATATCAAGTGTGTTTTATAACCGGTTGAAAAAGGATATGCCGCTTCAAACAGATCCAACCGTTCTTTATGCGCTTGGCGAGCATAAATCCCGTGTTTATTACAAAGATTTAAAAGTAAAATCACCATATAATACGTATACAAACAAAGGGCTGCCGCCTGGACCTATTGCCAATGCTGGAGAATCTTCTTGGAAAGCAGCACTCCATCCAGAGAAAACAGATTTTGTTTACTTCCTAGCAAAGAAAAATGGCGAAGTCGTCTTTACGAAAACGTTAAATGAGCACAACAAAGCAAAAGCGAAATACATCACAGGCAGCAACTAGCGCTCATGTGAAAGGAAAAAGACTGTAGACAATGGTGAAATTGCCTGCAGTTTTTTTCGTTGTTATATCCATTTTATAGGTTCGCAATTACCACATCTTTGTGGTAAAATATATCGGGTTGTTTTTACTTAGATGAACGAAAGATTGACGAGAAAGAGAGCTGCAATAGGCAGAACTCTTCTTTTTCAGGTCATGAAGGAGCTAGACATATAATGACAATCGAAGATGATCAAATAAATGATTATATTGAAGATTTAATTGAGCCGAGTCCTGATGCCATCGCTCAATTAGAGGAGTATGCGAAAGAGCATCATGTGCCAATCATGGAAAAGGTGAGCATTGAACTGTTATTGCAGCTGCTTTCTTTGAAAAAACCGAAGAAGATTCTTGAGGTTGGGACAGCGATTGGCTATTCAGCGATTCGAATGGCAGAAGCTCTGCCAGATGCTGAAATCTATACGATTGAGCGAAATGCAAAACGTTATGAGGAAGCGACACGGAATATTGAAGAATTACATTTCAAAGATAGAATTCACGTGTTTTTTGGCGATGCGATGGAATCAGCTAAAACGGTTCAGACGATGGCGCCCTATGATGTGATCTTCATTGATGCGGCAAAAGGTCAGTATCAACGCTTTTTTGAGCTGTTTGAACCGATGCTGTCCGATGACGGAATGATTATTACAGACAACGTATTATTTAAAGGCTTAGTTGCGACAAATTATGAAGAAGAAATTGAAGATAAACGAAAAAAACAATTAATAGGCAAAATTGATCGATACAATCAATGGCTGATGTCAAATCCTGACTACCAAACGTGTATCATTCCGGTTGGAGATGGGATCGCCATTAGTACAAAAAGAGGTGACCAATCATGAAAAAACCAGAATTGCTTGTGACGCCAAGCAAGGTGTCGGATGTACTGCCGCTCATTGAAGCGGGTGCTGACGCATTTTTAATAGGTGAACAAACATATGGAATCCGTCTTGCAGGTGAATTTTCAAGAGAAGATGTGAAACAAACGGTTCAACTCGCGCATGCACATCACAAAAAAGTATATGTCGCCATGAATGCGATTTTTCATAATGACCGTGTGGCACTGCTTGGAGATTATTTAACCTTTCTCGATGGGTTAAACGTGGATGGTGTCGTTTTTGGAGATCCGGCAGTGATCATGGCCGCAAAAGAAACAGGTGTCAACTTGAATCTGCACTGGAGTACAGAAACAACTGGGACAAACTATTACACTTGTAACTACTGGGGCAGAAAAGGCGCAACACGTGCTGTTCTTGCCAAAGAACTCAATATGGATAGCGTGATTGATATCAAAGAAAACGCCGAAGTGGAGATTGAAATTCAAGTCCACGGCATGACCTGTATGTTCCAATCCAAACGGACACTTGTTGGCAACTATTTTGAATATCAAGGCAAACAAATGGACGTGGAAGGCAGAAATATGGAAGAAGGTCTATTCCTTCACGACCAGGAGCGTCAAAACAAATATCCTATTTTTGAGGATGAAAATGGCACACACATTATGAGTCCAAATGATGTATGTATGATTGATGAATTAGAAGAATTTGTCGACGCAGGCATTGACTCATTTAAAATTGACGGAATTTTAAAGTCACTTTCTTATATGACAGAGGTGACATCCCTCTATCGAAAAGCCATTGATTTACTAGTGACTGATAAGGAAGCCTATGAAGATCAGAAAGATGAATGGGTGGAGCGTATTGAAGAGATCCAGCCTGTCAACCGCTCAATCGATACAGGATTTTTCTTTAAAGAAACGGTTTATTAAGATAAAAGGAGGCAGAGGAAATGGCACTTTTAAAAGATGGAATTTCTGAAGTGATCGATGGAAAACGTGTCATTACAAAAAAACCAGAACTGCTTGCGCCAGCAGGAAACTTAGAAAAACTAAAAATTGCAGTGCATTATGGAGCAGACGCTGTTTTTATTGGTGGGAAAGAATTTGGACTTCGTTCAAATGCAGATAACTTTTCAATCGAAGAAATGGCAGAAGGTGTCGCATTTGCGAACAAATACGGTGCTCGCATTTATGTGACAACGAATATTTTCGCCCACAACGAAAACATGGACGGGCTGGAAGAATATCTTCAAGGGATTGAAGGAGCGGGTGTAGCGGGAATTATTGTCGCTGATCCACTCATCATCGAAACATGCAAACGAGTAGCTCCAAAGCTTGAAGTTCACTTAAGCACACAGCAGTCTCTTTCAAATTGGAAAGCGGTGCAGTTTTGGAAGGAAGAGGGGCTTGAGCGTGTGGTCCTTGCACGTGAAACAAGCGCTCTAGAGATTAAAGAAATGAAAGAAAAAGTGGATATTGAAATCGAAACGTTCATTCACGGGGCGATGTGTATTGCTTATTCTGGCCGCTGCGTGCTCAGTAACCATATGACAGCGAGAGATTCAAACCGCGGAGGCTGCTGCCAATCTTGCCGCTGGGATTATGACCTTTATAAACTAGAAGGCTCTGAGGAAGCGCCTTTATTCGGTGAAGAAGATGCACCATTTGCGATGAGTCCAAAAGATTTAAAACTCATCGAATCCATACCGCAAATGATCGAAATGGGAATTGACAGCTTAAAGATTGAAGGACGAATGAAGTCCATTCATTATGTAGCAACAGTTGTCAGTGTCTATCGTAAAGTCATTGATGCTTACTGTGCGGATCCAGACAATTTCGTCATTCAACAAGAATGGCTCGATGAATTAGACAAATGTGCCAACCGTGACACGGCTCCTGCCTTTTTTGAAGGTGTACCAGGAACGGATGAACAAATGTTTGGCATTCACGGAAAGAAAACGACCTTTGATTTCGTCGGACTTGTGCTTCATTATGATGAACAAGAACAAATTGTCACATTACAGCAGCGTAATTTCTTTAAAGCTGGCGACGAAGTTGAATTTTTCGGTCCAGAAATCGAAAATTTCACATGTAAGATTGAGACGATTTGGGACGAAAAAGGGAACGAAATCGATGCCGCTCGTCATCCACTGCAAATTGTGAAATTTAAGCTTGATCAAAAAGTATACCCTAGCAACATGATGAGAAAGGGGAAATAACCGGCACATGGGGAAAAAACCAGTGGTGATTGGAATCGCTGGCGGCTCGGGTTCAGGTAAAACGAGCGTCACCAATTCCATTTACGAAAAATTTAAAGGACATTCAATCCTCATGCTTCAGCAAGATTTATATTATAAAAATCAAAGTCATATGCCATTTGAAGAGCGCCTGCTGACCAATTATGATCATCCGCTTGCATTTGACAATGACCTGATGATTGAGCATGTAGAAGCGCTGCTAAAGTACGAGTCCATTGAAAAACCGATTTATGATTTTAAACTAAACACACGTTCAGAAGAGACGGTACATGTTGAACCCAAAGATGTCATCATCGTTGAAGGAATCTTTGCTCTTGAAAACGAACGTCTAAGAAACTTAATGGATATTAAACTGTATGTGGATACTGATGCAGATCTTCGGATCATTCGCCGTATTTTACGTGATACGAAAGAAAGAGGCAGATCGATTGATTCCGTGATTGAACAATATGTATCTGTCGTCAGACCGATGCACAATCAATTCATTGAACCGTCAAAACGATACGCGGATATCATCATCCCAGAAGGCGGTCAAAATCATGTGGCCATTGATCTCATGGTGACAAAAATTCAAACGATTCTTCAAAACCGCGGAGAGTAAATGGTGGAGAAGAACAAAGACCTTTACGACGTAAAGGTCTTTTCAACATCATGCTCTTGTAGTCAATACTTTAGTAATGGCTAGTCCGAAATCATCGATGAGCATTGTAAGAAACAGCCCTCTGAATAAAAGATTTGATATGATAGGAAAACAATGCTGCGAAATGAAGACAGGAAAATCACGATGGGATGCTGAAAGTTTCAGTTATTCCTGCTTTGTAAAAGTATATTAAAAAAACGACAAACAAATCATCACAAATTTTCAAACAATTCTTGATCAAAATGCAATTTTGTAATAATATAGCATAGACATATCGTACACTGACCATATTATGTATTGAAAGATGGAGAATGGGTAAGCTATTCTTCTACATATGATCGAAATGGCCGAACGAGGTACAGGAGCTTCCTGTGCCTTTCCACAGTTTGTGCGATGAAGATAATACATCATCATGAGACCGCTGCTGTTCCTGCCTAATAAAAAGGCATAATAGTTGCATCTAAAAGGGACGCCATGTAAGATGGACTTTTACGAATATGGGACAGAAGGAATGAGGGCCGGAATATGTCCTCATTCTTGTATATTTCAGTCGTCACTCACATGCAGAAAGCTTGTATGATGAGGATTAATAGAAGGAGTGAATGATTCATGGCACAAGAGAAAGTATTTCCAATGACAGAAGAAGGAAAGCGCAAATTAGAAGAAGAGCTTGAATATTTGAAAACGGTTAAACGTAAAGAGGTTGTAGAGCGTATTAAAATCGCTAGAAGTTTTGGAGACCTCTCTGAAAACTCGGAATATGATTCTGCTAAAGAAGAGCAAGCGTTTGTAGAAGGTCGTATTACAACGCTTGATAATATGATTCGTAATGCCAAAATTATTGAAGATGAAGGTAACTCAAATATTGTTTCACTCGGTAAAACAGTGACATTCGTTGAATTACCGGACGGTGAAGAAGAGTCTTATACGATTGTAGGAAGTGCAGAAGCTGATCCGTTTGAAGGCAAAATTTCAAACGATTCACCAATTGCAAAAAGCCTTTTAGGCAAACAAGTAGACGACAAAGTCACAGTTCAAACACCTGGCGGAGAAATGTTCGTCCAAATTGTAAAAATTTCATAATTACGTTTATACGATAAACACCTCGTCCACAATAGGGACGAGGTGTTTTTATGCTGAAAACAAGAAGAATCCAATGGACAGGTGTCATTATTTTTATCTTATTGCTCGGCCTCCTATTTAGACTAGCGGAAATTCAGTTGTTTTTCACAGAATCTTTTTCAAAGCTTGATATTAATTTGATCCAAGAAAGTGTCAGGCAGCGGACAGAAGAAGTAGTCATTTCAGACGGACGAGGTGAATTTTTAGATCGAAACGGCGAGGCACTTCTCACAAAAGAAGAGCCTGCGGTCATCATATTTCCTTTCCTGCAATATGACCTCCCTCACTTAAAACAAACCGCTTCTATACTTGAGATGAAAGAAGATGAACTGAAAAGCCAGCTGACAGAAACGAAGAAACCACTCATTTTAAAAGATGATATCACGAAAAAAAAGCTGAAAGACATCAATGATATGAAATATTCAGGTGTTTACGGCGTATATATGAAAGAGAAGGACAAAAAAAGACTTGCCCTCCACACATTAGGTTTCACAAGCGAGAATCCAGAACTCTTGAGAAAGCGTTATCCGGACAAAAAAGAGCTTTCGATTCGCACTGAGATCGGTACATTTGGTTTGGAAAGTACATTTGACGAATTTCTATTACCAGAGCAAGACACAAAATTGTTATATCATGTGGACGGAAGGGGAAACCCTTTGTTTGGGATGGACGTCAAATATACAGCAGAAGCTCATTCGTTTTATCCGCTGCAAGTGCAGACAACTATGGACGAAGACATGCAGAGGGAAATGGAGAATGTTCTCAAAGCGCAAGGTGTTGAAAAAGGCGGAGCGGTTCTGCTCGACATTCAAAATAGCAGTGTGCTGGCGATGGCAAGTGTTCCAAATGTGACCAGCAAAAACCGGCATGAGGCAAGAAATTACATGCTGACCGCAATGGCTCCCGGTTCTGTATTTAAAACGGTCGTACTTGCCGCAGCGATTGAAAAAAACTTGAACCAGCCACAAACGATGTATGATTGTCGAAAGAATTTATATGGAGAGCCAGAAGGAAAGCAGGAAGTACTGAATCTGTCTGAAAGCTTTGCGCAAAGCTGTAATTATACATTTGCGACACTCGCTGAGCAGCTCATCCAAACAGATGATCAAATCATTGAAAAGACAGCTTCAAAGCTTGGGCTTGTGGATCGAGCAGGCTGGGAAGGGGATGTATACCATAAGCAACAATTCAAACAGTTTGATCGTGAAGAAACAGGCAGTGTGTGGGGAGATAAAAGAGACAAGCATGTCAAAAAAGCCATTGCGCAAACGGCGATTGGTCAAAAAAATGTCAAAACAACTCCCTTGCAAATCGCCAATATGATGGCAACGATTGCAAGGGGCGGAGAACGAAAAGAAGTGAGAATTGCAGATAAAGTGCTGTATCAAAACGGAACAACGATGCTATCCTTTCAAAACAAACGACCTGATGGTGACAGTATTGACCGCTATACAGCTCAAACCTTGCAAAAGTACTTAAGGCAGGTGGTGACCTCTGACAAAGGAACAGGAAGAAGATTTCAAGACCTGCCGTTCCATATAGCAGGGAAATCAGGCACTGCCCAAACCGGCAGCAAAGATAAACAGGGGAATCCACTTTATCACAAGTGGTTTGCCGGATACTTTCCGGCAGAAAAACCAAAATACGCTCTCGTCGTTGTTCATCTTGATGAGGCAAGTGGCCGGGCTAAGACAAATGAAGCGTTTTATGATATTGTAAAAAAGGTCAATGAAATTGAAAAGAAACAGACATAGAACATCCCTTCATGTCATGTTAGAATAGTAACGACTTAGGGAACAGAGGCAAAGGAGTGCAGAGATTTTGAGTAGAAATTCTCGATTTGAACATCGTGATAAGCGCAGAAAGGCGAATATGGTGCTTAACATATTAATTGGTATCGTTGTGGTGCTTATTTTGGTTGTCGCATCGAGTTTGTTAATTTTTAATAGACCACCGAAAGATGTAGCCAACGAACCATCCAAAACAGCACCTGCATCGAGTGAAAATAAACAAAACTCAGAAGAAGATGTGAAAGATCAAAAGAAAGATACATCCGATGATGCGGATGCAAAAAAAGACGATTCATCTGACAAAAAAGACGATACAAAGAAAACAGATGAAGAAGAAGAGCCAAACAAAGATGCGTTAAAAGACGCCACAGAAACAGATGGCGGTAAAACAAGTGACGTAGACAAAACATATGAAAACGATAACTGGGAGCCTGTAGGAACAGAGCAATCGGGATCACATACAGCAACCTATGATGCTAACTCAAAAGACTGGAAAGAAATGATCAAAGCCATGTCCTATGCGACAGGAATCTCAGAAGATCAAATGACTGTTATTTGGTTAGGAAATAACGGAGGACCTCAAGATGCAAAAGGAACCATCCGTGATAAATCAACAGGTGAACGCTACCGTGTAGAAATTACGTGGGTGGATGAAAAAGGCTGGAAACCTGTGAAGGTTGAAAAATTAAAATAAAATAAAAAAGATGCATGCAAAAAGGCTAAAATGAACTTCATTTTAGCCTTTTTCTTCTTTTCAGCGTGATAGAAAACCTTTGCAGTCTAGGAAGGACTAGCACCGGCGCACAGACCTGACTGCCTACACGCTGATCTTTTTTATGAGACATTCGCTTTAAAATGAACAACTGCTGTATACAAAATCTTATCATCAATGACAGTCGTTTGATGACTCACAGAATGAACAGTCAGCAAGATCGCCTGATTATGTTCAATTTGTTTTTGGATCTTTTGTTCAAGTTCTTTTAAAGACGTTGCTTCAAAAAATTCAATTTTGTCCTTTAAAAAATCCAGTTGAAAATCCATTTCATTCATCCCTCCATGCTCTAGATTCATCATAATCTCTCCCATTCAAAAGGGCAAATATTTTTCTACCCCGCCCAGTATTTTTTAGTAGGAAAGAATCAGAAGATGTGGTAGGATAGGAACTGTTCGACGGAATAAAACATACTATACGGATAGGAATAAATAGATAAAGTGGAGGGAAAGAAAAATGGGACGTGAGTTTCTTTCTTTATTTGATCATTGGGCTGAATCTTATGATGACACTGTAAGTGGTCATGACGAGCAGTATAAAGAAGTGTTTCGCCGGTATCCGGCCATTCTAAAAGAGATTACTCGCCGTGCAGGTCAACATGTCATTGAGTTTGGAAGCGGCACAGGAAACCTAACGGCGGCACTGCTTCAAGCAGATAAGAAAGTGTTTGGCGTTGAACCTTCAGAGGCCATGAAGAAAGCGGCTCTTCAAAAAGGAATACCAAATGTATTTCATGACGGGGATTTTTTATCGTTTCCATCTCCACCTTTTGAGCCTGATACGATCGTCAGTTCATATGCTTTCCATCATTTAACGGACGACGAAAAAAAACAAGCCATCCACACCTATGGCAACATCCTTCCCTCAGGTGGTAAAATAGTCTTTGCTGATACAATGTTTCAAAATCAAGCAGCACATCAAGCTGAAACGAACAAAGCGAAAGCCGCTGGATTCGATCAGCTTGCAGAGGATTTAGAAACGGAATACTATCCATCCATAGGTGTGTTAAAGCAAATCTTTGAAGAAGAAGGTTTTAGCACATCTTTTCATCAAATGAATGATTTTGTGTGGATCGTAGAAGCGAAGAAAAGGGAATGAAAGGATGTTTTTGATTTGAAAATCGCAGTGATAGGTGCAATGGAAGAAGAAGTGACGATTTTAAGAGACCAACTAAAGAATGCCACACAAGAAAACATCGCTGGGTGTGAATTTACAACAGGTGTTTATGAAGATAAAGAAGTGATTTTATTAAAATCAGGGATTGGAAAAGTAAATGCAGCGGTCAGCACAACACTTCTGCTTGACCGCTTTCAGCCAGATTATGTGATCAATACAGGATCAGCTGGCGGTTTCCATCACTCATTAAATGTAGGTGATATTGTCATCTCTACTGATGTGAGACATCATGATGTGGACGTGACGATCTTTGATTACGAATATGGACAAGTGCCAGGATTACCAGCTGCTTTCATCGCAGATGATCAGCTTGTGAAGCTGGCAGAGGAATCTGCTTCAGAAATCGATCATATTCAAGTGGCAAAAGGGACGATTGCAACAGGAGATTCATTTATGGATGATCCTGGTCGTGTCGCGTTTGTGAGAGAGAAATTCCCAGAGCTGTATGCAGTGGAAATGGAGGCAGCAGCAGTTGCGCAAGTTTGCCATCTATTTGAAACGCCATTTGTGGTCGTTCGAGCGTTGTCAGATATTGCTGGGAAAGAATCCAATATCTCTTTTGATCAATTTCTAGAGCAAGCAGCGATTCACTCAACAGACCTTGTCCTGCGTATGATAAAGCAAACACAATAAAAGAAGGGGTTTCCCCCTTCTTTTCCATACAAAGGAAGGGATTTATATGGCTGTCATACATGATATTACGGAATTAATTGGCCACACACCGCTTTTAAAACTGTCAGGGATGGGTGTGCCGGCAGGTGTTGATGTTTATGCAAAACTTGAAATGATGAACCCAGGCGGAAGTATTAAGGATCGCTTAGGTGATATGCTGATTAAAGAAGCGCTAGCATCGGGCAAACTGCGCCCAGGCGGAACCATTATTGAAGCAACTGCAGGAAACACAGGCATCGGGCTTGCGCTAAGTGCAAGAAAACATCAATTGCATCCGATCTTCTGTGTACCAGAACATTTTAGTCAAGAGAAACAACAGCTCATGAAGGCGCTTGGTGCAGAAATTATTCATACACCAAGAAAAGATGGGATGAAGGGTGCGATTGATCGAGCCCTTGAACTAGAGGCAAGCCTTGACAATGCGTATTGTGTCTTACAATTTAAAAACCAAGTAAATCCATTGACTTACTATAAAACGCTCGGGCCAGAAATATGGTCTGACCTCCAGGGGAACATAGACGTGTTTGTAGCAGGAGCGGGCTCTGGTGGAACGTTTCAAGGCTGTGCTGCCTATTTAAAAGAGCAAAAAGAAGCGCTAAAAACAGTGATCGTGGAACCAGAAGGATCTATTTTAAATGGCGGAAAGCCGGGACCGCATAGAACGGAAGGAATTGGCCTTGAATTTATTCCAGATTATATGGAATCGACTTTATTTGACGAAATTTATACCGTCAGTGACGATGATGCTTTCCGAATGGTGAAAGAAGCAGCTGAAAAGGAAGGTGTTCTGATCGGAAGCTCGTCTGGAGCCGCTCTATTTGCCGCTTTAGAGGAAGCGAAAAAGGCATCACCTGGGACGGTGATCGTCACTATTTTTCCTGATAGCAGTGAGCGTTATCTAAGTAAAGGTATTTATGAGGGAGGAAAATAAAATGAAGCCAAAAACAATGATGATTCATAGTGGAATCACTGGTGATGAAAAAACAGGAGCCGTGTCTGTTCCTATTTATCAAGTCAGCACCTATAAGCAGCCTAAAGCAGGCGAGCACACTGGATATGAATATTCCAGAACTGCGAATCCAACAAGAACAGCACTGGAAACAGTCATTCGTGATCTTGAAGGCGGGGCAAACGGCTATGCATTCGGTTCAGGGATGGCTGCAATTACAGCCGTGATGATGCTGTTTAACAGCGGAGATCATATCGTACTGACTGATGACGTGTACGGTGGAACCTATCGTGTGATGACAAAGGTGCTCAACCGGATTGGCATTAAAGCCACATTTGTAGACACAAGTGATCCTGAAGCGGTGAAAAAAGCAATTTTACCAGAAACAAAAGCCGTCTATATTGAATCACCAACCAATCCATTGCTGAAAATGACCGATCTACAAGCCATAAGCCGGATCACAAAAGAAGCTGGCATCTTGATGATTGTCGATAATACGTTTTTTACCCCATATTTTCAAAAGCCGATTTCATATGGGGCTGACATTGTCTTGCACAGTGCCACAAAATATTTAGGCGGCCATAGTGATGTGGTGGGCGGACTTGTCGTGACAGCTACTGAAGAGCTTGGTGAAGAACTGCACTTTGTTCAAAATTCTACAGGCGGTATTCTTGGACCGCAAGATGCGTGGCTTCTAATGCGAGGGATGAAAACGCTCGGACTAAGAATGGAAGCACATCAACAAAACGCGCAGAAAATCGCTGAGTTTTTAGAACAGCATCCTGCGATTACACGTGTCTATTACCCAGGTTTAAGCGCTCACCCAGGTCATGAGCTTGCAAAAACTCAAGCAACAGGCTTTGGCGGTATGATTTCTTTTGATATTGGAAAAGAAGAAAATGTCGACGTGTTTTTAAGCCAATTAAAATTGTTTACAATCGCAGAAAGCCTAGGGGCGGTTGAAAGTTTAATCTCTGTTCCTGCTCGCATGACCCATGCATCCATTCCAAAAGAGCGCAGAGAAGAACTTGGCATCACAGATGGTTTAATCCGTATTTCTGTCGGTATTGAGGATATTGATGACTTATTACATGATATTGAACAAGGGCTCGACGCAGTAACGAATGGATAGATTTACATGCCCCTCGCTTTCTCTCACTATGGTAAGCTATCAATAGACATTGATAACGGGAAGGTGAAACAAGTGAAGAAAAAGTGGGATGGTTTAGTGACAGATTACAAGCAATACGCTTTTATTTTGCTTGCTGTCAGCACCTTTTTATATATTGGTACGATTTTACCGAATCAGCACATAGAAGCATCACCAAAAATGCTGATGCTGGCAGTTGATTGTGTTTTCCTATTGGCTGCTTTCCTTTGCGTGAAACGTGCGATCTTTTTTCAAAAAAAGCTACAAGAACTAGATGAAGATTAAGTCGAAAAGTCTCCTCATATGATGAGGAGACTTTTTTAAATTGCACTGGATAATCGGACAAGAATCACTGTGGAAATTTAGTCAAACACACAAAAATCATCTAATTTACTAAAAACAGGTTTACAAAATGGTGCTTGCTGGATATACTTACAAAGTAATTAAAAACGTAAAGGAGGCTGAAGAATATGTTATTCGTATCTACTTGTGATCAATTCAACAACCAATTTCATCATGTCATCAGCCTGTGGAAGAGCTCGTGTCCTTCCTTTACCTTTTACGGTTCACGCTACAAAACTGTTTAAGTAAACGAGGATTTCACGTATCATCCATCGCAGGTTAGAAGACACTGTCTTTTGATCTGCATTTTTGTGTGCCCGCAGGTCAACTGATAAAGAAGATCTGCGGGCTATTTCGCGTGCTGCGAACTGAAGGGAGGTGAGCGTATATGACAATCCATTTATTTTTTATTACTTTGACGATCCAACGTAAATACAAAGACATTGAAACGGTTCTTTATGAACAACAAGTCGAAACATTTTATGAAGAAATGAAGCAGAAACAACTAAAGTACATGAACTAAAAAGGACAATAAAAACATGAAAAGGAGGAGATTGACATGTTTATGATGCTTGCAATGCTTGATTGTTATACAAGGGAGAAGGACCAGGTTTAGACACGCTCCACATTGATCACCTGCACATATGATAACCGTAAAAGGAGATTGTGAGGTGATCAATGAATGTCGATGTCACCATATATGAGGTTTCCATCAGTGGGGCACGGATATGCGTCTATTCCGCATTCTTTAAAGCACGGATACGGCAATCCATACAGAATGCAAAGAGAGCAAGAAGAAATGCTCAGACGCTATATGTACAATTATCCAACCTATTGGTATTAAAGAAAAGGAGCAGGAAACGTTATCGTTTCCTGCTCCTTTTACATTAGCAAATCCAGCTTGCACCGATGATGATTAACAAAATGAACAGTACAACAAGCAATGCGAATCCGCCTGCAAAACCGCCACCGTAGCCACCGCAGTAGCCTCCAGAATAACCGCCAAAGCCCATAATCTAGCACCACCTTTATCTAATCAAGATACATTCATAAAATATGCAGCTCATGCGGAAAACGAAATCATTCTGAGCACAATTAATGAAAATGCCTATTTGTTTAAATATTTTTCATGACGTGCGAAACATTTTCAGAAAAGGTGCCGTCTAATAAAAGACAAAGAAATTAGGACTAGGTCTTAACTTTTGTTAGGCGAGAGCCGATATGAAAAGTAAGAAAATTCGTAAATAGTTTTATTTACTGGTGCAAAGCAGGTGTTGACATTGATTCAAAGCTGGATTGGAAAACAAATGAGGGAACCAAAGGGCTTGTTCTCAAAATGGGTTGCCCGCTATATGGAAAAAAATCATCATAATATCAATCAATGGACGATTCAACTCTTAAATATACAAGAAAACGACCGGATTTTAGAAATTGGTACTGGAAGAGGTATGACATTATCTAAAGTAGCGGAAAAACTTGATCGAGGGAAAGTATATGGAATCGATGCTTCGCGTCATATGGTAAAATACGCGAAAAGAAAACATAAGAGGCTTGTCGAGCAGGAAAAAGCCGTTATCACACTTGGAAAAGCTGAGCAATTACCTTTTGAAGACAGATCATTCAATAAATTGTTCACAGTGCAGACCATCTATTACTTGCCAGATATCGAACAAGTTATGAAAGAGGTATATCGTGTTCTTCAAGTGGATGGAGAAGTATTCTTATCTTTTCAAAAGCAGGAACTAATGAAGGAACAAAAACGCTCACATTCTCTTTCAACGTACAGTGAAGAAGACATTAGCTGTCTTTTTTCAGCGTATCACTTTAGAGACGTCTCTGTTTACCATTATGATACATACATCTGTATCAAAGCCTTAAAATGATGATGAAAATATTTCCCAGGTAATGAACAAGCAATTAAAAAAGGCTCTTCGTCAGAAGGGCCTTTTTTGCATGTGGGAATTGATCATTCATCAATAAAAAAGACACTTCACAAGAAGAGTCTTTTGCATTCATTTCATATGTAGGGGCCAGCCAGGTGTGTAAGGAATGATAGTATATATAAGGAATTTGTTTGTCGATTAAGGATACCTGTCTGGCTTATTCCTTATATCGACAATGTTCTGCAAATGTTTAGCTTTTTTTTCAATATTTTCTTTTTTATTTGACTGGAAAGTACATTTTTCTCTCCTAGATAGACATTTGTCACTTACTTTTTGAGTCAATGTGCGGTTAAAAGAAGGAAAAAGCCCGAGAAAGAGAGAATTTTGGAGAGACTTCATTTTTAAACAAAAAGGGAGGAATGAAAACATGTCGGGAAACAAAGGTGTCGTTTACAAAGGAGCAGGAAATGTAGCAGTTGAGGATATTGGATACCCTGATTTGGTTTTAAGAGATGGCCCTGGTGTACCTAAAGCCAATGTTGGACGTAAGTGTGAGCATGGCGTCATTTTAAAAGTGGTGACAACAAACATTTGCGGGAGCGACCAGCACATGGTAAGAGGGCGTACAACTGCGCCTGAAGGACTTGTCCTTGGTCATGAAATTACTGGTGAAGTCGTTGAAGTTGGACGAGATGTAGAGTTTATCCAAAAGGGTGATCTCGTATCAGTTCCATTTAATATTGCCTGTGGTCGCTGCGTCATGTGTAAAGAACAAAAAACCCATGTGTGTTTAAATGTGAACCCCGATCGACCTGGCTCAGCTTATGGATATGTAGATATGGGCGGATGGGTTGGCGGCCAATCGGAGTACGTCATGGTGCCATATGCTGATTTCCAGCTACTCAAATTTCCGGACAAAGATCAGGCGATGGAAAAAATACTTGATTTGACGATGCTTTCTGATATATTCCCGACAGGTTTTCATGGTGCTTATACGGCTGGCGTAAAGCCGGGCTCTACCGTCTATATTGCTGGTGCAGGGCCAGTAGGTCTAGCAGCAGCGCATTCCGCTCAGCTCCTTGGCGCTTCTGCTGTCATCGTCGGCGATCTCAATGAACAAAGGCTCGAGCAGGCGAGAAGCTTTGGCTGCGAAACGATTAACTTACGAAAACATGATCGAATCGGTGAACAAATGACAAATATCCTTGGAGAGCCAGAAGTCGACTGTGCGGTCGATTGTGTCGGCTTTGAAGCTTCAGGTCATGGAGATCAAGGAGAAGCACCAGCCACCGTTTTAAATACAATTATGGATATTACCAAAGTTGGCGGTAAACTTGGAATTCCAGGACTTTACGTCACAGAAGATCCAGGTGCTGTGGATGAAGATGCAAAAGTTGGATCTCTGAAAGTGCGAATTGGACTTGGCTGGGCCAAAGCCCATACCTTTGTGACAGGCCAAACCCCTGTCATGCAATATCATCGCAGCTTGATGAAATCTATTTTAAGCGGAAGAGCACAAATCGCCAAAGCCGTTAATGCCACCGTGATTTCCCTTGATCAAGCCCCTAAAGGATATAGCGATTTTGATTCGGGTGTGGCGAAGAAATTTGTGATTGACCCGCATGGCATGATTTCTAAATAATGATCCATCGAAAAAACTTACAGGATTTTTCCTGTAAGTTTTTTTGTTTATAAATATAAAAAGACCTATACTGTTCTTCTACATTTCATAACGTGGTAAAATGAGTAAATTGGAAAAAATAATCTTTAGTTGAAAGACATACCATAAAACAGTTGGAAATGATTGGATAGGATTATGATAGATAGGAAGAATAGAGGAGAGATTACAATTGCTAAAAGTACAGAACATCATCAAAAATTATGAGGGTAAACAAGTATTAAAAGGGGTTAGCTTCCACTTGAAACCTGGTGAATCATTTGGGCTTTTGGGTCCTAATGGTGCAGGGAAATCAACCTTAATCGGCATCATGACAGGACTTCTACCTGCAACGAGCGGGACTGTTACGATTGGAGGCATTGATCTACATAAAGAAACAAAGCATGCACAGCAATTGATTGGCATTGTTCCGCAAGAGATCGCTTTATATTTAGATTTGTCAGCAAAAGAAAATTTAACGTTTTGGGGGAAAATGTACGGACTTAAAGGAGAAGAATTAAAAAGCAGAGTACAAGAAATCCTTGAATTAATTGGTCTGGACAATAGAGCGAATGATAAAGTGAAAGTATTCTCAGGAGGGATGAAAAGAAGAGTGAATATCGGATGTGCGATTTTGCATCGGCCAAAACTATTAATAATGGATGAGCCTACAGTGGGTATAGACCCGCAATCCAGAAATCATATATTAGAAACAGTTAAAACGTTAAATAGTGAAGGAATGACGATTATTTATACGAGTCATTACATGGAGGAAGTCGAATATCTATGTGAAAAAATAGCTATTATGGATCAAGGTTCTTTCATTAAGGTAGGTGATTTAAGTGAATTGGCTGAGCTTGTTGGAGAAAAAAGAGAAATCATTTTTACGATTAAATGTGAACAAGGACAAAAGGATATGGAGCGAGTGTGCCAATACATAAATGAATACCACCCACTGAATGACTTTGTGGTACAGGAAAATCAAATCACATTATTTGATGACGACCCTCAGCATTTACTAAGTCAACTTATTCAAGGTGTAACCACATTAAATGTTCAATTAATTTCAGCAGAAGTGGTAGAACCAAATTTAGAAAATGTATTCTTGTATTTAACAGGTAAGAAATTACGAGATTAGACCGAATAGAGGTGAGCATATGAGCATTTGGGTTGTACTGAAAGATCTATTATTGTTTTTTAGGGATAAGAAAAGCTTTTTTACACTTTTTTTTATGCCTATCATATTAATTGCTATATTAGGTGCAGCATTTGGAGATAACATGAAGAAAGATAGCGAAATTAGGATCAATTCATTTCGAGTAGGAATAACAGATCAGGATAAGTCCGCTACAAGTAAAATGTTTCTTTCAACTTTGTCTAAGAGTGAACTCAGTGACATATTTGAGGTGAAGGTCACCTCGAAAAATCAATTAGAGAAAGATTTAAATAGTAGAGACATTACAATGGGTATAATCATCAAGCCGAATTTTGAAAAAAGCCTATTAAATCACGATCATGTGCAATTGAATATTTTGAAAGGACCTAATTCAAACTTACAGGAAATGGTTCTAGAGAATGTGGTTGTGCAATTCTTTCAAAATTATCATATGAATCGTATTCTGGTGCCGTTGAATCAAGGTAAAGAAGTGGAGATCGTGTCTGATCAACTGAAAAAAGAACTAGTGAACGAAAGGAATATTCATATCAACAGCCAGCCGATTACATCCTTCCAATACTACGCAGGCGGGATGGGTGTGCTTTTTTTATTAATGACTGTTGTTTTCTTGGTTGGCAGTATGATAGAGGAAAAAGAAGAAGAAGTTTATAAAAGACTACTAGTATCAAAATTAAGCAATACTAGTTATATCATTGGAAAGTTATTGGGCATTATTTTAATGAGTATGATTCAACTTGCGGTCATTATTTTATTTACTAGCTTTGTCTTTAAGGTGAACTGGGGAGAGCCTTTTACTGTTGTTATGATCGGATGTAGTTTTATATTAAATGCTGCGGGTTTTGGGGTGCTGATTGGTTCTTTTATCAATAGAGAAAAAACGTTTAACAGTGTGGGGATTTTAGGAACTCAAGTGTTAGCTGCTTTAGGTGGGAGTATGGTGCCCTTATACTTATTCCCACAATGGGTGATGAATATCAGCTATTTTTTACCTAATTCTCTTGCACTTCAAATGTTTTTGAAAAGTATGGCAGGTGCTGATTTTAGTGAAATTCAAAGCGGATTATTACTTAGCTGTGGGATGGGAATGGCTTTCTTCATCATTGCTTTATTAAGAATGTCTTTTGAAAGGAAGCATCGTTATGCATAAAATATTAGCCATTATCACGTTAAAGTTAAAAGAAACATTAAAGTCCCCATTGACCCTCATTTTTTTATTTGTGATGCCAATTGTATTTAGTTTTATCTTTGGTAGTACCGCATCTGATACAAAGAAACCGACAGTTGCTTTTATTCTAGAGCCCAGTCAAGGTAAACTAGATCAAGAAATTTTTCAAATTCTCGAAAAAAACACCAAATTTCTCTGGGTAAAGGCAACTGAAAGCGACGCAAAAGATTTAGTATCTGAAGAAAAGGTAGTTGCGTCTGTGAAAGTCGTAAACCAATTAAAGTCCCATCTAAAAGAAAATAAAGAGATTTTTGATGTGACAGTTTATAAAAAAACTGAAGAATATGCAGTCTTATCTCCCTATTTAAAAGAGACAGCTGCCATCATTTATCAAATCAATCAGGGTGTGAAAGAGCAGAAAAGTGTTTCTCTCACCAATGCATTGAACAAGTTAAATGAATCTGGCACGATTTCATTGGCCGAAAAAAATCAAAATGGTCAAGCAAGCCAACAACCCAATTTGATACCGCTTGGCTTTACCATTATGTTTATGATGTTTGCGATTTCAAGCTCTTTGTCATCTATACATTTGGAGTATAAAAATTATACATGGCAAAGATTGCTTTCGAGTCCAATCCATAAAATATATGTACTTCTAGGCTATTTAATGGCATATTTCCTTCTTGGATGGATACAATTGGGTGTTCTTTTGACCATCTTATCTATTTTCTTTAATGTCTACTTAGGCAACCTGTTTCTTATTTTATTGTTCGGATCGTTTGTTATAGGCCTTGTCGTAAGTTTAGGATTTATGATAGCTACTTTATCTCAAACAAAAAAACAAGCTGAAGTATTTAGTGCAATTGTCATTGTAGGATCATGCATGCTAGGTGGTATTTATTGGCCTTTAGATATCGTTCCAGACATTATGAAGAAGATCTCTTTGGCTATACCGCAAACGTGGATGATGTCTGGTTTTGGTGAGATCATGAGCGGCAATGTTAATCTTTCTATCTTATTATTAGATGCGACGGTTTTAATTGCTTTTACGGTGGTCTTTATGATCATTGGTTTGAAGAGTATCAGATCCTATTAATCCTTTGTATTTACATTGTATCTTCTAAAAAGCCCTCTATAGCTATGTAGAGGGCTTTTTGTATACATGTGATTTACTTAAAATGATTGGATAACTCGTTAATATTTTCTGAGGTACAATGGTGAAAGAAATTGAAGGCTGCCCAAGTAAATATTTCACATTACCCATTGAGAAGGATATAATCCTCTGTTAAATCAACAAACGCCTTCAAAGCAGGAGACATCCATTTATTTTTATGCCAGAATAGTTGGATTTTCGTTGTGAGACAGGGTCCCATCCAATTGATTTTAATCATATGGCCTTCTGTTATTTCTCTTTTTATAGAAATTTCGGGAAGTACAGCAATTCCTAAACCAGCCATTACACATTTTTTTATGGCTTCTACATCTGCTAGTTCTAGTTTACTTCTCGGTTTTGCTCCTGCCTGTGTCAAAGAGTGTTCGAAGGCGTAACGATAATCGCAGTCTTCGGTTAACAACAATCTTTGCTCGTCTAAATCGATAGGATATACTTTTTGTTTTTTGCTCAATGGATTTGTTGGACAGCATACAATCGCCATCGGTTCATCTTTTAATTCTTTTACAATTAAATGTGAGGATACGACAGGATTCATCGATAATAGGGCGACATCAATTTGTCCTTCCAGTAATAGATTTAAAACATCCTTTTCAGCTATTCCGGGACGAAAAATCAGTTCTACTTTAGGATACGTTGTTTGAAAGTCCGTTAAAATATGAGGAAGTCGATAGGTACATTGTGTTTCAGATGCACATATTCTCAAAATGCCGCTTGGCTCACTCATCCCACCAACAGCCTCTAATGCTTCTCCTGTTAAACCTAAAATCTTATCCGTATAATCTTGAAACTTCATGCCAGCTTCTGTTAAAATGACCCTTTTTCCAAGCCTTTCAAATAGAGGGGTTCCTAGCTCTTCTTCTAATGCAGCGATATTTGCCGTGATACTAGATTGAGCATAGCCAAGTATTTGTGCTGTTTTTGTAAAGTTTAATACTTTTGATGCTGTTTGGAACATCATCAGTTGCTTTATTTCCAACGTCAATCCCTCCTAAATCGGATGAGCCGATTGATGCAATCAGAAAACTTCTATAGATAGATCATAACATTTTTACTATGATAAAAGTAGGCGCTTTCATTATTTAGAATGTTCAGATTTTATAGGGGGGATGGCTTTGTTTGAAACGATTGTCAATTCAATAAATGACTTTTTATGGACATATATTTTAGTCGTTATGTTAATAGGGATTGGAATCTACTTTACGGTGAGAATGAAGTTTATGCAAATTGTCTTACTAAAAGAGATCTTCCGTTCTATTTTTGAAAAAGCCCCAAAAATAAAAGGGAGTCAAGACATTTCTTCAATGCAAGCTTTCTTTATCGGAGCAGCGACGAGGATTGGAACTGGAAATATGGCAGGTGTTGCTATTGCCATCACAGTTGGTGGTCCTGGAGCTATTTTCTGGATGTGGTTTGCAGCGGTTTTAGGGGGAGCTTCTGCATTTGTCGAAAGCACACTCGCTCAAATATATAAAGTGAGAACAAGTGATGGTTTTAAAGGGGGTCCAGGCTATTATATACAAAAGCAATTTGGACTGAAATGGCCAAGTAGGATCTTTGCCTTTTCTGTTATTATTAGTTTTGGCTTAATTTTTAATGCAGTACAAACGAACACCATCACAAATGCCTTTCGATATTCATTTGGTATCAGTCCAATTGGCATGGGGGTATTCGTAACCATTCTTACGGCTCTCATCATTTTTGGTGGTGTAAAGAGAATTGCCCGCTTTACCCAAATCATTGTGCCAATCATGTCCTCGTTTTATATTATCTTAGCACTTTATGTGATTGTGACAAATATCGCTGATGTACCCGCAGCATTAGCAAGTATTATGAAAAGTGCGTTTGGATTAGAGCAAATGGTTGGAGGCGGAATCGGCGCTGCAATAATGAACGGTGTCAAACGCGGTTTATTTTCCAATGAAGCAGGAATGGGAAGTGCACCAAATGCCGCTGCTGCTGCCCATGTTTCACACCCAGTAAAACAAGGGTTTGTTCAATTATTAGGCGTATTTTTTGATACATTAGTTGTTTGTAGTTGTACAGCATTTATTATTATGCTATCAACAGTAGAAACAGCAGGTGATTTGTCAGGTATTGAAATTACTCAAGCTGCAATGGCGCAGCATTTCGGTTCTTGGGCTAGTATTTTCTTAGCATTTGCGATCTTTACTTTTGCATTTAGCTCTATTGTAGGTGGCTACTATTACGGTGAAGCCAATATCGGTTTTATTCATAACAGTGTAACCGCGCTATTCGTGTATCGAATCACTGTTTTAATGATGATTATGTTTGGTGCTCTCGCCAACTTACAAATCGTTTGGACGTTAGCGGACTTGTCGATGGCGATTATGGCTATTGTTAACTTGGTTGCCATTGCGATTTTAGGCAAATTTGCTTTTGCGGCTCTAAATGATTACATGGGACAAAGAAAGGTAGGAAAGAACCCTGTTTTTTACGCTTCTACCATTCCTGGTTTAAAAGGAATAGAATGGTGGGGAGCAGAAAAACAAGCGATTAAATCAACAAATGAAGGGGTAGAAAATCAATGATAAATTTTGAATATGATTGTCATACGAAAATGATCATGGGGGCGGGGAAATCTAAAGATATTGCCTCTATTGTAGAGGACATTGTATTGCCTAGTGCTACAATTATGATTGTAACTGACCCTGGTGTAAAAAGCGCAGGATTGGTGACGCCTATTGAAGCGTATTTGCAAGAAGCTGGTTATTCCGTTGTCGTCTTTGATCAAGTATCACCAAACCCTAGAGATCATGAATGTCTAACGGGTGCAGAGCTCTTTAGAAAAGTACAAGCATCAGCGGTTATTGCGATTGGTGGAGGCAGCCCAATGGATACGGCAAAAGCCATTGCTTTATTAGGTCCAAATGGCGGTAATCCTGAAGAGTATATAGCAGGCAAGAAAGCGTACACAAATGTATCACCCTTAATTTGTATTCCAACCACGGCTGGAACTGGCTCTGAGGTGACCCGTTCATCTGTGATTACGTTAGCTGCTTCACATAAAAAAATCACCTTAAAACATGCCTTGCTTCGACCAACTATTGCGATTTTGGATCCTGCTCTTACTTCTACGGTGCCAAAAAGTATAACAGCGGCAACAGGTGTTGATGCACTGGTCCATGCGATTGAAGGCTATACATGTAAAGAAACAAACCCTATTTCTAAGGCGATGGGGGCAAGCGCAATGAAAACCATTGTGATCTATTTACCGAAGGCGTATGAAGACGGATCTGATTTAGAAGCAAGATACAAAATGCAGGAAGGCAGTTTACTCGCTGGCTTATGCTTCGGTTCCGCTGATGTAGCAGCCGTGCATTGTTTAGCCGAAGCGCTCGGCAGTCTTTATGATACGCCTCATGGTATCGCAAATGCTGTATTTTTACCTTATGTCATACAATTTAATGCAGCTGAAAACAAATCATTGCACATAGAGCTTGCAAACATCATGGGCTTTGCAGATAAAACGGATGCAGATGATGTGGCGATTCAAAAATTAATGGATGGTATGTATACATTCACAAAGAATTTAGGTATTCCATCACTAAAAGAATTATCTTATGTAAAAGTAGAAGATTTTGAAAAAATGGCTGAACTAGCAGAACAAAACAACTCTTCAAAAAGCAATGTTCGTGCCGTTACGAAAGCGGACTACTTAGATATACTAAAGGCTGCTTTTTAATATAATCATACAGAAAAAGAGCCGAATAGAATGACTGAATGATAAACACAAACCTTCCCAGACTTTACACAAGAAGCAAACGACTATGTCGTCAATATGGAGAATTACAAATATACCACCCTCCTAATGTATGATTTAGGTGGTGGTTTTTCTATGTCCCATTTGACTAGGTATCATGTATACATGAGTGGTATGATAGACGACAACATCTCATGAGAGAAAGGATAGGATAAACGATGAACTTTCACAATAAAACCGTCATCATCACTGGCGCAGCCAATGGAATTGGTGAATCGATCGCGTATGGCTATGCGAAAGAAGGGGCGCGTGTTGTGCTTGCGGATATTGACGAAGAGAAGGGCAAGCGCTTGGAAGATCAGCTGAAAAAGGAGTCCTTTGAGGCTTTTTTTAAAAAAACGGATGTGAAACAAGAGAAGGATATTCAAGACATCATGTCGGCTGCTGTGGCTCGTTATCAAACGATCGATATTCTCATCAATAATGCAGGGGTTATGTGTACAAAATCGCCTTATGAGCTAACGGTTGATGAGTTTGATCATGTGCTGCATACAAACCTACGAGGTGCTTTTTTATGTGCAAGGGAAGCGGCACGTTATATAAAAGAGAATCAATCAGGCGGTTCTATCGTTAATATCTCATCCACTCGCGCGACCATGTCAGAACCAGATACAGAAGCGTATGCTGCATCAAAAGGTGGGATATCAGCACTTACTCATGCGCTGGCTGTTTCCTTTAGTCAGGATCATATAACAGTAAACAGCATTTCTCCTGGGTGGATTGAAACGAAGGATGAGAAAAATTTGCGAGAAATTGACCATCAGCAGCATCTTTCCAATCGAGTAGGAACGCCAAAGGATATTGTCAAAGCTTGTTTTTATTTAACAGATGAAGACAATCAATTTGTGACAGGAACAGATTTGGTTGTTGATGGCGGCATGACTAGAAAAATGATTTATGCGGATTAACATGAAAAAAAACATTGACGCCTTGACGGAGGCGCAGTACAATATGTAACAATTCAGCTGAAGATCGTGATGAAAAAAAGATAAAGCATAAATAGAGAAGAGTATGTAATGGCTGCCTCACACAGAGAACTCCGTAAAGCTGAGAAGGAGCTGGGAAGCGTTACAGAACCAAGCCTCTTAGCTCTGTACCGGATTCATTGTGATGGTGGTGCAGCGGCATTCTCCCGTTATAGAGAAGGGTTAGCGATAACCTGCTGAGGTTCATCTGGTAACAGGTGAATGAACTGAGGTGGCAACGCGGAGTCAATCCCGTCCTCAAGACAGAAATGTCTTGGGGGCGGGATTTTTTTGATGAAAAAAAGGAGGCACTACGATGAAAAAACATTGGCGGGATATGAGCATGTTACTTGGAGCGATTGGTATTGCGAACATAGGAGAATGGATTTATATGATTGCTCTCCACCTGCTGATTTTTCAGGAAACGGGCTCCGTTCTTGCTGTAACAGCCGTCTATATGTTAAGACCTG
This sequence comes from Bacillus sp. Y3, assembly GCF_008123875.1. NCBI lineage: Bacteria > Bacillati > Bacillota > Bacilli > Caryophanales > Bacillaceae > Bacillus > Bacillus sp. Y3. The sequence continues at coordinate 498,899 of NZ_VSSC01000003.1, read as the reverse complement.
TCTCGGCTCTTTTAACAAATAGCTGGTCTGGTAGTTTAGTAGATAGACTGAATCAGCGGAATGTCATGATCAGTCTAGATCTATGCCGGGCCGTTCTGATTGCTTGTTTACCCTTTGCCTTATTTTCAGGCCACTTATTGATCGTATATGTGATGCTATTTCTCATTCATATGGCACAAGCCATGTTTCATCCAGCTTCGATGGTGTATATGACAGCACTAATCCCGGCGGATAAACGAAAACGGTTTAATGCCATTCGATCCTTGCTGCAGTCTGGTGGATTTTTACTCGGACCCGCCGTAGCAGGGCTGCTTTTTCTCATTGGTACACCAGTCCTTTCAATTTATGTAAATGCAATCTGCCTTTTGATATCTGCTGTTTTGACGATGTGTTTACCGATTTTGTCAAAAGCAGACGGGGCACAAAAGGGGTTTTCTCTCTCGGTATTAAAGGAAGATGCAAAACTTGTCTTTCGTTTCAGTCTCACATCCAGGCAAGTGATGGCCGTGTATTTATTATTTAGTGCCGCCATCACGGTGCTGCCGACTGCGATTGACTCACTTGAAGCAGCTTTTGCAAAGGAAGTGCTGATGTTGACCAATACCGAATATGGGTTTCTTGTCAGTGTAGCTGGAGCAGGGATTATCGCAGGGGCATGTCTCAATACGGTCATTGTCGAAAGGCTGCCTGTTTCAGTGATGCTTGGTGCGGGGAGTTTGCTTGTGGCTTTTGGATACTTGATCTATGCTTTTTCGAACACATTGACTGTCGCAGCAGCTGGCTTTTTTGTTCTCGCTTTCTTTTTAGCATTTGCAAACACCGGTTTTATCACTTTTTATCAAACGAATATCCCGGTAGAGGTTATGGGGAGAGTGGCAAGTTTTTATGCGTTATGTGAAGCTGTTCTGACGATGATGATGACAGGAATATGCGGCGCATTGGCGCATGTGTTATCGATACGTACTTCTGTCATAATCGGCTGCCTATGTATGCTTCTTATTTGTCTGTTGCTATGTTTTGTCATTTTTCGTCCATTGACTGTCAAAAAAATAGTGCATCTTACTTAGAAAATTAAAAAAATTATGTTATCATTATTTAAGTAAGTTAATTAAATTGATGAGAAAAGGAGTCTTACAAATGAAAGCACTACGCTGGCACGATCAAAAGGACATTCGACTAGAGGAAATTGACGAACCAACAGTTGCTCCAGGAAAAGTGAAACTGAAAGTAAAATGGTGCGGCATTTGTGGTAGTGATTTACATGAATATTTAGGCGGGCCGATCTTCATTCCTGTGAATGAACCTCATCCACTTACAAAAGAAAAAGCACCCATTACACTGGGACACGAGTTCTCTGGTGAAATTGTAGAAGTTGGAGAAGGCGTGAGTAATTACAAAGTAGGCGATCGAGTGGTTGTTGAACCTATTTTTGCAACTCACGGGCACCAAGGTGCTTACAACTTAGATGAAAACATGGGCTTCTTAGGACTTGCTGGTGGCGGTGGAGGATTCTCTGAATATGTATCTGTCGATGAAGAATTACTTCATTTGTTACCAGACGAAATTTCATATGAGCAAGGTGCACTTGTTGAACCTTCTGCAGTTGCTTTATATGCCGTTCGTTCTAGTAAAGTACAAGCTGGGGATACAGCAGCTGTATTTGGCTGTGGACCAATTGGTTTACTTGTCATTGAAGCATTAAAAGCAGCTGGTGCTACTGACATTTATGCAGTGGAATTATCAAAAGAGCGCCAAGAAAAAGCAAAAGAACTTGGAGCGATCATTGTAGATCCTTCTCAGTATGAAGATGTTGTTCAAGAAATCGCACGCCGCACAAATGGTGGAGTCGATGTTTCTTTTGAAGTGACAGGTGTACCTGTTGTATTGAAGCAAGCAATCCAATCAACTAGAATTTCAGGTGAAACAGTCATTGTAAGCATTTGGGAAAAAGGCGCAGAAATTATGCCGAATGACATTGTCATTAAAGAACGTACAGTCAAAGGAATCATCGGCTACAGAGATGTTTTCCCATCTGTATTAAACTTAATGAGAAAAGGCTATTTCTCTGCAGACACACTCGTCACGAAGAAAATCAAGTTGGACGATGTGATCGAAGATGGCTTCCATGCATTAATCAATGAAAAAGATCAAGTGAAAATTTTAGTCAGTGCTGAATAAGTAGGACGAAAAAGAGAATGGCATCTGCCATTCTCTTTTTTTTAACGTCCAAGAGATTTTCCGTACACGCTGACTCGTTTCTCTAACAAAGCAAAAGCGAGTTCAAAGAAAATACTAAGCATCCAATAGATCAAAGCAGAGACAAGATACGTTTCTAAAAACTTGTAGCCATCATTTGCAATGATGCGCGAGATTCCCATGATTTCCAGTACACCAATTGTAAACGAAAGGGATGTGGCTTTTAACAGCTGAATGAGCTGATTCCCTAGGTTTGGCAGGGCAACCACAAACGCTTGCGGTAAAATAATGCGAATCATCGCCTGTCTGGTGGTCATGCCAACGATTTTCGCCGCTTCAAGCTGCCCTCTGTCTACTGCAAGAAGTGCGCTGCGGACCACTTCTGTTAAATGTGCGGCTGAATGCAGGCTGAAGGTGATAAGGGCAACGGTAAGCGGGGAGACCATATCCGGGTGAAAGGTCAACCCAAAAGTGCTATTCATTTTGGTCAGAACAAATGGAATGCCATAAAAGAAAGCAAACAACTGAACAATGAGAGGTGTTCCTCTAAAAAATGAGACATAGAGCGTGACAAGCTGGCGGAGCACAGGGATACGAAAGAGGCGAATGAAAGCAAAAACAGATCCAATCAAAAGGCTCACAGCCATAGAAACAAGTGCAATCAATAAGGTAAAGGGAACGCCTTTTAGAATATGTGGTATTTGGTCAATCGCAAATGATATATCAATGGTTTGCATCAAATCGCCTCCTTAGCGTGACAGGCTGGTGCGGCCTTTCACAAATTTTCTTTCCAGTAGCATCGTGATCAGTTCAATACTGATGCAAATCAGCCAATACACAATTGCAATGATGACGTACACTTCAAACATCCCTATCCCGTAGTTATTACCTAGGATGATTTTGACCTGTCCCATCATATCAATGAGTCCGATTGTAAATGCAATGGCAGTATCTTTCACGAGATCAATGGTGTAATTTCCGAGGTTCGGAAGTGCAATGAGAAAGGCTTGTGGAATAATGATCCTCATTAATGCCTGAGTATCTGTCATCCCAACAATGTAAGCTGCTTCAAGCTGATCTTTCCCAACAGAAGAATATGCACTGCGAAAGACTTCAGATAAATAAGCGCCCGTATGTAACGAGAATGTGATCATCACAAATAACACACGATCCCAATGATTGATTTGAATTCCGGCCATGAGTAAAAGCTGAGGCAGACCAAAATAAATCAGAAATAACTGAACAATGAGCGGCGTACTTCGTGTAAATGACAAATAAATGACCGCCAATTGTTTCAGCACTGGAATTTGTTTGATTCGAATGCAAGCAAACAGCAATCCGATGATGATGGCAAAAAACAACGACACCACAATCATAAGAAATGTGAGTGGTAGGCGATCAACCACCTGTAAAAAGATTCTTAGCCAATCTCCAGCTGTAAACGTCATGGCGCTTCCTTCCTTTCTTCATATTGATAGCCTTGCTCTGATATATAGTCAATATCTTGAAAGAAATCAACGCCAAACCATTTCTTCGCAAGGTCAGGTAATGTTCCGTCTTCTATCATCTCTTGTGTCACTCGGTCCAATTGTGATGCTAGTTTCTTTTGACTAGGCTGTAAGACAAGATAAATAGGTTCCTTTGAGACAATGCCTCCCACTTTGACTTTCAGGTGTAGATGTTTTTGAATCGTATCAAAGGTCGAAATATTCATAAAAGCCGCATCGGACCGTCCACTTTCGACTCGTTTTAAATTGAGTTCGTTTGAAGGGCTTTCAATGGTCGTGAGCGGAATTTTCCGATCATTTTCTTCATTATATTGATTTAATATGGAACGAAGGCCGCCACTAGGACTGACGGGAGCGAGCTTTTTTGATGTCATATCGTCTAGAGATTGAATATCTTGCTCTGATTCATTCACAATTAAACCTGTCATCGAAAAGCCGTATGGAACCTTAGGATAAAGAAAGCGTTTTTCACGTTCAGGATTACTAAAAAACCAATTAGCCGCCATTTCAAATTTCCCAGCGCCGATCCCAATTAAATTGGATTCTTCCTCGCCAAAGATATAATCAAAATGAATGTGTGGCAAACGTTTCTCGACTTCATTTAAATAATCGATGTTATAGCCAATCGGCTCGTTGCGGTCATTTGTGGCTAAAAAAGGCGGATTGACTTCTGCGCTTAGTGCGACTTTGACAATTTGTCTGCCATCATCTGTTGTCGTTTTCACACTGCTACAGCCAATGAGAGAGAGGAGAAACAGAAGGATACTAGCGGCAGTGAATAAAGTCTTGCGCTTCATCTGTCTTCCTCCAATCCTTGCCACATCCCGCGATGAATTCTTGATAAAAATTGTTTCGTCCGTTCATGCTGAGGCTTCATCAGGACGTCTTCTGGTGAGCCTTTCTCAACGATTTCCCCATCTGCCATAAAGATCACTGTATCCGCTACATCCTTTGCAAACGAGATTTCATGCGTCACAATGACCATCGTCATGCCTTGGCTCGCAATATCTTTCATCATTTCAAGGATTTCTCCGACCATCTCTGGGTCTAGTGCAGACGTTGGTTCATCAAACAAAAGCACCGCAGGATTCATCGCAAGCGCACGGGCAATTCCGATACGCTGCTGTTGACCGCCGGATAATTCACTTGGAAACGCATCTTTTTTATGAAGCAGCCCAATTCGCGTTAACAATTGCTCTCCGATTTTTTCCGCCTCTTTTTTAGACATGTTTTGAGACACAATCAATCCTTCTGTGATGTTTTCAAGTGCTCGTTTATTTTGAAACAAGTGATAATGCTGAAACACCATAGACGATTGCTGTCTGAGTTTTAAAAGATCTTTTTTTCGATATTGTTCAAATTGAATCGTGGCTTCTCCAACTGTCAGCGTTCCTTTGTCTGGGATATCAAGGCTGTTTAAACTGCGGAGAAGGGTTGTTTTTCCTGATCCGCTCGGTCCAATAATGGCGACCACTTCACCTTCTTGTACGGTGAAATCAATTCCTTTTAACACATGAGTTGACCCATAGGATTTATGTAGATTAGTAGCAGAAATCATAAAAGCATCACGTTCCTTTGACATATGTACTTAATATTGATAAAATTTAACACATTAAATCCTATAAGTAAAGTGTGTTTTAATAATACCTATTGGATAAATCGGATATGATAGATTGCGAGAAACAGAGGAGTTGGATACGTTTTGTCTAAAGCATTATTTGTCGATACAGATTTTCAAAAAAATTGGCTAAATCAACTAGAATCCCTTCGTGAAACGATCGAACAATCTGCAAAAGAACATGATGAGGGTGCCTATTTTCCTAAACAGAATATCGAATCATTAGTAGAACTGGGCTATACAACGTTGTCTCTGCCTGTTGAGTACGGGGGCGGGGGTCAATCTGTAAAGGATATGGTCCTTTTTCAAGAAACGCTGGGAAGTATGGATGGAGCAACTGCCTTATCGATCGGCTGGCACCAAGGAGTTGTTGGTGAAATTTATGAAAAGAAACTATGGAATGAGAAGCAGCTGCAATTTTTTGCTGAAGAAATCAAAAATGGGGCTCTTGTGAACCGGGCTGTCAGTGAAGCGCAAACAGGGAGTCCAACAAGAGGAGGCAAACCTGGAACAACTGCAACGAGATCAGGAGATCAATGGGTGATCAGTGGCAGGAAAACATTCACAACGATGTCACCAGCGCTCACATACTTTCTCGTCGGTGTATGGATCGAAGAAAAAGAAGCGATGGGCTTCTTCTTAATTCACCATGATACAAAAGGTGTTTCTATAGAAGAAACGTGGGATGTTGTTGGCATGAGAGGAACAGAGAGCCATGATTTAATTCTAGATCATGTGGAAGTTCCAGATGACATGTTGGTTGAAGTGCAAAAAGGACCTCGGGGCGTTACGTTAAACCCTTGGATAGCACATATTCCTTCCTGTTATTTAGGGATTGCACAAGCGGCAAGAGACTATGCTGTTCAGTATGCCATCACCCATTCACCGAACAGTATTAGCGGAACGATTAGCGAACTGCCAAATGTCCAAACACTGATTGGCGAAATTGATTTACTACTAAAGCAAGCACGCCATGTCATCTATTCAACGACAACATTGTATGAGCAGCCAGAGAAAAGAGAGCTGTTAATCAATGAATTCGGTGCTGTGAAGCATACAGTCGTCAATTATAGTCTGCAAGTGGTCGATAAAGCCATGCGTTTAGTCGGTGCAAAAAGCTTAAGCCTTAGCTGCCCGCTTCAACGTTACTATCGAGACATTCGTGCTGGCCTTCATAACCCACCAATGGACGATATGACAATTTCAAAAATTGCAAAGCAAGCGATTGAAGAGAAAAAATGGAACGTACAATAAACAGAAAGCCGGATAAAACCGGCTTTTTTTTTTGGCAGAAAAGAGGACAAGCGTACCTTATGTCTTATCGCTCAACATGCTAAAATCGATACAATTCATGGGAAAAGGAGCGGTTTTTTTGAAGAACCATATAAAATGGCTATTTTTCACTATTATGCTGATGGCACTTTTTATCGGCCAACCTTCATCAAGCGAAGGAACATCTCCAAAATGGTCCGTCGATGAATTCATGAAAGATCGGGATGGCACATTTGTAATTCAAGAAGTAAAAGAAAAATCACCATGGGTGTATAACAAAAAAAGAGCGAACAAGCGCTTTGCACCACAATCAACGTTTAAAATAGCAAATGCCTTAATCGGACTTCAAACTGGCGCAGTTAAAGATGAATACGACATCAAATATTGGGACGGAGTAAAAAGAGAGATTGATAACTGGAATAAGGACCATACACTGGGCTCTGGCATGAGAGATTCAGTCGTCTGGTATTATCAAGCCATGGCGCGTGACATCGGGGAAGAACGCATGAGCCATTGGATAAAAGCCATTCATTATGGGAATCAAGACATATCTGGCGGAATCGATCAATTTTGGCTAAGCAGTACGTTGCGCATTTCTCCAGTAGAACAAGTTCATTTCCTTAAACAGCTATATGAAGAAAGTCTCCCATTTGACCTATCGGTTATGAGAACCGTCAAACGAATGATGATACAAGAAGAAGAAAAACACGCCACGTTATACGGAAAAACAGGCTCCGGATCAGGAATCGGCTGGTACGCAGGCTTCATCAAACATGAAAACAAAACCTACATCCTCACCACAAATATAGAAGGCACCGGACTAGAAGCAAAAGAAATCACCTATCGTATTTTGAAAAAATATCATTTGGTAGAAGCATCCGTTTAGGGTGCTTTTTTATGTGTGAAAAAGGGGATATATAGATAAGTTGATGATATATGGATTAGTTTGAAAGTACGGTATATTTATAGAAATATATTGAAGTGAAATAGTAATCATTATCTTAACAACTATAGGCAATGCAAGAGGTGAAAAATTTGAAAAAAATTAAATTGAATACTTTGACCAAAGAATTTATCACAGATATCGAAAAAGAAATAACAAAAATCGCTTTGAATATAGTGAATGAAAAACAAATAGATTTTAGAGATTTAGGGTTAACAATCAATGCTGCATTTGGACGATTCGGATATGGGAAGAAATTTAGCGGGAGAGAAGTTCATGTTTCAGATTGTTTTAAAGCAGGTTATCATTCATCCATATATTTTTCAGTAGATTATCTAAATGGCGAAGAGTTTCATGATGGTGATGAGGGAGATGAAGGTTATTGTATAGACCATCTGGATATCTGGGATTGTGTATCAAATAATCTGATCAGCAAAAAAGGATATTTAATTGCATTTGAAAATGAAGTGGATTTGCGAGGAATTATTATACAACTAGTTAATGAATTGTACAAAGAAGCAACAGAAATTCTTCAAATTCTAAGGAGCTAATATTTTAAACTAGCTATATTTAGAAGGGAAGAAAGGGCATTTTAATGGGAATGAGATAGAGCATTTACACCTAAGAAAGCAAGTTTTGAAAAAAGAGTGAGCAAACATTCACAATCTTATTAGGAGGCTTACAAGAAGTGTATTTGAAAAATATACAATTAATGTCAGATGACGACCGTGGGAACTTAGCCAGCCAATCCCTTTGTATGACTGAAATGTTTTTATACGAATTAGAAAAGAAATTTCAAACGAAAGATTGTGAGGCTATTGTTTTGATATGTGGGCCTTTTAAAGACTACAAATTAATTAGTACTTCAAAAGATGAACCAGACATCTTATTTATAAAAAATACGTACGAGCTGGAAGTACCCTTCCGTTACAGTGAATTTGAAAATGCAACAAATAAGAAAAAGATCTTAGCAGATACTTTGGAAAAAGCGATACTCTATCTTTGTGAACTGAAGAATTGGGACAGTCAGCTAGTCAAAGCAACATTTAAGAAAATGAAGGAGAAGGAATATAAAGCGGAGATTAAAGGGAGAACAAAACTAAGTCCCGATAAAAAAAGAAAAGCTTACCCACTTATCGAATTAGATTTAAAACAGTTTACTCTTTATCTTGTTGTTGAAGACAATAAAAGAAATATCTTAGATAAAAAATTAATTGCTAAAACCGATACTTACTTAGAAGAAATTTCCTATCATATGAGAGAGCTTAAGTGGTTAACGGATCATGAAGTGGCACTTTTCAAACGTGCACATAAAACAGTTTATACAAGTATACGTTTATCGTGATAAAGCAAAATGAGAATAACATAAAGAACACAATATATAAAGGGGGTATTCTAAATGGGCTTTTGGGAAGAAGTACATAAGAAAAAGAACATCATAATTGGTGATGATGGATTAGATATTTTTGAAGAAGCGATTGAACAATTCTATGAAATGACTGAGGAACATTTGAAGAGAAAGCCAACGATTGATGAGATGCTTTTGACAATTATGATGGCTTTAAACAATGGAGGTAGTCACTATTTTGATGATTTAAACGACAAAGAAGTAACGGATATTAAAATAACAACTAAAAAAGTAAAAACTTTAAGTAAAGTAGAACCAGGAGCTATATTTGAACTCCCATTAAAAGAAGTTGGGAAATTGAGCTATGCTTTGATCATTTCGGGTGAGGGGAAAAATCAATATGATGATATTTTAATCCAATACTATGATTTGTTTGTTGATGAAAGAATAGAAAAAAATGAGTTAAAACAATTGATAAAAAAAGAGAAAGGACTATTCGTTGCAAATACAGGCCTGACAGGCTTTTTAAGTGGTTCATGGAAAGTCATCACAAAAATAAATCAAGATTTTATAAAAGAAGAGGATCTTCAAAATCTGAAATTCGTGGAATACCGAAATGGAAATTATTACGTAAGCGAGGGTAAAGAAGGTTCCGATACACCTGCTATGGACTTAGAGGTTGCTGATCCAAAAACGGCTAAGACTATATTTAACCCGATGGGTATACGTAGCGAATACACTATTAAAAACATTCTTACTTTATATTTTAAAGGTATGTCAATGGAGGATATTATTAAATATGAAATATAGGCAGTTTACAGCGTAAAATGAGTTTTGAGAAAGGAATGGTGTAATAAATGGCTGAACCAAAAATGCTAGACTGTTTAAATAAAATACGAAATGTCTTAAAGGGGACGATCACAAGAGAACAAGTGTCTGATTGGGCTGAAATTTACGTTTCTGCAGACGATCCAGAAATAGACGATGATCAAGTTTGGGATATGCTGATTCTTTTAAGTGGAATTGATTTGAAAGATTCACCTAATTCTTACTTACATCCTGTAGATGATTTGAATGACTGGTTAGAAGAATACAAATAGTTTCTATATATGAGCTTGCTAAATTCTTATGGTTAAGCCCATTTATAAATAAAAGGAGTGACGCAATATCCATGCATCCGAAAGAATTAGAAACCACCATGCAATTACCTGCGAAAAAGCGTTATGACTATTTCATCAAAAAGATTGTTGATTTTGAAGAGGTTTGGTCATTAAGAAACGAGAAGGGGTGGGTGATGTCAGAGGATGATTATCGTGTACCGCAGCTTCATTTTTGGCCGACAGAGGATCATGCCGCTTATTGTGCGATCGATCAATGGGAAAAAACAGTACCAGAAATGATTGATTTAGACGATTTTATAGAAGAATGGCTGCCGGGAATGATAGCAGATGGAATCAATCCGTCCATTTTCTATAATCGAAATAATTCGGTGTCAATTGAAATTCAAACATTAAAAGAAGATATAGAGGAAGAATTAAAAAACTACTAGTTCGACAAGAGTGGAGGTAGTTGTTTGAAACGGCTTGAAGACTTATTTATTCGTTCAGAAAAAGAATTCAAATTCTATCAGAATTTAGTAGACCATGTGTTTGAAACAAATAAAGAGCTGCCACAACAAGTCTTTCGTAAGACATTTGATTGTTTTTTGTTTCAAGAGTTTGATTGGGCATTGAGTGATGATATTTTACCAACCATAAAAGAGTTATCAACTGTTACACAAGATAGAGAATTTTTGACTGCAGTCCTTCAACCAGATCCAACTGATTATTATTTGAAGGAATTTGGTTATTATCATTGGCTGAAAGCGAGTGTGAACATTTCAGGTGAGGATTATGTAAATGCACTATGGATGCACCCAAAAGGTGCCATAGCGGATAATATAATCACGAATTCGAATATAGTTGTCTGGTTATCTCATTCTTTGCAGTGGGCGATTTGGGCAGATAGAGATATGGAAATTTGTATCATAGGGATGGTATCAACAAAAGATTCTGCAAAAAATATGTTATTAAAAGAAGGATGGAAGCCACTGGATCACCCTGTTTTAGCAAAATGGCTACAACTATTATTAAAGGATCAAAAAACATTCGATAACTATTTCACTCAAATGCTTTCTAGTTATGCATAATGTTCCAAGCGGTGGAATTGAGAATCAATGACTGATAATAGCCTTACCCGAAGATATGAAAGGAGCATAAAGTGAAACATTTGTTTATATCCGATCCAAAAGAATTTGAACATGTTCTATCGTTTGTTCATTCGCTCGTTCATAGTACGAAGACATTCCCTGATCAAGTGTTGAAAACGAAAACCCCTCATTATTTATTCGAAGAATTCCATTGGTTGTTATCAGATGATGGCTGGGAAATGTTAAAAGGTTTAGCTTTGAATCATCATGATGACTATATACTCATGGCTGTATTAGATGAGCAGAAGAGCATGGATGATTATTATCATGATTTTGGTTATTATCCTTGGGTGAAAGTACCGTTAAACCTCACACCAAGTGATTACCTCGATCTCTTAACCGATTATCCGATAGAGAGTGTAAATGATAGCATAATGGATATTGCTTCACGTGTGATATGGGTTTCCCCTTCTGCGAAATGGATCATTTATGGCGACAGAGGTTATGAGATAGGAGTACTAGCGATTCTTCAATTAGAACAAATGAATAAACAATTGTTAAAAACGTGGAGAATTTTAGATGAGATTGTATTAGGCTGGATTTCAGTTGTATTTCCGAATCAAAAACTTCCTGATGATTTTAAAAAAGAACTGATTCGAAATTATACTAACTTTGAAGAAATGACTTCATAAGGAGGAAGAAATGAAACAAATAGACCATGTATTAAACACATTAGATAAGTCTTTTCTAAATAAAGAGTTTCCGCTATTAGATAACGAGAACTTTGATTTTGCCAAAGGGAAGCTTTCTCTATTTACTAGAGATGGAAATTGGCTGATCACGATTCAATTATTCGGTTTATCGAAGTTAGGACCGGCTATTGATTTTTTTGCGTTTGGTCATGAGTTGAATAATGGATCCATCAATTTTCTATTGGATGAGCTCTTTGTTTTCGTGGATCAGCATGATGAAATAATAGATGATGATGAGATAGAACCTGGATTCACCAAACAACCATTACGAATTAAATTGAATGGTGGCTATTTTAATGTTCAAATACCAGAGTCATGCCAATCTGATGTAACAGAGGAAAATGAATGGATTACTCTGTTAAGAGAAATGGCCAAACATCGAGATTTGCTGGATAGTTTATGGATGACAGATCAAGAACAATTTGACATCGTTCAGCATGTATATGATAAACCGCTCTATACAACTGAATCATGGTTTCATCCAGAAACGCATAGCCAACTCCCTAGTCAATCTCCTTTTTTTCAATCGGTTGCGAAGAGTTTGATCTATCAAGATCCAACATGCATTGTAAATATAAACACGAACACTGACTGGAGATTATGGTCAGATTTTGATACTGTGGAATATTTTTAGTTTCGTCTGATGTTTTAAATCGGTGAGGTGGAGCAAGTAATGAGAATCGTATTAGCAAAAGAGAAAAATCTATTCGAAGTAAATGAATTAATAAAGAAAATCAATTTAAACGTAGAAGAGTATCATTGGGTCATAAGTGATGTGACACTCCCAATGCTTCATGATCGGAATAATCAATCTCATTCAGAAGTCATGCCGGATTATACGGATTTTTTATTTCTGAAGGGTGAACATTTCAAAAAATTCTTACATGACTATTCTTATTCTTTTATTTTCGCTGTTTTGACCGCATTGCCTCGTCATGTAGATCATTTGAATATTCATTCAATACCTCAAATTGAAGATAATGAACGATATTGGAACGTGAATTATACACCCGTTATCCCTCAAGCCGTGTTTGAAATCGGATTTTTTGATTCGACAGATGTTATTTTTACAGGAGATCAGAAAATCTTAAGCGAATTTCGAAAAAAAGCGGACTTTATTTCATTTGAAGAATATTTACAAACTCCATGACACGATAAGAATAGAGTTCATTCTGAAAAAATAGGGGAATACGTTAGGGGAGTGAATGAGATGTTTAGCAGTATAGAGAAATGGATCGATTATTTAGATGGTGTCTGTGATGTACTGGCATTCTCATTTGATTTTTTTCGTAAAGAACTAGTCATAAACATTAGTATAAGTGAAATAAATGATGCTCGGTATCATGAATTGCGATTTATGAATGTGGCGAGTCTTTATTATAATGGGGGTGAAGGTAATGATAGATTTGAAGAATTGATACAAGAAGAGATGAATTGGCAAATTTTTGAATGCAGTTACCATCCTTATGGGATAGGGAACCTTAAAAATGTACTTCTTGAAGAATTTGATTCAAATGCAAATTTTCTATTTAACATCAATGGGATGTTACTCGCAATAGAATCGAAAAACGTATGTTTCGATTCACAAGAATTTATTTGCAGTGTATAGGAAGATCGCATTAGCATCTAAATAAGAATTAAAAACAATGAGAGATTGGGGAAAATCCATGAGAATCAGCCGTGATAAACAAGGTTTATTCGATGATTTAAAACAACGTTATCAATACTTATTAGATTCATCTTATCCAGATGAAATCGTCTCTTTTGAAGAGGAAACTGGTATATGTTCAGATGACTTTTATTTATTTTTTTCACTTGTTGCAGGTAGCCTAAGTTATGTGATCGATCATAAACGAATACCGAAAAAACAGTTAAACGTGCTACGTCAGTCATTTGAAGAGCAATATCCCCAAATCAAATCATATCAACAGATCCTTGAATCGTATCCTTTATTGCATTCCTATGTTCAATGCCATGAAGAAACAAGAAAACGAATCATTGCACTTATACAATAACCTCTTGGAGGCCAAACAATGACATGGTTTTTAAATGAAAAAATCCAGAAACAAATCCCTAATTTCAATATCAACCATCTAAAGCAAATCAATGAATTTCACTACTTTAAAGAGTATAATGAACATTACGACTTGATCAACTGTATTGTAATACACATCCCATATGATTCCCCGAATCTGCAAGCAGACATACATCTGAAATTTACCAACGTCTCTTCTGTTCAAATCAAAGATTTGGAGTTAACAAACGATTCCTCTCTTTTTTTGAACATTCAACTTTTGGATAGAGGCTGGGAATATTTGAATTACTTTGTCGAAGATTATGAAGAACAGTATTTTTCTTTTTATTGTGAAACGATTCAAGTCATACAAGTCGTATCAAATGAATCGGGCTAGTCGCTCTACATATGTGCGAATCATGCTTCCCCATCCTAACACAGAAAGGTGCAATGACATTGAATCGAATGATGAAGTGGCTTTTATTTGCGGCAGTCATCGCTGGCTTATTGGTATGCGCATTCTTTGTGTTCCGTTTCAACCAGCCTAAGCCGACGACAAACATCCATTATGCAGACACACAAAACAAACAGCAAACACTGGATATATATATGCCAAAGGGAAAAGATGAAGACAAAAAGAAGAAGCATCCAGTCATGATCTATCTCCATGGCGGCGGCTGGACAGGCGGCGATAAGAATAGAGTCGCTTCAAAGGCTGATTATTTTACGGGTCAAGGGTATGTGTTTGTTTCAATGAATTACAGGCTTCACCCTGATGCCAATTATGGGCAGATGGCAGATGATACGGCGAATGCTATTAAGTGGGTCAAGGATCATGCAGATGAATATCAAATCGATTCGTCAAAAATCAATGTCATGGGACACTCAGCGGGCGGTCATTTGACGGCATTGGTTGCCACAGATTCGACCTACTTAAAACATGTGGGGCTGTCGCCAAAAACGATCAATTCTATCGTGATTTTAGATGGGCCGTTAAACATCAATCAATTTATACAAGCCATTCCATCGTACAAAAAAGTCTTTGGCAAACAAGAGGAAAACTGGACAAAGGCATCACCTGTCACTTATATGAATCAAAAGAATGTACCTCCTGTCTATTTGGTCACAGGCTGGGAAAATCCTGAAGTGTACCGATTTGCAGAAAAACTCAATCATGAGAAAGGCTCTAATTTTGTGTTTCGGGTTCATTCGCTGAGCCACAGTGATTTAAATAAATGGTTTGGATCTGACAGAGCGCCAAAAGAAGCGCAAGAGATGACAAAGGCTGTGATGGCTTTCGTCAAAAAACAAAATCAATAACAAAGACTGTATGCTAGGGCAATCCATTTTGCCGCAGTATATGATAAAGTGGTTTGAGATCAAAGGAGTGTATGTCGTTGTCATCACGTATGGAAAATAAAGTGTTCAATTGCGAAAAAGAGCTGACGCTGAATATTATCGGCGGGAAGTGGAAAATGCTGATCTTATGGCACCTTGGCAGAGAAGGGACAAAACGGTTTGGTGAGTTAAAGTCGTTAATGCCTGGGATTACGCAAAGAATGCTTGTCAATCAGCTAAGAGAATTAGAGGAAGATCATATTGTGCATCGGGAGGTTTATCCTGTCGTTCCGCCAAAGGTTGAGTACTCTCTCACAGAACTCGGAGAAAGCTTAATGCCTATTTTAGAGGCGATGTATGATTGGGGCAAACAATATCTCGACAGCAATTTTTTAAAGGATGATAAATAGAAAGACGATGGATGTAGACAAAGAGCTAAAATCATTTTATTTTAGCTCTTTGTTTTCTTTTCAGCGTGACTTGAAAACCTTTGCAGTTTAGGAAGGACGAGTACTGGAGCGGCATCACAACACAGACTTGACACCGAATGCGAGGATTTGTCAGTACGTTTAGATACTGGTCGAAAAGACAGTGTCTTTTTTGTAACCATATGCGAAAAAGTATAGTATGTAAAAAAAAAGTGCGTACTTGGATTGCTTCCATCCTGTTGTTATACTCATTTCATCGTTCAAGAAGCCCTATTCACGGAGCTCTTGAAAATGAAATGATAAAACAGGAGTGAATGTTGATGAAATTACAATTAGCGTTAGATTTAGTGAATATACCAGAAGCGATCGAGCTGATCAAAGAAGTAGAAGCGTCTATTGATGTGGTGGAAATTGGGACACCTGTTGTGATCAACGAAGGCTTGCGTGCCGTCAAAGAAGTCAAACAGGCATTTCCAAACTTACGTGTACTCGCCGATCTGAAAATTATGGATGCTGCTGGTTATGAAGTGCAGCAGGCATCTGAAGCTGGAGCGGATATCGTCACCATTCTTGCGGCGGCGGAAGATATG
This sequence comes from Bacillus sp. Y3, assembly GCF_008123875.1. Taxonomy (NCBI): domain Bacteria; kingdom Bacillati; phylum Bacillota; class Bacilli; order Caryophanales; family Bacillaceae; genus Bacillus; species Bacillus sp. Y3. The sequence continues at coordinate 482,704 of NZ_VSSC01000003.1, read as the reverse complement.
TCTATCCAAGGAGCGGTGAAGGAAGCAAAAGCAAGAGGGAAACAAATTTTAGTCGATATGATTGGGATCAAAGATATCGCCGGCCGCGCGAAAGAGCTTGATGAGCTTGGGGTAGATTATATTTGTGTGCACACAGGCTATGACCTGCAAGCGGTTGGTCAAAACTCATTTGCTGACCTCATGACCATAAAACAAGTGGTCAAACAGGCGAAAACAGCGATTGCAGGCGGTATTAAGCTTGATACATTGCCTGAAGTCGTCAAATTAAATCCAGATTTGATTATTGTCGGCGGCGGCATAGCGAGCCAAGACAATAAAGCAGAAGTGGCTGCGCAAATGAAGCAGTTGATTGCACAATCATGAAAACAAGTGACTATGTGAGAGCGATTCTAAGCGAGCTTTCTGAGCACTCGCCCGCGATTCAAGACGAACAAGGAGAGCAGCTTGTCAAAAGCATTTTAGCGGCTCGAAAGGTCTTCGTCGCAGGGGCTGGCAGGTCTGGTTTGATGGGAAAATCGTTTGCGATGAGACTCACGCATATTGGTCTCGAAGCTTATGTGATCGGTGAAACGAATACGCCTGCTTTTACATCTGAGGATTTATTGATTGTAGGGAGCGGTTCTGGCCGAACAGAGACGCTGCTTGTGCTCGCGAAAAAGGCAAGGGCGATTGGCGGAAGCGTGGCGTCGTTCACACTTTCAGCTGAGTCACCTATAGCTGATCTATCGGATGAAGTCATCTTACTGTCAGGTGCGCCAAAGGATCAACATGAAGGAAACCATCATACGATTCAGCCGATGGGCTCATTATTTGAGCAAACTTTGCTTCTTATGTACGATGCGGTCATCTTGAGATTGATGGAATTGAAAGAGCTCGACACCCATAAAATGTACGGTCACCATGCGAACTTAGAATAGCCGTGATGAAAACCTTTCCTTTTTTGAAGGAAAGGTTTTTTTAATACATGAAACTTAAAAAGAAGGACCACTTGACATAAAGGAATGGATGTAACTATAATAGTTACATCTTGAAAGAAAAAACGTAAGCAGTGGAAGGAAGATGAAGATGAAAGTGCAAATTTGGTCAGATATCGCCTGTCCTTTTTGTTATATAGGAAAAAAACAGTTGGAAACAGCGCTTGAGCAATTCCCTCATAAAGAACAGGTAGAAGTAGAGTTTAAAAGCTTTGAGCTTGATCCGAATGCACCTGTTGCAGTGGATTATGATGTGCATGATATGCTTGTCAAAAAATATGGCATGAGCCGCAGCCGGGCCATCGCGATGAATGAACAGGTGAAACAGGCGGGCAAGGAGAAAGGAATCGATTTTCAATTCAATCAACTCGTTTTAACAAACACCTTTGATGCCCACCAGCTCGCTCAATATGCTGGAAAAATGGGAAAAGGCGATCTCGTCATGGGAGAGCTGTTTCAAGCGTATTTTACAGATGGAAAGCATGTTGGTGATCGTCAAACCCTTTTAGATATCGCAGAAAAAGCAGGCCTTGATCAGAACGAAGTACAAAAGGTTCTAGACGGGCAAGAATTTGCAGACGATGTGCGAGAAGACGAAAAAGAAGCAAGACAGCTCGGGATTTCTGCTGTGCCTTTTTTCTTGATCAATGATCAATATTCGGTTGCTGGTGCACAGCCAGCAGATACGTTCCTTCGTGCACTTGAAACGGCTTGGACAGAAGAGGCAGCGCAAACGGAGAAAGCGGCTGATGCTTCATTTGAAGAAGCATGTGCAGATGGCGTATGTGCAGTGCCCTCGCCAAAAGAAGAATTATAATCGGCATTTTCCCTATCTTTGATAAAAGATAGGGATTTTTGTTGATTAATAATTAATACACCTTTATACTTAAGTTATCTTAATTATGAAGGTGATGACAGTGACATCCAAAACAACGATGATTCAAGAATTAAACCAAATCGAAGCGCGCATCCATCAAAAGCTCCGATTAGAGTTTGAAGAGTTATTTGTAGATGAGTTAACTGATAAGCAGCACATTGTCCTTGATTTCGTAGAGCGAAAAGGGGGAAGCTCACCTATTCAAATTGCTCAGCAACTAGGCATCACCCAAAGCGCTGTGAGCCAGTTGTTAAACACGCTTGAAAAAAAAGAATGGGTTCGCCGCAGCATCAACCCGCAAAATCGTCGGGAATTGCACGTTGAACTTTCTGAAAAGGCAAAGACGTACTTGGAGAATATGAGAAAGATAGAACTTGCGATCATTGAAAAATACTATTCAAAATTAAGCCTCGAAGAGATCAACACATTGACATCCATTTATACAAAGCTTGATCAATTGATTGTAGATCAAAATGAAGGGGAAGGATGATGATCCATTGATGATGCTCAAACAAGAAGTACAGCGAATTGCCTCTTCTTATACGGAGAAAAAGAAACAGGCACTGCTTGTGATCGGACTGATTCATCAAGGAGAAAGACACGTTTTTCATTTCGGAGATCACCCCATACGGCAGCGCGTCCAGCCTGAGGAGGTCATTTTTGAAATCGGCTCTATTTCAAAAGTCTTTACGACAAGTATATTGGCAAGCATGATTCAAAAAGGGCAGATGAAGCTAGACGATTCCATTTCACTGTATTGTCCTGAAATAAGAAAGAATCACCCCATTCAAATAGAACAGCTGGCAATCCATACGTCTGGACTTCCTTCATATCGTTTTCTCAGAGATTTACAACTAAGGTTCCTTCCAAAAGTGAGAAGAGATATGTACTGTCAATACTCCCTTGATGAATTAATGAAATTGTTACACTCGAAAAAATGGAATGAGCGAAAAGAATACCCATCTCGTTACTCCAATGTAGGGATGGGACTCCTCGGGTTGATCATGGGATGGTCTCTTCACAAAACATATGAAGAGCTGCTGACTGAATATATCGTGGATGAGCTGAAACTATCGAACACCTTTATTACGATCAAGGAGGACGTCAAAGAGAAGATGATCCTCGGTCATCAAGAGAATGGAAAAGAGGTTCCTCCGCTTCAGATGCATGACTATCAAGGGGCTGGTGCGATTCGGTCGACGGTCACTGATTTGCTTTCATTTCTCTCTGCACACATGAGTGCAGACGCCGCTTCTCCATGGAAAATGACCCACGAGCCAAAGGTGAAGATATGGAAAAACATGTCAATGGGACTCGGGTGGGTCATAGATGATACGGGATTGATTTGCCATAATGGTGCAACTTCTGGTTTCTCCAGCTTCATGGGCTTCCGCCCGCATTCAAAAACAGGAGTGGTCGTCTTGTCTAACTATCGCAATCGTATCACGCAAGACTCTCCCGACCGAATTGCCTATGATGTGATGAATATGCTTGAACAGGAGCCTAAAGTCAAATGAGCCTTCTATGAAGAGGGCTCATTTTTTCTTACGTTTAGCTCTTTAATCGTTTCACCAGGAACGAGTTCAGGCTCATAAAATGTTTGATCAGGGAGATTCTTTTTCCCTTGTACTTTTTTAATCATCCAGTCTGCCGCATCTCGTCCCATTTGCTCTTGAGGGTGTGTCAGCGTTGTCAGTTTCACATGGGCATTTTTTTGGGCAATATACGAGTTATCCTGTCCAATAATGGAAAGATCATCTGGAATAGATAAACCCATTTCACTACATACATTTGCTACTTCTAACCCGACTTCATCGTTATAGCAAACAAGGGCGGTCAGCTCATGCTGGTGTGCTTGTAAAAAGGTTTTGATATGATCCCCCAAATACTGCTTCGATTCTGTATCGAAAAAAAGGACATGCTCTGGTAGGAAATTGAGCTTCGCTTCACCGAGTGCCTGAATATAGCCTTTCATTCGATATTTTCCTTGTAAATCATCTGTTTTTGAAATCAGTCCAATGTGCTGATGCCCAGAGGTGATCAGTTCCTTTGTCGCTAAATAGCTGGACTTTACATCATCCAAACAAAGGAAGGGGACCTCTAACTGCTCATAGTAGGCATTGATCATAATAAGCGGGACACCCTGCTCTTTAAAGGATAGGTAGTACGAAATGTTTGGATTATATAAATTGCTTTTTGTCGGTTCGACAATTAATCCGTCCACACCAAAGGACAACATCATTTCAAGCGCTTTTTTCTCCTGCTCCACATCGTTATTTGTACTCGCCAGTAACAAAGAATAGTTCTCTTCATTTAATCGGCTTTCGATGCCCCGAATGATCGACGGGAAAATGTAATCGGATATGTATGTGGTGATGACGCCAATCGTTTTCATATGAGCATGTCCAGCAGGTTTTGTTTGATATTGATTGGTGACAAATGTGCCTGAGCCTTTTTCGCTTCGTAAAAAACCTTCACTTGATAATTCTAAGATGGCTTTTCGCACCGTATGTCTGCTTACTTGATACATCTCTTGTAAGCTTGATTCGGTTGGAATACGCTCCCCGATCCGGTAATCCCCTGTCAGTATTTTGCTTTTTATATCATCCATAATGATCTGGTACTTCTTTTTCATCGTTTCACTTCTTTCACAGTTGATCCTCTACTCGGGTTGAGAAGAACTTGTATGGACATATTCTAACATGGTTGCTTAATCAAAAACAGGCGCTTACAGTGTCTATCGTCTGTTCCTTAGAGAATATGAAAGTTTTTGTCTAATTGTGTATGCACAACTATATTTATTATTGACATATGTACGGACAAATATTATATTGTTTTTGTGCACAGGTAAAGATGAATCAAACAAAAAAGATATTTGAAACCGCTATCATCTTGGAGGTGAACAAAATGAATCGTGAAAAGACGGCCAAAGCCATTAGAGAAGGACGGACATCTTTGGGCATTGAATTTGGTTCCACACGAATTAAAGCGATTTTAATAGATGAAGAGTTTCAGCCAATTGCGCAAGGTGCATTTGAATGGGAAAGTTCTCTTCAAGAAGGAATATGGACGTACAACTTAATTGAGATCATTACAGGTCTTCAAGTGGCATACCGTCAGATGAAAGAACAGGCTGCACAATTGTATGGGGTGACGATTCAAACCATTGGCTCCATCGGGATATCTGCGATGATGCATGGCTATGTTGCCTGTCATCATACAGGAGAAGTCCTCGTCCCGTTTCGAACGTGGCGGAATGGAACAACGACCGAGGCGAGTCAAAAGCTAACAGATGTATTCCAATTTCATATTCCAGAAAGATGGAGCATCGCTCACTTATATCAAGCGATATTAGGAGAGGAAAAACATCTGTCCCGGTTAGAGTATGTGACCACTTTGTCAGGCTACATTCACTGGCTGCTAACAGGGAAGCAGGCCATCGGAATTGGCGATGCGTCGGGAATGTTCCCCATTGATGAAAAAACGAAGGATTACAACGAAGTGATGCTTCATCAGTTTGAAGCATTGATTGCAGAAAAAGGCTACCTGTGGAAGCTACGTCATCTTTTGCCGCGCATCTATTTAGCAGGCGAAGAAGCTGGTGTGTTAACAGCAGCTGGAGCAGCGATTTTAGACCAAGGTAAACAGTTGCAGCCAGGTATCCCTTTTTGCCCACCAGAGGGTGATGCAGGAACGGGAATGGTCGCAACAAACAGTGTGGAAAAGAGAACTGGGAATATTTCAGTTGGGACATCTGTATTTGCCATGATTGTGTTAGAGCATCATCTAAAAGGTGTGTACCCAGAAGTGGATCTTGTCACGACACCAGATGGCCTGCCAGTCGCGATGGTTCATGCCAACAATTGTACAAGTGACCTCAACGCTTGGATGAATCTATTCAGAGAAGCGTTTGAAGCAATGGGGCAGCCAGTTGAAACAGAAAGATTATACGAAAACCTATTAAATCAAGCTTTAGAAGCAGATCATGATGGGGGCGGGCTTTTAAGCTATGGCTATTATTCTGGTGAAAATATTACGAGACTAAAAGAAGGAAGACCTCTTTTTGTTAGATCTCCTCAAAGCCGGTTTACACTTGCTAATTTCATTCGGACGCATCTCTTCTCTGCATTTGGCGCAATGAAAATCGGGATGGATCGGTTAAAAGCACATGAACAAGTCAAGATTGATCGTTTACTAGGACATGGCGGTTTATTTAAAACACCAGTAGTTGGGCAAAAAATGGTCGCTGCTGCACTCGGGACACCTGTATCCGTCGTATCAACGGCGGGAGAAGGCGGCGCGTTTGGGATGGCGGTCCTTGCTTCATATATGATCAATCACCAGCAGCAAACACTGAGCCATTTCCTCAAGCATCAAGTATTTGCCCATACATTAGAAGAGCTTATTGATCCTGATCCACTGGATGTTAAAGGTTTTGAGGCATTTATAAAGCGCTATCAAGAAGGACTCCCGATAGAAAAAGTAGCAGTAGAACATTTGACGCCACAGAAAGGAGCGGCACCTGTATGTTAGAGCGGTTAAAAGAAGAAGTGTTTCAAGCGAATCTAGATCTGCCAAAGTACGGACTTGTGAAATTTACATGGGGCAATGTCAGTGCGTGCGATCGTGACAGTGGACTGTTTGTCATTAAGCCAAGCGGCATAGCGTATGACAAATTATCAGCAAAAGACATGGTCGTGGTCGATTTTGACGGTCAAGTGGTCGAGGGGGAATTCAATCCTTCTTCCGATACTGCCACACATGCTGTTCTTTACAAACACTTTGAGGAAATTGGCGGCATTTCACATAGCCATTCAATGTGGGCAACGGTATGGGCGCAAGCTGGACTTGATTTACCAGCAATGGGCACAACACATGCAGATACATTTTACGGACCTGTTCCGTGCGCTCGATTTCTCACAGAAGAAGAGGTGAATCGCGGGTATGAGGTGGAAACAGGACACCTGATCATTGAAACGTTTGAGAAAAGACAGATAGATGTCATGGCGGTTCCTGGTATTTTGCTACAAGGTCATGGGCCCTTTACGTGGGGAAAAGATGCAAAAAGTGCGGTAATGAACAGTGTCATTTTAGATGAAGTAGCGAAAATGAACCTGTTTGCAAAGCAATTGAACGAATATGCGGAGCCTCTTCCGCAGGTGATTTTAGATAAACATTATTTAAGAAAGCATGGAACACATGCGTATTACGGACAAAAACCTTCAAGATAAAGAAAAGAGGGATTTCTATGTTAACAAGTCAGAAGAAAGAATGTTGGTTTGTCGTCGGTTCACAGCACTTATATGGGGACGAGGCACTGAAGCAAGTGAAGGCAGATGCGCAAAAGATAACAGATGCCTTAAATGAGAGCGGTTTGCTGCCTTATCCAATTATCCTGCAGGAACTGGCGGTTAGTGCGGATCAAATCACACAGCTGATGAAAGAGGTCAACTATCGTGATGAGGTCATCGGTGTGATGACTTGGATGCATACGTTTTCTCCAGCAAAAATGTGGATACGTGGTACGTCTCTTTTGCAAAAGCCTCTTTTGCATCTCGTCACGCAATACTATGAAAACATTCCGTGGGACACGATTGATATGGACTATATGAATCTCCATCAATCGGCACATGGAGACAGAGAGTACGGCTATATCAATGCACGTTTAAATAAGCAAAACCAAATCGTTGCAGGTCATTGGTCGAAGCAGGAGGTGAAGCAGCAAATCGCTGATTGGATGGACGTTGCGGCTGCCTATCATGAGAGCTTCCAGATCAAAGTGGCCCGGTTTGGTGACAATATGCGCCACGTTGCGGTGACAGAAGGAGATAAAATTGAAGCGCAGATCCAGCTGGGCTGGACCGTTGATTACTTTGGAATTGGCGACCTTGTTAATTATGTAAATGCCGTGGAGGAAGCAGAAGTTGATGCTCTATTTGCTGAGTACTTAACGTTATATGACGTGGATTATGGGAGCTATTCGGCAGAAGAATGGGAACAAAGTGTAAAAGTGCAAGCAAGATATGAAATTGCCATCAAACGTTTCTTAGATGAAGGTGGCTACAATGCCTTTACGACAAACTTTGAAGATTTACATGGCATGAAGCAGCTTCCGGGTTTAGCTGTTCAGCGCCTCATGGCAAAGGGGTATGGCTTTGCCGGTGAAGGCGATTGGAAAACCGCCGCACTGGATCGTTTATTAAAGGTGATGAGTCATCATCAATCGACTGGTTTTATGGAAGATTACACATATGAAATGACCTCTGGTCAGGAAGCAGTGCTCCAATCTCATATGCTAGAAGTAGATCCAGCGCTTGCACATACAAAACCTGTCATTATCGTGTCTCCGCTAGGCATTGGAAACCGAGAAGACCCAGCACGTCTTGTGTTTGATGGAAAAGCAGGCGAGGGCGTTGTTGTCTCCATTGCTGATTTTGGAACACATTTCAAATGGCTGATTCAAGAAGTGGAAGCCTTTGAGCCGCAGGAAGCAGCACCACATTTACCGGTGGCACGAGTCCTCTGGAAAATCAAACCGAACTTTCAAGATGGCGTCAAAGCATGGATTAAGCACGGCGGAGGTCATCATACAGTCGTATCTCTCAATTTAACGGTTGATCAAATTGTTCATTTTGCAAAGCTTGTGAATGCAGAATATGTGGTTTTATAAAGAAGGGTGAAATGCATTCTACTGTGAACGGTAGAATGGCAGGGAGAAATGAAAGCGGTTTATTAAGTGAGGGGGGTCATCCACTTGGAGAAAAAAGTATCAAGTAAATTTATCTTCTTTTTCGGGTCCTTTGCAGGCATCTTATTTGGATATGATATTGGTATTATCGCAGGGGCGGAAGGGCACATTCAGGAAGAATTTCAGCTCAGCCCGTTATGGCTTGGCATCGTCGTCTCTTCACTAATGGGCGGGGCAATCATTGGTTCCATTTTAAGCGGTCTAATGGGGGATAAGTTTGGCCGCAGAAAGCTCATTTTGGTGTCATCAATTATCTTTTTTGTCGGTGCGCTTGGCTCAGCCATTGCACCAGAAGAAATCTCATTAACCATTGCCCGGATTTTCTTAGGAACAGCTGTAGGGACAGCCTCATCGCTCGTGCCTGCTTACATGTCTGAAATCGCTCCGGCCAAAATTCGCGGGAAATTGTCCGGCCTGAATCAGCTGATGATTGTGAGTGGATTATTGCTTAGCTATATCGTCGCATTTGTGTTTGAACCAATTCCAGACAGCTGGCGCTGGATGCTGGGAAGTGCTGCTTTATTTGCGATCGTGCTTTATATTGGCATGCTGAAACTTCCTGAATCTCCTAGATATTTAATTAAACACGGAATGGCTCATAAGGCACGTGAAGTATTAGGATCACTTCGTTCCTCACGTGAAGAGATTGAAGCAGAAATGCAAGAAATTTTAGAAGTAGCAAAAGAAGAACGCTCAGGCATTCGTGAATTATTTCAAAAGAAATTCCGTATGGCTCTCTTTATTGGGGTCGGAATGGCGACACTCCAGCAAATACAGGGTGCGAACTCCATTGTGTATTATGCAACGAGTATCGCAAGAAATGTAGGTCTTGCTCCGCAAGTTGCCGCAGGTTTTACCGTCATTGTTGGAGTCATATTTGTTGTGACGACCGTGATCTTTTTACAATTCGTCGACCGGTTCGACCGCCGAACGATTCTCACAGTTGGGGGAACGGGGATGGCCCTGTCTTTCTTTGCACCAGCGGCATTAGGTGCGCTCGGAGTGAGTGAAGGCATATTAAACTGGGTCACATTGATTTCACTTTGCTGCTTTATTTTGTGCTATGCCTTCTCATGGGCACCGATCACATGGATTATTATTGGTGAAATTTTCCCACTTTCTGTAAGGGGCATTGGAGCGGGCATTTCCTCTGCCTTTAACTGGACGGGATCATTAGCAGTTGGCCTTGTGTTCCCTATCTTGGCTGACCAATTCAGCTTTGGCGTGATTTTCTCCTCATTTGGGGTCATCTGCTTAATTGGCCTGTTGTTCACGCGCTTTGTATTAGTCGAAACAAAAGGAAGAAGCTTAGAACAAATCGAAACCGATATGGCTGCACGTGTCTAAAGGAAACCATCTATCCTGTGTGGATAGATGGTTTCAGCGTGTAGACAAACCCTCGCATTCGGTGTCAGTCCTTCGTGCCAGTGCTCACGAATGTCAAATTTGCTCCGCGCCGGTACTCGTCCTTCCTAGAATTCAAAGGTTTTCTATCACGCTGAAAAGAAGACAAAGGGCTAAAATCAAGTTCATTTTAGCCCTTTGTCAACAACCTGAACCCTCTATCCTGTGTGGATAGAGGGTTTTTTTAATCAAGTATTTGTTTCAGTTCATCTGGCAGTAAATCCATTAATTGATCAGATGAGGATACGTCCAGCACTTCAAGAAGCGCATAATATTTCGCATAAATTTCACTCAGCTGATCAGGATGATTTGCTTCATATCGATTCAAGTGCAATTGCGTCAGTTCAAGTGCAATGTCCAGTTTGTTTCGTTCGATGGTTTGTGTTGTGTTGATCAAATCGTTCACCTCTTATTTTAAAGTTATTGAAAAATGTTACGGTGCAGTTCCGCAGCTGACCTTAAATTCATGGTCTTCTATCTTTTTTGAATAACAGACGGAAGGCGTCATTCCCGTCTCACTTTTCCAAGCCTGCCAATACACATCATACAGCTGACCATATTGAGGGTCTACACCGTCCTTTTTTTGCAAAATAGCAAAATAGCTTTGGTAAGGGTAGCCTTCTTGATAAATGGCATGCCGTATCGCTCCTCTTTCAGTCGCATTTGTAAAAACCATAGGCGACAGCAAGGGAAGGGTGATGATCACGACGAGCAGGATGAAAAATGAAAAAAGCTTATGTCTTGTTTTCATCAATGAATGTCCTTTCCTTCACAAGAGATCATTTGTATAATATGTTAAAATTGTCCTATTGTAAAGAAAGAGACTACTAGATCACCAGCGGATTTTATCAAAAATAGACAAGCATCTAATCACTAATCGTACCTCTGACATAAGATAGAGTGTAAGTGAAAGACAACTTGAAGGGGTGTTGAGATGAGCCGGAATCGATTAGACAATTTTTTCTTTGGACCTCGCAGGGGGAATCATGGAGAAGTTGAAACGGTTGTATCCCCTACACGTCAAATTGTCAACACGACAACAAATGAACAAACGATCAGAAAGATTCATCCTACTCATATCACAAACGTCAATAAAAACATCAAAAGAATTGAAAACTACTACCCTGTGACGCAATCTACTCGAAATGAGTATATTGTGGAAGAATATGACTGTGGCAGTGATATCAAGAATCCTTGCTGCCGCCCGGTCAAACGCTGTAAGTGGTAGTTTAATGGTAAAAAGAAGTGAGGCATCCTGTGATGGGATGCCTTTTGTATGTTCAACGCTCTATTTCATTTAGTTGTCCGTGATCAAGCTCGAAAAAACGATTTCCTAATTCTGAATAAAGGTAGCGCTGATGGCTTGTAAATAAAACACATTGATCAGAGAATTCTTCTTTTAATAAAGAAATAGACTGCATTTGAGATGCCTCATCAAGAGATGTAAAAGGTTCATCAAGAATGATTAGCTCTGGTGATCTGGCCGCCATACAATTAAAGAAAAGCTTATATCTCATACCTAGTGAATATTGTTTGACAGGCATCTTAAGTGCATGAGTTAAATCAAATACATCACAAAGCGAGAGAAAGGTCTTTTTGTATACCTCTTTTTCTGACTGATTCATTTTCCATAGCGACTGTATAAGATTCATATGCTCGATACCAGTCAGCGCATCATAAACCAAAGGCTTATCTGGGATGTACGCGACCAACCCTTTATAAAGAGCTGACCCAGGATGATGCTGTTCGTTGAGTAAAACCGTTTCGGATACTGAAGGAAGCAGACCTGCGATGATCTTTAAAAGTGTCGATTTACCGCTGCCGTTTTTCCCGATAATACAAGCACGATCACCTTCTTTCAGATGAAAGGATACTTGATCAAGGAGGGGAGAGCTTTCTTCAGTTGTTTCATAACGAAAAGATAGCTGAGACACTTGCAAACTAGCCATTGATAAATCCTCCAATAACAAAAACAATGGTCACCAGCATATACAAGATGACGGTCGCAAGGGCGGCTTTTTTTGATCCTTCAGCATAATAAATGATCCCATCATATAGGATGCGTAAAAGGTACAAGTTGATCAAAAAAGAAACCGCTTGGATGATGATAAAATAATGATCTAAATCGAGTACCATCACACAATAGATCGCTGCGCTATTCACTAATAGAAGCAACGCATTATAAAGCAAGATGACAAAATACATTTTGCGCAAAATAAACGTTTTATGAAAAAAGTACATATAAATCGAAGTCACGACAGTACCGAGAAAATTCAGTATGAAATAAAGTGGGATTGTCAGTAAAAAGATAAACACAATGCTGGCTAATTGTTTTCCAGCAGATAAAGGCTCTTCTACTAACAAATCAATAATGAAAAATGTTAAAAAAACAGTTGAAACAAATAAAGATAGTAAGACTAAGCCTATAACGGTTTTGGTTGATTGATGTTGGTTAAAAAATTGCTTAGGGCGTAGAAGTAGCTCCATAGAACCACATTCTCCTTTCTTCTAAGATAGATGTACATGGCTGACATATTCCTCTAAAAGAGAGGCAATCAACAAGAGCACTACAGCGGAAAAGATTAACTGAATCACAGTCCGAGTCAGCTTTCTTACATCAATGGACTTACCTTTCATAAACCGGTAAAGATAAATAAATGGAAAAGCACTGACGATTGAAAATAGGATCAAACCAAGAACCTCAACAAAAGCATGTGGCATGAGGCCAGTGAATAACTGCTTCACTTCATGCTGAGCTATCAAAAACTGAATGAGTTTTCCAATGATATAGCCATTATAAAAAAGAATGCCAGCAGACATAATGCCGCCAGTAAAAGCCCCGATACCTAGAATGGCAAGCCCAACCTGTAAATTATTTGAAAAAATAGAGAGAAAAAACATGTCTTCATCCTTTTTTAAATAAGGAATCTGATCATAAGGAAGGAGACTTCCAATGAGCAAAGCTGCAATAAATACACCGGCGTAAAGATAGCCGAGACGTAGAATCAATCTATTCTCCGATAGAAAATATCTTATTTTTTTCAACATAATCAATTCCTTTATAAATGGTCTTGCGGCATAATATCCAGCAAATCACTGAAACGATCGCAAAATATATAGCGAACAGCACGTTTACGAGCCCTGAGGATTGCTGCAATATAGGGAGAAAAGAGGTCAAAATTAAATAGTACATAAAAGGCAGCACAAGAAAGTTTCTGGCAAATGCCTGACCTTTATCGATGATCTCTAGTTCCTCATTTGTTGTGCCTATTTCATGCTCATGAATAAAATTGAATTTCGTTGTGAATGGAAACAAGTACAGTTGGATTAAAGGAAAAATGAAAAAGCCAATCCCTAATGCCACCAGTTGAATGAGCATCTGAACATGAAACAGTTGATACACAGTCATGATAGATAGATTAATGAATAGTAAACAGAGTGCTGGTATGGAAAATAAACAATAAAATAACTGGATTTTTGATAAGAAAAATTGCAATAGAGATATTTGAGAAAGCTCGTAAAGCCAAATGTTCTTTTTTTCAGCACTTAAAGCAAAAATAGAAGGTGTCAGCATTCTCATCTCATAAGATTGATTCGCTAGTATCATAATATTGAGTGTGAATAGCAGCTGAATTTGCAAGGCTTGATGATCGATGATCGAGATCAATCCGGTAAAAACACCAATATAAAAGAAGGCTTCATATGACATGAACATATAATTAAAAAATTCTTTAGATAAGAGCCACCTTTTTTCTTTCAGCAGCTTGATGTCTTTTTGGATCAACACATTTTGTCTAAACAGCGAACCCTGAATTTTATGCAGTACTTGAAAGTACCAATAAAATAAATCCCGAAAATGCTTTGAGCTTTGGTCTTGATCTTTTTCCGTTGGAATCCATCGAACAGGACTTCTCATGACAAGCGCACTACCTAGTATCACAACAATCAATGTAATAGGTGAATTAAAAAGGGCTTGAAATTGTAGAAAAACAGAGCCATCTGAAAATAAAGCATGATGCATTTGCTGAAGATCATGTTGATATAAAGAGATCAGCTTGTTTGAAAGAGTGATCCAAAACGAATCCTCTGCAAGCGATGAGATCGATTGAAAAAGTTTTTGGAAGGTGTGATAAAAAGGGAAAATGATGTTTAATATGAGAACCCTTCCGAATAAGAAAAAAAGCAAAGCGATGCTTGCAAAAAAGAGGACACGAATAGCTCCGATTTTTTTCACGACGATGTTATAGATATAAGCACCGAATATCTTATTGCTGATGATAAATAGGAAGATACTTGTCAGCATCACATTGACATGTTTTAACCAGAATGCCAGATCGTGTGTTTGAACAATATTATATTGGAACAAAAAATAGATCAAATAAGTGCTCAAACTCGTAAACACAAGCCAAATCAATTCAGAAAACAGAAGCGTTTGAAAAAGTTGTCTAGAGGAAACAGGTGCTAGCTGTATCAATTCTTTAAAAGGAAGAAGATGAGTTCTTCTATAAGATTCAATTCCTTTGACGATAGAATATAAAAATAAAAACATCACAAAAGCACTTTCCCATTCTATTTGATAGACGGGGGAGTAAAGAAATGAAGAAATCACGAATACAATCATGCATCCGAATATGATATCAAGAATACAAGAAAAAAATATGTACTGTTTTGAAGAAAACGACTTGAGAAATGGAATTTTTCGTATAACGAACTGAGCGATATTAGAATACTGTTGCTCCAGTCTAATGGATAGAAGTAGTGATAATAATGGATATAACATCTTCTCACCTGCACAAAAATTTAAATAGAAGGAGAACAGAGTCTCCTTCTATTGAGTCGTTAAATAAATTACCAAGCGATAACGGCTTTACGGCCTTTTTTCTTAATTTCGTTTTTAAGGTATTGACGAATTGTCTCTTTACCAGCCGCAGCAATAAGAGAAAGACCGCCTGAACCTACAGCAGTTAAAATGGAGACAATTGTAGTGACAGCTCCACCCGCTTCAACCACATTAAGAACCACAGCGGCAACACTGCCTGGAATACCAAATTCTTTTGCTAGATCAGCAACTGGCAGTACTTGTAGCGAGAAGGAAAAAAGAGCTAGCATAAGGAATCCTACTGCTAAAGCACCAAAAAGAACATGTAGTTTGATTTCATTTCTTGTTTCTGTCATATCAAATTCCTCCCTTTTTTGTCTTTTTATTACTATTCTATCTTATGATATGTTTTTGTTCATATCAATCCTTTTTTTTCATGAATTAGTTATAGGTTAATATAAAATAAGTGAAAAGATAAGTGAGAAAAGAATCGTTTTGGATAGGAAATATCGAGTGAACATGATCAAAATGACCTTGTTTTCACAAAAACGAAAGAGAGCCTAAAAGTCTATAAGAAATGTGCTATATGTAAATGAACCAATATTCTTTGATCAAAAGCTTCTTTCAAGATAAAATTGGAAGTATCAAATGATTCTTTTGGAGGCGCTTTTCTGAATATTCGATTGTTAACACCAGAAGATGCTCAAGAATATGCGAACTTGAGATTAGAAGCACTCCGATTAAATCCAGAGAGTTTTGCTATGAGTTACGAGGAAGAGAAGCTAGATACGAAGAATAAATATAAGGCTCGTTTTGCCTCTACACAATCTATGTGGACATTCGGTGCCTTTCATCAAGGTCAGCTGGTCGGCTCGGTCACACTCATACAAGAAACCTTGCAGAAATTAAAGCACCGTGCCAATGTGGTAGCGATGTTTGTAGCGGCTAATGGACGCGGAAAAGGAATGGGGAAGGCACTCCTGACAAAAGTACTTTCTTTTGCACGTGAAAAAAAAGACATCGAACAAATATATTTAACAGTGGTCACAACAAACGACCCAGCCAAACATCTTTATAAGTCTGTTGGATTTAAGTCGTATGCGGTAGAAGAAAAAGCACTAAAAATAAATGGTGCATATGTAGATGAGGAAAAAATGGTGCTATGTTTATCATCGTTTGGAGGGGATATAAATGAGCCAGCCAGTCATGCGCATCACATTGGCAGCCGGACCAAATAGTGAGCTGGAATCCTTTGCGCTTCGTGCAGCACTTGAAAACTTTGGCGCAAAAGTCGATATGCATTGGATAGGCAGACCGAATGACCTGATTAATGTTTTATCCGGGAGGAATAGAGGCGAGACGGATTTCATTCTTTTATCCTTTCACGGAGAAGAAGGAGCGTTTCTCATGCCGGAGTTAGGAGAAGATGTATACGAAGAGGGTGAGCCGAGAGGTGCTGCTTTTGGTGCGGATGACATAAAGCGGTATGCTTCGTTAAATGGAGTCCACATCATATGTACAGGCTGTACACTAGGCGAAAAAAAGGTGGCAGAAGCTTTTTTAGAAACAGGGGCGATATCCTATACAGCGCCCGATGACTACATTGATGGAAATGCGTCATTTATTTTTGTTCTCACCATGCTGTATGAGCTGGTGAACAACTCAAAGACAGTCAGAGCAGCTTTTGACCAGGCACGCTCTATTGATGAAGAAACAAAGTTATTCCAACTGTATATGCAAAAATAAGGGCTGAGCAATCAAGCCCTTTTTATATGTCTCTCGTAAAATATGTCGAAAATGTGACAAATGTGTTTTTTGCAAACTAAAAAGGGGCTTCGAAAAGTCTATCCTACAAACACACGCCATTTAGACAGGACGGCATCACGAGAGGAGAATCATTGTGTCAACGAAAGGGAAGATCAGTCTCGTCCTATGTGTACTTGCGGTCGTCATCGGTATCGCTGCGTTTTATCATAATCAGCAAGCAAGCGGGACAGAGAGGAAAAAAGTAGAACAAGATGCGAGCTACAAACAAGTTGAAATAGTCACACTTGTGAATGACGGGAAATTCATGAGATATGCTGTCAACTATCCGCTGTTTCATCAAGAAAAACTAGATCAGGAGATCAAAAGATTTGCAGAGACAGCGTTAGAAAAGTTTAAAACATCATTTAGTCAAGCGAGTGATGTCAATGAAGAAAAACGATACGAATTAAACATCGATTATGAGATCATTCATTATGCCAAGCAAACCGTCGCAATCAAATTCAATACATATGAAGTGAAGGGCGGAAAGCAAGGCGTCAATCAAACGAAGGTGATGAACTTTGATTTCAAGAAACAGACATTTTTATTAATCAACGATATCTTTCTATCAAAGAAGGATAATCTTCAAAAATTATCTCATATGACTTTTGAGGAATTAAAAAAAGATCGAACGCTAGCTGAAAATCAGCCGCTGCTCAAACAGGGAACGTCTCCTGTGGCGAAGAATTATCAGTATTTTGCCATCAAGGATCGCTATATCGAATTCTACTTTCCAAGAGGACAAATCGCTCCAAATCATCAAGGCCCTCAAGTGCTGGCGATTAAAAAAACACTGCTTAAAGGAATGTTAAAGCCAGAATACATCAATAAAGAAAAGAACAAAAACGAGAAAAAAGAACCGATCGCAAAAAGAAAGATCGTAAAACTGCCAAAACAGCGAGTAATTAACCCACATCAAAAAGCCATTGCCCTTACATTTGATGATGGACCAAATCCATCAACGACTTCAAAAATCTTAACAGCTTTAAAAGAAAACAAAGGACATGCGACATTTTTTGTATTAGGCAGCAGGGTTCAGTATTATCCCGATATGTTAAGTGAAATCAGAAAGGGTGGAAATGAAATTGGAAACCATTCCTATAACCACCCTTTGCTTACAAGACTTCCTTTAAAACAAGCGGTCAAACAAGTAGAAGACACGCAGCAAATCATTGAAAAAGCGAGCGGGTTCACACCGACTCATTTTAGACCACCATATGGCGGGACAAACGGGCAAATCAACGAAGCTCTTCACATGAAAGTGACCCTTTGGGATGTGGATCCTGAAGACTGGAAATATCGAAACAGCCAATACGTCGCGAACTACATTCTAACTCATGCATCTAGCGGTGAAACGATCTTAATGCACGACATCTATGACACCTCAGCCAACGCAGCCGTCACGATTATCAAAGAACTCACCAAACAAGGATATCAATTATTGACGGTGTCTGAGCTTGAGCAGTGGAAGGAAGCGCGTGAGAAGAGAAATGAGCCGAATAGGTAATACCCCTTTTGGTGTGAATCTTAGTGGATTCGCATCTTTTTTTAAGCAGGTCATGAAAATAAAGGGAAAATCTGTTAAGGTGAATATGAAGGGGGACTTCAAGTGGTATTGATAAGGTTTATTAGCCTCATTATGCTGACAGTAGTTGGTTTGGCTTTTGTCATAAACAATGTACCTGGTTTGATGCTGCCTATCTATATTCTCGCGATGATCGGGCTTATGTTCTGTCTCGGTCATATTGCGCTCCATTATCTACAGCGGATCAGATATATGTTATGTGATGAGAAACAATTGAAAGAGAATCAAATAAACAAACCTCCCGCTAAATGAAGGAGGTTTTTTACTTTTCTGTTTTCGATGATTTTCTCATTTGATTCCTTAATTGTCTCAAAAGAGAGACGATGTTCCTCGTAAATCTGATTTGGACAATCAGCAAGAGCATAATGATCCACGAGCTAAGCCCTCCACTCTTTCGTAACAAGGATACAGTATAATGAGAAAAGATTGATATGAACCGCTCGTTTTATATTTTCGACAATGGGTGAGGAGGATTCAATTGAAGCGAGTTGACGTGGTATCAGCTTTGATTTATGACATGGATGAAAATATTTTAATGGTGAAGAATGTCAAAGGTTATTGGGAGTTTCCCGGTGGTGCAGTGGAAGAAGGAGAACATCTGCAGCAAGCTGTGATCCGTGAGGTGAGAGAAGAAACAGGATATGTGATCAAAATAAATGAACTTCATTCTGTTCGGGAAATACTCTTTCAAGATAACATGCATCACGCACTTATTTTTACGTTTTTTGGGGAAATCATCGGGGGAGAGATGAATATTTTAGATCCTGATCATGATATTGAAGAAGTAAAATGGGTAAGCACTCAAGATGCTGAAAAACTAAATCCGCAGTTATTCAGCATGCTAAAATTAAATAAACAGACGCGTCCATTTTACACATTTGAAGGAAAGAGAACAAGGGATCAATAAATGAATAAGGAGAGAATGGAATGTTATTGTATTATGGACCAACCGGTGCTCCAGTGGAAAATCCAGGAGAAGAATGGGTGAAAGAAATCTTCTTCCATAAGGGTGAAGACTATTGGAAACAAGGGAATGGAGAATCTTCTATTGAAGTGGATGAAGATTGGGAAACGGAAAGTCTTGTTTTCTTTTATCATGAACCTTATGGCTTTTTTCTTATGAGATATCCAGATTTTTTGGTTCCTTTTAAAAAAGAAGAGAAGATAGAAACGATCAAGCATGTCGTTGCAGGCGCACCATTGTATGTACCTTCATGCAGCTACGTCGATCGACATCAAGCTTATGAAATCGTTCAACATTTTCTAAAAACAAAATCGGTACCTGATAGTGTTGAATGGGTGGAGTTGAGGACGATTGATTTTCAGCAAGGTCTATAAAGTTTTACGGGGAACGAGAAGGAGAATAAAATGTGTCGTTTAGATGATACCATGCATGTACATGTTGGCTATTACGAACAGGGTCTTGATGTTGAAGGGGTGTTTTTTAAGAGTTTAGAAACAGGAAAGTGGCAATTATTCTTTGACCATACATGGTATGAGATAACGCTTTTAAAACATTATGAAAAATATGAAGATTTAGGGCTGTTGATTGGGGAGTATTCTATTGAAGATGACAAAATTGAAGAGGAAGGGAATCAGCTGTTTGAGCGTTTTTTAAAAGAAAACGGGGTAGTGAGATAAATACAGAATGTGAAACATCACTCAATGAAAATGACGAGTGATGTTTTTTTATGTTGGATACTGATTTTCTAAAATTTTGCTCTATGTAATCTAAAGAGCATCTAATACAAATCTGCATTGATTGTTTAAAAATTCAAAAAATAGATAGACAAATGCTTTCAAGAATTGTATAGTGTTCTCATAAATTACTTGTCATACAAGTGAACAAGTAACTAAGAATATAAGATTGGATTTCAAATAATAAAATGAGGTGATCCAGTGAAAGATGTAAGTTTGGCGAATTTAAAAGCAAAAGCGATTGAACTTAGACAAACGGCGATTACGATGATTTATGAAGCGCAATCGGGGCATCCTGGCGGCTCTTTATCAGCTGCTGATATCATCACGGCCCTTTATTTCAAAGAGATGAATATCGATCCCCAAAATCCTAACTGGGAAGATCGAGATCGTTTTGTTTTATCGAAAGGCCATGTTGCACCTATTCAATATGCTGCCTTAGCGCTAAAAGGTTATGTCCCTTTTGAAAACGTATACAAATTGAGACAGTACGGTTCACCGTTCCAAGGTCATCCTGATATGAAGAAATGCCCTGGAATTGATATTTCAACAGGTTCATTAGGCCAAGGACTTTCTTGTGGGGTTGGTATGGCGCTTGCGGGTAAACGGGATGAAAAAGATTATCGGGTATTTGCGATGGTAGGCGATGGCGAATGTCAAGAAGGACAAATTTGGGAAGCGGTTCAAACCGCAGTCAAATATCGTCTTGATAATTTAATTGTTTTTGTTGACAATAACCGTCTGCAAATTGATGGTTTCTGCGAGGAAATCATGCCGCTGCAAGACATAGAAATGAAGTTTGAAGTATTCGGGTTTGAAACAAAGCGAATTGACGGACATTCGATGGAAGAGATAGTCGAAACATTGAATCAAGTGAAAAACATGAAAAATGGAAAGCCGAAATGTATTGTAGCAGACACGATTAAAGGCAAAGGCGTTTCCTACATGGAAAATATCTGCTCATGGCACGGTGTTGCGCCAAATGAGAAAGAGTATGAACAGGCATTAGAAGAATTAGCAGGAGGTTTGAGATCATGAGCCAAACTGAAAAAGCGGTCATTAAGAAAAAAGCGACACGTGAAGCCTTCGGTGATGAAATTGTTAAGTTAGGAAAAGAGAATCAACATATTTACGTGATTGATATTGATATCGGCAAATCATGCAAAACAGGAGAATTCATTAAGCAGCTTCCCAATCAGCATGTGAACGTTGGAATTGCCGAACAAAATGGTGCCGGGCTGGCAGCTGGTCTTGCGACAACTGGAAAAATTCCATTTGTAAGCACTTACGCAGTTTTTGGCTCGCTGCGCATGGCAGAGCAAATCCGTCAAGAAATATGCTATCCGAATTTGAATGTAAAGATTGCCTGCTCGCACGGAGGATTGACACCGGGAAATGACGGTGGAAGTCATCAAGCGATAGAAGATATGGGCGTTTTAAGAACATTTCCCAACATGACGGTCATCATGGGCTCTGATTACTATTCGACGAGAAAATTGATCAAAGAGGCAGCGAATACGTATGGCCCTATGTATTTGCGCTTTACCCGAGATGCTGTGCCGATGATTTATGATGAACATGAGGAGTTTGTGATTGGAAAAGCCAAAAAATTAAGGTCTGGCAAAGATATTGCGATCATTGCAAATGGTGATACAGTATACCTTGCTTTGGAAGCGGTTAAAAAACTAGAAGAACAAGGGATTGAAGCATCACTTTTAGATATGCATACGATCAAACCTCTAGATCGAGAGGCGGTTGTGGAGTGTCTCGATATTGGACGTATGATCACTGTAGAGGATCATAACATTTTGAACGGATTAGGCAGTGCTGTATGTGAAGTAGCAGCAGAAGAAGGTCGAGGAAAAGTCAAACGGATCGGAGTGCAAGACCGTTTTGGAGAATCTGCACCTTACGAAAAACTTTTAGAAATAAATGGAATAACAATCGAAAACATCATAAATACAGCAAAAGACATGCTGAACAATCACATTTGAAAGTAGGTTATTTACAATGTTTACATTAAACAATCAAGTAGCTATTGTAACAGGGAGCGGTTCTGAAAAAGGAATTGGCCGAACAATCGCTCTAACACTTGCTAAACAGGGTGCTGCTGTCGTGGTAGCAGATATCAATGAAGAAGGGATTCGCTTCACAGTAGAAGCCATTCAAAAAGCCGGAGGAAAAGCGTTAGGTGTAGTAGTAAATGTAACAAATAAGGAATCAATTGATCAAATGGTGGCTGTAACGCTTGAGGCGTTTGGCCGCATTGACATATTGGTGAATAATGCAGGTATTTCTCAAAAAGTAACCGTTCAGAACATGACACTTGAAGATATGACAAGAGTATTTAATGTAAATATGTTTGGTTTGTTCTTGTGTACACAAGCCGTGCTAGAACCAATGATCAAGCAGCAATATGGGCGTATTATCAACCTGTCTTCTGTATCGGCTAAAAGGGGAGGAGGCGTATTTGGAGGAGCACATTACTCAGCTTCCAAAGCAGCAGTATTAGGTTTTTCTAAAAACCTTGCCCGTGAAGTAGGGAAAGATGGTATCACAGTGAATTGTGTGACACCAGGCCTTGTGAATACGGATATTTGGAAGTCACTTCCTATCGATGAAGCCGAAAAAGTAATTGATAATATACCACTTGGCCGACCAGGTGAAACGAAAGAAATCGCAGCCGCCATTACATTTTTGGCTACTAAAGAAGCATCCTACATTACAGGAGAAGAAATCGATATCAATGGTGGTTCACATATGGACTAGTAGAAAGAAATGGAGCAGGCACATGAACATGCCTGACTCTATTTTAAATAAAAAGGAAGTAGAGTCACAGTCAAAATGATTGATGAAATGATATTTTGTAAGCGCTTAATAAAAATGTGTCATGCCATTTAGACATCTTCACGCAGTTGGACAAAGCAACTTGAAGGGGGAATCATGTTGAATCAACAAGCATTAGAAAAGTCGACGACTCGTAAAGTTACACTTCGCCTTATCCCATTTTTATCATTATGTTTTGTTATCGCTATTTTAGATCGTGTGAATATTGGATTTGCTGCTCTTCAAATGAATGAAGATTTGGGATTTTCAAATGCTGTATTTGGACTTGGGGCTGGAATATTCTTTTTAGGGTATTTTTTATTAGAAGTTCCGGGAAGTGCCATTATGGCAAAGATCGGTGCGAGTAAATGGATCAGCCGAATTATGGTGACATGGGCAATTATTGCGATTTTAATGGCTTTTGTTCAAGAACCATGGCAGTTTTATACAGCACGTTTCTTATTGGGTGCGGCAGAAGCTAGCTTTTATCCATGTATGGTGTTTTATTTGAGCGGTTTTTATCAAACCAAACATCATGCCAAAGCCATTGCTGGATTTATGCTGGCGATTCCGGGAGCGAATGCCCTAGGTGCACCACTTTCTACATTTCTATTAGGTGTTGATTGGCTGGATATGTCTGGATGGCAGTGGCTGTTTATTTTAGAAGCGATTCCAGCACTCATTCTTGGAGTAATTGCATTCTTTTATTTGGATGACAAACTTGAAGATGTAAAATGGCTGAATCAAGATGAAAAAGAGTGGCTGATTCATGTCACAACAAAAGAAAAGCTTGAGAAAGAACAGGTCAAGCGATATACATTCACTCAAGCTTTAAAAGATCGAGATGTACTCATTTTATCGGCAGGCTATTTCTGCTGGATGGTTGGGTTTTACGGCATCAATATGTTTTTGCCGACAATCTCTAAAGGATTATCTGACACCATTTCCTTAAGTACGCAGGGAATGGGCTGGCTGTTAGGTTTCATGTATACCGTCGCTATCATTGTAATGGTGCTGGTCGGGAATCATTCTGACAAGAAAAACGAGAGGCGATGGCATGTATCTGCCTGCTTAACTGTCAGTGCGATGGCCATGATCATTAGCAGTTATATAGCAAATTCCAGTGTGATCTTATCCTTTGTGTTTTTAACCATTGCCTTGTGCGGAGCCTTTGGTGCTTATTCTCCATTTTGGGCCATTCCCCCTTCTTTTCTAACAGGAGCAGCCGCCGGTGGAGCGATCGCACTAATCAACAGTATTGGCAATCTTGGCGGTTTCTTTGGGCCATATATAGTCGGGTACATTAAGGATGTCACAGGTTCTTTTCACATCAGTATGATTTTTTTAGGTGTTAGTATGATACTGGCTTCTTTTATTATTGTGTTTTTAGTTAAACAGTCAGGAAAAGCACTAGTTGTAAAAGCAAGTACAGAAAAATCCAGTATAGAAAAGTCTATTTAAACGAGGGTCATAAAAAAACTATGATGGAAGTAGTAAGGGGAAATATTGTGGTGATTTAGCTGTCAGGAGAAGTTCTGAAAGAAAACGAGACAATACATGAGGATAAAACGATTGGAGCTGAAATTTTCATGGAAAAAGAGACAAATGTACCACAAAATACGATCGTTTGCCGGGAATGTGGAGAAATCATTGACATCGCTTATGGCTCTGAAGGGGTTAAAGTCTTATACGGAATATGCGAAGGGTGCCGAGCATCGGAAAATAAATGAACTTAAAAAGACAAAGACGCATAACAGCAAGGCTTCTACTTGTTGTATGCGTCTTATTTTTCGATTAAATAAAAAGAAGCTTCTCATATCGTATTTGGAAGTGGAAGATCCTAGCTTTTCCAATATCGATCATATAGGTTTTGCATGTGGGCAGTCATACGTTTCACAGCTTCTGCTGCGTTCCGTTCTTCGAGTGCTTCTATAATCAGTTTATGCTCCTGAAAGTTGACCTCACGATAGTCAGAACGGGTAACGGTTCGATCACGTATAAACCTCCACATTTCCTGCTGCTTCATAGCGTTCGTAATGGAAGACATAAAGGTAATGAATAAATCATTATGTGACGCTTTTGCAATTCCCATATGTAGCTGCTCGTCAGTTGCCGGGACGTATACACCTGAATGTGTTTCTTCTTCCATTTTTTTGATGGTTTGTTTCAGTTCTAAAATATCTTCGTCAGTCGCTCTCAAAGCCGCAAAATGAATAATTAAAGGCTCGATATGCATTCTAGCTTCCACGATATCCTCAGGTGATGCCGATTTCATAGAGATGGACCCTTCATTGTGTATGGTCGTACTCTTAACGAAGACACCTTCTCCTTGACGTGAATAAATAATACCATTCATTTCTAGTGCACTGAGGGCTTGTCTAACAGGTGCGCGGCTGACACCAAATTGTTCGCATAATTCCCTTTCTGAAGGAAGTTTATCTCCTATTTGAAAAGAGCCTAACTGTATTTCAGAAAGGATCTGATTATAAATTTGTATGTATAATTTTTTATTGGAAACAGGATTGAATGTAATAGAAATCACCCCTCTTTATTTGTCATACAAGTATATTAATTATATACTTTTCAGATTTGAAGGGCAAAAAAATATACCGAAACCATTTTTAAAATTAAAAGATAATTCATAAATGGTAAGAGCCTAAACAAATAAAAACAGACCTTATAAGGCCTGTTCTGTTGCAAAATGTTTTCTATTAAAATTCCCTGCTCAATTCGCCTTCTCTTTCTTTAACTTCAAACCGGACCGGTCATGTAGAGCTGAATGGTATCAGTCACATCTTCATTTTCAGATGGTAAGAAGGCAATTAATGAAATTTCGTTTCCTTCTTTATCCTGACCGATGGGGTCATGCAGAGAGACGTCTTTTTTTGTTTTTTTAAGTGCGCGTAAATGCATCAGGATTTCATTATTAAAGTCAAAAGGGGGGTGCAGAATTTAAAAATCGAATTTAACTTTTGCCCCATCATGCAATAATTCAGGTTCGTCATTTAGATAGACATCACTTAAGTGAAGTGTGATTGAATTCAAATCCGAAACATCATCTACCAGTAAAGGAACTACAACCATACCTTCATTTTCGACTTTACCATACAAAGAACCAACACCTGTATCCGTAGTCAAATTAGTCTTATAGACTTCAATTTGTTTCTTTGTATTAGTGGTAATAATATCAACACCAGAAAACAAAACATCTTTATCGGAAGTGTTTTCAGTCGTATAAGTGATTTGTATTCTATGGTATTTATCTTTTTCAAAATTATTATAAGAAAGAAGCTCTTTATCTTGTTCACCTAAATTACTGTATTCAAATACTTTAACATCGTGTATTTTCATCTTAATAGGACTTAAATCTATTTCTTTTTGTTTGTTATTTATCTTTTTCAAAGTTAGTGTTGAACCATTTTTATCTTTATCCCATTGGCCAATTTCGGTTAGAAGTCCTGATGTTGGTTTATTCTCTTTTTGTGTTGATTCTTTTGAAGCCTCTTTACTCGTTTCTTCTTTTTTTGCCGGCTCAGTTGAGCTGTTAGTGTTACCACAAGCAGTTAGAACTGCCATAAAGCATAAGAATAAAATTAGTTTAGCTTTTTTCATTTGTCTACACCCTTTTATATACATATTTTAGTAATACAGGAAACATTATAATACAAAAAATGTTGAAGTGATGATTTTCGACAAAATTAGACGAAATAATTCATGACTTATAGCACGGGTTTAAAGTCACGAAACGTTCGGTGGTGAATTCGTATGTAACATTAAAAAGTGCTGATATTTCATTTGTGAAATTATTATAAGTCTGAATAGCTATTATTTTTCTAAACATAAAAGTTGAAATACAAAACTTATATGCAAACCGTTTGTCCTTCATTTTCCACAATTCTCTAAACAGTGGGGTGTAATCAGTTGATTTCCTTCATGTCTAAGTGCATGACCCAAAATTCATCACCAAAATCTTGCCATTGTTCTTGAGGGCTAAGGCGGCAGCTATTATCAAAAGAAATGCAGCGAGACAGTAGCTTAGTGCCGAAATAAAAAACAGACCTAATAAGGTCTGTTTTTGTTAGAAGTTAGGGGAAGTTCATTTTCACTTCCCCTTCTCCCGCTTCCGTTTCTCCTTCTCCGCCCGGTAAAACTCATGAAACATCTTCATCAGCGCTCGCTTCTCAATCCGGGACACATAGCTCCGCGATATTCCGAGCTCCTTGGCTATTTCCCGCTGCGTTTTCTCTTTCTTTAAGTCCAAACCGAACCGGCCGACGATGACTTCTTTTTCCCGGCCGTCGAGAATGTCGATATATTCTTTTACTTTTTCAAGCTCCATGTTGAGCTGAATGGTATCAATCACGTCTTCATTTTCTGATTTTAAGACGTCAATTAATGAAATTTCGTTGCCTTCTTTATCTTGACCGATGGGGTCATGCAGAGAGACGTCCTTTTTTGTTTTTTTGAGTGCGCGTAAGTGCATGAGAATTTCATTTTCAATACACCGCGCCGCATAAGTTGCCAGCTTTGTTCCTTTTCCAGAGGAATAGCTTTCGATGGCTTTAATGAGTCCGATCGTCCCGATGGAGATGAGGTCTTCAGCGTCTTCCCCGGTATTTTCAAATTTCTTGACAATATGGGCGACGAGCCGAAGGTTATGTTCAATCAGCATGTTTCTTGCGTGTTCATCGCCCTCTGCCATGAGGGCTAAGTATTTTTTCTCATCATCTCCCGAAAGGGGTTGTGGAAAGGCATTGTTTTTGACATAGGACACTAAAAACACCAATTCTTTGACCATCAATCCCATCGCTGTAAATACTCCTGCCACGATTTTCACCTCCACCATGTTTAGGCCGCTGCCTATATCCTCAAATGTATGTGAAGGAAGGATTGTCTGTGTCTGTACGATGAAAAAATCATCTTATTTGAAAGAAACGTGCTTCTGTGGGTATGTTTTTGCTGCACCTCTCATATGTTTGCGGTTTCTTTGCGGTGCTTGGCGGTCTAAAAGCGTGCTAAAATATGTAATATTAGACCGAAAAGGAAGGGGTTTTTTCGGAACATGGGGAAGGTTCTTTCTTCACATGTCGGTATGAAAATTAATGAATGGTATCGAATGATACGGCAGTTCAGTGTTCCAGATGCGGAAATCTTGAAAGCAGAAGTAGAAGCGGAAATTGAACGTATGGAAGAGGACCAGCATTTACTGATTTATTATCAGCTCATGTGTTTTCGGCACCAAATTATGCTCGACTATATACACCCTTCAAAATATCAACCTTTCTCAGTATCTAACCTTGTCGATAAAATCGAAAATTCCAATCATGAGTTATCTGATATGCTGCATTATTACCATGCATTTTTTCGTGGCATGCATGAGTTTAGTCAAAAAGAATATTTGGAGGCCGTCAAATATTATCGCATGGCAGAAAAACAGCTGTCTATGGTATTTGATGATATTGAGCAGGCCGAGTTTCATTTTAAAGTAGCAGAAGCCTACTATATAATGAAACAAACGCATGTCTCCATGCACCATATTTTAAAAGCGCTTGAAATATACGATCAGCATGATGCGTATTCCATTCGCATTATTCAGTGCCTCTTTGTCATCTCGGGAAATTATCAAGATTTAAAACGTAAAGATCGAGCACTGCCTCACTTGAAAAAGGCGAAACAACTCGCATCCGAAATTGATCACCCGCGCATTTATAGCTCAGCACTCTATAATTTAGGGAAATGTTACGGGGAGTTAGGTTATCGAGAAGAAGCAGAACGATATTTAACCGAATCGGCTGACCTCGCCAAAAAAGAGCTGCTTCCCACGCTGCCTCATACACTTTATACACTGGCCAAGCTGCTTTTTAGACAAAATGAGCAGACTGAAGCAAGGCGTATATTAGAGGATGGGAAATTGGCCGCAAAGAAGCATGAAGACCAGCTGTTCTGTCATATGTTTGAGTATCTGGATGCTTTATATGTTCAGGAAATCAATGAAGAACAACTGCAAAAAACCATTGATTATTTGGAAAAACTTAGCCTATACTCTTATATAGAGGATATCTCACTAGAAATTGCGACAGCCTTAGAAACCTCTCAACAATACCAGAAGTCCAACCAGTATTATCAAAAATTGCTATGGGCTCAAAATCAAATCCAAGAAGGAGAGTGTCTGTATGAATTCTAAGCAACGTTCGACAGTTGAAGAGAGAAACCAAACGTGAGACAAAAAGCGGGCCTGATGGGCCGGCTTTTTTTATGTGAAAAAGAAGCGTAGACGATCACGAAACTTGAATGAATTCATCAGAAAGCGGGCAATTTAATGTGTAATGATGTTCTGTGGAGGCGGTCTGATGAAAGGGTTGCATATCTTGTTATGTATATTGGTAATATGCGCTTTTGTTCCTGATAACATAGAGGCGCGTACATTAAAAAGAATCGACCTAGAAAAAACGGGACGAGCCTTTTGGGACATGAGAGAGGAACGGAAAAAGATTGCGTTAACCTTTGATGATGGGCCTCATCCGGTATACACAAGTCAAATACTAGATGTACTAAGAGAGCATGAAGTGAATGCCAGTTTTTTTGTCATCGGGAGCCGTATTCATGCATATCCCCTGCTCGCAGAGCGGATTGTGAGCGAAGGAAATGAGCTTGGCAATCACACGATGAACCATACGTATTTTGACCTTTTGTCATCGAAAGAAATCAAGCAAGAATTAAAAGAATCAGCGGCTCATATCGCTTCTCTCCAGCCTGGCGGACCCTTATTATTTCGTCCCCCGGGCGGGCGCTTGACGATGAAGTCATTCCGCATTCTTTCTAAGCAAGGATACGATATCGTAATGTGGTCCTTTACGCAAGATCCGAAGGACTGGTCAAGGCCAGGTGCACACAAAATTGCCAGCCGTATTATTGAGAATATTCAGGGCGGTGATATCATCCTTTTACATGATGGCGGAGGAAATCGTAAGCAGACAGTAGAAGCGCTGAAACAAGTCGTACCTGAACTAAAGAAAAGGGGCTATGAGTTTGTGAAAGTGAGCGAACTGCTGCACCATGACAGAGATTATCTGCCGGTTCAATTACAATAAGAAACAGTCATTCATTGAAACCAAAAGTCTTGTCGTTTACTATATGAAGAGGGCTTTTGGAGGTGAATGTTGTGAAGAAATTTGTTTTCCTTTTTATCCTGATATGTGTTGCTGCTGGGTGCTCGAAGCAGGCGCAGGAAAGTGTCATTGCATTTGGTGACAGTAACACAAGAGGATCGAACTGGGATTTTCGAGATTATCCCACATCTGAAAAATGGGTGAATCTCATGAAAAATGTCGAGCGCGGCCAAATCAAGGTACAGAATGCTGGAATTGGCGGGCAGACAACGGAAGATGCGAAGCTGCGCTTTGAGCAGGATATTTTAAAACCAAAACCAACTTACGTCCTCATCATGTTCGGTACAAATGATGCGGCGATTCTAGACGGGAAACATCCCCGTGTGACCAAAAAACGATTTAAAGAAAACTTATCCTACTTCATTTCTGAAAGTAGGAAAGAGGGAATTACCCCGATCCTCATGACGTGCGTGCCTGTGGTGGAAGGAGGCAAAAAGGGCTTGTATTATTATTCTAGATATAAGTCATCTTATTTTGCTGAGAGAGGCGGGGCGAGAGCTTGGCAAAACTCATACAATGACATCACAAGACAAGTAGCTGAAAAACAGCAGGTGCCGCTTGTCGACAATTGGAAAGCGTTCATCCGAGAAGCGGGTGAAGATAGTGACAACGCCTTGATTCAGTCTGGACTCATTGACCCTTCTGGCAATCATATGACACCAAAAGGGGCAAGAATCATTTATAACGAAATCAAAGAGCGTGATGTCATTAAACATTTTTAAAAGCAGGCCATCTGCCTAAACAAGACGATCCATCTCGCATAGTCTAACAGTATATCTTCCTAGAAGGAGGTAACTGATATGTGGGGATGTCCTTATCCTTACCCTGCGTGTTCGCCTTATCCAGCTCAAGGAGCAGGAATCGGTTACGCTTTTCTTGTTGTGTTCCTTGTCGTCATTTTGGTCGTAGGTGGAGGGTTATGGTTTTGGAATGAACAGCCTTGCAAATAAGACACCTCTTCTTTGATCAGAAGGGGTGTTTTTTACGGAAAATAGTAGTAAGCCTATAGCGCAAGTGATATAATATCAGTCACCTGAGTTTAAAAAAGGAGAGTGCTCGGGAGGCATGGTTCCTGGATATATGGAATTAAGAGGAAACAGAGAGCATATGCCCGAGCGAACGTCTTTTCATTTCTGTCTCAATTAATTCAATGAAGTCGCGATTTAAGTTCATTTCATTTGCTTTATAATACGATTCTATAAGTAAATCATCTGACAGCTTTTTCATACTAGAAACCCATATGATGGGAAAAACACCTCCCCTGAAAAAGTTGGCATAAAACTTGAGGAAAAGACATATCATCATAGGTTGATCGAATGTCTTTGAAGTACCTTTAATCTACCATGAATGGGAAACAAGAACAATCGTTCTGTTATCCACATGGTTAAGTGGATAACTTGTGGGTAGAGTGTTTATAATTGAATGAAAGCGTGATGAAATATAGGTGGATAATGTGTGTAAAATTATCCACACCTGTTGAAGGTCCTCATCATATGTCGAAAACTTTTTCATTGTATTCGATAGACAGACAAATTGTGATTTGATTCGACACAATCGCTGAAAAACCAATGGAAGAAAGGGTGCAAATTGTGCTAAAGAAGTATTTCTTACCGGATGAATTTGTGAAAAGTATTTTCCACATTTCGCCGCAAAAACTAAAAGAACGAAATGTAAAAGGAATTATTACGGATTTAGATAACACACTAGTAGAATGGGATCGTCCAAGTGCGACCCCGCGTTTAATTGAATGGTTTCAAGAGATGAAAGATCACGGGATACAGGTGACGATTGTATCGAACAATAATGAAAAAAGGGTCAAGCTTTTTTCTGAGCCGGTTCATATCCCGTTTATTTATAAAGCGAGAAAACCGATGGGAAGAGCCTTTAATAAGGCCGTCGCTGATATGCAATTGAAGAAAGAAGATGTGGTTGTCATTGGCGATCAGCTTATGACAGATGTGCTTGGCGGAAACAGGCATGGCTTCCATACCATTTTGGTTGTACCTGTTGCGGCATCGGACGGATTTTTCACGAAGTTTAACAGGCAGATTGAACGCAGAATTTTAGGAGCCTTAAAGCGTAAGGGCCACATTCAGTGGGAGGAAGAGTAATAATGGAAAAGGTTGTTTGTATTGGCTGCGGTGTAGCCATTCAGACGGAAGATAAAGATCAATTAGGATATGCGCCGGCAGCATCTCTATTGAAAGAAGATGTGATCTGTCAGCGCTGTTTTAGGTTAAAGAACTACAATGAAATTCAGGATGTATCTTTAACAGAAGACGACTTTTTAAATATTTTACACAGCATTGGCGAGACTGATTCTCTGATCGTCAAGGTCGTTGATATTTTTGACTTTAACGGAAGCTGGATTAATGGACTGAGCCGTATTGTTGGTGGTAATCCCATTTTACTGGTTGGCAACAAGGTAGATATTTTACCGAAATCCGTGAAAAAAGACCGTCTTGTTCAATGGATGAAGCGGGAAGCAAAAGAAAATGGGCTCAATCCGATCGATGTGTTTTTAATCAGTGCGAGCAGAGGACAAGGTGTGCCTGAGGTCATGGAGGCCATTGATCATTACCGTGAGGGCAGAAATGTCTATGTTGTCGGCTGTACAAATGTTGGGAAATCAACATTTATTAACCGCATTATCAAAGAGGTGTCTGGAGAAGAGAATGTGATCACCACATCCCAATACCCAGGGACAACACTTGATGCGATTGAAATCCCGCTTGATGACGGGTCTGCTTTATTCGATACACCGGGGATCATCAACCGCCATCAAATGGCGCACTATGTCGGCAAAAATGACTTAAAGATTTTAACGCCGAAAAAAGAATTGAAACCGAGAACGTTCCAGTTAAATGAAGCTCAAACGCTTTACTTTGGCGGACTGGCTCGATTTGATTATGTAAAAGGCGGCAGAACATCCTTTGTCTGCTATATGCCAAATGAACTCAACATTCATAGGACGAAGATGGAGAATGCAGATGACTTATATGAAAAGCATGCAGGTGAACTGCTTTCACCGCCATCAAAAGAGGGAATGGAAGATTTCCCGCCGCTCGTTCCGCACACTTTCACCATCGATCAGCCAAAAATGGACATTGTCTTTTCAGGATTAGGCTGGGTGACTGCAAATGATGCTGGGAAACAAATCAAAGTGTATGCGCCAAAAGGCGTGCACGTGTTTATGAGACGTTCGTTAATTTAAATGTTCAGAGGGGGAGAGACCTTGAAACCTTTATACGGAGTAATCGGTAACCCTGTTGGCCATTCAATGTCTCCGGATATTCATAATGCAGCATTAAAGGATGCTGGAATTGATGGACATTATCATGGCTTTCAAGTAGAAAATGATGACCTGAAAGATGCGATTAGCGGCATGAAAGCGTTAGGAATCAGCGGCATTAACGTCACTGTTCCGCACAAGGTAGAAATCATGAAGTACCTCGACAAAATTGATGTGACAGCTGAACGCCTTGGTGCCGTCAATACGGTGCGTCTCGAAGGAGATCAGCTCGTTGGGTACAATACAGATGGAGAAGGCTTTCTTCATTCATTGCTTGAAGCGTTGGATCAGCCGTTATCAGAGCTGTCATTTCTCCTGCTTGGTGCTGGTGGAGCAGCAAGAGCGATTTACACGACAATTGCTGAGTATGCACCGAAACAATTTGATATCGCCAACCGCACCATTGAAAAAGCTGAGGCTTTAATTGAAAGTGCCGATGGGAAAATCACATCTCGTGCCATTGCATTAAATACAGCAGAAGAGCGGCTTGGGGAATATGATGTCATCATCCATACGACCTCGATTGGTATGTATCCAAATGTTGAAGAAACCCCGATTCCTTTAGCGAACGCAAAAAAAACAGCGGTCGTTTGTGATATTGTGTATAATCCAATAGAAACAAAGCTGCTAAGCGAAGCAGCCGGGTTAGGTTTGAAAACAGTCGATGGCGTCGGCATGTTTGTTGGTCAGGCGGTAAGAGCCTTTGAACTGTGGACGGGCATTACACCTGACGCCCGAAAAATGAAGTCAATTGTCATAGAGAAATTAGGAGGAACACCATGTTAAAAGGTAAGCAAAAACGTTTTTTACGTGCGCAAGCACATCATTTATCACCTATTTTTCAAGTTGGAAAAGGCGGGGTAAATGACAATATGGTCAAGCAAATTTCCGAGGCGCTTGAAGCAAGAGAACTTTTGAAAGTCAGCGTATTGCAAAACTGCGACGAGGACAAAACAGAGGTTGCAAAAGCACTTGTAAAAGGTGCAAAAGCTGAACTCGTTCAAACGATCGGAAAT
Source organism: Bacillus sp. Y3 (assembly GCF_008123875.1). Lineage (NCBI taxonomy): Bacteria > Bacillati > Bacillota > Bacilli > Caryophanales > Bacillaceae > Bacillus > Bacillus sp. Y3. The sequence continues at coordinate 448,490 of NZ_VSSC01000003.1, read as the reverse complement.
GTGATTGTCCTTTATAAGGAATCAAAGGAAAATAAACAAATTAAGCTGCCGTAAAGGTGGATATGATATGAAAAAAATAGGATTGTTCGGCGGTACGTTTGATCCCCCGCATAATGGGCATTTGCTGATGGCAAGTGAGGTGCGTTTCCAAGTAGGGCTTGATGAAATTTGGTTTATCCCAAATCACAAGCCCCCTCATAAAACGGGCCGAAAACGAGCAGAGAGTCATCACCGCGTAAAAATGGTGGAAAAAGCGATTCAGACAAATCCTCATTTTCGAGTTGAGCTTATTGAAATGGAGCGGGAGGGCCCATCTTATACAGTAGATACGGTTGAGCTGTTAAAGAAGCGCCATCCTGAAGATGAGTTCTTTTTTATGATTGGAGCGGACATGGTCGAGTATTTGCCGAAATGGCACAGAATCGATGATTTGCTTCAGATGATCACCTTTATTGGGATGAAAAGACCAGGTTATGAAGGAAGTACGGCGTATCCTCTTTTGTTTGCAGATGTTCCGGTTTTTGATGTATCATCGACATTGATTAGGCAGCGAATGAAGCAGGGGAAACCTGTTGATTATTTGATTCCGAAAGCGGTTGAGAGTTATATAAAGGAGCATCATTTATATGAATCGTGAAGAAGCTTTAAACTGTGTCAAACAGCAGTTAACAGAGCATAGATATACACATACAATTGGGGTCATGGAGACGGCCATTTCATTAGCTGAACGTTTTGGTGCAGATGTGAAAAAAGCAGAGATCGCGGCTATTTTCCACGATTATGCTAAATTTAGACCGAAAGAAGAAATGAAGGGCATCATCCAGCAAGAACAGATGAACCCTCTATTGCTTAAATATTCACCTGAGCTTTGGCATGCCCCAGTTGGTGCCTATTTGGTCAAAAAAGAAGTTGGAATTGACGACCAAGATATTTTAACAGCCATTGAATTCCATACGTCCGGCAGACCGAACATGACATTGCTTGAAAAAGTTATTTATGTCGCCGACTATATAGAGCCAGGACGCCATTTTCCTGGTGTAGAGGAAGTAAGAGAGTTAGCAGAGCAGGATTTGGACCTTGCCTTGATTCAATCTTTAAAAAACACCGTCAGCTTTTTAATGAAAAAGAATCAGCCAGTTTTCCCAGATACACTTGCTACTTATAACTCACTTGTGCAAAAGAACAACTAAGGAGGAATTTTGATGGATGCATCATCAATTTTAAACATCGCAGCTGGAGCGTGCGATGATAAACGGGCAGAGGATATTATTGCCCTGAATATGCAAGGGATCTCACTTGTTGCAGATTATTTTCTCATTTGTCACGGGAATTCTGACAAACAAGTACAGGCCATTGCAAGAGAAGTGAAACACCTTGCAGAAGAAGGCGGCATCGAAGTCAAAAAGATGGAAGGCTTTGACGAAGCAAGATGGGTCTTGATTGATCTAGGAGATGTCATTGCTCATGTGTTCCACAAAGAGGAAAGAGGATACTATAACTTAGAGAAGCTTTGGGGAGATGCGCCGAGAGAAACGCTTTCGCTTGGCATTAACTCATGATATATCAAGGGTTTGCAGGTGTGTATGATGAGCTCATGACACATGCCCCTTATGATGAATGGGTTCAGTGGATACAGCGGTATATCAAGCCGAATAGTGCGATTATCGATGTAGGTTGTGGAACCGGAGAGATCTCTGTTCGGTTAGCTGCAAAAGGCCACATGGTCACAGGAATTGACCTAAGTGAAGAGATGCTGGCATTTGCGCAGCAAAAAGCACAGGCTCATAAGCAGTCTATTCAATTTTTACATCAAGATATGAGAGAGCTTGAGGGGTTTGAACAAACTTTTCAAGCAGCGGTTATTTGCTGTGATTCTTTGAATTATCTAAAAAACGAAAATGACGTCAAAAAAACCTTTAAAAACATGTTTCAGCTTTTAGAGACAGGTGGGGTTTTATTGTTTGATGTTCATACCCCTTATAAAATGGAAGAGGTATTTCCTGGATCTACTTATGCCGATCAAGATGAAGAAATCAGCTACATTTGGCAGAGTGATCAAGGAGATCATCCATTTTCAGTCATTCATGATTTAAGCTTTTTTGTAAAAGACGGAGACGTGTATGAGCGTTATGATGAAACGCACGAACAGCGTACATTTCCTTTTGAGACATATGCAGCGTTCCTTGAGTCCGCTGGCTTTGAACAGATTGAAGTGACCGCTGATTTTACAAATGAAGCACCTCAAGAATGTGCAGAAAGATATTTTATTTCAGCGAAGAAACCAAAAACCATCGTTTAATGGACGATGGTTTTTTTAAAACCCTTTTTTCGCTTGTTGCGAACATGTTTAATTTCTGAGATCATCAGTAAACACACTCGGCGGGTATTGATGCGCAACCGCTTCTACATCCTCATCGAACTTGTCATGAGTGTTCTGGAAAAGCTGATGGAACATATCTTGAACACCTGCTTCAAGTGCTTTAATACCCTCGCCGGTGACGCCGCCTTTTACACACACCTTCTCTTGCAGTGTAGGCAGGGTATACACCCTTTTTTCAATCAAACGGCCAAGTCCTACAAGCATATCTTCTGATAAGGTGGTGGCTTCTTCTTTTGAAATATCTGTTTCTTCAACAGCGGCTTCAATCATTTTCTGAACAAGAAAGCTAATAAAGGCAGGACCGCAGCTGACAATATCTGAGGCTGCCCGTGTGATTGAATGATGAATTTCGATTGGTGTTGAAATGCGGGAAGCGAGTTGTCTGAGCGCTGCTTTTGTCGTGACATTGCATGATGAACCAAATGATAAAAGTGATGCGCCTGATAATGCGCGGTTGGTGATGCTTGGGATCAGTCTGGCTGTTTGACAAGGAACAATATCTTGAAGCTGTTCAGGATGAACCGGACTTGTAATGATGACAATGGTTTGCTGTTCTTTTAAAAGTGGGCTCAGCTCTTTTAAAAGCGGATAAATATCAAGTGGTTTGACACAAACAAAGATGAAATCTTTATCTGTTACAGCTCCTGAAAGCTGTTTCGTCACTTCGACCTCTGGGTGATTCTTTTTTATATTGAACGCTTTTTCGATGGTCCGATTTGTAATGGTGATAGATGAGGGATTGACTGCTTTTGATTCAATAAATGCCTCAGTAAGTATGGTACCCATGTTTCCTGTACCGATTAACCCTATATTCAAACGTTCTCCCTCCTTAGACGCATAGGATCTGTTATCTTCTAAACAGTATGTGAAGCAGCGTGAAAATATGATTGAAAGAAGCGTGAACAAGTGAAGCAGCTCATTTCGTTGAAAAAATACAGTCTCTATCTGATAGCGGGAATCATCATTCTCCTCATCATCTGTTTCTGCTTTTTAGTAGGAAAAGAGAAAGGCAGCGCCGAGCCAAGTGTATTGAAAGAACAACATGAAACGCAAGTCACATTAGAAGAAAAACAAGAGAGTGCAGAAAAAGAGCCAACATCCATCGTAGTAGAGGTCAAAGGAGCTGTACGGAAGCCGGGCGTTTATGCATTTATAGCTGAGGACAGAGTTGAAGAAGCCATTAAAAAAGCAGGTGGTTTTACGGGCAAGGCAGATACAGTTGACATCAATCAAGCAGCAAAATTAGAGGACAGTATGATGATTTATGTACGAAAGAAGGGAGAGGCTGACAAGCAGGGACAAACAGCAGCGGCTAATACGCCGCCGGGAAATGAACAGAGTCAAGGGGTGAATGTCAATCAAGCTGATGCAGCGGAATTGCAGACCATTAACGGAATAGGCCCAGCCAAAGCGGAAGCCATCATTGCGTATAGAGAAGAACATGGAGAATTTCAGCAAATTGAAGATTTGCGGAATATTTCGGGTTTTGGAGAGAAGACCATTGAACGGCTGAAAAATCAACTGACGGTCAAGTAGAATTGACGGTATAGAAGAAAGGCATGTACACTTAATACCAACCATCATTCTGGAGGGATCAGCTCGTGGAGAGAATTTCATGGAATCAATATTTTATGGCTCAAAGCCATTTGCTTGCCTTGCGAAGCACCTGTGAGCGGCTAGCTGTTGGGGCAACGATCGTAAGAGACAAGCGCATCATCGCAGGTGGATATAATGGATCCATTGCCGGTGACGTGCATTGTGCAGATGTAGGATGCTATGTGATAGATCATCACTGCGTTCGTACAATCCATGCGGAGATGAACGCTATTTTACAATGTGCCAAATTTGGTGCACCAACGGCTGATGCTGAAATATATGTGACGCATTTTCCTTGCTTGCAGTGCTGTAAAGCGATTATTCAAGCAGGTATTCGAACAGTGTATTATGCGAAGGATTATAAAAATCATCCATATGCTGTTGATTTATTCGAACAAGCCGGAGTTCAAACAGAACAGGTTGAACTAGATGAGATGATTATTGACTTAAAAAACCAAGAAAAATTAGCCTTTGTTGCGGATTTAATAGGCAAACTAAGTGAATCAGGACGTAGCGAAACAGAGATTCGTCAAATGCATGAAAAGGCGAATCAATTATTTACTTCCTATGTCTAAGTATTTGCCGTTCGGGGCGATTTCAGCAGCTGCTGGAATTGCTCTGGCCGCATATCATCTTCATTTGTATTTTCTCCTTTTTCTTCTTGTATGTCTTCTTTTCAGTCTGCTGAAAAAAACACCCCAGCTCTTTTTAATGGTCAGTTTGTGTGGAACGATCTATATGCTCATTTTTATGGTGCATCAGTTTTTTGAAACGGATCATCCCATACAAGAAAAAGTATTTTCTCATTCGGTTGTGATTGAAACGATTCCGAAAATAGATGGCAATCGCTTTTCAGCGACTGTTTCATCAGAGAATGGTCGACTAGCGGCATTTTATACGATTCAAACGGAGCGTGAAAAAGAAGCGTTAAAAGATGTTGAGCCAGGTATGAGCTGTCATATGACAGGTGAGGTTCGGTTACCTAAACATGCTACCATACCGAATGGCTTTCAATATGATCAATTTCTAAAAACAAAAGGTATTGATGCTATTTTCTTAACGCAGTCTATGAAAAGCTGCACGAAACATGACAGCCCTTCACATGACCTTTCATCTATTAGGCAGAAGGGGTTGAAATTTCTAGAAGATCACGTTCCGAAGAATTCTGTTGGGATTGTGCAGGCACTTATTTTTGGCGATCGTGATTTAATAGACCCTGATACATTAAGAGATTATCAAATGCTTGGCATCATTCATTTATTAGCCATTTCAGGACTTCATGTTCAAACATTGCTCGCTTGTCTATTTTGGTGTCTACTCCGCGCTGGCGTGACAAGAGAGACAGCACGTATTCTTTTAATATCCTTTTTGCCGGTTTATGCTTGTTTAACAGGTGCTGCACCGTCTGTGTTAAGAGCTTGTCTCATGGCTGGAATTTATTTAGTCATCACAAGCCTGCCAAAAGAAATGAAACAGCCTTCTGCGGTCGTGTTAAGTGCAGCGTTCTTGCTTTTATTAGCTATTCAACCACTTTATATATTTGATGTCGGTTTTCAGCTGTCATTTGTAGTGACATTATTTATTTTGCTATCCACTAGTATTTTATCAAAAGCAAAAAGTTCGGTGATGCAGTTATTCCTCATTTCCTTGATTGCACAGCTTGCTTCGCTTCCTGTTCTTTTATATTATTTTCAGCAATTTTCCTTGCTGAGTGTTCCTTTAAATATGATGTTTGTTCCTTTTTATACAATGGTTGTCATGCCTCTGTCCTTATTCTTTTTTCTTTTATCTATCATTTATCTTCCGCTTGGACAAACACTGTTTCAGCTGCTTGATTGGGTGATCCAGTTTAGTCATCAATTGTCAGCACATATGGCTGCTTACGATGGTCTTACTCTCATTTTTATGAAATCGACATGGTGGCATGTTCTCCTAGAGGTTTCCTCCATTGTTTTTCTATTCATTGTGATGGAATGTAAAACTTCTATCAAATCTTATCTTGTGCCGATTTTGATTCTCATTTGTGTGCTGGCTGTACACTATTTCACGCCGAATTTTCTTCAAAAAGGAGAGGTCACGATGTTAGATATAGGACAAGGGGATAGTTTGTTTATTCAGCTACCTTATCGAACCGGGCATATATTAGTCGATACAGGAGGCAGACTTTCTTTTGAAGAAGAGCCATGGAAAAAAAGACGTAAAGTATCTACAATTGGGGATCAAACGCTTATTCCATTTCTGCATTCTAAAGGCATAGCAAAACTTGATGTCCTCATCCTTACCCATGCAGATCAAGATCATATGGGAGAAGCGATGCGGTTAATAAAGCGAAATAAAGTCAAACGTCTTGCAATCCCAAAAGGCTTTGCTCGAAATCCAGAGGATGCACAGCTTTTAAAGGAAGCGGCTGATCAAAGGATTCCTATAGATGAGTTAGAAAGAGGGGATAAGCTGAGAATTGGAGGACAAAAATTTGACGTTCTGCATCCCGCACGTGACCAGGTGACGAGTAAAAATAATGATTCACTGGTCCTCACCTTTATGCTTGGCGGCAAGCGTTTTATGCTGACTGGGGATCTTGAACAAGAAGGGGAGCGAGACATCATTCAAGCTTACCCCAAGCTGAGAGCGGATGTCTTGAAGGTTGGGCATCACGGGAGTAAAGGATCAACAAGTGAAGAATGGCTTCAGCATTTAAACCCGTCATATGCACTGATTTCAGCAGGTGAACGAAATCGGTATCACCATCCTCATCAAGAAGTTTTGAAAAAATTAAATGATCATCAAACAAAGGTGTATCGTACAGATATCGATGGAAGTGTGACCTATGAATTTCTTGAAGAGGATGGAACATTTTACGCTCATCCTCCATATGATATCTTACAAAATCAATAAAAAAACTGCCAAAACGGCAGTCATCTTGCATTCATGTAGTTAAGATCCAACGAGGTGTATCACTGTTGCCAAAATAAACATTGAGGCGAAAAATCCGAATGTGACGATAAAACCAACAGCTGAGTCGGTCACATCATTCCGCTTGCTTTGAACATTCTTTTCAAATTCATTCATTTTCATCCCTCCTGGCTATTTTTAGTATACTTGAACTCATTTGGAATTGCTAGAAGGTAAAGTAACCGTTTTCCATTTTCATGATCATTTTGTGAATATCGTCTGACTGTAAGCTGACCCGGGAGCTTACGTGAGACGTTTACTATAAATGAGGAGGCGGCACTTTCAGCTTCCTCTTTACTAATGTCTCTACACACTTTAGGATAGAGGAGGAAGTGAAAGAGAGGGATTTAAGCGAATGGTCTTTGAAGTATGGAACAATTTAAAAAAAGGGGATATTCACCCCGTTTATTGCTTATATGGAAAAGAAACGTATTTACTTCAAGAGACAGCTGCAAAATTGAGACAAGCTGTCGTCGACGAAGAAACAAAGGATTTTAATTACTCTGTCTTCGATATGGAAGAGGTGCCGCTTGAGCAGGCTGTGACGGACGCAGAAACATTTCCGTTTATGGGAGAGCGGCGTCTCGTTGTGATCAAGAACCCTTATTTCCTCACTGCAGAAAAGAAAAAAGAAAAGATCGAGCATCAGCTTTCTGTGTTAGAAGCTTATTTAGAAAAGCCAGCACCCTACACGATTCTCGTGTTATTAGCCCCATATGAAAAACTGGACGAACGTAAGAAAATCACCAAATTGTTAAAAAAGAAAGCGGCTGTAGTTGAGGCGAAAGAGTTAAATCCGAAAGAAACAACAGATTTCACCATCACGCTGGTGAAAACAGAAGGAAAAACAATCTCGGCTGAAGCGGCAGAACAGCTTGTCATGTTATGTGGCGGGAGCCTGTCCTCACTTTTTCAAGAGGTTCGAAAGCTAAGTACATATATCGGGCAGCGAGAGGAAATTGAGCTGGCGGATGTCAATCAGCTCGTTGCACGAAGTTTGGAGCAGAATATTTTCGAACTGATTAACCAAATCGTGAACAGGCGCCGGTCTGAAGCGATGCAAATGTTTTATGATCTCCTAAAGCAAAATGAGGAACCCATTAAAATATTAGCACTCATTTCAAATCAATTTCGGTTGATATTGCAGACAAAGTACTTTGCTCAACATGGATACGGGCAAAAACAAATTGCGTCAAACCTGAAAGTCCACCCATTTCGGGTCAAACTCGCGATGGATCAAGCAAGACTGTTTTCAGAAGAAGAGCTAAAGTACATCGTCAAAGAGCTCTCCACGATTGATTATGAAATGAAAACGGGTAAAAAGGACAAGCAGCTATTATTAGAATTGTTCCTGCTTCGGTTATTAGGGGCTTGAACATAAAAAAACGACCTTCTCAAAAGAGGGTCGTTTTTGTTTAGATGTATAATTGCCAGTCTGTCCTTATGGCTGAGCCGTTCAGGACGGACGTACAGTTAAACAGGTGCCTCATCACTGAGGCGTTGCAAACATTATGCAGAAAGTCCGTTTACTTGTTTCGCAAGTCTTGATTTGTAACGCGCAGCTGCGTTTTTGTGTACAAGACCAGTTTTAACGGCTTTGTCAATGCGTTTTGCAGCAGAAGAAAGAGCAGCTTTTGCTTGCTCAGCATCGTTGTTAGCTACAGAAACTTCAACTTGTTTAATCGCAGTACGCATCGCAGACTTGATTGTTGCGTTGTGTGCACGGCGTTCGTTATTCGTTTTTGTACGTTTGATCGCTGATTTAATATTTGGCATGTGTTTCACCTCCTAAGATACAACCTAAACACAATTGTCTTAAGGTTAAATCTTCACAATAGAACAAATTGTATTCTATCAAACACACCTTTAGAATGCAATATAAATGTAAAGTATTTTTCATTGATGAAGCGCTCGAATGTTTCTTGAAAGAGATGGAAAGACTACTGTTAATTACTTGATGGAAGGAGCCTTTTCATGAAGAAACAGAAACTTGATTTAAGCGCTTATCAAATCCGGACCGATTTGGCCGTTGAAACAAAAGAGATACTAGAACAAGAGAACGATCCGAATGTGGTCAAAAAGGACGGTATTCAAGGAATTGTTGAGAAGGAGAAGGAAGAGCACGGCATCCGCATCCGCACTGTGGAGATTACGACAGAAGGAGAAGAGCTGACCGGAAAAAAGGCAGGGACATACTTGACGCTTGAGGCGCAAGGAATTCGGGAGAAAGACTCTGAGATGCAAGAAAAAGTGGTCGAAGTTTTTGCCCATCATTTTGCTCAGTTTTTAAAAGATCACGGCATTCAGGCAGATGCGAGCTGTCTTGTCGTAGGACTCGGAAACTGGAATGTCACGCCTGATGCTTTAGGGCCGCTCACAGTTGAAAATTTGCTGGTGACACGCCATTTATTTGAATTACAGCCTGAGAATGTGCAGGAAGGCTATCGCCCAGTGTCTTCCCTATCGCCTGGGGTCATGGGACTGACTGGTATAGAAACAAGTGACATTATACAAGGTGTCATTGAACGATCTAAACCAGATTTTGTGATCGCCATCGATGCACTGGCTGCACGTGCAGTAGAACGGGTGAATACGACGATTCAAATTTCTGATACAGGTATACATCCAGGATCGGGTGTCGGAAATAAACGAAAAGAATTAAGCAAAGAGACCTTGGGGATTCCAGTCATTGCCATTGGTGTACCAACAGTGGTCGATGCAGTCACGATCGCAAGTGACACGATTGATTACGTGTTAAAGCATTTTGGTAGAGAACTGAAAGATGATAGACCTTCCCGATCTTTAGTACCAGCGGGTCTGACATTTGGGAAGAAAAAAGTGCTGAATGAAGAGGATTTGCCAGATGATGAAACGCGTCAATCCTTTTTAGGAATCGTCGGAACGCTTCCTGAAGAAGAAAAAAGACAGTTGATCCATGAAGTGCTTGCACCGCTTGGACAAAATCTAATGGTCACACCGAAAGAAGTGGATACATTCATTGATGACATGGCGAACGTACTCGCCAATGGGTTAAATACAGCACTTCATCAAAAAATCTCTCAAGACAACATGGGTTCCTATAATCATTAAACAGTTCTACTTTCTCTAGCTCGCTCATAGTGTAATTACTAGAAAGCGTGCTGGAGGGAGTAAATCATGAAAAAAAGACCTCGCCGTCCTCGACAGTTGGTCGTTGCGATTAATGGAACAAAAGTAGTGAAGAGTATTTTTTTGTTTATTGTCTCTCTGGTGGTTGTGTTTGTCATGTCAGGGGCTTTGACGTCTTTAAAACCTGAGCTTAGGCCTCAAGCATCATTGTATGGTGTGGCAGATGAGCTGTCAGGTGCATTCTTTGCAGCTCTAATGGGGATGGAAAATCAATATTTTGCCTCAGCAGTCCCTGAAGATCAAAAAGGATTTCATTTCTCCGGGCTGTCACTCAAACTTGCCACAAGTATCAATTTAGAAGACCCCCGTAGTTTTCTAGGAAGAGAGCTGCCAGGCTTTGAACATTTTGATACAAAAATCATCCTAGCAGGTGAAGGTACAGACTATACGAATATGCCAATGGAATCGCCGCCCCCAAGTGAAGTCATCAAAGATGAAAAAGAAGCAAATCTAGCTGAGCTGGACAAGCTTGATGAAGATGAACCGAAAACGCCTGCAAAAGAGCCGGACCAGTCGACAGGAAAACGAAAAGCTGTGTACATTTATCACACACATAATACGGAATCATATTTACCATTTTTAAAAGGAGAAACAAACCCAAACAATGCGCGCCACTCAAAAGTGAACGTCACCCTTGTCGGGGAGATGTTTGGTAAAGCGCTCGATCAGCAAGGAATCGGCAACACAGTGGATAAAACAGAAATTGAAAAAAGACTGCTGAAAAAAGGCCTGAAGTACCCACAATCGTATAATGAATCCAGATTGGTTGTAAAAGAAGCTCTCGCTAAAAATGATGATCTAGATTACTTAATCGATATTCACCGGGATTCAAGAAGAAAGAAAGATACGACAGTAGAAATCAAAGGCAAGAAATATGCGAGAATCGCGTTTGTTGTAGGGAAGAAGAATCAAAGCTATGAGAAAAATTTAAAGCTGGCGACAGAGTTCCACCATTTGATGGAGAAAAAATATAAAGGACTTAGTGTCGGTGTGTTTGCCAAAGGAGAAATTGGTGATAATGGAATCTATAATCAAGATTTATCTGACAAAGCCCTCCTATTAGAATTTGGCGGTGTGGATAATAATATGGAAGAATTGAAAAACGCATCCAATGCAGCAGCTGATGTGTTCAGTGAAATTTTCTGGGACGCAGAAAAGGTAGACGGCAAAGCAAAGGATGAGAAAAAACGGTCTTAAGGTGGTGGAGGACATGGGCTCATTTATCGGAAAAACCATTATTTTATCGCTCGTATTGCTATTCGGTGTCTTTTTAGGAATGCAGCAAGCCAATAATGGCATGCTGCAAATGAAAGGGTATCATGATCCGCAATTAAAAGGGGCCTTCACTGTCCAAACGAATGATGATCAAGAAAAAGAAGCTTCTATCCTCGGAACAGCTGTCACACAAAAAGACTTAGCAGAAAAGCAAAAGCAGCTAGAAGAAATGGAGAGCTTTAATGCCTTCTCTAAGGCCGGAAAAGCATTATCAGATGGTATGACGCATGCAGCCCGTACGCTTTATGATTGGATGAATGGTAAATAAACTGTTGTAAGCATCATGTTGGATGTTGTTTCATAAGATATCACACCTTTTCGTGAAAGCCGCTAACCGATGAGCGGCTTTTCTTGATTTCGATTGAATCTTTACAGCCCTATTGATATAATCTAACCTAGCGCAACCCGCGTTTTATAGTAGGAGTGATAGATTGTGACAGATAAAGAAAAACGATTAGAACGGCAATCAAGAATTCGAAATTTCTCCATTATCGCCCATATTGACCATGGGAAATCCACATTGGCTGACCGTATTTTGGAAAAAACAGCGGCGATTACGCAACGAGAAATGAAAGAACAATTACTTGATTCCATGGACTTAGAGCGTGAACGCGGCATTACGATCAAATTAAACTCTGTCCAGCTGAAATATCAGGCGAAGGATGGAGAAGAATATATTATGCACCTGATTGATACACCAGGGCATGTCGACTTCACCTATGAGGTATCTCGAAGCCTAGCTGCCTGTGAAGGTGCAATTCTTGTGGTGGATGCAGCACAAGGCATTGAAGCACAGACACTAGCGAACGTTTATTTAGCTCTTGATAACAACTTAGAAATCCTGCCGATCATTAACAAAATTGATCTGCCGAGTGCAGAACCTGAACGTGTAAGACAGGAAATTGAAGATGTCATCGGGTTGGATGCATCTGAAGCTGTTCTTACCTCTGCTAAGGCGGGCATCGGGATCGAGGATATTTTAGAACAAATCGTCGAAAAGGTGCCGGCACCAGCTGGAGATCCAGAAGCACCACTTCAAGCCCTCATTTTTGATTCTCTCTACGATGCGTATCGTGGCGTCATTGCTTACATACGAATTGTCGAAGGAACCGTCAAACCGGGTCAAAAAATCAAGATGATGGCGACAGGCAAAGAATTTGAAGTGCTTGAAGTCGGCGTATTTACACCGAAAGCAATGCCAACAGACGAACTCACTGTTGGAGATGTTGGCTATTTAACAGCTGCTATTAAAAATGTTGGCGATACACGTGTAGGGGATACGATCACAAGTGCGGTAAACCCTGCGAAAGAAGCTCTACCTGGATATAGAAAGCTGAACCCAATGGTGTACTGCGGCCTTTATCCAATTGACACAGCGAAATATAACGACTTGCGTGAAGCGTTAGAAAAGCTTGAATTAAATGATTCTTCACTTCAATATGAGGCAGAGACATCCCAAGCACTGGGCTTCGGCTTCCGCTGCGGCTTCCTTGGCATGCTTCATATGGAAATCATCCAAGAACGGATTGAACGTGAATTTAAAATCGACCTCATTACGACAGCGCCAAGTGTTATTTACGATGTGTATATGACAGACGGAGAAAAAATTGTTGTAGATAACCCATCCAATTTGCCTGATCCGCAAAAGATTGAGCGAATTGAAGAGCCATACGTGAAGGCAACAATGATGGTGCCAAATGATTATGTTGGTTCTGTGATGGAGCTTTGCCAAGGAAAGCGCGGCAATTTCATTGATATGCAATATCTTGATGCAAACCGCGTGAGCATTGTGTACGAAATTCCTCTGGCAGAGATCGTATACGAATTCTTTGATCAATTAAAGTCCAATACAAAAGGATATGCATCCTTTGATTACGAGCTGATCGGCTATCGCCCATCCACTCTAGTGAAAATGGATATCATGCTCAATGGCGAAAAAATCGATGCTCTTTCCTTTATTGTTCACCGCGATTATGCATATGAACGCGGAAAGATCATTGTAGAAAAGCTGAAAGAACTGATTCCGCGCCAGCACTTTGAAGTACCAGTTCAGGCAGCGATCGGTCAAAAGATTGTTGCACGGTCTACCATTAAAGCAATGCGCAAGAACGTACTAGCGAAGTGTTATGGTGGAGATATTTCCCGGAAAAGAAAGCTTCTTGAGAAGCAAAAAGAAGGGAAAAAGCGCATGAAGCAAGTGGGTTCTGTAGAAGTCCCACAAGAAGCATTTATGGCCGTGCTGAAAATGGACGACAGCACACCGAAAAAATAACATCCTCAAGGCAACCTGCTTTACAATGCTCGCCTTGACGTTTATAGTCGAAAACAAACGAAGAGGCCGCAGCGATAAACTGCGGCTCTTTACCTGTAAAGAAGGTGTCAATAATTGAAAGCAGCATACATTCATATTCCATTTTGTGAGCACATTTGTCACTATTGTGATTTCAATAAATTTTTCATTAAAACCCAGCCGGTCGATGAATACTTAGCCGCTCTTGAAAAAGAAATGCAGCACACGATCGATCAAAAAGGGGAGCAAGAATTAAAGACGATCTTTATTGGCGGGGGAACCCCGACATCACTCACAACCAGCCAGTTAGATCAGCTTATGGACAGCATTCACCGCGTATTAAAACCAACCAAAAACTTAATCGAGTTTGCAGTAGAAGCAAACCCAGACGAACTATCGCTTGAGAAATTGAATGTCTTAAAATCAGCTGGCGTTAATCGGCTGAGCTTTGGTGTTCAAACATTTGAAGATGACCTGCTCAAAAAAATTGGACGGGTTCATCAAAAGAAAGATGTTCTCACATCTTTCGAGCGAGCAAGAGCAGTTGGGTTTGACAACATTAGTCTTGATCTGATGTTTGGTTTGCCTCATCAAGAGAAGCATCATGTCATGCATTCACTAGAGACCGCTTTTTCATTAGGTGCAGAACATTATTCGGTTTATTCGCTGATTGTCGAGCCGAAGACGGTTTTTTACAATTTAATGCAAAAAGGGAAACTGCATTTACCACCGCAAGAACGTGAGGCTGAAATGTATGAGCTCGTCATGGATGAAATGGAGCGGCACGGACTCAAACAATATGAGATTAGCAATTACGCCAAACCAGGTTTTGAAAGCCAGCATAACCTCACCTATTGGAGCAACGAAGATTACTTTGGTTTTGGCGCAGGAGCGCACGGGTATGTAGATGGCGTCCGTAATGTGAACGCTGGACCAGTGAAGCATTACTTAGAGCTAATTGATCAAACAGGGTTTCCATATAAGGAAACGCATCAGGTGACAAAAGCAGAACAGATCGAAGAAGAAATGTTCTTAGGTTTGCGGAAAATTGAAGGCGTGAAAAGTGCTCACTTTCAGGCGAAATTTGGAGCATCACCAGAAGCACTCTTTCCCGTCGTTCTTGAAGAATTAGCAGAAAAAGGTCTCATTGAACAGGATGAGATTGGCATTCGCTTGACCAGAAAAGGAAAATTGTTAGGGAATGAAGTATTTCAAGCGTTTCTCGGTGAGTTATAATTGACATTTTAATTTGAGTTTGGTAATTTTGTTTATACAATTAGCACTCGTTGAAAGAGAGTGCTAACAGGGGTGATGATGATGTTAACAAATCGTCAGCTTTTGATTCTACAAGTCATTATTAATGACTTTATTCGTTCGGCGCAGCCAGTTGGATCAAGGACTCTTTCCAAAAAAGAAGACATTACATTCAGCTCTGCGACGATTAGAAACGAAATGGCTGATTTGGAGGAACTCGGTTTTATTGAAAAGACCCATTCTTCATCAGGAAGAATTCCTTCCGAAAAAGGATATCGTTATTATGTAGATCATTTGCTCTCTCCGCGAAAACTGTCATCTAAAGAGCTTGTGCTCATCCAGTCAGTATTTCAGGAGAAAATTTTTGAGCTGGAAAAAACAGTTCAAAAATCGGCGGAAATTTTATCAGATCTCACAAACTACACATCGATTGTCCTTGGTCCAAAGCTAAGTGAAAATCGATTGAAGCAAATTCAGCTTGTCCCTGTCCAGCCTAATAAAGCAGTAGCGATTATGATTACAGACAGCGGGCATGTTGAAAACAAAACCATTACCTTCTCTGAGCATCTTGATGTCTCCGATATTGAGAAGCTAATGAATATTTTAAACAGCCGCTTAGCCGGAGTCCCGATGGATCAGCTGAAGGACAGGATGTATAAAGAAGTAGTGATGCTCCTTCGCACGCATTTAAAAGACTATGATCATATTTTAGATGCACTTGGTAACACATTCACTTCAACACAAAATGAATCAAAACTTTTCTTTGGCGGGAAGATTAATATGTTGAACCAGCCAGAGTTTCATGACATTGACCGCATTCGTTCACTCATGATGCTGATTGAACAAAAGAACGATGTCATGCAGCTGTTTCATCCAAATCAGCAAGGAATCACCATTAAAATCGGTTCAGAAAACAATTTGGAAGCAATGGAGAACTGCAGTTTAATCACAGCAACTTATGCGATTGATCAAAAATCACTCGGCTCCATCGCTGTCATTGGTCCAACCCGTATGGATTACGGGCGAGTCGTTAGTCTTTTGCATCATGTATCAAAAGACTTGTCAAACGCACTTTCCAATTTGTATGATGAGTAGGGTGATAAAAGGTGGGGGCACAGCCCCTTCGTATAATTGAATCTTTTGAGGGAGGTGAACACAATGTCAGAAGAAAAACAGACACCTGAGCAAGCAGCAGAGGTTGAAGCACAAGAAGAAGCAGTTCAAGCAGAAACTGAGGAAGTAAAGCACGATGAACAGTCTGCCTTCCAAGAGAAGATTGATGAATTGCAGCAGCTTCTAGATGAAAAAGAAAACAAAATTCTGCGTGTTCAAGCAGATTTTGAAAACTATAAACGCCGTGCTCGAACTGAAGTGGAGACCGTGCAAAAATATCGTTCTCAACATGTTGTCAGCGACCTTCTCCCAGCTCTCGACAACTTTGAAAGAGCGCTTGGAATCGATCCAGACAATGAGCAGACGAAAAGTTTGTTAGAAGGTATGCAAATGGTTTACCGCCAGCTGGTAGAAGCATTGAAAAATGAAGGCGTTGAACCAATTGAAGCTGTCGGCAAAGAGTTCGATCCAAACCTTCATCAAGCCGTCATGCAAGTTGAAGATGAAAACTACGATTCAAACATCGTTGTAGAAGAATTGCAAAAGGGCTATAAACTCAAAGACCGAGTTATTCGTCCATCAATGGTAAAAGTAAATCAATAACTACATAATGGGAGGTCATCGAATATGAGTAAAATCATTGGTATTGACTTAGGAACAACAAACTCATGTGTTGCAGTACTTGAAGGCGGCGAGCCAAAAGTTATTGCAAACGCTGAAGGAGCACGTACAACACCATCTGTTGTCGCTTTTAAAAATGGAGAGCGCCAAGTAGGTGAAGTAGCGAAACGTCAATCAATTACAAACCCAAACACCATCATGTCTGTTAAAAGACATATGGGTACAGATTATAAAGTAGAAGTTGAAGGCAAGAACTACACGCCGCAGGAAATCTCTGCAATTATTCTTCAACACCTTAAATCTTATGCTGAAGCTTATCTTGGCGAAGAAGTAACAAAAGCGGTTATTACAGTTCCTGCTTACTTCAACGATGCAGAGCGCCAAGCAACAAAAGATGCTGGTAAAATTGCTGGTCTTGAAGTAGAACGTATCATCAACGAACCAACAGCAGCTGCACTTGCTTATGGTTTAGATAAAACAGATGAAGATCAAACGATCCTTGTATATGACCTTGGCGGCGGTACATTTGACGTATCAGTCCTTGAGCTTGGAGACGGCGTCTTTGAAGTACGCTCAACTGCTGGGGACAACCGTCTAGGTGGAGACGATTTTGACCAAGTCATCATCGATCATCTAGTGGCTGAATTCAAAAAAGAAAACGGCATTGATCTTTCAAAAGATAAAATGGCGCTTCAGCGTTTAAAAGATGCTGCTGAAAAAGCGAAAAAAGATCTTTCTGGTGTATCTTCTACACAAATCTCACTGCCATTTATCACAGCTGGAGATGCAGGTCCTCTTCACCTAGAATTAACGCTAACGCGTGCTAAATTCGAAGAGCTTTCTGCAGACCTTGTAGAGCGTACAATGACACCTGTACGTCAATCACTGAAAGATGCTGGTCTATCTGCTAGCGAGATTGATAAAGTTATCCTTGTTGGTGGATCAACTCGTATTCCTGCAGTACAAGAAGCAATCAAAAAAGAAACAGGTAAAGAGCCTCATAAAGGCGTAAACCCTGATGAAGTGGTTGCACTTGGTGCGGCAATTCAAGGTGGAGTTATCACAGGAGATGTCAAAGACGTTGTTCTTCTTGACGTCACACCACTTTCTTTAGGAATTGAAACAATGGGCGGCGTATTCACAAAGCTGATTGAACGTAATACAACCATTCCAACAAGTAAATCTCAAGTATTCTCAACGGCTGCTGACAACCAAACTGCTGTAGACATTCACGTCTTACAAGGTGAGCGTCCAATGGCAGCAGACAACAAAACATTAGGTCGTTTCCAATTGACTGATATCCCGCCAGCACCACGCGGCGTACCACAAATCGAAGTATCTTTTGATATCGATAAAAACGGTATTGTCAACGTACGTGCGAAAGATATGGGTACAGGCAAAGAGCAAAACATCACAATCAAATCTTCTTCAGGTCTTTCTGATGATGAGATCGAAAAAATGGTCAAAGAAGCAGAAGAAAATGCTGAAGCAGATGCAAAGAAAAAAGAAGAAATCGAAGTGCGCAATGAAGCAGATCAATTAGTGTTTACAACAGAAAAAACATTAAAAGATCTTGAAGGCAAAATCGATGAAGAGCAAGTGAAAAAAGCGAATGATGCAAAAGATGCGCTAAAAGCTGCGATCGAAAAAGGCGAGCTTGAAGACATCAAAGCGAAAAAAGATGAGCTACAAACAATCGTTCAAGAATTAACGACAAAGCTCTATGAAGAAGCTGCAAAACAAGCACAAGCTCAGCAAGAAGGCGCTGAAGGTGCTCAAAAAGCAGATGACAATGTAGTGGATGCAGAATACGAAGAAGTAAACGACGATCAAGAGAAAAAATAATCACCTTTACTTTTGAAAAAGACTGCTGAAACGTACTCGTCAGAAAGTCAAAGTCAGGATCTCTTGGCTTTGACTTTTTTCTTTTCAACGATGAAAAGGAATTGAAAAAGATCAATTTAAAATGATACAATCGTATTTATGTGAGAAAATCGGGAGTGTGAAGAGATGAGTAAGCGTGATTACTATGAAGTGCTTGGCGTGAGTAAGAGCGCCTCAAAGGACGAAATCAAAAAGGCATACCGCAAGCTTTCAAAAAAGTATCACCCTGATATTAATAAAGAAGCTGGCTCAGATGATAAATTCAAAGAAGTAAAAGAAGCCTATGAAACCCTTTCTGACGATCAAAAACGTTCACATTATGACCAGTTCGGTCACACCGATCCAAACCAAGGATTTGGTGGCGGCGGATTTGGCGGTGGGGGAGACTTTGGCGGCTTCGGCGGCTTTGATGACATCTTCTCTAGTATTTTTGGCGGCGGAGCTAGAAGAAGAGATCCAAATGCACCACGTCAAGGAGCGGACCTTCAATATACAATGACCCTTTCATTTGAAGAAGCGGCATTTGGGAAAGAAGCAACGATCGAGATTCCCCGCGAGGAATCATGTGAAACGTGTCATGGATCAGGTGCAAAACCTGGAACACAGGCGAAGACATGCTCACATTGCGGCGGATCAGGTCAACTAAATGTCGAGCAATCCACGCCATTTGGTAAAGTAGTCAACCGCAGAGTATGTAACTACTGTAGCGGAACTGGTAAACAAATTGAGCATAAGTGTTCAACATGTGGTGGATCTGGTAAAGTGCGTAAGCGTAAGAAAATCAATGTGACGATCCCAGCAGGTGTGGACGATGGTCAGCAGCTTAGAGTATCTGGTCAAGGTGAACCAGGTGTAAATGGAGGACCTCCAGGCGATCTATTTGTTGTTTTCCATGTGAGGGCGCATGAATTCTTCGAACGAGATGGAGATGACATCTACTGCGAAATGCCGCTTACCTTTGCGCAGGCTGCACTAGGTGATGAAATTGAAGTGCCGACATTACATGGGAAAGTCAAATTAAAAGTTCCTGCGGGCACACAAACGGGTACGAAGTTTAGACTCAAAGGAAAAGGTGTAAAAAATGTACGCGGTTATGGTCAAGGCGATCAGCATATCGTTGTACGCGTCGTAACACCGACGAATTTAACTGAAAATCAAAAAGATATCATTAGAAAATTTGCTGAAGTGAGCGGAAATAAACCGGACGAACAAGAAATGAGCTTTTTCGATAAGGTGAAACGCGCATTTAAAGGCGAGTAAGACGGATAAGGAGTTGGTAGTATTGAAGTGGTCAGAAATTAGCGTCCATACAACAAATGAAGCGGTGGAACCGATCACCAATATTTTGCATGAAGCAGGTGCAAGTGGTGTCGTGATTGAGGACCCGCTTGATTTAGTCAAGGAACGTGAAAATGTATACGGTGAGATCTACCAGCTCGATCCGAATGATTATCCTGAGGAAGGGGTTATCGTCAAAGCCTACCTTCCGATGAATAGCTTTTTGATGGAAACGGTAGATGAGATCAAAGAAGCCATCAACAATCTTCTTCTATATGATATTGACCTTGGACGAAATACACTGTCAATTTGTGAAGTAAACGAAGAAGAATGGGCGACTGCATGGAAGAAATACTATCATCCTGTGAAAATCTCTGAGAAATTTACCATCGTCCCAACATGGGAAGAGTACACACCCGTTCATTCTGATGAATTGATCATCGAAATGGACCCTGGAATGGCATTTGGAACCGGTACACATCCAACAACGGTTCTTTGCATTCAGGCGCTTGAGCGCTATGTGAAGGAAAACGACACGGTGATTGACGTTGGAACAGGATCTGGCATTTTAAGTGTTGCCGCTGCAATGCTCGGTGCAAAAGACATTCATGCATTTGATCTCGACACCGTTGCAGTGGAAAGTGCAAAGCAGAACATCGAATTAAATGGTGTGAGCGAGCAAGTAACGGTAAAACAAAACAATTTACTTGATGGGATTTCAGGTGAACGCGATGTGATTGTGGCCAACATCCTTGCAGAGGTCATCTTGCGCTTTACAGATCAAGCGTATGATCTATTGAAGAAAGACGGTTACTTTATTACATCAGGCATTATCGGACAAAAGAAATTACAAGTCAAAACGGCTTTAGAAGAAGCCGGTTTTGAGATTGTTGAAGTGCTGTCAATGGAAGATTGGGTCAGCATTATAGCGAAAAAATAAAGCGAGTAGGTGTCAGGACACGTATGCAACGATATTTTATCGACCTCACAAAAGAAGAAGTGACGGAAAAGGGACACATCGTCATAAAGGGTGAAGATGTTCATCACCTTGCAAACGTCATGCGGATGAAAGCAGGAGAGGACATTCTTTGCTTAACGACAGACGGCTTTGAAGCGCTCAGTAAAATTGATACAATAACAAAGGAAGAAGTGATTTGTCACTTGGAAGGCTGGACGAATCAGAATCGAGAACTTCCGATCAAGGTGACGATTGCAAGCGGTCTGCCAAAAGGGGATAAGCTTGAATGGATTATTCAAAAAGGCACCGAGCTTGGCGCAAGTGCTTTTATTCCGTTTCAAGCGACTCGTTCGATTACAAAACTTGACCAAAAAAAGTCATTAAAAAAACGAGATCGCTGGGAAAAAATTGCGAAAGAAGCTGCCGAGCAGTCTTACCGGAATATCATTCCGCGCGTTCATCCAGTATCAACATTTAAAGAGCTGATTCAACTGGCCGGTGAATTCGATAAATGTGTCGTTGCATACGAAGAATCATCGAAAGAAGGCGAGCAAAGCTGGTTTCAAACGGTGCTCCAACAGATGAAGGGCGGACAAACCTTATTAGTGGTTTTTGGTCCAGAAGGCGGTTTAGCAGAAAAGGAAATTGAAGAACTTGAAGCGCATGGTGCAGTCATTTGCGGGCTTGGACCACGCATTTTAAGAACAGAAACAGCTCCTCTTTACGCGCTTTCTGCTATATCTTATCAAACAGAGTTATTAAGAGGTGAATCATGATGGGAACAGTAGCGTTCCATACACTTGGCTGTAAGGTCAATCACTACGAAACAGAAGCCATCTGGCAGCTGTTTAAAGAAGCTGGCTATGAAAGAAAAGATTATGAATCAAAAGCAGACGTATATGTCATTAATACATGTACCGTCACCAATACAGGCGATAAAAAAAGCCGCCAAGTCATTAGAAGAGCCATTCGTCATAATCCGGATGGTGTCATTTGTGTAACAGGCTGTTACGCACAAACGTCTCCGGCAGAAATCATGGCGATTCCTGGCGTTGATATTGTGGTTGGCACACAAGACAGACATAAACTGCTTGGTTATATTGAAGAATACAGAAGAGAAAGACAGCCGATCAATGGAGTTGGCAATATCATGAAAGCACGGGTCTTTGAAGAACTAGATGTTCCTGCGTTTACTGACAGAACACGTGCTTCATTAAAAATCCAAGAAGGCTGTAACAATTTCTGTACATTCTGCATTATCCCTTGGGCTCGCGGATTACTGCGTTCTCGCGATCCAGAAGAAGTCATCAATCAAGCGCAGCAGCTTGTCGATGCTGGCTACAAAGAAATTGTATTAACAGGTATTCATACAGGTGGATACGGTGAAGATTTAAAGGATTATAACTTTGCTAAGCTTCTGAAAGAATTAGATGAACGTGTGGCGGGATTAAAACGAATCCGCATTTCATCCATTGAAGCAAGTCAAATTACAGACGAAGTGATTGAAGTGCTCGATCAGTCAGATAAAATTGTGAGACACTTGCACATTCCGCTTCAATCTGGCTCTAATACTGTACTGAAAAGAATGCGCCGTAAATACACAATGGAATTCTTTGCAGAGCGTTTAACGAAGCTCAAAAAAGCATTGCCAGGTCTTGCTGTCACTTCAGATGTGATCGTTGGATTCCCAGGAGAAACAGAAGAAGAATTTATGGAAACATACAATTTTGTCAAAGACCATCAATTCTCTGAGCTCCATGTGTTCCCTTACAGCAAACGGACAGGTACCCCTGCTGCAAGAATGGAAGATCAAGTAGATGAGAATGTGAAAAACGAACGCGTTCACCGTCTAATCGCTCTTTCTGATCAGCTTGCGAAAGAATATGCATCGGCATATGAAGGCGATGTCTTAGAGATTATTCCAGAAGAATCCTTCAAAGAACAAGACGGAACGCACAATCTGTATGTAGGATATACTGATAACTACATGAAGGTCGTATTTGAAGGAACAGAGGACATGATCGGCCGTTTGGTAAAAGTGAAGATTACGAAAGCAGGCTATCCTTATAACGAAGGACAATTCGTCCGTATAAGTGATGACGTGCAGACGGATCAAGTGAGAATGACTTCATAATAGATGAAAAACCGGCAGCCATTAGGCAAGCCGGTTTCTTTTATGTTGACCGATTCGGAAGAAGGAACAAAATCAAGGCGTAAAAAGGGCGGATGAACGGGAAAAAGAGGAGAGAACTTGCAACATTAAACAGCAGACTAAAGTGCGCAATTTGCTGGGCAGGAGAGCTTGCTAAAAGTGCAACAAACTCTGTGATAAAGGTGAGAAAAGGAAGACATAAAAGAACACCTAGAACATTAAACACGACGTGTGCATACGCGGTTTGACGGGCTGCATAACCGCCAGAGATAGCAGCCATCACGGCAGTAATACATGTTCCGATATTGGACCCTAAAACAAAGCTGATGCCTTCTTTTAGAGCGACAGTCCCTTCATTCATAAATCCCATCAAAATACCGATACATACAGAGCTTGAATGAACAATCGCCGTGAGCACTGTACCAGAGAGAAGAGCTGTCCAATCGGAATGCTGCATCATTTCAAGGAAACGCAGTGTCTCTGGCTGACTTGTCATCATCCCTGCAATTTTTGAAAAACCTTGAATACAAAAAAAGATCATGCCAAGCCCAAATAAACTTTTTCCTGCATATCGAAAAGACTTCCTGCCCAAAATGATACATAAAAGACCAGCTGCAATCAGAACCCACATAAACACGTCCATCTTAATGGCAATAAATTCTGTCGTAAATGTTGAGCCGATATTCGTTCCAAGAATCATGGGTATGGATTTTTTAAACGTGAGAATGCCTGTACTCACAAAGCCGATAACGATGACCATAAACGCCGAACTGCTTTGAAGAACCCCTGTAAACACAATACTGACCAAGAATGCTTTGACTGGATGATCTGTAAAGAGAAGAAGTGATTTCTCAATACGAGACGACGTGAGCGCCATTAATCCTTTCCTAAGCAAACCCATTGCCCATAAAAAAATGAAAATAAGTGCACAAAAATAAATGATCGCCATCATAGAAAAGTCCTCCTCTTACCAATGAATATATGGACTTGTCTACCTGCTCATGACGAAAATATATTTCCAAATCACTTAGTTGACCTCAACCTAGGCTTATATTATAATGTCTAGGTACATGTTTTGCATGTATATCTTTTTTTAATGCAGTCGATTGGTGTATTCGGAGGGAGGGAAAGAGAATGTCAAAAACGGTCGTTAGAAAAAACGAATCGCTTGAAGATGCTCTTCGTCGCTTTAAACGCAGTGTATCCAAAACTGGAACATTGCAAGAAGCAAGAAAGCGTGAATTTTATGAAAAGCCTAGCGTAAAGCGTAAGAAAAAGTCTGAAGCTGCTAGAAAACGTAAATTCTAAAGAGGGTGGATTTTATGAGTCTTCTTGAGCAATTAAATTCTGATATGAAGCTTTTTATGAAAAACCGAGAGAAAGACAAGCTTATTGTCATTCGTATGGTAAAGGCTTCACTGCAAAATGAAGCAATAAAGCTTAAGAAAGACAGTTTGACCGGAGATGAGGAACTAACCGTCCTTTCCCGCGAGATTAAGCAACGTAAAGACTCCCTCCATGAATTTTCGAAAGCTAATCGCTTAGATTTAGTAGATAAAGTTCAAAAAGAGATTGACATTTTAGACGTTTATTTACCTGAACAGCTTTCTGAAGAAGAACTGCAGGCGGTTGTGAAAGAAACAATCGCCGAAACCGGTGCTTCATCGAAAGCTGATATGGGTAAAGTGATGAGCGCTATTATGCCAAAAGTAAAAGGTAAAGCTGATGGTGCTGTGATTAACAGACTTGTCAGCGAGCAACTGCCTCAATAAAAAAGTATCCTTCTCATGTTAGAAGGGTACTTTTTTTATGCCTCCATAAACCTGTCATATAAAAATGAAACCTATGATACATTTGTAACGTATGTAAAGGAACGGTAAAATGAAAGAAAGAGAGGGGGGATCACCAAATAGATGAAAAAAATGAAAATTTCTATTGCTCTCTTCAGTTGTTTTATAATATGCTTGTTATTAGGGGTTCAATTGACCGCGAAATCAGCAGATCAGAAAGTTCATGTTATCCCAATTGAAGATACAGTAGAAAAAGGACTTTCTAAATTCATTGAACGATCATTTGAGCAGGCAAAGTCGGAACGGGCGAAGCACATCATTCTCGACATCAATACACCAGGTGGTGCAGTCGATGCGGCGCTTGAAATAGCCGATACCATTCGTGCATCCGATATCCCAGTGACAGCGTTTGTGAATCATAGAGCGCTTTCAGCCGGGGCATTCATTGCCTTAAATGCCGATCAAATTTATATGACCCCAAACGGAAAGATGGGGGCTGCTGCGATTATTGATGGTGAAGGCAACGCTGCCGATCAAAAATCTGAATCTCTATGGCTTGCTGAAATGAGTGACGCTGCTGAAAAGCAGGGGCGTGATCCAAAATATGCTCTTGCGATGGCAGATGTAGATATAGACGCAAAAGAAGCTGGTGCACCAAAAGGAGAATTGCTGACCTTTAACACAGATCGGGCACTTCAGTTCGGTTATGCAGAAGGAGAAGCGAAAAATTTGGATGACTTGCTTCAGAAGCTGAACTTAGCAGATGCTTCTGTTCAATACGATGAAGTGAGCTTTGCTGAAAAGGTTGCGCGTTTTCTCACGCATCCGATCGTCATTCCTATCCTTTTATCCATCGCGAGCTTAGGGTTAATTGTTGAATTATATTCTCCCGGCTTTGGGGTCCCAGGCACCATGGGAGTCACAGCGCTTCTTCTATTCTTTTATGGTCATCTCGTGGCAGGTTTTGCAGGATATGAGACATTGTTCCTGTTTTTGGCAGGGATTGTGTTGATCATTCTGGAATTATTTTTGCCAGGGGGAATCGTGGGTGTCATTGGACTAATCTGTGTCGTTGTCAGCTTATTTTTAGCAGCTGGAAGCTTTACAGAAATGGCGATTTCCATCTTGATTGCCACTGCTGTTTCAATCATAGCAGTTATTTTATTGACAAAGGTGTTGGGGAAACGTATGAAATTTTTTAAAAAGTTCATTTTAACCGATTCAACCAATAAAGAAAGTGGTTATGTCTCAAATGAAACAAGAGATGATCTTGTAGGACAAATCGCAGTGACAGCAACAGCACTTCGTCCATCTGGTACGATTGTATTCGGAGACGAGCGCATTGATGTTGTGTCAGAAGGTGCTTTTATCGATAAGGATGAACAAGTAAAAATTGTGAAAGCGGAAGGCTCACGCATTGTCGTGAGGAAAGTATAGATATACTGATTTTATAGGAGGAATAAAATGGATCCATCTACTTTACTATTATTTGTGATTATCGCAGCAGGTTTGATCGTTCTATCGATCTTCTTCACCTTTGTACCGGTGATGCTGTGGATTTCTGCCCTAGCGGCTGGCGTAAGAGTGAGCATTTTTACACTTGTAGGAATGAGGCTTCGCCGAGTGATTCCAAACCGAGTGGTCAACCCGCTCATCAAAGCGCATAAAGCAGGTCTTGATGCGACGATTAACCAATTAGAAAGCCACTATCTTGCAGGTGGTAACGTAGACCGAGTTGTCAACGCACTGATCGCAGCTCAGCGTGCGAATATCGAATTGAACTTTGCTCGCTGTGCGGCAATCGACCTAGCAGGCCGTGACGTACTTGAAGCTGTCCAAATGAGTGTAAACCCTAAAGTCATTGAAACACCATTTATCTCAGGTGTTGCGATGGACGGGATTGAAGTAAAAGCAAAAGCACGTATTACAGTTCGTGCAAACATTGACAGACTTGTCGGTGGTGCAGGGGAAGAAACGATCATTGCTCGTGTAGGTGAAGGGATTGTTTCGACAATCGGTTCATCAGATAATCATAAAAAGGTTCTTGAAAATCCTGATATGATTTCTCAAACGGTTCTTGGTAAAGGATTAGATTCAGGTACAGCATTTGAAATTCTCTCGATTGATATCGCAGATGTTGATATCGGTAAGAACATCGGGGCAATCCTGCAGACAGACCAAGCAGAAGCTGACAAAAACATTGCACAGGCGAAAGCAGAAGAACGCCGCGCGATGGCTGTTGCACAAGAACAAGAAATGCGTGCGAGAGTTGAAGAAATGCGCGCGAAAGTAGTAGAAGCAGAGGCTGAAGTACCACTTGCAATGGCCGAAGCACTACGTGAAGGTAATATTGGAGTTATGGACTACATGAACATTAAGAATATCGATGCTGATACGGATATGAGAGATTCATTTGGCAAAATGACAAAAGGTCCATCTGATAATGAAAACAAATAAGCATCCTCTCACGCTTTAAGGAGGGAGCCCATTGGACATTCTATTTGAAAATCCGTTACTAATAGCGATTATCATCGGTATTATCTCTGCGGTCTTTGGGAAAATCGGCAAACAAGAGGAGAACGAACAAAAGAACCAGCAAAACAAACCGGCTCCTCAACGTAAACCAGTGCCGCAAAAGCAAACAAAACAAACAAGTCCAGATCCAGTCGTGACGGACCAGCTCGACGATTTTGGCGATGTACATGATCATGGCGGGATGAAGAAACAAGGTTCACAGTCCTTACAGGATCGTTATACAGCTACACTTGCCGAAATGGAAGAAAGAAAAAGCGAGCTGAATAAAGAGTTTCAATCGCTTGAAAGAGAACTTACAAGGCCAAAGGCAGCATCTGTTGGAATGAAGCCGAAAATGATTGAGAAACTCAACCAAGATACGGTCGTTCAAGGGATGATCCTTGGTGAAGTATTTGGAGAGCCTCGTGCGAAAAAGCCGCATCGAACGATGAAACGACCATATAAAAGATAAAGAAGTAAGCCCCCTCATCCTTAAGGGGGCTTTTTTGTTGTGTAATGGAGACTTTTCTTAGTCAAAATGATGAAACGGCTGTTTTACGGGATTCATTAGCATGATATGAACCGCTGAGGAATAGGATGATATAGAGGCTTTCTCATCAGTCTCACCATCTTTCAGTTTGATCTCATACACATGAGGTGGGAAGGGGTTCTTATTGAATGGGAAAAAGAAAAAATCAACTTAAAGCATGGCTGACAAGAACACTTGAAATCCCTCCGGACGTGATGATGGATCTTCCCCGTATTACGATGGTTGGCAGACTCCATATTTACATAGAGAACCATAAAGGGCTTTTACTTTTCAGTGATCAAGAGGTAAGGCTGATGCTCAAGCAAGGACAGTGCATTATTTCAGGGAAAGACTTTGTGATTAAAACGATTTTGCCAGAAGAGATCTTATTAGAGGGGAAAATCGATGAGGTCCGTTATATTGATTCTTAACTGACGGAGGGGAGAAACGTGAAAAACAAATGGTTTGCCTATTTTATTGGCAGAGTGGAAGTGGAGATAAGAGGAAGCGGTATTGAGCGGCTAATCAATGAGTGCACGAGACAGGGGATCACAATTTTTCAAGTGAGCCGCCGTCAAGACAGCGTGCGCTTATTTATTCGCCTCTCAGATGTACATGCCTTTAGAAAAGTGCGCAGACATCATGAGGTGAAATGTTCATTTCATCAAAAGAAAGGGTTCCCGTTTCTTCTTCTATGGTCGAGAAGAAATATTGGATTCACCCTCGGGATGGCTTTTTTCCTAGTGACGATATTGGCTCTTTCAAATATGGTGTGGAAAATTGAGATTAAAGGTGCGAATCCAGAAACAGAACACCAAATGAGAAAGCATCTGGACGAAATAGGGGTACAAAAAGGGCGTTTTCAGTTTCTCATGGGGACCCCTGAAAAAATACAAAAATCATTGACGACCAATATTCAGAGCATTACATGGGTCGGAGTTGAACTGAACGGAACGACGTTTCAAATGAAAGTGGTCGAAAAAAATGAACCTGAAAAGGAGAAATATACGAGTCCTCAGCACATCGTTGCCAAGAAAAAGGCGGTCATCACGAGAATGTATGTAGAAAAGGGGGAACCGCTTGCCCAGGTCGATGAGCATGTGAAAAAAGGGCAGATGCTCGTCTCAGGTTTAATCGGGAGTGAAGATCAGAAAAAAACGGTCGGAGCCAAAGCGAAAATCTATGGTGAAACATGGTACCGATCTGAAGTTTCTGTCCCTCTCCGAACATCTTTTGATGTCTTTACGGGTAAAATGAAGACAAAGCACAAGCTCTCCTTATTTGGAGGCTCCATCCCATTTTGGGGATTTTCCTTTAAAAAAGATGATTTTCAGCAGCCGAAAACAGAAAAAGAAGTTCACCCGCTTCATTTTTTGAATATGCAATTGCCGTTCTCCTATGAAAAGGAAATCACACGAGAAAGTGAAAAAATAAATCGAGAATACACAAATAAAGAAGCGGTTCAAGCAGGGATTAAAATGGGTAAAAAAGAATTAGAAGAAAAGCTAGGTCAAACAGGTGAGGTGAAAAGTGAAAAAGTTTTGCACGAGACAACAGGGAATGGTAAAGTTAAGTTAATCATCCTTTACCAAGTAATAGAAGATATTGTTCAACCAACACCTATTGTTCAGGGAGACTAGAGAATGACAGAACATTTACTTGAGATTCAACAAAAATTGGATAGCCCAAATGAAGCCATTGCTTTATTTGGCAATCAAGATGCTTATCTGAAACTGATGGAAAACGAGCTGAATGTCTCCATTATCACACGTGGAGAGAAAGTGTATGTTTCTGGTCAGGAAGCATCAAGAGATACTGTGAGCCGTTTGATTACATCTCTCTTACATCTCATTCGTAAAGGAATTGAGATTTCTGAGCGGGATGTCGTCTATGCCATTAAAATGGCGCAAAAAGACAAGCTCAATTATTTTGAAAATATGTATGAAGATGAAATTACGAAAAATGCCAAAGGAAAGTCGATCAGAGTCAAAACGATCGGCCAGCGTGAATATGCTGCGGCAATGAAAAAAGATGATCTGGTCTTTGGGATTGGACCTGCTGGTACAGGTAAAACGTATTTAGCAGTGGTCAACGCCGTACATGCCCTGAAAAATGGACATGTCAAACGGATTATCCTGACAAGGCCAGCTGTTGAAGCAGGAGAAAGTCTTGGCTTTTTGCCAGGAGATTTAAAAGAAAAAGTCGATCCTTATTTAAGACCGCTATATGATGCTCTGCACGATGTGCTTGGTAGTGATCATACGGAACGTTTAATTGAGCGCGGAGTGATTGAAATTGCCCCTCTTGCCTATATGAGAGGGCGGACGCTTGATGATGCATTTGTGATTTTAGATGAAGCGCAGAATACAACGCCAGCTCAAATGAAAATGTTTTTGACGAGACTAGGCTTTGGTTCTAAAATGGTCATTACAGGAGATATTACACAAATTGATTTGCCTAAAGGTATGCAGTCAGGCCTTGCGGCTGCAAAGGACATGCTTGCTGAGATCAAGGGTATCTCATTCATTGAATTAGATCAGACAGATGTGGTCAGACACCCGCTTGTGGCGAAGATCATTGGAGCATACGAAAAGCAAAAATGAACTGAGTGACCCGATCGCCTTAATCGGGTCATTTTGTTTCGATCGTGGTTTAAAGTAAAAAAGGAGGTACTTTCCTTGAGAAAGAATCAGAAAGGCAGTAAGCGCAAAAGGCTGCTGTCTAAAAAAGAACCTCAGAAAATGGAGCGCTCACGCTATTTAAACGTACTGCTATACGCTGGTTTAGCGGCCATCCTGTTTGTGGTGCTCTTCTTCCATGTAAAGCCTGAATCGCTCGACCTAGATTTGTTTTCAGTGAGCGAACAGACCATCTATTCTCCGTCTACCGTTGATGACCAAGAAGCAACAGAAGAAAAGAAACAAGAAGCAACGGATCAAGTGGAAGACCAATATACACTCAAAAAAGCGTATTCTGATAATCGTGTTGACCTCATTTCATCCCTCTTTGAAGCCATTAAAGAAGAGAAGAAAGCAGCAGCTGATGACAAAGAGAACCCGCCAACAGATCAAGAGATGGTGAAGCATGTAAAAGAGAAACTCACAACCGATATGCAGGAAGCTGTTTCGGATCAATCG
Source organism: Bacillus sp. Y3 (assembly GCF_008123875.1). Lineage (NCBI taxonomy): Bacteria > Bacillati > Bacillota > Bacilli > Caryophanales > Bacillaceae > Bacillus > Bacillus sp. Y3. Next base: position 417,599 of record NZ_VSSC01000003.1, on the reverse strand, counting down.
ATTAAAGCACTGCTCCAAGCAAGCGACGAAAACCTTTCTTTTACAAAGGACTCCATCATCACAGTGGTCAATTCTCTCATGAGTAAAGAAATCACAGCTTCTAAGCTGCAAGATGAAAAGAAACAAGTGAAAGCAGAGCTTGAAAACAATTCGATTCCGTCAAAATATTTAAATGCAGCGAAAGAAATTGGTGAATTTGCGATTATTCCAAACTATGTATTTGACCCGGTCGCAACAGAGAAGAAAAGACAAGAAGCAGCTGATAATATCCAGCCGGTTCAAATTAAGCAAGGGCAAATTTTAGTGGAAGAAGGAGAGCTCATTGACCGCGAAGTGTATCGCAAATTAGAACTGACCGGCCTTTTAAACAGCTCCAATTTGTTTAAGCCTGTAAGCGGTCTTATCATCTTAATTGGTCTCTTCTTAGCGGCGATTGTCCACTCACTGGAATCGAGGAAAAAGTCGCTCGTCCATAAGAATAAATCGTTACTGCTGTACTCGCTTATTTTCACCATTATTTTAATCATCATGGAAGTATTCAGTCTCTTCCAGGAAACCAAATATACAACCATCGGCTACGTCGTGCCTGTGGCACTTGGCACGATGCTGATTAAGCTGCTGATCAATGAGCGGCTGGCGATCTTCTCCGGCCTTGTATTTGCCCTTTGCGGCAGTATGATGTTTAATCAAGGAGTAACAGGCGTCTTTAACTATGTCATCTGTGCTTATTATTTAATAAGCGGGATGGCGGGGATTTTATTTTTGAGAAAACATAATGCGAGATCAAAAATTTTGCAGGCGGGGCTTTGGGTAGCTTTGGTGAATGTACTTGTTGTGCTGTCCATTATGCTGATTCAAAATTCTTCTCCATCAGGGCTTGAAATAGGTGTGAACCTCATCATGGCGATTGTGTCAGGGTTTGCATCGGCTATTTTGGTTATTGGGTTAATGCCAGTCTTTGAGAGCATGTTTGGCATTCTTTCGACCATGAAGCTTATTGAATTATCGAACCCGAATCATCCGCTGCTGAAAAAGATCTTAACAGAGACGCCAGGTACATATCATCATAGTGTCATGGTGGCGAATTTAGCGGATGCTGCATGTGAAGCAGTCGGTGCAAATGGATTGTTAGCAAGGGTTGGAGCTTATTATCATGACATTGGAAAAACGAAAAGACCCCAATACTTTATTGAAAACCAAATGAACATTGATAATCCGCACGACAAGCTTTCTCCTCAGCTGAGCAAGAATATTATTATTGCCCATACGACAGATGGTGCTGAAATGCTGAGAGAAAAGAAGTTTCCAGAGGAACTTGTGGACATTGCAGAACAGCATCACGGAAAGTCCCTGCTGAAGTTCTTTTACTATAAGGCAAAAGAACGGGATGATCAGGTGACAGAAGAAGAATTTCGTTATCCTGGTCCAAAACCGCAATCGAAAGAAGCGGCCATTATTTCTGTAGCTGACAGCGTGGAAGCGGCGGTTCGTTCGATGCATAATCCAAACCCTGAGCGGATTGAAAAGCTTGTCAAAGGCATTATTTCAGATAAGATGCAGGATGGACAATTTAGTGAATGTGATCTGACATTTAAAGAATTAAATATTATTAGCCAAACGATTTGTACAACATTAAAGGGGATTTTCCATTCTCGGATTGAATATCCAGATGCCCCGAAGCAGAAGGTGAAGTAAATGACATTGTTAATCGATTTAATAGATGAAACAGGACAAGTATCGAAAGAGCAGCTTGAAGAAGTGGAAAAGCTTCTTCAATTTGCTGCGGATGCCCTTGAGGTAAAAGATCAAGCGGAAGTATCAGTATCGATCGTTTCAAATGAAGAAATTCATCAAATTAATAAAGAATACCGAGGAAAAGATGCACCAACAGATGTAATTTCATTTGCCCTTGAGGAAGAAGGCGAAGGGGAAATTGAAATCATTGGAGCTGATGACATTCCGCCTGTACTTGGTGACATTATCATTAGTGTTGATCGTACGAAAGAGCAAGCAGAGGAATATGGACATTCCTTCATGAGAGAGCTAGGATTTTTAACGATTCATGGTTTTCTTCATTTGCTTGGCTATGATCATATGACAGAAGAAGATGAAAAAGAAATGTTCGCCAAACAGACAAAAATCTTGGATGATTATGGCCTTTCGAGATCATCGTAAGAAGCGAACGCCGCTTGTCCGTTTTTTTCGGAGTTTTTATTATGCATTTAGAGGAATATGGCGAACTTTCTTGAATGAACGGAATTTTCGGTTTCACACAGTCGCAGCCATCATCGTGGTGATTTGCGGCTTTTGGTTTCACATTCATCCGGTTGAATGGATGATCATTCTGCTTTTATGTGGCGGGATGTTTGCGTTAGAACTTGTGAATACAGCGATTGAACATACAGTAGATCTTTTCACAGAAGAGAAGCATCCTCTTGCTGAGAGAGCGAAGGACGCGGCAGCAGGCGCTGTTTGCGTTTACGCCGCCATTTCGGTTATGATTGGGTTGATCATCTTCTTACCGAAGATCATGCAATAGAACAATATTACTATTTATTAACATTTTTAGAAATGGGCGTGAAAATGTCACGTGAATTATGTAAAATATAAATGTGACAGTGGTACCATTTCTTCTGAAAGTGGGAACTAGAATGAACAAACAAGAGTTGATTTCAGAAGCAGTCAAAGCAAGAGATTTTGCATATGTACCCTATTCTAAATTCAAAGTCGGTGCAGCATTATTATCGCATGACGGAAAAGTGTATGGCGGCTGCAATATTGAAAATGCAGCATATGGTATGTGTAATTGTGCGGAAAGAACAGCACTTTTTAAAGCGTACTCAGAGGGCATCACATCTTTTCAAATGCTTGCAGTAGTGGCTGATACAGATCGGCCTGTTTCACCATGCGGCGCATGCAGACAGGTCATTTCAGAGCTATGTGCACCTGATATGCCAGTGATTCTAACGAACTTAAAAGGTCATATATACGAAACGACAGTAAACGAACTATTGCCAGGCGCATTTTCACCGGAGGATTTAAATGACTAACGAAAGCTTCAAATCAGGATTTGTATCAATTATTGGAAGACCAAATGTAGGGAAATCGACCTTTCTTAATCGTGTAATTGGACAAAAGATTGCGATTATGAGTGATAAGCCCCAAACGACTCGAAACAAAGTGCAAGGTGTTCTGACAACGAACACGTCACAAACGATTTTTATCGATACACCAGGAATTCATAAACCGAAGCACAAACTTGGCGATTTTATGATGAGGGTGGCTCAAAATACACTCAAGGAAGTCGACCTGATCTTGTTTATGATCAACGCACAGGAAGGCTATGGAAAAGGTGATGAATTCATCATTGAACGACTAAAGCAAACATCGACACCGGTGTTCCTTGTCGTCAATAAAATTGACCAAATTCATCCGGATGAACTGTTCCTTTTAATTGATGAATACCGTACACGTTACCCATTTAAGGAAATTGTGCCAATTTCAGCACTTGAAGGCAACAACATTGATACGATTCTTCAGCAAATTGAAGGTTATCTTCCAGAAGGCCCTCAATTTTATCCGGCAGATCAAGTAACAGATCACCCAGAGCGATTTATTATTTCTGAATTAATTCGTGAAAAAGTGCTGCATTTAACGAGAGAAGAGATCCCTCACAGTATTGCGGTTGCGATTGAATCGATCAAGCCAGATGAAAACGGCAAGATTCATGTTGCAGCGACCATCGTCGTAGAACGTGATTCACAAAAAGGGATTGTGATTGGTAAGCGCGGCAGCTTATTAAAAGAAGTGGGACAAAAAGCGCGCAGAGACATTGAAGCACTTTTAGGCTCAAAGGTGTATTTAGAGCTTTGGGTAAAAGTGCAGAAGGACTGGCGTAATAAATCCACACATCTTCGTGATTTCGGATTTAGAGAAGACGAATATTAAAAACCGATACAGTTGTTAGTAGATCTGACAATGGTGCGGTTCGATTAGTAAAAATTGTTTATCATGAAATGGAGGTAGCCTGGTCAAGATAAAATTAATATGTTGGATGTAGCGTTGCTGCTTCTAATAAAGAAAGGTGGGGTTTTTATGTTGAATTTTACATGGAACGTATTTTCACAAACAGGAAGCGTTGACACGTATCTGCTTTTCAAAGAGTTAGAAAAGGAGAACCTGGAAAGACCCGATGTACTTGAAGAAGAAATAGCACGACTTGATTTTCCAATCTTATAATTCTTGACCCCCTCCAATGCTCGGAGTGTAGACAAATGCTCATTAAAAGTGAAGGAATCGTCCTTAGAACAACAGATTATGGCGAAACAAACAAAATTGTCACGCTGCTCACTAGAGAACATGGGAAAATTGGTGTGATGGCAAGAGGCGCTAAGAAATCGAACAGCCGCCTGTCAGCCATAAGCCAGCCGTTTTTATACGGAACCTTCCTGATCCAATCATCAACAGGACTTGGAACGCTCCAGCAAGGTGAAATGATGGAAAGCATGCGAACCATTCGGGAAGATTTATTTCTGACCGCATATGCCGCATATATGACAGAATTACTTGATAAAGGAACAGAAGAAAAGAAGCCAAACCCTTACTTGTTTGAACTTCTTCTTCAATCTTTACGCCATCTCAATGAAGGCACAGATGCTGATATTATTTTATTTATCGTAGAGGTTAAAATGCTGTCAGTGATGGGGTTGAAGCCTGAACTGGACCAATGTGTACACTGCGGTCAAAAAGAAGGGCAGTTCCATTTCTCAATTAGAGATAACGGATTCATCTGTAAGCAATGCTTTTCTAAAGATCCATATAAACTGCCCTTATCCCCAGCAGCAGCAAGACTGCTCCGTTTGTTTCATTATTTTGATTTATCAAGGCTTGGTCAGGTTGACGTGAAACCACAGACGAAACAAGAAATTCGTCAAGTGCTCGATCATTATTATGAAGAGTATTCAGGTCTTTATTTAAAATCAAAAAAATTCATGAATCAAATGGAATCCATGAAAAAGCTAATGGACGGTGAAAACAAAAGTTGACATCTCTCGTGACTTTTTGTAAGATCATCTAAGATCAAATATGTTGCATTGACAGAAAGAAGTACTTACGTATCAGCCATAAAAGCGACCTTAGGGCGGTGTGAGCTAAGGATGGACACGTAACGAAAGGCATTCTTGAGCAACGTAAAACAAAGCGGCTGGGTGCTACGACACCAGCAAATAGGGTGGAACCGCGGGAAAAACTCTCGTCCCTATGTTTGCAAGGAACCTTGTGAGCATAGAGACGGGAGTTTTTGTGTTTTGCAAAAAGGTTCTAGGCCCCACCGCCATACATAGCGGATGGTGTAAAAAAGATGGAGGTGCGATCATTGAATATTCAAGACATGATTTTGACACTGCAAAAGCATTGGTCAAATGAAGGCTGCGTATTAATGCAGGCATATGACACAGAAAAAGGTGCCGGAACGATGAGTCCATACACGTTCCTCAGAAGCATTGGACCAGAGCCATGGAAGGTAGCCTATGTAGAACCTTCAAGACGCCCGGCTGACGGCAGATATGGAGAAAACCCAAACAGATTGTATCAACATCATCAATTTCAAGTGATCATTAAGCCATCACCTGACAATATTCAAGAACTGTATCTAGAATCATTGAAGGCGCTTGGCATTGACCCGCTGAAACATGATATTCGTTTTGTTGAAGACAACTGGGAAAACCCATCTCTTGGCTGCGCAGGACTTGGCTGGGAAGTTTGGCTTGATGGAATGGAAATTACACAATTTACGTATTTCCAGCAAGTCGGTGGTTTAGAATGTAAGCCAGTTTCTGTTGAAATCACATACGGAATTGAGCGTCTTGCTTCTTACATCCAAGACAAAGAAAATGTGTTTGACCTTGAATGGACAGATGGCTTTACTGTAAGAGATTTATTCTTAATGGCTGAATACGAGCATTCTGTGTATACGTTTGAAACATCTAATACGGATATGCTGTTCGATTTATTTACAACATATGAAAAAGAAGCACATAGCCAAATGGACAAAGGGCTTGTTCACCCGGCATATGATTATGTACTCAAATGTTCTCACACATTTAACCTGCTTGATGCCAAAGGCGCGATTTCTGTGACTGAGCGAACAGGTTATATCGGAAGAGTACGTCAGCTAGCGAGAAAAGTAGCCAAAACATATTACGAAGAACGAGAAAAACTAGGATTCCCTATGCTAAAAGAGGAGGCGGCTTCTCATGAATAAACAAGATGTATTACTTGAAATCGGCTTAGAAGAGATGCCGGCTCGTTTCATGCCAGAAAGCACAAAGCAGCTAGGTGACAAAGTAAAAGCTTGGTTCGTAGCGCAAAATATTTCATTCGAAGACGTTGCTTTATTTAATTCACCAAGACGTCTAGCTGTACTCGTCAAAGGTGTTGCAGAAAAACAAGAGGACATCAAAGAAGAAGCAAAAGGACCGGCTAAAAAGATTGCTCAAGATGCTGAAGGCAATTGGACAAAAGCTGCCGAAGGTTTTGCCCGCGGACAAGGCGCTTCAACAGAAGATCTTTATTTCAAAGACATCAAAGGTGTGGATTATGTCCATGTCCAAAAGTTTCAAGAAGGTAAGCAAGTCAAAGACCTTCTTCCAGCATTGGGTGACATTGCCGCTTCATTGAGTTTTCCAAAGAACATGAGATGGGGAAGCGAGGATTTACGCTATATCCGTCCAATTAAATGGATTGTTTGTTTATTTGGTCAAGAGATCATTCCTGTCGAAATTGCAGGAGTGAAAAGCGGACGGGAGACTAGAGGACATCGTTTCCTAGGAACGACAGCCAGCATTGACACACCAGCTTCTTATGAGCAAACATTAAGAGATCAATTTGTCATTGTAGATTCAGATAAAAGAAAACAATTAATTACTGAGCAATTACATGCGCTTTCTTCCGAAAAAGGCTGGGTCATTCCAGTTGATCCTGAGCTTCTAGAAGAAGTGAACGATCTCGTTGAATATCCAACCGTTCTATTTGGTTCTTTTGAAGAAGAATTTCTTGCGCTGCCGGAAGAAGTGCTTGTCACGACAATGAAAGAGCATCAGCGTTATTTCCCTGTGAAAAATGAACAAGGGGAATTACTGCCGCACTTTATTACGGTCAGAAATGGAAACAGTGAGGCACTTGAAAATGTGGCAAGAGGGAACGAAAAGGTCCTTCGTGCACGTTTATCAGATGCGGCATTTTTCTATAAAGAAGACGAAAAACTCGTCATTGAAGACAACATTCAAAAGCTTGATAAAGTCGTATTCCATGAGAAACTTGGCACGATTGGCGACAAGCTGAAAAGAGTAACAGACATTGCCGTCCGCCTAGCAGATCATGTGGGTGCAGATGAAGAAACGTCTAAACGCGCTGCAAGAGCAGCCAGTATTTCTAAATTTGACCTTGTGACTCAGATGGTCTATGAATTCCCAGAACTGCAAGGAATCATGGGTGAAAAATATGCTAGAGCACTTGGCGAGCATGAAGAAGTGGCAAAGAGTATCAACGAGCACTATATGCCGCGTTTTGCCGGTGACGATGCGCCGTCAACACTTATTGGGGCGATTGTTGCAGTGGCGGATAAGCTAGATTCTATTTGTTCATTCTTCTCAATTGATGTCATTCCAACAGGCTCTCAAGATCCTTATGGATTAAGAAGACAAGCGAGCGGTATCGTTCAAATCCTGCTCGACCGCCAATGGAATCTTTCATTTAAAGAGCTTTTAGCACTAGCTCAAGTAGAGACTAAACATGAAGCTGCTCTCATTGAATTTTTAACACACCGTTTGAAATATGTTCTCCAAGCAGAACATATCCGTCATGACGTGGTGGAAGCAGTCCTTGATGTTGAAAATATTGAACCATATGCGGTTGTGAAAAAAGCGGCTGTTCTTGAAGAGAGCGTGAAACAGGAGAGTTTCAAAGAAACGGCTGAGGCACTAGGCCGCGTCATTTCAATCAGTAAAAAAGGGGAAGACGCACAGATTCAGCCTGAACTGTTTGAAAATGAACACGAACAAAAGCTATTTGAAGCGTATCAGCAAGCGGAAAAAGCCGTCAACGAGCATATGGCAAGTGGACAGTACCATTCAGCACTTGAAGCGTTAGATACGTTAAAGGCACCAATTGTTCATTATTTCGACCATACCATGGTTCATGCCGATGATGAAAAACTGAAACAAAATCGTTTGGCACAAATGGTCAAACTTGCAAAAGTCATTCAATCATTTGCGAATATGAACAATTTAATTGTAAAATAAATACCTAAGAACGGTTGCCTTTTTCGAAGGGCAATCGTTTTTTACTCATTTAATTCACGGTTTTTGAGTGGATTTTTGTTTCATTCGGACGAAGATGCGCTATAATATGATGAGTTATGAAATTGATATACATAAAGTAAGGATTCGCTCTCTCTATTTAAAGGTGGTGAGTACAATCGAGTTAAATAAACGGCAAGAGCAGATTTTACAGATTGTCAAAGAGAATGGTCCGATCACTGGAGAGCATATCGCCGATCGGCTGAACTTAACAAGGGCTACCCTCAGACCGGATTTAGCCATTTTAACGATGTCTGGCTTTTTAGAAGCAAGACCAAGGGTCGGCTACTTTTTTACAGGCAAAACAGGCACGCAGCTTCTGGCAGATAAGCTGAAAAAACTTCAAGTGAAAGATTTTCAGTCCATTCCGGTCGTGATACACGAGAATGTTTCGGTTTATGATGCGATTTGTACGATGTTTTTAGAGGATGTGGGCACATTATTCGTTGTGGACGATCACTCTATTTTAACAGGCGTGTTATCAAGAAAAGACCTCCTTCGAGCAAGTATTGGGAAACAAGAGCTTCCATCTATACCTGTCCATATTATTATGACAAGAATGCCGAACATTACCGTTTGCCGCAAAGAAGATTTTATTATGGATGTGGCCAAGCACTTGATTGAAAAGCAAATAGATGCACTTCCTGTTATAAAAGATACGGATAAAGGCTTTGAAGTGGTCGGCAGAATTACGAAAACAAACATGACGAAAATACTTGTTAGCTTATCAGAGAACGAAATTATCTAATTACAGAAGACTGCGAGGGGATGTTATGAGTAATCGCGTAATTTTTGTTGTATCAGATTCAGTAGGAGAAACGGCAGAGCTCGTGGTCAAAGCGGCACTTAGCCAATTTGATGGCGGCTCATCCGACCATTCAAATATTAGAAGAATCCCATATGTAGAGGATGTCGGTACGATTAAAGAAGTGATTTCATTGGCGAAAGCAGATAATGGGATCGTTTGCTTTACTCTTGTTGTGCCAGAAATGCGCCAATTCTTAATAGAAGAAGCAGAAGCGAATGGCGTCGTGTACTATGACATTATCGGTCCACTTATTGATAAAATGGAGACGGCATATGGAAATGAAGCGAAACATGAGCCAGGTCGTGTACGTCAATTAGATGAGGACTATTTTAAAAAGGTAGAAGCCATTGAGTTCGCTGTGAAATATGATGATGGCCGGGACCCAAGAGGTATTCTAAAGGCTGATATTGTGCTGATTGGTGTATCGCGTACGTCTAAGACACCACTTTCTCAATACTTAGCACATAAACGCTTGAAGGTAGCAAACGTTCCGATAGTTCCTGAAGTTGATCCGCCAGAGGAGTTATTCTCAGTTGATCCAAAAAAATGCATCGGCCTGAAAATTAGTCCAGACAAACTAAATCATATCCGTAAAGAACGTTTAAAGTCACTCGGTTTAAATGACCGTGCCATTTATGCGAATATCGAGCGGATTAAAGAGGAACTAGAATATTTTGAAAAAGTGGTTGACCGCATTAACTGTCAAGTTGTTGATGTATCGAATAAAGCAGTTGAGGAGACAGCAAATGTCATTCATCAAATGCTGACCAAAAGAGGTTCCGAATAAACTCAGGATGCTCCTCCTGGGTTTTTCCTATGGTGGGAAACGGGTAAACAAAAACAATAGCATATTTGCTGCATTTGTATTATAATAAAAAATTGTGATAAAATGATTGATTTTAGGTTTAAGTTAAGTCAAGAACGAATAAACTAATATTGGCAGAAGTCAAGTGATTCTGAACATAACTTTTCGACAAAATGAGTTTTACTGTTGATTGCTTTATGGGGGAAAAGTATGGTCTTTTTGCTTCTCTAAAGCAGGAATAAGGTGGAGGGATGGAGAATTAGTCACCTGAATGAACGTAAAAAAGAAAGGACGATTTATGTCGATGCAGATGCTTGTCCTGTAAAAGACGAAATCCTTTCTGTCGCATCTCAATTTCAAGTACCTGTGACTTTCATTGCTTCATATGAGCATTTTCAAACCAAACGATCACCACTTGAAGATTGGCGGTTTGTTGATACACATAAGGAAGCAGCAGATTTAGTCATTGCGAACTTAGCTGTCAAGCACGATGTTGTCGTCACCCAGGATATTGGTCTGGCCTCCTTACTGCTTCCAAGACAAGTCATTGTTCTGTCTGAAAGAGGACGAATGTACACAAACGAAACAATTGATTTTGATTTGGAACGCAGGCATGTTTCCAGTAAACAGCGAAGAAAAGGTGTATACGGAAAAGGTCCCAAAAAGCTTTTAGAAGAGGATAAAAAGCGATTTATTGCCCAACTACAAAAAATCCTGTCGAATCATGAAGGATTTTTGAATTAAAAGGCGAATAATGTACGACGGAGTGTTATTAGGATGAGCAAACGTATACCAGATGAACTTTTGGAGCAAATCCAAAAAAACGCAGACATTGTCGAAGTGATTGGAGAATACGTACAGCTTAGAAAACAAGGGCGGAATTACTTCGGTCTTTGTCCATTCCATGGTGAAAATACTCCTTCATTCTCTGTTTCAGCAGATAAGCAAATCTTCCATTGTTTTGGCTGTGGTGCAGGAGGTAATGTATTTTCGTTCCTCAGACAAATGGAAGGCTACTCATTTATTGAAGCCGTTTCACATGTTGCTGATAAGTACCATATTGATTTGCCGGATCATGTAGCGAATGCGCAGATCAGTTCCTCACAGCAAGAGGATACAGCAGATCATAAAATGATTGAGGCGCATGAGCTTCTTAAGAAATTTTACCACCATTTGCTGGTAAATACAAAGGAAGGTCAAAACGCACTCGATTATTTAAGGTCCAGGGGCTTTACGGATGAAACAATTGCCAAGTTTGAGATCGGGTATGCTCTCGACTCGTGGGATTTCGTGACCAAGTTTTTAGAAAAACGAGGGTTTGATCCTGCGATGATGGAGAAGGCTGGTCTTTTGATTCAACGAGAAAACGGCACAGGTTTTTTTGACCGCTTTAGAGATCGTGTCATGTTTCCAATTCATGATCATCACGGGACGGTTGTCGCTTTTTCTGGAAGATCACTTGGTGATCAGCAGCCAAAGTATATGAATAGTCCTGAAACGCCACTTTTTCATAAAAGTAAGCTGCTTTATCACTTTCATGACGCGCGTATGCATATTAGAAAACGCGAACGTGCAGTCCTTTTCGAAGGATTTGCTGACGTCATCTCGGCTGTCACAAGTGGTGTTGGCGAAAGTGTTGCAACAATGGGTACGTCTTTAACAGAAGAGCACGTAAAGCTTCTTAGGCGGAACGTAGAAGAGATCATTTTATGTTATGACTCTGACACGGCCGGGTATGAAGCGACCATGAAAGCATCAGATTTGCTTGGAAAAAGAGGATGTAAAGTTCGCGTTGCCATGATACCAGATGGACTTGATCCAGATGATTACATTCGTAAATATGGCGGCGAGAAATTTAGGAATGACATCATAGATGCAAGTGTGACATTAATGACATTTAAGATGAATTTTTTCCGAAGAGGAAAGAATTTGTCTGACGAAGGAGACCGCCTGACTTACATGAAGCAGGTTCTCCGAGAAATCAGCCGATTAAACGGTTCCTTGGAACAAGAGATTTACATGAAGCAGCTGGCCGGGGAGTTCTCCATTTCACTTGACTCATTAAAGGAGCAATTGGAGCTTTTTGAAAAGCAGCAGCGACAAGAGGCAAAGAGCTCGCAAGAAGAAAATGGGCTTGAAAAGCGGCGTGCACATCTGTCAACACAGGTAAGACGAAAACGTCTAAGGCCGGCATATGAAAACGCAGAGCGAATGCTCCTTGCACATATGTTGAAAAATGATGACGTGATCCGAAAAGTGCTTGATAGGATAGGGTTTGAATTTAATATAGATTCGCACAGAGCGCTGGCAACATACATTTATGCATTGTATGAAGAAGGCAAGGAGCCGACCCCGCAGCATCTGATGAACCGTATAGAAGATGATGTGATCAATCAGCTCCTGACGGATATATTCATGATTCAAGTTGGAGACGAACTAAGTGAAGCTGAATTAAGTGATTATGTAAAAAAAGTGTTGAATCATCGGAATTTGTCAATGATAAAGGAAAAAGAACTAGAACGTGCAGAGGCGGAGAGGCAAAAAGATTTCTTCAAAGCGGCAACACTTGCAAAAGAAATTATTCAGTTGAACCGTTCGCTGAAGTAATACGTCTACTATTTATGACAAGACTTACGGCTGGCAATGAATCCTTTAATGGGAGGAGCATAAGACCGCAAGCATCTTGCCTTCATCATTATTTATTTTATTCCTATTTGCTCATTCTGTTTGATAGAGAGAGAAAGGCAGAGCAGAAGCAAATCGCAAGTTACTTTAGAATTCGTTGCAAGCTTTGGAAGGAGGGATCCATAATGGCTGATAAACAAGCCCACGAAACTGAAACTGAATTAACCTTTGAACAGGTGAGAGATAAGCTCACTGAAACGGGTAAAAAACGGGGCGTTTTAACATACGAAGAAATTGCAGAGCGTATGTCTAGCTTTGAAATTGAATCAGACCAGATGGATGAATACTATGAATACTTAGGCGAACAGGGTGTAGAACTCATCAGTGAAAATGAAGAGACTGAAGACCCAAATGTTCAGCAGCTGGCTAAGGCAGAAGAGGAATTTGACCTGAATGATTTAAGCGTACCACCAGGCGTCAAAATTAATGATCCTGTTCGTATGTATTTAAAAGAGATCGGGCGCGTCAATTTGCTATCTGCTAAAGAAGAGATTACGTATGCTCAAAAGATTGAAGAAGGCGATGAGGAATCAAAAAGAAGATTAGCGGAAGCGAACCTTCGTCTCGTTGTCAGCATTGCGAAACGTTATGTTGGTCGTGGTATGCTGTTCCTTGACTTGATTCAAGAAGGAAACATGGGGCTCATGAAGGCGGTTGAGAAGTTTGATTACCGCAAAGGATACAAATTCTCAACATATGCGACATGGTGGATTAGACAGGCGATCACACGTGCGATTGCCGATCAGGCGAGAACAATCCGGATCCCGGTTCATATGGTGGAAACCATTAATAAATTAATCCGTGTTCAAAGACAGCTTCTACAAGATCTAGGTAGAGAACCAACGCCAGAAGAAATTGCGGAAGACATGGATTTAACACCAGAGAAAGTAAGAGAAATTCTTAAAATTGCGCAAGAGCCAGTATCTTTAGAAACACCTATTGGTGAGGAAGATGACTCGCATCTTGGTGATTTTATCGAAGACCAAGAGGCGACTTCTCCATCAGACCATGCTGCCTATGAGCTCTTAAAAGAGCAGCTTGAAGATGTATTAGATACGCTAACGGACCGTGAAGAAAATGTGCTGAGACTGCGTTTCGGACTAGATGACGGAAGAACACGCACATTAGAAGAGGTAGGAAAGGTGTTTGGCGTAACAAGAGAGCGTATTCGCCAAATTGAAGCGAAAGCTCTTCGTAAATTAAGACACCCAAGCAGAAGTAAACGATTAAAAGACTTCTTAGAATAGAAACCGGACGGATCTTGAGAGAGATCCGTTCTTTCTTCATCAAAATGAAAACGCTTTTTTGACCTGATTATATTTTACTGAATAACAAATGAATTTGCAACGTTCTTAGAGAAAAGATGTATAAAAAATACATCTAAATGTGCTGAAGGCTTCTTTTCTCATTTTGAATCATTTTTGTCTAATCTGTGAACTTGACCAAAGTTTTGTATCATAATTCGTTTACTTTTTGTAAAATTAAAGTAGAATTAGAATTGTTTGCATAGTCTCAAAGGGGTTTTTCACAAAGGGGAGGATGAAAGAAATGAAACGGAATCCACTTATACCATTCTTATTGATTGCCATTTTAGGTATTGGACTCACTTTTTTCTTATCAATGAAGGGGCTGAAAGATGAAGACAAAATTGCCTCTGGGGGCAAAGAGCAAAAGCAAGAAGAGACCGCAAATGCGACGCCGGAAGAATTGTATAAGCAGAACTGTATTAGCTGTCATGGGGAAAACTACGAAGGTGGCGCTGGTCCTGCATTAAAAGGTGTTGGCGACAAGCTTGAAGTAGCAGACATCAAGAAAAAAATTCAAGAAGGCGGAAATGGGATGCCGGGCGGGCTAATTCCGAATGAAAAGCTCGATGAAATGTCAGAATGGGTATCCAAAATTAAATAATAAAGCGCAAAAAGCTCTTTTTCATCAGAAGAGCTTTTTTCATTTGAAAACGACTTTTAAAAAGTCCATAATTTATATAAGATAGACAAGTATGAACATTAAAGAAAAGTAGTGATATGGATGAATGAAATGAATTTGTCAAAACGATTAAAAAGAGTCGCAGACTTTTTACCAAAAGAGGCGGTCTTTGCTGATATTGGCTCAGATCATGCCTATTTGCCATGTTATGCGATATTACATCATAAAGCATTGAAAGCCATTGCTGGTGAAATTACTGATGGACCGCTTCAATCTGCGAAGCAGCAAGTACATAGGCTTGAATTAGATGAGCAGATTTCAGTCAGAAAAGGAAATGGCCTTGAAGTGATTGAAAAAGGCGAGGTGAATGCTGTCACGATTGCAGGAATGGGCGGAGCACTCATTGCAAGCATTCTAAATGAAGGTAAACACAAGCTCACAGGGCAGGAGCGGCTTATTCTTCAGCCTAATATTCATGCTCACCATATTCGTTTATGGCTCTATCAAGAGGGGTATGAACTGATGGATGAAGTGATTTTAGAAGAGGATGGCAAGATATACGAAATCATCATTGCCGAAACTGGCGACAAAGATAAAGCTTATAAAGGCATGTCGATTGAAACAGGCATGCTCGTTGGTCCGTTTCTTGCCAAAGAACATAATGATGTCTTCCGGCGCAAATGGATGAATGAGCTTCAGCACATGGAGCATATAGAAGGCCAGATTCAACAAGCAGCGCCGACGGAAGAGAACAAAGAACGTCTCAAAGAGCTGAATGCGAAAATAAAAATGCTAAAGGAGGTTTTGACTGTTGGCTAAAACAGTGAACGGGCATGAAATCATCCAATTATTTGAGCAATTCTCACCAAAGGCATATGCGGTGGAAGGTGATAAAATTGGGCTCCAGATTGGAACGCTGAATAAAAAAGTGACCAATGTCATGATCACCTTAGATGTATTAGAAAATGTGGTAGATGAGGCAATTGAGCGGAAGGTGGATCTCATTATTGCCCACCATCCGCCAATTTTCCGTCCATTAAAACATGTGGCGACAGATCAGCCGGCAGGACGGATCATTGAGAAATGCATCAAACATGATATTGCGGTGTATGTAGCACATACAAACCTGGACGTGGCTGATGGAGGAGTCAATGACTTGCTTGCAGACGCTTTAGAGCTCGGGGAAACAAAAGTGCTAGTTCCAACATACGAAGATCCAATTAAGCAGCTAGCCTTGTATGTCCCAGTGGAATTTGAAGAGGCCATCAGGACGGCTTTAGGAAATGCGGGAGCTGGCCATATTGGCAACTACAGTCATTGCGCTTTTTCAAATGAAGGGACAGGCAGTTTTCTGCCATCAGAAGAAGCTGTGCCATTTATTGGTGAGACGGGTAAATTGGAATTTGTGAAAGAAGTACGAATCGAAACCATTTTCCCAGCGAGTATTGAAAAACAAGTGATTCGTGAAATGATCAAAGCACACCCTTATGAAGAAGTGGCTTACAGTGTACACACGACAGATCTTCCTCCTATTCAAAAAGGCCTTGGGCGTATTGGAGAATTAAAAGAACCTATGACACTTAAAGACTTCACTCAATTTGTGAAAACGAAGTTAGATGTGAATGGAGCGCGTTTTGTAGGAGATCAGGAAGCGGTCGTGAAAAAAGTAGCTGTGCTTGGAGGAGACGGAAATAAATATATCCATCAAGCGAAAAGAATGGGTGCAGATGTGTACGTGACTGGCGACCTTTATTTCCATGTCGCTCACGATGCCATGATGCTCGGACTGAATGTAGTGGACCCAGGTCATTACGCAGAAAAGATCATGAAAGAGGGCGTGAAGACAAAGCTAGAATCGCTATGTACAGATAAAAAATATGATGTGCAATTCTTTGTATCAGAATCAAACACAAATCCGTTTCAATTTGTGTAAATAAAAACGTCAGAGCATAGCAGCTCTGACGTTTTTTTATTTCTTTGTTTTCACGCGAGGTAATATCTTAGAAAGAGGAACCGTCCGTTCAATTTTCCATGTCGATTCATCATCAGGTTCATAGTTTTCTAAGAAACGAATGACTTCTTTTGTAATAGGTGTTGGTGTGGAAGCACCTGCAGTAACGGCAACTGTTTTTACACCTTGGAGCCATTCAAGCTTTAACTCACTGAGATCACCAATTCGGTAAGCCTGCGTTCCTGCAATCTCCATTGACACTTGCGCCAGACGATTTGAGTTATTGCTTTTTGGATCGCCGACCACAATGGTCAGATCGGCTTGGCCTGCTTGCTGTGACACAGCTTCCTGACGTACCTGTGTCGCAAGGCAGATTTCTTGATGGTACTCGACGTGAGGATATTTTTCTTTAATGAGCTCCATCAGATCATGAACATCCCACTGAGACATTGTCGTCTGATTGGTGATGAGTAGTTTATCTGACGTTAAATCGAGCGCTTTAATATCAGCTTCTGTTTCGACAAGGTGCACTTTGTCAGGTGCAACACCGACGGCTCCTTCTGGCTCAGGGTGCCCCTTTTTCCCGATATAAATAATGTCATATCCATCAGCTGTTTTTTCTGAAATGAGTTCATGTGTTTTCGTGACATCTGGACACGTCGCATCAATGGCGACAAGGCCTTTTTCTTCTGCAATTTGACGGACTTCAGGAGATACGCCGTGAGCGGTGAAAATCACTGTGCCACTTTCAACCTGTTTTAAAATATCTAGACGGTTTGGTCCGTCCAGTGTGTAAATTCCATCTTCTTCGAAGGCATCTGTGACATGTTTGTTGTGCACAATCATACCTAATATATAAATTGGGCGTGGCAAGTTTTTATCAAGTGCGGCATTTTTAGCAATGACCATTGCATCTACAACGCCATAGCAATAGCCACGCGGCGAAATTTTAATTACATTCATTTATTCGTCCTCCTGTAGGGAAGTGCTGCTAGAGAAGAACAATATAAAAAGCCGTGAAAAACGGCTTTTGATCATTCTCTTCCTTCATTATAGCCAAAGTAAGCGCATATATCAAAGATTGTTATACATGGGAAACACTTCGCCTATAAAAGATCACTAGACATATAGTTTCGGAATTGAACTGCCCGATCTTTTTTTCGGTTTTGCTTCAGGAGCAGCTGATGTGTGTACAGTCCCTTTTTTGACAAGGATGTCCTCTGGTTCTTCTTCTTTTCCTTCTTCTATTTCATCATCAACCGGTGCTGCTTGTTCGTGCGGAACGTCTGTTTCTGCAGTGATTTCTTTTGGTTCTTCGTCTGCATCATTCGTATTTGTTTCATCATCATCCGCACTGCCAAGCTGGCTATAGAGTTTAATCATGGCAGGCAAATTTCTGACTAAAGGACCGTATTGCTGAATCATAGGCGTGAATTGCTGCGCCATTCCGAGTACTTTTTGAACATTTCCTAACATGCTTGAAAGGTTCGCAGGGTTTGCGAAGCTCTGGATTCCTTGTAATCCGGCACCACCTCCAGCTCCAGAGATCCCTGCTCCTCCAGCTCCAGGAAGAAATTTTGCCAGCATGCCCTTAATTCCGGCGCCGCCGCCTAGTGCACGGCTTTCGCCTCCAGGAATGCCACCCATCCCGCGTAGACCGCCGCCTTGTACAGACGGAGAGCGAGGCATCATTTGTTGAAATTGGTTGCCTTGCCCTTGAAAAGGCTGTTCGATCGGAGCCTGCTGTCTCCGTTGAAAAATCCCGGGCTGTCCGCCATTTCCAAGGTGCCGGCGTGAGGGGCGATGCGGCTGAAAATCGCCCATAGGCCTTTGCCCTAACATACTTGTACCTCCCTTACTGCATTCTCTTTCTCTTCATAGGTTATGCAGGGAAGTATCATTTGGTTTCCTGTGAGAAAAGCGGACATGGTTTTTTTGCTGAAAATCAGCTATAATGAGGAGATGAGCAAAAAGGCATTGCCTTAAGGAGTGAAAACATGAAAGAAACGAAATTTACGACATATGAATTAAAGTCTTTTATTATAGATGCTATTCATGAACTGGGCTTTTATGAGCCGACTGATATTCAAAAAAGAATCATCCCTGCTGTTTTAAAAGGTGAAAGCGTGATTGGACAGTCTCAAACAGGAACAGGGAAAACCCATGCGTATTTATTGCCGCTTATTCATTCAATTGATCCAAGCAAAGAGCAAGTACAAGTGGTCATTACTGCACCAACACGAGAATTAGCGAATCAAATTTTTAAAGAAGCACAAACGATCTTAAAAAATACGACTCCAGAAGAAGAAATCAAGGCAAAGCTTTACATTGGCGGAACGGACAAGCAGAAATCCATTCAAAAGCTAAAGAATCAGCCGCACTTAGTGGTCGGCACTCCTGGACGTATTGCTGATCTTATTCATGAGCAAGCGCTGAATGTGTACAAAGCAACATCTCTTGTCATTGATGAAGCAGACCTTATGCTAGATATGGGCTTTTTAGAAGATGTGGATCGTATTGGTTCACAAATGCCAGAACAGCTGCAAATGCTCGTGTTCTCAGCAACTATTCCAGAAAAATTAAAACCTTTCCTCAAAAAATATATGGATAATCCGAAATATGCACATGTTGAACCGAAACGAATTACGGCTGAAAACATTCAGCATATTTTAGTTCCATCTAAACAGCGTGATAAATTAAAATTACTTCATGAAATGGTGACGAATGTACAGCCTTATTTAGGGATCATCTTTGCCAATACGAAATCAACTGTTGATGAGATTGCCTCATTCCTACAAGAAAAAGGAATGAAAATTGGGGTACTTCATGGTGGTTTAACGCCTCGTGAACGTAAAAAAGTGATGAAACAAATTGAAGATTTGGAGTTCACATATATTGTGGCATCTGATCTTGCTGCCCGCGGGATTGATATTAAGGGCGTCAGCCACGTGATTAACTATGAGCTCCCATCCGATCTTGATTTTTATGTTCACCGTGTGGGAAGAACGGCTCGCGCTGGTTCATCTGGCATTGCAATGACCATTTATGATCTCGCTGATGAGGATGCACTCGTTCAAATTGAAAAAATGGGTGTTGTGTTTGAAAACAAAACGATTGTTCATGGCGAATGGCGAGATGCAGATGATCGTTTGAAGCGTCAAAGACGTAAAAAAGCACCAAATGAAATTGAAGAAAAAGCAAAACGCCTTGTCAGAAAACCGAAAGCCGTCAAACCTGGATATAAAAAGAAAATGACACGTGAGATGGATAAGATCAAAAGACAAGAACGTAGAAAGTCAAAGCGTAACGGAAAGTAGGGGGACACATTGTTGAAGATTGGATCACATGTATCCATGAGCGGAAAACATATGCTTCTTGCAGCGAGTGAGGAAGCTGCCTCTTATGGTTCAAATACTTTTATGATTTATACAGGTGCACCGCAAAATACGCGCCGTAAAAAAATTGAAGATCTCAATATTGAAGCTGGACAAGCGCATATGAAAGAGCATGGTATGACAGATATCGTCGTTCATGCACCGTATATTATCAATATTGGGAACACAGTGAATCCAGCGACATTTGAGCTTGGAGTGGACTTCCTTCGCTCTGAGATAGAGCGTACAGAAGCGCTAGGTGCAAGACAAATTGTTCTTCATCCAGGTGCGCATGTCGGAGCAGGTGCAGATGCTGGAATTCAAAAAATCATTGAAGGTCTCAATGAAGTCATTGTGAAGGGGCAGGAGGTTCAAATTGCGCTGGAAACAATGGCGGGAAAAGGATCAGAGTGCGGAAGAAGCTTTGAAGAGCTTGCCCAAATTATTGACGGTGTGACACATAACGAAGCACTTTCTGTTTGCTTTGATACGTGTCACGCGCACGATGCTGGTTATCCCATTGTGAGTGATTTTGATGGAGTATTAGAAGAATTTGATCGAATTGTCGGGATCGACCGAATCAAAGTTCTTCATATTAATGATAGTAAAAATGTACAAGGCGCAAGAAAAGACCGACATGAAAATATCGGTTTCGGAGAAATTGGTTTTGATGCCCTGAGCTATATCGTTCATCATCCACAGCTTCAAGATGTGCCGAAGATTCTAGAAACGCCTTATGTAGGTGAAGATAAAAAGAACAAGAAACCACCTTATAAATTCGAAATTGCGATGCTGAAAGAAAAGCAATTTGATGAAGGTTTACTAGATAAGATTACGGGTCAATAAAAGTGCATGCAATGTGATGAGGTGCCGCTAAATGCGGCCCTTTTTTGCCTAATTTGTGAACTGATTAAACAGATCGTTGACGGTCTGTGCAGTTTGTTTAGACGTAATCGCTTCCACTTGCTTAAGCAGCCGGTTGCGCTCTGCATCGTTAAAAATATTGACGTTTTTCCCATTCATGAGTTTGGCGACCTCAGCAGCCTGATTGGATGTTAAACTGACCCCATACTGTTTCGCATACCTTAACAAGTCATTTGCTGTGATCTGATTCAGACGCTGCAACACAATTTTTTGAATTAAAATCAATTCCATTCCTCCCCTCTGTATCAATGTATGGGCGAAAACGGAAAATGTGCAAAAAATTTTATTTTACTCTGTGAAATGATAAAATAGTAAAGTGAATAAAATGTTCATTGAAAACTAAACATGTGTAGAAGGGAGAACGTATGGCAAATAGTAAACAGCATAAAAAGGAATCAGTGCCTCATTTTATTTTGAGAATTTTTCTGATTCTAGTAGGAGCTGCATGTGCAGCAGTCAGCATTGAATTATTTTTAGTGCCAAACAATATTATTGATGGAGGCATCATCGGTATTTCGCTTATTCTGGATTATCTTTTTACGGATAACCCATTCATTAATTTTGCGACGATTGTTGTCATTTTAAATATTCCATTTATGATATCAGGATACAAACATATTGGGAAAACCTTCTTGATTTCCACTGTGATTGGGATTGTCAGCTTGGCCGTGATTGAATCTTCACTCCATCATGTAGAAGCATTTACGACGCAGCCGATTTTAGCTACTGTATTTGGAGGGCTATTACTCGGGTTTGGCGTTGGGCTTGTGATACGGAATGGAGGCTCAATGGACGGAACGGAAATCTTAGGAATTCTTCTGACGAAAAAAATTCCTTTCTCCGTCGGTGAGTTTGTCATGATCGTCAATGTGTTCATTTTTATTTGGGCGGGCTTTGTCTTCGGACCGGAGCAAGCTATGTATTCTGTCATGACATATTATTTGGCAATGAAAACAATTGATGCTGTCATTCAAGGACTAGATGAAACAAAAGCTGTCATTATCGTTTCGGATTATTATGATGAAATTTCAGATGCGATTCTTCATCGTCTCGGCAGGGGAACGACCAAGCTTAGAGGAAAAGGCGGTTATACCGATGAAGAAAAAGATGTCATTTACGCCGTCGTGACAAGACTTGAAATTACGAAGCTGAAATCTATTGTGTTTGAAATTGATGGTCAAGCCTTTATTACGATTATGGATACGCATGAAACAAAAGGCGGTAAATTCAAAACAGCCATTCATTAGCTTTTATTTTACTTTTTTATCTTTCTTTTATATAATGAAATATATGTATGGACAAAGAAAATGGCTTTTGCCATTTTCTTTTTGTTGTATAAATCGTAATCATTCTTTTTATATTGGATTAAAGGTGGAAAGATTTATGGCAAAGCCAATTATTGAAATGAAGGACATTTCGTATTCATATGGACAGCGAAATGTCATCGATCACATTCATTTAACGGTAGAGGAAGGAAACTTTCTAGCACTTGTTGGACCGAATGGATCTGGTAAAACAACCTTATTAAAATGCCTGCTTGGCTTGATTAAACCCCAGCAGGGAGAATTGAAGCTGTTTGGCACACCTGCTCAAAAATTTAAAGACTGGGATCAAATTGGATTTGTTTCTCAAAAGGCGAATAGCTTTAATACAGGGTTTCCTGCTTCTGTATACGAGGTCGTGGCAAGCGGTTTAACGGCGAAGATTGGTTTATTCAAACGCATGAGTAAGCAAGATAAGCTTCAAGTAGATGAGGCCATACGCTCAGTTGGCATACAAGACTTAAAACACCAAAACATTGGTGAGCTTTCAGGCGGTCAGCAGCAGCGTACATTTATTGCCCGTGCGCTCGTCAGTCAGCCGAAGCTGCTTATTTTAGATGAGCCGACAGTTGGGGTAGACCAAAGAACAGTAGAGGGCTTTTATCAGCTGTTAGAAACATTGAACAAAGAAAAAGGAATGTCTTTAATTCTCGTTACACATGACGTAGGAACCGTTTCTGACAAAGTCACGCATGTGGCTTGTTTAAATCAGACACTTCATTTTCATGGAGATGCGGAAACGTTTGATTCGATGGATGATCAGGCGCTTTCTCAGTTTTACGGGCATGACATTCAAGTGATTCATCACGATCATCACCATCATGGGGGACATGAATAATGCTATTTCCATTTTTTCATTATGAATTTTTACAAAATGCGTTTATCGCAGGGATGCTGATCGGCTTTATTGCGCCCTTACTTGGTGTATTTATTGTCGTGAGAAGGCTCTCTCTCATCGCAGATGCGCTTAGTCACGTGTCACTTGCTGGGATAGCGGCAAGTTTATTCCTTGATAAAAAATTTGGACTTTTGACAGGGGTTAGCCCGCTTTACTTAGGAATGGCTTTTTCTGTGGCTGGCTCGTTGTTTATTGAACGTCTGCGCTCTGTGTATAAACATTATCAGGAGCTGGCGATTCCCATTATTTTATCAGGTGGTATTGGGATCTCTGTTATTTTCATTTCACTTGCAAATGGTTTTAATACAGATTTGTTCAGCTATTTGTTCGGAAGTGTCAGTGCGGTTTCAAGGCTCGATCTTTGGATCATTGTTGGGATCTCACTTGTCGTTGTATTAGTGGTTGTGCTCTTGTATAAAGAATTGTTTTTGCTTTCTTTTGATGAAGAACATGCGAAGGCTTCTGGTATTTCAGCTAAGTGGATTCATTTTATTTTTATTTTAGTTGTTGCACTTGTCATCGCAGCATCGATGCGTATTGTCGGTACACTCCTAGTGTCCGCACTCATGACACTGCCAGTTGCGGCAAGTATTCGGATTGCCAAAGGGTTTAAACAGGCGATTTTCCTTTCCATCTTATTTGGGGAATTGTCTGTCATGGTCGGCTTGATTTTAAGTTATTATCTTGATTTAGCGCCGGGTGGAACCATTGTGATGCTGTCTATTTTGATTTTAATCGGGTGTATTAGTATTGGGAAATTCAGAAGGGGGAATCATCATGAACGTACAAGAAGCGCTTGATTTATTAAAGGAAAAAGGCTATAAATATACAAGCAAACGTGAAGATATGCTTCAATTGTTTTCTGATTCTGATAAATACTTGACCGCTAAAAATGTATTAACAGCTTTAAGTGAAGATTACCCAGGGCTTAGTTTTGATACGATTTATCGAAACCTGTCTTTATATGAAGATCTTGGGATATTAGAGACAACGGAATTATCAGGGGAGAAACTGTTTCGTTTTAAATGTTCGTTTTCCCATCATCATCACCACTTTATTTGTTTGACATGCGGTAAAACAAAGGAAATCGACGCTTGCCCTATGGACAAGCTTGATGCTGATCTAGAGGATTATCACATTAGCGGACATAAATTTGAAATTTACGGAACGTGTCCTTCTTGCGAACCGAAGGAAGTTCATTCATGAAAGAAGCCAGCCGATGGGCTGGCTTTTTGTTTTGTCATGTTGAAAACGTTTTACAAAGGATAGCTGTTTCATTAAAATGAGAACAACAGATCATCTATAGAAGCAGATTTGAGTCTTTAGAAATAGGGGGAGGGGTCAAAAGTGGCGTATTATATCGTATTCGATGTAGGCGGGACAAAAACAAAGCATGGGGTCATGGATCGAAATGGTGAGCTGATCACGAGCGGCGACTACGAAACAAACTGCCGGCAGCTTGAGCCGTTTTTAGAGGACATGGAGAACGTGGTGAAAGAGTATCAAAGGACTTGGGATATCAAAGGGATTGCGATGAGTCTTCCGGGGTTTGTTGACAGTCAAACGGGTTATACGGAATTTGCAGGAGCGATTATTGCTTTAAATGGCCAAAATGTCAAAACGCTTTTGGAAGAAAAAACATCACTTCGTGTAGAAGTAGAAAATGATGCGAACTGTGCAGCTCTGGCTGAAAAATTTAGTGGTCATGCGAAAGAGTGTGACAGCTTTATATGTATGACGCTTGGGACTGGTGTCGGCGGTGGTATTTTTGCTGGCGGAGAGCTTGTGCGCGGTGCCTCTTTTCGCGGCGGTGAATTTGGCATGATGCTGACAGAAACAGAAAACGGTCAGTTTACGACACTCAACAGCAGTGCTTCGACAGCTGGATTGATACGAAGCTACAAAGAGCAGCAGGGAATTCCACAAAGTCAGCAAATTGACGGTCAAGAAATCTTTGAAAAAGCCAAGCAAGATCCGGCCATTGAGAAGATGATCGATCAGTGGTACAAGCGAATCGCAATTGGCATTTACAATGTGGCAACAGTTCTCAATCCAGAGAAAATCCTCATTGGCGGGGGTGTGAGTGCAAGGCCCGATTTGATTCCAAACATTGAGAAACATTTACATACTTTGCATGCATGGAAAAACATACAGGTGACACTGGAAACGTGCTATTACTTCAATCAGGCAGGTATGATGGGTGCACTTTATCATTTTTTAATAAAAGAAGGACATTATCGTACAATCAAAAAGCCGATACATTAAACGTATCGGCTTCAGCGCGCAGACAAACCCTCGCATTCTTTGTCAGTCCTGCGTTCCGGTGCTCACGAATGTCAAATTCGCTCCGCTCCAGTACTCGTCCTTCCTAGGGCTGCAAAGGTTTTCTATCACGCTGAAACGAAGACAAAGGGCTAAAATAAAGTTCATTTTAGCCCTTTGTCAACAATCTGAAGCCGATACATTAAAAAAGTATCGGCTTTTGATCTGTTTTAGTAAGCAGTTTGCAGACGCTTTTCATACTGTTTGATCCATTGGGATGCTTCTTGCCAGTTATTCACGCGAATGATCCGTTCATCAATTGGCATTTGATTATACGGTGAGTTAAACAGAATCACTGGAATGTCAGCTTCTTTTGCAATCATTGTGGCATTGCCATGGTGATCTTCAAAAAACACATCGATCTTATGTTTTTGAACAGCTTCCACCTTATGATGTCCGCCAACAAGCTCGATATCGTCATAATGGACATGATTCTCCTCAAACCATTTGTAGGTGATGTCTGAGTGATGCTGCCTTCTGGCTGTGATATAAATCAATTGATGATGATGTTTCATTTGATTGAGGATTTCTTTTGCACCCTCGGCAGGCTTTGCCTGTTTATAAATAAGAGGCTCATACTCATTCATCCAGCCCCAAAATTCTTCATTTGAAATCTTTAAAAGCTTCGTCAAATCATATTCCGTCATATCATCTAGTGTGATGTCACATTGAAACGACTCATTTAAGTAGGGGACAAAGGTGTCCTGCGCCGTGACTGTGCCATCTATATCAATTCCTAAACGTAACATGCCCACACTCCTCATATTTATCCTCTTAAAGTGTAACATAATCAATTCACAATTCCAGCAAGTTTTAGCAAACATGAAACAGACATTTTTGCTCATACTAAAAAAGCTCCTTTCTATTAACCAAAAGGGGGAATTGATCATGGAAAGAGACGAAGATTTCAGAAGAAATGATCGTGAAATCGACACACACTTTAGTAATGATGATGGCTATTTAGAGGAAACAGCTGCTGAAATAGCAGAGCCATATCAAGCATCAAGAGATCGTGAAGACAGAAGAGAACGTGACCATGTAGGTGACGATTCAGGCAGTAAGGGGATAGGCTATACAGCACTCGCGATTGCGATTATCTCATTATTTGTCTTGCCGGTGCTATTAGGCGTAGCGGCAATCGTCGTTGGTTATATTGCAAGAAGAAAAGGAGCACATGCGCTTGGCGCGTGGTCAATCGGGATCGGAATCGTTTCCGTCATCCTCGGCATCTTTATCACCCCGTTCTTTTAACAGGACAGGAACAGAAAAACGCCTGACAGTGATGTCAGGCGTTCTTTGTTATGCGTTCGCTTGTTTTGCTTTTTCAGCTTCCATTTTTGCATAATGTTCTTCAGCGATTTTATCGATTTCTTTTTTCAGTTCTTCGACCATTGTTTCTTCTGGCACTTTCCGAACGATTTCACCTTTGCGGAATAAAAGGCCTTCACCTCTAGCGCCAGCGATGCCGATATCAGCTTCACGCGCTTCACCCGGACCGTTTACAGCACATCCGAGAACAGCTACTTTAATTGGTGCTTTAATTTTAGAAATATATTCTTCGACTTCATTTGCAATGCTAATGAGGTCAATTTCAATTCGTCCACAAGTTGGACAAGAGATGAGTGTTGCTGCATTTGATGCAAGGCCAAATGATTTTAATAATTCACGTGCCACTTTGACCTCTTCGACCGGGTCAGCACTTAATGAAATACGGAGTGTGTTACCAATCCCCATATTCAAGATTGCGCCAAGACCAGCTGCACTTTTGACCGTACCTGCAAATAACGTACCTGATTCTGTAATCCCAAGATGAAGAGGGTAATCAAAGGCTTTTGCTGCTTTTTCGTATGCCTCGATCGCAAGGTTTACATCAGATGCTTTCATACTGACAATGATGTCA
This sequence comes from Bacillus sp. Y3, assembly GCF_008123875.1. Classification (NCBI taxonomy): domain Bacteria; kingdom Bacillati; phylum Bacillota; class Bacilli; order Caryophanales; family Bacillaceae; genus Bacillus; species Bacillus sp. Y3. The sequence continues at coordinate 390,327 of NZ_VSSC01000003.1, read as the reverse complement.
TGAAAATCTAGGTCTTCTAAAATTTTAATGTGATGCAGTGCACTTTCAACCATACCATCTGCTGTTGGATAGCCGTATTTATCAAGAATCTTTTTCTCGAGTGAACCGGCGTTTACCCCAATACGAATTGGAATGCCTTTTTCTTTTGCCGCTTTCACAACAGCTTCGACTTTTTCTCGTCTTCCGATGTTTCCTGGGTTGATACGAATTTTGTCTGCACCTGCTTCAATCGCTTTCAGTGCAAGCTTGTAGTCAAAATGAATGTCGACAACAAGGGGAATGTTGATTTGTTTTTTAATGTCCGCAATCGCATTTGCTGCACGCTCATCTGGGCATGCGACACGCACGATTTGACAGCCAGCTTCTTCTAAACGTTTAATTTCAGCTACTGTCGCTTCGACATCATGTGTTTTGGTTGTCGCCATACTTTGAATGACGACTTCATTGTTTCCACCTATAGTTAAAGGTCCCACTTTGACGGGACGCGTTTTTGTACGATGTGTGACTTCACTCACTTGTCAATCGCTCCTTAGTGTACATGCAATTCGTTTGCAGTGTACGACGTGTTTTACATCTCATATTGTAACAGTCTCTTCGTATGAATGACAAGGAATTAACGTTTTATCTCTTATAGACCGGAAACTTGTATGTGCTGCCTGCCCGAATTTCGTTCGCTTTGGCGCCTTGATTCAGTGCTTCAAAGTCTTCGATCACTTCATCTAATGGCTTACTTGTATGTACGATAGAGACGACGGTTTGTCCTTGTTTAACAGTGACAGTTTTATATGCCTGTTTTTCAGCTGTTTGAAAGGCGCTGGCGGGAACAGCAGGGCCTTCCTGAACGGGGATCGTTCCATTTTTCAAATCAAAAAAGATAATAAAGAGGACAAACAAACTGACTAGTAAAAAAATAATTCGCCGCATTTTACTCACCGCTTTTAAGAGTTTACTTCAGTGTATGTTTGTCCCTGAGTTGATAGAACAAAAAGAGTGAAAAAGCTAGGAAGGGTGGTTCTAGTGAGTTCTATTATGACTTGTAATCGGAAAAATCTTTGATAAGCCTAAGCCCTTTCTTTATTATGATAAAATAAAAAAGGGGGAGAGTATATGAAGAAAATCAGTCAGAATATATATGTAAGAACACTAACAGAAAGTGATGCAGAAGCTCTATTAACACTTGAACGAGAGAATCGCACTTATTTTCAGCAATTTACACCTTTGGTTCAGGATGATTTTTTTACTGTACCTCGTCAAAAGGAACGGATTAACCGCAGTATGCAAAGGCGTGCAAAAGATGAAGCCTATATGCACGGTATTTTCTTAAATGAAACAGATGCATTAATTGGAACGATCTCACTCCATTCTGTTGAAAGAGGACCGATTCAAGGGGCTTTGCTTGGATATGTGCTTGATGAAATGCAAGGCGGGAAGGGGTATATGACAGAGGCGATTCGTTTGATTATCGATTATGCCTTTTATGAATTGTACCTTCACCGCATTGAGGCTGGCGTAAAACCATCTAACATTGGTTCCATTCGTGTGCTTGAGAAGACAGGGTTTGAAAATGAGGGACTTCATCGTAAAAAAGTAAAGATCAATGATAAGTGGGAGGATCACTATATGTTTGCGATCATCCATCCAGATGAGTCATAGGGTCAAGACAAATAAAAAAGCTCCCCAAAATGAGGGAGCTTATTTTTTTGCAGGTATTTCTTTAACGACAAGATATAAGAAAATAAAGTTAATCACCCAATTTAATAAAAATGAGTTCGCAACCGGCGTGTTTAATGCACTCATGATGGCGAAAAAGACGGTTGTTAATGTGAGTGAATAGGCAGAGAGCTTCCAAAGCATTTGAAAGGACAGCTCTTTTTGCTGCATTCGTTTAATAAATGTGCCAAGCATGGCTAGGAATGTTGCGCTGATGAACATGAGAGCAGCAGTAGATAGGTACAGCAGGACACAAATGACAGGGATAATGATCGCTTGATTCTGGTTTGTGACGCTGGCAAGTTCATCTTTTGTGAGTGTTCCGCCAAGCAGCTGGTATGGAATATCTGTCATTTGTCCGTCAATGGCAATCACTGCTTTTTCTTTCAATAACGCAATGGCTGTTTGTTTTGATTCAAGCTCACTTGATTTTATTTTTTCAGCGGGATCAAAGATAATCGTGATGCCGTTTTCTTCTTTTTCGATCGGCGTGCTTTGATCCGCTAGAAGCGTTCCTTTTTCAATGGAAAAGTCGGGTAAATCTTTTTTTATCACATGCTGAAATCCTGACATCGCATTTGAAATCTCTTTGCTCATATGATAGCCCTGGGGGACAGCTGCGATGATCGAAAGGATAAAGATGAATAAAATGGCCTTTCCAATCCCAGTAAAACGTGCTCTGGCAATATCTTTTGGTGAATAAATTCCTTTTAACAATAAACTAAATACGTTCAACCGATTCACTTCCTACATTCTTTTCTATTTCTCACATTGTATCAATGTCTATCCATCCAGTACAAGTACGGCCTTCATTGCTGGTTAAGATAGAAGGAATGAGGCATAATGTATACAGCATATAAAAAGGAGGCGGCTGCGGATTGGACGTGCTGTATTGGATTTTGATCGGCTGTGCATTTATCATTGCGTTTGTGGGGCTTGTCTATCCAATCATTCCTAGTGTGGTTTTCATGGTTCTTGGGTTTATTTTATATGGGCTTTTTTTTAGCTTTGAGAAATTGACGCTCACCTTTTGGCTCATTCAAGCTATGTTTACAGCTGTGTTATTTGCCGCAGATTATGTCTCCAACCTGATTGGAGTGAAACGCTTTGGTGGCAGCCGGGCGGCCATTTGGGGAAGTACCATTGGGCTTTTAGCCGGTCCTTTTGTGATTCCGATTGCTGGAATTATCATTGGTCCATTTATCGGCAGTGTCATCGCAGAGCTGCTCGTTCATCAAAAAGATCTGAAGACAAGTGTGAAAGTGGGGCTTGGCTCATTAATTGGTTTTGTGTCAGGCGTATTTGCAAAAGGGTTGATTCAAGCACTGATGCTGGGAATCTTTTTGTTTTATGTGCTTCGCTAAATGGAAAATCGGTGTTTAACACTCTTTCAGAAGGGTTAAATACAAAATAAACACTGAAATGTTTCAGATCATGAGCAATAACGTTGAAACAAGCCGTTTCTTTTGATACTCTTTGATTAGGGTGAATTGCTTGCTTACTAAGGAAGCATTTCAGTACATACATTTCTAAGGAGGAATTTAACCATGGCTTTTAAACTTCCAGAATTACCATATGCTTACGATGCATTAGAACCACATATCGACAAGGAAACAATGACGATTCACCACACAAAACACCATAACACTTATGTAACAAACTTAAACAAAGCAATCGAAGGTGTATCAGCTCTTGAAGATCAATCAATTGAAGAGCTAGTGGCTAACTTGAACTCTGTGCCTGAAAACATTCGTACAGCTGTACGTAACAATGGCGGAGGACATGCGAACCACTCATTATTCTGGACGCTTCTTTCACCAAACGGTGGCGGCGCACCAACTGGTGAACTTGCAGATGCGATCGAAAAAGAATTAGGCGGATTTGAAAAATTCAAATCTGATTTCGCTGCAGCAGCTGCAGGACGCTTTGGTTCTGGTTGGGCATGGCTTGTTGTGAACAATGGCAAACTTGAAATCACAAGCACACCAAACCAAGATTCTCCTTTAACTGAAGGAAAAACACCAATCCTAGGACTAGACGTTTGGGAGCATGCTTACTACCTAAACTACCAAAACCGTCGTCCTGATTACATTTCAGCATTCTGGAATGTTGTGAACTGGGATGAAGTGGCTCGCCTTTACAGCGAAGCTAAATAAATGATTTGATTTGAAAAGACCTGCTTCTCTCTGAGAGCGGGTCTTTTTATATTTTCCCTCCTTTTTTTACATATCTGCCTTTTGATGAGACAGACTATTGTGTAGAAAAGGAGAATGAATGATATGAGCAGATTAAAGAAAATGTTCGGGGACATGGATGTCACAAGAGATTTATTGCTCCTCCTCACGATTGGCGGATTATACGCACTTGCGATTGCGCTTTCGAATACGTTTGTGAACGTGTATTTATGGAAACAGTCTGGGCGATTTACAGACCTTGCGATTTATAACTTGGCGATTGTTGTCCTTCAGCCCATTACCTTTTTATTTGCTGGACGGCTCGCTAAAAAAATAGATCGTGCATTTGTTCTTCGTTTCGGTGTCATCTTCTTAGCCGCTTTTTACTTAATTGTTCTCATGGCAGGAGAGCAAGCGGCAGCTCGGCTCGTGTTATTAGGCAGTGTGCTTGGAATCGGCTATGGTTTTTACTGGCTTGCCTTTAACGTGCTCACTTTTGAGATTACTGAACCTGAAACAAGGGATTTCTTTAATGGATTTTTAGGAGTGCTTACCTCTACAGCCGGTATGATCGGGCCGCTCATTGCAGGAATTGTGATTTCTCAATTAACGGATGATACAGGCTATACAGTGATTTTCACTTTATCGCTTTTTTTGTTTTCACTAGCGGTTGTGATGAGTTTTTTCCTCAAGAGGAGACAATCAAAAGGAAAATTTATCATTAAGCAAATTTGGAAAGAGCGCCATGCGGACGAGAATTGGCGTAAGATCACAACTGCTCACTTTTTTCAGGGGCTCCGTGAAGGCGTGTTTGTCTTTTTAATCAGTGTCTTTGTGTTTATTGCAACAAACAGTGAGCTTGCTTTAGGCACATTTGGTCTAGTCAATTCAGGTGTTGCCTTTTTTGCCTATTTTTTTGCTACTCGTTTGATTAAGAAAAAATGGCGCAAAAAAGCGATTATGTTTGGCGGGCTTATTTTATACGGCGCTTTATTTTTAATCGTCTTTCACTTGTCCTATGTATCACTGCTTATGTACGCTGTAGCCATTGCGATCGGCTACCCGCTTCTGCTTGTTCCGTATGTCTCTTTAACTTACGATGTCATCGGTCATGCCAGATATGCAAGAAAAGCCCGAATTGAATATATTGTCGTCAGAGAACTATTTTTAAATGCAGGGCGTATTTGTTCGATTGTCTTTTTTCTTTTATCTGTCACCTTACTGGGCGATCGGCTTGGGATTCCTGCTTCACTTGTCGTACTGGGAGCGGGGCACACCCTTATTTATTATTTTGTAAAGGACATTCATTTAAAAGAGAAAACAGCTGATATAGAAGAGGCTGACGGTCAAAAGCCCGTTTCTCAAACGAACCTTATGAAGGGAGAAAGGTAAAATTTCTTACCAATGGAACATCAAATTTCTAGATAAATGATAGAAAAACCGCTAAAATGATGATGGCACCTTTTATACACAAAAAGGGGTGCCATTTCTTTCTTGATAGAAAAGGTGATGTGATGAGAAACAAGAAAAACAAAAAAGACGCGAAGGAAGGGCGCAAAACACTTCCGATCCGGCTGAATTTATTATTTTTAGCTGCGTTCATTATTTTTACCGGTGTTGTGGTCAGACTCGGTTTTGTGCAAATTGTGAATGGAGAAGATTATAAAAAGCAGGCAGAAAAACAAGAAGACGTGAATGTCAGCTCATCTGCTCCGCGCGGAAAAATTTATGATCGAAACTATAACACGATTGTCAGCAATAAAGCGCTAAATGCCATTACATATACGAGAACCTCGACGACTTCACAAGAAGAGCGGCTCAAAGTGGCAACAAAATTAGCGGATATGATTCACGTAAGTACGAAGAAAATCACAGATCGTGATAAAAAAGATTTCTGGATCTTAACCCATCCGAATGAAGCGAAAAAGCTTGTTCAAAAGGAAGCCGATTTAAAGGGTGACGATAAGGTCTCTGATGATAAACTATACGAGCTCCAGCTGAAACGCATCACAGACAAAGAATTAAATCAACTGACGAAAAAAGATTTGCAAGTGCTTGCGATTAAAAGACAAATGGATGCAGGCTATGCACTTACGCCTCAATTCATTAAAAATGAAGATGTAAAACCAAGTGAAATTGCTTACGTCTCTGAGCATTTGGACGAGCTGCCAGGTGTAGATGTCACAACAGACTGGTCACGCAGCTATCCTTATAAAGGACTGCTCCGCAGTATGCTCGGCAGTGTGTCTTCAAGTGATGAAGGTCTTCCGTCGTCACTGCTTGAACATTATCTATCACTCGGCTACAGCCGAAATGATCGTGTAGGAAAAAGCTATCTTGAATATCAATATGAAGATGTCCTGCAAGGTCAAAAAGAAAAAGAACAAAGTACAACAGATAAAGAAGGCAATGTCACAAGCTCTAAAGTGTTAACAGAAGGAAAGAGCGGGAAAGACCTTGTGCTGACGATTGATATTCAGCTGCAAAAAGCGGTGGAAAAAATCATCGAAAAGAACTTGAAAAGTGCGAAGCAAAGAGGCGGAACAGAACTTCTTGATCGTGCGTTTGTTGTCATGATGGACCCGAGAAATGGGGAAGTACTCTCGATTGCGGGTAAACAGATTACCAATAAGAATGGGTCATACAAATTTGATGACTATGCACTAGGAACGATGACATCATCATATGCGATGGGATCAGCAGTAAAAGGGGCAACTGTGCTCACAGGTTATAAAACAGGCGTCCTTCATATTGGAAGCACCCAATACGATGAACCGCTCTATATCGCTCAGTCACCGCCGAAAAAATCCTATCAAAATATGGGACTCATTAATGATTTAACCGCACTAGAGCGTTCATCAAACGTGTATATGTTTAAAACAGCGATTGCAATTGGGAAAGGGGAATATCGTAAGAATCAGCCGCTCCCAATTGATACAAAGGCGTTTGATACGTTCCGTTACAATTTTAGTAAATTTGGTCTTGGAGTAGAGACAGGTATTGACCTGCCAAACGAAGCAACTGGCTATCGTGGAACATCTACACAATCTGGTCTGTTACTTGACTATGCGATTGGACAATATGACACGTTTACACCGCTGCAAATGGCGCAATACGTTTCAACGATTGCCAATGGCGGCTATCGTTTACGTCCTCAGCTCGTAAAAGAAGTGAGAGAGCCAGATCCGCAAAGAGGCATTGGGGCTGTAACGGAGTCCGTCAAGCCGGATGTACTGAATAAGCTCGATATGACAAGTGATGAGATCAAACGCGTACAGCAAGGATTCAAGCTTGTGATGCAGAACCCAAGAGGGACAGCATATTCGAACTTTGGCAACAAAAAATACAATCCAGCTGGCAAAACAGGGACCGCTCAATCATTCTATGACGGCCCGATTAAAAGCAAACGCGGCACACCAACATATAACACAACACTTGTTGCGTATGCGCCTGCTGATAATCCAGAAGTAGCGATTTCAGTTGTCGTGCCTTGGGTGTATCAAGATTACAACCAGCGCTATCCGATTACAAATGATATTGGTGAACAAGTATTAGACAAGTACTTTGAACTGAAATCGAAACAGGAAAGCAATGATACACAAGCGAAGAACAAAAACAAAATTGAAAATGAAGCAGAAACAAATAACTAGACCTATTCTAGGTAAAAACGCTCACTTTTTGTGGGCGTTTTTTTATATTTTCTTCAAACTTTTCGATATAAATTGACAAAAATCATAAAAAACCCCGCAATTTCTCTACAAATCTCCGACATTTACAAAACCTTAACATTCCATTTAAACGAAATTAATAAAGAACCTTTAATGTATTACTCGTAGGACAAATTATTCAGGGGGTATTCTTGAAATGAAAAAGAACAAATTATGGCTGCTTACTTTCCTTACTATCGCATTGTTAGCATTCGTCACAGCATGCGGAAACAGCAGCTCAAGCGGAGATTCAAAAGACAGTAAAGGAAATGCTTCAAACAAAGATGAGGCATCAGGTTCCATTACCATCTCAGGATCATCTGCGATGCAGCCTTTAGTTCTTGCGGCAGCAGAAAAATTCATGGATAAACATCCAAAAGCCGATATTCAAGTACAAGCCGGCGGTTCAGGAACAGGACTTTCTCAAGTATCAGAAGGATCTGTACAAATTGGGAACTCAGATGTATTCGCAGAAGAGAAAGACGGAATCGACGCAAAAGCTTTAAAAGACCACAAAGTAGCAGTTGTTGGAATGGCCGCAGCTGTTAACCCTGAAGTTGGTGTCAAAGACATCACAAAGGACGAATTGAAAAAAATCTTCACTGGTAAAATCAAAAACTGGAAAGAGCTTGGCGGGAAAGACCAAAAAATCACACTTGTGAACAGACCAGACTCATCAGGAACTCGTGCAACATTTGTGAAATATGCACTTGACGGCGCGACACCTGCAGAAGGAATCACAGAGGATTCTTCAAACACAGTGAAAAAGTTGATTGCAGAAACACCAGGTGCGATTGGGTATCTAGCATTCTCTTATTTAACAGATGACAAAATTACACCGCTTAGCATTGATGGTGTGAAACCAGAAGAAAGCAATGTAGAAAGCGGTAAATATACAATTTGGGCATACGAGCACTCTTATACAAAAGGTGAGCCAGACGGTTTAGCAAAACAATTTTTAGATTACTTGATGAGTGACGAAGTACAAAAAGAAATCGTTAAAGACCAAGGCTACATCTCAGTCTCTAATATGAAAGTAGAAAGAGACGCAACAGGCAAACAAACAGATAAGTAAAAGGTCTTGAATTGATGATGAAGGAAAAGTGGAGCTTTTCACTTTTCCTTTTATGACATTCATAGGAGTGTAGAAAAAGATGAAACAGATAGAACATACAGAAGCGAGCGATCGACTGATCAGCTCGAAAAAAAATAGGCAAATGGATGAAGTAAGAGGAAGTATTTTGGTGAAATTTTGCGCATTCTTAATGATTGCTGTATCAATTGCCATCACAATCTTCCTTGGCATTAAGGGTTTACAATCTTTCATCGTAAATGGTGTAAGCCCAATTGAGTTCTTAACCAGTATCAATTGGAACCCTACAGCAGAAAATCCGCAATACGGCGCATTTCCGTTTATCTTTGGTTCAATCGCTGTCACGCTTCTATCAGCACTTATAGCAGCACCGCTAGGCATCGCAGGAGCGATCTTCATGACAGAAATTGCACCTGCATGGGGACGGAAAATTCTCCAGCCAGTGATTGAACTGCTTGTAGGGATTCCATCCGTTGTTTACGGATTCATAGGTCTTACAGTATTGGTGCCGTTTATTGGACACTTTAAGTCAAGCGGTTCAGGGCACAGTGTTTTAGCAGGAACGATTGTCCTTTCTATTATGATTCTGCCAACTGTTACATCCATTGCAACTGACGCAATGGCTTCACTTCCGAAAAGTTTACGTGAGGGATCGTATGCATTAGGCGCAACAAGATGGCAAACGATCAGACGTGTTCTTGTACCGGCAGCGCTTCCGACATTAATGACAGCGGTCGTGCTTGGAATGGCAAGAGCATTTGGAGAAGCCCTTGCCGTTCAGATGGTCATTGGAAACACGCGTAATCTACCAGAAAGTATTATGGACACAGCTGGTACATTAACAACCATTATTACGTTAAACATGGGACATACAACGTATGGAAGTGTTGAAAACAATACACTTTGGTCAATGGGACTTGTCCTTCTAGTTGTATCATTTATGTTCATACTCATTATCAGATACTTGTCATCTAGGAGGAAGATTTAATGAATAGCAAAATGACCGATCGTTTTGCCACAATCGTTTTTGGATTATGTGCCGCCATTATTACGGCGATACTTGTTGGCTTGTTTTCTTATATCATCTTCAACGGTGCCAAAGAATTAAATTTTGACTTTTTGACTACACGCTCAAGTGCGATTGGTTCTGGCGGCGGTATCAGGGATCAGCTGTTTAACTCGTTTTACATTCTATTTATTACGATGCTGTTTACCGTGCCTCTTGGCGTGGGTGGCGGGGTGTACATGGCAGAATATGCACCTCAAAACAAAGTGACTGATTTTATTCGTACATGTATTGAAGTGTTATCGTCTCTGCCATCGATCGTCATCGGTATGTTTGGTTTGCTGATGTTTGTTAATTTAACAGGATGGGGCTATACGATCATCGGAGGAGCCCTTGCGTTGACTGTCTTTAACCTGCCAGTGATGGTCAGGGTGACAGAAGATGCACTTCGATCTGTACCGAAGGATCAAAAGGAAGCATCGCTTGCGCTCGGTGTGACAAAGTGGCATACAGTGAAGACGGTTCTGATCCCAGGTGCGATTCCATCCATTATTACCGGAGCGATTTTAGCATCGGGAAGAGTTTTCGGTGAGGCGGCTGCTCTTCTTTTCACAGCAGGTCTTTCAACACCGCGTCTTGATTTTACAAACTGGAGTCCTTTCTCCGATACGTCACCACTGAATATTTTTAGACCGGCAGAAACATTAGCCGTTCATATATGGAACGTCAATACACAGGGGATTATTCCAGATGCAGAGGCCATTGCAAATGGTGCATCAGCCGTACTTGTGCTCTCTGTATTAGTATTCAACTTAGCAGCTAGATGGCTTGGTTCATTTATTCATAAGAAGCTTACGTCAAAATAAATAGTGAGAGGTGTGAAGGGGAAATGGTTCAAATGCTAGCAGAAAAAAAAGAGATTGCAGCAAAAAAGGCTCCACTTCAAGCGGAACAGATTCTACAGGTGCAGGATTTAAGTATTTATTATGGTGAAAAAAGAGCAGTCAATCAAATTTCATTTGAAATTGAAAAAAATGCAATCACTGCATTAATCGGCCCATCAGGGTGCGGAAAATCGACTTTTTTACGCAGCATTAACCGCATGAACGACCTAATTCCAGGTGCACGAAGTGAAGGGGCGATCATGTACGAAGGGCTAAATATTTTGGATGACCGTATTAATGTGGTGAATTTAAGAAGAGAAATCGGGATGGTCTTCCAAAAGCCAAATCCATTTCCTAAATCTATCTACAACAACATTACGCATGCGCTAAAATATGCGGGTGAAAAAAGGAAATCAGTGCTTGATGATGCGGTAGAAGAAAGTTTAACAAAGGCAGCGCTATGGGATGAGGTCAAGGATCGTTTGCACCGCTCTGCCTTATCATTATCAGGCGGCCAGCAGCAGCGTCTCTGTATTGCACGTACCCTTGCGATGAAACCTAGCGTGCTTTTATTAGATGAACCGGCTTCTGCCTTAGACCCGATCTCAAATGCAAAAATTGAAGAGCTATTATCGGAATTGAAACATGATTATTCGATTGTCATTGTCACGCACAATATGCAGCAAGCGTTACGTGTATCTGATCATACAGCCTTCTTCCTGAACGGTGATCTAGTGGAATACGATGCGACTGAACGTATCTTTACACGTCCTGCGCAGCAAAAAACAGAAGACTATATTAATGGTCGATTCGGATAAGGCGGGTGGATTTTGATGAATGCAGTAGCAACTGAAACAGCCAAAAAAGAAGTGTTTCGTGTGAATGATATGAACCTTTGGTACGGACAGCATCACGCACTGAAGCATATTGATTTAGACATTAAAGAGCATGAGGTCACAGCGATTATCGGTCCGTCCGGCTGCGGAAAGTCAACATTTATAAAGACTTTAAATCTCATGGTCAAAACAGTGCCAGGTGTGAAAATCACCGGGGATATGATGTATAACGGTGACAATATTTTAAAAGGCCGTGTCGATCTAGTGGAACTGCGTAAAAACGTCGGGATGGTCTTTCAAAAAGGAAACCCATTCCCTCAATCTATCTTTGATAATGTCGTCTACGGGCCAAGAATTCACGGGGTGAAGAGCAAGCAGCAATTAAAAGAAATCGCTGAAAAAGCGCTTCGTGATGTTGCCCTTTGGGATGAAGTGAAAGATCGATTAAGTGCGCCTGCATTAGGTCTTTCCGGCGGTCAGCAGCAGCGTCTTTGTATCGCAAGAGCCATTGCCACAAGCCCGGATATTCTATTAATGGATGAACCAACATCTGCGCTTGATCCTGTTTCAACATTAAAGATTGAAGAATTAATCATGAAATTGAAAGAGAAATATACGATTGCCATTGTGACGCATAATATGCAGCAAGCGGCAAGGGTATCAGACCGAACAGCGTTCTTTTTGATGGGCGAGCTTGTTGAGGTCAATGATACGAATGTGATGTTCTCAGAGCCAAATGATCAAAGAACAAATGATTATATATCAGGACGATTTGGATAATCAAAAACCCCCTGGAGGTCAATGCCGCCAGGGGGTTTTTTGATGTTATTTTGTTAAGGCTTTGACGATTTGTTTGAATGTCATACCTGTTTTTAAATTGAATTTGCCGGCACGAATTTCTTTATGGTAGCCTGCGTCTATCACATAATCATTAAAATCTTTAGACGAGTTGATGATTCCGTCCTTTTCAAGCATGTCTGAAACATCACTTGTGCTCATACCGTTTTTAATCACGAATTTAACCGTTTTGCCTTTTGGCTTGTCCGTTGTTTGTTTATCGTTCTGAGAATCGCCGTCTTCACTTGCTTTCAGCGCTTTTTCTTTATAATCAAGAAGTTGTTGATATGTTTCACGGCTGACGGAGACTTCTTTTTTAGAGTCTAAGTAATTTTTCACGTCAGTGTCTGTCACTTTCGCTGCGAGGGTTTCTTTTGTTGTAGAATCAGCTGCCGCTTCATCTTTTCCAGTAAGGAAAAAGACGATCGCCAGAACACCAGTTGCAAGAATCATACCTGCTGCAAACGTTTGGATGCTTTTTTTCGTCATACAAGCACCCTCTCGTTGTCTTTAATGATCATGTTCACATCTTCTACAGATACATGCTCAGCGCGCGCAATCGCCTCAGGAGACATGCCATTTTGATGCTTTGAAATGATTTGTCTTGCAATAGATGGATCAATTTCTGAATGCTTGCGGACAACGATGTTTGTTTCAAGCAATTCTTCTTCAAGAACCTTCATTTTCTTTTTCAGTTTATAGATTTCTTGCATTGCAGATAGTTGAAGTGTTTCAAGTTCCTGTTCGACTTCTTTAATCGGCTCTCTTTGAAAATATGAGAATGCGATCAGTACAATACTGACAACAAGCAATCCGATAATTGCAATTTCCATGTTTCATCACCTTTTATTCATATTTTAATGCTGAAAGCCAAAAAAGGCTCTCATGATTGTTTCAGACAGTTTTCGACCCTTCTTTTTTATACCATAAAAAAGCTAGTTTCAAAAGGAATTGCTGAAAAAATCACCTTTTTTTCATCATTTTTCTTTTTATAGGGAAACCAAGTATGAAAACCTTGCCCGCTGTTAAAATAAAAGAAGACGGATCAGATGAAAAAAAGCTGTGGAACAAAGAGGGGTTCTCATGTATACAGTACGACAAAGAACGTGTTTTTATAGGGGAGAAGGCGATTTTTCATCACATGACCAGACAATATGGATCAGGATGCGGGTGGAATGCATTGAAAAATGAAATTGGTGAAAAAACATTCTAGCATTCCTTAGCTAGAAGTGGTATTATAGTTAGGTCTGAATGTGAATTGATTTTAGTTTGGAGGGAAAAACATGCGCGTAAATATTACTCTAGCTTGCACTGAATGCGGTGAGCGTAACTATATTACTAAAAAGAATAAGCGAAACAATCCAGATCGCGTTGAATTCAAAAAGTATTGCTCACGTGATAAAAAACAAACTTTACATCGTGAAACAAAGTAAGCAGCAGGGAATTTTCCTGCTGTTTTTTTATGATGGGAGATGATCTGTGTGAAAAAAGAGCTTCGTCTTCAAACATTAGCTAAGCTTGATCAGATGAGTGCTAAGGAATTCGAGCGAAGCACCGCTTTCCTTCATGAGCACTTGTTTCAGCTGCCAGCATGGAAACATGCAAATACGATTGCGCTCACTATGTCTAGAGGAAAAGAGATACCGACAATGCCTCTGATTGAAAAAGCATGGCAGGAGGGGAAAACAGTATGTGTACCGACCTGTTTCCCGGAAACAAAAGAGATGACGTTTTATGAATATACACCGGAAACGAAGATGATATCCCGCTACTTTGGGCTAACAGAGCCAGACCCTCAGGTGTCGGCTGCTGTACATAAAGAAGAAATCGATTTGATCATTGTTCCTGGGGTATGCTTCGATCAACAAGGCTACCGTATTGGATTTGGGGGCGGCTATTATGACCGCTACTTAGCGGACTATCACGGTGTAACCATTGCCCTTTGTCTGTCATTACAGCAAATCGAGTATGTGCCGGCTGAAGCGCATGACATATCGGTGTCTATGATTGTCAGTGAAAAAGGTCTGTTATATCAAAAGTAAAAGTCCGCTGCTTGCCCATTGAACGGGCTTTTTGGCGTTTCATTAGAGTCATGGCATTTTAGCTGATAGGAGGTTCGTTTTGAAAAAATTTCGTGGAAAGAAAAGATACTTCCGCAATGTGTGGGAGGAAGTGAATACTTGTGACCTAATACTCGATCATGATTCATGGTTTTATTTTTGGCATACGCACCTTGATTTTTCTGGAGTTGGGGAAAATAGCTTAAAAATAAGAAGAGAGCATATAAAAGCTCATATCGCTTTATACAATAGGCTGCTAAAGCAGCTTGAAGCATTTAAAAAGCCATACCAAACATGGATTTGTATTCACGAACATGACCCTGGTTTAGACGCCGTATATGTTCATACGCCAAATCCGAACGACAATTACTTCCCTCATAAGATGGAAAAGTTAGAGGCGAATTGTAAGCTACCTCATACGTTCAAGGATTTAGTGGATCTTCATCAATTTGATGTTTCCTGTTATCAATCAGAGGGTGAAGAGGTTTTTTATATTCAATCAAAAGAACAGGGGATTAGATTGTGAAGGCTGGCTAATGAAAGGAACCATTCAAAGTGATAAAAACGATGGTTCATGCATAAACAAATCCTATTTAAGCCACGATACGAACATAGGAGGGAATATGATGAATAAAATGATTTGGAGCATTGTGTTCACACTGTTTGCATTCGTACTCGTGCAAAACCGTTATCGGCTGATGAATTTGATTTTAGGTCAAAATCAAGTGCGTCACCTTTTTATTAAATGGCTGATGAAAATCCCATATTTTCGGACGAAATTTATTCGCCAAGCATTCTAATCCCGCAAACGCCGGGATTTTTTTTGTTTAGAAATGCGGATAAGTACGATTCTTGCTATAATAATGTAAAAAATGGAGCGCGAATGAATGAATGTCATAGATAGTCTATTTTGGCGAGTTGTTGATGAACTAAGACAAAAAGGATACGAGATGATTCAAAGTCCGTATCCAGAAGATGAAATATTTTTTGAAGCACCACGAAACTCAGGGTACGATCTCATCCGTCTATATAGAAGAGATGTGAATTTTAGGCAGGAGATCGTTCGAGATATTGAGGAGCAAACGTATCGGATCAATCAGCTGAGAGAAGCTATGCGTAAACGATCTCTTCATCTCTTACAGCTACAATTTACAGCTGATGTTCCAGTAGATGATTGGGAAGACCTAAGCGGCCAGCCGCAAAAAGAGAAAAAGGTGACAGTTACGCCTGTATTACTAAGCGCAGATACTCTTCAAAACGATGTAAACGAACTGCAAAAATGGCTGAATACATCGCTTGCAGTTGATGTAGAAGAAGCGAAGAGAGATACATTTGAGGATGCAATGCAGCTTAAAATGAACGTGCTTCAGGCATTTGATGATCAGGAAAAGCAGCGTGAACGAGAACGGGCCGTTTTTCAAAATGGCAGACCGATTTTTACCTATATGTTAATCGCAGTTCAAGTGGTGATGTTTCTTTTACTTGAATTATCTGGTGGAAGTACCAATACAGTCACTTTAACAGCATTTGGTGCGAAAAATAATATGCTGATTTTAGAGGGTGAATGGTGGCGTTTTGTGACACCTATGTTTTTACACATTGGTTTGACGCATTTACTCTTTAATACATTTGCTCTTTGGTCCGTTGGAGCGGCTGTTGAGAGAATTTATGGTTCAGGGAGATTTTTGCTGATTTATTTAGTTTCCGGCATCTTTGGCTCCATAGCGAGCTTTGTGTTTAATACAGCCATCGCAGCAGGAGCATCAGGTGCGATCTTTGGCTGTTTAGGCGCATTGTTATATTTAGCGATCTCTAACCGGAAGCTCTTCTTTCGTACGATGGGGACAAATATTATCGTGATTATCCTCATCAACTTAGGGATAGGTTTCACTGTATCAGGGATTGATAATGCAGGGCATCTTGGGGGGCTCGCTGGGGGCTTTTTAGCCGCTTTAGCGGTCCGTCTTCCTAAACAGTTTCAGCCTGTCAAAATGCTTCTTGCTAGTCTTCTTCTCCTCCTTATTGGCGGCATTGGATTGTATACAGGGTTTCATTCAGACGATCAAAAAGAAGCGGTGGCAACTAGCGAGGCAGCGAGTTTATTTGATGAAAAGAACTATAGCGAAGCAAGTCAGCGTCTAGAGGAATTTGTAAAGCAAAAGGATGCCTCAGCTGAAGCACTTCATATATATGCGCTTTCCGAAGCGCAGCTTGGACATCTTGACAAGGCCATTGAGTATTTGCAAAAGTCGCTTGAAAAAGATCCAAATGAGCCGAATAAATTGTATCACTTATCGTTGTTGTATGTAGAAAAAGGCGAGACAGCGGAAGCAGACGACTTCATCGAAAAAGCATTAAAACAAGATCCGCAAAATGACCAATTTTTAAAGTTGAAACAATATATTGAAAACACTCAAACACGTTGAATGACTTGACTGAAAGCGCATTTATGAATACGCTTATCCTATCTGTTGATTTAGAGAAATGGTGAAAATAATGAAAACGTTATATGATGTACAGCAGCTGCTCATGAGATTTGGAAATTACGTGTATTTCGGAGATCGTGAAGTGGAATTAGAATTTATGGCAGATGAATTGAAGGAAATGTACACATCGGGCATCATCGATCGAACTGAATGGTCAAACGCAATGACCATCCTTCAAATGGAACTAGCCAAATTAAATCGAAAAACAATGTGAAGGTGGAGGACATATGACAGGGGATTGGTTTGTAGGAGTTGATCTTGGCGGTACGACAATTAAGCTTGCGTTTATTAATCTTTATGGTGAAATTCAGCATAAGTGGGAGATTCCTACGGATAAATCTGGGCAGACAATTACAGTCGACATTGCCAAGTCAATTGACCATAAACTAGTTGAGATCAGCATGCCGAAATCAGCCCTAATTGGGATCGGTATGGGAGCACCTGGACCAGTGGATAAAGTATCCGGAATTGTCTATAAAACAACGAATCTGGGCTGGACAAACTATCCCTTGAAAGACCATTTAGAGGCAGAGACAGGACTTCCATCTGTCATCGAAAATGATGCGAATATTGCTGCACTCGGTGAAATGTGGAAGGGTGCAGGTGATGGCGCCAAAAACATCCTGATGGTTACACTGGGCACAGGGGTTGGCGGCGGTATTATTGTCAATGGAGAAGTGGTTCAAGGCGAAACAGGTGCTGGTGGAGAAATTGGTCATATTTGTGCCGTTCCATTTCAAGGAGCACCATGTAACTGCGGGAGAACAGGCTGTATTGAAACCATTGCGTCTGCCACAGGGATCGTCCGAATCGCAAAGGATACATTACAAACAAAGAGCCATACATCATCACTTGGCTCACTTACTTCGCTGTCTGCAAAGGATGTATTTGAGGCAGCAGAAAACGGAGACGAACTGGGGATGCGTGTCGTAGATGAAGTGACAACCCATCTTGGTCTTGTCCTTGCGAATCTAGCCAGTGCTTTAAACCCAACAAAAATCGTCATTGGCGGGGGTGTATCTAAAGCGGGCGAGCTTCTTCGCAGTAAAGTAGAGCGTGTCGTCAAGCATCATGCCTTTCCTCCATGTGCTGAGGATGTTGAAGTGGTGATTGCCTCACTAGGAAACGATGCAGGCGTGATCGGCGGTGCATGGATGGCAAAAAACAAGTGGCTGTCTTGAACAAAAATGTCATAATGATGTCATTTTTATTAAAATCAGCGATAGATAGGCATGAAATTGAATGTTTAGCATATTCATAAGTTTGTCATGGGGAAAAAGACATTGATTTTCCAGCATAGACAGGATAAGATATACTTTAGTTATTTTTGAAGAAGCACCAATAATTGGGGATATCCCTAACCTGAGTGCGTTTTTAGCATAAGGAGGTTACAATGCGAAAGAAAAGATTAAAGGCGATGTCATTTTTACTGATTGCGACTTTGTTAATGTGGGTGAAAACCTATGTTATCTATAAATCTAGCTTTAATATCAAAATTGAAAATTTCATGCAGGAATTTATCCTGTTTATTAATCCGCTTAGCTTTCTCTTGTTTATCTTCGGTATCGGTTTATTCTTTAAAGAAAAAAATCGAAATCGATATATCATCGTGACGAGTTTTGTTCTGACATTTATTTTGTTAGCTAACATTGTATTTTATCGATTCTACAGTGATTTTCTAACCATCCCCGTCCTATTTCAAACAAACAATATGGGTGACCTCGGGTCAAGTATTACCTCTTTAATTGAACCAGTTGATTTTCTGATGTTTGTTGATATCATCATTTTAATTTGGCTCTATAAAAAACAGCCTTCCTTTAGAACAGATGTAACGATTTCACGTAAGGGACGTGCAGCTTATTACTTATTTGTGGCAGCCACTTTCTTTTTTAACCTTGGTTTGGCTGAAACAGAAAGACCAGAGCTGTTAACTCGTTCATTTGACCGTGAGATGCTAGTGAAAAACATCAGCTTATATAACTTCCATATTTATGATGGGGTTCTGCAATCGAAGCAATCCGCTCAGCGAGCACTTGCCGACAGCAATAGCTTAACGGAAATTGAAAACTATGTAAGCGCAAATCAAACAGACCGTAATGAAAAGACGTTTGGTCAAGCAAAAGGACGAAATGTCATTCTAGTATCGCTTGAGTCTACCCAGAGCTTTGTGATCAATGAAAAATTGAATGGGAAAGAGATCACGCCGTTCTTAAACAAATTGATCAAGAAAAGCTATAATTTCAGTAATTTCTATCATCAAACGGGTCAAGGGAAAACATCCGACTCCGAGTTTATTGTTGATAATTCACTCTATCCGCTTGGAAGAGGAGCTGTATTTTTCACAAATCCAAGCAACGAGTTCAAAGCCGCACCTGAGTTGTTAAAAGAGGAAGGCTATCATTCTTCTGTTATTCATGCGAATAACAAAAGTTTCTGGAACCGTGACCTGATCTATGACAGCTTTGGCTACGACAAATTTTTTGATATTAAATCATTCGATGTAAATGAAGAAAATTCAGTTGGCTGGGGACTAAAAGATGGTCCGTTTTTTGAGCAGTCAGTGGATTTAATGAAAACGATCCCGCAGCCGTTCTATACGAGATTGATTACATTAACGAACCATTTTCCATTCGACTTAGATGAAGAAGATAAGCTCATTGATGAATATGACTCAAAGAGCAAAACGTTGAACAAATACTTCCCTACAGTGCGTTATCAAGATGAGGCACTCAAGCTTTTCTTTAAAAAAATGAAGGAAGCAGGGTTATACGATAACTCCATTTTTGTGTTATATGGGGATCACTACGGGATTTCTGAAAACCATAACGAAGCAATGGGACAATTCTTAAACAAAGACATTACACCTTTTGAAGAAGTTCAGCTTCAAAAAGTACCATTTGTTGTACACATTCCTGGTATCACGGATAAACATCCAAAAGAGATTGATACAGTTGGCGGCCAAGTGGATATCCGTCCAACAGTCATGAACCTTCTAGGAATCGATACAAGTAAGCAAATTCAATTTGGTCATGACCTATTATCAAAAGATACAAATGACTTCACAGTGCTTCGAGATGGAAGTTTTATTACGAAGGACAGTGTTTTCACAGCTGGTGTGTGCTACAACAAAGAAACGGGTGAGCCGAGAGAAGATGAGTCTGGTTGTCAGTCTTATGAAGAAAAGGCAAAGCAGGAGCTTCAATTCTCTGATCAAATTATCTATGGAGATCTCCTTAGATTTTATGACCGAAACAACTCGGACCATTCACCATCTAAAAAAGAAGATGACACTGAGCTAAAAAAGGCGTCTTAATTTAAAAGAAAACCTCTGCTATTTACATGCAGAGGTTTTCTTTTTTTACTTACTGGTTCATATAGTGTGAGAGGGGAGGGATGTAAATGAAAAAGTCGTTTGGCACAATTGAATGGCATCTGGGTGAAGCAAGGAAGGAGGATGTGGCAAAGCAGCTTGGTATAGGGAAAGAAGCTTTCAGTTTATCCAATCAATCAAATACGGATCACCTCCTTTTACCGGGGTATAGACTTCCAGAAGGGACCCATTCATTTCAATCGGTAGGTGATGTGCAAAGCTTCATAGCGCCTTACCGGTTCCAGCAATCAGATGATTGGATCAGCGGAATATTTGAATATGATAGCGCTCACTTAGAAGGAGAGCTTCAATATTTGAAAGCTGTTTTTCCTTTTCTTCAAATGAGTGTGATTGGTCAATCAGTGCTTGATACGCCCATTTATGAAATCCGTACGGAGCCTGTACAACATTTACATTCCATACATGTTAATGCCTCTTTTCATGCAAATGAATGGATCACGACCTCTGTTTTATTAAAATGGCTTAAATCACTTTGTTTAGCGGCCTCTGACCCAGTGCAAGCAAGACATCATGAAGCGGTTCGTATATTGCAGACTACTGCTTTGTCTATTGTCCCGATGGTAAATCCAGACGGTGTTGATTTGGTTCGCAATGGTCCAGAATCTTTAGGGCTGTGCGGTGAGGAGTTCGCGCCGCTAAATGGTGGATTTTCCGATTATCGAGAATGGAAGGCGAATATTCGAGGAATTGATTTAAACAATCAATTTCCTGCTTATTGGGAAATCGAATATTATCGTAATAAGCCGAAAGCTCCGTCTTATAGGGATTTCCCAGGGCATCAGCCGTTAACAGAACCAGAAGCGAAAGCAATGGCACATCTCGCCTTACGAAAACGCTTTGACCGGCTAATTGCCCTTCATACACAAGGAGAAGAGATATACTGGGGTTTTCTTGGCCACGAACCGGCCATTTCAAAAGAGACGGTCGAACGGTTAGAACGGGTGAGTGGTTACAAAGCGATTCAATATCTTGATAGCTATGCAGGTTATCGAGATTGGTTTATTTATCAATGTAAAAGTGAGGGCTATACGGTGGAACTTGGGCGAGGTAAGAACCCGCTTTCTATGAGTCAATTTGATTCGATCTATGAAAAAACAAAGCGGTTATTGTGGGAAGCATGTAAGTATTAAAAGCACCTAATTGGTGCTTTCAGCGTGTAGACAAACCCTCGCATTCTTTGTCAGTCCTGCGTGCCAGTGCTCACGAAGGTGAAATTCGCTCCGCACCAGTACTCGTCCTTCCTAGGGCTGCAAAGGTTTTTTATCACGCTGAAAAGAAGACAAAGGGCTAAAATCAAGTTCATTTTCGCCCTTTGTCAACAATCATTTAATCCGTTCAAACCAATCAATTTCTTATGGTCAATAAAAACCGTGCTGATGTGATTGACGAGAGCATCCCTGTAAGCTATTGTGAAAGAGTGGTTGTAAAAAAAAGGATATGAATTAGGGAGATGTCGATGATTGAATGCTCAAAGCCTGTGGAAACGAAATTTTACTTATCTATTTGTTTCTAAAATGTGTAAAATTACTGCTGATAGTTTATCTTTTAATACCATTTTGTGGCTTTTAGTGCTAGGGGGAAAGGGAGCAATTGGAACAGCATTTTTTATTGCCGTTAGTTTTGTCCCTCAAGCCATTATTGGGCCGTTTATTACCCCAATGATGAAGCCGCATCAATTGAAATTTTGGATGTGCTTTGCTGATTTAACTCGGGCGGCGATTATACTTGTGATTGTGGTGAGTTACTTTTATGATTTTTCTCCTTTGGCACTCATCATTGGCGGTATGTTGCTGCATTCAGCGACTGGTGGTTCCTATGAACCAGCTTCGGTGTCCATTATTCCAAAGCTTGTGCATGAAGATGTGATACAAAAGGCGAATGCAACCATTCAATCAGCCAGTCATGTGGTCAGGCTTGTGACTGTGACGATTTGTGGTGTCATGATTGCATTTGTAGGGGTAGGATATACAATGGTTGTGATTATTCCTCTTTACCTCATGTCCGCTTTACTGGTTTTGCTGATTACATATAAAACGGAAGCGATCATGGATAAAGGAAAAAAAGGATTATCATACGGAAAACGATTAATAAGGGGATTTTCACTTGTAAAAAGTCATCATATTTTGTTTCCATTAGCCATTTTTTGTGTCTGCTCCAATTTTGCTGCGGCACCGTGGGAGGCATTGTCGGTTATTTATTTAACAGAAGATTTACATAGTGGACCAGTAGTATATTCATTCATCAAAGTGACCACGGCATTAGGTGCATTTTTGATGGGATTCGTTTTAACAAAGGTGAAAGTGAATCGATACGGTCTGTTGTTTATCGGGGCAGGGATCGTTGATGGAATTGCATTTTTCATTACAGGGATGAATGCCTTATTACCACTTGTGTTTATATCTGCATTTGCCTTAGGTGCAGCCATCAGTGCAGTCAATGTACCTGAACATACGATGATTCAATTGTCAGTAAAAGCAGAGGATCAGCCGCAAGTGTATGCGATTATTAACATGATCTCGTATTTAATGATACCGTTAGGCGCTCTCATTGGTGGTTATATGGCGACGTTATTCGGTTCAGGTTATGTCATTGCAGCAGGAGGACTGATAGAGGCTATTTCAGGTATATGCTTGCTCCTTTTCACGAATATTGGGAAGGTAGAGAGAGCAGATTTGACGATAGAACGGGACAAACCAAGCTTAAACGCCACATGATCATGGCATTTTTGAATCACGATGGGTTACAATGAGAACGAGAAAGAAATAGGATGTCATTGAAAGGAGCAAGAACCATGGCGATAGCAGATGTCACCATCATTCCAATAGGCACTGATACACCAAGCGTGAGTGCATATGTAGCAGACGTACAAAGACTGTTAGAGGGCTTTCAACAAGAAGGGAAAATCAAATATCAGCTCACACCAATGAATACTTTAATTGAAGGGGAGCTATCCGTTTTATTTGAGGTCATTCAGCGTATTCATGAAGCTCCGTTTGAAAAGGGTTTACACCGAGTAGCAACCAATATCCGCATAGATGACAGAAGAGATCAAACGACCACCCTTTCAAGCAAATTAGAAAGCGTGAATAAACATTTGAATCAATAGAAAAAGCCTGCTTATTGCAGGCTTTTAGCGTGTAGACAAACCCTCGCATTCTTTGTCAGTCCTGCGTGCTGGTGCTCACGAATGTCAAATTCGCTCCGCGCCAGTACTCGTCCTTCCTAGACTGCAAAGGTTTTCTATCACGCTGAAATGAAGACAAAGGGATAAAATCAAGTTCATTTTAGCCCTTTGTCAACAATCTGAAAGCCTGCTGATTGCAGGCTTTTAATGTGCAGTTGGATAACCGCTATAGATGATGGTCATGACGGTAAACCATCCAAAAACCAAAAATGTGGCGCCAGCGAAAGCAATGGCCAGTACGTTCACTTTTTTGAGTGAGCGATAGATGCCGAGAGCGGCTAAAATCGTGACTAGACCAAAAATAATGACGAGCATCATATGAAAGTCCCCCTTTGTCATCAATCCCCTTGATTTCCTTTCTTTTCATTTTAACCGTTTTCATAAAGCTTGTCGAGTACATTCAAGTTGACGATTGTTTGAATTTTTATTGAATAGCCTTCATAATAAAAAAGAATGAAAAAAGTAGTAGGTGATGAAAATGAATTGGAGAAGAATGCCGCTAGGTTATGTGCAAGCGAACGCATATATTTGGAAAAATGAACAGGGAGAATGTTTAATTTTTGATCCAGGCGGCGAAGCGCAAAAGCTAATTTCTTATGTGAAAGAAAAACAGCTGAAACCTCTTGCTGTCTTATTGACACATGCCCATTTTGATCATATTGGTGCAGCAGATGAGGTGCGTCAAGAATGGGGAATTCCGCTTTATGTCCATGAAAAGGAAAAAGAATGGCTGACAAATGCTCAGCTAAACGGTTCAGCTCGACTAATTGGTAACGGAATTACGGTCAAAGAAGCTGAACAATTGATTACGTCAGAAGGACCTCTTCAAATTGGATCGTTTACATTAGAAATGTTCCACACACCAGGTCATTCACCTGGCAGTGTGTCTTACTATTCAGCGGAAGAGGGATTTGTGATTTCTGGTGATACTTTATTCCAAGGCGGTATCGGGAGAACTGATTTAACGGGTGGTAATCAAGACGTGCTACTTCAATCGATACATGACAAATTGTTGTCATTGCCAGAATCAACTCTTGTGTTAAGTGGACATGGCGAGGAAACAACTGTGCTTACAGAACAGGAGCAAAATCCGTTTATCAATGGGTTTTCTTTATAATCGCACGCACGAAAAAAGCATCTCTTTCAAAGGAGATGCTTTTTTCTATTAATGTCCGGTACCGGGAACCATGATGAAAATCGAATAATATGTAAATCCGGCAAAGAAAATCGTCAAGTACGCTCCGAAAATGTAAATATACATTCTTTCGGATAAATTCAAGTAGGATAAAAATACAAAAAGAACGGTTTGACCGAAGAACAGCAAGGATGCATCTTTCATATGTCCTAAATAGAACATGACAGCAAAAATACCCGTCCAAAACCCAAGAACGCGGAACATGCGATTCATTTCTTTCCCTCCCCTTAAAAAACCCCTTTGATTCATATTATAGCTGATGATCACTTGTTATGTAAACATTTACATTTTTGACAACGTGTGAACATTCATTCTTTCGTTAGAAAAAATTTTTTTGAAAAAGTGATGAAAAAGTGTTTATGCCTAAATTTATGAGGGTACTTAGTCCATAAGAGAAAAGGTTAACGACCTAAGGAGGAAGACTAATGAGTGACATTACTTTTTATTCATACCCAAGCTGCACGTCTTGCCGCAAAACAAAACATTGGTTAAAGGCGAATCAAATTGATTTTAAAGAGCGTCACCTTTTCAGAGAAACGCCAACACTAGACGAATTGAAAAAAATCCTTTCCTTAACAACAGAAGGAATGGATGAAATTTTAGCTACTCGAAGCCAAGCTTTTAAAAGCTTAAATTTAAATATTAATGATCTAAAAGTAAATGAGGTACTTCAGCTTCTCATTGAAAAACCAAAGCTGCTCCGGAGACCTATTATCATTGATGGAAATAAATTAGTGGTCGGCTATAATCCAGGAGAACTCATGAAAATTTCAAAAAAGAAAGCGATTCATCAATCGGTTTCCTAATCAAAAACGAAGATCAGCTGAATGATGTTTCAGCCGTCTTCGTTTTTGTGCTGAACTGGGCTAGCTGGGTTCGAACCAACGATCACGGAGTCAAAGTCCATTGCCTTACCACTTGGCTATAGCCCAATATGAAACGTGTAATGCTATTGTTCACCATCTGCGGTCATTTATACATAAAAAGTTGGTTGTCACTAGTTGTAAGTGAAAAAGGAGCGAACGACAGAAATGAAAAATAAAAAATCTGAGCAATTATATGAATTTATTCTTAAAGAAGCCCCTGTCATGACCGAAGAATGGCTGAAAACAAGAACAGAAGAAGGCTCATTATATTCCAAACATGCTTCAGAGGAGACAGAAAAGAAGCTGAAAGAACAAAACACAGCATTTATCCAAACGATTGCAGCAACGTTAGTCACGCTATCAGATAAAGTAGAAGACCATCTAAAAAAGTGGTCAGTTGATATTGCCCGCGATCGAGCTGTTCATGAAGTACCTTTATATGAAATCATCGGACAATTTAAGGTGTTCCGCCACATTTTTTGTTCCAGAATTGAGACCTTTACACAACAAACAGAGCTTGAAGTGACACTCAAAGATGTGTGCGATTGGAATCAGCATTTTCACGCCACGTTTGATGACATGATTGCGCGTTTATCAGAAGAGTATGACCGCGTGACGATCAATCAGCTTAATGCACAAAGAGAAATGATTCAAGAGCTTAGTGCGCCTGTTATTCCAGTTTCAAAAGAGATCGGTATTTTGCCGCTGATTGGTGAAATTGATACGTACAGGGCGAAAATCATTTTGGAATCAGTACTAGAACAGGCATCTAGACTGCGTCTAACCCATTTATTTATTGATATATCTGGCGTTCCTGTTGTTGATACGATGGTTGCTTATCAGCTGTTTAAAGTGGTTGATAGTGCGAAGTTGCTAGGAATTGAGACGATTATATCAGGCATTCGACCAGAAATCGCTCAAACTGTAGTGAAACTCGGCATTGATTTCTCAAAAGTAAATACTGAACACAGCCTTGCAAAAGCTTTAGAAAAAAGAGGCTTTCGTATCTTTGAAGAGCAGCAAGAAGCAACGTGAACCAAAAAATGTTACTAGTAAAAGTAACGGGTACGTTGACAAGGAGAAACAATATAATGAGCATATGAATGAGATGACCAATTCGCATACAGATTTGGTCTCTTTTTTTATCCATAAATCAGACACGAAAGGATATTCTTTATCTTCAAATCAGTAACCTATTAAGGAGGATTAAATTTGGAGACACCTCCTTGTAACAGATCATCCATAATGAAAGAACAAAATGAAATAATGATGATCATCAAAAAAGAGGTGCCAGTAGCACTTCTTTTTTATTTTCTCCTCTGAACGGAACCCGTTGTTGTAAAAGTCAAATTTTTTGATATGTCTTTCTGTTATTTATAGATGAAATACACCTCAAATTGAACATTTTTAACCCTCTTCAGTCATGAAAATCATGAAATACGTTTTTGTCAGGCACGTTCCGCCATCATACAATATGGTCACTGAAAGGAGTGAATCACTTGTATGGTATTGAATATTTGGGGCAAGAGCTGCTAGAAGAGGCGTGCCGCATGAGAGCATCTGATGTGCATATTGTTCCGAGAGAAAAGGAAGCTTCAGTCTCTTTTCGTGTAGACGCTGACCTCATTCAGCAGCGGATCATTGACAAAAAGAGCGGAGAGCGGCTCATTGCTCATTTCAAATTTTTATCTTCTATGGATATTGGTGAAAGAAGGAGACCACAAAATGGATCATTGGCTGTGATGCTAAGACGCGGTCAAGTGTTTGTTCGGCTCTCTACACTACCAACTGTAAATGATGAAAGTCTAGTGATTCGGATTTTACCGCAGGATCATGTGCCGAAAACAAAGTATTTG
Organism: Bacillus sp. Y3; assembly: GCF_008123875.1. Classification (NCBI taxonomy): domain Bacteria; kingdom Bacillati; phylum Bacillota; class Bacilli; order Caryophanales; family Bacillaceae; genus Bacillus; species Bacillus sp. Y3. The sequence goes on along the minus strand of NZ_VSSC01000003.1, from coordinate 363,042 downwards.
TCACTGTTCCCGAAGGCTTCAGCGAGATTATTATCGTTTCTGAATCATTCGCATGGGCTCATTTTATTTACAGGACCAACAAATTCAGGGAAAACGACAACACTTTATTCATTGATTCAGTTTGCCAAAAAACATTTTAATCGGAATATTATTACCCTTGAAGATCCTGTGGAAACAAGAAATGAAGAAGTGCTGCAGGTTCAAGTAAATGAAAAAGCTGGTATCACGTATGCGGCAGGTTTACGCGCTATTTTAAGACATGATCCAGATATGATTGTGCTTGGAGAAATAAGAGATGCGGAAACAGCGAGAACAGCTATTAGAGCAGCTTTGACAGGTCATTTAGTCATGAGCACATTGCACGCAAAGAATGCAAAAGGAGCTCTTTATCGAATGCTCGAATTTGGTGTGACGGTGAATGAACTCGAACAAACAATGGTTGCTATTGCTGCTCAGCGGTTAATCGAACTTGCATGTCCATTTTGCGGCGAAACGTGTGAGCTTTATTGCAAACTAAATCGGCCAGTCAGACGAACAAATGTATTTGAATTGCTTTACGGAAAGGAGCTTGGTGAGTGTATCAAAGAGGCAAAAGGAGAATACGCTCATTCGTCATACGAAACACTGCAAAGATTAATTCGGAAAGGAGTGGCACTCGGCTATTTATCAAAAAGCACATATCATCGATGGGTTTATGAAGAAGCGAGCCTCTAAAGCCTGGTCTAAAAAAGAACAAGCTGAATTCTTATCGAAACTGGCTCAGTTGATTCAAGCTGGATATACATTGGTTGATGCACTAACGATGGTGAATATTCAGTTATCAAAAAAACAGCAGCAGCGATTAACGCCAGGCATTCAGTGGCTGCTTGAAGGGGAGCCTTTTTACGTTGTACTTGAGCGACTTCATTTTCAGCGGGAAGCCGTCGCTATTCTTTGTTTTTCAGAGAAACACGGCAGCCTAGCGCGAGCTCTTGAACAAAGCGCCCGTTTTCTAGAGAAAAAAATCATGCAGGTAGACACATTCAAGCGTATGTTACGATATCCGATTTTTCTTATGTTTACGGTTTTTGTTGTGCTCATCATTGTTCAGCAAATGATCGTCCCTCAATTTTCTTTATTATATTCATCTATGAATACAAGCATGTCATGGCTCATTCAAGGAATGTTTGGCCTCTTCCAATTCCTACACGCTTTGCTGCTTATGATCGGTTGTATATGTATCTGTCTTTTTGGATATTATGAGCTCTTTTTTAAGAAAAAATCGACCCTTGAGAAACTGAAAGTCATCAGCAGGCTGCCGGTGGTATTTAAAGGGGTGCAGCTGATGCATACGTATCTTTTTTCCCTTCAGCTAAGCGGACTTCTTCAAGCTGGGTTATCGATTTACGAAAGTTTGCAAGCTTTTAAACAGCAGACCTATTTACCCTTCCTTCAAGAAATGTCTGAACAAATGATAGGGGAGTTAAGAAAAGGTGAGAGTATGGAACATCAAATAAGCCGGTCTCCTTTTTTCGAAAGGCATTTTGCGGCTGTCATTAAGCATGGGGAAGCAAGTGGGATGCTAGCAAGAGAAATGTACACATATAGTCAATTTCTTTTAGAGAATGCAGAATTGAAAATTGAAAAATGGGTTTCATGGCTGCAGCCTGTCATCTATGGCTTAACAGCATTTCTTATACTCATTGTGTATTTATCTATTCTTTTACCAATGTATCAACTAATGGAACAAGTGTGAAAAGGAGGACTAAGGCATGAATGATAAAGGATTTACCCTGTTAGAAATGTTAATTGTCATGCTTGTGATCTCCATTCTTTTATTAATTACCATTCCAAATATCACTCGGCATCATCAAAGCATTCAAGCAAAGGGCTGTGAAGGGCTGAAATCAATGGTGAGTACACAGGTAATGGCATATGAATTAGAGCATGATGGCAAGACGCCATCTTTAGCTGAATTAGAAAAAGAAGGCTATGTCAAAAAGGGATTAACTTGTCCGAATGGAAAGGCAATTTTCATTCAAAATGGGGATGTGAAAAATGAATAAATCGCTTTTCCAGGAGAAAGGATTTACACTCATTGAGCAGCTCTTGATCGTCATGATTTTCTCTATCTTATTATCGATAATAGGTGGAAAAGTGCCCAATATATTAGAAAGTGCTGAAGCAAAAAAGCAAGTGAACTTGCTAAAACAAGATCTTCAATTGGCATCTTATACTGCATTTATTAAAAAAACACGAGTAACTGTTGAGTTTCACCCGCCCAATGTATCTTATCAAGTCATCGAGCAGAATAGTGAGCAGATCATTGCTTCTAATCCACATAAAAAAGGCACCATCAAGCAATCCACATTTCAAAAAGGCCTTCACTTTAATAAAAACGGACATCCAAATAGCGGCGGTTCTCTCATTGTTCAATTTGGCAGTCAAATATATAAACTCACGATTTACTTAGGGAGCGGGCGGATTCATGTTCAGAAACAATAAAGGATTTAGTACGTTTGAGATGCTCTTTTCTTGCCACCTCTTTCTATTTGCTGCTCTTGTGCTCGTGCCATCCTTTGAAAAACTGACAATTGGGAAAGAAGAATTAAGGGCTAAACTGGAAGCTTATCAAATCTTACATGAGTATATGAATAAAGCTATTATAGAAGGTCAAAATGAATCAAGTACAAAGAAACGAGGCGAGATCACATATGAATTCATTTGGGGTCAGGAGAAGGGATGTGTTTCATACAAAGTACAAAAAAAGAAGACGATTTGCTTTCGACATTTGGAGCGATGAACAAGGATTTACACTCGCTCAAGCAATATGGCAATTGCAGCTATTTTTGCTGCTTTCTTTTGGCTGCATGCTGCTTTTATCAATTGTTGAAAAAGCTCATCCGTTTGCAGAAATCAACAAATTTTCGCAAATGGAGTGGAAACAAACGGTCCTGCAATTAGAGGAGGATCTAAATTGTGCTGTCGCTGTAAGAGCGGTGAAAAATGGAACAGCTCTGGAGTATATTTCAAGTCAAGGGCGAGTGGTGACGATTGAGCCGTATCAACAGATGCTTCGTAAACGAACGGATCAGGCAGGTCATCTTCCTTTATTACAAAAGGTGAAACAATTCCATGTAAGAACAAAAGAGCAAACCACCACTCTCCAAGTCACAGATGTATTTGGTCAAGTACATGAAGCTGTTTTTTTCACTTACAAAGGAGTGATTCCTAAAACGTGAAAAGAGAAGACGGGTTTATTTATCCTCACGTATTTGCTGTCATTCTTTTATTTTTATTGATTCTAGGCTCAATGACCATTGGGTTTCAAAAAGAGTTGAAAAGTGCAGAGCTCACGATTTCTTTTTATCAAAAACAGCAGTTATTTCGAATGGGACTAAATGAAGCTGCAAACAAATTAAATCGTATTTGTAATCAGCCATTGAGCCCAATTGTCACAGAAGAAGGTCGAGTGACGTTGAAGCGAATTGGGTGCGATGACAGAAAAAAGCTAGTCCGCCTCTTGGTTAACATCGAGACAAAGGGTGGTGTAACTGACGAGCGGGAACTAGAGCTGAATAAAGAGACAGGAGAAATCAATCAATGGATCAGCACTCATTAGAGAGTGTATAAAACGATACTCTTCTTGGTAACACTTTAAGGAAGAAGAGGTGAGTGTTCGATGAAGACAAATGATTATGTAAAATATATGACGCAGGAAATCATTAAATATATGAATACACCACGTGACGAGCGGAAAGAACATAAACAGGAAAAAATGGAGACAAAACCACCATTTTCTCAGCGTTTATTCGGTGTTCTGCCTTTTGGCTTCTCAATGATGCTAAAAAAACGTCAACGTCATCGACAAAAGTAAAAAGCCGCCAGAAGGCGGTTTTTTTAATGCCATTTTAGCTGTATTCTTCGACAACAATGACTTTATTGACCTTGTTCGAGTAAGGGTTATAGGAAATGGTGACATATACCCCAAATTCTTTGGCCTGATCTTTCAACGTAATATGATATTGCTTCACGGATTCTTTCTCCCGGTGTCGATCCCACACTTTTTGTTTGAATAAAACATGTGCTAACGGATACCGTTTTTTTGCTTCTTTGACTGCCCTTGTTTCCCATTGATCTGAGGCAGCAGTGATTCCTTTTGCCTCCGCTAGATGGGCGCTTTGGATCAAAGGGCTTAACAGTAAACTGAGCATGATCATGAATCTTCCATATTTCAACTAACATCACCTCACCAATTATTATCCTGACCAAATCCTGCACTTTTATGTAAATTTTTAAGAAGTACAAATGTCACAGAAAAAAATATTGAATATGGCGAAAGAATGAGAAAATGGAAGAATTTTCTCGGTAATGTTCTTGTTTAAGAACAAAATGGACTAATTTGACGTTTTGGATTTTATAGGTAATTCCTTATACTGAGTGTAATCGTTCTTTTTAAAGAACAATTGTTCAAGGAGTTGAAAGATTCAATGAAACAGCCGCTCTTTGTACTATTTTGTGCTATTTGTTTGATTTTCACTTCTTTTTTTATTACGTCTACTAATGCTTCTTTTAACGATGTTGAGCATTCGAATTTTGTCATGAAAACATGTGAAAATTTCGAAGAGACAGATCAGCATTGCCAGCCGAAGAAATGGGATAGAAGCCATTTGAAACTGATCGATCAAACGATCATTGAGGGGACAGTCTGTGCGCCTCAAAAGCTGAGCATGTCACTAAAAAATATTGGACAACCCATCGCGCACTCTGAATGGAAGTGGGAACTACATAAAGTAGAGAGTGTTCAGATGCCATTACAAGATGGCCATGTTATTGAAAAAGGTGCTATACAGTCCCTCTCATCAGAAGAAACGACGACTGTCACGTCAGGTAAAGCAAAAACAAATGGAATCTATGTGTTTAAAATCTATTATCCTAAAGGGTTTGGTGGTTCTGAAAAGCCATTCTTTACGTCTCAACATATGCAGCTTTCGAATTGTCAAGAAAAGGCGTCCTAAAGGGGACTAGTCTTTTGAATGAAACATGATATGTAAAGGGGAGAAAGGTATGAAAAAGTGGATGAAAATGTCTGGGAGTATTCTTTACGCGCTGGTCTTCACGATGATGATTGTGTGTATTATTGTCGTGTTGTCATCAAGGACAACAGGCGGAGATCCTCAGATCTTTGGTTATGAGTTCAAGCAAGTATTATCTGGATCAATGGAACCGGAATTTTCGACTGGTTCATTGATTGTCGTGAAACATGTCACCTCACCTGAAACACTCAAAAAAGGGGATATTATTACGTTTCAAACTCAGCAAGACCAATCCTTTGTGACTCACCGCATTGTTGGGGTGAAAGGAAAAGGAGTAAATACAGCCTTTGAGACAAAAGGAGACCACAATATGTATCAAGACGGCACGCTCGTCAAAGCGAATCAAGTGACTGCGCAGTATACGGGCGTGAACATTCCTTATGCAGGAAAGCTTCTTTCGTATGCAGGAACTTCTGCTGGCACGGCTCTTTTGCTCATTATTCCAGGGGTGATGCTGCTTGTTTATTCAACCATTCATTTTGTTGGTGCTGCCAAACATCGAAGACATACGGCTGAGTTACATATGTCAGAGGAACAAGCATAAATTTTCGTTTGTAACCTAAATCAGGTTTCAATAAAACAATTTATTAGGGGGTTCAATCATGGCAATGAAAAAATCAATTCGTTTAGGTGTTTTATCAGGAGCATTAGGTCTTGCTTTAATTGGAGGGGGAACGTGGGCTGCATTTAATGATGTTGAGACGGCAAACGCGGTCTACTCTACAGGAGAGCTGAATCTATCTGCAAAAGAGAATTCCGGCGCCATCAACCTTGCGAACATAAAACCCGGTGACCGTATAAAGAAGGAATTTAATTTTGAAAATAAAGGGTCTCTTGCAATTAATCAAGTCCTGATGAGTCTTGATTACAGCCAATTTCAAGATGGAACATCAGCGAAAAATGGCGGGAAGAATACAGCTGAAGAATTCCTCAGCCAATTTCAGGTGAGTGTTCTAACGGTTGGAGCCGAAGGTGGGAATGGATACCCGAAAAATATTATTTTAGACCATGCAAACCTGCTTGACCTGCATTTATTAACGTCAAAGCAGGATCAGACCGCATTTGAAAAGCTTCGTCATGCCGTCGATGAGAAGTTTTTACATGAAAGTGGTAAAATTAATGTTGCCACCGTTGATGGGTCAACAGCTCCAGAGTATGACGGCATTCCAAAGAATCCGTTTGATTACGATAAAATGGAAATGATCATTGAATTTGTCAATGACCAGACGAAGGATAAAGCGGGTAACTATATCCAAAATAAATACCAAGGCGATGCGATTCAAGTTGATCTTTCCTTCGAAGCGACTCAGTGGAATGGTTTAACGATCAATCCAAAAAAGCATACGGATGAAAAAGGCTACGTGAAAGAAAACGAAAAAGCACACAGCGAAGATAAAAAATAAAGTCAGTCTTTAGACTGATAACAAGATCTGCATAGCAATTGGAGGAGTATGCGCTAAAATATGCGCATTACTCCTCTTCTTGCTTTTTTTTCCAGATTTGATAATCTAAAAATTCACGAAATTGCTTTTTCGAAACCCCTGATGTCATTGCATCTCGAACTAGTTTTTCCCATTCACTATCTAATTGACCATCGTATTCGGTTTCATCATTTTCGTTTAACAGTGTATGAACCGAGACGTCCAGAACAGCGGAGACTTTTTCAAGAAATTGAATGGAGGGGTTTGTTTGCAAGTTTCTTTCTATTGAACTTAAATAAGACTTCGCTACCCCAGCCTTTTCGGCCAGTTCTGATAGTGAGTAGCCTTTTTCATTGCGGTATTGTTTAATACGCTGGCCAATCAATGTCATCACCTTCCTTTCGATATTATAGCACATTCAGAAAGGTTTGATAGAATGACTTCTTGCCATAGGGGGAGACTCAGAGGACTTTTCGCGTGATTTGAGAAAATGACGGACTTCTTCTACTGTTAGTCCTGCTTTGCGCGCTTCGCGTAATAATTGAACCCATTCACTGTCTAATAACTTCGTTTTCTTTTCCATACAAATACCCTCCTAAAATACTGAATCGTGTATTTCAGGCACTTAACGCATGAAATGGAAAAACACAGGTGATAAGACCTCATAGATTGCTTGCGTCATGTTTCCGCCCAATACAAACAGACAAACGTTGCTTTTGATTGATCGAAAATTTGATATCACATGAAAGGGGGGGAGACATGCTAAGTCAGCCCCCTCTTTTTTGCTGTAAGTAAAAAAGTCCGCCATTTTCAATCGTAAGACTGATTTTTGGTTCGTATAAAGTTTTAAGTGCTTGTCTTTCTATTTCATATTCTACAGATGTGTCTGAAGTCCCTTCATAAAATTGGTTTAAAAGTTCCGAGTCTTCTTTCCACTTTTGAACAGCTCTTACCGCCCAATCATCCGGCTCTTCATTGGCATAACGTTCCATCAGGCTGTAAAGCCGTTTGACGCCGCTCTCTGGCTTAATCATCGTACTCATTGTGAAGCAATAATCAGGAATTTGAGACGATAGCTCACGCGCTTCCAGCTTCTCTTGAAATTGTTCGATGACTTCTCCGCGTATTAGATGAAGTCCAAGAGACAGCAGTTTGTCTTTTTTACGGTCTGCCAGATAGGATATTTTGACATTGAGACCAAGCCACGGCTCCAGTGCGATCTGGCTGTTTGTGAGCGGTCTGACTTTTTCGTACAGCCGAATAAAACGGCCTTGCTGTTTCACAACCTCGAATATTTGGAATAAACGAGGGGAGCCGAAGTGGACAAATTCTCCTTCGACCGAGTCATCAGCTTTTTTTTGATCTGTGATCAAAGTCAATTGCCGCGGCTCAGGTACGCCTCCCGTTTTTTCGAGCCAATGCCAATAAAAAGGGCGGTTCATGATCAATTTATCCATTTCGATTGTCAGTTGTACGGTCAGGTGCCCTGCACTTTCTTCAAGTATGTCGCATTGATTTGCCTGAAAGAAACGGAGAAGAAATGTGTGAATCTCGCGCTGCTCCATTGGTCAACTCTCCTTTATGAACCTTGCTGTCTTTCTTCTAAAAGCGGTGTTTGTGTTTCTGTTAAATAGGAAGCAAATTGGGTTAATTTCTTTTTCATGTCTACGTCAGACTCGTGCTGGAAGAGAATTTGATGTAATTCTGTTTCAGCATCTTGGATATCAATTCGGGTTAAAATATCATCTAGATCGCCAATGACGTTTTCAAACAGCTGAATTTTTTCATATAAAAGTTTTAAAATATGTTCTTCGACTGTCCCGCTGGTTGCCATATTGTAAATGTGAACATCCCGCTCCTGACCGAGCCGGTGAATACGTCCAATTCTTTGTTCCAAGCGCATTGGGTTCCACGGAAGGTCGTAGTTGATGATTTGGTTGCAAAACTGAAGGTTGATCCCCTCGCCGCCTGCTTCTGTCGCGATGAGCACTTGCGCCCGCTCTCTAAATAAATCTTTCATCCAGTCTTTTTTACTCCGTTTAAACCCGCCTCGAAAAGGGACCGAACTGATGCCGTTTTGCTGGAGAAACCATTGCAAATAAATTTGTGTCGCGCGGTATTCAGTGAAGATAATGACTTTTTCATTTAATTGCTGAATGAGTTTAACGACTTCAAGTGCTTTAGAATTTTGTTCTACCTGGTTGATTTTCTCCATGATGTGCATCATCGCAGAAGCACCTAGAATGTGTTTTTCCTCTTCTTGCATTTTTTTAATGGTCATATAGACGGCCTCACGACTTGAACAGCATTCTCGTTCTAAGGTCATAATTGAAAACATGTGCTTCGTATAGGAAGGGTTTTCTTTTAACTGACAAATTTCATCATATAGTGCTTGTTCTGTCGGGGAGAAATCAATAGAAATCGTCTTTACATGCCGCTTCGACCATTCGATGCCAGTGTCTTGTCTTCGGTTTCGAATCATCACTTTATTGACTAACTGTTTTAGCCGGTCATGGTCCTCAAGTTGAAGGTCTTTTTTGGCAAAGAGGTCTTTAAACTGTGTTTCATTACCTAAATGGCCTGGCTTCAACAGAGAGACGAGATTAAAAATTTCTCCTATCCGATTTTGGATAGGTGTGGCTGTGAGCAGAAGGCAGAACTTTTTATTCAAATTTCTCACAAACTCATAGTTTTTCGTTTTATTGTTTTTCAGTTTGTGTGCTTCATCAATAATGACCATATCGTAGGAGATGGATAAGATCGTGTCTCGATGCGGCTGTCTTTTGGCTGTATCAATTGAGGAAACCACAACATCGCACTGCTCCCACACATAGCTCTTTTTTTGCTCGACAGCATCTATGTAAAATTTCGTCCGCAGTTCTTGTACCCATTGAGACACAAGGGATGCGGGTACGAGAATGAGAATCTTCTTGGCAAGTCCGCGAATCATGTATTCTTTGATAATCAGTCCTGCTTCAACGGTTTTTCCAAGACCCACTTCATCTGCTAAAATGGCTTTCCCATTCATCTCTTCTACGACTCTTCTAGCGACTTCGAGCTGGTGTTTTAAAGGAGTAAATGCAGGCAGGTGCGCAGGTGCTTGCAGTCCTTCAAATGAATCAATGGCTGTCACTTTTTGTACCTGTGCTGCTAAACGGTACATATCCCAATTCGCCCAGGGACCGTCTGCTGTAAGCCGCTTTTGAAATTCACTTGCCCATTTTTGATCAAAGATCGTTTGAATATTCAATGTGACCGCCTGCCTTTCTGGTAGAGTGATGATAAAATCGTTCTGTTTTTAAACGCTTCATTTTTTGATAGCGATTTAAAAGATGTTATATATCAATAAAAGCGAACGATAATGAATGATTATTTTAAAAATGTTAATGATTTTTCTGTTGCTCTTCATCCATTTCTAATGGTAGGATGTTGGTAAGTGATCTAGAGAATAAGTCACCCATTTTGATAGTATGTCCAATAAAGGTGAAGAATATGAGCGGATGATGGTATGGGGAGAGACCTAGCGGTTATTTTGCACTGACAGGCGCCGAAGGAGCAAGCTGAATTGGTTCAGTGAATCTCTCAGGCAAAAGTACTCTTACCGGACGCAACTCTGGAGAGTGTTTGCGCAGCGATTTTTAGCAAACCACCAAAGGGGAAAACGCACAATGATGTTGTGCTGTAAACTTTCAGGTGCAAGGACAGAGACTTCTTTTTGATAAAAGGGAGCGCTCTGTCCTTTTTTGCTGTGATTTTTTTCTGAAAATTCAGCTTGTGATGTGCACTGTAAGAAAAAAGGGGGAAACGATTGATGTTGAAACGAACACCGCTTTTTCATGCGTATGAAACGTTTTGCGCAAAAACCATTGACTTCGGGGGCTGGGAATTACCTGTCCAATTTTCTTCCATTAAAGAAGAACATGAAGCTGTTCGAACAAAAGCAGGGCTGTTTGACGTGTCTCACATGGGTGAGGTGGAAGTCACAGGTCAGGGAGCCCTTCCTTTTTTACAAAGGTTATTAACCAATGATCTGTCAAAGCTGACAGACGGTAAGGCACTATATACAGCCATGTGTTATGAGGATGGCGGAACGGTGGATGATCTGCTTGTCTACCAAAAAGAAAAGAACAACTATTTGCTTGTGATCAATGCTTCAAATATTGAAAAAGATGTGGATTGGCTGTTGAAACATCAAGGTGAGGAAGACGTTTCGATTAAAAATGTCTCTGATCAAACTGCCTTGTTAGCCCTTCAAGGACCTCTTGCTGCTGACATCATCAAAGATGTTGCGGATGAAGAGGTAACATCACTGAAGCCATTTACGTTTTTATCAAAAGCAATCATTGCGCAAAAAGAGGTGCTTGTCTCAAGAACCGGCTACACAGGAGAAGATGGCTTTGAAATCTACTGCCAGTCAGAAGATGCTGTTCACCTTTGGACCGCTTTATTAGAAGCCGGACAGCCGAAAGGATTGATTCCATGTGGGCTCGGTGCACGTGACACCTTAAGATTTGAAGCAAGACTTCCGCTTTATGGCCAAGAGCTCACGAAGGATATTTCTCCTTTAGAAGGCGGCATTGGTTTTGCTGTTAAAACGGATAAAGAAGCAGATTTTATCGGAAAAGATGCACTTAAAAAACAAAAAGAAGAAGGACCGAAGCGAAAGCTTGTCGGGATTGAAATGATAGATAAGGGGATTCCGCGGACAGACTATCCAGTCTTCTCAGGAGATAAGCAGATTGGTGTAGTCACAACCGGTACACAATCTCCAACATTAAAGAAAAATATTGGGCTTGCCTTGATTGAAACATCAGAGGCGCAGCTTGGGACAGAAGTGGAAGTGCAAGTTCGTAAAAAACGTCTAAAAGCCAAAATCGTCGCCACACCATTTTATAAAAGAGCCAAATAACGAGGAGGAATAGAGGATGAAGCACAGGTATTTGCCGCAAACAGAGCAAGATCAAAAAGAAATGCTGGATGTCATCGGTGTTCAGTCAATTGATGAGCTTTTCTCAGATATCCCAGAGAAAGTCAGATTCAAAGGTGCGTACAACATTAAAGAAGCCGCATCAGAAACAGAGCTAGTGCGGGAATTGTCTCGTCTTGCTGCAAAAAATAAAGATACAGTGGCTTATGCCTCGTTTTTAGGTGCTGGTGTGTATGATCATTACCAGCCTGTGATTGTCGATCATGTGATTTCACGTTCTGAATTTTATACAGCGTACACACCTTATCAGCCTGAAATTTCTCAAGGTGAATTGCAAGCAATCTTTGAATTTCAAACAATGATTGCTGAGCTGACCGGTATGGATCTTGCCAACTCCTCGATGTATGATGGCGGAACGGCATTAGCTGAAGCGGCGATGCTGGCTGCAGGACATACAAAAAAGAAAAAGATTGTGGTATCTGAGACGGTTCATCCTGAATCAAGAGCGGTGCTGAAAACATATGCGAAAGGACAGCATATTGAAGTCGTCGAGGTACCTGCGCGAAAAGGTCAGACCGATCTAGCTGCATTAGAAGAAGCCGTCTGCGACGAAACAGCAGCGGTCCTTGTACAATACCCAAACTTCTTCGGTGTTGTCGAACCGTTAAAAGACATTGAACCGATTGCACATAAAGGGAAAAGTCTGTTCATCGTCTCAAGTAACCCACTTGCACTTGGTTTACTGACACCACCAGGAAAGCTTGGGGCAGATATTGTCGTTGGTGATGCGCAGCCGTTTGGCATTCCAGCTGCATTTGGCGGACCTCATTGTGGATATTTCGCTGTGACGAAAAAATTAATGCGGAAAGTGCCGGGGCGTTTAGTCGGGCAAACAGAAGACGAGAACGGTGTGCGAGGATTTGTGCTGACCCTTCAAGCGCGCGAGCAGCATATCCGAAGAGACAAAGCGACTTCAAATATTTGTTCGAACCAAGCATTAAATGCGTTAGCCGCTTCTGTTGCGATGACGGCGCTTGGGAAAACAGGTATCAAAGACATTGCCTATCAAAATGTACAAAAGGCCCATTATGCTAAGACGCAGGCAGAAAAACATGGGTTACAGGCTGAAATAGAGGGCGCTCATTTTAATGAATTTGTGTTGAAACTGAATGAACCTGTGAAAGAAGCGAATGAGCGATTGCTTGAAAAAGGAATCATCGGTGGATATGACTTGGGACGTGATTATCCAGAGCTTCAGCAGCATATGCTCGTCGCTGTGACAGAACTAAGAACAAAAGAAGAAATTGATACGTTCATCAAGGAATTGGGGGATCGTCATGAATAAACAAGATCAGCCGCTTATTTTTGAATTATCCAAAGAAGGAAGAATTGGTTACAGCCTGCCTGATTTAGACGTACCTGAGGAGAAGCTCCCAGATTTATTTGATGAAGCGTATATCCGCCATGAAGATGCGGAGCTGCCAGAGGTTTCTGAACTGGATATTATGCGTCACTACACAGCATTATCTAGGCGTAATCACGGGGTCGATTCTGGCTTTTATCCTCTAGGCTCTTGTACGATGAAATATAATCCAAAGATTAACGAAAAGGTGGCACGTCTTGCAGGTTTCTCGAACGTGCATCCACTTCAAGAGGCAGACACTGTGCAAGGTGCATTAGAGTTACTTTATGATTTAGGTGACCATTTAGAAGAAATTACAGGAATGGACGCTGTGACATTACAGCCTGCGGCAGGAGCACATGGCGAATGGACGGGGCTCATGATGATTCGTGCATACCATGAAGCAAGAGGAGATCATAAACGAACAAAAGTCATCGTGCCTGATTCTGCTCATGGAACAAATCCCGCATCTGCAACAGTAGCTGGATTTGAAACGATTACGGTGGCATCTAATGAACATGGGCTTGTCGATTTAGACGACCTGCGCCGTGTGGTCAATGAAGAAACGGCGGCGCTCATGCTCACAAATCCAAATACACTCGGCCTTTTTGAAGAAAATATTTTAGAAATGGCTGAAATCGTCCACGGAGCAGGCGGGAAGCTTTATTATGATGGAGCGAACTTAAATGCTGTATTAAGTAGAGCAAGACCGGGGGATATGGGATTTGATGTGGTTCACTTAAATCTTCATAAAACCTTTACAGGTCCACACGGAGGAGGAGGCCCTGGTTCAGGTCCTGTGGGTGTGAAAAAGGATTTGATTCCATATTTGCCAAAGCCAGTGCTTGTGAAGAAAGAAGATGGTTATTTCTTTGATTACGATCGTCCAGATTCCATCGGCCGTGTGAAACCGTTCTATGGGAACTTTGGTATCAATGTCAGAGCGTATGCGTATATCCGCTCTATGGGACCAGACGGCTTAAAGGCTGTAACTGATCATGCGGTGTTGAATGCAAACTATATGATGCGCCGCTTATGTGCTCATTATGATTTGCCATTTGACCGCCACTGTAAGCATGAATTTGTCCTTTCAGGTAAACGCCAAAAGAAACTAGGTGTGCGGACACTGGATATTGCCAAACGATTACTTGATTTTGGCTATCATCCGCCAACGATTTACTTCCCGCTAAATGTAGAGGAATGTATCATGATTGAACCAACTGAAACAGAATCAAAAGAAACCCTTGATGCATTTATTGAAGCGATGATTCAAATTGCAAAAGAAGCGGAAGAGAACCCAGAAATCGTACAGGAAGCACCACATACAACCGTTGTGAAACGAATGGATGAAACAAAGGCTGCACGGAATCCAGTGCTGGTTTTTGAAAGAAAATAAAAAGACTCATGGGGGCAATAGCTCCCAGAGTCTTTTTTGTTAGTTCTTTGTTTTAATGCGGCCGCCCCATTTTTTAAAGCCGCCCTTTAAATTATAAATCTCACGACAGCCATTTTTACGTAACGTTTGAGCAGCCTTTCCGCTTCTCAAATTATTTTGGCAATAGAGATAAACAGGCTTGTCAGGGCGTATTTCATTTTTGCGCTGCTTTAATTGTGAAAGGGGAATGTTTCTTGCGCCTAAAATATGTCCGCCTTCAAACTCATTTGGTTCTCTCACATCAATGAGTTGGGCTTTGCGGTAACCTTTGATAAATTCTGCTTCCGTCAGCGTTTTCATTATGCGCTGCTGATAAATGTAACTGCCGATGGAATAAAGAACGAAAAGTCCACAAAGTGAGAGGACGATATAGTTGAATATTGGCAATACGACTCGACTCCTTCTTGAGCATCAGCACAGTCACCTGTCTGATGGTACGTTTTAGACAAATACTATTATAGTAAAGCAAAAGAAACTTGTCATCATAAATGGTAAGAATTATTTTCAATTCCTTCCCTATTTGATAGACTGATGAAGAGAGAAAATCGGTGGTCACCACCATTATCTAACATTGACTACGTAAAAGAGAAGGGATTTTATATGCAAAAAGAGAAATGGTGTTTCATTGATACAGGAAACCAAGACCCTGCCTTTAACATGGCAATGGACGAAGCCTTGCTTTATTGGCATAGCGAGAAGCTGATCCCGCCTGTGATCCGTTTTTATGGTTGGAATCCAGCGACATTATCTGTTGGATATTTTCAACATGTTGAAAAAGAAATCAACATGGAAGCGGTTGAGCGCTATGGTCTTGGATTTGTCCGCAGGCCTACAGGAGGCCGCGGCGTTCTTCATGATCAGGAATTGACCTACAGTGTCATCGTGTCAGAAGAGCACCCAGAGATGCCGGCGACGGTGACAGAGGCATACCGCGTCATTTCAGAAGGGATTTTAGAGGGCTTTAAAGAACTGGGACTCGATGCGTATTTTGCCATTCCTCGTACAGAAAAAGAAAAAGAAAGCTTAAAAAATCCAAGATCGTCTGTCTGTTTTGATGCGCCTTCATGGTACGAGCTTGTTGTAGAAGGCAGAAAAGTAGCAGGCAGTGCGCAAACAAGGCAAAAAGGTGTGATCCTCCAGCATGGCTCGATTTTAATTGATCTTGATGAGGACAAATTGTTTGATTTATTTCTGTATCCAAACGACCGGGTGAGAGAGCGGATGCAGCGCAGCTTTAAAAACAAAGCGGTGGCGATCAATGAAATTTCAGATCGAACATGTACGATAGACGATGCGCGTGTTGCATTTAAACGAGGGTTTGAAAAAGGATTAAATATCGAGCTTGTGCCTTATGAGCTGACAGATGAAGAGTTGGCATTTGTTCATCACCTCGCCAAAACGAAATACGCCACAGATGATTGGAATTACAAGCGTTAAGACGAAGGACTCTTCTTGTTTTTTAATGGGCGATGGTGTAGAATTGTTATGATTATTAAGTAAAGGTGCATTTTGGAGGGGTTTTATGACTACACCTAGTATGGAAGATTATATTGAACAAATTTATATGCTGATAGAAGAAAAAGGATATGCAAGAGTATCTGATATTGCAGAAGCCCTCGCTGTCCATCCCTCCTCTGTAACAAAAATGGTTCAGAAGCTAGATAAAGATGAATACCTCATTTATGAGAAATATCGTGGTCTAATTTTAACCCCGAAAGGCAAAAAAATTGGAAAACGTCTCGTATACAGACATGAACTGCTAGAGCAATTTTTAAGAATCATTGGTGTAGATGAAGAGAAAATTTATGATGATGTAGAAGGTATTGAGCATCATCTCAGCTGGAACAGCATTGACCGCATCGGCGACCTCGTCCAATTCTTTGAAGAAAACGATGAGCGATCCGTTCAGCTGAAAGCGATTCAAAAGAAAAACGAACAAACAAATCAAGAATCTTAAGAAAAAGGACACCTGGCGAAGGGTGTCCTTTTAAATTGTTGACAAAGGGGTAAAATGTACTTTATTTTAGCTCTTTGTCTTCTTTTCAGCGTGAAAGAAAACCTTTGCAGTCTAGGAAGGACGAGCATCGGAGCGGAGCGAATTTGACATTCGTGAGCACCGGAGCGCAGGACTGACACCGAATGCGAGGGTTTGTCTACACGCTGAAAGGACACCTGGCGAAGGGTGTCCTTTTTGAATATAGTTCTAATGAAAGGCAAATGCTCCTACACTATTAATAGTGTGACAGAAAAGGGGGCTCCTTGATGAAGATAGATGGTGTGTTCTCAGGTGGAGGCATTAAGGGTGCAGCACTTGCAGGCGCCTATGAAGCGCTTGAAGCAAGAGGATTTCAATTTGTCCGTCTCGCTGGAACGAGTGCGGGAGCGATCATTGCTTCACTCATCGCAGCGGGTTTTACGAGTCAGGAGATTCGGGAGCTGTTAGACAAAATGGATGAGCATCAATTGCTTGATCGAAGGTGTCAATTCATCCCGTTTAAAATGCTCAGGTGGGTGTCTATTTATTGGCGTCTTGGCCTTTACAAAGGTGACCGTCTAGAAAAATGGCTGACAGACGTGTTAAAACGAAAAGGCGTCACCGTATTCGGGGATCTGAAAAAAGATACGCTCAAAATCGTCGCTTCTGATTTAACAAATGGCAAAATCCTTGTCCTTCCAGATGACCTTCCTTCCTATGGATTAAATCCAGAACGGTTTTCTGTTGCCAGAGCCATTCGGATGAGCTGCAGTCTGCCGTATTTTTTCGAACCTGTCAAACTGAGGTCTTCAAAAGGAATTTGTACCATAGTGGATGGCGGCGTGCTCAGCAACTTTCCGATTTGGCTTTTTGCTGAAGAGAAAAAAAGACCGTTTGTCGGTGTCACATTAACCCCAAACGAAAAAGAACGCCCTCAACATTCCATCCGCAATGCGTTTGAACTGTTTGGCGCTCTATTTGAAACGATGCGTGGTGCTCATGACGAAAGACATATTGCCACAAAACACGAACGTCATATTATTTTTATTCCTGTAGAACACGTCATTGCCACTGATTTTCAGCTGATGACAGAAAAGAAAAGGGCGCTCGTCGATCTAGGCAGACAGAAGGCCGAGCAATTTTTAAAGAGCTGGACATTTTAAAATAAGGCGCGATTTTTCTTTTTGTTTTTCTTGCCTTCAATGACTGTCAAATGTGTTTGGCTTTTCTTTTTGAGAAGGACGGGCTTCGACTTGTGGTCAGTCGGCACGCTTCGCAAATGAGTGACCCGGTTTTTCATCTGGCTTTTCGTTTTTGGTTTAGGCTGCTGGTAGCGACGTTTTGATTGTTTGACTGCTTTACGATAAAGATTTCCTTCTGTTCCAGTTCTTCGATTCATCAGCCATCTAAATAAGAAAAATAGAACCGCTCCAACGATCACAACTGATAGCAGCATTGTAAAGAGTCTGCTTGGATTCGTTGTGAGTAAATACACAAATCCCAAAACACCTAAAGCGAAAATAATGGTAAAAGCAGGATGTACTCGGCGATTCATAACTGTCCACCTCCGAAAGAATTTACCGGATTTATAAACTAGATCACTTGATGAGCAGAATCTGATGCTTGTTTCGCAGATGCTTCCTCTAAACGAAGAAGTTCATTAAAACTTGCAATGGCTACCTCGACTTGATCATCAGAGGGTTCTTTTGTTGTGAGCAATTGCAGCCAAAGGCCAGGATAGCCAAGCACTTTAAGCACTGGCACGTCACGGAGTTTGTTTGTGAGCTGAAGCACTTCAAATGAAATGCCCAGAACAACCGGAATAAGCGCCAAGCGATTCAGAACTCTCACCCATAAAGGATCTGTCGGTACGAGTAAATAGACGAACATGCCGACAATGACAGTGAATAAAATAAAGCTGCTGCCGCATCGATAATGCAGGCGAGATTGGCTTTGGACATTTTCCACTGTGATGTCAAGATTCTGTTCATAGCAGTTTATGACTTTATGTTCTGCCCCATGATATTGAAATACCCTTTTAATTAAAGGGGTCATGGAAATAAAGTAAATATAGCCTAATAACAGGATCAATTTAAAGAATGTTTCCACTGCAATTTGTGCGAAGTTTCCAGAAAACACCGGACGCACAAGTTCAGCTAAAAAGACAGGCACTAAAGTAAAGACAAATTTACTAAAAAGAAGAGAGAGAACTCCGATCACAGCAATGCCGAAGATCATTGATAATTTCGAGCTTTTTTGTTCTTTTTCAAGAGAATGATCTTCAGAAGGATCTAAGTCATAGCGCTCGCTGGAGAAGTTTAAGTGCTTACTGCCGTTTGCGCTTGCTTCAACAAGTGCAGCAACACCCCTGACAAAAGGGATTTTCTTAAGAAAGGCGGTTCGTTTATTGGAGGTCCGGGGAAGCTTTAAAAACTCAATCGACTCATCCTTACGCCGAATCGCTGTCACATAGTTCATTTTACCTCCGAACATGACACCTTCCACAACTGCCTGCCCTCCATATGCTGGAGGTTTTGTTTGATTGGACATATTTCATCAACCTGCCTGTTTCCTGTAATTTACATGCATTTCCTTATACCTTTATTGTACAGGAAAAGAGGGGAAATCACTAGCTCACAGGTCGATTATCTACTAGAATTCTATCTACCTCTTTTTAGCCAGTATACCCTGTTATAAAAATTTTACACTCTCGCACGGAAATCCTTTTTTTTCATGACATTTTGGACATACTACTTGCTGGAGGTGTTTATATGAAACGTGATGAAAAGAAAAACCAAGAAGAAAAAAATCAATCAGTACAAACGTCTTCAATGGTGGCAAGGGCAGCAGCCACAGGTTTTGTCGGCGGAGTTTTTTGGGGCTTTATCGGATTTCTGACCCATGTGTTTCATTTTTCAGAGGTGAGTCCAAATATGCTGTTGCAGCCATTTGTGCTTGGTGAATGGAAAAAAGGCGGACTTGGTACATTTATGAGTATTGTACTTTTAGGGATTTTATCTATTGGGGCAGCCTTTATTTATTATGGACTGCTCAAACGGATCAAAGGTTTTTGGATGGGACTGATTTATGGAGGGATTTTGTGGCTGCTTGTTTTTTATGTATTTAATCCTATATTCCCCGATGTGAAGCAAGTGCAAGATTTGCAGCAAAGCACCATTGTGACGACATTTTGCCTATATATTTTATATGGCATGTTTGTCGGATACAGTATTTCATTTGAATACAATGAATTAACGAGTCAGAAGCTTGCAAGGGCACTCGGGAAAAAGACAGAATAAAGTGTAAATCCACCATTCATATGATAAAATTATTTTTGGAAACGAAAGGTTTCTAAGGAAAAAGAAACAGACATCGATATAGAGTGAATTAGGGTGAAGGAGTGGTCATATGCCTCATTTTCTAGTGCTGAATGGGCCCAACTTAAATAGGCTCGGCAAGAGAGAGCCAGGAGTTTATGGAAGTAAAACATTAACAGATTTAGAAACGGATTTGTTTCAGTTTGCAGAAAGAGCAAATATTCAATTGACGTTCTTTCAATCGAATCACGAGGGAGATTTGGTCGATGCGCTCCATGAAGCAGAAGATCAGTACGATGGCGTCGTGTTTAACCCGGGTGCTTTTACCCACTATAGCTATGCACTGAGAGATGCCATTGCAAGTATTACGTTACCTGTCATCGAAGTACATATCACAAATGTTCATAAGAGAGAGGAATTCCGCCATCATTCGGTTCTTGCTCCAGTATGCCAAGGTCAAATCGTTGGACTTGGTTTAGAAGGATATAAATTGGCGATTCGTTATTTAGTCAGTGAAGGGGGAGCAGTATCATGAAACTTGAAAAACTAAGAAAACTTTTAGCTGAATTAGACATAGATGGTTTAGTGATTACGAGCAGCTTTAATTTACATTATATGACAAGTTTTACTGGATCAGCCGGTCTTGCCATCGTTTCAAAGGATCGTGCCGCCTTTATTACGGATTTTCGTTACACGGAGCAAGCCAAGGATCAAGTAAAGGGCTATGACATCATTGAACATAAAGGAAACATTGTGGAAACTGCTGTCCAAACGGCAAACGAATTTGGGGTGAAACGTCTTGGTTTTGAACAAAACCATATGACATTTGCCACCTACCAGCAGTACTCGGGGAAAGCAAGCGGTATCGAGCTTGTTCCAGTCTCAGAATCAGTTGAAAAGTTGCGCTTGATTAAGTCTAATGAAGAGATTAAGATATTAGAGGAAGCTGCGAAGATTGCAGATCATGCCTTTGATCATATTCTCACGTACATCAAGCCGGGCCTGACAGAAATTGCGGTCATGAACGAGCTTGAATTTTTCATGAGAAAAGAAGGGGCAGAAGGATCTTCATTCGATATGATTGTTGCCTCTGGCGTTCGTTCAAGCCTGCCACACGGGAGAGCGAGCGAAAAGGTGATTGAATCTGGCGACTTGGTGACACTGGATTTCGGTGCCTATTATAAAGGCTATTGTTCAGACATGACAAGAACCATTGCTGTAGGAACACCAAGCGACAAATTAAAGGAAATTTATCATATCGTATTAGAAGCAGAAAACGCTGGTGTGGATAAAATCAAGCCAGGCTTAACAGGAAAAGAAGCTGATCGCATCACACGAGACATCATTGAAAAGTATGGCTACGGTCAATACTTCGGGCATTCGACTGGACATGGTCTTGGTATGGAAGTACATGAAGCACCTGGCCTTTCCTCACGCTCAGATGTCGTGTTAGAAGAGGGAATGGTTGTGACAGTTGAACCAGGCATTTACTTGCCGGATGTCGGCGGCGTGAGAATTGAGGATGATATTGTCCTGACAGCTGACGGCAATAAACGATTGACCCACTCACCGAAAGAACTTATCATATTATGATGGTGAAATGTAGGAGGATGACAAAATGATTTCAGTAAACGATTTTCGTACAGGCCTGACAATTGAAGTGGACGGCGGTATTTGGCGTGTAGTGGATTTCCAACACGTAAAACCAGGAAAAGGCGCAGCGTTTGTCCGCTCGAAACTGCGTAACCTGCGTACAGGTGCGATTCAAGAGAAAACATTCCGTGCAGGTGAAAAAGTAGCGAAAGCTCAAATTGAAACAAAAACAATGCAATATTTATATGCAAATGGCGATCAGCATGTATTCATGGATACAAGTTCATACGAACAACTTGAACTAAGCGAAGCGCAAATCAAAGATGAGCTGAAATATTTGCTTGAGAATATGTCGGTTCAAATCGTCATGTACGGTGATGAAACACTTGGAGTAGAACTTCCAAACACTGTAGAACTAGAAGTGGTAGAAACAGAGCCTGGTATTAAAGGTGATACGACATCAGGTGGATCAAAACCTGCAAAAACAGAAACTGGTTTAATCGTGAACGTTCCTTTCTTTGTGAACCAAGGTGATAAACTAGTGATCAATACATCTGACGGTTCATACGTTTCAAGAGCGTAATGAACGGAGAGAGACTGTAAACCTCGTGTTTACAGTCTCAGCGTGTAGGCAAACCCTCGCATTCTTTGTCAGTCCTGCGCGCTGGTGCTCACGAATGTCAAATTCGCTCCGCGCCAGTGCTCGTTCTTCCTAGACTGCAAAGGTTTTCTATCACGCTGAAAAGAAGACAAAGGGCTAAAATCAAGTTCATTTTAGCCCTTTGTCAACTATCTGAGACTGTAAACTTCGTGTTTACAGTCTTTTTTTATTTGAAAAATAGGACGCCTCGTTATGACACCCCTTACTCTATTCTCTCATCCATCTCTCTTCCTTTTGAAAAACAAGACTACTTCTAGCTAGTGAAGCATATAGTGTAAAAAAAGCTGGAGGTTCTATATGAAACAATTTCTCCCGGGTATACACCCATCAGTCGCTGCCATGGCAGGGATGAGGTTTTTATCTGCCTCGATTGAACTGACGGCCGCCATCCTCATTTTAGTGACTAATGATGTGCGTAAAGCGGTTGTCATCAATAGTATATTAGCGATCATCGGGCCGCTCATTTTTATTATCACGATGACGATTGGAATCTATCAAATTGCAGGGCAGTTATCCTATGCGAAGCTTGTGTTTATTTTCATTGGTGTCGTATTTATTCTTGTTGGAATTTATAAGTGAAATGGCTTGGCATAATTAACAGCATACATCATACATTTTAGAGAAGAAAAAAAGGAGGGGAATTCGTTGCGGAGTTTGTTGGATATTCTCCCGCACTCAATTGGACAAGAACTCAGCATGTTAAAAGAATCAGAGTGGGCGCAAATAGAAGAAATCCGCATTCGCACCGATCGCCCAATTGAGCTGATGCAAGGAGGAAAACCCCGCTTTCTTTCTTATTATACAACAGGTGAAGATGCGGCTCAGCTATTAGGCAGGCTCAGTAATTACAGCATGTACACACTTGAGGAAGAGTTAAAACAGGGCTATATCACCATATCTGGCGGACATCGGGTTGGGCTTGCTGGAAAGGTCATCGTCGAAAATGGATTCGTCAAAGGCTTAAGAGATATTTCTTCATTTAATATTCGCATCGCAAAAGAGAAGATCGGAATTGCTCTGCCGTTTCTCCCTTATTTATATGAAAAACATTGGTGTAACACACTGATTATAGGTCCGCCGCAAACCGGGAAAACGACATTGTTGCGTGATCTAGCACGTCTTGTCAGTACAGGAACAACAGCCATTTCTCCTAGAAAAACAGGGATTGTAGATGAACGATCTGAAATCGCAGGTTGTATAAGAGGAGTGCCGCAGCATTCTTTTGGGCACCGGATTGATGTACTTGATGCGTGCCCAAAGGCTGAAGGATTAATGATGATGATCAGATCCATGAGCCCGGAAGTCATCATTGTCGATGAAATCGGAAAAAGTGAAGATGTACAGGCACTGCTAGAAGCAATCCATGCTGGAGTCACCATTATCGTCTCAGCTCATGGGTATTCACTTGAAGACTTATCTAAACGGCCATCATTTGAACCGTTATGGCAGCTTCGTGTGTTTGAGCGATATGTGGAATTAAATAGAGAAAAAGGGCCTGGCACGATCGGACGGATATTTGACCAAGATGGACAAGAGCTGAAGCGGAGGCGGGGAGTGGACGTATGTTAAAGCTTATTGGTGCTATTTTCATTGTTGCGGCTACGACATGGGGAGGATTCGAGTTTGCGAAGCGGTACAGTGATCGGCCAAAGCAAATCCGCCAGCTCCGATTTGCACTCCAATCTCTTGAAGCTGAAATTATGTATGGTCAAACTCCTTTAGCTAGAGCCGCTGACCAAATTGCGTCCCAAGTAGGACCGCCTGTGAATCGGCTATTTGAACAATTTGCAGAAAAACTCAACGTCGGAACTTTTTCTGCGAGGCATGCATGGAATGAAAGTCTAGAGGATGTATGGAAAAAAACCGTATTAAAAAAAGGCGAATATGAGGCGCTGAAGCACTTTGGAGAAACCCTTGGTCAGCATGATGTGACGGCTCAGCAAAAATATATCAAGCTAGCTTTAGGCCATTTGGCATCAGAGGAAAAAGAAGCTGAAGTTGCCCAAGCGAAAAATGAAAAAATGGTGAGAAGTCTTGGTTTTCTAAGTGGGTTACTACTGATTCTGTTATTGATGTGAGAGGAAGGGAGTCGAGAGCATGGGCGTTGATGTAAACGTCATATTCCAAATTGCAGGAGTGGGTATCGTCGTGGCTTTTCTCCATACGATTTTAGATCAAATGGGGAAAAAAGAGTACGCACAGTGGGTGACACTGCTTGGATTTATCTACATTTTATTTATGGTTGCTACCATTGTGGATGATTTGTTTAAGAAGATTAAAGCCGTATTTCTATTTCAAGGATAGGGGAGGGCTTACAAATCGAAATCATTCAAATTGTTGGACTTGGTTTAATCGCTACTTTTCTAGCATTAATCGTCAAAGAACAAAAGCCAACCTTCGCCTTTATGCTTGTTGTGTTTACTGGATGTGTCATTTTCCTTTATTTAATCGATCAAATCTATGCCATTATCTCCATGATTGAAAAAATTGCAGCAAGTGCAGGTGTCAATATGAAATACGTTGAAACCATTTTGAAAATCATTGGCATTGCCTATATTGCAGAATTTGGTGCCCAGCTCACAAAGGATGCGGGGCAAGGCGCCATCGCTTCAAAAATAGAGCTTGGCGGCAAGATTCTTATTTTGGTCATGGCGGTACCGATTTTAACGGTCATCATTGAGACGATCCTAGGTATGATCCCGTCCATGACTTGATGGAAAAGAGGTGATGATGATGAAACGGGTGACAGCTGTGCTAGGGTTTATGATGTTCTTTTGGATGATCGTTCCGTATGCAGGTGCAGAAGAAAGTGTGCCTTTATCAAGTGAAGAACCGGTCCCAGAAGAAGTTGCGGGTGGACAGGCTGATGCCTTAGAGCTTCATTCTATCAGTGACTTTTGGGAAACGATATTGGACGAGTATGGCGGCTTTCTGCCTGAAAGCCAAAAAGGTACAGTGAAGGAAATGATCGATGGCGATAAAGAGCTGTCTCCCCAAACGTGGCTGAAGGCTTTTGTTCATTATCTGTTTCATGAGCTGATTGCCAATGGAAAGCTCTTAGGCACACTTATATTACTCACCATCTTTTGTTCGCTTTTGCAGCTTTTACAAAATGCGTTTGAGCAAAGCACTGTTAGTAAAGTTGCATACGCTCTTGTTTATATGGTGCTTATCATTATTGCATTAAACAGTTTTCATGTTGCGATCTCTTATGCAACAGAAGCCATTCAAACGATGACTAGTTTTATTCTTGCTCTTATTCCTCTTTTATTAGCACTTATTGCCTCATCAGGCGGGCTTGTCTCAGCCGGATTCTTTCATCCTGTGATTTTGTTTTTAATGAACACGAGCGGGGTTTTTATTCAATATGTCGTTCTTCCGCTCATCTTTTTATCAGCGATCTTGAGCATCGTCAGTACATTGACCGAACAATACAAAGTGACCCAGCTTGCCCAGCTGTTAAGAAATGTCGCCATTGGCGGGCTTGCTGTTTTTTTAACCGTATTCCTCGGCGTCATTTCTGTACAGGGGGCATCTGCTGCTATCACGGATGGAATCGCTCTTCGCACAGCCAAGTTTATTACTGGAAATTTCATCCCTGTCCTTGGCAGAATGTTTACTGATGCGACAGATACCGTTATCAGCGCCTCTGTGCTGCTGAAAAATACGGTTGGCCTTGTAGGCGTCGCCATTTTGATTTCAATTGCGGCTTTCCCAGCGATTAAAGTGCTGTCGCTCGCTCTGATTTATAAATTGGCCGCTGCGATTCTTCAGCCTTTAGGAGGCGGGCCGATTATAAGCTGCCTTGATGTCATTTCAAAAAGTGTTCTTTATATATTTGCTGCATTAGCTGTTGTATCGCTTATGTTCTTTTTAAGCATTACCGTTATCATCACAGCTGGCAACCTCACCATGATGATGAAGTAAGGAGGGGACACCATTTGAGTTTTCTCACAGAATGGATCACAAGTATTATTCTATTTATTTTATTTGCGATTGTGATTGATCTTTTGCTTCCCAATTCAAGCATGCAGAAGTATGCAAAAATGGTCGTCAGCTTACTGTTGATTGTGGTGATGCTTAATCCGATCTTTGCGTTATTCCGGGCAGATCCGGACCAAATTTTCTCAGAAATCATGAAAGGGAAGGACCAAGCGCAATCAGAAGAAATAAAAAATCAGATGAATTTAGAAAAAAAAGAAATACAAGCTTCACAGCGTGCATATATTTTAAAGCAAATGGCTGTCCAACTAGAAAAAAGCGCAAAGGAGCCACTGGAGAAGGAGAGCTATGAAATGAAACACGTAGAAGTGTTGGCAGATGAGGAGCACCTTGATCAGAATATGGAGGCAGATCAATTTCGCATCAAAGCAGTCCTTGTCCCGCTCACAGGTGATGCTGTAGAAACGGTGGCAAAGGTCGACATTGATCTCTCCAGGCAAAAGGAGGAAAGCGCCGGGGCGTCAGCAAAAGAGATGGCGAGGGTGAAAGAGACGCTTGCAGATGTTTGGAATACACGGCCTGAACACATTGCGCTCAACATTGAGGGAGGTGACGCAGCAGATCATGAATAACAAGGACTGGAGACAAAAACTGAAATCAATGTTCCAAGCACCTGAAAAAGGTGAAGGGAAACCAAAATTAACGAAGCACCATTACTTACTGCTTGTCTTCATCATCGGCGTGTCATTCATGTTAGTCAGTCAGATTTTGTCACCGCCATCAAGCAAACAAGAGGCTGCTGTTCCTGCGTCTAAAAAAACATCCTCAGAAGAGCAGGCGGTGTTCAAACCATCCTCTTCAGGTAAGTCAAACAACTCGATAGAGGATGTTGAACAAGAATACGAAAATCAGCTGAAAGAGATTTTAGAAACGATCATTGGTGTTGAGGATGTTTCCATCGTGGTAAATGTAGACGCAACCTCTTTAAAAGTGTTTGAAAAAAACAAATCCAATAAAAGCACTACAACCGAGGAAACAGACAAAGAAGGCGGCGTGCGAAGTGTCACGGATCAAACAAAAGAAGAAGAGATTGTCATAATTAAAAATGGAAATGAAGAAACACCTGTTGTTGTCCAAACGAAAAAGCCAGACATTCGAGGTGTCCTCGTTGTTGCTCAAGGAGTAGACAACGTTCAAATAAAGAAAACCATCATTGAAGCGGTTACACGAGTGCTTGATGTACCGAGCCATAGAGTGGCTGTTGCCCCTAAAAAAATCAAGGAGGATTCGGAATGATGTTAAAAAAACAAACGGTTTGGCTATTAACGATGCTAAGTTTAGTTGTCGTATTAAGTGTGTACTATATCATGTCTCCACAAGGTGAGAATGCTGTGACAGTAGAAGATACAAAATCAAAAGGAATGGAAGAGAAAAAGGCTGAGCCAGAAAAAGGGACTGACAAAGGAACCGAAAAGGGTACAGAAGAGAAATCAACTGACAAAGAAAGCAATGCGAAACAAGAAGATGTTGAAACAAGTGGAGAAGAAGGAAAGGCTGTTTCAGAGCAGACCGACGATGAACTTTTCACAACCTACAGACTTGAACTTGAAGATAAGCGCAGCAAGCAGCGTGAAGAGTATAACGAAATCGTGTCTAGCGATGATGCAACAGCGCAAGAGAAAAGTGAAGCTTATGATCAAATGACAGCGCTTAGTGAGGCAGAAGGAACAGAGCGTCAGCTGGAGACATTAATCAAAACAAAAGGATATAAAGATGCGCTCGTCAGTGCAGAAGGAGATAAAGTGAACATCACGGTTCGTTCTGATAAAAAATCAAAGTCCCAAGCAGCAGATATTATTGATTTGGTCACAAAAGAAATGAGAGGGCTTGATAACGTAGCCGTCACTTTTGAGCCATCGAATCAATAAAAAATGCACAAGCGCCCTTTTCTGAAAAGGGCGTTTTTTCATGCGGGTTGACGCCCTTTTTCAGGTGCTTGTGCGAGGAGTCTCATCACATTAATAGTTGAATTCAACGAAATCCTCCTGTAAGATGGTTATAGTATGTACTTTTAGTACTAGCCTATAAAAAAAGATAAATCCATACATAGGGGTGCAAATCCATGTTAAAAATTGAAGAGATTCATGAACTAATTAAATTAATTGACGAATCAACAATTGATGAATTTACGTACGAAAACGAAGGTGCAAAAATTAAGTTAAAGAAAAATAAAGAAGTCGTTCAGCAAGTTGCGGCACAAGCACCAGTGGCTCCTGTCCAAGCAGCTCCAGCTCAACAAGCTCCTAAAGCACAAGCTCCAGCTCAGACCGAAGCCCCTGCACAAGAGGCAACTGCGTCTGAAAACCTGCATAAAATCACATCCCCAATGGTTGGCACATTTTACGCCTCTTCTTCACCAGAAGCAGATCCATATGTGACAACAGGTTCTAAAGTGAAGGAAAACTCAGTTGTATGTATCGTTGAAGCGATGAAACTGTTTAATGAAATCGAAGCAGAAGTAAAAGGCGAAATCGTCGAAGTATTAGCTGAAAACGGTCAGCTTGTAGAATTCGGACAACCCCTCTTTCTAGTGAAAGCAGAGTAAGGAGTACGATCATGATTAAAAAGCTATTAATTGCAAACAGAGGAGAAATCGCAGTTAGAATCATCCGTGCTTGTAAAGAGCTTGGAATTGAAACAGTTGCGGTATTTTCTGAAGCGGATCGTGATGCGCTGCATGTTCAAATGGCTGATGAAGCATATTGCATCGGACCGACTGCTTCAAAAGATAGTTATTTAAATGTGACAAATATTGTCAGTGTGGCAAAACTAACAGGTACAGATGCCATTCATCCAGGATATGGTTTCCTTGCTGAAAATGCAGACTTTGCAGAGCTTTGCGAGGAATGTAATGTCATCTTTGTTGGACCAACTGCGTCAGCAATTTCCAAAATGGGAACGAAAGATGTGGCAAGAGAAACAATGAAGCAAGCTGGTGTTCCAATTGTCCCTGGTTCTCAAGGAATTGTAAAAGATCTTGATGATGCTGTTTCAACAGCAGCTGGTATTGGGTATCCTGTCATTATTAAAGCAACTGCAGGCGGCGGTGGTAAAGGTATCCGTGTGGCTCGCACAGAAGAAGAGCTCATTAACGGTGTCACCATCACGCAGCAGGAAGCAGCTCAAAACTTCGGGAACCCAGGTGTCTATTTGGAGAAATTCATTGAAGACTTTAGACACGTTGAAATTCAAGTCCTTGCTGATCAACATGGAAATACTATTCACTTAGGTGAACGTGATTGTTCTATCCAAAGAAGAATGCAAAAGCTTCTGGAAGAAACGCCATCACCTGCACTAAATGCAGATATTCGTGAGCAAATGGGTGAAGCTGCCGTAAAAGCAGCCGAAGCTGTTGAATACACAGGTGCCGGAACGGTTGAATTCATTTACGATTATAATGAAGAGAAGTTTTACTTCATGGAAATGAATACACGTATCCAAGTAGAGCATCCTGTAACGGAAATGGTCACTGGTGTTGATTTGATCAAAGAACAGATCAAAGTAGCTTCTGGTGAAAAGCTTTCCCTTACGCAAGAGGATGTCGTATACGAAGGCTGGGCGATTGAATGTCGTATTAATGCAGAGAACCCTGAGAAAAATTTCATGCCTTCTGCTGGTGAAATTAAAATGTACCTTCCTCCAGGCGGTTTAGGAGTACGTGTTGATTCTGCCGCTTATCCTGGTTATGTGATTCCGCCATATTACGATAGTATGATTGCGAAAGTGATCACATATGGTAAAACGAGAGAAGAAGCAATTGCAAGAATGAAACGTGCGCTTCAAGAATTCGTCATTGAAGGAGTCTACACAACGATTCCATTCCACCTCAGATTACTAGAGCACGAAACATTTGTGAGCGGTAATTTTAATACGAAGTTTTTAGAAACATATCAAATTATGAAATAATAACAGCTTTCGGAGGTGAATGATCGTGTCAGAAAACAATTTGCTTGAAATGAACCTTGATGAAGATCAATTGGGAAAAGTGCAAATTGCGCCAGAAGTGATTGAAGTCATTGCTGGGATCGCTGCATCAGAGGTCGAAGGAATTGCGGAAATGCGCGGCAACTTCGCTGCTGATGTGGCAGAACGCT
This sequence comes from Bacillus sp. Y3, assembly GCF_008123875.1. Classification (NCBI taxonomy): domain Bacteria; kingdom Bacillati; phylum Bacillota; class Bacilli; order Caryophanales; family Bacillaceae; genus Bacillus; species Bacillus sp. Y3. The sequence continues at coordinate 333,140 of NZ_VSSC01000003.1, read as the reverse complement.
TTGGGAAGAAAAATCACCGTAAAGGTGTGAAAGTAGATGTCTCTGATGAAGGCATCACAATTGATGTGTATTGTGTGGTTGAATTTGGCCTATCCATTCCAAAGGTATCCACTGCTGTTCAAGAAAATATCCGTCAAACCCTTTTAAACATGACGGCCTTAACAATTAATGAAATCAACATTCATGTCGTCGGCATTCAATTTGATACAAAAACAGCTGAAGCCGAAGTTGATCAAGAAATGTAAAAAGGGTTGAAGTGAAACCAAGGAGGCATTGCCTCTTTGGTTTTTTAAAGCCTATTTTTGGGAAAATTCAACATGATGATTACGTCACGCATGGAGTGATTCGTTTTTCGTCACAGCTCGCATGGATCTTGGTGCGACTGCGGTCAAAATATGTTATGATCTCTGTATGGCTTAACGACAAGCGGATAAAGTGGTTAAAGGAGTAAATAATGAAAAGAAGAACTGCAAGAGAAAAGGCGCTACAAACATTATTTCAAATTGATGTCAGCAATATTGATCCGAAAGAGGCCATTACACATGCGCTGGATGAACAAGAATCAGATCCTTTTTTCGAGGAACTGGTTTTCGGTGTGCTCGAACAAAAGGACAAACTCGATGACATGATTTCACAGCATCTTGTGAATTGGAAACTTGATCGTATTGCGAACGTAGACAGAGCCATTTTAAGGCTGTCTGTGTACGAAATGGTATATCAAGAAGATATCCCGGTGAGTGTTTCAATGAATGAAGCCATTGAACTTGCTAAATTGTTCGGTGACGATAAGGCGCCGAAATTTGTAAATGGTGTACTTTCAAACATTAAAAACGACCTAAAGCAGTAATAGGAGGATTCGACATGACAGCAACAATCATCGATGGGAAAGAAACAGCAAAAGAAAAGCGTGAACAATTAGCAAAAGAAGTAGAAGAGCTAAAACAAAAAGGAGTCACACCTGGTCTTGCCGTTATTCTAATCGGTGATGATCCGGCTTCACTTTCTTACGTACGCGGGAAGAAAAAAGCAGCAGAAGCCATGGGCATGCATTTCCAGCTTGATCATTTAGATGCTTCTTTAACAGAAGAGGAATTGCTAAAGATGATTGATCAGTACAATGCAAATGATCAATTCCACGGAATTCTTGTTCAGCTTCCACTGCCAAAACATATTTCTGAAAAAGCCGTCATTGAACGAATTTCACCAGAGAAAGACGTAGATGGTTTTCATCCGCTAAATATCGGGAAAATGCTACTTGGGGAAGACACATTCCTCCCTTGCACACCAGCAGGTATTGTTGAATTATTGAACAAAACAGGTGTGGATCTCTCTGGCAAAGAAGTGGTCGTTGTAGGACGAAGCAATATCGTCGGCAAACCAGTTGGACAATTGCTACTAAACGAAAATGCAACCGTCACCTACTGTCATTCAAGAACGGCGAACATTTCAGAACATACGTTAAAAGCGGACATTTTAGTTGTTGCCGTCGGTCGAGCAAACTTTATTAAAGCTGACCAAATTAAAGAAGGCGCTATTGTCATTGATGTAGGAGTCAATCGTCTAGAAACAGGGAAACTTGTAGGGGACGTTGACTTTGAAGCAGCAAAAGAAAAAGCTTCATACATCACACCAGTCCCTGGCGGAGTGGGTCCAATGACAATTACGATGCTTGCACACAATACGGTTAAATCAGCAAAACGTACATTATCATAAGCTTGATCCATTCATCCACCTGCGTGCTGCCGGTGGATGAATGTGCGTTTTTGAAGAGGAGGAATACGTCATGAGTGAAAAAGCCTTTGTGACGGTCACAGCCCTTACAAAATACATAAAAAGAAAATTTGATGTTGACCCTCATTTAGAAGATATTTGGATCAAAGGTGAGTTATCAAATGTGAAGATTCATTCAAGAGGGCATGTTTATTTCACCTTAAAGGACGAAAATGCACGTATGCAAGCCGTCATGTTCCAGCGCTCCGCGTCCAAGCTGCCTTTTTCACCAAAGAGCGGGATGAAAGTGTTCGTACGAGGCGGAATTCAAGTCTACGAACCGAGCGGAAGCTATCAATTATATGCAAAAGAAATGCAGCCTGATGGTGTTGGTGCTCTTCATCTTGCCTATGAAGAGCTGAAGAAGAAACTAGCAAGTGAAGGCTTATTTGATGAGCGCTATAAAAAAACAATTCCTGAATTTCCAGAGGTTGTTGGTGTTATTACATCCCCAACAGGAGCAGCTGTTCGAGATGTCATTACCACGATCAATCGGCGCTATCAGCAGGCCAAGATCATTGTGCTTCCGGCATTAGTCCAAGGAGAAAATGCTCCGCGTTCGATTGTGGAACGGATTAAAGAAGCCAATGAAAAACAGCTTTGTGATGTCTTGATTGTCGGGAGAGGCGGAGGATCGATTGAAGAACTTTGGGCCTTTAATGAAGAAGCAGTCGCAAGAGCGATCTTCGCATCAGACATTCCAATCATTTCTGCGGTTGGGCACGAAACAGACTTTACCATTAGTGATTTCACTGCAGACATGAGAGCACCCACACCAACAGGAGCAGCAGAACTAGCTGTTCCAAGCACTGCCGACTTAATCGAACGAATCAAATCAATCGACATTCGGTTAACAAGAGCGGTAAAAAATCGAACGTCACAAGCAAAAGACCGTCTTGTGGCACTTCAATCCTCCTATGCTTTCCGTTTTCCAAAACGATTACAAGAGCAAAAAGAGCAGCAATTCGATATGGTATTTGATCGTTTTCAAAAACAGCTGACAAGACAAATGGAACAAAAACGCAGTCAACTTGACCGCCAAACATATAGACTGAAGCCGCTTCATCCAAAAGAGCAGCTGCTTCAGGCGAAAAAACGTCACGCCAATGAAACAGAACAGCTCGTTCGGAGCATGAATGTGCAAATGAAAACAATTCATTCGCAGTTCCAATCGGTTCTTGGTAAACTAAATGCATTAAATCCGCTTCAAGTCATGGAAAGAGGCTATAGTTTAGCCTATAAAGAAGATGAGCTCATTAAAAGTGTGAATCAAGTAGAAACGAAGGATCAACTGACGATTACAATGAAGGATGGACGTCTGATTTGTGAGGTTATTGAGAAGGAGGGCAATCATCATGACAGAATCAAATAAACAAAAAGAAGAACAAATGACATTTGAAGAGGCCATGAAAGGACTTGAAGAGATTGTGGGAAAGCTCGAAGAAGGCGATGTACCGCTTGAACAAGCCATCCACTATTTCCAAGAGGGTATGACACTCTCAAAACTTTGCCATGAAAAATTACAGCATGTTGAAAAGCAAATGGATTTCATTTTAAAAGAGGACGGTGAACTGGCTCCTTTTTCAGTGAAGGAGGCAGATGCTGGTGACAAGTAACTTAAACGAATTTTTAACAACACGAAAACAAGCAATTGAAGATTATTTATTTACATATGTGCAGGAATTGTCTATTCCAGAAGAGCTGAAATCTTCTATGCTTTATTCTCTGAAAGCTGGCGGAAAAAGACTGCGTCCTGTGCTTGTTCTTGCGCTTTTAAATGCGTATGGAAAAAGGGAAGAAGACGGTATACCAGTAGGCTGTGCAGTGGAAATGATTCATACGTATTCGTTGATACATGATGATCTTCCTTGTATGGACGATGATGATCTGCGCAGAGGAAAGCCGACCAACCATAAAGTATACGGCGAGGCAACAGCTGTTCTTGCAGGTGATGCGCTGCTCACTGAAAGCTTCCGTCTGATCACATCGCAATTATCTGACGATGTACCTGCTGATCAAAAGCTTCGAATCATCGATGAACTTGTTACATCAGCAGGTGCACTCGGAATGGTTGGCGGGCAATTTGATGATATGGAAGCAGAACAGAAACAAATCCCTCTTTCTGAATTAGAATCGATTCATGCCCGCAAAACAGGAAAGCTACTCACCTTTAGTGTGGTTGCTGGTGCGATACTGGCAGGTGCACCTGATGATGAGATCGAAAAGCTGAGAGAATTCAGCTATCATATTGGCATTGCTTTTCAAATCCGTGATGATATTTTAGATCTTGAAGGCAGCGAAGAGAAAATAGGAAAGCGGATCGGCTCCGATACAGCAAATGAAAAGTCGACATATCCTTCTTTATTAACGCTTTCAGGAGCAAAAGAAAAGCTGGATGAACATATCACTCGTGCGAAAGAAATTGTCTCAAATCTTGAGTTGGAGCAAAACTTGCTGCATGATTTATGCGATCTGATTGCCTCACGAGATCACTAAAAACAGCCTAGATTTGAGGGTCCTCGAGCAATTGTGGTAAACTGTAAACAGTTTATCATGATGAGACAACTCTTATTCCTGAATTGGTTTTCATAGGAATAAGGCATTATATATGTAGATAGAAATTTTGTTGAAAGCGAGTTGATCCTGATTGGATCTTTTATCAATAAAAAATCCAACGTTTCTAAAAGGAATGTCAAATGCAGAATTAGAGGAGCTGAGTGCGGACATTCGCACGTTTTTAATTGAGTCGTTAGCGAACTCTGGTGGGCACATTGGTCCAAACCTTGGTGTCGTTGAACTTACTGTTGCACTTCACAAAGTATTTGACAGCCCGAAAGACAAATTTCTTTGGGATGTTGGACATCAGTCTTACGTTCACAAGCTGTTAACTGGAAGAGGCGCCGAGTTTGATACGCTTCGTCAATATAAAGGGCTCTGCGGTTTCCCTAAACGAAATGAAAGTGAACATGATGTTTGGGAGACTGGACACAGTTCAACCTCATTATCTGGTGCAATGGGAATGGCAGCAGCGCGTGACATTAAAGGAACAGATGAATACATTCTCCCGATTATCGGCGATGGTGCACTAACCGGCGGTATGGCGTTAGAAGCACTGAACCATATCGGGGATGAAAAAAAAGACATGATTGTGATCTTAAACGACAATGAAATGAGTATTGCGCCAAACGTTGGTGCGATCCATACAATGCTTGGCAGACTACGTACAGCTGGTAAATACCAATGGGTAAAGGACGAGCTTGAATACTTATTCAAGCGTATCCCAGCAGTAGGAGGGAAGCTTGCTGCAACAGCAGAACGTATCAAGGACAGTCTGAAATATTTGCTTGTCTCTGGTATGTTCTTTGAGGAAATGGGTTTTACTTACTTAGGACCAGTAGATGGACATTCCTATGAAGATTTGTTTGAGAATCTTGAGTACGCAAAGAAAACAAAAGGCCCGGTTCTCCTTCATGTCATCACGAAAAAAGGAAAGGGCTATAAGCCGGCCGAATCTGATAAGATCGGCACATGGCACGGAACAGGACCATACAAAATCGACACAGGTGACTTTGTAAAACCGACAGCAGCTGCACCGTCATGGAGTGGCCTTGTCAGTGAAACCGTCAGAAAGCTGGCACGGGAAGATGAGCGGATTGTCGCAATTACACCTGCAATGCCTGTTGGCTCAAAGCTTGAAGGGTTTGCAAAAGAATTCCCAGAGCGAATGTTTGATGTTGGAATTGCAGAGCAGCACGCTGCAACAATGGCAGCTGGACTTGCTACACAGGACATGAAGCCATTTTTAGCGATTTATTCAACGTTCCTCCAAAGAGCCTATGACCAAGTGCTGCATGATATTTGCCGTCAAAATCTCAATGTGTTCATTGGAATTGACCGTGCAGGTCTTGTCGGTGCAGATGGAGAAACGCATCAAGGTGTGTTTGACATTGCTTTCATGCGTCATATGCCGAATATGGTTCTCATGATGCCAAAGGATGAAAATGAAGGACAGCATATGGTCAACACAGCCATTCAATATGATGATGGTCCAATCGCCATGCGCTTCCCGCGTGGAAATGGACTAGGCGTCAAAATGGATGAACAGCTGAAAACCATCCCGATTGGTTCTTGGGAAGTTCTTCGTCCCGGGAAAGATGCTGTCATTTTAACATTCGGTACAACCATTAAAATGGCGCTGCAGGCAGCAGAAGAACTGCAAAAAGAAGGTAAATCAATCCGTGTTGTCAATGCACGTTTCATTAAGCCTCTTGATGAAGGCATGTTAAATGAGATACTGTCTGAAGGTTTGCCAATTTTAACAATAGAAGAAGCGGTGCTTCAAGGTGGATTTGGCAGCAGCGTATTAGAATATATTCACGACAAAAAAGCGTCTCATATAAAAGTAGAACGTATGGGCATTCCAGATGAATTTATTGAGCATGGAAGTGTCGATGCGCTACTTGAGGAAATTGGACTGACGAAAACGCAGGTTGCTGAAACGTTACGTGACCTGCTTCCCGCAGCACCAAGAAAAGGAATTGGATCATGACATCAAAGAAAGAACGACTTGACGTTTTATTAGTCGAACAAGGACTAATGGAAACGAGAGAGAAAGCAAAACGCGCCATTATGGCAGGGATCGTTTATTCAAATGAAAACCGTTTGGATAAGCCAGGAGAAAAAATCGCTCGTGATACCCCGCTGACTGTGAAGGGGAATCCGCTGAAATATGTCAGCCGAGGTGGGCTAAAGCTCGAAAAGGCACTTCAAGAATTTGATTTAACCGTTGAAGGAAAGCTTTTAATTGATATCGGCTCATCAACAGGGGGATTCACAGATTGCGCACTCCAAAATGGAGCAGTCAAATCCTATGCTGTGGATGTTGGCTACAATCAGCTTGCGTGGAAATTACGACAGGATGATCGGGTGATCGTCATGGAACGCACCAACTTCCGCCATTCTGTTCCGGCAGATTTCACCGAAGGATTACCAGAGGTTGCATCTATTGATGTATCATTTATCTCGCTCAAACTCATTCTTCCCGCATTAAAGCATATTCTTATCCCAGGCGGCGACTGTATTGCGCTAGTAAAGCCGCAGTTTGAAGCGGGCAGAGAGCTTGTTGGAAAAAAAGGCATTGTGCGAGAACCTTCTGTACACCTTGGTGTGCTAGAAGAAATGAATCAATTTGCTGCAAAAGAAGGCTATGATGTAAAGGATGTTTCGTTTTCACCCATTACAGGCGGAGATGGAAATATCGAATTTCTCCTCCACTTGGTCCTGCATCCCGATCAAGAAGAGAATACGGCACTTCCAGTATCTGAACTTGAAAAAGTCGTCAAAGAAGCCCATGCCGTATTGAAAGAAAAGAAAAACAGTCCTGAGCCGGCTGACACATGAATTATTGAAACAAAAGGAATAATAGCTCGCTATTATTCCTTTTAGATTGTTGACAAAGGGCTAAAATGAACTTGATTTTAGCCCTTTGTCTTCTTTTCAGCGTGATAGAAAACCTTTGCAGTCTAGGAAGGACGAGTACTGGCGCGAAGCGAATTTGGCATTCGTGAGCACCAGAGCGCAGGACTGACAAAGAATGCGAGGGTTTGTCTACATGCTGAACGGAATAATAGCTCGCTATTATTCCTTTTTACATGGTCAAAAGATCAGAATTAACCGTTTCTCACGTAATGCTTGTTTTTTGAAGTGTGCATCATATAACATAGAACGTAAAGACAAACTGAGATTCTAACGCCTAGGGGGGTCAAAATGAACAAAGGTCAAAGACATATTAAGATTAGAGAAATTATCGCAAGCCAAGAAATCGAAACACAAGACGAATTAGTCGATATTTTGAAAGCGGATGGATATAACATCACACAGGCGACCGTATCAAGAGATATCAAAGAACTGCATTTAGTCAAAGTGCCAACAAATAATGGAACATATAAATACAGCCTTCCTGCAGATCAGCGGTTTAACCCGCTATCAAAATTAAAGCGTTCCTTAATGGACGCATTTATTAAAATGGATGCTGCCAGTCATTTAATCGTTCTAAAAACAATGCCTGGGAACGCTCAAGCCATCGGTGCTTTAATGGATAATTTAGATTGGGAAGAAATTATGGGAACCATTTGTGGGGATGATACCATCTTAATCATTTGCCGCACGCCAGATGATACGGATACCGTTTCGTCTAAAATTTTAGAACTTCTATAAAGAGATCAGGTTTACAAAAAGAGGTGTCAAATGAGTGTTAGCAGAACTAACCATTAAAAACTTTGCAATCATTGAGGAGTTAACGGTTTCGTTTGAAAAAGGACTCACAGTTCTAACAGGGGAAACAGGTGCCGGAAAATCAATCATGATTGACGCTGTCTCACTTCTTGTAGGGGGAAGAGGATCATCCGAATTTGTCCGTTATGGCGAAAAAAAAGCAGAGCTGGAAGGTCTTTTTCTTGTACCAGCAGATCATCCTGTATTTGCCCTTTGCGAGGAGCAAGGAATTGATGCATCTGATGAAATGATGATTCTTCGCCGTGATATCAATCAAAGCGGGAAAAGCATTTGCCGCATTAATGGGAAGCTTGTCACCATCTCGCTTTTAAGAGAAGTTGGCCGTCTTTTGCTTGATATACATGGACAGCACGATAATCAGCTGTTAATGGAAGATGAAAATCATTTACATTTGCTTGATCAATTTGGAGCAGAAGAAATTGCACCTGCTCTCTCACAGTATCAAGAAGCGTATGATCAATATATGAAGACGGCGCAAAAACTCAAACAGCTGTCTGAAAATGAACAGGAAATGGTTCACCGGTTAGACTTATTGCAATTTCAGCTGGAAGAGATTGAAGCGGCACAATTAGAGCCTGGGGAAGATGAGAAGCTTCAAGAGGAACGTCATCAAATCAGCAATTTTGAAAAAATCTTTTCCTCACTTCAAAACGCATATAATGCTCTGCGTAATGAGCAGGGAGGACTTGATTGGGTTGGGATGGCTTCAAGCGAGCTTGAGCAAGTTTCTGAGATCAACGACGATCTGAAAAAGCTCTCTGAGCAAGTGTCAAACTCCTATTATTTATTAGAAGATTCTACTTTTCAAATGCGCAGCATGCTTGATCAATTAGAATTTGACCCAGCCCGTCTTGATTTTATTGAGTCTAGACTAAATGAGATGAAGCAGCTGAAGCGAAAATACGGCACAACCGTTGAGGAAATTTTAGAATATGCGGCTAAGATTGAAGAGGAGATAGACCAAATCCAAAATCGAGACAGCCATTTGCAGACACTTAAAAACAAACTTGATGCGATAAGCCGGGATGCATTGCTTGAAGCGCTTAACGTGTCAGAGCTCCGTAAAAAATGGGCGAAAAAACTGGCGAAGCATATTCAAGCTGAATTGAAGGATTTATATATGGAGAAGTCTTCTTTTGATACCGCTTTTACGATTCGATATGCACCTTTTGGCAGTACGGACTGCCCGCTTTTAGATGGAAAACCCGTACAGCTCGGGAAAAACGGTATAGATCAAGCGCAATTTGTCATTTCAACAAATCCGGGTGAACCGATGAAATCTTTGTCAAAAGTAGCATCTGGAGGAGAAATTTCACGTGTCATGCTGGCAGTGAAAAGTATTTTCTCAGCGAAACAAGAAGTGACGTCCATTATATTTGATGAAGTGGATACGGGCGTTAGCGGCAGAGTCGCACAAGCCATTGCTGAAAAAATTTATAAAGTAGCAGCAGGCTCACAAGTACTCTGTATTACCCATCTGCCGCAAGTCGCAGCAATGGCTGATACACATCTTTTTATTTCTAAACGCGCTAAAGCTGGCAGAACAATGACGAACGTCAAACCACTCAGTGATGATGAAAAAGTGAGTGAAATTGGCCGAATGATTGCTGGTGTAGAAGTCACTGAGCTCACAAAACAGCATGCAAAAGAATTACTGCACCAAGCAAATGATGTCAAAACGACAGGGTAGCTGAAACAACAGCTGCCTTTTTTATATTGTCTCATATTCGCCGTATATACGCATGAATTCGTCTTTTTCTTTTATCAATTTATCCAATCATTTTCTAAAGGTGTCGGTTATAAATCCTCGCTAAGAAGGCAAAAGTAAAGATGTAGCCAAAACATTAATGTTCTGGTGTGGGTAAGGAGCGAGGAGAGTGAAAAATGAATGCCCGAAAAGATGAGAAAAGCCATTGGTGTGATTCTCCTTGTTTCTTTAATAAGTACAGGGTTTATGAGCATAGTGAAGGAATATATCAGCATTCCAACAACTGTCGCAGTATTTGAACACGAGAAGCATTCGATTGATACATCCATTGAAGCGTCAGCCAATGCTTCTTCACCAGCCTTTAGTCTTTCAGAGAAAAAGAATCAACTTGAAGTAACGGGACAAAAGGCGGGAAAAGCCGAAATTGTTTATGATTTTAAAGGATTTCCTATTAAGAAAACAAAAGTCGATGTTCTTCCCGAATTAAAAGTCATTCCTGGAGGACAATCCATTGGCGTCAAACTCCACTCTGTCGGAGTTCTCGTTGTCGGTTTTCATCAAATCACAACAGCAGACGGCAAAAAATCACCAGGTGAAGCTGCAGGCATTCAATCAGGGGATATGATCATTGAGATCAATGGTCACAAAATGGAGAAGATGAATGACCTCACCCCATTTATTCAGAAAGCCGGAAAAACGGGGGAAACCCTTCATTTACTCATAAAAAGAGACCATAAAACCTTTCAAACGACATTAACACCCGCGAAAGATGCAAGTGAAGGTACTTATCGAATCGGTCTTTATATTCGTGATTCCGCAGCAGGAATCGGGACGATGACCTTCTTTGAACCATCTTCTAAAAAATATGGCGCCCTTGGGCATGTGATTTCTGACATGGATACAAAAAAACCAATCGTGGTCGACAATGGTGAAATTGTCAGATCAACTGTCACATCCATTGAAAAAGGGACAGGAGGCAACCCTGGAGAAAAATTGGCCAGGTTTTCTTCCGAAAGAAAAACGATAGGTGATATTTCACGTAACAGTCCATTCGGTATATTTGGTACGTTAACCGAAAAACTTGAAAATCATGTAGCAGACAAACCACTTCCAGTCGCATTATCAAGTGAAGTAAAAGAAGGTCCAGCCGAAATATTAACGGTCGTGGACCATGATAAAGTAGAGAAATTTGATATTAAAATCGTCAGCACAACACCACAAAAATTCCCGGCAACAAAAGGAATGGTGCTTAAAGTAACAGATGAACGCTTATTAAGCAAAACGGGCGGGATCGTTCAAGGAATGAGCGGTAGTCCGATCATCCAAAATGGCAAAGTCATTGGAGCGGTCACTCACGTGTTCGTCAATGACCCGACAAGCGGATACGGCGTACACATTGAATGGATGCTGTCAGAAGCAGGAATTGATCTTTATCAAAAAAACAAAAAAGCAAGCTGATGAAAAACTGCCGCGAATCTTCCGGCAGTTTTTTTCTACCCTTTCTTTCTCTTCCATCATGTTATAAAATAAGGAAAAAGAGATTTTTCGACAAAATGGAAAACAGTGTGTTGTCAAATTGCAATAATCGTCGATTCATTAAGAAAAACGTAGAAAAAGCTAGATAATGCTCTATTATTCGGAAAATTAAACTTTTTTAAAGGGGATAGCATGGTTTTGTCGAATTGAACACTCAGAAGAGAAATGCAAAAGACTAAGGAATCGACATTGGGGAGGAAAGAACGTGGAGAAAATTAAAGTGTGTGTAGCTGATGACAATCGAGAACTTGTTGGCCTTTTGACAGAGTATATTGAGGGACAGGAAGATATGGAAGTACTTGGCGTGGCGTATAATGGTCAGGAATGTCTGACATTATTTAAAGATAAAGAGCCCGACGTTCTCCTCTTAGATATTATCATGCCTCATTTAGACGGTCTTGCTGTACTGGAACGCCTCCGTGAAAACAATGAAATGACTAAACAGCCAAGTGTCATTATGCTGACGGCTTTCGGACAAGAAGACGTAACGAAAAAAGCAGTCGATTTGGGCGCATCCTATTTCATTTTGAAACCATTCGATATGGAAAACCTCGTAGGTCATATTCGTCAAGTCAGTGGAAACGGCACACAAGTCAGCCATCGATCTTCATCTATCCAAAACAGTGTCCTTCGCAGCAAACCTGAACCGAAACGTAAGAACTTAGATGCGAGCATTACGACGATTATTCATGAGATTGGCGTGCCAGCTCATATTAAAGGTTATTTATACTTAAGAGAAGCCATTTCGATGGTGTACAATGATATTGAACTACTCGGCAGTATTACAAAAGTATTGTACCCAGACATTGCAAAGAAATTTAACACGACAGCCAGCAGGGTAGAACGAGCGATTCGTCATGCCATTGAAGTGGCTTGGAGCAGAGGGAATATTGACTCCATTTCGTCACTCTTTGGCTACACAGTCAGCATGTCAAAAGCCAAACCGACCAATTCCGAATTTATTGCCATGGTGGCTGATCGACTGCGTTTAGAGCATAGAGCAAGCTAAGTCACCTTCCATAAAAAAACGTTTCTTCAATGAGGCGTTTTTTTATTTTCGTAAAATATTGCTAAAAAATGGTTATGTTGATAAAATCATCTTTAATGTTTAAATTGGACAAACGGGCTGCTTTATTTTCAGAATAAAATGAAAAATAAAGCATGAAAGAAATGAATAGGACATAAAATATTGGTAATCAGCTACGCTAATCAATTGGCTTATAGAAGAAGAAAACGCTCATTCGTAAGAAAAAGGATGAGAGGAAAAGGTCTTATGTAATTAGTAAATAAAGTAAATGAGATCGAAAGTTCTATTTCTATTGACCCGATTGGTTGGCGTTTTAAAGTCACTGGCTTCTTAGAGATTGTGCCATTTGAACTGAATATTCCCATTGTCGAATTTAATAATTTTCACATTCTTTTACTATGCTATAATAATGAAAAGAAGAGGGTGAGGTTATGGGAAAGCTGAAAATCCACTCTGCTGAGGTTGCGAACGAAATTAGCAAGTGGACGAGGGTCATTTCTCAGAATGACCTAGAAAAATCTGCTGTCTATAAAGAGAAAATTCAGAATTTGCTAAAAAATACAGATGAGGATCGAGAAGTTCTTCTTTATTATCAACTAGTCGACGGCAGACATGAAATGTTACTTGGAAATATTGAAAAAGCCAATCAGATTATGAAAAGTGTCGGAACGCTGGATGAAAAAGCAGATGACATTATTAATTTTTATTTTTACTTTTATAAAGGCCAATATGCTGCCTATGTCAAAAAATATGATGAGGCGATTAGTTTTTATAAGATTGCTGAGCAGCGGCTAAAACGTGTGAATGAAGATCTTGAAGTCGGAACTTTTCATCATAAAGTCGCTTCCATTTATTACGAACTGAAGCAAAATTTCATTTCCATTAATCATATTAAAAAAGCCATTGATACGTTTAAAGCGCATGAAGAATATACCGCACAGGCGATTGACAGCTTAATTTTACATGCGAGCAACTGTATTGATTTACTACAGTTTGATGAAGCTGAGGAAAAGTACCAAGAGGCACTTGAGAAAAGTAAGCGCATTAACAATGAAGTGCTGATTGGGAAGTGCTATCACAATTTAGCGGTTCTTTATTACGAAAAACCTGATTATGAAAAAAGTGCGCAATACGCCAAAAAAGGGATGAGCATTCAAATTCATCGCGACAATAGCCATTATTTCATCCAATCTTTATATGTTCTCGCAAATGCCTTAGTTCATTTAGGAGATCATGAGGCGAAAGAATATATTAAAGAGGGGATTCAATATAGCTGCGATATCCAAAATAATGAATATATAGTAAAATTTGAAATTTTGGATTTGATGTGCGAAAATAGTGGAGCAGCAGACGTATTCTCTGAAAAATTAGACTACATAGAAAAAAATAGATTATATGTGGAGCTTGAGGATTTGTCTGAACAAATATCGAAATACTTCAAGGAACGAAATGATTATCAAAATGCCATTCGTTTTCTTGAAAAGAAATTCGATGCGCAAATACTTCAAAAGAAAGTGGAGGTTATCTTATGAAAAAGTTGTTGTTAGGTGTAACAATCGTTACAGCAGTCGCAGTTGTTTCTTCCCTTTTTGCTCTTGACGCAGAGACGACAGAGCAAGCCATCAGAGCGATTACGTGATCGAATTTACCTGTCAACCTCTTCTCTTTTATTAGAAGAGGTTTTTTTATGTGCTCAAACTGGCAAAACGAAAAAAGACACGTCATAATATAGGTAATCATCATATTTAGAGGTGGCATATGACGAAAATTTTTGCACATAGAGGCTTTAAAGGAAACTATCCAGAGAACACCATGATTGCCTTTGAGCACGCACTCCATTCTGGAGCGGATGGAATTGAGCTTGATGTTCAGCTCACCAAAGACGGCAGGCTGGCTGTCATTCACGATGAAAAGCTGAACCGAACGACCAATATGAAAGGGTTAGTGAAAGACTATACATATGAAGAGTTAAAAAGAGGAGATGCCAGTCATTCTTTCTATGAAGAAACGGGTGCGGTCTCCATTCCTCTTTTAGAAGAAGTATTAGAGCTAGTGACGCAGAGATCATCCTTTATGATCAACATTGAATTAAAAAACTCTATTTATCGATATCCAGGGATTGAAGAAAAAGTAAAAGAGCAAATTGAGCACTTTCAAATAGAGGATCGAGTACTTGTCTCATCATTTCATCACGGCAGTTTAGCTCTTTTTCACAAGCTGATGCCGCACATTGAACTGGCGGTCCTCACGATGGATGTGATTCATCAGCCGGACATGTATTTAAAAACAATCCCGGCTAAGGGCTACCATCCGAATATAAAGGGCGCTGGGGTGACAAAAGAAGCTGTATCCGCTCTCCATGCGGACCAACAAGTGATCAGACCGTTTACTGTAAACAGTGAGAAGCAAATAAAAAATATGTTGAGATTGGGTGTTGATGGAATCTTTACTGATTTTCCTGATCGAGCCGTCAAAATAAGAGAAGAAATGAAATAAAGACCCGCTATCAACAGCGGGTCTTTTTCATGATTACCTTTGCTTAAAACGAGTTGTTACTTTATTTCGTTTACGGTCTCTATATAAAATAAATCCTGCAACAACATAAAGACCTCCCCCTAAAAATAACAACCCTGCAATTCCTTGCAGCCATAAATATGGAAATGGTGCAATGATGATGCCGAAAACAGTGTCCCGCAGCAGCTTAATGCCAAGTGCTGCAAAGGCTCCAGGTATTAAAATAATCACTAATGCCAGTATTCTCCCCATCAAATGTCCCCTTAAACGTCATTTACTTCCATTGTCTAATTCAAAAAATATTTTGTCAAGAAAGGAAAACGTGGTAATATAGGTGTTGTGCAATTTTTTGCAACGGAAAAATATGGTGTGCAAAATTTTTCATATAAAGGGGTAACGGGATGCAGAGAGTCTTGATTGTCGGTGCAGAACAAGGTGGATCAGCACTGCTTGAAACATTGCTGAAAACAAATACGGTTCAAATCATTGCGATCGCCGACCTTGATCTCGAGGCGCCGGGGATGGATGAAGCGAAAAAGAATGGAATTGAGACGACGACGGATTGGAAAGAATACATAAAAGATGACATTGATATCATCATTGAAACCACAGGCAGTTCTGCTGTACTGAAAGAATTAATTGAACAAAAACCAGAGCATGCTGTGATTGTGCCAAGCTCGATGGCATACGTCATGTCAGAATTAATGGCAGAGAAACAACAGCTTATTCAAATATTGAAGGAACAAACCTATAAACATGACCGCATTTTTAATGCAACGAACGATGGCATGATTTTTATTAATATGGATGAAGAAGTGGTCCTGTTTAATCGATCGGCTGCCAAAATGGTGGGGTGTTCGCAAAAGGATGCGATTGGCCGTCACATTCGAGAAGTGATTCCGAACACGAAACTTCCCGATATATTAAGGTCAAGGGAGCCGGAATTTAACCAAAAACAATTTTTGAATCAGCAAATTCAAATTGTGACCACCCGTCTGCCGATTATTGATGACGCGGGGAGAATGTTAGGTGCTTTATCGATCTTTAAAGACATAACAGATGCGGTGGAGCTTGCGGAGGAAGTAACAAACCTCAAAGAAGTAAGAACGATGCTTGAGGCGATTATTCAATCATCAGATGAAGCCATATCGGTTGTCGATGAGCAGGGGAAAGGTATTTTGATCAACCGTGCTTATACGAAAATGACCGGTTTAACGGATAAAGAGGTCGTGGGGAAACCAGCAGGAGCTGATATTTCCGAAGGGGAAAGCATGCACTTAAAGGTGCTTGAAACAAGAAGACCTGTTCGAGGCGTCAGAATGAAGGTTGGTCCAAATAAAAAAGATGTCATCGTCAATGTAGCACCTGTTATTGTGGACGGCATTCTAAAAGGCAGTGTCGGGGTCATTCACGATGTATCCGAAATTCAATCATTGACGAATGAATTAAATAAAGCAAGGCAGCTCATCCGAACACTTGAAGCAAAGTACACATTTGAAGACATTATTGGAGAAAGTGAACAAATGCTTGTCGCACTTGAGCAGGCAAAGCTGGGTGCAAAAACGCCGGCAACCATTTTACTCCGTGGAGAATCAGGTACTGGGAAAGAGCTGTTTGCACATGCCATTCACAATGAAAGTGATCGCAAGTACAACCGCTTTGTCCGTGTCAACTGTGCTGCCTTATCAGAAACTCTTTTAGAGTCAGAACTGTTTGGCTACGAGGAAGGAGCGTTTTCTGGTGCAAGGCGAGGCGGGAAAAAAGGGCTGTTTGAAGAAGCCAATCAAGGCAGCATCTTTTTAGATGAAATCGGTGAAATGACGCCAAGTACACAAGCGAAATTGCTACGTGTCATGCAAGAAAAAGAAATTGTACGGGTAGGCGGAACGAAAGCGATACCGGTCGATGTGCGTGTGATCACAGCGACAAATGTCAATATTGAAAAGGCGATGGCAGAAGGGAAGTTCAGAGAGGATTTATATTATCGAATGAACAGATACCCGATATCGATTCCACCACTCAGACAGCGTCTCGAAGATATTGAATCATTAAGTAAACGCCTCATCCAAAAGATCAATTTAGACTATGGGCGAAACGTCAGCGGCTTAACAGATCGTGCGCTTCATAGACTTCGATCATATAGCTGGCCAGGCAACGTGAGAGAGCTTGAAAATGTGCTTGGACGAGCGATGATCTTTTTGAATCCGCAAGAAGAATGGATCGATGAAGCGCATATCGCCTTTATGGAGTCAGACGAGCATGAGGAAAAAGAGCAGCAGGAACTGGCTGTTAGTCAATTTGAGGGGGAGACGCTCTCGAATGCTGTAGAAGCATTTGAAGCGCAGCTGATCAAACAAACCCTTGAAAAACACCAATTCAATCGCACAAAAACAGCGAAAACATTAGGGATCAGCATTCGAAATCTTTACTATAAAATGGATAAGTATCAGCTTGCAAAAGATAGCATGCAGTAACATGCACGTAACCTGCAAAAAATTGCATGATTTCTTTGCGAAAAGGTTTATTTTTCACACATTTCAAGCTGGCACGGAACTTGCATATAAAAAGAGGAACCGAGCACAAGGAAAGGTGGGCAAGTATGAAGCTTGACGATCTGATTATCAAAGCCTCGCAGCTGCAGAATAAAACAGCGGCTGTGGCTCATGCAGAAGACGAAGAAGTGCTTCATGCCATCAAAATGGCAATCGAACGAAAAGTCGCTCGCTTCCTGCTGGTTGGAAACAAACGCAACCTAAAGGAGCTAGTCAAACAGCATGAGATTAATGAAGACTGGATAGATATTATTCATTCAGATTCACCCGAAGAATCTGCCAAAATTGCCGTTCAGGCAGTAAGTGAAAATCATGCAGATATTCTCATGAAGGGGCATGTCCCGACAGCCGTACTGTTAAAAGCTGTCCTAAATAAAGAATATGGGCTTCGGACAGCGAGTGTCCTTTCACATGTTGCAGCCTTCGAAGTACCGGGCTTTGACCGTTTTATCTATGTGACGGACTCTGCGATGAACATTGCGCCTGATTTAAATATGCTGAAAGAAATTACGGTGAATTCCGTTCAAGTCGCACAAGCTGTCGGAAATGATATGCCCAAAGTGGCGGTATTATCAGCGGTAGAAGTCGTAAACCCAGCGATGGATTCGACGCTCACAGCTGCAAGTCTTGCGCAAATGAATCGAAGAGGTCAAATTTCTGGCTGCCTGATTGATGGGCCGCTTGCTTTAGATAATGCCATTTCTCAAACGGCAGCTTCTCATAAAAATATTACGAGTGATGTGGCTGGTCATGCTGATATTTTGCTTGTGCCGACCATTGAAGCAGGCAACATTCTTTATAAATCTCTCATCTACTTTGCTCATGCAAAAGTGGGAGCTGTGGTGGCA
The DNA here is from genome assembly GCF_008123875.1 of Bacillus sp. Y3. Classification (NCBI taxonomy): domain Bacteria; kingdom Bacillati; phylum Bacillota; class Bacilli; order Caryophanales; family Bacillaceae; genus Bacillus; species Bacillus sp. Y3. The sequence goes on along the minus strand of NZ_VSSC01000003.1, from coordinate 314,891 downwards.
GGAGCGAAAGCACCGATTGCTTTAACAAGCCGGTCTGATTCAGCTGAAAGCAAGCTCTATTCAATTGCACTTGCCATCTGTACATCAAATTAAGTGAAAGTATTAGGAGGAATAGAAAATGGAACTTTTTAAATATATGGAACGATACGATTATGAACAGCTTGTATTTTGTCAGGATGAACAGTCTGGTTTAAAAGCCATCATTGCCATTCATGATACAACACTTGGGCCAGCACTCGGCGGAACAAGAATGTGGACATATGAAAATGAAGAAGCAGCGATCGAAGATGCCTTGCGTCTTGCAAGAGGTATGACTTATAAAAATGCGGCGGCAGGGCTTAACCTTGGCGGCGGTAAAACGGTCATCATTGGTGATCCGAGAAAAGACAAGAATGAAGAAATGTTCCGTGCTTTTGGCCGTTACATTCAAGGATTAAATGGCCGTTATATCACCGCTGAAGATGTCGGTACAACGGTAGAAGATATGGATCTTATCCATGAAGAAACAGACTTTGTCACAGGCATCTCTCCTGCATTTGGTTCTTCAGGAAACCCATCTCCAGTGACTGCTTACGGTGTATATAAAGGGATGAAAGCAGCTGCAAAAGCAGCATTCGGTACAGATTCATTAGAAGGAAAAACAATTGCCGTTCAAGGTGTTGGAAACGTGGCTTACAACCTATGTAAACACCTGCATGAAGAAGGCGCACAGCTTATCGTCACTGATATCAACAAAGACTCAGTTCAGCGAGCTGTAGAAGACTTCGGTGCAAAAGCGGTAGACCCTGATGATATTTATGATCAAGAATGTGATATTTACGCGCCATGTGCACTCGGTGCAACCATTAACGATGTGACGATTCCTAAATTAAAGGCAAAAGTCATTGCAGGTGCAGCGAATAACCAGCTGAGAGAAACACATCATGGAGATCTTATTCATGAAATGGGCATTGTGTACGCACCGGATTATGTGATCAATGCAGGCGGTGTGATTAACGTTGCAGATGAGCTTTATGGCTATAATGCCGATCGTGCAATGAAAAAAGTAGAAGGCATTTACCAAAACATTGAGCGAGTGATTGAAATTTCTAACCGTGATGCCATTCCAACTTATAAAGCGGCAGACCGATTGGCTGAAGAGCGAATTGAAAGAATGCGCAAATCAAGAAGCCAATTCCTGCAAAATGGTCAACATATTTTAAGTCGTCGCTAGATGAATGAGTTGAAACGGAGGTTTTGTTTTTGCTGACAAAAGAATGGCGTATTCTCACGATTAATCCTGGCTCTACCTCAACAAAAATCGGTGTGTTTCATAATGAACGATCTATTTTTGAAACGACATTAAGACATACAGATGAGGAAATCAAGCAGTTTCCTCATATCATTGATCAATTTTCATTCCGTAAAGAAACCATTTTAAAAACACTGCATGAACAGGGGATGAACATCTCAAAGTTTGATGCAGTTTGCGCACGCGGTGGTCTGCTTCGCCCGATTGAAGGTGGCACATATGAAGTAAATGAGCAAATGGTTGAAGATCTAAAAGAAGGGTATGCTGGCCAGCACGCCTCTAATCTAGGCGGAATCATTGCCCGAGAAATTGCACTTGGTCTTAACATCCCAGCTTTTATTGTTGATCCCGTAGTCGTAGATGAACTACAGCCAATTGCTCGTATTTCAGGACTGCCAACAATTGAGCGGAAAAGCATTTTTCATGCGTTAAATCAAAAAGCAGTCGCAAGAAAAACGGCTGCTTCGTTTGGAAAACGTTATGAAGATTTGAACATGATCATTACCCATATGGGCGGCGGAATTACGATTGGTGTACATCAAAAAGGAAAAGTCATTGATGTGAATAACGGTCTTCATGGTGAGGGTCCTTTCAGCCCAGAGCGGGCAGGTACTCTCCCAACAGGTGACCTTGTCAATTTATGCTTTTCTGGTGAATATTCGCAAGAGGAAATGCTCAAACGCATTATTGGCGAAGGCGGTCTTGCGGGCTATCTTGGCACGACAGATGCAGTAAAAGTAGAGCGAATGATTGAAGCAGGCGATGAGCGTGCGGCGCTTATTTATGAAGCGATGTGCTATCAAATTGCCAAAGAAATTGGTGCGGCTAGTGCGGTCTTAAAAGGAGCTGTTGACGTCATAGTGTTAACAGGTGGCCTTGCATACAGCAAACAAATTACGTCAAGCATTAGAGGATACATTGACTGGATTTCAGATGTTGTTGTGTACCCAGGTGAAAATGAATTGCAATCCTTAGCAGAAGGGGCGCTTCGCATTTTAAAAGAAGAAGAATCACCAAAAGAATACCCAAATGATCAAAAGGCGGAGAAAGGAGTGACAAGTCATGGCAACTGAATATGACCTCGTCATTCTTGGTGGAGGCACAGGCGGCTATGTAGCGGCCATTCGTGCCTCTCAACTTGGATTGAAAACAGCAGTCGTAGAAAAATCAAAGCTCGGTGGAACATGTCTTCATAAAGGCTGTATTCCATCTAAAGCGCTGCTTAGAAGTGCAGAAGTCTATCAAACGGTCAAACGTGCCGCTGATTTTGGCGTTGAAGCAAGCGGAATTGCCTTACAATTTGCAAGCGTACAAAAAAGAAAAACAGAGATTGTCGACAAATTAGCAGGCGGCGTCAAACATTTAATGAAACAAGGGAAAATTGATGTATACGAAGGAATAGGCCGTATCCTAGGCCCTTCGATTTTTTCGCCAATGCCAGGCACCATCTCGGTAGAAATGGCGAATGGCGATGAAAATGAAATGCTGATTCCAAAGCAGGTCATCATTGCGACTGGATCAAGACCGCGCGTCCTGCCCGGACTTGAAGCGGATGGAACACACATCCTTACATCAGACGAAGCACTTGAACTGCAAGAACTCCCTCAGTCCATGCTGATTGTCGGCGGAGGCGTGATTGGAATCGAATGGGCTTCTATGCTCAATGATTTTGGCGTAAAAGTCACAGTGATCGAATTTGCAGATCGCATTTTACCAACAGAGGATCAAGACATTTCTAAAGAAATGGAAAAGCTTTTGACGAAGAAAGGGATTACCTTAGTGACAAATGCGAAGGTTCTGCCAGATACTGCCGAAAAGCACGAGAATCTCGTCAAGATCCAAGTGGAACAAGGTGGAGACACTCAGTCGTTTGAAGCAGAGAAACTGCTTCTTTCAGTTGGCCGAGTGCCAAACGTGGAAGGCATAGGTCTTGAAAACACGGACATTCAGACAGAAAAGCAAGGCATTGTCGTGAATGAGCATTATCAAACGAAAGAGTCGCATATTTACGCAATAGGTGATGTCATTGGCGGTCTTCAGCTGGCGCATGTCGCATCACATGAAGGCATGATTGCAGTAGAACATATGGCTGGTCAAGATCCAAAGCCGCTTGATGAAACGCTCGTGTCTAAGTGTGTTTACTCTCACCCAGAAACCGCTAGTGTTGGGCTGACCGAACAGGCGGCAAAAGAGCAAGGCTACGAAGTCAAGATTGGGAAGTTTCCCTTCATGGCGATTGGAAAAGCGCTTGTATTTGGAGAGTCTGATGGATTTGTCAAAATCATTGCTGACCAAAAGACAGATGATATCTTAGGGATTCATATGATTGGTCCTCATGTAACAGATATGATATCTGAAGCTGGATTAGCTAAAGTACTAGATGCAACTCCGTGGGAAGTGGGGCAGACGATCCACCCGCATCCAACCTTGTCAGAGGCAATTGGCGAGGCAGCACTGGCTGTTGACGGAAAGGCGATCCATTTTTAATCAAGGAGGGAAACATGATGAGTAACATGCGTCATCAGGAATTAGGATTATCAGATGAACAAGCGATTGACATATATAGAACCATGCTTTTAGCAAGAAAAATTGATGAACGGATGTGGCTTTTAAACCGTTCTGGAAAAATTCCATTCGTCATCTCTTGTCAAGGACAGGAAGCGCAGCAAGTCGGTGCCGCTTTTGCCCTCAATAGGGAAGAGGATTACGTTTTACCTTATTACCGTGATATGGGGGTTGTCCTTGCATTCGGGATGACGGCGAAAGATTTAATGATGTCTGGTTTTGCGAAAAAAGACGATCCAAACTCAGGCGGGAGACAGATGCCAGGTCATTTTGGGCAAAGATCAAACCGAATTGTGACTGGATCATCACCTGTGACAACACAGGTTCCTCATGCGGTTGGCATCGCACTTGCCGGGCGTCTAGAGCAAAAGAATTTTGTTAGCTTTGTCACGTTCGGTGAAGGCTCTTCAAACCAAGGAGACTTTCACGAGGGCGCCAACTTTGCTGCGGTGCATAAGCTGCCTGTTATTTTCATGTGTGAAAACAATAAGTATGCGATTTCTGTCCCGTATGACAAACAAGTGGCATGTGAGCGTATTTCAGATCGTGCAATAGGGTACGGAATGCCGGGTGTGACGGTTGATGGAAATGATCCGCTTGAAGTGTATGCAGCGGTCAAAGAAGCGAGAGACCGTGCGGCAAGAGGCGAAGGCCCAACATTGATCGAAACCATTTCTTACCGGTTAACTGCGCATTCAAGTGATGACGATGATTCTAGCTATCGAGAAAAAGAAGAAGTGCTCGAAGCAAGAAAGAAAGATCCGCTCATTCAATATGAAACGTACTTAATCGAAGGAAATGTCATGACTTCTGAAATGAAAGAAGAGATGACAAAAGAAATCATGCAAATCGTAAACGAAGCCACTGATGAAGCGGAAAACGCAGCTTATGCCGATGCAGAAAGCGCACTTCGTTACGTGTATGCGGAGTAAGGGGGAAGAAAAATGCCTGTTATGTCATATATAGACGCTATTACACTAGCGATGAAAGAAGAAATGGAGCGAGATCCGAAAGTGTTTGTGCTCGGAGAGGATGTCGGGAAAAAAGGCGGCGTATTTAAAGCAACAGCGGGTCTTTACGAGCAATTTGGAGAAGCGCGCGTCATGGATACACCTCTTGCCGAATCAGCGATTGCAGGTGTAGGTATTGGGGCTGCTATGTATGGAATGCGTCCGATCGCGGAGATGCAATTTGCGGATTTTATTATGCCAGCCATCAACCAAATCATTTCAGAGGCTGCAAAAATTAGATATCGTTCCAATAATGATTGGAGCTGCCCAATGGTCATTCGTGCTCCTTACGGGGGCGGCGTACACGGGGCGCTTTATCATTCACAATCTGTCGAAGCCATTTTTGCCAATCAGCCAGGCTTAAAGATTGTGATGCCTTCTACACCTTATGATGTCAAAGGGTTGTTAAAAGCCGCAGTGCGTGATCCAGATCCTGTATTGTTCTTTGAACACAAACGTGCATACCGTCTCATTAAAGGAGAAGTGCCTGAAGAGGATTATACGCTCCCTATTGGAAAAGCGGATGTGAAACGAGAAGGCGATGACATTACGGTCATTACATATGGCCTTTGTGTTCATTTTGCCCTCCAAGCAGCAGAGCGCCTTGCGAAGGACGGAATTTCTGCTCATATTCTCGATTTACGTACAGTGTACCCGCTTGATCAAGAAGCGATTATTGAAGCGGCATCAAAAACAGGGAAAGTACTCTTGTTAACAGAAGATACAAAAGAAGGAAGCATCATGAGTGAAGTAGCTGCCATCATTTCAGAGCACTGCTTGTTTGAATTAGATGCGCCAATTAAACGTCTAGCAGGACCTGATATCCCTGCAATGCCTTATGCACCGACAATGGAGAAATTCTTCATGGTTAATCCGGATAAGGTAGAAGCTGAAATGAGAGAACTAGCGGCGTTTTAAGAAAGAGGAGGGTTTCAAAGTGGCAACTGAACAAATGAAAATGCCTCAGCTTGGTGAAAGTGTAACAGAAGGAACCATTAGCAAATGGCTCGTTTCACCTGGCGATCATGTGAATAAATACGATCCGATTGCGGAAGTCATGACAGATAAAGTAAATGCAGAAGTTCCGTCATCCTATACAGGAACAATCACTAAACTAGCGGCTGCAGAGGGTGATACACTTCAAGTAGGAGAAGTGTTTTGTGAAATTGAAGTAGAAGGCAGTGCGCAGCAGAGTGCGAAAATAGAAGAGGCGCCTACGCAAGATGAAGCACCAGAGCCTGACCAAACAAATGTGGATCAGAGTCAAAAGAAACGATACTCTCCGGCAGTCCTGCGTTTAGCAGATGAGCACGGAATTGATTTAGCGACTGTTCAAGGAACGGGAGCTGGCGGCAGAATCACAAGAAAAGATTTGCTGAAGCTTATCGAAAGTGGAGGCGCAAAAGAAACAGCAGCACCTGCTAGTGAAAGAACAAGTCAAAAAGAGCCTGCTCAGTCGACACAAGGAAAAGCAGCTCCTTCCATCCCTTCAATGCCTGGAGATGTTGAACTGCCGGTCACTCCGATTAGACAGGCGATTGCCGCAAACATGCTAAGAAGCAAGCATGAAATTCCACATGCCTGGACGATGATGGAAGTGGATGTGACAAACCTTGTGACAAGAAGAAATCAGCTAAAAGATCAATTCAAAGCAAAAGAAGGCTTTAATTTGACGTTCTTTGCGTTCTTTGTCAAAGCAGTGGCTCAGGCCTTAAAGGAATTCCCTGAAATGAACAGCATGTGGGCTGGTGATAAAATTGTTCAAAAGAAAGCGATCAATGTCTCCATTGCTGTTGCGACAGATGACGCTCTTTTTGTCCCAGTGATTAAAGATGCGGATGAGAAAACGATTAAGGGAATCGCCAAAGAAATTCATGAACTTGCTTTCAAGGTCAGACAAGGCAAACTGAAGCAAAGTGACATGGAAGGCGGCACTTTCACTGTGAACAACACAGGATCATTTGGTTCGGTTCAATCAATGGGGATCATTAACTATCCGCAAGCAGCCATTTTACAAGTAGAATCTATTGTAAAGCGCCCGATGATTGTAAATGGTATGATTGCCGCAAGAGATATGGTGAATCTTTGTCTTTCGTTAGATCATAGAGTACTCGATGGTCTTGTATGCGGTAGATTCCTGCAAAGAATTAAACAAATTCTTGAAGGCATTGACGAAGAGACGTCCGTCTATTAAGCTCATTTATATGTCCCCTTCTCACAATGAGAGGGGGATTTCCATATCAATCAGAAAGGAGCCATGAGATGTCTGGACTAGATTTTTTTGCTTTTCTTACGATCGGTCTGATGTTTATCACAGCCATTGCGTTCGCTTTTCTTCGGTATATTTCCAAATCACGCAATCATCCTGAACGCTTACTGCTCATCATATCGATCGTTTCAATCATTCAAATCGCCTATTGCTTGTTGATGATAGGTGGATTTAAAGGAGTCGCCAATAGTTTATTAGGCATTTCCCTTCTGATAGGTACACTGCTAGGGTATGCACTTGAATATTTATACAGACGTTATATCAAAAAAACGCCCGCATCGAAATGATGCAGGCGTTTTCTTTATTCTGCTGGAACGATAAAGGTCAAATGCTGTTTTAATACTTCAAGGGAAGAAGGAGCGGTCATGTATACTTCTCCATCTGTATCTGCATCCATTTCCTCTTTAGTATGAATATGAATGCTGGATGCTTGTATAAGAGACAGGTCACCTTTAAAATCCTCTAGCTCTTCACGGTTCATTGAAAAAATCTCTTTTAAAGCAGAGAAACTCGTATTTCTGCAAATTAAAATTTCGACTTTTCCATCATCAATTGAAGCATTTGGCAGATCTATTTTATTTGTACCGATAAAGTGCCCATTCATGACAAGGACAATCACAGCTTCTTCTTCCCAGTTTTCCTCTTCCGTTTCAATGCGTACATAGAAAGGTTCTGTCTGCTGAAGGGTTCGAAGAGCGCTCGTGAAGTAGCTGATTTTTCCGAGGACAGCTTTTTCTTTATCATTAATATTGTTTGAGGTATCTGCGATGAGACCAATCCCCCAAAAATTTAAAAGGTATCGATCCTCTGCTTTGATTAAATCGACCTTTTTTTCAGTGCCATCTATCACCATTTGAGCGGCCTTTGGCATCTGCTGAGGGATGCCCAGCGTTCTAGAAAAGTCATTGCACGTCCCGCCAGGTAAGATCGCTACAGCTGGCCTTTTTTCTAAACCGCCAATTCCATTCATACATTCATGGACGGTTCCGTCTCCACCTAGTATAATCAGCAATTCAACCGACTCATCCATCTCACGGCAGAAATGATAGGCATCATTCGGCTGTTTTGTAGGCTTAAGGATGAGTTCATCAATATGTAAAGAAAGAAGAGGCACTGTTTGACCTAGTGTTTTTTCCATGTTTTTTTGTCCAGCATTTCCGTTATAAATGAGTATCGCTTTTTTGAATTGTGCCATCACGCAGTTCTCCCTTTCATCACTTTACTATCACTTTTCCCCAATTCCACAGGTCATAAACGACGTTTGAAAAAAGTGAAGGGGGCGAAACAAGACATTTGCCCGCCGGCGTTTTCCTTGATATGATGTAGTTAAAATGGTTTGGTACGTAGAAGGAGTGGACGGTTATGAATATTGATTTTAATTTATTTATGAATGATATTGTGAAACAAGCACGAGAAGAGATTAAACAGGCAGGTTATACGGAACTGACAACAGCTAAAGAAGTCGATGAAGCGCTGACGAAAAAAGGAACGACACTTGTCATGGTGAATTCAGTGTGCGGCTGTGCAGGCGGTATTGCTAGACCAGCGGCTGGTTATTCTGTTCATTACGATAAGCGTCCAGATCAATTGCTCACAGTGTTTGCTGGACAGGACAAAGAAGCAACCGCAAGAGCACGTGAATACTTTGAAGGCTTCCCGCCATCTTCACCATCATTTGCTCTATTAAAAGACGGGAAAATCATTAAAATGGTCGAACGTCACGAAATCGAAGGACATGAACCGATGGAAGTGGTGTCAAAACTTCAAGCCGCTTTCGATGAGTATTGCGAAGAAGTGTAACATGTTACTTTTGAATGAATCATTTAAAGGCAGTCCGGTCTTTTGATCGGTCTGTTTTTTTGTTTTACATGACATAAGAATCAAAATAATTTTAGCAAAATACTATTGCATATCAAAAAGAAAGTGTTTAAAATACATTATAGTGAATAAATATTCAAATCTACTCATGATTTTAAATACTAGGAGGCATTATCATATGAAAAAGTGGTTATTATTACTTATGACAGCTGGTCTTGCAGCTGCACTAGCAGCATGCGGAACTTCTTCTAATAATTCAAACGCATCAGGAGACGACAAAACACTCATTATGGCGACTTCAGCAGATTATCCGCCATTTGAATCAAAAGACGGTGATAAAATTATCGGTTTTGATGTCGACCTTGCTACAGCTCTAGCGAAAAAGAACGGCTATAAGCTAGAAATTCAAGATATGGACTTTGCAAGCCTCGTGTCAGCTCTTAAAACAAATAAAGCTGATATTGTGCTTGCAGGCATGACACCTACTGAAAAGCGTAAAAAACAAGTTGATTTCTCAGATGTTTACTACAATGCTGAAAACTTGGTTGTATCAAAAAAATCTAGCGGTATGAAAACAGAGAAAGATTTAAAAGACAAAACGGTTGGCGTTCAATTAGGTTCTATCCAGCAAGATGAAGCAAACGGATTGCAAAAGAAATATAACTTAACGGTTGAAGATCGTAATAAAATCTCTGATATCATTCAAGAAATTAAAGCAGGCCGTTTTGATGCAGCTATTATTGAAGATAAAGTAGCGGCTGGCTACTTGAAAAAGGAAAAAGATTTCCAAGCATTTGGATTGAATAGCTCAAACGAAGGTTCAGCCATTGCGTTCAAAAAAAATAGCGACTTAACAGCAAAATTCAATAAATCATTAAAAGAAATGAAGGATAATGGCGAACTTGATAAACTCATTAAAAAATGGTTTGCTGATGAAAAGTAAGTCAGGAAAAGGATCAGCGTCATTCATGAAAATCAAGTAGAAAGCGCTGAAAAGTTCAACATGTGTTGAACTTTTTTCCTGTTTATTCTTTGATTTTATCTGATGGAAAAAAAGGAGAATATCATGATGGATTTTAAAGATGTCATACCTCAGATGCCCTTTATTTTAGAAGGTCTTAAAGTAACGCTTTCTATTGTTGTGGTATCACTGTTTCTTGGTTTTATTTTAGGAATCTTATTAACGCTCTGTAAAATTAGTGTATTTAAGCCACTTATCTGGCTAGCCGATTTTTATACGTCAATCTTCCGAGGCACACCGCTTGTGCTTCAGCTTTTGATTATTTATTTTGGTCTTCCTCAGCTGCTCGGCTTTCAAATTGATCAATACTGGGCAGCTGTAGCCGCCTTTTCACTAAACTCGGCGGCGTACGTATCTGAAATCATTCGTGCAGGAATCAATGCCATTGATAAAGGGCAAAAAGAAGCGGCCGTTGCTTTAGGTATCCCGTATGCTAAAATGATGAAGGACTTATTGCTTCCGCAAGCATTCAAAAATATTTCACCAGCACTTGTGAACGAAACGATTACACTGACAAAAGAATCAGCGATTGTCACAGTCATTGGACTTGGCGATGTCATGAGACGAGCCTATCAAGCAGGTGCTGTCACCTATAACTATCTTGAACCGCTAATTTTTGCGGGTCTCATCTATTATGTCATCGTGCTTATTCTTACCTTCGTCGGCAAATCGGTGGAAAGGAAGTTAAAATCAAATGATTAAAATAGAGAAACTCACAAAATCTTTCGGTAAAAATGAAGTGTTGAAAGGGATTGATACCACGATTAAAGAAGGCGAAGTGGTAGCTGTCATCGGGCCATCTGGTTCAGGAAAATCAACATTTCTTCGCTGTATTAACTTACTTGAAAAACCGACTTCTGGAGTGATTACGATTCAGGGGACGGAAATTACCAATCCAAAAACAAATGCACTAAAAGTGCGCGAGAATATTGGTATGGTGTTTCAACATTTCCACTTATTCCCGCACAAAACAGTGCTAGAAAATATTACGTATGCGCCAATGAATGTAAAGAACCAATCGAAGGAAGACAGCATCAAGCAGGCAGAGGAGCTTTTAAAAAAGGTTGGACTTTTAGAGAAAAAAGATGATTATCCGAACCGGCTGTCAGGTGGTCAAAAGCAGCGTGTCGCCATTGCACGTGCCCTTGCGATGACACCAGACATCATGCTTTTTGACGAGCCGACGTCTGCTCTTGATCCAGAAATGGTAAAGGAAGTATTAGAGGTCATGAAAGAGCTCGCTCAATCTGGGATGACGCTGATGATCGTCACACATGAAATGGGCTTTGCAAAAGAAGTAGCAGACCGTGTGATCTTTATGGATGATGGGAAAATTGTAGAGGATGCCAATCCTGTAGAATTCTTTGAATCTCCGTCTTCACAGCGTGCTCAAGATTTCTTACAAAAAATATTATAATGAAAAAAACGAGGAGGAGACTTAACATCTCCTTCTTTTTTTGATTATAATGGGGAAAGTAAAAAAAGTTCATCATTTCACAAAAGTAGACAGAAAAGAGTGAATCACATCATGTTTAAAATCGGCTACCGAACGCTGAAAACAGCATTAGGAACAGCTCTAGCCATTTACATTGCACAAATGCTCGGTCTGCAAAACTATTCAGCTGCCGGCATTATTACGATCCTATGTATTCAGGTGACGAAAAAAAGGTCACTCCTCGCATCTGGGGCCCGCTTTGCCGCATGCAGTCTTGCCATCTTATTTTCTTATTTGTTTTTTGATCTGATTGGGTATCATCCTTTCGTCATTGGACTGATGCTGCTCGTCTTTATTCCAACAACGGTCTTGCTTCGGATTAAAGAAGGGATTGTCACAAGTTCAGTGATTATCCTTCATTTGTATATGTCTGGAGGCATTACGCTTCATCTCATCTGGAATGAGCTTTTACTCATCACCATTGGTGTAGGGGTCGCACTCATTATGAACCTGTATATGCCTAGCGTTGATAAAAAGCTGAAACAATACAGTGAACAAATTGAAGCGAATTTTGCGAAAATCTTTGAAGAAATCGAGCAATATTTAATGACCGGAAAACAAGACTGGACAGGAAAAGAAATTCCAGAGACGCATCAATTGATTAAAGAAGCGAAAGCTCTTGCATACCGTGATGTTGAAAATCATGTCTTAAGACATGAAAATCTGTATTATCATTATTTCAACATGAGACAAAAGCAATTTGAAATCATTGAGCGGGTGCTTCCGAAAATTACGTCCATTTCTGTTACAACGGAGCATGGGCAAATCATTGCAGAATATATTAGAGATTTACGAGAACATATTCACCCAGGGAACACGGCGCATAAGTTCTTAAGACGCCTGATTGATATGAAAGAAGAGTTCGATGCACTGCCGCTTCCACAAACACGTGAAGAATTTGAAGCTAGAGCCGCACTCTTTCATTTTCTCGGAGAAATGGAACAATATTTGGTGCTTAAAAGTTATTTTAAAGGGATGAAAGAATAAAGACGCATGAGTTCCTCCTTCATTGGTCAATCTAATGAAAAAGGAGGAGCCTATGCGTCTTTTATTTTATACTGTGCTGACCATGTCCCTTTCACCCATCTGGCCGCTCGGGCAAAACCCGCTTCCAGGAGACCCGTATGTCATTATTAATAAACAAACAAACGAGCTTGCGTATATTGATCATGGAAAAATTCAAAAAGTCTACCCGGCTTCTACTGGCAAAACAGCTGATTTAACGCCAGAAGGTGAATTTACGATTATGATCAAAGCGAAAGATCCTTATTACAGAAGAAAAAATATTGAAGGCGGTGCGAAGAATAACCCACTCGGCCGAAGGTGGATTGGATTTGATGCGCGAGGAACCGACGGGAGAACCTATGGCATTCATGGAACAAGTGATGAGACATCGATAGGGAAATTTATTACGGCAGGCTGTGTTCGTCTTCATAATCAAGATGTAGAACGGCTATTTGATCAGCTTCCAGTTGGTACAAAGGTATGGATCACGACATCAAGCGATGCATTTGAAAAACTGGCCAAAGACAAACAGGCCATTCGTTAAAAAACGAATCACCTGCTTGTCTGCTTTTTTATCAACACTTTATAAAAAGGCTGCCGCTCCTGCTAAAAGTGAAGAAATTAACAGTAAGCTAATCATGAGCAATACCATAAATTTCATGAATTTCTGAGACATATCGCACCCCTATAATCAAATGTTTTTGCGACGAGCGCACCTTTCTTTATTCTAGCTCGTTTTTACGCAGGCGACAAGTGATGTACAAAGGAAGTGAACGGATGAATCAAATCGATCATATAGCCATTGCCGTTTTTTCAATTCATAAAACAGCACGTACGTTCTCTAGGCTGTTTAACTGGGAATTTTCAGACATAGAAGTACTTCCAAATCAAGGGGTCAAAGTATCTTTTGCTTCCCTAGGTGATCTGCACATTGAGTTGATTGAACCGATGTCGGATCACAGCACATTACATACCTTTTTAACAAAAAGAGGAGAGGGGCTTCATCATATTGCATTAAAGTCAGGTGACATTCAGGCTGATCTCAGTCAACTTGACGAGCTCGGCATGCAACTCATTCAAAAGGGCGCACAAAATGGTGCGAACGGAAAGCGCATCGCGTTTATTTCACCAAAAGAAACGTCAGGTGTGCTAATTGAATTGTGTGAACCTTTGAAAGGAGAGAAACAGGAAGATGCATGAATCGTTCAATGACTTGTCTGAATGGCGCGAGAAAGCTTTAAGGGGCGGCGGTGAAAAACGAGCAGCGGCTCACCGAAACAAAGGAAAGCTGACTGTTCGGCAGCGGCTTCATGAACTTCTTGATGAAGGCAGCTTTATGGAAATTCAGTCATTTGCTAAAGGCTGCCGCTCAGAGCATTTAGGGGATGGCGTTGTCACTGGGACGGGACTGATTCATGGGAGACAAGTAGGTGTATATGCACAAGATGCGACCGTGTACGGGGGTTCGCTAGGGGACATGCATGCGAAAAAAATAGCGGCTTTAATGGATTTGGCGGCTAAAAATCAAATGCCTGTTATCGGTCTAAAAGACTCAGGTGGTGCGAGAATTCAAGAGGGTGTGGTATCATTAGAGGGATATGGTCAGATTTTTAAACGGAATGTGCTGTACTCTGGTCAAATTCCGCAAATATCCGTTATTTTAGGCTCCTGTGCGGGAGGTGCAGTTTATTCACCTGCATTGACGGATTTTGTTTTCATGACGGAGCAAACAGCTCATATGTTTTTAACTGGTCCGAAAGTGATAGAAAAAGCAACAGGAGAGACGGTCTGTCCTGACCGGCTTGGAGGTGCAGCAGTTCAGCATCAAACAAGCGGGAATGTGCACTATACAGGGAAAGATGAGAGAGACGTGTTAAAAGCAGTTCGAACGCTTTTAACGTACATACCAACGAAACGACGGCCTGTCATTCATCGTAAGGTGCAAAAGCATGATGCAAGCGATCTTGGGAACATCTTGCCAAAGGAGCCATCACGCACTTATGATGTCAAACAAGTGGTGACAGCGATCACCGACCACGGCTCATTTTTTGAAACGCAGCGTTGTTTCTCCAAAAATATCGTCACAGGTTTTGCCAGATTACAAGGATCTTCCATTGGTCTTGTAGCCAATCAGCCTAAGGTGCTGGCAGGAAGCCTTGACCTCGATGCTGCTGATAAAGCGGCTCGGTTTATTCGATTTTGCGATGCATTTCATATTCCCATTTTAACCCTTGTGGACGTTCCTGGATTTTTGCCAGGGGAGAAAGCCGAGCATGCAGGCATTATCCGCCACGGCGCAAAGCTTCTGTATGCGTACGCTGAGGCGACCGTTCCAAAGATCACTGTGATTTTGCGAAAGGCATTTGGCGGTGCATACGTTGCGATGAATAGTAAGGGCTTAGGTGCTGACTTTGTGTATGCATGGCCAGAGGCAGAAATTGATGTCATGGGAAAAGCATTTGCAGACGAAATTGTTCATCCTGCTTTGCGTGAGGTGGACAATGAACCTAGTGTCATGAAGGCAGCACAATTAGGATTAATCGACGATATTTTAATGCCAGATGAAACGAGAGAGCGGCTCATTCGCTCATTTGACCTGCTTCGCAGTAAGGAAGAAGATAGACCGTTAAAAAAGCATGGAAACATGCCGCTATAAGAGGAGGAACATCATCATGATCAATGAGAAACGCTTATTAGACGAATTTTTAGAACTTGTTCAAATCGATTCAGAAACGAAACATGAAGAAAAAATTGTTGAAGTCCTAAAAGAGAAATTTACTGGTTTAGGGCTTAATGTAGTCGAAGATGATTCAAAAGAGACAACCGGCCATGGAGCAGGCAATCTTATTTGCACACTTGAAGGGAATCAAGAGGCAGATACGATTTATTTTACTTCTCATATGGATACAGTTGTACCAGGTAATGGTGTTAAGCCAGTCATTGAAGACGGCTATGTCAAGACAGATGGCACAACCATTCTTGGTGCTGACGATAAAACAGGGCTTGCTGCAATGTTTGAAGCGATCCGTGTCCTAAAAGAGAAAAATGTACCGCATGGCAAGATTGAATTTGTCATTACAGCTGGTGAAGAATCAGGACTTGTAGGAGCAAAAGCGTTAGATCCGAAAATGATGACAGCAAAATATGGTTATGCCCTTGATTCAGATGGCAAGGTCGGTACCATTATCGTGGCTGCGCCAACACAGGCGAAAGTACGTGCAACCATTTACGGAAAAACAGCTCACGCAGGTGTGGCACCTGAAAAAGGCGTCTCTGCGATTACGATTGCATCAAAAGCGATCGCCAGCATGCCGCTTGGCCGTATTGATGAAGAAACAACGGCGAATATCGGCCGCTTTGAAGGCGGAACACAAACGAATATTGTCTGTGATCAAGTGGATATTCTGGCAGAGGCACGTTCTTTAGAACCGGCAAAAATGGAAGCGCAAGTAGCGAAAATGAAAGAAGCCTTTGAAAAAACCGCTAAAGAAATGGGCGGAAGTGCCGATGTACAAATTGACATCATGTATCCAGGCTTTAAATTCTCACACGGCGATCAAGTCGTTGAAGTGGCGAAAAAAGCGGCTGCGAAAATTGGCCGTCCTTCAGAACTACAGACAAGCGGGGGAGGCAGTGATGCAAACGTCATTGCTGGAAACGGCATCCCGACCGTCAACCTAGCTGTTGGATATGAAGATATTCATACGAAAAATGAGAAAATGCCGATTGAAGAATTAGTCAAGACAGCTGAAATGGTTCTCGCCATTATCGAAGAAACGACAAATCCATCGTAAAGGCAGGAGACTCTGTGAGCACGCAAAAGATCATTATTTTCCAAGTGGGACAAGAGGATTTTGGTATCAGCGTAGAACATATACGCTCAATTGAGAAGGTCCCTTATTTACAAGAAGTATCGAACCTTCCAATAGAGATTAAAGGACTCATGTCGTTAAGAGGAGAGGTCATTCCAGTCAGTGACACAGGTGTCATGCTGCACGGAAAACCTCTGGATGTAACCGAACAGTCTAAGGTTCTACTATTTGAATTAAACGATCAAATGATTGGCTGCCTTGTTTCTGATGCAAAAGATATCATTGATATCGAGTTAAGTGAGATCAAGCCATTTCATATGAACACAAAAGCATCTGAATATTTCTTCGGCGTCGTTGAGAGAGAGAACAAGATGATTTTACAAGTGGACCCTAATAAGTTTCTAGGGAAAATTGAGGATCTTGATCAATTGCCTGAGCGATTGAAAGAGGAATTGGCATAAACAAAGGCCCCTTATCCATGGATAAGGGGTCATTTTGCGTGCCGGAGCTCACGCATCTTTTATTTGTTGCGCTCTACAGAAGACAAATAAAGCCCCCTTATCATGTTCCGGTAAGGGGGCTATCATTTATTCAGCTGCTGGGTTAATTGAATCGTTTGCCGCAGCTTTTGTTTTTGATTTTTGGTACATCACATTTAAAATAATCGTTTGAATGGTGAGTAAAAGTCCACTTGTCATCCAATATAAAGGAAGAGCAGCGGGAGCATTAATTGATAGAAACAGCATCATGACTGGGAAAATCATGCCCATGATTTTTGCTTGTTTCAGTGCAGCTTCTGTTTGGGTGCCTGATTGTTTTGCGAATTTTTGTGTGACATAAAATTGCAAGAAATACATGGCCCCTGCAAAGATCGCCACCAAAAGATCAGTTTGTCCTAAGTTAAACCATAAGAACGAATGTGTTGCGATCTCAGGTGTTGAGCGGATTGCTGAGTAAAAGCCAAGAACAATTGGGATTTGAATCAGCATCGGCAGACAGCCCATTGCCAGCGGGTTCACATTGTTGTCTTTATATACTTTCATCATTTCCATTTGCAGTTCTTTTTGTTTTTCAGGTTCTTTCGTTTTTTTCAATTTGCTTTGTATTTGGTCAATCTGAGGTTTAACGAGTGCCATTTTCTCTTGCATCACTCTTTGCTTTTTAAATTGGTTTGCAAAAAGCGGGAAAATAAGCAGCCGGACAATCAATGTCACGAACATAATAGATAAACCGTAGTCATCATGGAAAAAGTTCGCAAGCCAGATAATCAACTCAGAAAAAGGCTGAACAAAATAATGATGGAAAAACCCATCAGAGCTTGTATTTGTTTGCGCACTGGCAGCAAATGCCGGTGACGCTACCATCATCAAAAATAAAGTCGTACAAATAGTCAATAAACGTTTCAATTCGTTTCCTCCTCAATAATAAAATCTAATAAGAGAGAGGAAGCGAATGGTCTTCATCATCATTTGATGATCTTTTCATTCGAATGACTTTACTAATCCAAGTTGTAATGCGATCATATATGATAAACAGAAAGTCTGTTCGATTCAAACAAGATGCATCCAACTCTTCTAAACGATGCCCTCCGAGGTGCTCGTTCATTCGGCAGTCTTTTAATAAGAAGGCAATACCGATGGCGGTCAGCGCTGGAAGAATAATCGTAAAGAATTCAACAAGGAAAAAGACTTCATTGAATGTATCAATAATCATGATTATCACATCCATTTCATTACTCACAGTGTACTATACACCATATGAAATGTCTAATGGAACAAACAGGTGAAATCGCGGTGAAGTGAAGGAAAGTAGATCACCTAAGGAGGCAAGCGAATGGCTGATTCTCAAAAGAAGGGGCGAATCATTTTTCATATTGATATGAATAGTTTTTATGCATCGGTAGAAATGGCGTATGATCCTTCTTTGAGAGGGAAACCTTTAGCCATTAGCGGAAATGCAAAAGAACGCAAAGGGATTGTTGTGACCTGCAGCTACGAGGCAAGAGCACTCGGGGTGAAGCCGCCGATGCCACTCTGGGAAGCGAAGCGGCTATATCCGGGACTGATTGTGCGTACACCCAACTTTGACCGGTACCGCAGCTCCTCACAAGAAATGTTTACCATACTAAGAGAATATAGTGACTTAGTTGAACCCGTTTCAATTGATGAAGGCTATATTGATTTAACCGATACACCTTATGCTGAGCATGCCGTGAAAACCGCTCATGATATTCAAACGAGGCTAGTAGAAGAGCTCATGCTTCCTTCGAGTATTGGCATTGCACCAAATAAATTTCTAGCGAAGATGGCGTCTAATTGGAAAAAGCCAATGGGCATTACCATTTTGCGTAAACGAGATGTCCCGACAATGCTCTGGCCGCTCCCTGCAGGTGACATGCATGGGGTTGGACAGAAAACGGCAGATAAGCTGAAAACCATTGGAATTCATACAATTGAAGATTTAGCGAAAGCGAATGAATATGCGCTGAAAGAGTTATTAGGCATCAATGGACCGAGGTTAAAGCAAAAGGCAAACGGAGAGCATGACGGCATTGTCGACCCAGAAAGAATATACGAATTTAAATCTGTCGGAAATTCTTCCACTCTTCCTCACGATTCTGATGATACAGATGAACTCATCTCATTAATAGAGAAACTGTCGCAATCGGTGAGTGCCAGATTACGAAGAAAAGAAGTGATGGCAAACCGGCTGCTCATTATGATTCGGTATGCAAGCTGGAAAAATATCACACGGAGCGTCACACTCACGAATCCAACTGATCGAAAGGAAGATCTATTTGAGGCGGCAAAGCAGCTATTCCTAAAGCATTGGAATGACCAGCCAGTAAGACTTTTAGGCGTGACGGGGACCGATCTTGTGGAACGAAAATCAGCCGTCAAGCAGCTTGATTTATTCTCTTATACAGAAGATGCAAAAGACGAACCGCTCCAATCTCTTTTAGACGGACTGAAAGAAAAATACGGTAAACCACTCATTCAAAGAGGAGTGACCATTAAGGAAAAAGAGAGCAAAACAAGTGGTACAAGTTTTAATAAAGACTTTTTTCAAGACGAAAGAGGAAATGACTAGCCTGAAAACTTGATAAAAGAGGTGATGTTGTGGTAATTTCAAAGGGTACATCATTTCAGCAGTAATCAATATAGTGTGTTAGAAGGGACGTCAGAATTATGTCAAAACAACAAATCGGTGTCGTTGGACTAGCCGTTATGGGGAAAAACCTTGCCCTAAATATTGAAAGCCGCGGTTTCTCCGTGTCCGTTTATAACAGATCTAGCAGCAAAACAGAAGAGTTTCTTCAAGAATCACAAGGGAAAAACGTTGTAGGCACATACAGCATTGAAGAATTTGTTCAATCGCTTGAAACGCCGCGTAAAATTCTTTTAATGGTAAAAGCAGGTGCAGCAACAGATGCAACCATTCAATCATTACTGCCTCACCTAGAGAAAGGTGACATTTTAATTGATGGTGGAAATACATATTACAAGGATACACAAAGACGTAACCAAGAGCTTGCGGAAAGTGGTATTCACTTCATTGGTACAGGTGTTTCTGGCGGTGAAGAAGGCGCACTTAAAGGTCCTTCTATCATGCCTGGCGGTCAAAAAGAAGCGCACGAGCTAGTGAAACCAATTTTAGAAGCCATCTCTGCGAAAGTAGATGGTGAGCCTTGTACAACGTATATCGGTCCAGATGGAGCAGGACATTATGTCAAAATGGTTCATAACGGTATCGAGTACGGAGACATGCAATTGATCTCTGAATCATACTTTATCTTGAAGCATGTCGCTGGTTTATCAGCAGATGAGCTTCATGAAGTATTTTCGGAGTGGAATAAAGGCGAACTTGACAGCTACTTAATCGAAATCACAGCTGACATTTTCACAAAAGTGGATGAGGAAACAAACCAGCCGCTTGTGGATGTGATCTTAGATAAAGCTGGACAAAAAGGAACTGGGAAATGGACGAGCCAAAGCTCTCTTGATCTAGGTGTTCCGCTTCCAATCATTACTGAATCTGTTTTCGCGCGTTACATTTCAGCAATGAAAGATGAGCGTGTTGAAGCAAGTCAATTAATTGAAGGTCCTAAGCCAGCGCAATCCGCAGAGAATAAACAAGAGCTGATCGAAGCGGTTAGAAAAGCCCTATTCATGAGTAAAATCTGCTCATATGCACAAGGTTTTGCGCAAATGAAAGCAGCGTCTGATGAGTATAACTGGGATTTGAAATACGGTGAAATTGCGATGATCTTCCGCGGTGGATGTATCATTCGTGCAGCCTTCCTGCAGCAAATCAAAGAAGCATATGACCGTAACCCTGAATTGAAAAACCTATTGCTTGATCCTTACTTCAAGGATATCGTAGAAAGCTATCAATCATCACTTCGTAAAGTGATTTCACTTGCAGTAGAACAAGGTGTTCCTGTTCCTTCATTCTCAAGTGCACTTGCTTACTTTGATAGCTATCGTACAGCTGTCCTTCCAGCTAACTTAATTCAAGCACAGCGTGACTACTTCGGCGCACATACGTATGAGCGTACAGATAAAGAAGGCGTCTTCCATACTGAATGGATGAAATAAGTATAAAACCTCAAAAGACCTTACCTTGGTAAGGTCTTAGATTGTTGACAAAGGGCTAAAATGAACTTGATTTTAGCCCTTTGTCTTCTTTTTAGCGTGATAGAAAACCTTTGCAGGACTGACACCGAATGCGAGGGTTTGTCTACACGCTGTGACCTTACCTTTGGTAAGGTCTTTTTTGTGTTTACATCTATTCGGCTAAAAATCCGAAAAAGAGGGATGCTAAGTAAAAAAGAACAGAAAGTAGGGATAGAAGTGGGCATTTTATATGCACTTCTCCCAGCGATATTTTGGGGAAGTATTGTTCTCATCAGTGTCAAACTTGGCGGGAATGCCTATCAGCAAACACTCGGCATTACCCTCGGCGCTTTTTTGTTTTCAATCGGCGCCTATTTGATCAAAATGCCGGAACTGACACCGCTTATTTTTGCGGTTTCCGTTATCTCTGGGATCTTTTGGAGTATAGGGCAAATGAATCAGCTTTCAAGTGTCGCCTTTCTAGGGGTGTCAAAGGCTGTTCCTTTATCAACGGGTATGCAGCTTGTGAGCACGACATTATTTGGTGTCATCGTCTTCAAAGAATGGCAAACCATGACGGTCATACTTATTGGTTCTTGTGCTATTTTATTTATTATTGCTGGTGTTGTCATGACATCACTGGGTCAAAAAAAGAGTGGCGGGAACGAAGGCGGCAATTTTAAAAAGGGAATCATCATTTTGCTCATCTCAACCGTAGGCTACGTCGGATATGTTGTCATTTTAAGATGGTTTCATATAGATGGCTGGTCTGCGCTCGTTCCGCAATCTGTCGGCATGCTGCTTTCATCGTTAGCGATCAGTCTAAAGCAAGACCCATTTAGCAAATATACATTCAGAAATATCATTGCTGGTCTTGTGTGGTCGACAGGAAATCTAGGGCTTCTCTTGGCGATTCCGCTCATTGGCGTAGCAGTAAGTTTTTCCATGTCTCAAACAGGAATTGTCATCTCGACTTTAGGCGGTATTTATTTATTAAAAGAGAAAGCATCTAAAACAAGCTTTGTTATTGCAGGCTGCTTGATGATTATCGCAGGTGGTGTGCTGCTAGGTTTTACAAAATAGGAGGTTAAACGAATGTATCCAGATTTGGAAGGAAAAACAGTTCTCATCACAGGAGCAGGTACAGGGATAGGTCAGGCGATGGCGCGCCGGTTTGGACAAGAAAAAGCCAATGTAGTGATCAATTATTTCTCCGATAAAGAAAACCCGGACGACACGATTGCTGAGATTCAAAAAAGTGGCGGACAGGCTGTCAAAATTCAAGGGGATGTATCAAAAGAAGAGGATATGAAGGCGATGATTGATCAAGCTGTTGATACATATGGCAGTCTTGATGTCATGATCAATAATGCAGGAATTGAAAATGAAGTTCCTTCAACTGAAATGACGCTAGATAATTGGAACAAAGTGATGTCTACCAATTTAACAGGTATGTTTTTAGGCTGCCGTGATGCATTAAAGTATATGACAGAACATGGGATCGAGGGGTCGATTATTAATATGTCGTCGGTCCATCAGCAAATTCCGTGGCCTCATTTCGTCCATTATGCAGCAAGTAAAGGAGGCGCCAAGCTTTTGACAGAAACGCTGGCACTAGAATATGCCCCTAAAAAAATTCGCGTAAACAGTATTGCACCAGGTGCAATTGATACCCCCATCAATGCCGAAAAATTTGATGATCCAGCATTGAAAAAGGGCGTCATTGAGCTGATACCAATTGGCTATATCGGAAAGCCTGAAGAAGTGGCAGCATGTGCTGTCTGGCTTGCATCAAAAGAGGCGAGCTATGTGACAGGGTTGACGTTATATGTAGACGGCGGTATGACCAAGTACCCGGGATTCCAAGCAGGAAAAGGATAATCGTGCATATGTTGATCACGGGCTGGGCTCAGAGGATAACACAACATCAAATTATGATCTAGTATGTTGTCATGCTAGTGAAAAGCGTGAGCATAAACATTGCACACGCTTTTATCCATTTATTCGCCTTTTTCAAATATGGCTTCTTTGTTCTTCACGATGATGCCTACTTTCGTTTTGACACGAGGAACGCCATCTTTTTGAAGATAATCATATAAAATGGGTTCTATTTCATTGATATCTGTACGAAGTATTTTAGGTGATAACTCCTCGATAAATGGATCGTTTTTAACTGCTAGACAGTTCGCCATTGTATCGAGTGCAATTAAACTGAAAGGTCTTCCTTTGTTTAGCCATGATTTCATTCTGAGCCATGTTGGAAAGCATGCTGATGCCAACCTGCCCCAACTGTCGTGAAAAGAGGAGCAATGAGACTCCATCCAATCAAGTATGTGATGTGAACGGAAACGATATAGGCTGGAGAGAGCCGTCATTGGCAATTCCTTTTCACTTACACATTTCAATTGATCAAAAATACGTCTCATTCCTTCCTCGGCTGGTAAACTACTGGCTGTTGCCCAAGAAAGCGGATGAAAAAATTTATCGGCATCATTCTCCCAAAGCTCTCTTACCCAATCCGAAGCTGCAGTACCTAAAACATCAGCTGCGATCTCCAGCATTCTTGATTTGACTTCATGATTTTCCGTTCCATAAAATCTAGCTTTTACAGACATCAACATTTTTTGTGTATCGTGTTTTTTCAGGGCATTGATGACATCGTATTGAAGAAACCATCTTGTGATTGAGAAATCTAATAAAGACTCCAAATCATGTTGAACCGCTTGTAATGTGGGTATTTTCTCTTCTGCTGTGACCAATACATCTTCTTCTGGCTGACAAGCCTCTCCGTCTTCTTCATAAAAATCATCGTGCAATAAAAATTTCTTTGGAGAGTGGATGATCGCTAAGTGATACCATTCAATTGGCCGTAAAGAATAGGTTAAGAGCCGCCTGTGACAATCATTGCATAATCGATAAGGCTGAGCTGATTCATCAGAAATTTTTACAACATCAATCTCGTTTCTTTTACAGGCTTCACACAAATGAGTGACTGCCATGATATCCACTCCTTTTGATTGCAAAGATATGAATAGATTCGAAAAGTAGCAGCAAAAGACGTTTACCTGTCCATCAAATTGAGTGGGAATAGAATCTGTTTCCATCTCTGGGCAGTTACTTCTCATGATTTATGGGATGAAAAATTGGGTTTTTGAATGAGCTAAGTCATTCGCACTTATTTTAACAAAGTTCTCAAAGACTGTCTTCTGAAGAAGAAGCTACTTTATGGTTCATTCGGAGAGTATTTTTTAAAAGAAAAGGGGTCTCGTTCATATCTGGATGAGATCTTTTTTGTTCTGAAAGCTTGTTGTGAGTATTGATACGGTCATTTTTAAAATAAAATACAGACATATACAATTAAATGTCTAGACATTTAAAAATAAAAATATATAATATTAACTGGAAGCGCTTTTATTACAACAATGGGGTGAGAGAAATGAAACGTATTTTATTAGCATGCAGTTCAGGTATGTCTACGAGTTTACTAGTCACAAAGATGAAGGCACATGCTGAGTCTATAGGGGAAGAAGCAGAGATTTGGGCAGTCGGACAAGACCAAGCGAGAAAAGAAATGGCACATGCCGATGTTGTATTAATTGGACCGCAAATGAGCTTTTTAAAAGGGGATCTTCAAAAAGAAGCTCAAAAATATGGGATTGAAGTAGAGGTCATCGATATGCAGGCGTATGGGCTAGCAGATGGACAAAAAGCGTATGAACAAGCGGTTTCATTGATGGGGGAATCTTAAAGGATGGAAAAGAAAACACTCGAAGGACTCACGGAAGAACAAATCAGTTTTCAATTGATCTTACACAGCGGAAATGCACGAAGCAAATTGCTTCAATCTCTTAAACAATTTAGAGAAGGTCATGAAACAGTAGCATCTGACCTTCTCAAAGAAGCGGAAGATGACTTGCGGAATGCACATGATATCCATTTTCAAATGGTACAGCAAGAGGCAAGCGGAGAAACGATTTCATTCTCCTTGCTGCTCATGCATGCCGAAGATCATTTCATGTCAACGATGACGATAAAAGAGCTTGTGGGAGAGCTCTTACCGATATTGCAATCACTGAAACAATAAAGGGTGTAAACAAGGGGGGAAACCAATGTTTGATAAAATAAGTGCGATTTTGGTTCCGATTGCTGGGAGATTGAACAACAATCGCTATCTAGGGGTATTAAGGGATGCCTTTATGCTTGCGTTCCCATTAACGATTTTTGGTTCCATCATGGTCGTATTAATGAATTTGCCATTTTTAGATAAGATCATGAGTCAAACAGCACTGGAAGGTGTTCAGTCTGCACTGAATATTGCACCTAGTGCGACCATCAGCATTATGAGTGTGTTTGTTGTATTTGGGATTGGCTACTATTTATCGAAAAGCTATGATGTGGAAGCTGTCTTTGGCGGTGTGATCGCTTTAGCCTCTTTTCTGCTCCTTACGCCATTTTTACTAGAACAAGAGGGCGGTGCATCCATTGCAGGCGTCATCCCAGTCGATCGTTTGGGCGCAAAGGGAATGTTCCTTGGAATGATCACAGGCTTTTTGTCTGCTGAAATTTATCGCTATTTTGTCCAAAAGAAATTTGTCATCAATATGCCGCAAGGGGTTCCGCCAGCTGTTTCTAAGTCTTTTGCTGCACTCATCCCGGCTACTTTGACACTCACAACCTTTCTACTGATCAATATCATCATTACACAAGGGTTCAAAACCAACATGCATGACTTGATTTACAATGCGATTCAGGCGCCGCTTGTCGGACTTGGAAGCGGTATCATTCCGACCTTGATCGCTATTTTCTTTATACAAATTCTTTGGTTCTTTGGGCTCCACGGCCAAATTATTATCAACTCTGTCATGGACCCGATTTGGAATACTTTGTCCATTCAAAATCTAGAAAGCTACACAAAAACAGGTGAGGTTCCGAACATCATCAGCAAGCAGTTTATCGAAATCTATACAGTGGGTATGGGTGGAACCGGTATGACGCTAGCTGTTGTGTTTACGATTTTAATTTTTCTTAAAAGTAAGCAATTGAAACAAGTAGCAAAGCTCGGCTTAGGACCAGGTTTATTTAACGTCAATGAACCCATTATCTTCGGTTTACCGATTGTGATGAACCCGCTTATTCTCATTCCATGGATTTTGGCGCCAATGGTGATTACTTGTATTTCTTATTTTGCGATGGCCGCAGGTATTGTGCCGCCTCCGACAGGCGTGAATATTCCATGGACAGTCCCGATCTTTATTAGCGGAGTCATGGCAACGAATTCATTAGCGGGCGGTCTGCTTCAGCTGTTTAATTTAATGATTGTGTTTGTCATTTGGTTCCCGTTCCTAAAATTTATTGATCGTATGAATGTGAAAAATGAAAAAATAGTCACGACAGAAAAAACGAAACAAACAAACATCAAAGGTGAAGGAGACTCAATACATGTCGATGGAAACTAACAGTCAATCATATACATTTCCAGAAGGTTTCTGGTGGGGATCTTCTGCCTCTGCTACGCAAACAGAAGGCAGTTATCCAGGAGATGGAAAGGGACCGAACATTTGGGATCACTGGTTTGAAAAAGAGCCGAATCGTTTTTTTCAGGGCGTCGGTCCAGGTGTGACCTCGCAATTTTATCGTAAATACAAAGAGGATATCCGCCTCATGAAGGAGATTGGGCACAACTCGTTTCGTCTATCTATTTCATGGTCACGCCTTTTACCTGAGGGAAAAGGGGCCGTTAATGAAGAAGCTGTGGCTTTTTACAATGATGTGATCAATGAACTGATAGCGAGTGACATTGAACCGTTTGTGAACTTGTATCATTTTGATATGCCAATGGCGCTTCAGGAGACGGGAGGATGGGTAAACAGGCAGGTCGTAGACGATTATGTCAGCTATGCGACATTGTGTTTTCAGCTATTTGGCGACCGGGTGAAAAAATGGTTTACCCATAACGAGCCGATTGTTCCTGTAGAGGGTGGATATATGTATAGCTTCCATTATCCAAACGAAGTTGATTTCCAAAAGGCAGTGCAAGTTGGATTTCATGAGATTTTATCAAATGCTAAGGCCATTGCGGCTTATAAAGAGATGAAGCAGGATGGGAAAATAGGCATTATCCTGAACCTTACTCCTTCGTATCCGCGAAGCCAGAATCCGCGGGATGTCGAAGCAGCTGAGATGGCTGACGCCTTCTTTAACCGGTCCTTCCTAGATCCAGCTGTGAAAGGACATTTCCCTGAAAAGCTAGTGGACGTGTTAAAGAAAGAAGGATTGATGCCGGCTATGGAGGAAGGAGACCTTGAACTCATTCAAGAGAACACGATCGACCTTCTCGGCATCAACTATTATCAGCCAAGAAGAGTGAAAG
Organism: Bacillus sp. Y3; assembly: GCF_008123875.1. Taxonomy (NCBI): domain Bacteria; kingdom Bacillati; phylum Bacillota; class Bacilli; order Caryophanales; family Bacillaceae; genus Bacillus; species Bacillus sp. Y3. The sequence goes on along the minus strand of NZ_VSSC01000003.1, from coordinate 287,619 downwards.
CAAAGGAACATATGCCTCACCCTGATGCACCATTTATGCCAGATCATTATTTCGATTCTTTTGAAATGCCGGGCAGAAAAATGAATGTGTACCGCGGCTGGGAAATCTATGAAAAGGGTATTTACGATATATTGAAAAAAGTCCAGACAGACTATGGGAATATTGAATGCTTTATTTCTGAAAATGGAATGGGTGTTGAAGGAGAAGAGCGGTTTCAGGATGAAGAAGGAATGATTCATGACGATTACCGCATTGATTTTATTTCTGAGCATCTTAAATGGGTGCATCAAGCCATTCAAGAAGGAAGTCATGTAAAAGGCTATCATCTGTGGACGTTTATGGATAATTGGTCATGGTCGAATGCCTATAAAAATCGCTATGGATTTGTCTCAGTGGACCTTGAGAAAGACGGGAAACGTACCATCAAAAAAAGTGGCTACTGGTTTCAATCGGTTTCAGAGAATAATGGTTTCTAATCAAGATACTTGCTCTTTCCTTGAAAAGGGCAAGTATTTTTCTTATGTAAAGATGAAAGGGTTGAAATGAAAGTGGCTCGAACCTTTTAAGCGCACTAGGCTTAGTGTAGAATGAGAGGAAGGCTAGAAAGCGCTATAATAGGATATGAAAAAACAAGTCAGTTGGTGGTGTGAGATGACAAAGTACGAACTCATTTCAGAAGAAATTAGAAAAAGAATAGGAACAGCATATTATCCAGAAGATCAACCCATTCCAGATGAAAACTCGCTTGCCGCTGAATTTAAATGCAGCAGAATGACGATGAAGCGTGCGCTCGATCTTTTAGTGGCGGAAGGTCTGCTCTTTAGAAAAAGAGGTCATGGTACATTTATTGTGAAGGCAGCACTAAATCAAGGTGCGATCAACGTATCAGGTCATGAAAATAAAGGGTTCACGAAAGTGATGGCAGATAAAAACGTGACGAGCCAAATCATTCGCTTTGATGTGCATTTTCCAAGTGAAGAGGTGGCAGCTCATTTATCCATTGACTCAAGCACACCCGTCTATGACATTATTCGGCTTCGTTTGGTAGAAGAAGAGCCATATGTATTAGAAAAAACCTTTATGCCTGTCAATGTCATTAAGGGAATAGATGAAGAGGTTTTATTGGGTTCCATCTATAGCTACATTACAAACACACTGCAATTAAAAGTAGCAGGAGCGCACAAAAAAATTAGAGCGGCTAAATCAGATCAGCTTGATCAGCAATATTTAGGCTGTGACCCTACGGATCCGGTGCTAGAAGTGGAGCAGGTGGCTTATTTAAACACAGGCCGGCCGTTTGAATATTCTTTTAGCCATCATCGCTATGATAAATTTGATTTTTCAACAGTTGAAATTACGAAAACACGACTTTAAAAAAAGAGCAGAACCCCCTCAATCGGGAGACTGCTCTTTTTTTGTTGATTTTATATATTCCACCAGTGATATCCATCTTTTTCAAGAAGCTGATCTGCTTCTTTTGGTCCCATAGAACCAGCAGGATAATTTGGTTTTAACGTTTTGGTCTCAGCCCATTTTTCTGAAATTGGATCAACAAAGTTCCAAGACAGTGCTACTTCATCCCAGTGGGCAAAGTTTGTTGCGTCACCTAGCAAACAGTCATGAATTAGCTTTTCATACGCTTCTGGTGTATTCATGATGTCGTTGTAATTTGTTTGATAGTCAAGCTTAATTGGTTTAGCATACGTTCCGCCATCAAGCTTGCGAGCATTCAGGTGAAGGGTGATACCTTCGTCTGGCTGAATGTGAATCACAAGTAAGTTTGGATGCATGGAATTCCCGTTTCCGTAGTACAGGTTCATCGGAATGTCTTTAAATTGCACCACGATTTGAGTGGATTTCTTTTCTAGACGTTTTCCTGTACGAATGTAAAATGGTACCCCGGCCCATCTAAAGTTATCGATGAGAAGTTTTCCTGCAACGAATGTTTCTGTGTTGGAGTTTGGGTCCACATTTTGCTCTTCAAGATAGGAAGGAACCATATTGCCATCAATCGTTCCTGCATCATATTGTCCGCGGACAAAGAATTGATCCACTTCATCTTTCGAGAATGGACGAAGCGCACGCAATGCTTTCCGTTTTTCGCTACGGATTTCCTCTGTATTGAGCTTAATCGGTGGCTCCATGGCTAGTAGTGCAACCATTTGAAGCATATGGTTTTGTACCATATCTCTCAGTGCACCAGAACTCTCGTAATATCTCGCACGGTCTTCGACACCTAATGATTCACTCGATGTGATTTGAATGTTTGAAATATAGCGGTTTGTCCAAAGCGGTTCAAAGATCGCATTCGCAAAACGAATTACCTCAATGTTTTGCACCATCTGTTTACCAAGATAGTGGTCAATACGATAAATTTGATCCTCTGTAAATGCATCTCGGATCTCTTCATTTAATGTTTTGGCACTAGGCAGGTCATGACCAAACGGTTTTTCAATAACAAGTCGAGACCATCCAGTCGTTTCTGATACGCCTTCACTTTTTAAAAACTTCGCAATGGTTCCGAAGAATTCTGGTGCCATCGCTAAATAGAACATCCGGTTATTTGGGATACTGTATGTATCTTCAAGACCAGAAAGAAGTGTGTTCAGTGCTTGATAGGAAGCGGGACTTGAAACATCAAAATCATGGTAATAGAAATGAGAAATAAATTCCTCTGCTTTTGCTTCTGCATCATCAGAAGAGACCGATTCTTTTACCACAGCTCTTAGGTCTTCATGAGACCAAGGACGACGTCCAACACCTACAACAGCGAATTGATCTCCAAGCTTTCCGCTATGATAAAGTCTATGTATAGAAGGGTAGAGCTTGCGTTTTGCAAGGTCTCCTGTTGCGCCAAAGATGACAATGACTGCTTTTGGATAGTTAGTTTCTGTATTCACGAAAAGTACCTCACTTTATTCGTAGCATTGTTGTAAAAACCGAGAATGTATGTACATTTTCTTTATTTTAAAGGTTCATTGTTCGTAAAGCAAACATTTGATTCGACTTTTTCTGCCCAAGTTTGACTTTTTTCAAAAATTCCGCTGAATTCACATTTATCCTGTCTTCATGTATTCTATATGAATGAAGAGATTGTATACCGGCTGTAGGAGGAAATCGTAATGGAACTGCTCTTTTTAGGAACAGGTGCAGGCATTCCTGCAAAAACAAGAAACGTCACTTGCACTGCGCTGAAGCTTTTAGAAGAGAGAAAAGCCGTGTGGCTTTTTGATTGCGGAGAAGCGACGCAGCATCAAATATTACATACAACGATTAAACCAAGAAAAATTGAGAAGATCTTTATCACGCATATGCACGGTGATCATGTATATGGTCTCCCGGGTCTGCTTGGCAGCAGGTCCTTTCAAGGCGGAGAGGATGAATTGACGATATATGGTCCAAGCGGCATTAAAGCTTTTGTAAACGCGACACTTTCAGCGACACAAACGCATTTGACTTATCCGCTGCATATCATAGAAATAGAGGAAGGGATCGTTTTTGAAGATGAGACCTTTCAAGTAGAAGCAAGACGAGTGTCTCATGGGATCCCAGCTTACGGTTATCGGGTCGTGGAAAAAGATGTACCCGGTGCACTAAAAGCCGAAGACCTAAAAAAAATCGGTGTAAAACCTGGACCTTTGTATCAGAAGTTGAAAAATGGGGAAACCGTTACACTCGAAGATGGAAGAATGATTGATGGAACCGATTATTTGGAACCCCCTAAAAAAGGGAGAATCGTTGCATTTTCAGGAGATACCCGTTTGTGCGAGAATATAACAAGGCTTGCCAAGAATGCGGATGTGTTAGTCCATGAAGCAACATTTGGGAAAGAAGATGCAGAACTAGCCTATAATTATTATCACAGTACGACAGAACAGGCAGCAAAAACAGCGCAGGAAGCAGGCGCAAAAAGACTGATTTTGACTCATATTAGTGCACGGTACCAAGGGGAAGAGTCAATGAAACAATTACTCAAAGAAGCCCGCGATATATTCCCGCTGACTGAAGCTGCACATGATTTCTTTTCTTTTCCTATTGACCGTACCCTGTAAAAATTGGATGAATCGTCAAAAATAGTTGTGTGATTTTTTTGATATTTATGATGACGCTCTTTTTCAGGTAGTGGTAAAATGGTGAAGAAAAAACAAATGACGAATTACACTATGAAGAATACGGGAGGCACAATCAAAGATGAGCGGTTTTACAGCGTTAAGTGAAGCAGAATTAAATGACCTATATGCAGCACGACAAAAAGAGTATGAAACGTACAAAAGTAAAAACTTACACTTAGACATGTCTAGAGGGAAACCTTCACCAAAACAGCTCGATTTATCTATGGGCATGCTCGATGTTGTGACATCAAAGGATGCAATGACAGCTGAGGATGGTACAGATGTGCGAAACTATGGCGGCTTGACAGGCCTTCCTGAAACAAAGAAATTTTTTGCAAGTGTGCTCAATCTGAAGCCAGAACAAATCATCATTGGCGGTAATTCTAGCCTAAATATGATGCATGACACAATTGCCCGTGCCATGACTCACGGCGTATATGGCAGCAAAACACCTTGGGGCAAGCTTCCAAAGGTAAAATTCCTAGCACCAAGCCCAGGGTATGATCGTCATTTTGCCATTTGTGAGCATTTTAACATAGAGATGATTACGGTAGATATGAAGTCGGATGGACCTGACATGGATCAGGTAGAAAAATTGGTTGCAGAAGATGAAGCCATCAAAGGGATTTGGTGTGTACCGAAATATAGCAACCCTGACGGCATTACGTATTCAGATGAGGTTGTCGACCGTCTTGCTTCCATGCAGACAAAAGCAGACGACTTCCGTATTTTTTGGGATGATGCCTATGCAGTCCACCATCTAACAGATACGCCTGATACGTTAAAAGATATTTTTCAAGCAGTAGACAAAGCAGGACATGCAAACCGTGTGTTTATGTTCGCTTCTACTTCTAAAATTACGTTCCCAGGCTCGGGTGTTGCACTGATGGCATCTAGTCAGGACAACATCAGCTTTATTCAAAAACAGCTATCAGTTCAAACCATTGGGCCAGATAAAATCAATCAATTAAGACACCTTCGTTTCTTCAAGAATCCAGAAGGATTGAAGGAACATATGAAAAAGCATGCAGCGATTATTAAGCCGAAATTTGACCTCGTTCTTTCGATCCTTGATGAAAAGCTTGGTGGAACAGGCATCGCTGAGTGGCACAAACCAAATGGCGGATATTTTATTAGCTTAAATACACTCGATCATTGTGCAAAAGCTGTTGTGCAAAAAGCGAAAGAAGCCGGTGTGACACTAACAGGTGCAGGGGCGACATATCCTTATGGTAACGACCCGCTTGATCGCAATATCCGTATTGCGCCAACGTTCCCAACGCTTGAAGAACTAGAGCAGGCGATTGACATCTTTACGTTATGCGTTCAGCTTGTCAGCATTGAAAAGCTGCTGTCTGAGAAAAGTCAATCAGCACCAACGGTATAACGAAAAAACTCCTTGACTGATGTCCGGTCAAGGAGTTTTTGTTTTTAGTTAGCTGTTTGATAATAAGAGACAGGCTGTTTTGCTGCACACCATACATCATAAATCGCAAGCTGCACAATATGTGGTTCATCGTGATGAATATAGTGCGAGCTGTTCTGCGCCTGAATCCATCCGCTTTGGGATGACAATGTGAGCATTCGTTTATGGAGCCTCAGCCAAGCTTCATGTGCTGGATGAAACAAGCGGCTTTTGCCTGATGAAATGACAAGAAGGGGCATCATCCCATAATGCGTTTGCTCCTCTTTGATCGTACGCAGCATTTGCTCAAAGTCCTCATGTGTACATTCTGCTGTGAACTGCGCCATATATGAAGTGCGTTCTTCCTTTGATAAGAGCGGCAGAATGACCTGCTCTTGCTCCTCACTTGCTGGGTCTAGAAGGACCATACCGATAACATCTTCTTTTCTGCGGCTTGCCCATAAGCGGCTGACAAGAGAGCCAAATGAGTGCGCCACAATGAGAAATGGCGGCTGAATATTGGCTTGTTGTAAAAGTGTATCTAAATCATCCGCAAGATCATGCAAAGTTCTTCCTTCCTTGCTTTCACTGCTTTTTCCATTACCTAAACGGTCATATAAGAAAACACCAAGCTCTGGGTCAATATCACGAGCGATATTCGCCCACGTATCGCCTGAAATTCCATATCCTGCTTCAAAAATAATGGTGGCTTGCTTTTTTCCTTGACGATGCCTTGTATAAAAGTGATGTCCATCTATATGATACGTTCTTTCAATCAATGCCGAGTTCATTCTTCCATCTCCTCTAAGTGGTTCTTTAGCTAAAAGACGGCACAAAAGGCAAAGATGTTTCTCTTAAAAACAAAAAAGATGCCTATTTCAAAAAATAGACACCTTTTTGTTTAGAGATGTTACCAAGCGCGATCGTATTGGCGCGGGCTTTCGATGGATGTACGAAGCTCTTTAGCGGCTGTTTTTGGGAAATACGGATCCCGTAAAAATTCTCTGCCGATAAAGATCAAGTCAGCACGATGGTTTTGTAAAATTTCTTCGGCCTGTACACCAGATGTGATCATACCGACAGCGGCTGTTTGGATGCCGGCACCTTCTCTTATTTTCTCAGCAAAGGTGACTTGGTAGCCGGGGAATGTTTTAATACTGGCTTGCACCACAGCGCCTGAGCTCACATCAATTAGATCGACTCCTTGCTCTTTCAGCCATGCGGCAATGCCAATATAATCTGCAATATCTAGTCCTTTTGTTGTGTAATCAGAAGCGGATACACGGACAAATAATGGTCCATCCCACACTTCAATGACTGAATCAACCACTTCTCTCAAGAAGCGATAACGATTTTCTGGTGAACCGCCATATTCATCTGTCCGGTGATTGGCAAGCGGTGAGAGAAATTCGTTAATCAAATAGCCATGCGCACCATGAATCTCAATGATGTCAAATCCAGCTTTCTTGGCGCGGACAGCGGCATCTTGAAACGCCTGAACTGTGTCTTTTATTTGATCGATAGACATCTCAAGAGGTGTTTTAGATTGCTCGTCAAATGGAATGCTGGATGGAGCAAGAATGTCACCATCTAGCTCAGCCTTGCGTCCTGCATGGGCTAGCTGGATGGCGGTTTTTGTTCCGTACGCTTTGATTTGTTCGTTTAATGAGGCAAACCCTTCAATGTGCTCATCACTCCAAATTCCGAGGTCCTGATCACTAATTCTTCCCTCAGGTGAAACAGCACTTGCCTCGACCATAATTAATCCGGCCTGACCTTGCGCACGGGAAATATAATGTGCAAAGTGGAAAGGCTGTAATTTTCCATCACGGTCATAGGATGAATACATACACATCGGGGACATGACGATGCGGTTTTTGAGTGTGACACCTTTTAATGTCCAAGGTGAAAAAAGCTTTGTTTCCAATTACCTTCGCCTCCTCATAGAATGGTATAGCCGATTATAACAGTCATTCAAACATTCGTCATAAAAGGTGCTCAAACCATATAGCTTTTGAACATGATTTTGTATAATGAAAGATATGGACATCAAAGGGGGATAAACGGATGAAATGGCAAACGGAAAGTGAACTAAAGGAGCTACTCACAGCTCTGATGCAGTATGAAAGCATATCTGGTACAACGGGAGAAGTCGCATTAGCGGAATATTTATATTACTTGCTGAGGGAGCGGCCATATTTTGAGCAGCATCCTGATCACTTGGCTTTGCATCCAATGAAAGATGGCCGGTATTTTTTAACGGCACTTGTCAAACGAAGTACGCTGCCACGTACTGTTTTACTCCTCAGCCATTTTGATGTCGTCGATACAGAGGATTACGGAGAATTTCAAAATATGGCATGTAAGCCCGAAGAGTTAATGGCGTCCTTTTCTCAAAAAAGTGCACTTCTTCCAAAAAGGGCAAGAGAGGATTTAGCTTCAGGTGACTGGCTGTTTGGACGAGGGTCCATGGATATGAAAGCAGGCCTGACTGTCCAGCTTTCCATGCTAGAAAGAGCGATGGCGGGGAGGTTTGAAGGAAATATTCTGCTCGTCACAGTGCCAGATGAAGAAGTGAATTCACAGGGAATGCTGGAGGCTGTTCCGAAACTAAAGGAGCTCAAGCAGAAGTATGACCTTGAGTATACCGCTTGTTTAAACAGTGAGCCGATGTTTGAAAAGTATCCCGGGGATGCGCATCAATACATCTATACAGGTAGTATAGGGAAGGTACTTGCGGGATTTTTCTGCAAAGGAATTGAAACACATGTAGGTGAGCCCTTCTCAGGATTAAATGCAAATTTTATGGTATCTGAATTAAACAGGCTGTTAGAACTGAATAGTGATTATTGTGAGGAAGTAGATGGTGAAGTGACACCACCTCCGACCAATTTGATGCAAAAGGATTTGAAAGAAGCTTACTCTGTTCAAACGCCTCACACGGCTGTTTCTTTATTTAATGTGCTGATGATGAACCGCTCTAGTGAAGAGCTTCACGGGCTCCTCTATGAAACTGCGAAACAAGCAGCAGCTCAAATTGAAGCCAATCTCAAACAGAAAACCGCTGCATTTCAACGCTTTAAACATTTTACACCCATTGATACAAACATCACGGTGTTAACGTATCATGAGCTGTACGAAAAAGCTGCTGAACGATCCGGCAAGCAGGAGGTCGAGCGAATTGTCAACTACGCCTTTGCCAACCGGGGTGAGCTAGGAGATCGTGATTTTTCAACCAAAATTGTATCAGAACTGACGACCCTTTGTAAGGAAGATGGAGCACTGATTGTGTTGTTTTATAGTCCGCCATTTTACCCATCTGTTTCTTCAACAAACGATCTGCATATTCAAACGACCTTAAAGAAGATTCAAAGAGAAGCAAAAGAGATCTATGGAATCGAAGTAGAAGAAGTCAAATATTTTCCTGGTTTATCTGATTTAAGCTACTTACAGCTTGAAAATCAAGATATAGACGATTATACAGCCAACATGCCGCTATACCAAAAAGGCTACTCGTTACCACAAGGAGAAAAAGAAGCTCTTAACGTACCTGTCATCAACGTTGGTCCATTAGGAAAGGATGCGCACAAATGGACAGAACGTCTGCATGTCCCATTCTCTTTTGGCGTTTTGCCGTCGCTCTTACAATCAACAATTCATGCTTTACTAGAAAAGAATTAAGTGAAAGCTCTATCGTCATGATAGGGCTTTTCTTTTTGATATCAATCACCTTCTGTCTAAAGAAATAGAGTATGATATAGAATAATACTTACACATATTTGAAGGGGGATTGTGAGAGTGAAAACAGGAGTACTAACAAAAACAGAGATCATGACATCACTTCATGAGAGTTTGCGTAAGCTTGAGGAGTTAGTATGGACATGTGATGAGGCTACATTAGATGAATCTTTTGGGGAAGGCAAGTGGTCGATTAAACAAATTGTTGGACATTTGTATGATACAGAAGAAGTCTGGTCAGAGCGGATAGAGCAGGCAATATCAAATGAGCACACGCTTTTCGCATCATATGATCCAGAGATATATGTGAAGGGAAGAGCTTATGAAACGTATACCGCACAAGAGGTCAGTGCATTGATCGAGCGCTTAAAAGAGAGCAGAAACAAAACACTACAACGATTAGAAAAGGATACATGGGATTTTTCAGGTCTCCATCCTGAAGAAGGGATGATGACAGTCCAAATATTAGCTGAAACCATTGCTTTACATGAAATTCATCACCTCGATCAAATCAAAGCCATCATGTCCATGAGAGCATCGAGTGATAGATGAAAAGCACCTGTCATCAAGGCAGGTGCTTTTCTCACTTACTTATACGTACTCGCTGAAAACATATCGTTTAATTCTGCTGCACGTTTTGTCGCTGTTTTCACACAATCGACAATCGCTTCTTCAAATTGATAGGAAGCAAGGGTATTCAGTCCTGCTTCTGTCGTTCCACCTTCGCTCGTAATTTCTTTGCGCAATTCAGCAGGTTCCTTACCGCTATCCTGAAGCATATTTGCAGCGCCTGCAATCATTTGACAAATGAGCAATTTCGCTGTCTCTTGGTCCATTCCAAGTTCCGATGCACCTCGCTCCATTCCTTCAATCAAATGATAAATAAAGGCAGGACCGCTGCCGGCAATGGCTGTGACCGCATTCAGCTGTGATTCATCTAAAACCGTCACATGACCGATCGTTTCAAACAACTGAACTGCTTTTTCCTTTTGCGCCTCTGTGACTTCATCACTGACAGCAATGCCAGTAGCTGATTGTTGTATGGCTGCTGATGTATTTGGCATCGCACGAACCACCGCCGTTTTTGCGCCAGCATAATGCTGAATGGTTTCAATAGAAATGCCCGCTAAAATAGAAATAATCAGCTGTCCATTTAAATGGGGCCTTACTTCAGAAATGCCACTTTCCGCATCTTTTGGTTTTAAAGCGAACACCAGCATATCGGCTTCTTCATAAATAAAGGAACGAGCGAAATCTGTTTTGACTCCATAACGTGCATGTAATTCTTCTAATCGTTTTTCATTTGTTTTATTTGTGACAATGATATCTTCATTTGACATAATGCCGCTCTTTAAAAGACCTTTAATCATAGACTCGGCCATTGAGCCTGCACCAATAAATCCAATTTTACTCATAAGCTGCTCCTCCTTGTAGAAAATAAAAAAACCTCTCGTCTGCAAAGGACGAAAGGTTTTTCGCGGTACCACCCTCAATTAGCATGCAATGTTGCATACTCAGCTCTAGTCCCTTAACGCGGGAAACGTTTAGGTTTGCCTAACAGCTCAAAGGGCAGGTTCAGCAAATAAGAGGATGGTGAAGTCTTACAGCCGGCGGACCTCACTCTCTTGCATCATTATTTTGCTTACTAATCCTTGTCATCGCGCATCTTATATTTGTTGTTCATTATGCAACGATGGACAAGTTTGTGTCAATAGGGAGAGATAAAAAAATTGACCATCTAAACCGCATGACAGTCTGCCCTTTGCAAGATACAATGAATAAAGAAGAGTGAGTTCAGATGATCTATGAGACAAAAATCAGGAGATGACGTATAAAAGTGAAAGAAGAAATGATTCAATTATCCATCCCTACACCGTTTGCGGTGGGGGATGTCCATGCATATGTATTAAAAGGCGATGCCGTGACCTTAGTTGATTCCGGACCGATGACACAAGAGGCGCAGCATGCCTTTGTCACGCAATTAAAGGAACATCATTTATCAATAGATGATATTGATCAAGTGGTTTTGACACATCATCATGCAGATCATGTCGGTCTTTTAGATCTGATGAAACCCCATGTCCGTGTCATCGGACACGAGTTGAATGAGCTCTATATTAGTCAGGATGCAGCGTTTAAACAGCGTCAAATCCATTTTATGAATGATTTTTTTCAGCAGTTAGGTGTCCCGCTTCGTCAAGGTGAGTGTGAAAGAATGGTGAGGCAGTCCTATACATATTCATGTACGGCACATGTCGATGACGTCATAAAAGAAGGCGATCGTTTGAAGGGACATGAGCACTTCCAAGTGCTGGAGACCCCGGGACATGCACAATCTCATCTTTCTTTTTTAGATGAAACAACAGGGAATTTCATCGGAGGTGATCTGCTGCTTACGACCATTTCTTCCAATCCGTTAATGGAAGCGCCAATGAAAGGAACAGAACGTCAAAAATCGCTGCTTCAATATAAAGCATCACTCGAGCGTTTATTGCATTTGCCCATTCAGGCCATTTATCCAGGGCATGGTCAGCTCATTACCTCTCATCACGAATTGATCGAAGAAAGATTTAAAAAACAGGAAAAACGGGCAAATACGATGTATCAGCTGCTTCAACGAAAGGAAATGACCGCCTTTCATCTTTGTCGCACCCTATTTCCGGGCCTGTATGAAGAAGCATTATTTCTGACAATGTCTGAGACAGTCGGGCAGCTTGATGTGCTTTTAGCGGCTGGACATATTGAAGAAGTGCAAAAAGACGGAACCCTCTACTATCGAGCAAATGAAGGAGTGAAATAAATGGGGCGACTAACAGGAAAGAGAATATGGATTACAGGTGCTTCAGGCGGTATTGGTGAAAAGATGGCGTACTTGGCAGCAGCCGAAGGAGCAGAAATCATTGTGTCGGCAAGACGAATTGAAAAGCTCACAGGTGTAAAAGAAAAGATTATAAGTGCTGGCGGCGTATGTCACATCGTTCAGCTTGATGTCAGTCAGCTTGAGGACATTGATCAAGCCTATCAACAAGTGGGTGCTGTTGATATTTTGGTGAACAATGCCGGCTTTGGTGTGTTCGATCTCGTCGAGGACGCATCCATTGAGGAAATGGTGTCGATGTTTGAGGTCAATGTCTTTGGTTTAATTACCTGCACAAAAAAGGTCCTTCCTGAGATGAAACAAAGAGGGAAGGGACATATTATCAATATTGCGTCACAGGCAGGCAAAATTGCCACCCCTAAATCCGCCATCTATTCCGCATCAAAGCATGCGGTTCTCGGATTTTCAAACAGCCTCAGAATGGAGCTGGCAGACAGTGGAATTCATGTCACAACCGTCAATCCAGGACCGATTGCCACAGACTTCTTTACCATTGCAGACCGCAGTGGTGAATATGTAAAAAATGTTGATTTTATGATGCTCAGTGCTGACAAGGTAGCAGGGAAGGTCGTATCCGCCATGATGACGAAAAAAAGAGAGATTAATTTACCAGGATGGATGAATGCTGGCAGTAAATTGTATCAATTATTCCCGTTTTTATTTGAAAAAGCAGCACGTAAAGCGATGATGAAAAAATAACAAAAAAAGAAACCGGTCACAGGCTGGTTTCTTTTTTTGTTTGATGGGGCTTGATATTGGTGACGCCAAAGACATTGCCATCAACATCTTCAAAGCTAAAACCGCCTAAGTCTGGGTCAGCTAATATTTGAATATCCGATACAGTCACTGCATGCTCGCTTAAATACTGGTGAAAGTTTTTTAAATCCTTCACAAATAAATCGATCATACTATGCCGAACTCCTGTAAAAGAGTTCATAAAGTAGATTCGTTTCTCGTGTTTTGTTTTGACGAGATAAAAAGAAGGTCCCTCGCCATGAGTAAAAGTGAGCATGGCGGCTTCTTCTGATTGATGTAAAACGATCATCTCTAAAATCTGTTCATACCAAGAGACAGCTCGGGGGATATCAGTCACAGGAATTTCAATAGTAGCAATTTGTTGAATGGTCAATGGCTTCACTCCTTTTTCTATATCCGCCTTGCCGCTTGCTGAAGTGGATCCCATACACTGTTAAAAGGGGGGGCATAGCTAATATCTAAATCTTCAAGGTCTGTCACAGTCAGCCCTTGATAAAGAGCCGTTGCCATGACATCAATTCGTTTATCAACACCTTCTTTACCGATGATTTGTGCGCCAAGCAAGGTGTGATCATCGCTTCTGTAAATCAGTTTCACTTTCATTTTCTCTGCATCTGGGTAATATCCAGCGTGGTCAGTGCTGTCGATGGTGATGGTGGAGAAAGGAAGGCCCGCGTCTTTTGCTTCTTTCTCTGATAAACCCGTTCGCCCTGCTGTCACGTCCATAAATTTCATCACCGCTGTGCCGGTTACACCTTGAAACGCGCGGTTTGTTCCTGTCATATGAAAGCCTGCGATTCTTCCTTGTTTATTCGCTGTCGTGCCTAGCGGAATATAGTCCAGTTCTTTTTTGATACGATGATAGGTTGCTGCGCAGTCACCCGCCGCATAGATATCTTGTACATTCGTCTGCATGTATTCATTCACAACAATTGCGCCATTTTGCAGTCGCTGAATTCCTGTGCTGTCTAAAAAGGATGTTTGCGGAGTGACACCAACGGCGATGATGACCATATCTGTTTCAATGGTCTGTTTGTCTGTTTGAACAGCTGTTACATGTGTTTTGCCCTTTAACTTTTGCACTGTTTCACCAAGTACCACGTGAATGCTCTGATTGTCCGCTTCTTCTTTCAGATATTTTGCCATATCGGGATCAAAGCCTGGGCCAAGTGTTGCACCCCGCTGAATGATATGAACGTCTTTGCCTAGCCCTTTCAAATTTTCTGCCATTTCTAAGCCGATATATCCTCCGCCGATGATCGTGATATGTGTGACGTCTTTTTTTAGATTGTCTAAAATAGACAGCGCATGCGGGATTGTTTTTAATACGTGGACACCTTCTAATGAATGGCTGTCTAGATCAAGTGTGACGGGGCTTGCTCCTGTCGCAATTAACAGGCGGTCGTACGTTTCTGTAAAGGGTTCTTTTGTTTTAGAATGAATACCCGATACTGTTTTTTGCTCAGGGTCAATTGAGGTCACTTCGTGTAAGCATCTGGCATCAATTCCGTATTTGTCACGAAAAGTGTCAGCGCTGCGTGCGATGAGTTTTCTGTGATGATCAATGAGACCGCCGATCAAGTAGGGGAGTCCGCACTGTCCATATGAGAAAATCTCTCCTTTTTCAAAAGCTACAATTTGCGCATCTGGATCCTCTCTATATATTTGCATAGCGCAGCTCATTCCTGCTGCATCTCCGCCAATCATCACATATTTCATTTGGTGTGCTCCCTTCTATCTATCAAACTGAATACTCTTATTTACCCTCATTTTCCTTTATTTAATGCTTTTTTTTCGCAAAAGAAGCAAACTTTCGTTGAAAAATAAAGACAGCGCCTTCATTTTAAGCTACAATCGGATTATCGTCTTTTTGGTTATGAGTTTAGTTTAGATTGGTGGGAAAGACTTTGGGTGACGAACGACTAGATTTTAATACACTATATACACGCCATACGAGAGAGGCATGGGCCGCTCTTGGAGAATATATGCCGGTATCTGTTTCAGAAGAAGAAGTGAGAGCACTTCAAGGATTAAACGACTACTTATCGCTAGAAGAAGTTCGAGATATTTACATACCGCTTATTCGGTTTCTGACATTACATGTCTTTGCAGAAAAACAAAAAAATCAGCATGTCAATGCTTTTTTAAACTACCCGCATCATGCGAAAATCCCTTTTTTAATTGGGATTGCAGGAAGTGTGGCCGTCGGAAAAAGCACGACAGCACGTATCATTGAAACACTTTTATCAAGGCTTGGAGATGGGCTGAAGGTGAGTCTCGTAACAACGGACGGCTTTTTATATCCTCAAAAAGAGTTAAAAGATCGGGGGCTGATGGAAAAGAAAGGCTTCCCGGAAAGCTATGATGTTAAAGCGCTACTTTCGTTTTTAAATGAATTAAAATCAGGGAAACAAACTGTGCATGCACCTGTATATTCACATCTGACCTATGATCGTCTTGAAGGGGTGTATGAAACAGTAGAAGATGCAGATATTGTCATCATTGAAGGGATCAATGTGTTGCAATCACCGGCACTGGATGATCTGAAGGATGAGCCGCGCGTGTTTGTATCAGATTACTTCGATTTTTCGATTTATGTAGATGCCGCTGAGACGCAAATTCAATGCTGGTATAAAGAACGGTTCCGTTTGCTACGGGAAACAGCCTTCCAAGATCCTGAATCCTTCTTTCATCAATACAAAGATTTGTCGGATGAAGAAGCAGATCAGATGGCAAGCACGATTTGGAATACAGTGAACCGGCCAAATTTATATGAAAATATTTTGCCGACAAAATATAGAGCCGATTTGATTTTAAAAAAAGGCGATCAGCATAAGGTGGAAGAGATCGCCATCCGCAGGGTATAAAGAAAACCGCTCAATTGAGAGCGGTTTTAGATTGTTGACAAAGGGCTAAAATGAACTTTATTTTAGCCCTTTGTCTTCTTTTGAGCGTGATAGAAAACCTTTGAAGTCTAGGAAGGACGAGCACTGGCACAGAGCGAATTTGACATTCGTGAGTACTAGCGCGCAGGACTGACAAAGAATGCGAGGGTTTGTCTACACGCTGAAACCGCTCAAATTGAGAGCGGTTTTTTAATGACCTCCACTTACTTTCACAGCCACGGCAGCCGCCGTTCGTTTTTTTAGGCGGTAGTATCCGATAAGTAAAAACGGAACGCCTGCAGCGGTGACAATCGCCAAGACTGAAAAAATAGAAAGGGGATGGACTGCGCCAAATAAGTCAATACACAATCCTCCGACAAACGGTCCGACGACGCTGCCGAGCTGAGAAAACCCCATTGCGCCGAAGTATGATCCTTTCACTTCAGGTTTTGCAATATTGTCTACAAACAGATCCATCATCGCAAAGAGCAGCACTTCACCAATCGTAAACACGACAATGATAAAAGCAAGCGTACCGAGACTTTGTGAAAAAGCAATGGCAAACAAACTGCCTGCTAGGAGCACGTTCCCAGTCGTTAACGACAAAATCGTTGAATAGCGCTTAGCGATCATAATCAGCGGGTACTGAACGACAATGACAACCACTGCGTTTAAGGATAAAAGATACCCAAACAGTTTAGGGCCATCCTCAATCATAGGGGATGCCGATAAATATTGAGGCAGTGTTGAGCTTAGGTGTGAATAGCCAAATGAACATAAAGTAACGCCAATGAGGATGATGCTAAAGACCGTATCTTTCTGAATAATGGAAAGAGCTTTTTTGACGCCGATTTGTTTGGTGCTTTCTGGAGCAGCCACTGGATGCTTTTGAAATTGCCATGCCAGCGTTAACCCGTACAACAAGTAAATGAGGGCAGCGACGAGAAATGGAAAAGTCGTTTTTGATGACCCGAGATATAAGCCAAGCAGCGGGCCGAAAATAACACCAATATTAATGGCCGTATACCGTAAGTTAAAGACAAACAACCGAATGCTCGATGGGGTGACATCGGATAAGAGTGCTTTAGACGTTGGTTCAAACAGCGCCCGGCACAGTCCATTTAAAGCATTCATAAAAAAGAAGACCCAAATGGCATCTGCAAACGCAAAGCCAACAAAGACAAGTGTCCAGCCAAAGATGGATAAAAGCATGACCTTTTTTCTGCCGATTCGGTCGGAAACATAGCCGCCGTAAAAACTCGCAACAATCCCAATAAGAGAGCTGACGGCAATGATCAATCCAGCTGAAGAGGCTGAGGCGCCTTTGACTTGTGTCAAATAAACGGCTAGAAAGGGAATGCTCATGGATGTCGCCATTCGGCCGAATATCGTGCCGATGATGATCGTCCAACTAAGTGGATGTAAAGTGCGTAAGTTATTTTTCATGCTGTGTCTCCCCTGAGTTTGTAAGATGTTCCAATCATACATGAAAAATTGTGCAAATTAAATACACAATTTGATGGAGGAGTCATCCGTCAAATGACAGAGAAGCTTGAACCGTTCCGTTCATTCGAAGAGCATATGCCTCGTTTTCAAGGTTTTAAGCCTTGATGGGTCATGATTTTTTCAGAAAAACGAAGCGGGTTTTCTCAATGATCATGTTTTCGTTTTGTGAAAATCAATTGAGATCGATGGCAATAATTTGATGTAAGGAAAGGTTTAGAACATCTTCGTCATTCACGATTTTCATTTGGCGTGTTTCATAATGAATGGCTTTCACCCAGCCCCAAAACTGTGCTTTCATGCCGGATGAGACATATGTCACGCAAATCGCTTGATCCTCGGTAATCGACTGTGTGATCAAAACATTCATTTCCTCTAGCTGATCGGAGCTGAGCGGTAGAGGTGTATATTCTTTTTTCTTTCGTTTTTGAGCAAGAAGCTGCTCCCGGTGCTCTGGTAGCATCATTCGGCTTGATTCCCACATGATGTTGTATCCAGGTGTTAATTTATTGGGATTCATGCTTGTTCGCCTCCGTTATTTGTAATGCCCGCCAATTTTTTCGGCGCGGTGATATGCCTGCCCTGCGCTTGTCAGTGACGAAGCATGCAATAATGCCGCAGGTCCATATTTCAGATGGATTTTATCAAATACTTTGCTGAGTTGATCTTTCTTCAAATGATGATCAAATAAAGTCAGCTGATAGTGGCTGTCAGGCTGCAGCTGTGAGAGGGTAATGCCTACACTGCGAATGGGCTGGCCATCCCAGTGCTGCTGGCATAGCTGAATCGCCGCCTCTGCAATATCTGAGCCATACTGTGTCGGTGAATGAAGCTTCATTTGTCGATGAAAGCCTGTTGGATGTGAAAAATCAGTCCCTCTTACACCAACAGACACCGTTTGACCGAGATAATGCTTAAAACGTGCCCGCCTAGCGACTTCCTCACTCAATTCAAGAAGAGCAACTTTGATCTCCTCAAAAGATGCGTAATCACGGGGAAGGGTCATATGATGCCCAACGGCTTTTTGCTGATCATGTGTGTGAATAGTGACTGGGGAGGGATCGTGTCCTAAAGCTGTTCGCTGCAGAAGCTCCCCATTGATTCCCCAGCGTTTTTTTAATCGGTCTAACGGATAAGTAGCAAGTGTGCCAATGGTACTGATGCCCATTCGTTTCAAATGATGCTCCATTCGTTTGCCGACGCCAAATAATTTTCCAATGGGAAGCGGCCATAAATCAGCAGCAACCCGGTCGGCACTCAGTTCATAGATGCCGGATCTGTTTTTTTTGGCAAAATGGTCACAGGCCATTTTAGCGAGCACTTTATTAGGGCCTATGCCCACACGTGCGTAAATGCCAGTCTGGTTCATAATCGTTGTTTGTATATGTTGAGCGATCTCATGTGGAGAGCCGAATAGTGTAAGACTGCCTGTAATATCAAGAAACTGTTCATCAATGGAATATGGCTCGACAAGGTCTGTGTATTGTTCAAGCAGTTCTGTAATCATGACAGAGATATCGAGATAGCGCTGCATACGTGGACGTACGACCACTGCTTCAGGACATTTCTCCTGTGCTTCCCATAACCTTGATGCATTTTGTACGCCACGTTTCTTCGCGAGAGGGCAGGCTGCCAGGACGACTCCGCTTCTTCGTTCTGGATCTCCAGAGACAATGAGCGGCACATTCTCCAAATGAGGCGCCTCCACCTTCTCAACTGATGCATAAAATGACTGCATATCCACAAGCAGAATGGCTCGTTCATTCATTGTACTTCACCTCTTAGAACGTATGTTCTGTATCTATTGTAAACAACATGAGGTGAAATTCATACTGGTAAATCATTCAAAAGCTGTCCATACAAAAAAGACGAAGTGATGAACACTTCGTCTCGTCTGCTGCAACGATTGTTAGGCATGTGCCATGTTGTGGAATGTTTGGAGCGGTTCAGAACGCAGACGATAAGCCATCAGCTTTTTCTTTGGCTTATGTGTAAACTGCCGAACCACATCCACATGGTCATCATAATGGAATAGATAAAGGGTGACATCATGTTTCCCATGCTTTGTTTGCATAGTAAGCGGCGCTGGCCCTTCATTCGGATGAAGAAAGCGCTCTTCATCACCAGGGTAAATATAATAGCGTTCAATAAAGATCGCATCATTAAAATGTTGAATGATTTCAGATGCTGGCTGCTCATCAAGCGAACGACCTTGAAAAGTAATATTTGTTTGCTCACTTGTTACTTTAGCATGTACGGCGTAGCGGCTAAAAAGGCGCTCAACAACACCAGAAGGCAAAGAGGTGACAAGCAGCTTTAAAAGACTAAACACAACAAGCGAAATAACAACCCAAACCAATCTCATCATCTCCAATAAACATTTGTACCATTTCCTATATGAACCATCTTAACATAACAAATGAATGAAACTTTCGCACAAAAAGTGAACTTTTTGAAATAAGTGTGAAGATTTAAAAGGAGATGACGGCTGAAAGACGAAGAACCAACAAGTGAACATGAAAAAGACGGGCATACTGTCTTTACAACCATTTGATCAGACAGTAGACTATTGAAACAATCGCATTTTTGAGAAAAAACGAATCAAAGGAAAGCCAAAATGGAAAAAGGGGCGAGGCCATCATGATACGTCAAGTGAAACCGTCAGATTTTTACGCAGTCACATCCGTCATTCAAAGCTGGTGGGGAGGCAGAGATTTGCGTGCAAAATTGCCAAAGCTCTTTTTTGAACATTTCCAGCAAACAAGTTTTGTTGTCGTTGAAAAGGGAGAGCTGATCGGCTTTTTGGTTGGCTTTTTATCGCAATCTCATTCGGATGAAGCCTATATTCACTTTGTTGGCGTCCATCCAGATCACCGTAAATTAAAGATAGGCAAAATCCTCTATCAAGCTTTTTATGAAGCGGCTGAAAAGGAAGGAAGAACAACCATTAAAGCTGTCACAGCTCCTATCAATAAAGTCTCCATTGCTTACCATACAAAACTCGGGTTTCAGATAGAAAAGGGAGATAAAACAGTAGATGGCATCTCAGTCTTTTCAGATTACGATGGCATTCATGAAGACCGTGTGTTATTTGTGAAGAAGCTGGAGGCAATGAAATGATTGTTCATTTAGATCACACAATAAGTGATGTAGCAAAGCAGATCTTACATATTCAACTAGCTGCATACCAACAAGAAGCTGAACAAATTGGCTATGCTGATCTTCCGCCATTAAAAGAGACCATTCAAGATGTCATGAAAGCAAAAGAGCAATTTATTGGTTTTGAGCAAGATGATCTCTTATTAGGTGTAGTCTCCTATGAAGAGCTGAAAGATTGTTTGATCATTAGTCGATTGGCTGTGCATCCAAAAGCGCTAAAGCAGGGTATTGGAACAAGACTTATGTCGACAATTATGGAGAAGAATGTCCCGATAGAACTGACCACAGGGCAAGAAAACACCCCTGCAAAAAGGCTATATGAAAAATTGGGGTTTTTTGAAACAAATGTGATTCATGTGGCAAAAGAGCTCACCCTATCAAAAATGAAATGGACACCGCGACGCAAGGTTGAGGTTGTCGAATTCAAAAAAGAATGGCATGAAGAATTCCGTCAAGAAAAGCAGCGACTCAAGCAAATCATTCAAAAGAGCTGGATAGAAGGATACCATATTGGCAGCACGTCAGTTACAGGACTTGTTGCCAAACCAATTATAGATATATTAATAGAAGTAAGCGATATAGAAGAGATTGATAGGAAAAAAGAGAGATTTGAACACCTTGGATACGAAGTGCTCGGTGAAAATGGTATAAAAGGGAGACGTTTTTTTCAAAAGGGTGGCTTGAATCGTACGCATCATGTCCATGTGTATGAAAGAAATCATCCTGATGTGAAAAGACATTTATTGTTTCGAGATTACTTAAGAGTCCACCCAGAACGAGCTGTAGCGTATGCGTCTGTCAAGGAACAATTAGCAAAACAGTATCCGGAAGATATACAAAGCTATATGGCGGGAAAGAATGAAATCATAAAAGAAATAGAAAATGAGGCATATCGCTGGGATAAAGAAGGAAGAGAGGAAGCCCTTAAATAAGCTGCCTCTTCATCTCGTTAATTAGGAAACTGAACATTGCCTTTTACAATATAGGCCTGTGAAGCAGCAGTAGATGGAAGAGCGGGTAATTGATCCTTTACTATGACCCCGCGAATATCTGTGATTCGAACAGGAAGAGATGTAGACCCCATATGAAAGCCAAGGAAATGGTTGTAGTCGGTCTTTTCCATGTTCACCCATTGTCCATCTTTGTAATATTCCATTTTCATAACCGGATATTTATGATTGCGCACTTGAATCGCAGCCCACCACTCACTGCTACCTTCTTTTATTCTGTAAGCTACATTTCCGCTAATCGGTGCTTTTATAATTTTCCAACTAATTGGGATTTTCCCATCTTCCATATTGCCAATTTTGGTAAAGGCATTAGGAGAAAGATCAAGAGCTCCTTTTGCTCCTTCTGGATATTTATCGGTTACATACACAACGGTTTTTCCTTTTGGCCCCGTTACTTCAAGGTAAGCCCCTGCAAGTGCCGCATTTACCCCTTTATAGTTATAGTCATGGGGATTTAAAGCTGTAATTTTCATGTCAGAGGGAATAGGATCTAATAAAGCGGCGCCCCCTGAGTAACCAGATCTCGTATAAGTCGCATAGCTTTCTCGTACTTCATCAAGGATAGATGCCGCTTTCATGTCGGGCATAGTGAAACTCAACATCAATATCAGCGCCCCGATAAAGCAGAGAAATAATCTTTTTTTCACGATCTAAAACCTCCTGTTTCTTCTTTTAAAATTGATAGAGTCATCAGTATAATTCTAAAAAACAGGATGCAGAAAGAGCCAATAGATAGATATAATCATAGTGAGAAGAGGGTGTATTTCAAAGAGTGTGACTTTCGGATTTAGTCGTGTGTCATGTTTTATGGTGTTTTATGTGTTACAATGTAAGCATCAATTTAAAAAGGATGTTCGCCATGTATATTCACATCACAGAACTGGCTAAAACGTATATAGAAAAACAGCAAACAGGAAACGAAACGAAGGAGTTACTGCTTCGCTACGATTCAGAAGGTTGTGGCTGTGCAGTGAGTGGCGTACCAATGCTTTGGTTAACAAGTGAAAGAACAGGTGAATGGGAACCACTTAAAAATAGCCAACATTTAAAACTATATATACACACAGCACAAAAGGTGTTTTTTGACGAGGAAATGACGATTGATTTTAATGAAAAAGCCAATACACTTATGTTGAAAAGTCCTCAACAAATACTCAGCCCGAGAATGGGTATACTTGTAAAGTAAGGTGGAAACGTAGTGGATCAAAAGCTGAAAGTGATACAAAATACGGCACAAAATAAAACGTGGGTGTCGTTTTTAAATAATAATCATCCATATAGCCTTTTGCACTGGTCGATCGGTGGAATGGATTCAGTAAAAAAGGACGTCTGGCTTCTCCAAGATGAAGTCACATTTGAAACGGAAGAATTTCCAACGCTTGAATTAGCAGTCAGTTGGATAAAAGAGAATATGGAACACGTAACAGATGTGTTATAAGCCCTTTGCTGAAGAGGGCTTTTTTTGTGCCATCATCATCTCATCAAACAGGAGACCTGTCTAATTAGAAAAATGAGATTTTTCAACGATAAAAAGTCATTTTTAACAAACATTTCGACAAAATGAGAAAAGTAGAAAGAGAAAAATAGAGACTGTAAATGCCGAAAAATCGGCAATGGAAGCGGTTATTGCGGGATACCGAAAACTTTACGAAAAACGACATTTCATATTTCTTCCATTCGAGGAAATATGATAGAATACAACATGTATCGTACATGAGGAGGGAGGTGCTAAGGTGAATTGAAGCTCAAGCTGTCATCGCCTCAGGTTGGAATCAAAATAAACGAATGGTATAGGCAGATTTGCGGATTTCATGTCATGAAAGCAGAGAAGCTAAAGGCCGAGATCGAGCAGGAAATCCTTGAGATGGAGCAAGATCAGAACTTGCTGCTTTTTTACCAGCTGATGGATTTTCGACATAAGGTCATGCTTGAATATTTTGAACCGGCAAAAAAAGCCTCGAATGATGAGGAGATTAAGAAGCTTCTAGAAACAATTGAACATTCGCAGACCAAATTAACGGATATGCTTGAATACTATGTTCATTTTTTTACAGGAATGTTTGAATTTGAACAGAGAAACTATTTGAGCGCCATTGCTTATTACCGTTCCGCAGAAAAAAAGCTCAATCTCATATCAGATGATATAGAAAGAGCAGAATTTTATTTTAAATTAGCAGAAATATACTACCACATGAAACAAACCCACTTTTCGATGCACTATGCTTTGCAAGCGTTAGATACGTACTCTGCCTACAGAACGTACACGCTGAGAATCATCCACTGTGAATTTGTCATCGGTGCAAACTATGATGATTTGAAATGCTATGAACATGCATTGCCCTACTTTAAAAATGCTCTAAAGCGAGCACGCTCAATTGGAAACCCTCGAGTCATAGGTTCGGCCCTTTTCAACTTAGGTAACTGCTATTACCAAATGAACGATCTTGCTACAGCAAGTCGCTATCTCAAAGACTCTCTTGAAGTGTTTGAAAAGGAGAATTTAACCCATCTGAATCGCTCTCTAGACCCACTATTTATGCTGACCCAAATCCTGTTTAAACAAAAACAAATAGAAGAGTCGTTAACCCTCTATCAACAAGGTATTATGAAAGCCTGTGAATTAGAAGATGAAATTTACATCTGCAAGTTTCAGTTTTTAAAAGCATTATACGTTGATGCAGAAATAAAAATCATAGACGATACATTAGATTTGTTGGAGGACAAGCGCTTATACCCAGATATTGAGGAACTGGCACTTGATGCGGCTCATTATTATAATGAGCTTGGATTATTTGAAGTTTCTACCCGTTATTACGAAAGGAAAATTCAAGCCATATCAAAAATTCAAAATGGAGGTCATTTATATGAAAATGAGTTTGATAGTTCTTTTATTGGCAGCAACTGCAGGGTTATCGGTCATGAGTCAGCAGCAATCGGAAGAGAGCCATATGGAGCTGGCGGGCAGACACCATACAACAGTGGTGACTATCGTATAAGTTAGCAAAAAGAGGAGACGAACGGCTGTTCATTCTCCTCTTTCATTTTGATTGAATTGAAATGCTTCCAGAAATGCTTCGACCTCTTGTTCATAGACTTCCTTATTGTCACTATAAGACATCGCATGCGCACCATGTGGCGCAATAAATAGCCGTTTATCACCTTTTTTGCGTGCGTATAACTGCTCGCTTTGCTCACAAGGGATATAGTCATCATGGAGGCTATGAATAAAAAGGATAGGTTCTTTCACCTGGTCGATTACATCAAGTGGAGAAACTTGTCGAATGCTGTATCCGTCCCGCCATTTCAACACTTGATCACTTAGTGGAAGAATCCACTGTCCTGAAAGACGAAAATCCGTTTTTAATCGATACAGAAGCTGATCCTCAAAAGAAGCAAAAGGACAATCAGCGATGTAAAAATTAGCGTTTGCATCCGGTTTTGCAGCATATAATAAAGTTGTGACTGCGCCCATCGATTCTCCGTGTATCCCAATGATTGCTTTTTCCCCAAGCTTTTTTCTCAGCCACTTGACGACTTGAGCCAAATCTTCTTTTTCATAATATCCATAGCTCGTTGTTTTTCCGCCGCTCATCCCATGTCTTCTATGATCATAAAGCAGCACATTCCATCCAAGCTTTTGGAATAATTTCATATACTTCACGGAATTGATCAAACTGACGGTAACCCCGTGACAAAGAACGATGGTGCGTGTTGTATGAGGGAGCGGTACAAAATAGCCATGAAGATCGTAACCAAATGCTGAAGGAATACAAACTTTCTCTTTTTGCAGCTGTTGAAACTCCTCGTGATGATAGTGCCCTTCATCTGATTCTCGTTTGATGAGCTCTTCATCCGTTAATTTTCGTATATACATCATTTTATTGGTAAAAAAAATGCCGATTGCAGCGAGTGGAAATAATACCAAGGCGAGTATAGCGAGCCATTTCTTCTTCAAGCTGATTCTTCCTTTCCGAAGGGTTTCTATGAAGATCATACCACATGTTGGGAGTTTGGCGTGACTCTTGCTGAGCAAATAAAACGGATGATACACTAAAGCAAAAGGAGAGAGGCAAAGTGAAAAAGACCAATCAAGATCAAGCAAAGCTAAAGGACGGCATAAAGGATGATGTGAAACAGCAGCTCCTTCAAATGAAGCAGAACCTGGCCGCTGAGACAGAAAAAAGAGAAGAACAAAAACGACAAGACCTCCTTCGGCAACAGAAAGAAAAAGAAAAAAATAAAAGCTTCTCAGAGCTGCTAGATGAAAGTCATTTAGACTGGAGAAAGTATAAAAGTTAAAAAAGGGAGCGGTGATGCTCCCTTTTTTATGTTATATCATTGAGATGAATACATACTACATGAGCCTGAGAGAAAACACGTCTAACTCCCTCGTATCACTTCATTTACCAATAGGATTTTACGTTCAAACCAAACCAAAACAAAACGTATTTTATAAACGATAAATTAAAAAGAGGAGTATTGATTTACTTAAATTCCTTTTTATCCCAAAAATAGTAGTTAAGACCCTTTTAGGAAAGAGTCATTCCTCTTATAATTAAGGTGTATTACAAAATTTGGGGATGGAGATGATTCACATGAAATTGAGAAGAACAATGACTGGAGTTGCTTTATCTTTAGGCTTGCTTTTACCTATTTCTGGACAAGCTCTTGCTACAAATCATTCAACGGATGCAGATCTGCGTACGAAGGCTACTAAAATTGTAGATTGTTCCGAAACTCCTTTTAAAAAAGAAACGAATAGATTATGTATGTACTCAGATAATGGTGTTTTTGCAAATAGTTTCAAAAATTTCGGTACTACATTTTATTTTAAAGGCAAAGCTGGAAATTATGGATATTATGAAAGTAGCAGCAAAAGTTAATTAGTCAACGGGGGCTTTTAGCCCCTCAGTCTTAGAGGAAATCTTGATTAGCTCGTTGCTACTGGATAAACGGGAAACAAAACGTAAGTGGCAAGTTGTTCTCCTATTTGCACGTAGAACATGAAAACATACATCCATATATACATACGCTAAAAAGAGATCACATGCATGCAAGTGATCTCTTTTTGCTTTCTATTGATTCAAACGATGCGTCTCATACACAGACTGTTTTGTGAAATATGACAAAGCTTTTACTTCTTGGTCGCTTAATGAACGTGCATTTGCCGCTGCCACATTTTCTTTTAACTGTTTCACCGAGCTTGCGCCAAAAACAACAGAGCTGACTGCAGAATGCTTGAGCAAGTATTGAATGGACAGCTCTGTAAGTGATAGGTCATAAGCGACATTCTTTAACGAAGGAATGACCTGCTGGAGCTCTTCAAATGAATATTCAAGATACCCATTCTTTTGAATCGCAGCACTTGCTTGCGAAAGGGGTTTTTCAGTTAATAATCCTTTTGCTAAAGGACCTCTTGCCACGACACTAATGCTTTGTTCTTCAAGAAGAGAAAACCATTCTTCTGGGCGGCGATCGAGTAAACTATATTGCATCATCACACTCACGATGTTTGATTTTTTGGCGTATTCTTTAATGACATTTGGACGGATCGACGATATGCCGTAATAGCGAATGACACCTTCTTCAACCAATTCTTCAAATGCCTCGATGGTTTCGTCAATTGGATCGTCAATTGTGCCGCCATGCAATTGATATAAATCAATATAATCTGTTTGAAGTCGTTTCAGACTTTGTTTCACTGCCTCTTTTATGTATGCTTTTGAAGGATCCCAGTCCCATCCAGATTTCCCTTTTTCAAAGCGGTTGCCACCTTTTGTGGCCAAAATCAGATCTTGGCGTCTGTTCTTAATGGCTTCCCCGACGATTTCCTCATTTGTTCCAAAATCATATAAATCAGCTGTATCCAAATAGTTAATCCCAAGATCAATGGCTTCATCTAATAAAGAGAGCGCTTTTTCTTTTTCAGTCCCAAGGGACATACATCCTAGTGCCGCCTCACTAACCAAGAGATCAGAGGTGCCAATTCGTCTTTTTTTCAATTCAATCACACTCCTATCCTTTCACATTAAGTGAAACAATTCTGGAATTCAAGCTAGGTGATTTCAAAAGGCGCATTGAAGCAGGCATCCGCATTTTGGCTTCTCCTAAAACATCTATGTTAAAATGAATGAAGTAAAAAGTGAAAGTAGAACGAGGAGCTGACAAAATTGAAGGACTTTGAAGAAAAAACATTATCGTCAAAAACATTATATAACGGAAAAATCATTGACTTGGTTCTTGAAGATGTAGAATTGCCGAACGGAAAACCAGGCAAACGCGAAATCATTAAACATCCAGGTGCAGTAGCAGTCATTGCACGTACAGACGAAAATAAAATCATTTTGGTCAAGCAATACCGTAAAGCACTGGAGAGAGCCATCGTTGAGATTCCGGCTGGAAAATTAGAAAAAGGAGAAGAGCCGGCACATACAGCACTGAGAGAATTAGAAGAAGAAACAGGTTATACAACTCAGGCGCTCCAAAAGCTGACCGCCTTTTATACATCACCAGGGTTTGCGGATGAAATTGTTCATATCTACCTTGCCGATCAGCTGGTCCCACTTGAAGAGAAACGAGAGCTGGATGAGGATGAATTTGTCGAAGTGATGGAAGTTTCACTAGAAGAAGCACTGCACCTCATCGAAAAACAACATATTTATGATGCGAAAACAGCCTATGCCATTCAATACTTACAATTGCAAGAGGTACTTAAGTCTACAAAATGAGGGAATTCTTTGCAGATATCCATATTCATATTGGTCGAACAAGAACAGGCAGGGCTGTCAAAATTACAGGTGCAAGGTCACTGACCATTGACCAAATTCTCATTGAAGCGTCTCAAAGTAAAGGGATGGGGATGATTGGTGTGATTGATGCACAATCTCCTGAAGTCCTAGAAGAATTGATAGAAGGTGTAGAGGAAGGCACGTACACTGAACTAAGCGATGGCGGTTTATCATTTGGAAAGACCGTTTTGCTTTTAGGCAGTGAGCTAGAAATCAATGATGACCAATCAAAAGGTCCGATTCATGTGCTTGCCTTTATGCCCACGCTTCGTAAAATGTCTGAGTTTTCCGCATGGCTTTCTCTTCATATGAAAAATGTGCATTTGAGTTCACAGCGGTTATATGTGGATGGGAGAACGCTTCAGCATAAGGTGAAGGAACTAGGGGGATTATTTATTCCTGCCCATATTTTTACGCCGCATAAAAGTTTATACGGTAAAGGGGTCAATACGTCTTTAACCGAAGTATTCGATCCAGAACTCATTGATGCTGTTGAGCTTGGCCTTAGCTGTGATACATCTATGGCCTCCCAGCTAAGTGAGCTAAACCGTTATCCTTTTTTAACAAATTCAGATGCCCATTCTTTAGGGAAAATTGCGCGGGAATATACGAAGATCCGAATGGATCATGCCTCCTTTGCTGAATTCGAGCTAGCGCTTCAAGGAAAAGATGGCAGAAACATCACTGGAAATTATGGGCTCGCTCCGCGGCTCGGAAAGTATTATCATACGACCTGTGAGAAATGCGGGGTAAGACCTGACAGTCAGGAGCAAGAAAAGTGCCAAGCATGCGGCCATACCCGAATGACAAAAGGGGTGAGTGAGCGGTTAAAGGAGCTTGCTGACCAAGAAAGTGACAAAGGAATAAGGCCTCCTTATGTTCACCAGCTTCCTCTTCAATTTATTCCGGGTGTTGGAGCCAAAACGTTAGAAAAGTTAAAAGCTGTCTTTCATACAGAGATGAATATTCTTCATCAAGCAACAGAACAAGAATTAAAAACGGTCCTGCCTGAGAAAACAGCCGATTACATCATCAAAGCAAGAAGAGGTGAAGTTGGACTGATCGCTGGCGGAGGCGGGGTCTACGGTAAGGTGGATATCAATCATGAATCAACTTAAATGGACATGTCACACATTTGAACAACTGTCTAAAGAGGACCTTTACTTGATTTTAATGGAAAGGGTAAATGTGTTTGTTGTAGAACAAACATGTCCTTATCCTGAAATTGATCATCGTGATCAAGAGGCGCTGCATGTCATCGCCAAAGAGAACGGCACGATTGTCGCTTATTGCCGCATTTTCCAAAGCGGGATCATGTACAAAGAGGCATCCATTGGCCGTGTCCTTGTGACGAAGACCGGCCGGAAAAAAGGTTACGGGAAGATCCTGCTCGATCAGGCGATAAAAAAGCTCAGTGAATTAGGCGAAACAAAGATTAAAATCCAAGCACAGGCTTATTTGAAATCGTTCTACGAATCGTTTGGCTTTGAAGCTGTCTCAGATTGTTATGATGAGGATGGAATTCCGCATCTTGATATGGTGAGAAAAGAAAGATAGGCGTGTATACGTCTATCTCAGCGTGTAGACAAACCCTCGCATTCTTTGTCAGTCCTGCGCTCCGGTGCTCACGAATGTCAAATTCGCTCTGCTCCGGTGCTCGTCCTTCCTAGACTGCAAAGGTTTTCTATCACGCTGAAAAGAAGACAAAAGGCTAAAATCAAGTACATTTTAGCCTTTTGTCAACAATTTGAGATAGACGTGTATACGTCTATCTTTTTTAGGTGCTTTCATGTATCATAACGACAACGAAAGGGGTTTTGCGAAATGGGAAAAAGCAAAGCAAAGAAAAAGAGAGAACACCTTCAAAGGCAGCACAGTCGAAATCCAGAACAATCGAGAGGAAATATGCCGCATTTTAGTACACACGAAAGAAAGACAAAAACAAAACAAGAAGCCTTGCAGCATATGATGAAAAAACATAAAGGTAGGAATGCTTATGATCGCTATGAACAGGATCATAAGCATTTTTATTTTGCTTTTTTGTGACAAGTAGATCAAATAATTGGAAAAATTTTAAAAAATAGGACAAACGGTCGTTTCTTTTTGTCTAAAAATGTAGTTAAATGACAAAAAGAAATGAAAGGGAGAGTGGGTATCGTGAAGGTCAAATCATTTGGAGCAGGGCTTTGTATGGCAAGTATGCTACTGGCATCGATGACATTCGGCGCATCAGATGTATCTGCAAAGGATCAAGCAAAAAAAGAGTATATGATCGGTTTTTCTTCTTCCGTTCAAGACAAAACACAAAAACAGCTTGTTGAAAAGGCCGGCGGTCATGTGAAAGAATCAATAGAGAAAATAGATATGATGAAAGTTTCGTTGAACGAAGCATCAAAAGAAAAACTACATCAAGCAAAAGAAGTTACTTTTATTGAGGAAGACCAAAAAGCAAAAACAAGCGGTCAAAGCGTTCCTTATGGCATCAAAAGCATCAAAGCACAAAAGGTACATAAACGAGGATATGCCGGACAGAATGTCAAAGTAGCTGTTCTTGACAGTGGAATCGACGGCAAGCATGAAGATTTACATGTAACTGGTGGTGTCAGCTTTGTTCCAACAGAGTCCGATCCGCTCGTTGACCCGCATGAACACGGAACTCACGTTGCAGGCACGATCGCAGCATTAGATAATAAAGTAGGCGTCGTTGGTGTGGCACCAAAAGCTTCGATCTATGCGGTGAAAGTGGCAGATGAAAATGGTGACGGCTACTATAGCTGGATCATTAAAGGCATTGAATGGGCGATTGAGAATGAGATGGATGTCATCAATATTAGTATGGGGGGAGCAAGTGAATCGGAGGCGCTGAAAGAAGCGGTAGATCGAGCATATGACAACGGGATTCTCATTGTCGCATCTGCAGGAAATGCTGGGAGCTACGGGTCACTTAATACGATAGATTACCCGGCCAAATACAGCTCTGTCATGGCAGTCGCATCTGTGGATCAACGAAAGCAAAGAGCCTTTGATTCCTCTGTTGGGGAAGAAGTGGAAGTATCAGCACCAGGTGTTTCAACATTAAGTACCATTCCTCATAACGAATATGGATATAAGAGTGGAACGTCTATGGCATCACCTCATGTAGCTGGTGCTGCGGCAGTCATTCTATCAAAACATCCGAATCTGACAAATGATGAATTGCGTGAAAGGCTGACAAAAACGGCAACAAAACTTGGCGAACCTTTTTATTATGGCGCTGGGCTTGTGAACGTACAAAAAGCTGCACGATAAAGGAAACGAGAAAGCGGTGTACAGCTGCTTTCTCGTTTTTCTTTTTATAAAACTGTCATGTTTCGTCTGCTCTCTCATAGAATCTAGTAACCTTTACTATTTGGGAGGAAGGCGCATGCGGAAAAAGTCTTGGAAAGAACATCTTCTTCAGCACGTGAAAGATCATTTATCGATTTATTTGTTTGTTTCTGTACTATTTTTAATGGGCGTCATTTTTGGAGCCATTATCGTCAATAGTATGACAATGAGTCAGAAAGAGGATTTATTCTACTATTTAAATCAATTTTTTGGTCAACTGACGAATGAGAAAGCAGCAGAATCAAAAGATATGTTTTTGCAAAGCTTTTTGCATCATATGAAATATTTGGGCCTCATGTGGATACTCGGAATTTCCATCATTGGCCTGCCACTTATTTTTCTGATGATTTTTTTAAAAGGGATTGTAGTTGGATTTACTGTTGGTTTTTTGGTCAATCAAATGGGGCTTAGCGGTTTTTTTCTATCTTTTGTCTCGGTGCTTCCTCAAAATATCTTGCTCATTCCTGCGTATTTAGTGATCGGAACTTGTGCGATTGCGTTCTCCATTCGTTTAATTGGTCAGCTTTTTATGAAAAAAACCATCAGTCAAGCGCCAATCCATTGGTTTGGCCGGTATGCTTCTGTTCTACTGATGATTTTAACCCTCGCTGCTCTTTCGTCCTTTTTTGAATCATACTTATCATTCATGCTGATGAAAAAGCTGGCAGGTGTACTGTTTTGATGATTTTATAATCGTTATTAAATAATAATCAATTTATTTATCAATTTAAAATGATTATAGTTGGCTCTCTGCACATCATTTGATATAATGATCAAGTAATGTGGCGTAGGAGGGAAAGTCAATGGAAAATCGGATTGATCGAATTAAGAAACAGCTTCATTCTTCCAGCTATAAGCTCACGCCACAGCGTGAAGCAACAGTAAGAGTACTGCTTGAGAATGAAGAAGACCATTTAAGTGCAGAAGATGTATACCTCCTCGTAAAAGAGAAGTCTCCTGAAATTGGTCTTGCTACTGTTTATCGGACGTTAGAATTGCTTACTGAACTGAAAGTTGTTGATAAAATTAACTTTGGAGACGGCGTTTCGCGATATGATCTTCGCAAAGAAGGAGCCGCTCACTTCCATCACCATCTTGTCTGCATGGAATGCGGTACAGTCGATGAGATAGAAGATGATTTATTAGAAGATGTTGAAGAGATTATTGAACGCGACTGGAAATTTAAAATTAAGGATCATAGATTGACATTCCATGGTATTTGCCACCGGTGTCATGATGATGAATCCGGCAAATAATCCGAATTGGAACCTTTTCATTCAAAATGAAAAGGTTTTTTGCATGTTCGCTGTATATTCCTTGTCCCACCTGGCATATGCTGAAGTAATGAGAACACGAGAAAGGACATGAAGAACATGCGAAAATGGCTCAAAACAACAGGTGAAGTAATGAAAGTATTTATCTTGTTCACTGGTTTTACCGTCCTGTTCTATTATGCTATGATATGGATAAATTCAGAATATGAAAGCTATCATCGTTATGATAAACCAGAAGGTGCAGCGATAAAAGTGATGGAAATGGATCAGCCGAAACAAGACAGCTGGCAGGATCGATTGATTTATTTTTATCAAAACGGGGAGTAGAAACCATTGAAGGATCAATTATCCGACTTTATTCATTTTATGACAGTAGAGAGAGGGCTCTCTGAAAATACCATTGTCTCTTATAAAAGAGATTTACAGAGCTATTTGTCTTTTTTAATGACGCATGAACAATTGACAGATGTAAAAGACGTCACACGCCTTCATATTATTCATTATTTAAAACAGTTAAAAGACGAGGGGAAATCGAGTAAAACGTCCGTCCGTCATCTATCATCGATACGCTCCTTTCATCAATTTTTGCTCCGTGAAAAAGTGACAACAGATGACCCGTCATGGAACATTGAATCACAAAAAACAGAGCGGAAATTACCGAAAGTTCTATCATTAGATGAGGTAGAAAAGCTGCTCGATACACCTAAGCAGCAAACACCATTTGACTACCGTGACAAAGCCATGCTCGAACTTTTATATGCAACAGGTATTCGTGTAAGTGAAATGCTTGATCTGACTCTTGCGGATGTGCATCTGACCATGGGGTTTATCCGCTGTTTTGGAAAAGGAAGAAAAGAGCGGATCGTGCCTATTGGTGAAGCTGCTACAAGTGCGATTGAAGT
Source organism: Bacillus sp. Y3 (assembly GCF_008123875.1). Taxonomy (NCBI): domain Bacteria; kingdom Bacillati; phylum Bacillota; class Bacilli; order Caryophanales; family Bacillaceae; genus Bacillus; species Bacillus sp. Y3. The sequence continues at coordinate 253,843 of NZ_VSSC01000003.1, read as the reverse complement.
GTATATAGAAAAAGGCAGAAACAAGCTGCTCAAAAAACAGCCGGCCGATGCCTTATTTCTGAATCATCACGGAAAAAAAATGTCGCGGCAGGGCTTTTGGAAGAACTTAAAGAAACGAGCCATAGAAGCAGGTATTCAAAAAGAATTGACGCCTCATACGCTCAGACATTCATTTGCGACACATTTGCTTGAAAACGGTGCGGATCTTAGAGCCGTACAGGAAATGCTCGGACATGCCGATATTTCTACTACACAAATTTACACACATGTCACAAAAACAAGATTAAAAGACGTGTATCACAAATTCCATCCAAGGGCATAAGTAAAGCATGGCACGGTGAACGTGTATCATGCTTTTTTATGTTTGGACCGTTTATGGTTGTCAATTGACTTGAAAACGGTTTATACTTGAGATGTCTGACCTCTCCAGTTGTGAAAGGTGAAAGGACAAGAATATTGAAGGAGGCGCTTTTTTATGCCTGATTATCAGTATAAACGTATTTTCCTCATTGTGATGGATTCAGTAGGAATCGGGGAAGCACCTGATGCTGCTGATTTTAATGATGTAGGTGCAGATACACTTGGACATATTGCTGAAAAAATGAACGGGCTTCATATGCCGAATATGGCGAAGCTTGGGCTAAGTCATATTAAAGAAATTAAAGGAATTCCAGCGGACGAAAAACCGCTTGCGTATTATGGGAAAATGCAAGAAGCATCCAACGGGAAAGACACAATGACAGGGCATTGGGAAATCATGGGTCTTTACATCGACACACCATTTAAAGTCTTTCCAGACGGCTTTCCAGATGAACTGTTAAATGAATTAAAAGAAAAAACAGGGCGTGGCATCATTGGAAATAAACCAGCGTCTGGTACAGAAATTCTGGATGAGCTTGGCGAAGAGCATATGAAAACAGGCGATTTAATCGTTTATACTTCAGCAGATTCTGTGCTGCAAATTGCTGCACACGAAGAAGTTGTGCCATTAGACGAACTTTACCGCATTTGCGAAATCGCACGTGAACTGACTTTAGATGAAAAATATATGGTAGGGCGCATCATCGCTCGTCCATTTGTCGGGGAGCCGGGGGCATTTGTTAGAACACCAAATCGTCATGACTATGCATTAAAACCATTCGACCGTACCGTCATGAATGAATTGAAAGATGATGGACTTGATGTCATTGCGATCGGAAAAATCTCTGATATTTATGATGGTGAAGGAATCACCTCTTCACTCAGAACGAAATCCAACATGGATGGAATGGACAAGCTAGTGGAGACGCTGAAAATAGACTTTACTGGGCTGAGCTTCTTAAATCTTGTCGACTTTGATGCGCTTTATGGACATAGAAGAGATCCAGAAGGCTACGGTAAGGCACTAGAGGAATTTGACGCACGTCTACCTGAAGTGTTTGATCTATTAAAAGAGGATGATCTGCTTGTGATCACAGCAGATCACGGAAATGACCCGGTTCATCACGGAACAGATCATACAAGAGAATACGTTCCGCTTATTGCTTACAGCAAAAAGCATCAAGAAGCGAATGAGCTACCAACAGCGAAAACATTTGCTGACCTTGGGGCAACGGTAGCAGATAATTTTAAATCAACGCTGCCAAAATACGGAACAAGCTTTTTATCTCAACTCAAATAGGGGGAAATCACGTGGGAGCACAGTTTTCAGAAGCGGCGGCATACATTAAACAAGCATCGACATATGTACCAACAGTTGGATTGATTTTAGGTTCAGGTCTTGGCATTTTAGCCGATGAGATTGAAAATCCAATCAAATTGAAATATGAAGATATTCCTGGATTCCCTGTTTCAACAGTAGAAGGGCATGCAGGCCAGCTCGTCATTGGAACGCTGAAAGGCACGGTCGTTTGTGCCATGCAAGGACGTTTCCATTACTATGAAGGGTATGATATGAAGCAGGTGACATTTCCTGTCCGTGTGATGAAAGAAATCGGCATTGAGACATGTATTGTGACAAATGCAGCGGGCGGTGTGAATACGTCCTTCCATCCTGGCGATCTCATGCTGATTACAGATCATATCAATATGATGGGGACCAATCCGTTAATTGGACCAAACGACAGTCAAGGGGTTCGTTTCCCTGATATGTCTGCACCGTATGATAAAGATTTGTTGGCACTTGCAGAGAAAACGGCTAAACATTTAGGCATATCTGTACAGCAAGGGGTTTATGCAGGAATGACAGGTCCTTCATATGAAACGCCGGCAGAGGTTCGTTTCCTCAGAACGCTTGGCGCTGATGCAGTCGGTATGTCGACTGTGCCAGAAGTGATTGTAGCACGTCATGCAGGCATAAAAGTACTTGGTATTTCATGCATCTCTAATGCGGCTTCAGGTATTTTAGATCAGCCGCTTTCTCATGATGAAGTGATCGAAGTGACGGAAAAAGTGAAAGTAAGTTTCCTTGATTTAGTGAAAGAAGTTGTCAAACAACTCTCATAGATCGCGTGAAAAAGCCTTCTGTTCATGAAACAGAGGGCTTTTTTTATGGCAATCAAACGATCTCTGAATAAAACAGCCTTTATGAGGAAAAAATAGAAAGGATTACGATAATGGAGGTCTGCCACTTGAAACGTCATATATGTGCATTGTTTACTTTAATGATCCTTATCTCAATGGTTTCACCATCAGCGATGGCAAAAGAAAAGATTGAAAAGCCAGGAGAAAAACAAACATCAGAATTGGCGCATGAAGCCAAATCAGCGATTTTAATGGAACGTGACACGGGAAAAGTGCTTTACAACAAAAACAGTGATGAAAAGCTTGCCCCTGCAAGTATGACCAAAATCATGACGATGCTTCTCATCATGGAAGCGATGGATCAAGGGAAATTAAAAATGACTGATAAAGTAAGAACGAGCGATCATGCAGCATCTATGGGAGGCTCACAAATTTTCCTTGAACCGGGAGAAGAAATGACGGTTAAAGACATGCTAAAAGGCATTGCGATTGCGTCAGGAAACGATGCTTCGGTTGCCATGGCAGAACATATTGCTGGATCTGAAGAACAGTTTGTTGAGCAAATGAACAAAAAGGCAAAAGAGCTTGGGCTCACCTCAACGGTCTTTCAAAATCCAACAGGACTTCCTGAAAAAGATCATTACAGCACGGCTCATGATATGGCAAAAATGGCGAAAGAGCTGTTGAAATATGAAGAGATCACCAAGTTCACAGGTGTATACGAAGACTATCTTCGTCAGAACACGGATAAAAAATTCTGGCTTGTGAATACAAACCGTCTCATTAAATTTTATCCAGGTGTGGATGGGGTGAAAACAGGGTTTACAGGCGAGGCGAAATACTGTCTAACGGCATCCGCTAAAAAAGGGAACATGCGCGTCATTGCTGTTGTATTCGGCGCAAGTACACCAAAAGACAGAAATGCCCAAGTCGTCAAAATGCTGGATTACGCTTTTAGTCAATATACAACGCATCCTCTGTACAAGCGTGGTCAAGACGTAGCAGAGATCAAAGTGAGCAAAGGGAAAAAGAAAAAAATTCAGCTTGTCACGTCTGAACCGATTTCTCTTCTAACGAAGAAAGGCGAAAATGTCGATCAGATCAAAAAAGAAATTAAATTAACTCAAGATGTCACAGCCCCATTTTCGAAAGGAACGAAACTTGGCACCATCATCTTGAAAAAAGATGGAAAAGTGCTTCATGAAAGTCCTGTTGAAGCGAAAGAAGATATGGAAAAAGCCGGTGTTTGGACGTTCTTCAAACGGGCGATGGCCGAATTTGTTAAATGGAAGTAAAAGGTGGAAGACTGCTGCAACTGGCAGTCTTTTTTGCTATGAACGAAAAGAACATCTAAATGTGACGAATGATCACTAGTTTTGTCATGGTGAAGGATTTGCATGTGAAGAAAGAGAAACATTCTTTATCCGAAAATAGAGCAAGGAGGAAGAAAAGATGAGCCTTGGTATTGATTTTCAAATAAAAGAGAGCGTACTTTGCATTCGGTTGACAGGGGAGCTTGATCATCACTCCGCAGAGACATTGAGACAAAAGGTGACGAATTATTTGGAAACAGAGGACATTCGCCACATCGTGCTGAATTTAGCTGATTTATCGTTTATGGACAGCTCTGGCCTCGGAGTGATTTTAGGAAGATACAAAGAAATTAAACAGCTTGGCGGTGAAATGGTCGTCTGTGCGATCTCGCCAGCAGTGAACCGTTTATTTGATATGTCCGGCTTGTTTAAAATTATTCGTATGGAGCCTTCGGAGCAAACTGCGCTGCAAACATTGGGGGTGGCATCATGACAAATGAAATGAATCTGACTTTTTCTGCTTTAAGTCAAAACGAATCCTTTGCGAGAGTAACGGTGGCAGCATTCATCGCTCAGCTCGATCCAACATTAGATGAGCTAACAGAAATCAAAACCGTCGTATCAGAGGCGGTCACGAACTCGATCATTCACGGGTATGACGGGAATCCAGACGGCAAGGTGCACATTAGCGTCACACTGGATGACCATATTGTGTATCTGACGATTCGAGACGAAGGCATGGGCATTTCAGATCTTGAGGAAGCAAGGCAGCCGCTTTTTACGACGAAACCAGACTTAGAGCGCTCCGGGATGGGTTTTACGATCATGGAGAACTTTATGGATGATGTCATGGTGGACTCATCTCCAGAAATGGGCACAACGATCCGCTTAACAAAGCATCTATCAAAAAGCAAAGCGCTTTGTAATTAAGGAGCTGCTCATATGGATGTGGAGGTAAAAAAGCAAGCAAAAAAAGCACAGCTGTCTAATGATGAAGTGAAACAGCTCATCAAAAAAAGCCAAGACGGAGATCAACAAGCAAGAGACCTCCTCGTAGAAAAAAACATGCGTCTTGTTTGGTCCGTTGTTCAGCGCTTTTTAAATAGAGGATATGAACCAGATGATCTGTTCCAAATAGGCTGTATTGGCCTGCTGAAATCTGTTGATAAATTTGATTTGTCTTATGATGTGAAGTTTTCGACCTATGCCGTTCCAATGATCATTGGTGAAATTCAGCGTTTCATTCGTGATGATGGAACCGTCAAAGTCAGCAGGTCCTTAAAGGAACTTGGAAATAAAATTAGGCGGGCAAGGGACGAATTGTCTAAATCTCATGGACGAATGCCGACTGTTCAGGAAATCGCTGAATATCTGGACATCACACCTGAGGATGTTGTCCTCGCTCAAGAAGCGGTCCGCTCACCATCATCTATTCATGAAACCGTGTATGAAAATGACGGCGATCCGATTACGTTGCTCGATCAAATTGCCGATCATTCAGAAGAAAGATGGTTTGATAAAATTGCGCTAAAAGAGGCGATTAAAGAATTAGAAGAGCGTGAGAAACTGATTGTCTATTTAAGGTATTATAAAGACCAAACACAATCAGAAGTAGCAGAAAGACTCGGAATTTCCCAAGTGCAAGTCTCACGGCTTGAAAAGAAAATTTTAAAACAAATCCAAATGCAAATGGATCAAAAAGACAGCTAGCCAATTCGGCTGGCTTTTTTTGTGTGGTAATTACCGGTAAATCAAGTTCTTTCAGTATGAGAACCATTTTTCACCACATACTATTTTTAACCCATCGTATAGGAAGTGACTTGGATGGACGGACAAATCTTTATTCGGCTGCGCCATCGGATTAAGACTGGTAATGATCAGCTTATCTATTTAGAGGATATTGCCCAAATCACTGGAGATGACAGTGCTGTGCAAAAGCTGAGCAAAATGCCGATATACCATGTCAGCAAAAAGGATCGTCACATCGTTGTGTTAGATATCATGCATGTGGTCAAAACGATCAAAAAAGCGTGGCCTGACATCGACATTCAAACGGTTGGAGGCTCAGAGGCCATTGTTGAAATTGATACAGGCAAACGCCAACTGTCCCCCGTATTATTCGTGTTTGTATGGCTCCTCTTATTTGTCGGAGCGGCCCTTGCCATCATGAATTTCCATGAGGATGTTAGTATGCGGCTTGTGCATATCCGCCTTTACGAGATGATTACTGGAAACACGGTTGAGCATCCTTATTTATTACAAATTCCATATAGCTTTGGACTCGGTTTGGGCATGATTTTATTTTTCAATCATGTGTTTAAAAAGCGTTTAAACGAAGAGCCAAGTCCGCTTGAAGTGGAAATGTTTAAATATCAGCTCGATCTTGATCATTATGTCGCACTCAATGAAAACAAAGAAACATTGAAAGATATCCATGATCGGTAAATGGCTTTTTGTGGTGCTTGTTGGGCTCGGCGGCGGTTTAACGGTAGGGGCAGGATTTGTGGCGTTTCTCACAGTGCTTGGTATTATCCCTCGATTAATGCAATTAACGAAAACGCAGCGTTTCATTCAAGGATATGAGGCTGCCGTGATAAGTGGAGCGGTCGTTGGCGGCTGGGCTACTTTAAGTCAAGTCCATTTGCATTTATCCAAATGGCTAGCGCTTCCGATCGGTCTTTTATCTGGCATTTTTGTTGGCATGCTTGCAGCCGCACTCACTGAAGTGTTAAATGTACTTCCTATCTTAACGAAAAGAATTGGAATGGACGGGAAAATTGTGCTGCTGCTCATGGCCATCGTCTTAGGGAAGGTGTTTGGCTCGCTATTTCATTGGCTTATTTATATTTAAAAATGTGGAGGGAACAACACGTGTCAAGTTTAAAAGAGAACTATCCATCTAAAGTGAAAACGTATCAGCCGAAACCTCCTTATGTACTAAACTGCATCAAGGCTTTTCTTGTCGGCGGTTTGATTTGTGCGATAGGCGAGGGATTGCAAAATTTCTATATTACTTTTTTTGATTTTAATGAGAAGACAGCAGGGAATCCAACGGTGGCGACCCTTATTTTAATTTCTGCTATTTTAACTGGTATTGGTATTTACGATAAAATCGGCCAGTTTGCTGGAGCGGGATCAGCTGTCCCGGTGACAGGATTTGCAAATAGCATGACAAGTGCGGCTCTTGAGCATAAAAGTGAAGGGCTTGTGTTAGGTGTAGCGACCAACATGTTTAAACTGGCTGGGAACGTTATTGTGTTTGGTGTCGTCTCGGCATATGTCGTAGGGATTATTCGATACGTCTTGGAAAAGATGTTTTCGTAGGAGGAATAAAACGTGAAACTAACAGGTAAGCAATCTTGGGTATTTGAACACAAGCTTTATGTGAATGCGGAAGGAACAGCTGCAGGACCGAAAGAAAAAGAAGGCCCAATCGGTCATCTCATTGATAAAACCTATGATGAAATGCACTGTTATCAAAAGAACTGGGAAATGGCTGAAAGGCAGCTCATGGATGATGCCATATCAATGGCCTTATCAAAAGCGAATTTGCAAAAAAGTGATATTGACCTTCTGCTGGCAGGAGATTTACTGAACCAAAACGTGACTGCCAACTATGTGGCAAGAGAACTCAAAATCCCGTTTCTTTGTTTATTTGGTGCCTGCTCCACATCAATGGAATCAGTCGCGATTGCCTCAGCGCTAGTAGATGGTGGCTTTGCCAATAGAGCACTTGCTGCGACAAGTAGTCACAATGCGACGGCAGAGCGGCAATTTCGTAATCCAACAGAATATGGCGGGCAAAAACCCGATACAGCCACAAGTACAGTGACAGGGAGCGGTGCTGTCGTCATCAGCCAAGAACCTTCCCAAATTCAAATTACAAGTGCCACCGTCGGACGGGTGATGGATCTTGGGATTACAGATCCATTCGATATGGGTTCGGCTATGGCGCCTGCAGCGGCAGACACAATCAAACAACATTTAGAAGACTTAGGAAGAACAGTAGATGATTATGATCTCATCCTAACAGGAGATCTATCTGGAATTGGATCGCCTATTTTAAAGGATCTTCTCAAAGAAGATGGCATTCAGCTTGGACGGAAGCATGATGATTGCGGATTAATCATATACACACCTGATCAAAATGTATTCGCTGGAGGCAGCGGCTGTGCCTGCTCAGCTGTCGTGACATTCAGTCACATCTTTCAAGAAATGAAAGCAGGGAATTTACAAAGAGTATTGGTTGTAGCAACAGGGGCGCTTCTCAGCCCAATGATGGTTCAGCAAAAAGAGACCATTCCAACCATTGCGCACGGAGTTGTATTTGAGCGTGCAGGAGGAGAAAGCTAATGGATTATTTGATTGCTTTTGTTGCAGGCGGACTGATTTGCGTGATCGGCCAGCTTTTACTTGATGTACTGAAACTCACACCGGCACATGTCATGACGACCTTTGTTGTGGCGGGGACGATTTTAGACGGGTTTGGTATTTATGATAAATTTATTGAATTTGCAGGAGCGGGTGCTACCGTCCCTATCGTAAGCTTTGGTCATAGCTTGCTTCATGGGGCGATGCATCAGGCTGATGTCCACGGATTTATTGGAATCGGAATTGGGATTTTTGAGTTAACCTCTGCTGGAATATCAGCTGCAATTTTATTTTCATTTATCATTGCACTTATCTTTAAACCGAAAGGATAACCTAATATGGGGCAAAGACGCAAAGTCATTTTAGTGACAGACGGAGATATATATGCTGCCAAAACGATTGAGCTCGTCGCAAAGAAAGTCGGCGGAAGATGTATTTCCAGCTCAAAAGGGAATCCGAGCAAACGAACAGGACCAGAACTGGTCCAGATGATTTTAAAAACGCCGTATGACCCAGTGTTTGTCATGTTTGATGATTCTGGCTTAACAGGTGAAGGAACAGGGGAGACGGCTATGAAGCACGTAGCACGTCACCCTGAAATTGAAGTGATTGGCGCCATTGCAGTGGCATCTAAAACCCATCAAGCGGAATGGACAAAGGTACATGTCTCCATTGACCGGGAGGGTGAACTGACAGAATACGGCGTTGACAAACATGGACTTCCAGAAATGGAACCACACAAAATGAGTGGAGATACAGTGTATTGTCTCGATTCACTACAGCTTCCGATTGTTGTCGGCATTGGAGATATTGGCAAGATGGGACGGAAAGATGATCTAAGCAAAGGGTCCCCCATCACAATGAAGGCAGTCGAATTAATTTTAGAAAGGAGCGGTTTCCATGAAGAAAGACAAGGTGCACGTGTACCGAGATCCAAAGAAAAATGAAGATTTTTTCAAAGACAATGTCGGGATGGGTCTCAGCTTTGACCTTGGCGTTCGGAAAATTTATGTCCATGATCAGGAAATCCAGCTTTACTATGTAAATGGATTATGTGATACACAATATGTGATCTATTTATTAAAAGAACTGATTGAAATCAATGACAACGAACCTGAATCAGATGATCTTGCACGTGTGGTAGAAAACCGTCTTGTCAATCAGCAAGTCTCAAAAGTTGAAACGCTTGATGAAGCAGTGGATCAAGTGCTGTCTGGACTTGTGGCAGTCGTTGTCGAAGGTGAAAATTACGCATTTATTATTGACGTCAGGAGCTACCCTGGTAGAATGCCGGAGGAACCGGATACAGAAAAGGTTGTCAGAGGTGCAAGAGACGGCTTTGTTGAAAATATTATTGTGAACACAGCACTCATTCGCAGAAGAGTGCGGGATGAAAAACTGCGATACAAAATGCTTAAAGTAGGCGAGCGCTCTAAAGCAGACGTCTGTGTTTGTTATATTGAAGACATTGCTGACCCTGATCTTGTTGATATTATCGAAAAAGAAGTGTCTGGGATCAAAGTTGACGGACTGACGATGTCTGATAAAACAATTGAAGAATTTATCATTAAGCAAGGATATAATCCCTTCCCGCTTGTACGATACACCGAGCGCCCAGATGTAGCAGCTAACCATATATTAGAAGGGCATGTCATCATCATTACAGATACATCCCCTAGTGTCATCATTACGCCAACCACTATTTTTCATCACGTTCAACATGCTGAAGAATACCGCCAGGCGCCAGCAGTTGGGACTTTTTTAAGATGGGTGCGTTTTTTAGGCATCTTATGTTCTACTTTTCTTTTGCCGATCTGGTTTCTTTTTATTCTAGAACCGAATCTTCTGCCAGACAATCTAAGCTATATTGGATTTAACAAACCCTCCCATATCCCTGTCATTCTCCAAGTATTCCTTGCTGATTTTGGGGTGGAATTTTTACGAATGGCGGCCATCCATACGCCGACCGCCTTGTCGACTGCGATGGGCTTGATTGCAGCCGTTTTAATTGGACAAATTGCAATTGATGTCGGTTTATTTACACCAGAGGTCATATTATACGTCTCGCTAGCAGCCATCGGCACATTCACCACTCCAAGTTATGAACTGAGTGTCGCTAATAAAATCATCCGACTGATCATATTAGCACTAGTAGCGATCTTTAAGCTGAATGGATTGATCATCGGTTTTACGCTGTTACTTATTTATTTAACATCCATTCGTTCCTTACAGACACCTTATATGTGGCCGTTCATTCCTTTTAATGGAAAGGCTTTGTGGCAAGTGCTCATTCGGACGTCTGTACCTGGCTCAAAAGTAAGGCCAAGCATCGTTCACCCTCAGAACAGATCAAAAATTCCGCCAAATTCTTAACGCTCGTTGAAAGTGGCTGAAGATTGTGATATTGTATTTTTAACTTTGAGAAACGGCAAAAGGCAGCTTGTGCAGCTGTCTTTTTTCAGCCGAGGCGGAGAAAGAGGGAATGACATTGTATTTACACGGCACTTGCAGACAAAATGAACTCGGACATTTAGAAATTGGTGGTGTTGATGCCGTTTCTTTAGCTGAAACGTATGGGACACCACTTTATGTATATGATGTGGCTTTAATACGGGAGCGTGCAAAAAGCTTTCAGAAAGCATTTATTGAAGAAGAACTAAAAGCTCAGGTGGCATATGCGAGTAAGGCGTTTTCTTCTATTGCCATGTTCCAGCTGGCAAAAGAAGAAGGCTTATCACTTGATGTCGTTTCAGGCGGGGAGCTGCACACAGCTATTTGTGCCGGGTTTCCAGTAGAAAAAATTCATTTCCATGGTAACAACAAAAGCAGAGAAGAATTAAAGATGGCATTAGCGCATGGAATCGGCTGTATTGTTGTTGATAATTTCTATGAAATCAACCTCATTGAACAGCTTGGTCAAGAGCTGTCAAAACAGGTGAAAGTACTCCTCCGCATCACGCCGGGTGTTGAAGCACATACGCATGACTATATTACAACAGGTCAAGAAGATTCAAAATTCGGTTTTGATCTTCATAATGGACAAGCAGACGAAGCAGTCAAACAAGTACTTGAATCAGAAGTGATCGAGCTCTTAGGTGTTCATTGTCATATCGGCTCACAAATTTTTGATACGGCTGGTTTTGTCCTTGCGGCAGATAAAATTTTCTTGAAGCTAGATGAATGGAGAGAATCATTTGGCTTTATTTCCACAGTGCTGAACTTAGGCGGAGGCTTTGGCATCCGTTATACAGAAGAGGACGAACCACTTCCAGCAACTGAATACGTGGAGAAAATTATTCAAGCGGTGAAAGAAAATGTAGCCCGCTATGAGTTTAAGATGCCTGAAATTTGGATTGAGCCGGGCCGCTCCCTTGTTGGAGATGCGGGAACCACTCTTTATACGATCGGCTCATCAAAACATGTACCTGGCATTCGCGATTATGTAGCCATTGACGGCGGAATGAGTGATAACATTCGACCTGCTTTATATCAAGCAAAATATGAAGCAGCGAGCGCCAATAAAATGAGCCAAACGCATGATCAAACGGTGTCCATTGCAGGAAAATGCTGCGAGAGTGGAGATATGCTCATTTGGGATATTGATCTGCCAGAGTTATCACAGGGAGACTTGTTAGCTGTCTTTTGTACAGGAGCTTATGGCTACAGCATGTCAAACAACTATAACCGCATCCCGCGCCCGGCTGTAGTATTTGTAGAAGATGGGGAAGCGCAGCTTGTCGTTGAGCGTGAGACATATGAGGACATTGTCAAATTGGATTTACCTTATCAATCAAAAGTGAAATCATCGACTTAAAAAAAGCTGCCTGATCATCAGGCAGCTTTTTCTATGACATTTATTTTCCACCAGTAAATACAGAGACGATCGCATTCCAAATGGAGACAAAGAAATCCCAAATCTTCTGTAGAAGGTTTTTCCCTTCATCTGATTCTATGAATTTTGTAATCTTGTCTTTTGCTTTATCAATTTGAGATCCGACTTGTTTCCAATCGATATTGATATTTTTCATTTTATCGAAGAGAGAGACAAGTTGATCTTTTTGGTCCTGCGTCAGATTTAAGTTCAAATCAGAAGCGGCTTGATCTACTTTTTCTTCCACTTCTTTTGTTGTTTTAGGAACTCCATTTTTGGCAATGTCATCTTTGATTTTTGCAATCAGGGCAGAAGCATTGTCTTTTCCAATAGAGTCACCCAATTTAGATGTTGTTACAAGCTCTTCGTTAGCCACCTGTTTCACATCTTCGGGAATGGCTTTGTCGCTTGACACTTCATAGGCTTTTAATAAACCTGTCAGTGCTGCTGTGCCAGATACTTCAAACGGCGCCGTCACGACAACCTTTGCATCTTTCACGCCTGCGGTCATTAAAGCATTTAAATACATCTCATCTGTAATGGTCTTAATGTTATGTGTATCCACGGTCAGACCCGCACCTGATTTTTCAATGGTGATGGATGAAGATGATAATGCTCGAGTCCCGATTTGAGAACGAGGGATATACTTTCCTAAATATTCGTGCTCTTCTTTATTGGTTACTTCAATTTTTGTCGCATTTTCAGGTGGATTCAACTCGTCAAGCACCTTCTGGCGATCAGCCGGTGTTAAGTCTTGCCCGAGTGTGACGATGACATCGCCGACAGCTGCATCCGCTAAGCTGACTTTTGGCGCACCAATCAGTAAAAGGAGCGCTGCCATCATACCAAGCATTGTTTTTTTAAACATGTTGACCTCCTTCAAGTCGAAAGCGTTTCTCGATGGTGAGAAACTCATCTTTTGAGTACATGATTTGAATCGTACTCCATCATATAGACGTAACAAATCAGTCTGACGTTTCAATTTTCTTTTAAAGATGTTTGAAACCTCCAATATGATGAAGTGATTTGCTCAGTCTGTGATCATTTCCTTAGGAGAAAAGGATCAAGCGCTTTTAGTTTATCAATGATGGCAAAAGAGGTAAATCACATTAGGTAAGCAGGGGATGTTTAACATCACCGAAAATGTGCTATAATGAGCGTTGTTTAACCTGAAAGGAGAATGTGAAAAATGGCGAAAAAAGGATACATACAATTAACGAATGGAAAGAAAATTGAGTTTGAACTTTACCCAGAGGCTGCTCCAGGTACAGTAGCAAACTTTGAAAAATTAGCGAATGAAGGCTTCTACGACGGATTGAAATTCCACCGCGTGATCCCAGGGTTCGTAAGCCAAGGCGGCGATCCAAACGGTAATGGAACTGGAGGACCTGGTTACACAATTAAATGTGAAACAGAAGGAAACCCTCATCAGCACGAGAGAGGTTCATTATCAATGGCACACGCTGGTAAAGATACTGGCGGCAGCCAATTCTTTATCGTACATGACCCACAGCCGCACTTAAACGGTGTTCACACTGTTTTTGGCAAAGTAACATCTGGTATCGAAGCTGTTCTTGATATGGAACAAGGACAAGGCATGGAAAAAGTCGAAGTGATCGATGCTTAATCCAAAACACCGCTTAATTGCGGTGTTTTTTTTATTTTACATCTGATGTTCCTGTGATCTGTGCCGTGAAGCGGTAGGTGATCATCCAATATAAAAGGGCTAAGGCGCTGATAGAGGCTCCAAATAAACATACCCCATTCCAGCCAGCGTTGGCGTATATGTTAGTTGATACAATAGAACCGAGCGCACTGCCGAGGGAATAAAAAATCATATAAGCAGCAGTCAGCCGGCTTCTCGCCTCAGGCCGGACCATGAAAATCATACTTTGATTGGTCACATGAACTGCCTGCACAGATAGGTCAAGAATGATGATACCAACGATTAATAAAATGAGGGAATATTCAGTGAAAAAAATAAAACACCATGAAAAGAGTAATAGGACAAGGGCGATGCACGTTGTTAACTGTCCTAAGCCTCGATCAGCAAGGCTTCCAGCCCGAGCGGCACCTAATGCTCCGGCAACTCCAGCAAGACCAAATGCTCCAATCGCCGTATGTGACAGATTGTATGGCGTAGTGCTGAGAGGCAGCACAAGTGAAGTCCACAGCGTGCCAAACACAACAAAGATCAGAAAACCCAGTACGCCACGAATACGTAGAATTAGTTCTTGTCTGAACAATATAAACATTGAAGCGAGCAAGTTCACATAGGATATGGAGACTCTCTTGCTGTCAGCACGCGGAAGATACCGGTACAACACGCCAGTGATGATCAGCATCATCACGCCGGAAACGAGATAGACTGATCTCCAGCCGGCGAGATCGGTTAGTACACCAGCAAACGTTCGTGCGAGAAGAATACCAATCACAATTCCACTTTGAACCAAGCCCACTATGCGGCCACGTTCTTCAGGAGCGGCCCATGTCGCTGCGAATGCTACGAGTACCTGAGTGACTACAGCAAGCAGTCCTACCGCAGCTAGTCCTATGAACAGGACGGTGGAGGTAGGGGCGATACCGACTAGAATGAGAGATAACACGGATACTAGCATTTGAGCTACGATGAGTCGCCGTTGGTTGAACAGATCACCAAATGGTACGATCAGTAGCAGTCCTAGCCCATAACAAAGCTGAGTAATCGTAATGACCATACCAATGGATGAATAGCTGATACCAAACTCGGATGCGAGGGAGTCTAATAATGGCTGTGCAAAGTATATGTTTGCAACTGCCATCCCGGAGGCTGTCGAAAACAGTAGAGCCATATTGCGAGTCATCGTTGATCGGGTGGTGATTTGTAAATGAGTCGTTTCCAGATTAGAATGTTCAACGGCATTCATTTTTTCTTTTTTCATGCATGTCATCAGCTCCTTTTGTACTAAAAAATATAATATACTGATCGGTATAAAATGATTCCTGTTAAGGATAACCAGATAAACGTTTTAAAGTCAAGGTGATGTAGTGAAGATCTTGAGAGAGGCAGTCAATTTGACAATGATATGTCAATAAAATAAAATGATAATGTACCGATAAGTAAAAAATATCCTTATAAGAAATAGATGATTGATCTAGTGAAGAGATTTTTATGATAGAAATGAGGGTTGATGATGGTTCGACAACGGGAATTTGATGAGGAAAAAGCGTTAGATGAGGCTTTATTGCTTTTTTGGGAGAAAGGGTACAGAGCCACTACATTAAGCGACTTAACTGCAAAAATGGGAATACAGCGGCCGAGCTTATACTCAGCGTTCGGTGATAAAGAGGAATTGTTTGAAGCAGCATTACGCAAATATACAACTCAGCATGCAGCACATATTCGATCAAAACTGCAAAACAATCTGTCTGCAAAGGAAGCATTTCGTACATTATTTACTGAATTAGTAGAAGAGGAATATGGAGATGGGCCGAGTAAAGGGTGCTTCTGCATCAATACAATAGTCGAACTTGCCCCCCACGAAGAGAAATTTGAAATTCTCACAAGAGAGCATCAAATGTATCTTTCGGTCATTTTTGAAGAAAAAATTGTACAAGGTATTCGCTCGGGTGAGCTCGAAAGCAGTCTGAATGCCAAAGCCTTAGCACAGGCGCTGGTCGTTTCTTTTATTGGACTTACAGTCCTCATGAAATCTCGCCCAGAGCGTTCATTTGTAGATCATTCTATAGCGACGATACTATCCATATTGAAATAAATAGTCTATATAAAAAAAGCGTATTTTGATCAATGGATTAAAACACGCTTTTTCTTTTAGGGTGTGATGGACACGTTTTTGTGATATGATAAGAGAACAAACATTCGTATTCGTGAGTGTCACCATATGTAGCTCTAAAAATAAGTGAAAGTGCAAATCTAAAAAGCGTGTGATCATGCTGAAAGAAAGCAGGAGATACTTTGAAACCATTAACAAAAGAAGAAAAAAATCAGATGATGATTGCTATTCAGCGTTACTTTGCCGAAGAACGAGAAGAGGAGATTGGTGAATTAGCAGCCATCAATATATTAGAATTTATCACAAAACATCTTGGAAGCTACTATTATAATCAAGGGGTTCGTGACAGCCGAAATATCGCTGTTCAAAGATCTCAATTGTTAGAGGAAGATCTATTCGCACTAGAGAAAAGAATATAATCAAAAAGCTCGTCTATCTTATTCATCCTGCTAACAGATAAAGAGGAAAAAAGACCCCCTTAATAAAGAACGCATATTCGTATCATATGTAATGATGAAAAGGTGGAACCAAAAGTCCATTTGAATCGTTATATAAGTAACCATTAATGAAAATCAGCTTTTTTGGTTTTATTTCATCAAAAGAAGGAATAGAACATACAAATAGGCGAAGTGCAGATGATGGAGGTTCTAAATATGGGGAAAATCAAATTAAAAATCGCAATCTTATTTGTTTTACTGCTTTGTTTAGGCGCAGGTTATTTATACATGAATGGTATGAAAATTGAAGATGTGCCAACAGCCATCGGCGAAAGCTTAACGAATAATGACAAAGATTACACAATCTATGAATATACCATTACAAAAATTGATGGTGATGAGTATTACGGTCAAGCCAAAAATGGCACGAAAATCATTTTTAATGGAAAGAAATTTGAAGATGATGTGGCCGATCTGAAAAAAGGCGATCGTATTAAAGCATACTTTAGTAATGAAAAAAGAATAGACGGTCTTATAAAAGTAGTAAAAGTCGTCAATTAACAAGTCTCCTTTCCTATAAGGAGGCTTTTTTTATGAACAGGTGAATAAATCTTGATTGTTGCATTTGACAACAAGGATCGCTATAATAGCCCCTAAGGACAGCTAAATATCGATTGTATCCTTCGGGGCAGGGTGAAAATCCCGACCGACGGTAATAAAGCAAATGCTTTACAGCCCGTGACCCGTTAATTTATTAACGGTTGATTCAGTGAGAAGCTGAAGCCGACAGTGAAAGTCTGGATGGGAGAAGGATAACGAAAGCTATGTATGAACAAAAAATAAGTGTTGATCATAGTTTTATTTCTAATGCAAAAAAACCACAGCCCCGGAATTTTTCCGGGGCTTTCTGTATGTCAATATAGTCATCGCATGCAGTGTTTATTAGGTGATCCCTCATTTACCTTGTATGGACCATAAAAAGCGACGAAGGTGTTCAATCGATCACATGTCCCAAACATCGCTTTTTCATAAAGTGAGAAATACAAAAGAAAGAGAAAGGGAGGATCACATGTTTACGGGGATTATTGAAGAAGTGGGTACAGTCCAGTCATTGAGCAAAAGATCCGCAGATGCCATGGAAATCATCATCAAGTGCAGTCGTGTACTAGAAGATGTTCACCTAGGCGATAGTATCGCCATCAATGGCGTTTGTCTCACTGTCACAAGCTTCACAAAAGAACAGTTTGCGGCAGATGTGATGCCTGAGACGGTCAAAGCGACATCACTTGATCAGCTTGCACCAGGTAGCCAAGTGAATTTAGAGCGAGCGATGTCCTCAAATGGACGATTCGGCGGTCATTTTGTTTCAGGCCATGTTGATGGAACGGCTGTGATTACCCGTGTAGAAAAGAAGAGTAATGCCATTTACTATGATTTGAAAATGGACAAGACCCTCACAGATATGCTTACAAAAAAGGGATCGATCGCAATAGACGGCGTCAGCTTGACTATTTTCGATTTGCGAGATGCTCACGTGACAGTTTCTATCATTCCACATACGCTTGAAGGAACTATTTTCCCGACTAAATCTATGGGGGATGTAGTAAATATTGAATGTGACATGATCGGTAAATACATTTATCGCTTTTTAACAAAAGAGCAAAACGAAAAGCAGCCATCACGATTAACCCCATCATTTTTAAAAGAGCACGGATTCTAGGAGGCGATTGTATGTATCATTCAGTTGATGAGGCAGTAAATGCCCTGAAACGAGGAGAAATCATTATCGTAGTAGATGATGAAGACAGAGAAAATGAAGGAGACTTTGTGGCACTTGCTGAGCATGCAACGCCGGAAGTCATTAACTTCATGGCTTTACATGGAAGAGGTCTTATTTGCACACCAGTTCATGCTTCGATTGCGAAACACTTGGATCTGCATCCTATGGTCGAGCGAAATACGGATGCACATCATACAGCATTTACAGTAAGCATCGACCATACGTCAACAACAACTGGTATAAGTGCTTTTGAGCGCTCAACGACCATTTTGGCCATGTTAAATAAAGAGTCAAAACCAGAAGATTTTGCCCGCCCAGGTCATGTTTTCCCTCTTATTGGGAAAGAGGGAGGCGTAGTAGAAAGACCAGGTCATACAGAAGCGGCCATTGATCTTGCTAAACTTGCGGGTTCAGTGCCAGCGGGTGTCATATGTGAAATTATGAATGCAGATGGAACCATGGCCCGTGTACCCGAACTGCAAAAAATTCAAAAAGAACACGATTTAAAGATGCTGACGATTGAAGCATTGCAGGCATATATAAACAAGCAAACAACGACAATGAAAACAAAATAAAAATCACAAAAAAGGATGATGAACATATGAATACAATACAAGGGAATGTAGTAGCAGAAGGATTAAAGTTTGGAATCGTCGTCGCTAGATTTAATGATTTCATTACAAGCAAACTGCTAGACGGAGCAGAAGATACATTGCTTAGACACGGAGCAAACGGTGACGATATTGATGTCGTGTGGGTGCCAGGGGCTTTTGAAATTCCGTATATGGCAAAAAAACTAGCAGAAACAAAAAAATATGATGCAGTCATTACACTTGGAACCGTGATTCGCGGGGCAACATCACATTACGATTATGTTTGTAATGAAGCGGCTAAAGGAATCGCACAAAGTGCCATCTCAACAGGGGTGCCGATTATCTTTGGTGTACTGACAACAGAATCTATTGAACAAGCCATTGAAAGAGCCGGTACAAAGGCTGGAAATAAAGGCAGTGAATCGGCTGCAGCTGCTATTGAAATGGCCAACCTAAATCGAACGTTTCGTTAATTTGATGAAAAAGAGTTTAAAAACAACCTAAAAGTGTTTATAATGTGTGATGAGCAAGTGATTCATAAGACATTTGCTGGAAAATAGGATAATTTTAATATTGAGGGGTATATATGTTAATTCGTTACAAGAGGTCTTTTGAAAAAATTGCCATGGGACTCCTGTCCTTTATGCCGGGTGAGAAAGACGTCAAACAGCTTCAGCAGACGATAAAGTCGTATGAAATGGATGAAGATCGGCAGCTGTTCCTTTGGAAAGATGGTGAGGATATCGTCGGTGCGATTGGTGTGCTGAAAACAGACGACCAAGTACAAATCGAACATATTAGTGTCAATCCGTCCCATCGTGACCAAGGCATCGGCAAGGAAATGGTATTAGCCGTGGAAGAAGTATTCAAAACGAAAACACTCATTCCAAATGAATTAACGCAAGGCTTCTTTCATAAGTGTCACAGTGAAACAAACTAAATATCACACATGTAAAAGCAGAGGTTATATGCCTCTGCTTTTTTTACGTTCCATCTGCTTTTCACGTTCAAGCAATACGTCCGTCCGATCACGCAGTCTATGTTTTTCAATTAAGAATGTATGGGATAAGTTGCTCTCCTGTCCGAAGGTTAAGCCTTCTTTTTCCGCCATCTCTTGGCATAAAGAAAGAAGCGTTGCATCTCGGATTGGCAGCATCACACTTTCGTAGGGCATGTCTTCATCGATTTTCATTTTCAGTGTTCTCAGCAGTAAAAGAAATGCCTCTTCATCAAGACCTAATTCTGTTAGTATGTTCCGGTCCGAATCTAATATATGAAGGCTGTTTGAAATCAGCCGTTTTGCTCCTTTTCCATTTCCTCGTCTTTGATGATACAAAGCAACAGCAAGCTGAATGAGACCCACCCAGTACTTTTTGCGCTGATGAGGAGGGTCTTCTTTCCAAAATTCTTCAAGAATTTCATGACACTCAAAATAATCTCTTGTCGTATGAAATTCATGTAAAAAAGCCACGTACGCTTTAGGATACACAGTGGTCATCTCCTTTTCCACTATCAGTCTAACATACCGAAAAGAAAAGAAGAAAGAGCGCCCCTTTATGAAAGGGCGCTCTGTTTCTTTAATAAACCCAAGCCGCGCCAACGATGATCAGCAAGATGAACAGCACAACAATAAGCGCAAATCCTCCGCCGAAGTAATAACCATCTCCCATAATGTTACGGCCTCCTTTTTCATCAGTTCTGATTACAATGGTATTCTATGTATAAATGCCCTCATTGGTTTGGGCGAATCCACTGTTTTTCTTTTTTTGCCTGCTGCCTCATGGTCGAAATTATATTGGACGAGAGCTTTATCGTGTCTTATACTAAAGGTTAGCCGATGAAAACGGTACTTAGAAGACAGTAGAAATGGTGAGAAAAAGAATGCTGGAATATCAGGTGAAAATAGATTCGTTTGAGGGTCCTTTGGACTTGCTTTTACATTTAATTAACCGTTTGGAAATTGATATTTATGATATTCCCGTCGCTAAAATTACGGAGCAGTATTTATTATATGTCCACACGATGAGGGAGCTTGAACTGGATGTTGCAAGTGAGTATTTGGTGATGGCTGCAACTCTCCTCAGCATTAAAAGCAGAATGCTTCTCCCAAAACAAGAGGAAGAGCTGTTTGATGAAGACCTGATGGAAGAAGAAGAGGACCCTCGTGATGAGCTGATTGGCAAGTTAATTGAATACCGCAAGTATAAAAATGCAGCGCAAGAACTGAAGGAACGTGAAGAAGAGCGGCAAAACGCCTTCACAAAACCACCAAGTGATTTAAGTGAATTTGCAAAAGAAGCAGAAGCGAAGGACACAAACTTACACGTCACGGTGTATGATATGTTAGGTGCGTTCCAAAAGGTATTGAACCGCAAAAAAATAACAAAACCAGCACCATCAAAGATTACAAGACAAGAAATCCCGATTGAAGACAAAATGAATGAGATTATGAACCATTTAAGAAAAACAAAAAAGCGGACCAATTTCATGACTTTGTTTCAACATGATCAAAAGGAACACCTTGTCGTGACGTTTCTTGCTGTTCTCGAATTGATGAAAAGCCATCAAATCATGCTGGAGCAGGAAGGAAACTTTGAAGATATTTATATCATAGGGAGTGAAACGATTCATGACGCTTGATATCGTGAATTGGAAAGCCATCTTAGAAGCGCTGCTATATGCAGCAGGTGACGAAGGCTTAACAAGAAAACAGCTCATGTCTGTTCTTGAAGTTGATGAGGCAGCGTTGCTTGATATTATGTCTGCCGTAAAAGAAGAATATCAAAAACAAGAACGAGGGATTGAGCTTATTGAATATGCAGATTCATATATGCTGCTGACGAAAAAAGAATACAGCGTATATTTAAAAAAATTAGTAGAGACACCATCGAAAGGTTTGTCACAGGCAGCGCTAGAAGTGCTCGCCATTGTCTCGTATAAACAACCGATTACACGCAGCGAAGTCGAGGAGATCAGAGGCGTTAAATCAGAACGAGTGCTGCATAGTTTAGTGACCAAAGCACTGCTCTGTGAAGTAGGACGTGCCGATGGACCGGGACGAGCGATCCTTTATGGGACAACACCTACCTTTTTAGAGCAATTTGGTTTAAAAGCCTTAGATGAATTACCGCCACTTCCAGAGAATGTGGAAGCAGATGGGGTGCAAGAAGAGGCTGATCTCTTTTTTGAAAACTTCAATCAAACATTTGAAGAGATAAAATAGTTCAAAATAAGGAAAAATGTATGATAAAATATAACAAAGATTTTAGGTCTAAAACCTTTGTTTGAAAGATAAAATGGTGACAAAGCCATGAGGGGAAGGTAAACACGAAACAAATGGCACATATGAATGTAAAGGCTCAAGTTGATCAAGCAGGCGTTTTTTTATCAAAGGTTGCAGTTGAAGTGAATGGTTTTCTGAACGAAGCTACCTTATCAAGCTTGAAACGATTAAACCCGGAAGCGGAAGCCTATTATTGTGACATATTAAGTACATTGCGGAAGCTTGCAGTTTATAGCGAGGATGCTGCGGCGGTTTGTAGGAAAATCGGGCAGCAGCAGACATTCCCGCAGCAAGCCGCACAGCAGACGCTTCATCGTATTTATCATCAATGTATTGAAGAATTTTTTACACCAAAAAAGGATACATGGTATGAAGATAGCCGTTCAGCCTACACAGGAAAAAGCTGCATTGTTTTCCATCATGAAGTATCGGCTGAAGTCAAACGTTTGTTTTCTTCATTAGAAAAAGAGTTTTTAACGATGAGAGAAGAGCTGGAATATACAACATCTCATCAGCAAATGAAAATGGTATAAAGAAGAATGAAAGGCGACTCTAATCATCGAGTCGCTTTTTTTTATGGACGAGGCATCATAACTTTTTCAGCAGCGCATACACTTGTACAAAACGGACAAGGACGTGAATGAACATGCCCTATTTAAAAATTGGAACAGCAGTCCTTCTTCTATTGACACTCTTACTGCCTTTTTCCTCCCACGCTCAAGCAGACGTCTCATTATCGGTGAGTGCGAGAAGCGCCATTTTAATAGATGGACAGTCAGGCAGAGTCCTATTTGGAAAGGACGAGCACGAAAAAAGAAGAATCGCCAGTATTACAAAAATTATGACGGCTGTATTAGCCATTGAATCAGGAAAAATGAACGACATGGTCAAAGTGTCAAAACGTGCGATTCAAGCGGAAGGTTCTTCGATTTATTTAAAGGAAGGACAGAAGGTGAGCTTAGAAGACTTGACATACGGGCTCATGCTGCGCTCTGGAAATGATGCAGCTGTTGCCATTGCAGAACATGTTGGCGGCAGCTTAGAAGGGTTTATTTTTATGATGAACCAAAAGGCCTCTGAACTAGGCATGGAGAATACGAATTTTCAAAATCCGCATGGACTCGATGATCATAAAAACCATTATTCATCAGCTTACGATATGGCAATCTTAACGAAATACGCCATGAAGCATCAGCAATATCAAAAAATTGCCGGTACCACCTTTTATAAAGCAAAAACAATCGAAGGTTATTGGAAAAACAAAAACAAGCTGCTCACTGGTTTGTATCAATATTCGACTGGAGGGAAGACAGGATATACAAAACTTGCAAAACGCACGCTTGTCTCCACAGCTGCAAAAGGAGATGCTGCGCTCATTGCTGTGACGATTAATGCACCGGATGATTGGAAGGATCATATCTCAATGTTTGAGTATGCATTTGATCACTATAAAACGTATGTGCTTGCTGAAAAAGGCAGGCTCGCTTCGTTAAAAGGGACTTTTTACGAAAAAAAAGCGTTTATTAAGCGGGATGTGGACTATTTTTTAAATGAAGATGAGAAAAAACTAGTGGAAATCGAAACGGAAATGCTGACGCCTGAAAAGAAATGGGAGAAAAACAAAGAAGCGATCCCAGATGTAGTAGGGAAAATGACGTTCTTACTGGATGGTCAGGTGATTGAGCAAGTCCCCATTTTTTATGAAAATAAACGCAACCGAATGCCTCAAAAAAGCTTTCAAGAAATGTTTAAGTCTGTCTTTCAGACATCGATAGGCGGATCTTCATGGTCAATCTGATCTGGGTATTCCTCACGGTCATCGGTCTTGTCTATGCAATGTTTAACGGAACGATGCATGAAGTGAACGAAGCGGTCTTTAAAGGATCAAAAGAAGCGGTCACCATTTCAATTGGGTTGATTAGTGTTCTTGTATTCTGGCTGGGATTGATGAAGATCGCAGAAGAAGCGGGGTTGTTACATTTCTTTAGTAAATTATGCCGGCCCTTTATCTCAAAACTATTTCCCGAGATTCCTGCGAATCATCCAGCGATGGGGTATATTCTGTCCAATCTCATGGCAAATTTCTTTGGCCTTGGCAATGCCGCCACTCCACTTGGGATTAAGGCGATGGAGCAGATGAAAGCATTAAATGGCGGAAAAAATGAGGCGAGCCGGTCTATGATCACTTTTTTAGCAGTCAATACATCTTCTATCACACTTGTGCCAACGACTGTCATTGCCATTCGTATGACCTATGGCGCAGATCAGCCAACAGATATTGTAGGTCCAACCATTTTGGCGACACTTATTTCAGGTATCGGTGCGATTATGATTGATCGCTATTTCCACTATCGCAGAAGCAGGCGGGGGTGATCTTGTGGCATTTATTAACTGGCTGTCACTTGCTTTGATTCCACTGATCATCGCAGGAATATTGATTGCAGGGACGATTAAAAAAGTACCGACGTACGAAACATTTGTAGAAGGCGGGAAAGAAGGCATTCAAATTGCCTTTTCAATCATTCCGTATTTAGTCGGTATGCTTGTCGCCATTACGATTTTCCGAGCATCAGGTGCCCTTGACTTTGTCATGGAATTATTGAAACCTGTGTTTACAGCGATTGGTATTCCTACAGAAGTGGTGCCGCTAGCTTTGATACGCCCTATATCAGGAACAGCGGCGCTTGGTATGACATCAGACTTAATTGCGACTTATGGTCCAGATTCTTTTATCGGCAAGCTTGCCGCCGTTATGCAAGGGTCAACAGATACGACCCTTTATATTTTAACCGTCTATTTTGGAGCAGTTGGTATTAAAAAAATGGGAGATGCACTGAAAGTGGGGCTGTTAGCAGACCTGATTGGGATCATTGCATCGATTATTATCGTCAGTTTGTTATTTAGCGGCGCCTAATCAGGTGCTTTTTTTATTTCGTGGATGGAAAACAGCTTTTTTGTTGAAATTAGACAGATGAAACGCTTATTTTTCCACGAATGCTTGTTTGTTTCAAGCCAAGCAAGTAAGATAGTACATGAGGTGAAAGACAAATGGAACGTTTACAGAAAGTAATTGCCCATGCCGGCGTCGCTTCTAGACGAAAGGCTGAAGAATTAATTAAAGAAGGACGAGTTACCGTTAATGGTGAAACAGTGACAGAGCTCGGAGTAAAGGTGGGCTCTTCAGATAAAATTGAAGTCAATGGCTTAAAGCTTGAAAGAGAAGAACCGGTTTACTTTATGCTTTATAAACCGCGCGGCGTCATTTCAGCTGCCGAGGATGATAAAGGACGCAAAGTCGTGACAGACTTCTTTGATGATGTTCCGCAGCGTCTGTATCCAATCGGCCGGTTGGATTATGATACGAGCGGTTTAATTTTGATTACAAATGATGGTGAATTTGCCCATAAGCTCATGCATCCGAAATATCAAATTGATAAAACGTATGCAGCGAAACTAAAAGGCATCCCTTCAAAAGAATTGCTTAGAAAGTTAGAAAAAGGAATCATGTTAGACCATAAAAAAACAGCACCTGCCCGTGCCAAAATGCTTTCGATTGATAAACGAAAGCAAACATGTATTGTGCAATTAACCATCCATGAAGGCAGAAACAGACAGGTTCGCCGCATGTTTGAAGCAATCGGCCACGACGTTCTAAAACTCAAAAGAGAGCAATATGCTTTCCTTCATATTGAAGGTATGAGACCAGGAGATCGCAGAGAATTGACGCCGCATGAAGTAAAACGCCTAAGAGCGATTGCGGATCATGGGAAAAGCGCTTTTTAATTTTCACATAAACTTCAAAAAATGAAGAAGCATCAAAAGAAGGAGAATGCTATAATTTACCTGAATGTCTATGGGGAAGGGGTACTTCAGATGAAGAAAAGACGATTTTTCATACGGACGGGCATTCTCCTCGTGATGCTTGCTGCACTATGTTATACGATGTATAACTCAGTATTTGCCAAACAGGATCAAGTCAAAGAAGGATCTATTGCGCCGAACTTTGTCCTTCAATCGGTAGATGGGGAACGGATTGAATTAAAGGACTTAAAAGGCAAAGGCGTCTTTCTCAATTTTTGGGGTACATGGTGCGGTCCATGTAAGCAGGAATTCCCTTATATGGCAAATCAGTATGAAGTGTTCAAGGATCGCGGTGTCGAAATTGTTGCCGTGAATGTGGGGGAATCCAATATTGCTGTGAAGAACTTTATGGATGCTTATGGCGTGAATTTTCCTGTTGCCATGGACAAAGATCGTCAAGTGACAGAGGCATATGATATTACGCCGCTGCCAACCACATTTTTAATTAATCCTGAAGGCAAAGTAATCAAAGTCATAAAGGGAACGATGACAGAACGTAATGTCTATGAATATATGAATTTGATTAAACCAAAGGGGTCATAGAATGAAAGAGGTAAAGTGCGAGTGTGGACATATTAATCCAATCGGTACTGTTCTATGTGAATCATGCGGGAATCCCATTGCAGCAAAAGAGAAAAATTCATCAAAGCTGCTTGATATGAGATATGACGGCAGTGCAAGACGCTCGCAAACATACAACAAAACGA
This sequence comes from Bacillus sp. Y3, assembly GCF_008123875.1. Taxonomy (NCBI): domain Bacteria; kingdom Bacillati; phylum Bacillota; class Bacilli; order Caryophanales; family Bacillaceae; genus Bacillus; species Bacillus sp. Y3. The sequence goes on along the minus strand of NZ_VSSC01000003.1, from coordinate 227,352 downwards.
TTGTTGATAAAGTATGGAACTTTTTTTCTTCCGTAAAAGTGGGTGTGTGGCTCATTGTCATCACACTGTTGGCTTCTTCGCTAGGAACTATTTTTCCGCAGGAGCGGTTTATTCCGCCAGGTGCATCAGCTTCCACTTATTATGAGGAACAATATGGGTCGTTTGGCAAGTTATATTACATCCTTGGATTCCATGATCTTTATAATTCTTGGTGGTTTTTAGCCCTTGTCGCATCTATCGGAATTTCCCTTGTGATTTGCAGCCTTGATCGAGTGATTCCACTTTATCGCGCACTCAAAAATCAAGGGGTTGTCAAAAAAGAAGGCTTTATGAGAAGGCAGCGTCTTTTCAGCGAAACAAATCAAACATTAGATCAACATACATATGAAGGCATCGTTAGTAAAATGAAACAAAAGCGTTACCGCATAAGAGAAGAAGATGGACATATTTTAGCTGAAAAAGGCCGCTTTTCCCGCTGGGGACCTTACGTCAATCATATTGGATTAATTATATTTCTCATTGGCTCCATGCTTCGGTTTGTCCCGGGAATGTACGTGGATGAAACATTATGGGTAAGAGAAGGCGAAACGGCACCAATCCCAGGGACGGGAGGCCAATACTTCTTAAAGAATAATGCGTTTTCAATTGACCGCTATGAATCTGAAAAAGAAAAAGAAGTCTTTGAAAATGCGATTGAAAAGGCTGGCGATGGTCAAGTCGTCAAAAGTTATAAAACCGATGCCGTTTTATACAAACGTGAAGGGGAAGTTGTTTTTGGTGAAAAGCCCAAGCTGAAGCAGGTAACAGAACACGATATTAAAGTGAATGAACCGCTTAAGTTTGACAATTTCTCATTATATCAAGTGGATTTTAAACAAAATGAACTCGATCAAATGGTCTTTCAGCTGATTCGAAAAGATACTGAGAAATCTTTCGGAACAGTGAAGATTAATCTGCTGGAGCCTAAGTCAGAATACGATCTTGGTAGCGGTTACAAAGTCAAGGTGATGAGTTATTTGCCTGATTTTTATTTTGACGAAGATGGCACACCTAGTACGAAAACGAGGAATCCGAATAATCCTGCGTTCGTATTTGAAATGATCTCTCCTGAAAAACCAAAAGGTGAAAAAAGCTTTGTCGCAATTCAAGAGACAGTAGAGGGTTCTGATAACAATCTTTATAAAATGAAATTTGACCGGGTTGAAACAAAAAACGTGACAGGTTTAACGGTTCGAAAAGACTTAACACTCTGGGTACTTATTGTTGGCGGAATGATCTTTATGATTGGTGTCGTACAAGGGATGTACTGGCAGCATAGAAGAATCTGGCTATCGGCAAAGGATGGAAAAGTATTTGTGGCAGGACATACAAACAAAAACTGGTTCGGCTTAAAGTCTGATCTTAAGGTGTTACTGCACGGCAGTGGCATCAAACAGCCAGTGGATCAAAAAGAACTGCCTGATACAACAAGTATCAGCAAAAGCAAGGGGGAAGGGTTAGATGGCGGCAGTCAGTGAAAACCTGTTATTTGCAGCTTTTCTATTTTATTTAGCGGCAGTTCCTTTTTTTGGAGGAGCCATTAAAGGAAAAAAGAAGGAAGATGGTCCGCGCAAAAACAAGGCGGCACTTATCGGCATAACGCTCACCATTATCGGTTTTTTGAGTCAATTTGGCTATTTTATTTCAAGGTGGATCGCGTCTGGTCACGCACCAGTCAGTAATCTGTTTGAATTCACCACAGCCTTTGGCATGATGCTGGTGCTCGCATTTATTATTTTATATTTTGTCTATCAAGTGTCTGTGCTAGGTTTATTCACACTTCCAATCGCTTTATTAATCATTGCTTATGCAAGCATGTTTCCATCGGATATTTCACCGCTGATTCCTTCGCTTCAAAGTAATTGGCTATATATTCACGTCACGACAGCAGCGCTTGGTCAAGCCATTTTGGCGATCAGTTTTGTGGCAGGTGTGATTTTTCTTTTGAAGCATGTCGATCAAACAAAACCGGGGAAGAAAACCTTTGGCTTAGAGCTGGTCATGTTTATGATTGTGGTCACCCTTGCATTTATCGCTGTCACGTCCATCTTTAGAATGACAGGGTATGAAGCAAAATTTAATTGGGTAGATAAAAATAAAGAAGAGAGCGTCATGGTCTATGAGCTGCCTGCCTTAGTAGGACCTCATAAAGGAGAGCTTATCACAAAAGATCGTTTAGAGCCTGTAGTTGATCTGCCGCCTGTTTTTTCAGGTAGAAAGGTGAATACAGTGCTGTGGTCATTTGGCGTTGGGCTGATTATTTATGGATTGCTGAGATTGATCATTCGCAAACGACTAAGTGCGCTGCTTCAGCCGCTCGTAAGACAGGTGAATCTCGATTTAGTCGATGAAATTGGATACAGGGCTGTTTCCATAGGATTCCCTGTATTTGCGTTAGGCGGCCTTATTTTTGCGATGATCTGGGCGCAAATTGCTTGGACGAGATTCTGGGGATGGGACCCGAAGGAAGTATGGGCTTTAATTACATTTTTATTTTACGCCGCCTATCTCCACCTTCGGTTATCACGAGGCTGGCATGGTGAAAAGTCCGCTTGGCTTGCTGTAATCGGATTTGCGATCATTATGTTTAACCTCATCTTTGTCAACCTAGTGATTGCGGGGCTTCATTCTTACGCGTAATCGCATGAAAAAGGCCAACTTTTATGATTCGATTCGGCTTTTTGTTAAAATGTATGTAACAACGGAGAAAGCAGGAGGATTGTCTAATGGAACACACAACTCAAACGAAAATATTAGTCGTCGATGATGAGGCAAGAATTCGCCGCCTTTTAAAAATGTATTTAGAAAGGGAAAATTATGAAATTGATGAAGCGGAAAATGGGGATGAAGCCATTCAAAAAGGACTTCAAACCGATTATGACCTCATTTTGCTTGATTTAATGATGCCTGGGACAGATGGGATTGAAGTGTGTAATCAAATCCGAGATAAAAAAGCTACACCAATTATTATGCTGACAGCAAAAGGTGAGGAAGCTAACCGTGTGCAAGGCTTTGAGGCAGGAACGGATGATTATATCGTCAAACCTTTCAGCCCGCGTGAAGTGGTTCTTCGTGTGAAAGCACTGCTAAGAAGATCGTCTCAAACGTCATACCTTAATACTGGAACAACCACAAAAGATGTTCTTGTGTTTTCTCATCTATCCATTGATCATGACGCACACCGGGTCACAGCAGATGGAAAAGAAGTCAGCCTCACGCCGAAGGAATACGAACTTTTGTACTTCTTGGCAAAAACGCCGGATAAGGTCTATGACAGGGAAAAGCTTCTCAAAGAAGTGTGGCAGTATGAATTCTTTGGGGATCTGAGAACAGTGGATACTCACGTCAAAAGGCTTCGCGAAAAACTGAATAAAGTGTCACCAGAAGCAGCGAAAAAAATCGTGACAGTATGGGGTGTCGGGTACAAATTTGAGGTCGGCGCTGAATGAAGCTGTGGAAAAGTGTCGTAGGAAAGCTATGGTTAACCATTCTTTTCCTCGTGCTCATTGTTTTATCGATTTTAACTGTGCTTCTTTTAGAGTTCATTGAGAATTACCATGTGGAAGAAGCAAAGTCTGATTTAACACAAATGGCCAACAAAGTAGCAGTCATTTTAGAAAGCCATGAGGATCAATCACTTGCAAGATCGATTACATCAGAACTAGCTGATAAATTGACAAGTATCGCGATTGTTCAAGAGGATGGACTAGAATGGTATTCGTCTGAAAAAGGCGGGAAGCTTCCTGCGATCACAAAAGAACAAATTGAAGCAGACAAAGATTTGAACAAAGCACTGACACAACGAAAAAAAATCAGTAAACGAGCTGAATCTGATACAGGCAATCAGAAGGATGAACGCATTGTAGTAGGTGTTCCTTACGAGGCGAACGGAAAGAAAGGGATGGTCTTTCTTTCTCAATCCCTCCTCGCTGTAGAGCAGACAACAAAACATACGACGCGTTATATCTTCCTCGCAGCCGGAATTGCGATTGTGCTCACCACGATTTTCGCTTTCTTCTTATCCACTCGTGTCACCTACCCTCTCAGAAAGATGAGAGAGGGAGCACAAGATTTGGCGAAAGGGAAATTTGATACAAAGATTCCTATTTTAACGCAAGATGAAATTGGGGAACTGGCGATCGCCTTTAATCAAATGGGTAAGCAGCTTAAATTTCATATAACCGCTTTAAATCAAGAAAAAGAACATTTGTCCAACATTCTCAGCAGTATGGCAGACGGTGTCATCACGATCAATATTGATGGAACGATCCTCATGACAAACCCTCCTGCAGAAAGATTCTTGCAGGCTTGGTATTACGAGCAAAATATGAAGATCAAAGATGGGGATGAACTGCCGCCAGAAGCGCGTGAATTGTTTCATACTGCCGTCAGTACGGAAAAAGAGCAAATGATCGAAGTCACGCTGCAAGGGCGTACTTGGGTTCTTCTTATGTCTCCACTTTATAACCAGCAAGATGTCAGAGGTGCGGTTGCGGTGCTTCGCGATATGACAGAAGAGAGAAGACTGGATAAGCTAAGAAAAGACTTCATTGCAAATGTCAGCCATGAACTCCGCACACCTATTGCTATGCTGCAGGGCTACAGTGAAGCGATTGTCGATGACATTGCCGGATCAGAAGAGGAAAAGAAAGAGATTGCCCAAATTATCTATGATGAATCACTTCGAATGGGGCGTCTTGTGAATGATCTTCTCGATCTCGCACGTATGGAAGCTGGTCATATTACACTGAATCTTGAATCAACTGATACAGAAGAGCTGACTGAAAAAATCTACCGTAAATTCCTTGGAATTGCAAAAGAAAAACAAATCAACCTGACGTATGAAATTCAAGTAGAAGAACCGTATTTTGTATTTGATCCAGATAAAATAGAACAGGTTTTTACAAATCTCATCGACAATGCCATTCGTCATACACCAGAAGGCGGAGAAGTTCACTTCTCAGTTCAATCGGTGGAAAATGGGCTCAAGATGGATGTGAAAGATTCGGGAAGCGGCATTCCTGAAGAGGATCTCCCATTTATTTTTGAACGGTTCTATAAAGCAGATAAAGCAAGAACAAGAGGACGTTCCGGTACGGGGCTGGGCCTTGCGATTGTGAAGAACATCGTAGAAGCGCATCAAGGCTCCATTCATGCACATAGTAAAGCTGGAACAGGTACTCACTTCACTTTCTATATTCCGAAAAAAAAGCAGGAACTCGTCTAATCTTGACGAAGAATCTTGTTACATGAGAAACACTTCTTTTCGAAAGAAAATGAAGTGTTTTTTCTATTTTCATATTTTTAAGGAGAAGTTAAACAAAAAGCCCTTTCCAAATTGTCGATCTTGTAATATATTTGTCATAAAGTTGTAATGTAACGTTTTGTGAGAGTCACTCGACAAAAATAAGTGAACGGAGGGGTTTCCTATGCATGAAACCTTTCAAAAAATATATGATTCGTACCATCAAGATTTGTACCAATTTTTATTTTATATGGTAAAAGATAAAAATCAGGCAGAGGATCTCGTGCAGGAGGTTTACATTCGGGTACTTCACTCATATAAAACTTTTGAAGGAAGAAGCAGCGAGAAAACATGGCTGTTTTCAATTGCAAGGCATGTGGCAATTGACTGGTTTCGAAAACAGCAAACCATCAGACAACGGGTGCTCGGCACGTTTGATTGGGATAAACAGGATGTAAAAGATCCAGACCTGCTCCCAGATGAATTGGCTGTACAGGATGAAAATATCAAAGAAATTTATGCCGCACTTGATCATTGCACCATTGATCAACGAGCCATCATCATTTTAAGGTTTATCCAAGGCTACTCAATCATGGAGACGGCCAAGGCGCTAAAGTTCTCGGAAAGCAAAGTCAAAACAACGCAGCACCGAGGCCTGAAAGTGCTCCGAAAACATATGGAGCTTTTGAAGGAGGAGCTAGTGAATGAAAACGAACAGGTCCAATTGGAGCGAAGAACGAATTAAAGTATTACTCAGTCAGCTTCCAAAGGTGGAGGACAACCGTTCATCTAAGCAGATTTACCAGCAAATGCTGATGGCAAGCGGGAAGAAAAAGAAAAGTGCCAGATGGATCGGTCCAGCGGTCGCAACCGTTGTGGTCTTATTTATGGCGTTTTTGATTTCTCCTCATTTATTTCAGCCGGCTGCTCAAGATATAAAGAAAGTGAAAATGGACTCGAGTGCTGAAAAAGGACAGGTGAATGCTACATTAGAGGCGGTAAAAAACACAAATGATCCTTCACATGTTGCTTACGCATCTGACAAAGAAAAGTATATGACGATTTCATACATAGATGAATCGACTTCTCAAGTTGTCCCAATCAGTATTCAAAAAGAAAATAAGCATGATAATGTGCAGGCGCTTCTTGATACATATGAAAAACTGGAGCTGCCTGAAATGACAAAACCTCTTCAAGCCTATATGGATATGGTGGATGTGAGTGAAAAAGGGGATACACTGATTTTTCAGCTGAAAAATGATTTGTCTCTTGATACATTAAAAGAAGCCAATCGTTTTAAAGACATGGTCAAAGAAACGTTAAAATGGAGCCAATATAAACAAGTACAGGTCAAGTCTGTCAATGGCTCGCACCTTCAATTAGGGACGAATGGCCGTCTTGGTACCATTTCAATTAATAAACAAACAAAGCACGCTTACTACGTTTTAGAAAATAAGAGCGGGACATTTTTGGTGCCGTCAAAAGATGATTATCCTTCTTATAAAGATGCAGTAGAGGCGATGAAGCGGGCGAATGATGCAGGACTCGATCCACTCATTAAAGAAGAGCCTGTTCAAAAGGTGACAACAAAAGGAAAACATGCAACCATCACGTTTGGAGCATCAGCACAATTAACGGACTCAATTGATCATATTTTACTTATTGAAGGGCTGCTGCTCACAGCGAAAGATTTCGGTTTTACAGATGTCACGATACAAAATGCAGGAACAGATCAAGTAGGCCCATATGAATTAAAAGAACCGCTAGAGGTACCGGCACTGCCAAACCCAGTTGTTATCAAAGAACGCTAAAGGACGCAACTTATTGCGTTCTCAGCGTGTAGACAAACCCTCGCATTCTTTGTCAGTCCTGCGCTCCGGTGCTCGTCCTTCCTAGACTGCAAAGGTTTTCTATCACACTGAAAAGAACACAAAGGTCTAAAATCAAGTTCATTTTATCCCTTTGTCAACAATCTGAGGACGCAACTTATTGCGTTCTTTTTTCATGTATAGAAAAGGGCTTCCTTGAGGTATACTAAGCTGTCATGAAAAGAACTTCAAAGAAGGGAAGTCACTGATGAAAAGGTATTGCTACATATGTGCTAGCTGTTTCTTGTTCTTGACCTTATCACCGTTTGCCCATGCAGAGAAAACAACCGAGTGGGTGGAACCAATCAAAGGTGAAGTCACTGATTTGTTTGGGACAAGAGGTGGTTCGCATAAGGGGTTAGACATTGCTGCACCAGAAGGAGAATCCATTTTGGCTGCTAGCGAAGGTGTGGTTACTCGTTCCTATGTATCTGCTACATATGGAGAAGTTGTATTTATTCGGCATCCAAATGGATATGAAACCGTCTATGCGCATTTAAATGCGCGTTTTATGAAGAATGGTGACCATGTACAAACAGGGCAGCCGATCGGCATCATAGGCAACACAGGCGCCTCTAGGGGCACTCATTTGCATTTTGAGGTGCACAGGGGTAATTGGTCAGTTAGTAAAGAAGATGCAGTAGATCCGCTCACAATCATTGCAAGAGATCGTTTCCAAGAGCCAGCCCTTCATGTAGATGGATATGAGAAACATACATATGTCATACAACAAGGGGACACGCTCTGGTCCATTGCTAAAGCACATCAAATGACCGTTGATCAATTAAAGAAAATCAATGCACTGACAACGCATCTCATACGTACAGGTGAACGTTTAATCGTTTCAACAAAATAAACCTCATGCTTTTGCATGAGGTTTACCATTTTTTATAGGTCAATCAGACGTACAGAAAGAATATCGCTTACTTCAGTTAACGTTTGGACAATTTCATCTTCAAGGTGCTTATCAAAAGAAAGCATCATGATGGCTTCGCCGCCTTTTTCTTTACGGCCTACTTGCATTGTCGCAATGTTCACATCGTGGTCGCCTAAAATCTTTCCAACTTGACCGATCACACCAGGTGCGTCAGTATGCTGAATATAGACAAGGTGTCCATCTGGGTAAAAGTCAATATTGAAACCATTAATAGAAACGACACGTTCACCTAGATGCGGGATATACGTTGCTTTTAATGTAAAGGTGGAAAGGTCACCTTTGACTTCAATGGAAATGCTGTTCTCATAGCCAGATTCGCTTGAAGAAATTTTCTCGCTAAAGCTAATGCCACGTTCTTTTGCCACCATACCTGCATTGACTTCATTTACAGTCGAATCGACACGCTCTTTCAAAAAGCCAGAAAGCAGACTTTTTGTAATAAATGATGTTTCGAGTTTTGCGATAGATCCTTCATATGAAATGCTGACTTCTTTTACAGGTTCTCTCATCGATTGAGAAACAAGACGTCCAAGTTTTCCCGCAAATTGATGATAAGGCTGGATTTTTTTGAACTCGTCTTTTGTCATCGCTGGTAGATTAATAGATGACATAACCGGGAGTCCTTTTGCAAATTGAAGAACTTCTTCAGAGACTTGTGCCGCCACATTTAATTGTGCTTCTTTTGTAGATGCACCAAGATGCGGAGTGGCAATGACGTTTGGATGATCCACAAGTGGATTCTCAGTAGGTGGTTCTACTTCAAATACATCGAGAGCAGCCCCTGCGACATGACCATTTTCAAGTGCTTCAAGAAGGTCTCGTTCGTCAATGATGCCGCCGCGTGCACAGTTCACTAGACGAACACCTTTTTTCGTTTTTGCGATTGTTTCTTTATTGAGAAGTCCTCTAGTTTCTTTTGTTAAAGGTGTATGTACCGTAATAATATCTGATACTTCAAGCACTTCATCAAGTGATTTTGCATTGACACCAATTTTTTCGGCACGTTCTTTTGTGAGGAAAGGGTCAAATACGTTGACCGTCATGCCAAATGCTCTTGCACGCTGGGCGATTTCACTTCCAATTCTGCCTAAGCCAACAATCCCAAGAGATTTTCCGTAAAGCTCAGCACCAACATATGCGCCTCTGTTCCATTCTTTTGATTTCACAGAAATATTCGCTTGAGGAATATGACGCATGAGAGATGAGATCATCGCAAACGTATGCTCTGCCGTTGAAATCGTATTCCCATTTGGTGCATTGATGACAATCACACCGTGTTTTGTCGCTTCATCAATGTCAATGTTGTCGACTCCCACACCGGCACGGCCAACAATTTTTAATGAAGTCATTTTTTCATAAAGTTCTTTTGTCACTTTTGTGGCACTTCTGACAAGTAAGGCATCAAACGTGTGTAATTCATCTTCTGCTTCTGTTACATTTTTTTGAACAATTTCAACAAAATCTGATTCTAATAGTGGTAAAAGACCATCATTGCTCATCTTATCTGAGACTAATACTCGAAACATCGTAAGATTTCCTCCTAAAATAAACGTCATAAATATCTGATAATTTACCATATTCCTTTTCACTGTGTCAATCAAATTAAAGCAGTAAAGCGAAAAAGAAAACACGAACATTTTTTGGTGTCTTGATCAAGAATGGACACCTTTAAACAAAAGATAACCAATTTTTACGCATTTGTCATTATAAATTTTAGGTTTTTTACGATTTCTTAAAACTGATGAATTTGCTCAGGATTTTTATCTGTACAAATGCTCATATATCATATATAATGATGTCGAATTGAATAATGATCAATCTTCGGGGCAGGGTGTAATTCCCTACCGGCGGTGATGAGGCATAGTCTCTAAGCCCGCGAGCCTTTTTTGGCAGGATTCGGTGTGATTCCGAAGCCGACAGTATAGTCTGGATGGGAGAAGATGGAGGTTCGTAAACGTTGAAAACATGTCTGTTTATACGTTTATTTGTGTAGCCTAAATTTCCCGCTCCTGTGTATGTATTCAGAGCGGTTTTTTTGTGGCTAAAATTGAACAATCCTCTTTTCGAAAGATTTGATCGAAAAGGAGAGAGAATATTGAATCAAAGTAAAGTAAAACGTTTAGTTGTCATCAGCATGCTTAGCAGTATCGCATTTGTATTAATGTTATTGAATTTCCCTTTCCCTGGGCTTCCTGGGTATTTAAAAATTGATTTTAGTGACATTCCTGCGATTATTGCGATTTTAATTTATGGGCCAGGTGCTGGGATTGCTGTTGAAGCTTTAAAGAATCTACTGCACTACCTCATTCATGGTAGCATGTCCGGTGTGCCTGTGGATCAAGTAGCGAATTTTACAGCAGGTGTACTATTCATCTTACCGGTGGCTTTTATTTTTAAAAAGATTAAATCAGCAAGAGGGTTAGCGTGGTCCATGATTCTCGGAACATTACTCATGACAGTCATGATGAGCATCTTAAACTATTTCTTGTTCCTTCCTGCTTATACATGGTTTTTGAATGCACCCGTCCTGTCAGATCATGTGCTAAAGGCAACCATTACAGCAGGGATCTTGCCTTTTAACCTGATTAAAGGAATCATCATCACCATCGTCTTTAGTTTCATTTTTGTCAAAATGCGTCCATGGTTTGAAAATAAACGCCGACTTCAAAATAGTTAATATAAAAAAAGCCCCTTTTAAAGGGGCTTTTATCCTATTCATGCTTAAGTGGATCACCATCGAAAGTTTCGTCCGCAACTTTGATTGAGTCAGTTGGGCAACCTTCAAATGCATCAAGCATATCTTCTTCAAGTACTTCTGGAACTTCTACAGTCCCCTGATTGTCATCAAGCGTGACAAATGCAATGCCTTCATCATCATAATCATAAATGTCTGGAGCAGCTGCACCGCATGCGCCGCAAGCAATACATGTGTCTTTGTCTACAATTGTATATTTTGCCATGTTAAAAAAATACCTCCCAGATTGTTCGATGGAACAAATGGTTTAACCTTTTTAGTTTCACCGATAAAAAACCAATTTCCTCAAACCTTATTGTAATGATTTTAAATTCACATTTCAACTGTAAAGTGATTGAGAATGCTTATCACATAAGGGTTTGTTCATAACTTTCCCCCATTAATTGAGTTTAAACATTTCTTCTTCAATGAAATCTGTTAAAATAAAGGGAGAAAATATTCGAATTTTGTCAGGAAGACAGGTGCTTTGGTCAATGACGATTCATTACTTGGATGTCATGTTGATGGACAGCGTACATAAATTGAACGGCGAACGCTCCATTAGTGCTGTCTACCATCTTTTTAAAGGAAAAAAATCATCACAAACGATACAGGATGCAAGTTTGTTTCAGCTTTCTAGCTACTTCGGCTGCTATCCAGCTTTTACGAGGGATCAGTTGAACCACTCTGTACAAAGGCTAAAAGAGCAGCACTTCATCAGAAAGACAGGGAATACATTCATTGCCACAGATGCAGGAATAAGTATGCTCAGGCAGTGTTTCACTGAAAAACCGATGCCAGTTTATTTTGATGGTGCCAAGTATCATGATAAAGCAAAGGTGTTATGGATGAGACTGTCTTTACTTGTGCAGGTCCTTTCACATCATGCAGCGGGGTCACAACACTATGTGCCGATTCAAAGAGATATATCGGTTCAAAACTGGACAAAATCCTTCTTCTCGCAATATCACCAGAAGAAAAAGCTTTCTGAAGATATCCATCATGAGCTTGAAACACTTCTTGCTCATTTAACTGATCAAGAGGCACTGCTTTTTGTTTATTCATTGACTTCCAATGAAAGAATCGGACGGACGTACCAGCAAATGGCGGAATGGATGAAAGAAGATGTATGGTATGTTTACTTGCTTTTTTGGAATGTGCTCCATTATTTTATTCAATGTGCGCAAAAAGGTGAGGCACCGATCATCCAGCGAATGATAGATGATCTTCAATTCAAACGTGTGCTGACCACCTCTACCCATAAAACGCTTGAGCTTGTACAAAAAGGGTTCAGTATTGATCAAATTGCTCATATTCGTTCATTAAAAAAAGCGACAATTGAAGATCATATTGTGGAGCTCTCGATACATGAGCCGAGCTTCTCGATCGAACCATATGTCAGCAGTGAAGCTCAAAAGGCGATACATGAGGTAGCCGGTCAGCTCCAAACCAACAAGATGAAGCTGATCAAAGAAAGTCTCGAGCATTCATTTACTTATTTTCAAATACGATTGGCATTGACAAGGATGGTGAAAGCAAGTGGATAAGCTTCATCAGACGCTGATGCGATACTTTGGTTATGATGCCTTCAAAACAGGTCAGGAGGACATTATTCGAAGTGTACTTCAACAAAAAGATACGGTTGCCATGCTTCCTACTGGTGGCGGGAAGTCCCTTTGTTATCAAATTCCGGGCTATTTGACAGACGGGTTAGTGCTGATCATTTCACCTCTTTTATCACTCATGGAAGATCAAGTAGAACGCATGAAAATGCGCGGTGAAAAGCGAGTGGCTGCGCTTAACAGTACACTGTCCTTTCAGGAAAGAAGACATATTATTCGGCATTTGCCATCATATAAATTTTTATTTGTCGCACCTGAAGCGCTTATGTCAGAGGTATTGGTAGAGCAGCTCAAAGCGATGCATGTGGGTCTATTCGTTGTAGATGAAGCTCACTGTATATCGGAATGGGGACATGATTTCCGCCCGGAATACTCCAAGCTTGGAGAATGGAGAGAAGCGCTCGGCAATCCTGTCGCCTTAGCACTAACGGCAACTGCGACGAAACAAACCTTAAAAGATACTGTGCAAACGTTGCGGCTAGAGCATCCAGATGTTCATATTCATTCAGTCAACCGGCCGAATATTGCACTATTAAAAGAGGCGCATGAAACGAAAGAAGCAAAAGAGAAACGAGCACTTGAGCTTGTGGAAACCCTTCAAGGGCCTGGGCTGATTTATTGTCCGACCCGGCAAATGACAGAAGATATTTCACGTTTGGTGAAACAAAAAACGCATCAACGTGTAGAGTTTTATCATGGCGGAATGGAGTCAGGGGACCGCATGCTGATCCAGCAGCAATTTATCAGTGGTCAAATTGATCTCATTTGCTGTACAAGTGCTTTTGGAATGGGAATTGATAAAGCAAATATACGCTTTGTGATTCATATGAGTCCGCCTCAGTCAATTGAAGCATTTATGCAGGAAATTGGAAGAGCTGGACGGGACGGGAAAAATAGTGTGAGCGTTCTTTTATATACAGAAGAGGATGCGGATATTCAAAGTCATTTGATTCAAGCAGAAGGTTTTGATGATCCAGAAATTGATTTTTTCTTAGCCAGAGTATCACAAATGCCGATAAATGATGAAAAGAAATTACGTGAACAATTGATGGAAGCAGGGCTTCAGGAGACGCGTGCGCGAATGCTCTCGCATTATTACATGATGTACCAAACTGAACAGCCCCGTTTGCTCATGAAGAAGCTGAAAGAAAAGCTGCAGGATAGACAAACAGAGAAGCTAAAAAAAGTGTGGCAGTTTAAAGAGCATATCACTGGTCATCCCTGCTTTAGGCAATCTCTGTTATCATACTTTGATGAGCAGCTTGATCTAACGGAGGACGCTTCATTTGGGAACTGCTGCTCTTCATGCGGACTTGACCTATCAGATTACGAAAAAAAAGATCAACCATTGGAGCTGAATGAAATGAAACACTGGAAGACCGAGCTGGATCGTCTGTTTCACCTGACAAAAGAGGCGCAGCATTGATTGAACAACATCGCCGTATTATTGAAAAATTAACCGATCGACAAGTAGTAGAACAGTTGTATTTCACACAGCTGCTCATGCTGATTGTCTCTTTTTTACTAGGGATGTTTATGTTTGATCATTGGACTGATTTTACAGCCCTATGGCAGATCCGAGATATGCGTATCCTGACTTATGGAATTGGCGGCGCTTTGCTTGTGATTATTGTCGACGCTATTGTCATGAAGGTGTTTCCGGCTCATATGTATGATGATGGCGGATTAAATGAAAAAATGTTCAAAAACCGCAGCATCCCGCATATTGTTTGGTTAACGCTGCTCATTGCCTTTTCAGAAGAAATTTTATTTCGCGGGATCGTTCAGCAGCAATTTGGACTGGAGATTGCAAGCATTGTGTTTGCACTTCTTCACTTTCGCTACTTGTCAAAAATACTCTTGTTTATCCTTGTGGTTTCTATTAGTATTTTTTTAGGACTTTTATACGAGTGGACAGGGAATTTATTCGTTCCTGTCATGACACACTTTGTCATTGACCTAGTCTTTGCATGTCAAATTCGTTTTAAATATTGGGGGAGGGATGAACATGGAAGAAATGTCGAGAATGAAGAGAAAAAAGCAGCAGCTGACAAACATCCATGATGATGATGTAGAGGAAAATCTTGAAGAAGAAAAAGTGCATCCTTCAGATGACTCTCACTTTCCTACACGAGAAGATTTTCATGAATATAAAAAGCAGCGAACCAAAAAGGTGCGTAATCCATTGTTTACGACACTGGCTATTATCTTTCCTATTATTGTCGTCACGGTTTTCTTCCTGTTGATTTATTACACATCAAAGGAAATTAACGATAATAACAATCAAGGTGTATATATTGATAAAACATCGAGTGCTGACACAGATCCAGTCCCGTCAGCACTTGTTGAAACAAAAAATGATTCAAGCGCTGACAAAGCGGATGCATCTGATGACGAGAAGAAAAAGAAAGATGCTGATAAAGAAAAGCAGCGTTCAAAAGAAAAAGCAGAGCAAAAGAAAAAAGAACAAGCCGCTAAAGAGAAGGCTGAGCGTGAAAAGGCCGAAGCTGCAAAAAAGCGTGAGCAGCAGCAGCTCGCTCTTCAAAAACAGCAAGAAGAGAAAAAGCGAAAAGAAGCAGAAGAGAAGAAGAAGCAGGAAGAAAAGCCTGTTCGTGTCGTGCAGCATACTGTTGGACCAGAGGAAAACTTGTATCGAATTTCCATGAAGTATTATCAAAACCGATCAGGGGAAGAGAAAATTCGAGCTTACAATCATTTAAAAGGAAATAGCGTGTACAGCGGACAAGTATTGAATATCCCATTAGAAAATTAATATTTGACATGAATGAATCGAAAAGCACATACATATGTAGAAAAAAGGGACAAGGGTGTATGTGATGACATTGCACGCAATCAGCCGCTATATGGATCAGCCGACACAGAAAATGATTGAAACATTGATCAAAAGGAAGCGCAAATACGAGGGGTTTGCAAAACAATGCAAAAGGTGGCAATGGACAGCCCTTTTATCACTTGCGATTCTTCTGTTTTATTTTGTGATAACAGCTAATAGCGGGGGCTCCCTGCAGCCGGAAGCGATGATTGCCACATTGCTTGGCCATGAGGTGTTTCTGTTTTGGATCATGGCTGAAGTGTTTGCTTTTTACGCATCGTATTATTATAAGAAAAAAGAAGAAAAGGCTGAGGATGAATATCATAAGCTCAGATGTGAAATTATACAGAAAAGCACAGATTTATGGCCTCAATCAAATCAATGGAAAGAGCGCGAGGCCGTTTTCCACTTCATGCAGACGCAATATGATATCAATCTCTATTATGAAAGTAAATAAATGAGCAAAAGACGTTTAAACAGTTGAAACGTCTTTTTTCATTCAAGCGTCTTATAAAAGAAAGCTGATACAAGGGAGTCATTCATAATGAAATATGCCATCGGATTTACTGCTGCCATAGCGGCTGTGACAACAGGTGTGTGTGTAACAGCGAAAATGGTGAAAACGGCAAAACAAAACAACATCAAAAAGCATTACTTTACAATAGAAGGACTTCAGTCAGATCGACCTGCAGTCATTTTCTTTATTTCTGATACCCATCGCCGTCTAATTAGTGATACTTTATTAGCGGAAGTAAAAGAGCAGCAGCCTGATGTCATTATGATCGGCGGGGACTTAGCTGAAAAGGGAGTCCCTTATGCTAGAGTTGAAGAAAATGTGAAACGTTTAGCAAGGATTGCCCCGGTGTATTTTGTGTGGGGGAATAACGACCATGAGCTGCATCAGCAAAAACTCAAAGACATCCTCCATACCTATCAGGTGACGACATTGCAAAATGAGACGGCTGTGTGGAATTTTGAAGGACAGCCCATTAAAATAGGCGGAATCGATGATATCCGGCTTGAAAAAGCAGATTATGAAGCGATACGGCCGGAGTTTGTCAAAGAAGACGTGAATATCCTTTTATCACACAACCCAGATGTGCATCATTTGATGAGTGAAGAAGAGGGAATTGATCTTGTTTTGAGCGGTCATACCCATGGGGGTCAAATTCGTATTGGGAAATTTGGTCCGTATGAAAAAGGAAGAACAGGCCAAGTCAAAGGTGCTTTCTTTCTGATTAGTAATGGTTACGGAACAACAAAGATTCCGATGCGTCTTGGAGCAGAACCAGAAACCCATCTGATCTATTTAATGCCGCTAAAAACGCGCTAAGTTGATGCCCCATCAATATTTTCCATAAAAGTCACCGTAAGCATAGCTTCATGCTTGTCTTCCGTCTTGACACAGTGTAAACTGAATACAAAATTAAGAACCTATGACTCATCATCTCATATACTACAGTATGATGTGTGTTAGAAGAGGCAGGAGGGAACGTTATGCGGCTAGAGCGTCTGAATTATAATAAAATCAAAATTTTTCTCACACTAGATGATCTGACAGACCGAGGTCTTACGAAAGAAGACCTTTGGAAAGATTCGTTCAAAGTTCATCAGCTGTTTAAAGACATGATGAACGAAGCGAATCAGGAGCTCGGTTTTGAAGCGAATGGACCGATTGCTGTTGAAGTATTTTCTCTTCAGGCGCAGGGGATGGTCGTCATTGTGACAAAGAGTCAGCAGGAAGATGCTGATGATGAGTTTGATGAAGATTACATTGAGATGCAAGTCAAGCTCGACGAGAGCAAGCATGTGCTCTATCAATTTGCCTCGTTTGAAGATGTGATTCAACTGTCCCATAGTTTAAGTCGTATTGGACTTTTAGGGGGTACAGTTTACCACTATGAAGGTCAATATTTTCTCAGCCTAGATGATTTCGAAGAACTGTCTGCAGATACAGTCATTTCTATTTTAGCGGAGTTCGGTTCTCCGACGACATTAACCATTCACCGGTTAAAAGAATACGGAAAAGTGATCATGCAGGAAGATGCAGTGAAAACGATTCAACTGTATTTTTAATCACTTTTTTCTATTATATTTAATACTGTTGTGATGAAACAACAGTATTTTTTTATATCCATTTTTATATTTATAAACGCTGATATTTTATTTTGATAAAAAACGCTTTTTACCTTTGCTTTACCAGTACGAAGGTGTATACTATTGCTTGAAAGGGAGCAGTAGATCATGAAAGATTTCTAGGGGGTTTATTTTAATGGCAGCCGATCAAAACGCCGCTCATAACGCAGAAGATAAGCTAGATGTTTTAAAGTCAACTCAAACCGTCATACATAAAGCGCTTGATAAATTGGGCTATCCGCAAGAAGTGTATGAATTGCTGAAGGAGCCAATTCGCCTATTAACGGTCAAAATTCCAGTACGTATGGATGATGGATCGGTGAAAATTTTCACTGGTTATCGTGCGCAGCATAATGATGCTGTCGGTCCAACAAAAGGCGGAATTCGATTCCACCCGAACGTTACTGAAAAAGAAGTAAAAGCGCTTTCAATTTGGATGAGTTTAAAATGTGGTATTGTGGATCTTCCTTATGGCGGAGGAAAAGGCGGTATTATCTGTGATCCAAGAGAAATGTCATTTAGGGAGCTTGAAAAACTAAGCCGCGGCTATGTTCGCGCAATTAGCCAAATCGTTGGACCAACAAAAGATGTTCCAGCACCAGATGTGTTTACAAACTCTCAAATCATGGCATGGATGATGGATGAGTATTCTAGAATTGATGAATTTAACTCGCCAGGATTTATTACAGGAAAACCAATTGTTCTTGGAGGCTCACATGGACGTGATACTGCAACGGCAAAAGGTGTAACGATCTGTATCAAAGAAGCGGCGAAGAAAAAAGGAATTGACATCAATGGGGCTCGTGTTGTCGTTCAGGGATTCGGAAATGCAGGAAGTTACTTGGCTAAATTTATGTATGATGCCGGAGCGAAAATCGTAGGAATTTCAGATGCTTACGGCGGTTTGTATGATGAAGATGGTCTCGATATTGACTACTTGCTTGACCGACGTGACAGCTTTGGAACCGTCACTAAATTATTTAATGATACAATTACAAACCAAGAGCTGCTTGAGCTAGATTGTGATATCTTAGTACCTGCAGCCATTGAAAATCAAATTACAGAAGATAATGCGGCGAACATTAAAGCCAAAATTGTCGTAGAAGCAGCAAATGGACCAACGACATTGGAAGGGACAAAAATTCTTTCAGATCGTGGTGTACTGCTTGTTCCGGACGTACTTGCAAGTGCGGGTGGAGTGACTGTTTCTTACTTTGAATGGGTTCAGAATAACCAAGGGTTCTACTGGACAGAAGAAGAAGTAGAAACTCGTTTAGAAGATATGATGGTGAAATCATTTAATAATATTTATGAAATGGCGCAAAACCGCCGTATTGATATGCGACTAGCAGCATATATGGTCGGTGTACGTAAAATGGCTGAAGCTTCTCGATTCAGAGGCTGGATTTAAGCGACTTATTTGCATCGCGCCTTAAAATCTCCTATCCTTAAATAGGAGATTTTTTTATGGAATCATGCAAAGAATCAAACAGCCCAGCAATTGTTATTGCAGTGAAACGACAGGAGTGGAACAAATGAAACAAGAAAAAGCGATCATAATAGGAGGAGGCCCGTGCGGTCTATCAGCTGCCATTGCATTCAAGCAAATTGGGATTGATGCACTTGTGATTGAAAAGGGCAATGTGGTCAACAGTATTTATCATTACCCTACACACCAAACCTTCTTCAGTACAAGTGAAAAGCTTGAGATCGGTGACGTCGCTTTTATCACTGAAAATCGGAAACCCGTTCGTATTCAGGCGCTTTCCTATTACCGAGAGGTGGTCAGACGAAAAAGCCTTCGTGTGAATGCTTTTGAAAAGGTAAACGCTGTGACGAAAAAAGATGGCCGTTTTACGGTAAATACATCAAAAGACGTCTATACATGTGACTATGTTGTGATTGCGACTGGGTACTATGATCATCCTAACTATATGAATGTAAAAGGGGAAGACCTTCCTCATGTGTATCATTATTTTAAAGAAGGACACCCCTACTTTGATAAAGATGTGACGGTGATCGGCGGGAAGAACTCTAGTGTTGATGCTGCCCTGGAACTTGTGAAATGCGGAAGCAGGGTGACGGTTTTATATAGAGGAACTGAATATTCATCCAGCATCAAACCTTGGATTTTACCAGAGTTTGAAGCGCTTGTTCGAAATGGCACCATTCGAATGGAGTTCGGTGCAGAGGTGAAAGAAATAACAGAACAGGATATTGTCTTTACAAACCAGCAGGGCCAAACGGATCGAGTGAAAAGTGATTATGTGTTTGCGATGACAGGTTATCATCCTGATCATTCATTTTTAGAAAAAATGGGTGTAACAATCGATCCAGAATCAGGCCGCCCAGCATTTGATGAACAAACAATGGAAACAAATGTAGAAGGTATTTTTATTGCAGGGGTCATTGCAGCTGGTAACAACGCCAACGAAATTTTCATTGAAAATGGAAGATTTCATGGCGGGTTAATTGCAGAAGAAATCAACAAAAGAATCAACGGGTAAAAAAAGAACTGGGTCCTTCTAAGGGATTCAGTTCTTTTTTATGTAAATTGGGATTATATAGAAGATTATTTTTGGGAAAATGGGCTCGAGTCATATAAAAAAGGGGTGATTCGTGGTACGATAATAAAGGATAATGTAGGGAAAGAGGTCTGATTATGATCGCAATCATTTCAGCAGGTTTAGCTCCCGGCATCGCACTTTTAAGTTATTTTTATTTGAAAGATCAATACGACAATGAGCCGGTTCATATGGTCATCAGATCTTTTATGCTAGGTGTCATACTTGTGTTTCCAACCATGTTTATTCAGTATGTCCTCCAAGAGGAAAATATCGCTACGAATCCTATCGTGATTTCATTTGTGACATCGGGTTTTTTAGAAGAATCATTAAAGTGGTTTATTTTAATGGTCAGTGTCTATGCGCACGTACAGTTTGATGAACACTATGACGGGATTGTCTATGGAACAAGTGTCTCGCTTGGATTTGCGACACTTGAAAATATTCTGTACTTAGTGGGTCATGGGGTAGAGTACGCGTTTACACGTGCCTTGCTGCCTGTATCAAGCCACGCTTTATTTGGTGTGGTGATGGGATTTTATATAGGTAAAGCTCGCTTCTCTGATAAAAAAGAGCAGCGAAAATGGCTGATTCTCTCTTTAATACTTCCTATCCTTTTTCATGGCTTATATGATTTCATTCTTCTTGGCATGAAAAATTGGGGATATATTATGTTGCCGTTCATGATTTTTTTATGGTGGTTTGGTCTGCGGAAAGCCAAAAAAGCCCGTGCGGTGAAGATGGTACAAATTTAAATTGGAAAACGTCCTATACGTCTTTAGGGCGTTTTTTGTCTTTTCCATCCAATTCCCTCCTGTGATGAATGTATAAAAATAGGGATCGGAAGAAACATATATTCAAACATCAAAAGTACAGGAGGATCAAATATGGACAAAGCTCGTTTCATGAAACAAATCGTCCTTATCTTCTCAATTGTTCTGCTCGCGTCTTCATTGATGACAGCTGAAAAAAGTGAAGCTTTCACGAATCAAGTGATTCAGCGAGGAGCTACAGGAGAAGATGTCGTCGAGCTCCAGGCAAGGCTCCAATACAATGGTTTTTACAATGGAAAAATAGACGGGGTGTATGGCTGGGGAACTTACTGGGCCGTGCGCAATTTTCAAAGCCAGTTTGGTGTAAAGAAAGTCGATGGACTCGTAGGGGAAAAAACAAAAAGCCTATTAGTTCAAAAGACGAAATACTATAAAGAGTTTGTGCAACAGCAGTTGCAAAAAGGGAATCAGTTTACGCATTATGGTGGGAAACCTCTTGATCAGCAAACAAAGGCTCCTGCGCAAAGAAACACGCAAAAAAAGACAGCACAAGGTGCAAAAGAGAATCAAAAAAGTCAAAGCGGAGGAAACAGCTCGTCTGGGAAGTCTGGAAACCAGTCAGGAAATGGTCAAGCAAATCAAACGCCGAAACAAACAGCAGCCAACATGCCAGGTGGTTTTTCAAGCAATGACATTCAGCTTCTTTCACAAGCTGTTTATAGTGAAGCGAGAGGTGAACCTTATGAAGGACAGGTAGCGATCGCAGCCGTCATCTTAAACCGTTTAAACAACCCGACCTTTCCAAACACGATTGCTGGTGTCATTTTTGAACCGCTTGCGTTTACTGCTGTAGCAGATGGACAATTTTATATGGCGCCAAACGAAACCGCTAAAAAGGCAGTATTTGATGCCATTAATGGCTGGGACCCATCTGAAAGCGCCGTTTATTACTTTAATCCTGATACAGCGACAAGCCCATGGATTTGGGGAAGGCCACAAATTAAACGAATCGGGAAACATATTTTCTGTGAATAAAAAGAGGTGTAAATAAATGATCAGAGGAATATTGATTGCTATTTTAGGAATTGCTGTCATCTCAACAGGATACTGGGGCTATAAGGAGCATCAAGAAAAAGATGCAGTACTGCTTCATGCAGAGAACAACTATCAAAGAGCCTTCCATGATCTAACGTATCAAGTCGATCAGCTGCACGATAAACTTGGCGCAACACTTGCGATGAATAGCCAAACATCTATATCTCCAGCACTGGCAGATGTATGGAGAATGTCATCAGAAGCGCATAACAATGTCAGTCAGCTTCCGCTCACATTGATGCCTTTTAACAAAACAGAAGAGTTTCTAGCGAATGTCGGTGACTTTAGCTACAAATCGTCACTTAAATCTTTATCAGATGAACCATTAAACAAGGATACACACAAAACCATTACCACTTTATATGATCAAGCGGCAGATATTCAAAACGAGCTTAGACAAGTGCAGCATCTTGTACTCAACAAAAATTTAAAATGGATGGATGTTGAAATGGCACTGGCTGATGGAGATCGTAAAAACGACAACACCATCATTGACGGATTGAAAACCGTTGAGAGAAATGCTGATGCGTTTGCAGATGTTGATCTCGGCCCTACAAATGTGTCAACTGAATCAGAAACGCAAGGCTACAACCACTTAAAAGGCCAAAAGATTTCAAAAAAAGAAGCGATCCGCATCGCCCAGCAATTTGCGCCTGACCATAACCAAGATTTTAAGGTGAGAAAAAGTGGGAGTAAAACGAACCGTGATGTCTACAGCCTGTCAATGTCTGACCCTGACAACCGGGCAAACTTTTATTTAGACTTGACTGAAAAAGGAGGCCATCCTGTTTATCTTCTTCAGAACCGTGAAGTGAACAAACAAAAAATCAGTTTAAATGATGCCTCAGAAAAAGCACTAAGTTTCTTAAAGAAGCATGGATTCGATACTGAATCATTTCATTTAGATGAGAGTGCACAATTTGATAATATCGGCGTATTTACCTATGTCCCTTTACAGAATAACGTATTGCTTTATCCAGATAGTATTCGAATGAAAGTCGCTTTAGATGATGGAGAGGTTGTGGGATTCTCAGCGAAAGACTATTTAATGAATCACAGAAAACGTGACATAAAAGCACCAAAGATTTCTCAAAAAGAAGCTGAAAAGACCTTAAATAAACATGTGAAGATCGAGGATACACATGTAGCTCTTGTTCAAAATGATATGTCAGAGGAAGTTCTCTGCTATGAGTTTTTAGGAACCATTAAAAACGACACGTACCGAATGTTCATTAATGCAGATACTGGAAAAGAAGAAAGAGTAGATAAACTAAAAAATGCAGAACCTATATATAAAGACCTATAGAAAAGGAAGCGAGGAAAAGGCGAATAAGCCTTTTCCTTTTGTTTTATACATGGTTTAATATAAGAGAGGATACGATTTCACAGATGAAAAGAGTGATGAGGAATGTTACAAATAGGGGATGCAATCACAATTGAGTATGTCAATGAGAACAAAGAAGTGAAAACTGCAAAATCGAAAGTTTTGGAAAATAATAACGATGATATTTGCATTAATTATCCAGCTGATAAAGAAACGGGGCGCACGATCTATTTAAATCAAGAAACAGAAATCACCGTCTTCTTTTTCGATGAAAATCAAATTCCATACAAATGTACAAGCAAAGTCATTGGGAAAAGAAAAGAAGATATCCCGATGATTGTCGTTTCGATTCCGCCAAAAGAAGAAATGATTCGGCTTCAGCGAAGAGAATATCTTCGAGTGGATACGATGGTGAAAGCGTCCATTACGCAAAATGGTGAAGAAACCTTCGACACATTTATTGTCAATATGAGTGCTGGCGGTGTAGCAATTGCTGTTCCAGAAGGTGTCTCACTAAAAGAATATGGCGAGGTCGTCACAGAGTTTGAACTTTCACTGAAAGAACCAGTGAAAATTAAAGCGATTGCAGAAATGAATCGTGTTTATCAAGATGAACAGACGGGGAAAACAAGAGCGATCATGGAATTTACTGAAATCACAAACGACCACCAGCAGCACATCATGAAGTATTGCTTCCAGCAGCAGCTTCTAACACGTGTGAAAAAAGTATAAGAATAAAGGTTGTCAAAAGCTTCCATACTAGAGAGAAAGAATCTAGCGTTGGAGGCTTTTTGTATGAAAACAATGGAAAGATGGCTATTCAAAGCAGTGCTCATTCAGCTCATTCTGCTTTTGGTGGTTCAGGTCACCCTTCACTTGACGAAAGGAGAACTATTTTTGTCAAAAGTCGTGCAATATGAGGGTGTGAATAACATGAGCATTGAAGATTGGATTGAGACATTTAAGCAAAAGGATTGATAGAAAATTCCCCCGTTTGAGCGGTGATCGTGTTACAATTCATAAGGGAGATTCAATCAAGGAGAGGTATTATGAAAAAGAAATTATCTATCGCAATTGACGGTCCTGCTGCAGCAGGAAAAAGCACTGTGGCAAAAATTGTCGCAGCGAAAAAATCATATATTTATATCGATACAGGTGCGATGTACCGCGCAATTACACTTGCGGCACTCAATCAAGGCGTAGATCTTGAAGACGAACAGGCACTTGATGCGTTATTG
The DNA here is from genome assembly GCF_008123875.1 of Bacillus sp. Y3. Classification (NCBI taxonomy): domain Bacteria; kingdom Bacillati; phylum Bacillota; class Bacilli; order Caryophanales; family Bacillaceae; genus Bacillus; species Bacillus sp. Y3. Next base: position 202,944 of record NZ_VSSC01000003.1, on the reverse strand, counting down.
AAAAAGACAGTCATTGAACTTGTGTCAACTGACGAAGGTCAAAAAGTACATTTAGACACGATCGATGTCACAGAAGACATCAGAACAGACCGCGTAAGCAATCAAGTCTCTGTTGTTGCAAAGCATCGAGCTGTCCGGGAAGAAATGGTCCGCAGGCAGCAAGAGCTGGGGAACCGAGGCGGTGTCGTCATGGATGGAAGAGACATTGGCACGCATGTTCTTCCAGATGCAGAAGTGAAAATTTTCTTGCTTGCGTCAGTAGAGGAAAGAGCAAAACGTCGTTTTGAAGAAAATCAGAAAAAAGGCTATGATGTCAATTACGATCAGCTGATCGAAGAGATTGCAAGACGTGACAAGCTTGATTCTGAGCGGGAGGTATCACCGCTGAAGAAAGCAGATGATGCCATTGAAATTGACACGACTTCCCTTTCTATTCAAGAGGTTGCAGGTAAAATTTTAGATGCAGCAGAGCGTGTAGAAAAACAGTAAGAAATTTTAGAAAACTTTTATAAGTTAGAGGTTTATCTCTTGACAAACAAGGTCTTTTATTAGAAGTTTATACTAATACTATTTTTATTGATCATTCAAGCAATTCTGTTGATTTGAATGTTTCTATAATACATATTCGGCTGGCAATCATCATGCTAAGGACACATATTCACCCAGTCGTTTTAACTAAGCTGTGTAGGTTTGGACCAAGGAGGTTATCGAAATGACAGAGGAAATGAATCAAATCGATGTTCAGGTACCAGAGGTTGGAGATGTAGTGAAAGGGATTGTTTCTAAAGTTGAGGACAAGCATGTCAATGTAGATATCGTCAATGTGAAACAACCTGGGATCATCCCAATCAGTGAATTATCAAGTCTTCACGTTGAAAAAGCATCAGATGTCGTGAAAGATGGCGACGAGTTAGAGCTTAAAGTAACAAAGGTCGAAGACGATGCTTTGATTTTATCGAAACGTGCTGTTGATGCAGACCGCGCTTGGGAAGACCTAGAGAAAAAGTTTGAAACAAAAGAAGTATTTGAAGCAGAAGTAAAAGACGTTGTCAAAGGTGGTCTAGTGGTCGACATTGGTGTTCGCGGATTTATTCCTGCGTCTCTTGTTGAGGCACACTATGTAGAAGACTTCACTGACTACAAAGGAAAAACACTCTCGCTTGTTGTGGTAGAGCTTGACCGCGAAAAAAACCGCGTGATTCTATCGCATCGTGCAGTCGTTGAGCAAGAACAATTAGACAAGAAGCAAGACTTCCTGCAAAAGCTTGCAGTAGGCAGTGTGATTGATGGAAAAGTGCAGCGCCTGACTGACTTTGGTGCATTTGTTGACATTGGCGGCATTGATGGATTAGTTCACATTTCTCAACTATCCCATGCGCATGTCGAAAAGCCATCTGACGTTGTTGAAGAAGGACAGGAAGTAAAAGTCAAAGTTCTTGCTGTTGACCGTGATAACGAACGTATCTCACTATCTATTAAAGAAACATTACCAGGACCTTGGAGCCAAATTGGTGAAAAGGTAAAACAAGGTGATGTTCTTGAAGGAACCGTTCAACGTCTTGTGAGCTTTGGAGCATTTGTTGAAATTCTGCCAGGTGTAGAAGGACTTGTGCATATTTCCCAAATTTCACACAAACATATCGGTACTCCTCAAGAAGTCCTTGAAGAAGGGCAGACTGTGAAAGTGAAAGTGCTTGATGTCAATGAAGATGAAGAGCGCATTTCACTTAGCATTCGTGAATTAGAAGAGAATCCTGAAAAACAAATCGAAGAGGATTACCGTCAATATCAGGCGAAAGAAGAAAATACAAGCGGATTCCAGCTTGGTGACCTGATTGGTGATAAACTCAATAAACTAAAATAATTTGGTGATCAAAATTGACGCGAGCAGAAAGAAAGAAACAGCATATTGAGCATGCTTTGTCGACTGGCCAGCATGCTGCAACAGGTTTACAAGATGTTTCCTTCGTTCACGCCAGTTTACCAGATCTTGCGACATCACAAATTGATACACATACGACAATTGGCGGACTGACTTTCGGTTCGCCAATTTTTATCAATGCAATGACTGGTGGAGGCGGAGAATCGACCTATGAGATTAATCGCTCTTTATCTATCGCAGCGAAGGAAACCAATATTCCAGTAGCAGTCGGATCACAAATGGCTGCATTGAAAGATGCAGACGAACGTCGTACGTATGAAGTGGTTCGAATGGTGAATCCAGATGGACTCGTTTTTGCCAATTTGGGCAGTGAGGCGACAATTCAGCAAGCACGGGATGCCGTTGACATGCTGGAGGCAAACATGCTCCAAATTCACTTAAACGTGATTCAAGAGATCGTCATGCCTGAAGGAGATCGTGATTTCAGAGGTGCTGTTGAGCGGATCGCAGCCATCACTGAATCAATTGAGGTACCTGTTGTCGTCAAAGAAGTTGGATTTGGGATGAGTAAGGAAACAGCAAAGAAATTATTTGATGCTGGAGTTGCTGCTGTTGATGTAGGTGGATTTGGGGGAACGAATTTTTCTAAAATCGAGAACCTGCGCCGTCAAAAAGCACTTCGCTATTTTGACCAGTGGGGAATTCCAACTGCAGCGAGTCTGGCTGAAGTACATACAGCCTTTCCAGATCAAACCGTCCTAGCTTCTGGAGGCATTCAAGATGCACTTGATGTGACAAAATCAATTGCTCTTGGTGCGTCTGCCGCTGGATTAGCCGGCTTTTTCTTAAAATCCCTGACGAGTGGAGGAGAAAAGGGCCTCATTTCTGATATCATTGATCTACAAGATGATGTGAAGATGTTGATGACAGTACTTGGCATGAAAACAATTGAGGAGCTACGGCAAGCTCCAATTGTGCTTACAGGGGAAACAAGTCATTGGCTGAAAGAAAGAGGCGTGGATACTACGTACTATAGTTTAAGAAATAAGAAGACAAAGGACTAAATGAAATTTTAGCCCTTTGTTTTCTTTTCAGTGTGAAAGAAAACTTTTTTGTCTACGAAAGACAGCTGCTTTTTGCGGAGCGAATTTGACATTCATGAGCACCAATGCGCAGGACTGACATTGAATGCGCAGGACTGACATTGAATGCGCAGGACTGACATTGAATGCGAGGGTTTGTTTGCACGCTGAGACATGTGGTGATCACATGTCTTTTTTTATTGATTTCTTTTGCGAGCGTCTTCCGGGCCTTCTAAAGTTGTTGCCCCTTTGTGATGAATGGATTGATCGCGGTCAGATTCAACTCTTCTTGACGCCTTTAGGCGTTTTTCCTGTCTATCCTTACCCATTATACATCCCTCCTCAACTATTAGGGTGTCACCTCTTGTTTATTTCATGCAAATCCCGCACCTTCTCATACGTTTAAAAACTGGAGATTTTCCCATAATGTAATTGAGGTGATGAGGGTTGGAGGCATTGTACTATTATTGGTCAATATGGTTCGTTTGGATTATGGTGACATTTATCATGGAGAAAAGCACGTGGCGCAATGTGCTAGGCGTATGTGTTCTCATTCATATTATATGCAGTCATGTCATGGTTTCTATTTTAGACATTAGGATCAATGCAGGATTTTTGATGACCTTTTTATATGCTTGCATGTCATTCGTAATCTTTCGGCCTGCTCATCGAATCATGCGATTCATGCAATTAGGTTCCATGGTCAGTGCGTATGCCTTTTTTATGATTTTTGCATTATATGATCCAGTTTGGTTCACGATAATAAAGGTGGACTGGGTTGTATTTGCCTTGCTGATCTTGATGTGTTTAACATATGGGCATCAGTTAACGGAACGGATCACTTTATGGATGATGGCTATATGTCTGGGGGAAGCCCTTTATGCGCTTACGATTCATCGCCTCACATCTTCCATTGTCATAGGAGATCTCTCGTTTCTTTCCATGGCTGTTCAAGGAGCTGTTTTTCTATTAGGTGTAGGTCAGCTTGAAAAACTCTTGAACACCCGTTCATCTAGAAAACCAGTAAAAGGGGCTGCAAAATCAACATGACGGATTACACGTTTCCTGTGATTATTGGTGTCATCTTTGGGATGGCGGCTAGGCTTTATATGCTAAGAACTGATTATCGGCAATATCCCACATATATTCATGGACAAGTGATTCACATTGCGCTTGGTTTTATCGCATCAGGGCTTGGTGCTATTATTATGCCTGCACTGATCCAGGAAGAATTCACTGCTATTACCTTTCTGACGCTTGCAGCCACGCAATTTCGTGATGTGCGTAATATGGAAAGAAATACATTGACCCAAATGGATTCGTATGAGCTTGTCTCACGAGGCAGTACATATATCGAAGGCATTGCGATTGCCTTTGAAAGTCGAAATTATATTGCCATTCTTACTGCCCTTATTACAACGACCGCCTGTATTTTCTTCTCACTCGTCGTTGGGACAGTGGTCGGTATTCTTTGTTTTTTCATGGCAAAACTATTAATGTCAGGGAGCCAATTAAAGGATATCGTGAATATTCAAAAAGGGGAACTTCGCTTTGACGGCGCAGGACTTTACGTAAATGATATTTACATTATGAATATCGGGCTGCCTGAAAAGCAAAAATTGATTTTAGAGCACGGAATGGGGTTCATCTTGACTCCAAAGAATTTTAACTCGGCCACAACCATCGCAAACCTTGGGCAGCGGCAAGCCATCTTATTTGATTTATCCAACGTGCTTGGTGTATACCGAGATTCTGGTGAACCATCGCTTTGTCCGCTCGCAAAACGTGATCTGAATAATGGCACACTTGGCGTATTCATTTTACCGCAATGGCAGCGTGAAGATTTGGCTGTCCGTGTATTAGAAGAGGTGCCTATTTTAGAAAATGCCATTAGAATGCCGACAGATTTCATTAAAAAGAAAGTGAGGTAATAGGGCATGGCGAACACCATTGAACAATTTATATTGGCTGTGGCGACAACAAATAAAGAGCGGGTCATTGGCGGAACAGCCGTTTTTTTCTGTGAAAATAAAGAAGAGCTCGACATGTATGCCATGAATTTAGAGGCCATTTTAGATGGAATTGCACACGGCATTGGAGAAGATCTTTATTTGATTGTCAAACATTTTTAAGTTATTCATTGTGGTCTGATTAAAAATTGATATAATATATAAGTTGAACCCTTCATGTTTGAAGGGTTTATTTCATAAAACTGAATGAAAATTATAAATCCCGGTTGAAACATGATGATGAACATATTGAATCGCGGCTGGATTGAAAGGAAGGGTACTATGGGTAAACCTGTCGTAGCCATTGTTGGAAGGCCCAACGTTGGAAAATCTACAATTTTTAATCGAATCGCAGGCGAAAGAATATCGATTGTAGAAGACACACCTGGTGTAACAAGAGATCGAATCTATAGCTCTGCTGAATGGTTAAATTATGACTTTAATTTAATAGATACTGGTGGAATTGATATTGGAGATGAGCCGTTTTTGGCGCAAATTCGCCATCAGGCTGAAATCGCAATGGATGAAGCGGATGTTATTATCTTTATGGTCAATGGAAGAGATGGCGTCACATCTGCGGATGAAGAAGTCGCAAAAATTTTATATCGCACGAAAAAACCTGTCGTACTTGCTGTCAATAAATTGGACAACCCTGAAATGAGAAGCGACGTGTATGACTTTTATGCACTTGGATTTGGTGAACCGTATCCGATTTCTGGAACGCACGGACTCGGTCTAGGTGATCTGCTTGATGCTGTCGCAGAGCATTTCAAAAACTTACCAGATACACAGTATGATGAAGAAGTGGTACAGTTCTGCTTAATCGGCCGCCCAAATGTAGGGAAATCCTCTTTGGTGAATGCGATGCTCGGTGAAGAACGTGTCATTGTCAGCAACATCGCTGGTACGACAAGAGATGCTGTAGATACAATGTTTACGTACAACCAACGTGACTTTGTCATTGTCGACACAGCAGGTATGAGAAAAAAAGGGAAAGTTTATGAAACAACAGAGAAATACAGTGTACTCCGTGCGTTGAAAGCCATTGATCGATCGGATGTTGTCGCTGTTGTTCTTGATGGTGAAGAAGGCATTATTGAACAGGATAAACGTATTGCCGGCTACGCACACGAAGCGGGTAAAGCCGTTGTGATCATTGTGAACAAGTGGGATGCTGTTGAAAAAGACGAGCGTACAATGAAGGAATTTGAGCAAAACATTCGTGAGCATTTTCAATTCCTTGATTATGCACCTGTCTTATTCATGTCTGCTCTTACGAAAAAGAGAATTCACACGTTAATGCCAACAATTATTACCGCTAGTGAAAATCATGCGATGCGCGTTCAAACGAACATTCTAAACGATATTATCATGGATGCTGTAGCGATGAACCCAACGCCGACCCATAACGGACAGCGTCTGAAAATTTACTATGCAACACAAGTGGCGATCAAACCGCCGTCCTTTGTTGTGTTTGTAAATGATCCAGAACTTATGCACTTTTCTTATGAGCGTTTCCTAGAAAACCGAATTCGAGATGCATTTGGTTTTGAAGGAACACCAATTAAAATATTTGCGAGAGCGAGAAAATAAAAAGGGTGAGCAGGATGAAGAAAATTTCAGTACTTGGAGCAGGGAGCTGGGGAACAGCTCTTGCGCTTGTATTAGCTGATAATCATCATGATGTACACATGTGGGGACATAGACAAGAATTAATTGATCAAATCAATGAGAAACATGAAAATCATGATTACTTGCCTAATGTTGCATTGCCAGCATCTATTCAAGCGACAACAGATATGAAACAGGCACTAGAAGGGACAGATGCGATTATTGTCGCTGTGCCAACAAAGGCCATTCGAGAAGTATTGAAACAGGCAAATGAGTTCATTACGTCAAAGGTGCCATTTGTTCATGTCAGTAAAGGAATTGAACCAGATACGCTTCTTAGAATTTCTCAAATGATTGAACAAGAAGTCCCAGAAGCAAAAAGAGAAGCAGTTGTTGTCCTGTCAGGACCAAGTCACGCTGAAGAAGTTGGCTTGCGTCATCCGACAACTGTTACAGTTTCATCAGAACATATTGAAGCGGCTCAATTTGTTCAAGATTTGTTTATGAACAACAACTTCAGAGTGTACACAAACCCTGATGTGATTGGGGTGGAAATTGGCGGGGCGCTGAAAAACATCATCGCTCTTGCGGCAGGGATCACAGACGGACTCGGATATGGCGATAATGCGAAAGCAGCGCTCATCACAAGGGGTCTTGCTGAAATCGCCCGCCTCGGCACAAAAATGGGAGGAAACCCTCTTACGTTTGCCGGGTTAACAGGTGTTGGAGATTTGATTGTCACATGTACAAGTGTTCATTCACGTAACTGGCGCTGCGGGAATTTACTCGGTAAAGGATATAAGCTCGAAGAAGTGCTTGAAAAAATGGGGATGGTTGTCGAAGGCGTCCGCACAACAAAAGGCGCTTATCAGCTCTCCAAAGAATACAAGGTCAGCATGCCGATTACAGAGGCTCTTTACGGCGTCCTATTTGAAGGGAAAAAGGTAGACGATGCTGTAGAATCCTTAATGGCACGTGTGAAAACACATGAGATGGAAGACCTTGTGAACATGTTCGAAAACCAAACAAAGTAATTGGAAGACTGAACTTAGGCGTGTAGAGGATGCAAGAAGGGGCAGACTTGCATAACATAACAATGAAGTTTGAATAGAGCTTTGCCTCTACAGAATGAGGAAAAATAGTCGACCTAATGACTGAAGCAGAGTCCCCCTCTTTGCTTCAGTTTTTTTATGCACTTTTTTCTGAATGATTGGAAAAATGATTGATATTTGACTTAATTTTGGTTTAGAATGAAATATAAACGCTTACAATTCGTTTGTATTAAAGGGGGACAGGCACGATGAGTTTTGCTTTAATCAAGATGTGGTTTGCGCTTGGTTCAATGGGGCTCATGTTTTTAGCCGTTGTAACCATTTATCTGAGTAGATTTAAGCTGAAGAGCCGGTTTCTGAAAATAACAGCCTCAACTGTCGCGTACAGCTTAATGCTCATATCAGGTGTCATTGTGTTTTTAGTTGTATTTAGCGGGCCGGTCAATGAATAAAGAAAAAGGAAGAATGTGATGATCAAAGCAAAAATCAGTGTCATGCTGTTAACACTTATTTTACTTACGGGGTGCCTCTATCCAGAGAATCGCAAAGCTGAAAACCGCGTGCCATATAAAGAGCAGCTGCAAAGTGTGCAGACCGCAATTGAAGATTTTCAAAAAGCGACAAATGGCCTTTTACCGATTGAAACAAAAGAAGGCGACACACCTATTTATCAGAAGTATGTCATTGACTTTAAGCGTCTGTCACCAAGATATTTACACGATGTACCGTCGACATCTTTTGAAGGCGGGGGCGAATATATCTATGTCCTCACAGACGTCGAACAAAATCCAACGGTGAAACTGCTTGATGTCAAAATGACACAAACGATCAGTGAATTACGTCTAAGGATTAAAATATATCAAGATGAACATACATATCCGCCATATGGCAAAGTAGTATCCAAAGATTTATATACGTTAAATGAAAAAAAACTAGGGTTAAAAGCACCGCCTACAGTGACGAGCCCTGTCACGGGTGAATCACTTCCATTACTGATTTCCTCAAATGGCGAAATCTATGTTGACTATCGCAGTGATTTTGCCCAGATTTTGAAAAATACGAAACAAAAGCTGAAACCAGGTGAAAATATTCAAGATGTCTATTGGCAGGAAACCCCGTTTGTACCAGCGTTTTCTGTTCCATATACGATCAACAAAAAAGGTGAGCCGGCTTTTTTAGAAAAAAAGACGTCATAAACAAGAATGAACCTTTCTCCTCTGCATATAAATGAGGAGAAAGGTTTTTTTATGGCTAAACATACTCTCAAAACAAAAAAGGTGTCATATTCAAATAGGACAACGTCATACACATATATTGTCCTGACACCTTTCAAGCACCGTTTGATTGAAGTATAGAGTATTTTATTTGAAAACGAGGATAGCAAGTCCGGGAGGGGATCACTTGGAAAAAGTCGATATTTTCAAGGATATCGCTGAACGAACAGGAGGCGATATATATTTAGGAGTCGTTGGAGCTGTTCGTACAGGGAAATCTACGTTTATTAAAAAGTTTATGGAGCTCGTGGTGCTCCCGAATATCAATAATGAGGCAGACCGTGCAAGAGCACAGGATGAATTGCCGCAAAGCGCAGCAGGAAAAACCATTATGACCACAGAACCAAAATTTGTGCCAAATCAAGCGGCATCCATTCACGTGAGCGACGGCCTGGATGTCAACATTAGGCTTGTCGATTGTGTAGGCTACACCGTGCCTGGTGCACGCGGGTATGAAGATGAAAATGGTCCGAGAATGATTAATACGCCGTGGTATGAAGAGCCAATCCCGTTTCATGAAGCAGCGGAAATTGGTACACGCAAGGTCATTCAAGAGCATTCAACCATTGGTGTTGTGATTACAACAGATGGATCAATTGGGGAAATCCCAAGACATGACTATATTGAATCAGAAGAACGTGTCATTGACGAACTCAAAGAAGTTGGAAAGCCGTTTATTATGGTGATCAACTCTGTGAGACCTTATCACCCTGAAACAGAAGCACTGCGGCAGGAACTTAGTCAAAAATATGATATTCCTGTACTCGCGATGAGTGTCGAAAGTATGAGAGAACAAGACGTTCTCAGTGTACTTCGTGAAGCATTATATGAATTCCCAGTGCTTGAGGTGAATGTGAACCTGCCAAGCTGGGTCATGGTACTAAAAGAAGATCATTGGCTAAGAGAGAGTTATCAGGATTCAGTGAAAGAAACCGTCAAGGATATTAAGAGATTAAGAGATGTTGACCGAGTGGTAGGTCAGTTCAGTGAATTCGATTTTATCGAAAGAGCGGGCTTAGCAGGCATTGAAATGGGTCAAGGGATCGCAGAAATTGATCTGTATGCGCCGGATGATCTATATGATCATATCCTAAAAGAAGTGGTTGGTGTGGAAATTAGGGGCAAAGATCACCTTCTTGAGCTCATGCAAGATTTTGCACATGCGAAAACGGAGTATGATCAAGTGTCTGACGCTTTAAAAATGGTGAAGCAGACTGGTTATGGAATTGCGGCACCAGCTTTGTCAGATATGAGTTTAGATGAGCCGGAAATCATTAGGCAAGGATCAAGATTCGGCGTCAGATTAAAAGCAGTCGCGCCATCTATTCATATGATTAAGGTAGATGTAGAAAGTGAGTTTGCGCCGATTATCGGAACAGAAAAACAAAGTGAAGAGCTCGTCCGATACTTAATGCAAGACTTTGAAGATGATCCGCTTTCGATCTGGAATTCCGATATATTTGGACGCTCACTCAGCTCGCTTGTCAGAGAAGGCATTCAAGCAAAACTCTCGCTGATGCCGGAAAATGCAAGGTATAAACTAAAGGAAACGCTTGAACGAATTATTAACGAAGGATCAGGCGGTCTGATCGCGATTATTCTATAGGATGTGAGACCTCTCATTGATGGGGGTCTTTTTTTGCGTGCGGGTGAAGTCATAAAAAGACAATTGTATAAAGATTAGTCAGATTCAGGCTGAAATTAGGAATATTCGTTCGCAAAAGTGCCCTTAATCCTTGACGAATAAGGATTCTTCCCTTTAAAATGCTTGATATGGTATTTCATATGTGTTAATCTACTTACAGAAAATCTTCACTTTGTTGGACAAACATTCCTTCAAAGAGAAGTTTTCTAATGAAAAGCCATGTATGACGCTTTCTAGACGCTCTTTTTTTCAAAAAAAGTGTATAGAAAGAAGATGAATTGTGAAGAAATGATAACAATCTATTGAATGCATATTTTTGGGAGGAGGTGAAAGGCATGAACAAGACAGAACTTATTAACGCGGTTGCTGAAGCAAGCGAGTTATCTAAAAAAGACGCGACAAAAGCAGTTGATTCTGTTTTTGATACAATTTTAGATGCACTTAAAAATGGTGACAAAATCCAACTTATTGGTTTTGGTAACTTTGAAGTACGTGAGCGTTCAGCTCGTAAAGGACGTAACCCACAAACTGGTGCAGAGATCGAAATCCCTGCAAGCAAAGTACCTGCTTTCAAACCAGGTAAAGCACTTAAAGACGCGGTGGCAGGTAAATAATCGTTATGTGTAATGATCCTATTGAAGGAGTTATACATATACAGTTTCACACTGGTCTAGAAAAGCCCCTTTGATAAGGGGCTTTTCCTTTTGAATCAAATGGTTTGTTTAGAACGCTCTCCTTTGCTTTTAGGATCTGAAGTGTGCTAGAATCTGAATGAAATGTAATCGCCTTTGGAGGATATAATACATGAGTGAAATAAATAAAGAATTAATCGAACACGCTGTACGCGATATATTAAAAGCGATTGGAGAAGATCCAGATCGTGAAGGACTTCTTGATACCCCAAAACGAGTAGCAAAAATGTATGAAGAAGTGTTCTCGGGATTAAATGAAGATCCAAAAGAACATTTTAAAACCATTTTTGGTGAAGATCACGAAGAACTCGTTCTTGTCAAAGATATTGCTTTTCATTCAATGTGTGAACACCATCTTGTGCCATTCTATGGCAAAGCCCATGTCGCTTATATTCCGCGCGGCGGAAAAGTAACGGGACTCAGCAAGCTGGCAAGAGCAGTAGAAGCCGTGGCAAAGCGCCCGCAGCTTCAGGAGCGCATTACATCAACGATTGCAGATAGTATGGTGGAAACTTTAAATCCACATGGTGTGATGATTGTCGTTGAAGCAGAGCATATGTGTATGACGATGCGCGGAGTGAAGAAGCCCGGCGCTAAAACAGTCACTTCAGCCGTACGCGGTACATTTGCAAATGATGCGGCAGCAAGAGCAGAAGTGCTTTCCTTTATTAAAAACGACTAATCCATAGATGGAAGGTGAACAGATTGAGTGAAAATAAAGCATCTGATTTTGTGGTGATTAAAGCCATTGATAATGGTGTCAATGTGATCGGCTTAACTAGAGGTTCCGATACAAGATTTCACCATTCCGAAAAGCTCGATAAAGGTGAAGTCATTATCGCACAATTTACTGAGCACACATCAGCCATCAAAGTGCGGGGCGATGCTGTTATTCAAACAAGCTTCGGTGAAATTCAAAGCGAAGCAAAGAAATAACGCTCGACTATGCACTTGATAGCATGAAAGTCAGGCCTGATATGATATAATAAATCTCTATACAATGTAGAGAGCTACATATGAAACTGTAATTTTTGGGACAAGGGTGATATCTTTGCAAGACATCTACGGAATTTTATCTAATCTGAATATAAAATTAAACAAAAAGCTTTCTCATCCTTACTTGGCGAAGCATTTGCGTGCGCCGCTCATCGATGAAGATAAGCTCCTTCTTTTTCATGCAATGTTTGATGAAGCTCAAATCGATGCTGAGAAAAAAGAAAATTATATTTTAACGGCGATGCTTGTGCAAATTGCCCTTGATACCCATGACGAAGTCACAACTGCTGCAGCCATCAAACAAGACGAGTTCAAAAATCGTCAGTTGACCATCCTAGCAGGAGACTATTTCAGCGGTCTCTATTACTCTCTTCTCTCTGACATGAAAGACATTTACATGATCCGCACTCTCGCCACGGCGATCAAAGAGATTAATGAACATAAAATTAGACTATATGATCGATCCATTCAAGATGCAGCCCACTTTTATAAAAGTGTTGCTACAGTGGAATCTGCGCTATTCCAAAGAATTTCTGAGCACTTTCAATTGACGCATTGGAATGAAATTGCAAGTCACTTCCTTGTTTATAAACGTTTTATGAAACAAGCAGAAGACGACAAACATTTAAAACTTTTTTTGAACGATAGCTATACGGACGCCTATACATGTTTTGACAACTTTGAGAATGAAGGCTATGAAAAGGCCAAACGATCAATCAAGGAGCATCTTGTTTCATCTCCGATCGTTCAAAAAGAGCTATTAAATCGCTTGGATCATATGAAAAATGAACCTGCGTACCATCAGAAAGTGGAAGAAGGGTAAGTCATGCAGCAATCAAAAGAACAGCGAGTACACGGTGTATTTGAAAAAATTTATAAAAACTATGACCAAATGAACTCTGTCATTAGCTTTAAACAGCATAAAAAATGGCGCGATAAAACAATGAAGCTCATGAATGTTCAAAAAGGAGCCAAAGCACTAGATGTATGCTGTGGAACTGCCGATTGGACGATTGCGCTTGCAGACGCTGTTGGAGAAACTGGCGAGGTCAAAGGTCTTGACTTCAGTAAAAATATGCTGAGTGTTGGCGAAACGAAGGTGAAAACAGGCGGCTACAATCAAATTGAGCTGCTCCACGGCAACGCAATGGAGCTTCCTTTTGAGGACAACTCATTTGATTATGTCACAATCGGTTTTGGACTTCGAAATGTCCCTGATTACTTAACAGTGCTAAAGGAAATGACACGAGTGGTAAAACCCGGTGGAATGGTTGTCTGCCTTGAAACATCACAGCCTGAGATGATTGGGTTTAAACAAGGGTATTATGTCTATTTCAAATACATCATGCCGCTCTTTGGCAAGCTGTTTGCCAAAAGCTATCAGGAGTATTCATGGCTTCAAGAATCAGCCAAAACATTCCCTGGCATGAAAGAACTGGCGTCTCTTTTTGAAGAGGCTGGTCTGTCTGATGTCTCGTATCATCCATTTACAGGCGGTGTAGCAGCAACACATATCGGAAAGAAGCTTTGAATAAACGATATTTGGGTGAAAATAATGAAACTAAAAGCAATGATTTCTTTTCTAAATCATGATATCGATATAATTGAAAAAGAGCTTGAACAAACCGTTCGCTCTGATTATGCATTATTAAGTGAAGCCGGTCTTCATTTGCTGCAAGCGGGCGGAAAACGAATCCGCCCCGTTTTTGTTCTCCTTTCAGGCATGTTTGGTGACTATGATATTAATAAAATTAAATATGTAGCCGTAGCGCTTGAATTAATTCATATGGCATCACTTGTCCATGACGATGTCATTGATGATGCAGAACTGAGAAGAGGAAAACCGACGATTAAAGCAAAATGGGACAACAGAATTGCGATGTACACGGGGGATTACTTATTTGCAAGGTCACTCGAGTACATGACGAAAATCAATCACCCAATGGCACATGAAATTTTGTCAAAAATGGTCGTCGAGCTCTGTCTTGGGGAAATAGAACAAGTCAAAGATAAATACAACATGGACCAAAACCTTCGTACATATTTAAGAAGAATTAAGCGAAAAACAGCCTTGCTTATTGCAGGCAGCTGCCAATTAGGTGCGATTGCAGCTGGAACAGATGAAAAAACACATAAAGCCCTTTACTGGTTTGGGTACTATGTTGGTATGTCGTACCAGATCATTGATGATGTCCTTGATTTTACATCAACTGAAGAAGAATTAGGCAAACCTGTTGGCGGGGACCTTTTACAAGGAAATGTCACACTTCCCGTTTTATACGCGCTTCAGAACCCGACGTTAGAAGGTCAGTTGAAGCTGATCAATAGTGAAACGACGGAAAAGCAGCTGAAACCTGTGATTGAACATCTCAAACAAACAGATGCGATCGACCGTTCCATTCGAGTGAGTGAAATGTATTTGAAAAAAGCATTTGAACAGCTCGATCAACTTCCGCGCGGGCGGGCTAAATCTTCATTAGCGTCGATTGCAAAATATATAGGTAAACGAAAATTCTGATCAACGTTTCGTTGATTGGTTTTTTTGTGAAATTTTTTGTCAAAAATTGATTATTATAAAAAAAAATGATACGATCACTTTGTAACAATGTAAGCCTATACATACATAACGACGGGGTGGAAAACGTATATGGACAAAACATTTCTTATGGTCAAACCTGATGGTGTGGAAAGACAATTAATCGGTGAAATTGTGTCAAGATTCGAAAAAAAGGGGCTTCAGCTTGTTGGAGCAAAGCTCATGAGCATTCCAAAAGAAGTAGCAGAAACACATTACGGAGAGCATAAAGAAAAACCATTTTTCGGTGAATTGGTTGACTTTATTACGTCAGGACCTGTATTTGCGATGGTATGGCAAGGTGAACAAGTCGTAGACGTAACAAGGCAGATAATTGGAAAGACAAATCCGAAGGAAGCGCTTCCGGGAACAATAAGAGGCGACTATGGATTAACTGTTGGCAAAAACATTATCCATGGCTCAGACTCACCAGAAAGTGCCGAAAGAGAAATCAACCTTTTCTTTAAACAAGAAGAACTGACAAACTGGGATCAAACGATCTCAAGCTGGATTTATTAATGTTCAAGCCAAAGTGTTCATCAAATGATCACTTTGGCTTTTTTATATTGAGATTTCTATACGAATTTTCGCATGAGATGATACAAATTTATGATAAAAACAGCTATACTAGGACAAAGATAGATGAGACAGGAGAGGACATTGATGGATCAGTATCAAGTATTTGTTGGAAAATGGAAAAAACTAACTGGGGTAGATCTGAACTTATATAAAGAAGCACAAATGAAACGAAGATTAACATCCCTTTATGATAAAAAAGGATATAAAGATTTTGAGGCATTTGCGTCTGCTCTTGAAAAGGACAAAGCGCTATTAGATGAAACGATGGATCGAATGACGATCAATGTGTCAGAATTTTACCGAAACTATCAGCGCTGGGAAGTACTTGATCAAAAAATCCTGCCGCTGCTTTCAAAAAACAGTGGCACCCTAAAAATATGGAGTGCAGCTTGCTCAACTGGAGAAGAGCCGTATACACTCTCAATGTTGCTATCAAGCCATCCGCTTGTGAAGGACTTCCAAATTATTGCAACGGATATAGATGATAAAGTCCTGCAATCTGCGCAAAAAGGAAGATATCATGAACGATCTTTGCAAGAGGTGCCAGATCAAATCAAGCAAAAATATTTCACCAAAGAAGATTCTTCATTTTACACGGTGAAGGATGAGATTCGAAAGCACATTCAATTTAAGAAACACAACCTTTTAGCAGATCCATATGAAAAACAGCTGGATCTCATCGTGTGCAGAAATGTCCTCATCTACTTTACAGAAGAGGCGAAAGAAGAAATTTACTTAAAAATGAGCAGCAGTTTAAAGCAAAACGGCGTATTATTTGTTGGTTCTACAGAACAAATTTTTCACCCAGAAAAGTTTGGATTAACCTCTGCTGATACTTTCTTTTATCAAAAGAAGGGGTAGTAGCTGACTTTTTAGTAGGAAGTGTGTTATCATAGTTTTACTTAAAAGCGTTAATGCGATGAAGGGAGAATAAGTCATGAGGTACTTAACAGCAGGTGAATCACATGGTCCACAACTGACCACAATTATTGAAGGAGTTCCAGCGGGACTTTACATAGAGCAGGATGACATCAATTATGAACTGGCTAGAAGACAAAAAGGTCATGGCCGCGGAAGAAGAATGCAGATTGAAAAAGACCAAGCGAAAGTGTTAAGTGGTGTCCGCCACGGGAAAACATTAGGTTCTCCTATTGCACTTGTTGTTGAAAATAATGATTGGAAGCACTGGACAAAGGTCATGGGTGCAGAGCCGATTACTGAAGAAGAAGAGAGTGAAATGAAGCGTCAAATCTCTCGTCCAAGACCAGGGCATGCGGATTTAAATGGTGCGATTAAATATGGTCACCGTGATATGAGAAACGTATTAGAGCGCTCATCAGCACGCGAGACAACGGTTCGTGTAGCAGCAGGTGCAGTAGCGAAACAAATTTTGGCTCACCTTGGAATCAAAGTGGCTGGTCACGTCCTTGAAATTGGTGGAGTAAAAGCTTCCCATACCGCTTATGAATCTATTGAAGATTTGCAAAAAGTAACAGAAGAATCACCTGTTCGCTGCTATGACAGTGAAGCTGGTCAAAAAATGATGGATGCCATTGACGAAGCGAAGCAAAACGGCGATTCAATTGGTGGTATTGTCGAAGTCATCGTTGAAGGGATGCCAGTTGGGGTCGGCAGCTATGTGCACTATGACCGCAAACTGGATAGCAAGCTTGCAGGCGCAGTACTGAGTATCAACGCTTTTAAAGGGGTTGAATTCGGTATTGGCTTTGAGGCGGCTTCTAAAAATGGCAGTGAAGTTCATGATGAAATCATCTGGGATGAAGAAAAAGGCTATACGAGAAAAACAAACCGTTTAGGTGGTCTTGAAGGCGGAATGTCAACTGGCATGCCAATCGTCGTAAGAGGGGTTATGAAACCAATCCCAACCTTATACAAACCATTGCAAAGCGTGGATATTGAAACAAAAGAACCTTTCTCTGCAAGTATTGAGCGTTCTGACAGCTGTGCTGTTCCAGCCGCAAGTGTTGTGGCAGAAGCAGTCGTTGCATGGGAAATCGCCAATGCAGTGGTTGAGCAGTTTGGTCTTGATCAAATTGACCGCATTAAAGAAAATGTGGACAAAATGCGCCAGCTTCAGAGGGAGTTTTAATGAAAACACTGGAAGTGAAGACGTCTTCAGCTACTTATCCTGTATATATCGGTGATGGGATTAGACAAAATATCGTAGACTTGATTACTTCCACTGGGCGATCCTACACGAAGCTCTTTATCGTGACAGATTCAGCCGTCGATGCCCTTTATGGAGATGAAATGGTTCAATTACTGAAACAGAAATGGTCTGTACAAAAAGTAGTGGTGCCAAACGGAGAACAATCAAAATCTTTTGCACAGTTTGAGCAGATTCATACGAAAGCCATCCAATTTCAACTCGACCGCTCCTCATGCATCATTGCATTAGGAGGCGGGGTGATTGGAGACTTGGCTGGCTTTGCTGCTGCCACTTATATGAGAGGCATTGATTTTATTCAAGTACCGACCACGCTGCTTGCACATGATAGTGCAGTCGGCGGAAAAACCGGAATCAATCATCCGCTCGGCAAAAATTTAATTGGTGCGTTTCATCAACCGGCCGCTGTCATCTATGATACAAGTATGCTAGAGACACTCTCACCAATAGAGCTGAGATCAGGCTTTGCAGAAGTGATAAAACATGCACTGATTTCAAGTGAAGTCTTTTTATCAGAACTGATGTCCATTCGTTCGTTGACAGAATTATCAAAGGATGAACTGGCACATATGCTTTATCAAGGGATTCAAGTGAAAGCATCCATTGTTCAAGAAGATGAAAAAGAACAAGGTGTGCGGGCATACTTGAATTTAGGTCATACACTAGGGCATGCCATTGAAGCGAAGTATGGATACGGTGCGATCACGCATGGAGATGCCATTGCAATTGGCATGCAGTTTGCTTTATATGTCAGTGAAAAAGAGCAAGGACTCAGCCTAGATCGTGAGAAACTTAAAGTGTGGATGAAAGAACTAGGGTTCCCAGTACAAGTCACACAAACGATTTCAACCAAAACATTTGTCGATCGCATGATTGGTGATAAGAAGGCAAGAGGTGGGAGTGTTCAATTTGTTTTGCTAAAACAAGTTGGAGACGTCACCCTGCAATCTTTCACAAAAGATGAGCTGTATCACTGGCTTGAAGAATGGAAACGGGAGGAGGGCTGTCTATGATGTTTCGCGGGATACGCGGGGCTACAACTGTGACAGAAGATACAGAAACAGAAGTGTTAACCAAAACGAAGCAGCTGCTAGAAGCGATCATTTCAAAAAACCAAGTAGATCCAGAGCGTGTCGTGCAGATCTTGATTTCAGCTACACAAGATATTCACTCTGTTTTTCCAGCAAAAGCACTCAGGCAGTTTGAAGGATGGACCTATGTGCCTGTCACTTGTATGCAAGAGCTTGACATTGATGGAGGTCTAAAGAAGTGTATTCGCGTTTTAATGACCGTTCAGACAGATGTCAAGCAGGAAGACATACAGCACGTATACTTGGAAGAGGCTGTCACGCTTCGGCCTGATTTACAGTTGACAAAAAACAAGGAATTATAATACGATATGAACAGCGGAAGTTTACACACAGGTGTGAACGGCATTGCAAGCTTAGAGAAGATGAGAATGAGACTAGGGTAGTTGAGATGAGTAGAGTTGAGCAGAGATACGATACTTCTATTTAATCATACTGCCTAAAAGAGCGAAGCCTCTTTTAGGCTTATTTCGTATACTTAAACAAATCCTCAAGATGTCCCCTCATTCTCCTTAATTCCATTTAAGGAGTGTGCTTATGAAATCCCAATCAAACCTTACCCAATTTTTAAGAGACAGTCAGTTTTACAAAACCATCCCGATTGTTGAAACCATTACAGTTGATACGCTCTCACCCATTCAAATTGTTGAGAAACTGAAACAGGATATTGTGTATTTGCTAGAAAGCAAAGACGAATCTTCTAGCTGGTCGAGATATTCCTTTATCGGATTACATCCTTTTTTAACATTACATGACGAGCAAGACCATTATATTGCTCGTGACACTGCGGGAAAGTCAGTGATGCAAAAAGCGGAGCTGAAAGAGTTGCTTGACTGGATGAAAGAGCAATATCAAATCAAGACACCTGAAATTGATATTCCATTTACTGGCGGAGCCGTAGGGTACTTAAGTTACGACCTCATTCCCAACATTGAGCCGTCTGTCAAGCCGCATCCGAATGCATCAACAACAGATAATTGCACATTATTTGTATGCCAAACAATGATCGCATTTGATCACGAAACAAACCAAGTTCATTTTATTCAGTACACGCAGCTGAACGGTCATGAAACAGAGGAAGAAAAAATTCGGGTTTATCGAGAAAATCAAAAGCAGCTTGAACTGATGATACAGCAGCTTCATACAAAAATTGATATGAAAGAACTGATTATCTCAGGGAATATGAATGAACCCCCTTCGTTTGAACAGGTGACGTCTACCTATGAAAAAGCAAAATTTTTAAAGGATGTCGAAAAAATCAAGGAGTATATTCGAGCGGGTGATATCTTTCAGGGTGTGCTTTCTCAGCGTTTTGACATTCCAGTGACAGTGAGCTCATTTGAATTATATCGTGTGCTTCGGATCGTCAATCCATCACCGTATATGTATTTTATGAAATTAAAAGATCGAGACTTAGTCGGAAGCTCGCCAGAACGATTAATCCATGCGAAAAACGGACACTTAGAAATCCATCCAATTGCTGGTACAAGAAAACGAGGAATGACAAAAGAAGAAGATGATGCACTAGCAAGAGAGTTGCTCGATGATGAAAAAGAAAAAGCAGAACATTACATGCTAGTGGATCTGGCTCGAAATGATGTGGGGCGTGTAGCAGAATACGGCAGTGTGTCTGTCCCAACTTTTACAAAAGTCGTGAACTTTTCGCACGTCATGCACATTATTTCTATTGTGACAGGGAAGCTGAAGCAGGATACACATCCAGTAGACGCGCTTATGTCCGCTTTTCCAGCAGGCACATTGACAGGCGCCCCAAAAATTAGGGCGATGCAATTATTAAACGAAATGGAGCCTGAGCCAAGAGAGACGTATGGCGGCTGTATTGCCTATATTGGTTTCGACGGCAATATCGATTCCTGTATTACCATTCGCACAATGAGCGTCAAACATCAGACTGCTTCTATACAAGCAGGTGCCGGCATTGTCGCTGATTCCGTTCCAGAAAACGAATGGGAAGAGACGTGCAATAAGGCAGGAGCACTTCTAAAAGCCATTCAGCTTGCTGAACATATTTTCTCAGAAAAGGAGAGTGTGCCAAATGAATCAACGACTATCAGCTCTTGTTAATGGAGGAAAACTATCAGAAAAAGAAGCGAATGGCCTGATGCATGATATGATGAGCGGCTCGTTAACAGATGCTGAAGTCGCTGCTAGTCTATCTATTTTAGCGCATCGAGGAGAAACCGCTGAAGAAATGACAGGCTTCGTGAAAGCCATGAGGCAGCATGCAGCACCAGTAGAAAGGTCACTTGATGTCGTTGATACGTGCGGGACAGGAGGCGACGGTTTATCAACATTTAATATATCAACAGCCGCTGCCATCGTTGCTTCGGCTGCTGGGGCGAAAATCGCCAAGCACGGAAATCGTTCCGTCTCCTCTAAAAGCGGGAGTGCTGACGTGCTAGAATGTCTTGGTATTCAAATTCAATCCACACCTGAAGAAACAAGACGGCAAATACAGCAGAAAAACATGGGCTTTTTATTTGCACCGCTCTATCATTCTTCTATGAAACAAGTAGCCGCCGTACGCAAGCAGCTCGGATTTCGGACGGTATTTAACTTATTAGGACCGCTTTGCCATCCGATGCAGGCCAAAAAGCAAATCATTGGTGTGTATGCAAAGGAAAAGGCAAAGCTCATGGCGAAAGCTCTTGCTCCTTTAGAGCCAGAACATGTCCTGTTTGTTTGCGGAGATGATGGGCTGGATGAATTAACCATTACAGCAAATTCATACATCATTGAACTCAAAAAAGGTGTCATGACAGAATATACGTTAAACCCAGAAGACTTCGGACTTGAAAAAGGGCATTTATCAGACATTCAGGTCCAATCACCAGAAGAAAGTGCCAAATTGATTCAGAATATATTGAATTATCAAGCGGGTGGAGCACCGCTTCATATTACAGCGCTTAATGCTGGGGCCGCATTATATGTGGCAGGAAAAGCAGAGAGTCTGATGGCAGGAACAATGAAAGCATTAGAAACGATCAAAAACGGATCAGCTAAAGAACAATTAGCCCGTCTAAAACAAAAAACGAAAGAGGAAGAGATCTATGCTTAATCAAATTATCGCCCGTAAAAAAGAACATGTGAAAACCTTGCAATTACCTGAGGATGGACATTATGAAAGACGATCATTTAAAGAATCCCTTATGAATCCTCACCGCTCGATTGGACTGATTGCTGAGGTGAAAAAAGCGTCTCCTTCCAAAGGAATCATTCAGCCTCATTTTGATCCTTTACAGACAGCAAAAGCATACGAGGCATCGAATGCAGATTGTTTATCTGTCTTAACGGATGAACCGTTTTTCCAAGGGAAAAACGAATATTTGTCTCTAATTAAAGAACACATCACACGTCCTATTCTAAGAAAAGATTTCATTATTGACTCTATACAAGTAGAGGAATCGAAACGGATAGGGGCAGATGCCATTTTATTAATTGGAGAGGTGCTTGAGCCGCAAAAGCTGTATGAGCTCTATACAGAAGCGAAAGAAAAAGGACTGGATGTCCTCGTTGAAGTACATGCAGCACATACACTAGAAAAGATCTTACACCTATTCACTCCTGAGATCATCGGTGTGAACAACCGGAATCTCAATACGTTTACAACAACTGTTGAACAAACAAAAGAGATCGCGCCACTTGTTCCAAAAGACGTATTACTAGTAAGTGAAAGCGGGATAAAGACATTTGATGATCTGACCTTTGTGAAACAGCACGGAGCAAACGCCGTTCTTGTTGGTGAATCTTTAATGAGGGAACAATCACAGGAGAAAGCCGTTCAGGCATTGTTCGGAGAATGAATAGGATGAAACCTTATTTAAAATATTGCGGGGCTGTCTCACAAGAGGATGTCGCATGCATCTCGCAATCACAAGCGGATGCCATCGGTTTTATTTTTGCCCCGAGTAAAAGACGAGTTCATCCAGATCAAGTGAAACACTGGCTGTCACAAGTAAAATGTAAAAAAGAGATAGTGGGGGTATTTGTGAATGAAAAAACACCAAAAGTGTGCGAGATCACAAACAACCTCCCCTTAGATATTGTGCAACTTCATGGCGATGAGACGCCAGAAGTTGCAAATGACATTAAACAGCAAACGAAGGCGCTCGTTTGGAAAGTGTTCCATCACGACCCCGATGTAAACGACACACTTGAACATATGACGGCATTTGCTCCAAGTGTCGACGGTTTTCTCATTGATGCGAAAGTGAAAGGAATGAGAGGCGGTTCTGGAACAGCTTTTGCATGGGAGGCAGTGCCTTCATATGTTCAGCATGCAAAACAACTGGGGAAAACTTGCGCCATTGCTGGCGGGATCACGCCAGATACCATAATAGATCTGCTTGCTTTTGGTCCAGACGCCATAGACCTTTCAAGCGGTATAGAAGAAAACGGGAAGAAAAGCAGTACAAAGATGAAAGTGCTCGAAGAAAGGATGTTGAACCATGTACGCATATCCAAATGAGATTGGCAGATACGGAGAATTTGGAGGGAAATTCGTTCCTGAAACGCTCATGCAGCCACTAGAAGAGATCGAACAAGCTTTTCGTGAATTAAAAGAAGACCCTGCTTTTCAAAAGGAATATATATCGCTTTTGAAAAACTATTCAGGCAGACCAACTGCACTCACATACGCTGATCAATTATCGGCATATCTCGGTGGTGCTAAAATCTATTTAAAAAGAGAAGATTTAAACCATACAGGCGCTCATAAAATTAACAATGCGCTTGGGCAGGCACTGCTAGCGAAAAAAATGGGGAAATCAAATATCATCGCCGAAACAGGAGCAGGTCAGCACGGTGTAGCTGCTGCAACAGTGGCCGCAAAATTCGGTTTATCCTGCACTGTATTTATGGGAAAAGAAGATGTGGAAAGACAATCACTCAATGTGTTCCGAATGAAACTGCTCGGCGCTGAAGTCATACCTGTTACTAGCGGGAATGGAACATTAAAGGATGCAACCAATGAAGCCATCCGCTATTGGGTCCAGCATTGCAGTGACCACTTTTATATGATCGGCTCAGTCGTTGGACCTCATCCGTATCCTCAAATCGTCAGTGAATTTCAGCGGATGATCGGAGATGAGGCAAAAGCACAGATACTTGAAAAGGAAGGGCAGCTTCCTCATAAAGTCGTTGCCTGTGTTGGCGGCGGAAGCAATGCGATAGGAATGTACCGGGCGTTCTTAGATGAAGAGGTCGATATCATTGGTGTAGAAGCTGCTGGGAAAGGAATCGACACTCCGCTTCATGCAGCAACCATCACGAAAGGGACAAAAGGTGTCATACATGGATCTTTGACATACTTGATCCAAGACGAATTTGGTCAAATTATTGAGCCTTATTCGATTTCAGCTGGATTAGACTATCCGGGGATCGGACCAGAGCATGCGTATTTGCATGCGAGCGGCCGGGTTCAATATGTGAGTGCGACAGATCAAGAAGCACTAGATGCGTTAAAGCTGCTCACAGAAAAAGAAGGAATCCTGCCAGCAATCGAATCTGCACATGCTTTAGCCAAAGCGTTTGAAATGAGCCAGAACATGAGTGAAGACGACATTGTCCTTGTCTGCTTGTCAGGCAGAGGAGATAAGGACGTGCATACATTAATGAATGTGCTTGAAAGTGAGGGTGAAACAAAATGATCACATTTCAATTAGAGCAAGGTCAGAAATTATTTATTCCCTTTATTACAGCGGGTGATCCATCAGAAGAGATCACCATTGATTTAGCCCTCGCACTTCAAGCAGCAGGGGCACATGCGATTGAACTAGGTGTTCCGTATTCCGATCCGTTAGCGGACGGTCCTGTCATTCAAAGAGCTTCTAAAAGAGCACTTCATCATGGTATGAATATCGTAAAAACGATAGAATTAGCAGGAAAGATGAAAAAAAACGGCGTAAAAATTCCTGTAATTCTATTTACGTATTATAATCCTGTGTTACAATTAGACACAGAATACTTTTTCGCTTTACTGCGCAAAAATCATATTTCGGGACTCTTAACACCGGACTTGCCTTTTGAAGAGAGCAGCGAGCTACAGAAGAACTGTCAAGCACACGACATTTCATATATATCACTCGTTGCACCAACAAGCAAGGAACGATTAGAAAAAATTGTAGAGCAGGCAGAAGGTTTTGTGTATTGTGTTTCATCTCTCGGCGTCACAGGTGTCAGACAATCTTTCGACGCATCGATTACAGATTTTATTCAACAAGTGAAACAGTTGAGTCAAATACCAGTTGCTGTAGGTTTTGGTATTTCAACAAGAGAACAAGTAGACTCAATGAATAAAATTAGTGATGGTGTCGTTGTCGGCAGTGCGCTTGTCAAAAAAATTGAAGAGCTTCAAGAACAATTAGTAGCAAGTGATACACGCCAAGAGGCTTTAAGAAAATTTGAAACATATGCAAAAACATTTAGTCCCCTCTATTCATTCAAATGAGGTGAAACATTTTGCAAATCAAAGATCAATTAAAACAGCTAAAACCGTATCAACCTGGGAAACCAATTGAAGAGGTCAAAAAAGAATATCAATTAGACAAAATTGTGAAATTGGCTTCAAATGAAAACCCTTTTGGATGTTCCACACATGCAAGAGAGGCTATACAAGCTGAACTTGAACATTTAGCGATTTATCCAGACGGATACAGCGCAAGTTTAAGAACGGAACTGGCTGAGTTTCTTCAAGTAAATGAAAAACAATTAATATTCGGGAATGGCTCAGATGAACTTGTGCAAATTATTGCTAGGGCATTCCTTGATCAACATACAAATACGGTGATCCCATCTCCGTCATTCCCGCAATACCGTCACAATGCAGTGATTGAGCATGCAGAGATTAGAGAAGTACCACTTCTAAATGGTGGAGCTCATGATCTAAAGGGAATGCTGGATGCGATGGATGACAACACAAAAGTCGTTTGGGTGTGTAACCCGAACAATCCGACAGGAAATCATTTGTCAGAATTTGAACTCGTATCGTTTTTAGATCAAGTGCCTGCTCACGTTCTTGTCGTTTTAGACGAAGCATATTTTGAATATGTTCGCGCTGAAGACTTTCCGAACAGTTTATCTCTACTAAAAGCCTATCAAAATGTCATTGTATTGCGCACATTCTCTAAAGCATATGGACTTGCGGCACTTCGAGTAGGTTATGGAGTTGCTTCAGAGGAGTTGATTACCGCCATTGAACCTGCGAGAGAGCCCTTTAATACAAGTCGTATCGCTCAGGCAGCTGCACGTGCAGCCATTAAAGATCAAGACTTCATTCAATCGTGCAGACAAAAAAATGAAGCAGGTCTCAAGCAATATCAAGAATTTGCGGAACGTTTTGGACTATTTATCTATCCATCTCAAACAAACTTTGTGCTGATCGACTTTAAAAGAGATGCAGATGAGCTGTTCAATGCACTTTTGAAAAAGGGCTATATCGTTCGATCTGGTAAAGCTCTCGGATTCCCAACTTCTTTACGTATTACTGTTGGAACAAAGGAGCAAAATGAAGAAATCTTAACTACACTTGCCGATTTATTACAAGGCATCCGTGCGTAGCATAACAATGAAGTCATATCCTGTTTATGGGATATGGCTTTCGTTGTAACTCATCCAATATACATATAAGCTATTGAAACAGCTTGTTTAATTTTCGCGAAAAATCAGGTGATGAACATGAATGAAGCAAACGAAACCATATTAATCGCTGGACTTGGTTTAATTGGTGGTTCTATTGCACTGTCGATTAAAAAAGAATTTCCACATAAAAAAATTGTAGGCTATGATGTCTCTAAAGAACAAATGATTGCTGCAACAAAACTAGGGATCATCGACGCGACTGCCGAGTCCTTTATAGAAGGCTTAAAAGCATCAGCAACGATTATTTTGGCAACGCCAGTACAACAAACCGTCAAAATGTTAAGTGATATTGCAGCATCTGGAATTGAAAGAGAGCTCACGATTACGGATGTAGGGAGCACAAAGCAAAAGGTCGTTCACTTTGCTGAAAAAACGTTGCCTGATCATTACCAATTTATTGGCGGGCATCCGATGGCAGGGTCTCATAAATCAGGTGTCATTGCAGCGAAAGACTTTTTATTTGAAAATGCATTCTACATTTTAACGCCAGCAAAAGTAACAAGTCGTCAGGCTGTTGACCGTTTGAAGGATCTGTTGAAGGGAACCAATGCTCATTTCATTGAAATGACACCCGAAGAACATGATGCTGTGACAAGTGTGATTAGTCACTTTCCACACATCGTTGCTGCCAGTCTTGTGCATCAAGCGCATCATTTTGAAGAAGAATTTCCTCTTGTAAAACGGTTTGCTGCAGGAGGCTTTCGAGATATTACCCGTATTGCATCAAGTAATCCTGCAATGTGGCGCGATATCCTTTTGCATAATAAAAACAAGATTTTAGACCGATTTCATGAATGGAAAAAAGAGATTGACCGCATTGAATCCTTTGTGCAACAAGAAGATGCTGAGGGGTTATTCTCTTATTTCCAAGAGGCCAAGGAATATCGCGACGGCCTGCCTCTAAGGAAAAAAGGAGCTATCCCTGCTTTTTATGATCTTTATGTCGATGTGCCTGATCATCCTGGTGTTATTTCGGAAATTACAGGATATCTAGCAAATGAAAACATTAGTATTACAAATATCCGTATTATTGAAACGCGAGAAGACATTAACGGGATTTTACGCATCAGTTTTCAAACAGATGACGATCGAAAGCGGGCAGAACTCTGTATAAAAAATAGAGCAAATTACGATACATTTTATGCTGATTGAGGTGAGGAACATGAAAATTCATAAAAGTGCTCCTATGAATGGAGAAATTCATATTCCAGGAGATAAATCCATTTCTCATAGATCTGTGATGTTTGGCGCTATTGCTGACGGGACTACAGTAGTAAAAAACTTTCTTCCTGGCGCTGATTGTTTAAGCACGATTGATTGTTTTAGAAAAATGGGTGTCGACATCGAACAAAAAGGGACAGATGTTGTCATTCATGGCAAGGGACTAAAAGGACTTAAAGAGCCGAGCGATATTCTCGATGTTGGTAACTCAGGCACGACCATTCGTTTAATGATGGGAATCTTGGCTGGCTGTGAGTTCCACAGTACACTGATCGGAGACGAAAGTATTGCCAAAAGACCGATGAAACGGGTAACAGGTCCGTTAAGACAATTAGGAGCCAAGATCGATGGTAGAGCAAATGGTGAATATACACCGCTTTCTATTCGTGGGGGCAATTTAAAAGCTATCTCTTATGAGTCTCCAGTTGCCAGTGCCCAGATTAAGTCGGCTGTCCTTCTAGCTGGACTGCAGGCAGAAGGAACAACGACGTTAACTGAACCGCATAAATCAAGAGACCATACCGAAAGAATGTTATCAATGTTTGGTGTCTCGCTACATGAAGATGCACAAAGTGTTTCAATTGAAGGTGGACAAACGTTAAAAGCAACAGATGTATTTGTCCCTGGAGATATTTCTTCAGCTGCATTTTTCTTAGTGGCTGGATCTATCGTTCCAAACAGCCGGATTGTATTGAGAAATGTCGGTTTGAACAAAACGAGAACTGGTATTATAGATGTGCTAAAACAAATGGGTGCAGACCTTGACATTCAAGAAGTGGATGCTAAAGGCGGAGAACCGTACGGTGATTTAACGATCTCTACCTCTTCATTAAAAGGGATCGACATTTCAGGCGATATGATCTCTAGACTGATCGACGAAATTCCTATTATTGCGCTCCTAGCTACTCAAGCAGAAGGAACAACGATCATTAAAGATGCCGCTGAATTAAAAGTGAAAGAAACCAATCGTATTGATACAGTCGTTTCAGAACTTAAAAAACTAGGTGCTCATATTGAAGCAACAGATGATGGAATGAAGATTCATGGTAAAACAAGCCTTAAAGGCGGTGCAGTCGTCTCAAGCTACGGAGATCATCGAATTGGTATGATGTTAGGAATTGCGGCATGTATAACAGAGCAAGCAATCGAGATTGAAGATACAGATGCAGTACGTGTATCTTACCCAAATTTCTTTGAACACATTGAATACCTAACGCAAACAGTCTGAGGATTTCCTCAGGCTTTTTCTTTCCTTTTGCATATTTGAAAGAACTATAGCATAGCTTGTCTCAAGGTGAAACCTTGAAAAAGAGCATTTTGCTGATTCAAAAACAATTTTTTAGCGTATTCGGTTTACAAATCGTCAGTTTAGTAAAGTATTGATTGAAAAAGAGTCTTCAAAACACAAAAATGGCTTCATGTTAAAAGAGCAACATATTTGCTGGATATGCAGCTGTCGATTATGATATGAAGTAACAACAGTTTAGGTTTTTGGAAACAGAAAGGAACGGTTTGATTTGAATAGTTCATTACAAGAAGCCATAAAATTAGTTGAGGCGGGTGAGACTGAAAAGGGACTCCAAACACTTGCTCAAGCAGAGAAGCATCTTCATGATGAAGAAAAAGCGCAGGCAGCTCAGTTATATTATGACTGGGGAGATATTGATAAAGCACGGAATCTCATTAGTGATTTACATGATTTATACCCAGAAGAAACAGGATTAACCTGTTTTTATGCAGAGCTGTTAATAGACTCTGATGAAGAAGAGAAGGCAATAGCAGTTCTTGAAACGATTCCTGAAGATGACGATGCGTATCCAGAGAGTTTATTGTTAATGGCAGATTTGTATCAAATGCAAGGACTATTTGAAGTCAGTGAACAAAAGCTTTTAAAAGCGAAAGAGTTACTACCTCATGAAGCCGTCATTGATTTTGCTTTAGGGGAATTGTATTTTTCTCAAGGTCTTTCAAAGAAAGCAGCCGACTATTTCTACAAAGTGGCCGATCAACAAAATGAAATTGGCGGTGTCAATGTATATCAGCGGCTCGCTGAATCATTAAGCACAGCTGGAGAATTTGAAGATGCCCTTGAATGGTATGAAAAGGCTGTAAAGGATCAAGTGGATCCAAATACACTTTTTGGCTACGGATTTACAGCGATGAGGGCTGGCAGAACGAAAACGGCTATTCAGCAGCTCTCTGAACTAAAAGATATTGATCCTTCGTATTCGTCACTTTATATGCCTTTAGCCAAAAGCTATGAGGAAGAAGGACTATATCATGAAGCTTTAGAGATAGTAAAAGAAGGAATTAAAGTGGATGAGTATAACAAAGAGTTATATTTATATGGGGCAAAGATTGATTTGAAAAATGGCCATTCGGAAGATGCGAAAAAATTGCTTCAAGAAGCACTTGCTCTTGATCCAGGATATATTGAAGCGGTTCAAACGCTGCTTGCGATCTATTTAAATGAAGAGATGTTTGATGAAATTCTGGATGTGATTAAAGAGGTTAAAAGCTTTGGGGAAGAAGATCCAAAATGGAATTGGTATGCAGCTTCTGCTTCTGTCGGAAGAGAAGAATACGATGAAGCCGCTGAGTATTTCAAACTTGCTCTGCCTGATTTTGATGAGGAACGTGACTTTTTATATGAATATGCTTCGTTCCTTTTAGAAGAAGGCAGACAAAAAGAAGCCTTGCCGTTATTACGAAAAGTTCTTCAGAAAGATGGCACGAATGAAGAAATTGAAGAAACGATTTTAAGAATTGAAGACGAAATTTCCTTATAGTTTGCAGGAATGAAGAACTGGTTTGTTGAATAATTCATGTATAGCAATTTAATTTACGATAGAGGAGGGAATAACATGCAGACCCCTGTTTCTGTCAATGAAAAGAAGGAATTTATCCGGTGGTTCTTAAACCATTATCAGTTAAAGCGAAGAGAGTGTGTTTGGATATTAAATTATTTAATGAGTCACGACTCTTTGATGGAAAAGGTTCATTTTGTAGAGCAAGCAGAATTTTGCCCAAGGGGAATTATTATGTCAACACACTGTGTGGATGAAGTTCCCTTTAGATTTTATAAAGAAAATATCATGACGACAGATGCAGAAAAATCATTTCATGATATTCGTTTGAATAAACAGCAAGATTTGTTTATTCAATTGAATTTCCGATCTGCATATCGTTCGCCGGAATATGCCGCTGTACTTGAAACAAATCCTCATATTCCTAAAGATCTTTATGAAAATGAAAAAGATAAAGATCTTGCTGAGAAAGTGCTAGAGCATTCTATCGCTACTTTCCAAAAAGAACGGCTGATGAAAGAAATCGATGAAGCGCTTGACCGTCATGATCAAGAAACATTTAATAAGTTAGCAAAAGAATTAAGCCTATTATCATAAACCAAGCCAATAAGCCTTGCCCCATACAGGCAGGGCTTATGTGATGAAAGAGGGGAACTAGATGAAGTTTCAGGCGGAGGACGCGGATCTCTTTTTACAATCTAAAGATTACATTGATACCGCTATCATTCCATTAGTTGGGATAGATGTAAGCCATATCAAACAAACCGTGTCTTTAGGTGAGTTTACAATGCTTGTGGCAGAGGATCTTGAAAGACAACTGAAAGGCAGAGTGTTTCTTTTTCCTCCACATACATATTTAGAAGTAAATCATCGTAAGCAAGAAGACATACTTGCAGTAAAACAATCATTGCAAGAACATTTTCAGCATGTTGTGTTTATCACATCTGATAACAAATGGAAAGAACAGCTAGAAGTGATCGAATCGGCATTTATATTGCAGTCTGTTCCGCTTGAGCATTTAAAGGTCAATTTAAAGCAAAAAGTCATTCAAGACAGTGTAGAACAAATTTTGAACTTTTTGTTACAAAAATGGAACCCTTCATAAAAACCCTTACATTTGCATTGTACATAGCTTTTTAGGCTGTTGACCTTGTGAATAGATTGATATATTATGAGGGTGTCCTAGTTTTATGAAATTTTTTCTAATTCAGTTATAAAGTAGCTGACGACCTGAGGGGGGGAGAAAAAAATGAGCGAGAAGAGACATGGAGTGTCCAGGCGTCAATTTTTGAATTACACGTTGACCGGCGTGGGGGGATTTATGGCCGCTGGAATGCTCATGCCTATGGTTCGCTTTGCGCTTGACCCTGTGCTAAAAGGAACAGAGGATCAGGATATGGTTCAAGTTGTCAGTGTAGATGAACTGACAAAAGAACCGAAGCGCTTTGACTTTAAAATTGATCAAGTAGATGCATGGTATGAGTCAAAGGAATCTAGGTCTGCATGGGTGTACAAAGAAGGGGATGAAATTGTCGCTTTATCGCCAATCTGTAAACATTTGGGATGTACAGTGAACTGGAACAGTGATCCGAAAAATCCAAACAAATTTTTCTGCCCATGCCATTATGGGCTGTACGACAAGGATGGTACAAACGTACCCGGAACTCCACCGCTTGCACCGCTTGATCATTATAAGCAGCAAGTGAAGGACGGATACCTCTATCTTGGAAAAGCTGTGCCGAAAGGGGAAGGGTAACGATGCTTAACAAGATTTACGATTGGGTAGATGAGCGGCTGGACATCACACCGATATGGAGAGACATTGCGGATCATGAAGTGCCTGAGCACGTCAATCCAGCACATCATTTCTCTGCTTTTGTGTATTGTTTTGGCGGTTTAACGTTTTTTGTGACGGTCATTCAAGTCCTTTCGGGCATGTTTTTAACGATGTATTATGTACCGGATATTAAAAACGCATGGGAATCTGTCTATTATTTGCAAAATGAAGTGGCATTCGGACAGATTGTAAGAGGGATGCACCACTGGGGTGCGAGTCTAGTCATTGTTATGATGTTTTTACATACGCTGAGGGTCTTTTTCCAAGGGGCGTATAAAAAGCCTAGAGAGCTAAACTGGATTGTCGGTGTGCTCATTTTCTTTGTGATGCTTGGACTTGGTTTTACAGGATATCTTTTACCGTGGGATATGAAGGCGCTATTTGCGACGAAGGTTGGTCTTCAAATTGCAGAGGCGACACCTTTTATTGGGAAAGAGATTAAAACGCTGCTTGCAGGTCATCCTGACATTGTAGGTGCACAAACGCTGACGAGATTTTTCGCTATCCATGTCTTTTTCTTGCCAGCGGCATTATTTGGGCTGATGGCTGCCCACTTTATTATGATTCGTAAGCAAGGAATTTCTGGACCGCTGTAAAATTTTGCGTTTGATGAATGTTCAATGAGGAGGGGATGACTTTGCATAGGGGAAAAGGGATGAAGTTTGTCGGAGATTCCAGAATACCGGCAGAAAGAAAACCTAACATACCTAAAGACTATTCCGAATATCCGGGAAAAACCGAAGCCTTTTGGCCGAACTTTCTTTTAAAGGAATGGCTTGTAGGTGCTGTTTTTTTAATTGGATTTCTTGTCCTAACTGTTGTTCATGCACCTCCGCTTGAGCGGATGGCTGATCCGACAGATACGGGCTATATTCCGCTGCCAGACTGGTATTTCCTATTTTTGTACCAGTTGTTAAAATATGAGTTTGCTGCAGGGAGCTATACGGTAGTTGGCGCAATGATTATGCCTGGAATTGCGTTTGGTGCTCTTTTACTCGCACCATTTCTTGATTCTGGTCCTGAACGCAGGCCATATCGAAGACCAATTGCAGTTGGGATGATGATTCTTGCAGTTGGTGCAGCAACCTATTTAACATGGGAGTCTGTTGCTACTCATGACTGGGAAGCAGCTGCGAAGCAAGGTGAAATCAAGAAAGAAGCAGAGATTGATACCTCAGCTGAAGAGTATAAAATCTATCAAGAGCAGACATGTATCTCCTGTCACGGAGATAATATGCAAGGCGGGGCAGCTGGACCGTCACTTGTTGACAATGGTTTAGCACCAGAGGAAATTGCGAAAATCGCTGTAGAAGGAAAAGGCAACATGCCTAAGGGCATTTTTAAAGGCAGCGATGAAGAACTTGAAAAGCTCTCGAAATATTTATCTGAGGTCAAATCTAAATAATTCAGTTGTTTAAATGCAAGTACAAGGATATACTCAAAAGGAGAAAAAAGCTGGCGCTGTCAGCTTTTTTCTGATTTTAACAGATCGTGAGTGAAGAGAAATATGAGATGGATTCAATATCTGCTAGCTACACGCTACATGCTTGTGCTGGTGCTCATCGTCAACTTTCTTGGTACTGTGTACGGCTACTACTGGTATATCCCGCAGCTCGTTGAGACGCCGGCTGTATTTTTACCTTTTGTACCGGACAGTCCGACGGCAAGCTTTTTCTTTTTATTTGTATTACTAGCCTTTCTAATGAAACGCCATGCTCCTTATTTTGAAGCACTGGCCCTTGTCACCTTGATCAAATATGGATTATGGGCTGTAGGGATGAATCTTTTCGTGCTCGTTTCTGTTGATGATTTTCCTTGGGAAGGATATATGCTAATTGGTTCGCACTTTGCGATGGCGGTACAGGCTGTGTTATTTGCGCCGTATTATCGTTTTCACATGCGTCATTTGGTTGTAGCAGGCATATGGATTTTACATAATGATGTGATTGATTATGTATTTGGAATGATGCCGCGTTATTCTATGCTTTCTGCCTATTCAAATGAGATCGGCTACGTGACGTTTTGGTTAAGTATTGCCGTTCTTCTTGTTTCGTATTATCTTGTCCTCTCGAAAAAATCGGTCAAGCTTGAACTCCCTTAACAATGTTGGTCTAACCTTGTCCTTTTCTTCATACGCTGTATGGAGAAAGGCTAGGAGGGACTTGCATGAAACGAAAGTCAATCGCGATGATTCTATTATTATTTCTCGTCTTGCATCCAGCTGCTGTAAAAGGTGAGGAAACAACAGCTGCTAAAGCGCTGCAAGAATTAACGGAACTATCAGATTCAATCTTTCAATTAACGAGACAAGCTAAATATGATGAGGCATTACAAGTTGCATTGTATGCTGAAAAGACATTTAAAGCTGAGAATTGGCGTGGAACTCTGACGAATACGCAGGTTCGGCAAATTACACTTGGCTATCAAGATATCATTAAAGGACTCCCGCAGGAAGACTTAAATGAGCGCGAAAAACTTCGGTATGCCTCTCAGTTTAGAATGCTTCTCGATGCGATACAATCAAATTCAGAACCTCTTTGGGGATCTCTCGAGAAGCCGATTATGGGGTCTTTTCCGACATTAAAGAAAGAAGTAAAAGATCCAGAATCGACGACGTTCTATGAAACTTGGAATGAGCTGGTTTCATTGTATGATATGATTTATCCGAGCTTAACCATTGATATCTCGCCTGAAAAGCTGCAAACGATTAAGCAGCACATGGAAGTAATTGAACAAGGTGAATTTTTAAAGGCATCGAGTGGGACAAAGCTTGAGCGTCTCACGAAACTCGAAGAAGATTTATCAAGTGTGTTTGCGAACGTTGATCAAGATGAAGCGGATCCATCGCTTTTATGGGTCATTTTAACAACAGGAAGTATGATTTTACTCACTTTAACGTATGTTGGGTTTAGGAAATACCGTGCTGAAAAAGAAAAAAAGCAAAAGAGACAAGCCGATTATCCAAAGTCATAAAAAAAGAAGCACCGTTATCGGGCTTCTTTTTTAGTGGGGATTGAGCGGCTTTTTATGTTCATCTAATGTGAAGCCTTCACCAAGTACGTCATGCACGTCACTCACTGATACAAAGGCATGAGGATCGACGGAAGTTACGACGCTCTTGAGGTGGACAAGCTCATTTTTTGGAACGACGCAGTAAAGGACGTTGCGTTCCTGTTTCGTATAGGAGCCGACACCCTTTAAAATGGTCACTCCGCGCTCCATTTCCTCTGTGATTTTCTTTTGAATGATGTCATCCTTTTCAGAAATAATCATCGCTCCTTTGGCAGCGTATGCGCCTTCTTGCATGAAATCGATGACTTTTGCAGCAACAAATACGGCAACAAGTGTATACATGGCTTCCTTGTAATTTAAATAGGTAAGAGAGATGGTAATGACGCATGCGTCGAAGATAAACATCGTTCTTCCCATTGCGACTTGATAATGTTTGTTGATCAGTCTTGCAATTATGTCCACGCCGCCTGTTGTCCCGCCGAATTTAAAGATGATTCCGAGGCCTGTTCCGATAAACACACCTGCAAAAAGTGCGGCTAAGGCTAAATCATGCTGAAGGGGCATATGTATTTGAAAGCGCTGGAAGATGGCTAGAAAGACAGAAAGACTGACGGTTCCGACAATTGTATATGTAAACATGGTTCTGCCAAGCATTTTCCAGCCGATAAAAAAGATCGGAATGTTTAACACAAGGTTTGAAATAGATGGGTCAATGTGAAATAGAAAATATAAAAGCAGTGTGATACCTGTAAATCCGCCTTCCGCCAAGTTGTTCTGCATATTAAAATGAACAAGGCCGAAAGAAAAAATCGCAGATCCTATTAAAATAAATACGATATTTTTAAGACGAATTTCTTTTAGCAAAAGATCACTCCTTTTTTTGCTTAGACAGCGATAATATTATATGGTATGGAAGAGAAACAAGCAAACTGAGTTTTAAACATTTGTCAAATATTTATGATTTCGCTAACATGTAAGAGATGGATAGGAGGATGAGCTTCATGACGAATGAAAAAACGCTGCGTCACGTGCAGCAAGAAGTCGATGATTACATAGGACAATTTAAAGAAGGCTATTTCAGCCCGCTTGCCATGATGGCCCGTCTGACAGAAGAATTAGGTGAGCTGGCAAGAGAGGTTAACCATTACTATGGAGAAAAGCCGAAAAAAACAACGGAAACAGAGAAAAGCATGGAAGAAGAAATTGGTGATGTGCTGTTTGTGTTAACATGCCTTGCCAATTCACTCAATATATCACTTGAAGAAGCCCATGATCGTGTGATGCATAAATTCAATACAAGAGACAAAGACCGCTGGACGAAAAAAGAAGGGAAGTAGAGAAGATGACGAATCAAACCATCAAAGTTGTAATCGCTGGAGCAAGAGGAAGAATGGGGATAGAGGCTGTCAAGCTGGCAGAAGAAACAAGCCACTTCGAACTAGTAGCAGCACTTGATCACACACATGAGGGGAAAAAGCTATCTGATGTGCTTCATACAACATCTGATGCGCCCATTTATACGGATATTGACGTGTGTCTTTCAGAAACAGCACCGGATGTATTAATTGATTTGACGACCCCAGAAATCGGGAAAGTACATACAAAAAAAGCCCTTGAACATGGCGTACGTCCAGTCGTAGGCACAACAGGTTTTTCAGAAGACGACCTAAAAGAACTTCAGCAATTAACAGAAGAAAAAGGGATAGGCTGTATTATTGCGCCTAACTTTGCTGTTGGTGCTGTTTTAATGATGAAGTTTGCCAAAATGGCAGCAAATTATTTTCCTGATGTTGAAATCATTGAGCTTCATCATGATAAAAAATTGGACGCTCCGAGTGGTACAGGACTAAAAACGGCTGAAATGATTGCTGAAGTAAGAGAAAGCAAAAAGCAGGGGCACCCTGAAGAAAAAGAACTAATCGAAGGTGCTCGAGGAGCAGATTATGATGGCATCCGCCTTCACAGCGTAAGGCTTCCAGGCATGATTGCACATCAAGAAGTGCTGTTTGGAATGGACGGGCAGACGCTCACGATCCGTCATGATTCTTATAACCGTGCATCCTTTATGTCAGGTGTGAAGCTTTCTGTTGAACAGGTGATGCATATTGATCAACTCGTTTATGGCTTAGAAAATATTATCGACTAATAAGGAGTGGACCCCTGATGAACATTGCTTTAATCGCTCACGATAAGAAAAAAAGTGACATGATTCAATTCGCCATTGCGTATCGAGATCTTTTGGCAGATCATACACTTTATGCAACAGGAACCACAGGTTTAAGAGTGAAAGAAGCGACTGGGCTTCCCGTTCATCGTTTCCAATCAGGACCACTTGGAGGGGATCAGCAGATTGGTGCTATGATTGCTGATAATGCAATGGATCTTGTGCTCTTTTTTAGAGACCCTCTCACTGCACAACCGCATGAACCGGATGTATCTGCACTCATCCGGCTTTGCGATGTGTATGCCATTCCATTAGCGACCAATATGGGGACTGCCGAAATTTTAGTCAGGAATTTAAATAAAGGTACGTTTGATTTTCGAGATGTAGCAAAAAACGGAGGAACACATGAAACCACTTGATATCCTTGCATTCGGTGCCCATAGCGATGATGTAGAGATCGGTATGGGTGGAACGATTGCAAAATACGTAAAAAAAGGGGCACGTGTTGGGATTTGTGACTTGACTCAGGCTGAATTATCTTCAAATGGAACGGTTGAAAGCCGAAAAGAAGAGGCCAGAGCAGCCGCTGCTATTTTAGGCGTCACGACTCGAATCCAGCTCACGCTGCCAGATAGAGGACTTTATCTCAATGACGAAGCGATGAAAGAAATTGCAGGTGTCATCCGAACATACAAACCAAGACTTATTTTTGCCCCGCACTACCAAGATCGACATCCTGATCATGGTCATGCGGGTTCACTTGTAGAAGAGGCCGCTTTTTCTGCAGGTATACATAAATTTGAAGATTCATACAAGCAGCCAGCGCATAAAATAAGCCAGATGTATTATTACATGATTAACGGCCACCATCGTCCAGATTTTGTGATCGATATCTCAGACGAGATGAACCAAAAAATTGATAGCTTACATGCGTATAAAAGCCAATTTGTCAAAACAGAGAGTTCAGTGGAGACACCGCTTGTAAATGGTTATATTGATTTTGTCAAAATGAGAGAGTCGATGTATGGAAGGGAAGTCAATAAACCTTTTGCAGAAGGGTTTCTGACAAAGAAGCCACTTTTGATGGATGATGACTTACTTGGGGGGTAATTATGAAAAAATTGAAGATCGGAATCACTTGTTATCCAAGTGTTGGCGGATCGGGCATTATTGCCACAGAGCTTGGAAAACGTTTAGCTGAAAAAGGGCACGATGTTCATTTCATTACCTCGAGTATTCCGTTTAGACTCAATAAAGTGTATCCGAATATTTATTTTCACGAGGTGGATGTCAATCAATATGCTGTGTTTCAATATCCGCCTTATGACCTTGCACTGGCAAGTAAACTTGCAGAAGTGGCAAAACGAGAGAAGCTTGATATTATTCATGCGCATTATGCGGTCCCTCACGCCGTCTGTGCGTTCTTAGCTAAGCAAATGACTGGACAGTCTGTCAAAGTCGTCACCACGCTTCACGGGACGGATATTACGGTTTTAGGCTATGACCCATCTTTAAAGGAAGTCATCCGGTTTGCGATCGAATCATCTGACCGCGTAACGGCTGTATCACATTCATTAGCTGCGCAGACATACGATCTGATTAAACCGAATAAAAAAATTGATACGATCCATAATTTCGTCGATGAGCGCGTATATTTGCGTGAAGATCACGAAGTGCTGAAGACGCATTATGGTCTTCTGCAGGATGAGAAGGTCGTCATCCATGTATCAAATTTCCGTAAAGTGAAGCGGGTGCATGACGTGATCCATGTGTTTAAACAGATTTCTGAACAGGTGAATGCAAAACTGCTACTGATTGGGGACGGCCCTGAAAAATCGGTTGTTTGCGAGCTTGTGAAAAAGCTTGGATTAACGGACCGCGTGTTATTTTTAGGAAAGCAAGAGAAGGTGGAGGAGCTCTATTCGATTAGTGATTTGAAGCTGCTGCTTTCTGAGAAAGAGAGTTTTGGTCTTGTACTACTTGAAGCAATGGCATGCGGAGTACCTTGTATAGGAACAGATGTTGGAGGAATTCCAGAGGTGATTGCACATGGAGAGACAGGATTCCTTGTTCCGCTTGGTGATGTAGATGGAGCAGCAAAACATGCCATCACTATTCTGAAAGACAATGCGCTCCATCAGCAAATATCGATGGCAGCCCAGTCTAGTGTGGAAGCCAATTTCTCTTCTGACAAAATTGTGAGAGAGTATGAAGAGCTTTACTTAGAATTGATCGAAGGTGATGTTGAAGATGAATGAACCATTCACACATGCGATCCCTATTTTACATACACTGCACGAACATGGGTATCAAGCTTATTTTGTCGGCGGTGCGGTGAGAGATGTCCTTTTAGGCAGGGAAGTTGGGGATATCGATATTGCGACAGATGCCACACCTGATGTGGTGGAGTCTTTATTTGATAAAACAGTAGATGTCGGCAAAGAGCATGGCACTGTTATTGTTTTACTTGACGGGGTCAGCTATGAGGTCACTACGTTTCGGACTGAATCAGAATATGAAGACTTTCGCCGCCCTAAAGAAGTGGCGTTTATTTCATCACTAAAAGAAGATCTTTTAAGAAGAGATTTAACGATCAATGCAGTAGCCATGGATATTCATGGTGACATCATTGACCATGTAGGCGGCAAGCGGGATATTAAGCGGAGACGAATTCAAACGGTTGGAGATCCTGCGTGCCGCTTTCAAGAAGACGCGCTTCGGATGATGAGAGCGGTGCGGTTTTTAAGCCAGCTCGGGTTTGAGCTTTCTAAAGAGACGGAAGAAGCAATGAAAAAAGATAAACATCTGCTTGCCAACATCTCTGTTGAACGCAAAAAAATCGAAATGGAAAAACTTTTAAAAGGCCGCTACTGTGAGCAAGCCATCAAGGTGCTCATCTCCACCAAATTGTATGAAGAATTGCCCGGCCTCAAAAAGGATCAGCTGAATGAAACGTTCCAAGCTTTCCCGTATTATTTATTGGATGGGTTAGATGAGGTGTGGGGAGCCTTTATCCATTTACTTGGTCTAGATGAGGCGGAGGCGGTGTCCTTTTTAAAAGAATGGAAGTTATCAACGAAACTTTTAAAAGAAGCCGTTGCTATTAGCAAATATGTTGATTGTGACTGGGATGCGGAAAAAATGTTTGAAGCTGGTGAACATGTCCTGCTTTCTAGTATGAAAATCACGCAGCTCAAACATGAGCGTCGCATTTTCTTTGATGAGCTGGAGGCGGCGAAACGTTCATATGATGCGCTGCCGATTAAACAGCTTCAAGACCTTGCAGTGTCAGGAAAAGATTTGATGGCCTTTCGGCAAAAGCCAGCTGGTAAATGGATTGCAGAAGAGCTTGCTTCTGTGAAAAAAGCCGTTTTGCAAAACCAGCTTGAAAACCGAAAAGAAGCCATAGAGGAGTGGCTCATAGCGTGCGATCAGCGATTAGAAAACGATTAATTGAACTATTTACAGCATCTGAGCAAGATTTTGTCTCAAGCCAGCAAATATGTGATGAGCTTGGCTGCTCCCGAACGGCAGTATGGAAGCATATAGAGGATTTGCGAAAAGAGGGATATGAGGTCGAAGCGGTCAGAAGAAAAGGATACCGGCTGCTTCGTAAACCGGACAAAATTAGTGAAGACGAAATTCTGTTTGGTTTGGAAACAAAGCTGTTTGGCAGGCATATTTATTTTCAAGAAGAAGTCGCCTCAACTCAGCTCATTGCCCATGACCTCGTCAATAAAGGAGCCCCGCACGGCTCGCTTGTTGTCAGTGATCATCAGACAAACGGAAAAGGACGCCTTCAAAGAACGTGGCACTCACCAAATGGGACAGGCATATGGATGAGTTTGATTCTCCGGCCAGAAATACCGCTGCACAAAGCGCCGCAAATGACGCTTTTAGCATCTGTCGCCATCGCTGAAGCCATAGCGCAGCAAACGTGTCTCAGTCCATCGATCAAATGGCCAAACGATATTTTGCTAAACGGAAAAAAGGTCGTTGGTATTTTGACTGAATTAAAAGCAGAAGCTGACCAAGTTCACGCAGTCATTATTGGCCCAGGCATTAACGTGAATCAGACGGCAAATGATTTTCCTGAAGAATTAAAGGATGTTGCGACGAGTTTGCAAATGGAGCTGGGTGAAAAGGTAGACAGAGCGGCACTGATTCAAACCATCATGTCCATCTTTGAAAAAAGGTATGATGAATATATGACATATGGTTTTGCTCCGATCAAACAATTATGG
This sequence comes from Bacillus sp. Y3, assembly GCF_008123875.1. Lineage (NCBI taxonomy): Bacteria > Bacillati > Bacillota > Bacilli > Caryophanales > Bacillaceae > Bacillus > Bacillus sp. Y3. Next base: position 161,327 of record NZ_VSSC01000003.1, on the reverse strand, counting down.
GAATCGTATGCGACGACCATTGGAAAGCGTATCATCGCACGCACCGTCAATGGACAATATGCTGGAACGGCGCTTGGGATTAATGATGAAGGGGTCCTCTTACTCGAAACGGAGGGCGGAATCCAAAACATCTACTCCGCTGACATTGAGATCAAGTCAACTTAAGTGGAACACCCGGCACATTTTTGATATACTTCGTGTGGGCAGTATCTGTAAAAGAACTGTACCTGTTAGGAAGAAAAATTCGATAAATTTCTGCCTTGATCCTAAGGGACTTGGACAGAGGGATGATTCGTCTGCACATGAGAGATAAAAGCGTGTGAGATCAGACAAGCCATCTCCTCTCCAGAATGAGGAGGAACAAATGAAGACAAAGTTAGATTTTTTCAAAATGAAAGAACAAAACGAACCTATTGTGATGCTGACAGCATACGACTATCCAGCTGCAAAGCAAGCTGAAAAAGCGGAAGTCGACATGATCTTAGTTGGTGACTCACTTGGGATGGTTGTCCTTGGACTTGATTCCACAGTGCAAGTGACGATGGATGATATGATTCATCACACAAAAGCAGTCAAAAGAGGCGCAAAAGACACATTTGTTGTGACGGATATGCCATTTATGTCTTATCATTATTCATTAGAAGAAACGATGAAAAATGCAGCACGCATTATGCAAGAAAGCGGTGCTGATGCCTTAAAGCTTGAAGGTGGAGACGGAGTATTTGAATCCATTCAAGCACTTACAAGAGGCGGTATTCCTGTTGTAAGCCATTTAGGGCTCACCCCTCAATCAGTCGGTGTCCTTGGCGGCTATAAAGTGCAAGGAAAAGACAAAGAGAGTGCACAGAAATTGATTGAAGATAGTCTGAAATGTGAAGAAGCAGGCGCCATCGCTCTTGTGTTAGAGTGTGTACCTGGTGAACTGACAAAACGGATTACTGACATGCTAAAGATTCCTGTGATCGGAATTGGGGCAGGGGCTGAAGCAGATGGACAAGTTCTTGTTTACCATGATGTGGTAGGGTACGGCGTGTCTAGAACACCTAAATTTGTGAAACAATACGCGCAAATCGATGCTGTATTAGAAGAAGCGCTCATACAATATACAAAAGAAGTAAAAGCACGCACATTCCCAGAGGATGCTCATACCTTTCATATGAAAGAAGAAGTCCTTGATGGTTTATATGGGGGGATTAAGGAATGAAGGTTGTCTCCCATATTCATGAATTAAAAGACATGATCAAGCAGCATCAAAAGAAGCAGCATTCCATTGGATTTGTCCCTACAATGGGTTTCCTTCATGAAGGACATCTTACGCTTGCAAAAGAAGCAAGAGATCAAAATGACATTGTGGTGATGAGCATCTTTGTTAATCCATTGCAATTTGGACCGAATGAAGACTTTGAATCCTATCCAAGAGATATGAAAAGAGACCAGCGTCTTGCCGAAGAAACGGGAGTAGATATATTATTTACACCTGATGTGAAGGAAATGTACAAAGATGAGCCATCGATTACGATGACTGTTCAAAAGCGTACAGACGTCTTATGCGGAAAGAAACGCCCAGGACACTTCGACGGCGTTGTCACGGTGCTGACAAAGCTGTTTCACCTTGTCGCACCAACCAATGTATACTTTGGTCTAAAGGATGCACAGCAAGTCGCTGTTATCGATGCGATGATCAAGGATTTCTTTTTTGATCTTCACCTTGTGTCTGTTCCTACTGTTCGAGAAGAAGACGGTTTAGCGAAAAGCTCAAGAAACGTGTATTTGTCTGAAACAGAAAGGCAAGAAGCACCTGCTTTATACCGGGCATTAAAAAAAGGACAGACAGCTGTAGAAAATGGTGAACATGATGTAAATCGTATTTATCAATTAGTGGAAGAGGAGATTCTTCAAACGAGTGGAGAAATCGATTATATTGACATTTACTCCTACCCAGAGCTTGAACCTCTTCAGCACTTAACGGGCCAAGTGATCATTGCCACTGCTGTGAAGTTCTCCCGGGCAAGACTGATAGATAATGTGATTTTCCATGTTCCTGAAAGCGGTGAAAAACATGTATAGAACTTTTATGACCTCGAAACTTCATAAAGCGACAGTGACTGAAGCAAACTTACACTATGTAGGCAGTATTACTATCGACGAAGATTTGCTTGATGCGGCAGGCATGATGGCAAATGAGAAAGTGCAAATTGTCAATAATCACAATGGTGCTAGACTTGAAACATATATCATCCCTGGAGAAAGAAAGAGCGGTGTCATTTGTTTAAATGGTGCGGCAGCAAGATTGGTTCAGCCAGGAGATGAAGTCATTATTATCGCTTATGGGATGTTGTCAGAGGAAGAAGCGAAATCGCACACACCTAAAGTTGTCGTGTTAAATAAACAAAATCAAATTGAACAAATGATTGGGCAAGAGCCTGCGAGAACGATTTTATAACGCACGCTCACATGGAAACAGAACAGTTTTATCATAAGGAAGCTGTTCTGTTTCAGCTATATTGCCCAGAGTGTGTTTCACTATGAGTGGAACGAGGAATTGAGGTGTCCATTTTATGACCGATCAAAGGTTTGTTGTCGTTGATATTGAAACCACCGGGAATTCACCAAAAAAAGGTGATAAAATCATTCAAATTGCTGCGGTGGTCATTGAAAATGGACAAATTGTCGAACGGTATTCAAAATATGTGAACCCAGGGAAAACGATTCCTGGATTTATTGAACAGCTGACAGGTATTAAGCAGCACATGGTTGATGACGCGGTGTTTTTTGAGGACATTGCCCAAGAGGTGTATGATCTCATACAGGGCGCTTATTTTGTTGCGCACAATGTTCATTTTGATTTGAACTTTTTAAACGATGAACTAAAAGCATGCGGGAAAAATGAGCTGGATGTGCTAGCGATTGATACGGTTGAAATTTCTAGAATTCTTTATCCTGAGCTTGAAGGTTATAAGTTAACTGAATTAAGCGAAGAGCTCATGCTTCCACATGACCACCCGCACAGGGCGGATAGTGATGCGGAAGTTACTGCCATGTTATTTTTAACCTTATTAGATCAATTAAGGAATACACCGCCAAATGTGTTAAAACAGCTTCGCAGGTTATCCTCTTATCTTCTAAGTGATATAGGACTTTTAATTAAGCAGCTTGAAACCAATCACACGAGTCAGGATGATTCGCTTGTAGAAGTAGGATCTTTTGCTGTGAAAGATGTGACCAATCCGATCACTGAATCGACATATGCAGTAGGCGCTGACGACGAGCAGCTGTTTGAGGAGATAAAAGAGAAACTCCCTCAAACATTAGAAGGCTATGAAGTAAGAGAAGGCCAGCTCACGATGATGAACAAAGTAAGAGATGCGTTCCATGAAAGAGCTTATGCGTTAATTGAAGCGGCGCCAGGAATCGGGAAAACACTCGCTTATCTTATACCAGCTGCTTTAGAAGCAAAGAAATCAGGAAAACCTGTCATTATCAGTACATATTCTATTTTACTACAGCAGCAAATGCTTCAGCGCGATGTTCCGCTACTCAAGCAATTGCTCCCATTTGAGCCAGCCGCCTGTGTGTTTAAAGGGCGGGCACATTATATTTGTTTAGATAAGTTTGAGCATGTGCTGCATGAGGAAGATGATAACTATGATGTTGTCTTAACAAAAGCGCAAATTTTAATGTGGCTCCTTGTCACTGAAACAGGTGATTTGTCTGAACTGAATTTACCGTCAGGAGCTGCAAATATAAAAGACCGTATCTCTTGTGTACACATGCCATTTACATCGAAAAAACGCCGTTTTAAAGAACATTGTTTTTATGAACGGGCTAAACGAAAGGCTCAAACCGCTGACTTAATTTTGACGAATCACCGTCTGCTTTTATCCCAAACGGAAGGAGCCTCTATCTTTCAGGATGCAGACGTCTATGTGATTGATGAGGCCCACCAATTTGAAAAAACAGCCAATGAAACGCTAGGTGACAGTGCGTCTTATATCCAGCTTCATGCGAAATTAACGCAGCTTGGCTCTTTGCATGGCGGGCTGCTTAAGAAATTGAAAAAGAGATTTCATGGGGCAGGTTTATCAACTGACACCTTTATTGAAATGGACGAGTATCTTCAGCAGCTGCAGATGGAAAGTGACGCATTTTTTAGTACCGTACATTCTTTTGTCAAAAGGACAAAACCAAAAGCGGACATCAATCGTCTCATTCATAGAGTCCGTCATCATTCAAAACATGCTCAGTGGGTCCGAATTAAAGAATCAGCGAGTAAGCTTTGTTCATTATTGATTGCTTGTGAGAAACTGTATGAGCAGCAAAAAAATGAGTTGCTTCACAAAAGTGATCAGTTCATAGAGCAGTTTGCATTTGAAGCAGAAGAATACGATCAAGTGATGTCATTTATGCAGACATTCTGCAGTACGCTGTACCGGTTTATCTTTGAACCAAACAATGATGAAACCGTTTGGATTGAGATTGATGCAAAGGGTGCCAAGAATGCTGTCTTTATGCACGCGCAACCGCTAGATACAGGGGAGTTGCTAGCTGATCGGTTCTTCATGAACAAAAAAAGCGTCGTCCTCACATCAGGGACGCTTACCATCAATCAACGCTTTGATTATTGCTTGGAACGATTTGGCCTGCAAGATTTTTACCCGCACCTTGTCCAAATTGATTCACCTTTTGAACTTGAAAAACAGCTTAAGGTCGTTGTACCGGCTGACATGCCGCCGATCACAAACCGTGATGAACGCGAATATGTGAAGCAAGCTGCAACATATATTAAGATCATGGAAAAGCAGGATCAAGCGAAAATATTGGTGTTATTTAATTCACATGAGATGTTAAAAGCAGTGTATGAAGAGCTGAAATCAGAAGGTATGCAATCGGCATTGTTTGCTCAAGGTTTGACAGGCGGGAGCCCTGTAAAATTGACAAAAATGTTCAAATTGGCGAAGCAAGCCATCTTGCTAGGAACAGGGAGTTTCTGGGAAGGTGTGGATTTTCCTGGCTCAGAGCTAACGACCGTCATTATGGCAAGGCTTCCTTTCCGACCGCCTGATTCACCGCTCATTGAAGCAAAATGCGAAGCGGCAAAAAAACAGGGGAAGAATCCGTTTAAAGCCGTCGCTCTCCCGGAAGCTGTGTTAACTTTTAAGCAAGGAGCCGGCCGCTTGCTGCGCTCGGAAAAAGACATCGGAACATTGCTGATTTTAGACCGCCGAGTGAAAACCGCTTCGTATGGAAAACTATTTTTAGAATCACTTCATCATGCGCCAGTTCACGAGATGTCCAAAGAGTCGCTTGAGGCGTATATAGAAAAGCTTAACAACGAAAAGCCGCTGTCATAAGCGGCCTTTCACTGGTGTGGGTTTGGAGTTAATTTATCGTAACGGCTTTTTATGTTCCGTTGTAAAAATAGTATCGGTTCTCACATTGAAAAGTATGACTAACAATATTTACGTACTGAGGAGGAATTAGAAGTGGAAAGTAAAATAGAGGTACTTTCAACTGTTCAAATTAAGCATTCAGAAGACCTATACAAAATCGTCGATTTGCTGAACAGAACGCTTAAAAGGGAAGATCTTATGTTTGGATTAGCATTAGATCAAGAAGATCAAAATCAAGCGATATTTACCATATATCGCACATAGGGGAAGCTTGACATGAAAAAAATAGTTTGGATTATTTCATCCGTTGCTGCGCTCGTTTTACTCATTGGCATCATTAGCTTTTCGTGGATTTATCAAATGGCCATGGGACAAAAAGAAGAAGGTCATGAGTCAGCGATTGAACGAGCAAAAAAGCAAGCATCATTAGCACAAGTAGAGCAAGTGGATACCTTTGTTGGGAAAGAAAAGCAATTTATTGTGGAAGGTAAAAACAAACAAAACGAAGCGATCTATGTGTGGGTACCTGCCAGCAAAAAAGAAAAAGTCATTGCTAAAAAAGCAAAAGAAGGCATTACTTCAAACCAAGCAGTACAAGCCGTTCAAAAGGAGAACACCATTTCTAAGCTAAAAAATGTTCAATTAGCACGAGAAGGTGACGTCCTCCTTTGGGAAGTAACGTACTTAAATGAGAACAACCAATATAGTTTCAGCTATGTTGATTTTACGACAGGACGAGTGGAAAAAAATTTAACACCATAGTTTCTTCTGTCTTGCGTTGACCATGCTGATTTAGAACGGTTATAATAAAATGTATGAAAAAAGAATCACACCTATCTAACAAGGTGAGTTTCTTTCTGGCTTTGGAGGGAAATATGTTGAAAACAACTATTAATCAAGTGTTTAAACACGTCGATGAAGAAGTAACAATCGGCGCATGGATTGCCAATAAACGTTCAAGCGGGAAAATTGCATTCTTGCAGCTTCGCGATGGGACAGGCTTTATTCAAGGAGTCGTTGTAAAAGCAGAGGTGGAAGAGGAAGTCTTTAAACTTGCGAAATCAGTGACACAAGAGACATCGGTCTATGTCACAGGACAAGTAACAAAAGACGAACGTTCACCACTTGGTTTTGAATTACAAGTGAAATCCATTGAAGTGATTCACGAAGCAACAGATTACCCAATTACACCAAAAGAACATGGAACAGAATTCTTAATGGATCACCGTCATTTATGGCTGCGTTCTAAAAAACAGCATGCCATTATGAAAATCCGTAATGAAATTATTCGTGCTACATATGAGTTTTTCCATCAAGAAGGTTTCGTGAAAGTGGATCCGCCAATCTTAACAGGAAGTGCTCCAGAAGGAACAACAGAGCTGTTTGCTACTAAATATTTTGATGAAGATGCATATCTTTCTCAAAGTGGACAGCTTTACATGGAAGCTGCTGCGATGGCACTCGGAAAAGTATTCTCATTTGGTCCAACATTTAGAGCAGAAAAATCGAAAACGAAACGTCATTTAATCGAGTTCTGGATGATCGAGCCTGAGATGGCATTTGTTGAATTCAATGAGAACCTTGAGTACCAAGAAAATTATGTGTCTCACGTTGTTCAAAGTGTACTTGAAAACTGTAAAGTAGAACTGCACACACTTGGCCGTGATACAGCAAAATTAGAAAACATCAAAGCACCATTCCCGCGCATCACATATGATGAAGCGATTAAATTCTTGCAGGACAAAGGATTTGATGACATTGAATGGGGAGATGACTTCGGTGCGCCGCACGAAACAGCGATCGCCGAAAGCTATGATAAACCAGTCTTTATCACTCATTACCCAACCTCATTAAAACCATTTTATATGCAACCTGCACCAGACCGTGATGATGTCGTCCTTTGTGCAGATTTAATTGCACCAGAAGGCTATGGAGAGATTATCGGCGGTTCTGAACGTGTTCATGATTTAGATCTGCTTGAAGCAAGACTAAAAGAACATGGGCTAGATCAAGAAACGTACAAATGGTACACAGAATTAAGACAGTATGGTTCTGTACCACATTCAGGTTTTGGTCTTGGACTTGAACGAACAGTTGCTTGGATTAGCGGAGCGCCGCATGTGCGTGAAACAATTCCATTCCCAAGATTATTAAACCGTTTATATCCTTAAGACGTGAAAGCCTCCAATATATGGAGGCTTTTTCAAACGTCTTAAGGACAGCACGTATGAGAAAACGTGATATACTGAAAGTGAAGAGGTGTATCCGATGAAAAGGCAGCAATTTATAGATATGCAGAAAATGGGTTCGACCAGTTTGCCTAATTTGCTGATTGCCCATTATGAGCAATTAGGACTGAATGAATCACAAATGATGGTCATGTTAAAGATTAAAATGAATGAAGAACAAGGCGTCTTTTTTCAGACATTTGAAGAGCTTTCACATGGTATGACCATTTCGGCCGAAGAATGTGCTTATATGGTGCAGTATTTGATTCAAAAAGGGTTTATTTCGATCCAGCCGTTTGAAGACAGGTCTGGTATTCAGCATGACCGGTACTCGGTAGAACCCTTATGGGGTGTGCTGTATGACTTTTTAGAAGCAAAACAGGCGAAAGACGTACAAAAGAATCATGTGCAGGCTGAAAAGTCTTTATATGCGCTATTTGAAGATGAGTTTGGTAGACCACTTTCTCCTCTTGAAGGGGAAACACTCTCGATCTGGATGGATCAAGACCATCATGATGCTGAGATGATTCGTCTTGCTCTAAGAGAAGCCGTTTTATCCGGAAAATTAAATTTTCGCTATATCGATCGAATTTTATTTGAGTGGAAAAAGAAAGGGCTGAAAACAGCGGAAGAAGCGAAAGAGCATAGCCAGCATTTCCGTTCGCAGCAAAAAGCCCCACCTTCAAAAGAAGAAACATCTTCATATAAACGACAAGTTCCTTTTTATAATTGGCTGGAACAATAACCAATAAAGGAGAAGGCATGTTATCAAAAAAACAAATCAATGAATGTTTAGATATTATAGGGGATATGTTTCCAGAGGCTGAGTGTGAGCTTGTTCATTCCAATCCATTTGAACTAGTGATTGCTGTCGCACTTTCAGCGCAATGTACAGATGTTCTAGTGAACAAAGTGACCAAACATCTATTTCAAAAATATAAAACACCAGAAGACTATTTAAGTGTGCCGCTTGAAGAGTTGCAGCAGGATATTCGTTCGATCGGTCTTTATCGTAATAAGGCAAATAACATTCAAAAATTAAGCCAAATGCTGATTGAAGATTATGGCGGTGAAGTGCCAAGAGATCGAGATGAGCTAATCAAGCTCCCAGGAGTTGGGCGGAAAACAGCAAATGTCGTTGTGTCTGTCGCTTTTGGAATTCCCGCCATTGCAGTAGATACACATGTCGAGCGCGTCAGCAAACGACTTGGGATTTGCCGCTGGAAGGATTCTGTTCTTGAGGTAGAGCAAACCTTAATGAAGAAGGTGCCAAAAGAGGATTGGTCCGTAACCCATCATCGTCTCATCTTTTTCGGTAGATATCACTGTAAGGCGCAGCGGCCACAGTGTGAATCTTGTCCACTTCTTGATATGTGTAGAGAAGGGCAGAAGAGGCTGAAAAAAGGGCTGGTGAAGCTGGCATGAGCGGGGCAGCTGTTTTCACCTCATATGTCGAAAAGCTAAAAGAGAAAAAGATAGAGGTAAGCGGCGAAAAGAAGGATATATTAAGAAACAATCCACTCGCATTTGATCTATCTTCAGAACCTTTACTAGATGAGCAACCGTGGCAGAAAACGGAAGAATTTGTTCCTTTGATGTTTGATCTGTGGAATGAATTAAAAGACAACATGCTTCCTCGCTTTCAAACGAGAAAATCTCGGTGTGAAGAGGATGATATGCTGCAAGGCATTGTCAGTATGATTGCAATGTTTTACTGGATCAAAGGAGAGAAGCTTCAAACCATTGATTGGGAGGAAATCAAACATCAGACGTTTCCAGTAGCCCCCATTAACTGGACAGAACGATTAGAGTTTATTTTGCTTAAACCTACCCAATATCATTGCTTTATTCAATTGGACGAGTTATACACAGAGCTCAAAAAGCAGTATGGAAAATACGAAGCACTCAGAAAGCTTAAACAAAATCGTTAAAAAAGCACTTGCCACATAGGGCAAGTGCTTTTTTGTTATTCGTCTTCTTTGCGAGAAGTAGAATTTGACTGAGTATTTGAGCTTTGAGAATTGGCTTTCTCGTCGTCTTTCTTTTTATCTTTATTGGCATCGCTCTGTGAGTTGCTGTTTCCATTTGTACTGTCTGAGCCATCACTTGAACCACCATTGCCGTTTTCGGTATTTCCGCCTTGATCTTTTTTATCATCAGGCTTCTGTTCATCAGTGCCACCTTGGTTTTGATTATCATCAGTTTGATCTGTCTGCTCATCATCAGGTTGCTGTGGCTCTTCTTCTTCTTTGTTCTCATCATCTGCTTTTTCTTCCTCTTCTTCGTCATCTTTAATGGTGAGGAAGGTAGAAGCCGCTTTACTTGTGACATCGTCTACAGTCGCTGTCACTTGGAATTTATAGGTGGATCCTGGCTTCACATCAGAGATGACGGCTTCTTTAGAAGAGCTGTTTTGAATGTCTTTATAGCCGCCATCATCGACCGCTTGCTTTACATTAAATGTTGCATCTGCATCGTCATCATAACCCCAAGTGAGTGTAATCGATTTTTTCTCTTCATCATACACCGCTTTTAAGTCAGATGGTTTGTCAGCTTCTTTCTTTTCATATGTGTCAGAAACTTTTGTTGGGACAGTTCCTTTGACGAAGTATTCCGTTGTCTTCTTATCACTTGGTGTGTTTGGTCCAGCTAACTTCGCTGGATCTGATCCTTTTTCAACCGTTGCTTCAACGACACTATCTGGTTTTTCAAATGAGCCGCTTCCATCATCAATTTGAGAAATTAATTTCTGGAAGACAACTTTGGCAACACGTTGTTCATAATCCGTAAGCCACATTTTGCCGTCCGCATCTTTTGAGTTGCCGATTCCAGTCCACACAGCTGCTGTGTATTGCGGCGTGTAACCGACAAACCATGAATCTTTCGCACCGCCAGAAGGGATGTTGTATTTATTAATATCATCTTGTGTAAAGTTGGTTGTACCTGTTTTACCAGCTACTTGAACATTCGGTACTTGTGCGAGTGTACCTGTTCCAGATTGTACAGCAGTTTTCAGCATATCTGTAATCATAAATGCAGTGTAATCACTCATGGCTGCTTTTGAGTCTGGCGTTAAGTCAAGCTTCGTTCCGTCATTAAATTCAACAGACGTTACAGCATGCGGTTCATTATAGTATCCGTTGTTACCGAATGCACTAAATGCACCAGCCATTTTAAGAGAAGAGACACCTTCGTCAAATCCGCCGATTGAGTAAGACTCAGGGATGTCAGAAGGTAAGTCCAAACCTAAGTTATTGGCGAATTGAACAGCATTATCTGTACCAGCTTCTTGGAAAGCTTTTAAAGCAGGGATGTTTCGTGATTGTGCCAAAGCACTTCTCATCGACATTTTCCCTAAGTGTCTTCTGTCAAAGTTGTTAATTGGTGTACCGTTAGAGTACGTATAAGGCGCATCATCAATTTGCTGATATGTTGACCATTTTTTGTTTTCAATTACAGGACCGTAATCTAAAATTGGTTTGATTGTAGATCCCGGCTGGCGTTTTGCATCAGTGGCATAGTTAAAGCCGCCGGCTGGTACATCACGACCACCGCCAATGGCACGAATTTCACCATTTTTTGTATCTAGCAGGGTGACTCCAGCTTGCATACCTTTCGTAAATCCGGCTGAATCCCCATTGATGATGTCATCCAGATGATCCTGTGCTTTTCGATCAAGAGAAGTATAGATTTTTAATCCATCTGTTGATACATCTACTTTGGCTTTTTTCTGTACTTCTTCCATGACTTCTTCAATATAAGCAGAGTACTTACTTGAGTTTTGACTCTTATATTTATCAGCTGAAACAACTGTTTTGCTGACAGGTGTTGCTTTTGCTTCCTCATAATCTTTTTCTGAAATATAGCCTTGTTTTTTCATTAGGCCTAAAACGATATTACGACGTTTTTCCGCTGCCTCTGGATGTTTCACTGGGTTATAGGCAGAAGGACTTTGCGGCATACCTGCAAGTGTGGCAGCCTGTGCAACAGTTAGTTTATTTAAATCTGTCACTCCGAAAAATTGTTCAGCCGCTTTCCCAACACCATAAGCATAAGGAGAGAAGAAAATACGGTTTAAATACATTTCTAAAATTTCATCTTTAGAGTATTTTTGCTCAAGCTGAATCGAGAGCCACACTTCCTGTACTTTACGTTTTAACGTCTTTTGATTGTTAAGCAGGGAGTTCTTCACAACCTGCTGTGTAATCGTACTTCCACCTTCTGCTCCAAAACCGTCCTCGACGTTTGCGACAAGAGCACCGCCAATACGGATAGGATCAATCCCGTGGTGTTTATAAAAACGTGCATCTTCAGTTGCAATAAACGCATCTTTTACCACGTCGGGTATATCTTTAATCGAGACATACGTTCTTTTTTCCGCCCCGACTTCTGCAAAGACTTTTTTGTCTTTATCGTAAAGTTTTGAAGAATACGGCGTTTTTAGCTTGCTATCATCAATAGAAGGAGCGCTTGATGCAAAAACGGCAAAAGTTGTGATTCCGGCTACTAAACAAAGAAGACCGATCACGAGTAAAGATAAAAATATTTTTTTAAATAGACCTGCTTTCTTTTTGCCTTTTTTGTTCTTTTGCTTCTTATTGTTTTCTTGACTTGCTTTACGTCGCTGTTCACGACTTGTAAATTGATCAGACATCACATCTCAACCTTTCGTGTTAAACCTTTTTCGAACGTAAATGATGCTTGCTTTCATCCGAAAAATGAAGTGTCTCCACTACTTTAATATAATCAATTCTTGGCGAATATCCAAGTGTCATGAGGTGACCTGCTTCCATTAATTCATCTTTGCTAATGGATTTACGGCCGTTTTGCTGCTGCCGCTCCCAAAAGAAGAAGAGGTCAGTAGCGGACAAATAATAAACGGAACCAAATGCGGATATAATAACAAAACAAATACCGCCTTGCTTTTCAACCTGTTTCATATGCTCAATTTGATGGTCGTGGAAATTTTTGAGCGGAAACGAGGTGGTGCTTTTGGTTTCCTTTGCTTCAAAATCGATATAGCGCCCTTTGTATACCCCGTTGTAGTCTGTTGTGGAGGATTGTTTAAAATAGGCTTCTTTAATGACAGCAGCGCTTCTTTTTGGATAATCCACATTGACAATTTGAACAGGGGTAGGCTTTTTATGAATGACTGCAATCCCGTTGACCAAATAGTACTGGTTCGTTTCATTTAAGTCAGCTTCAAGCGTCATCCCGCGGTTACTATAAGATGATTCGCCGCTGATTCTTTTTTTTGTCCCAATTTGTTGAATGGGCTGATACGATTTTCCGTTAGGATACCGAATCATCAAGTTTCAGCCTCCTTTTAATGCATTTTGTATTGGAGAGATCACCATGTTGTCACAACAAGAGCACATGATTACCCAGCATATTTTACATGAAACGAAAGCGAAAAATAAGGACAACCTGACAAGGACAAATGCGTACAAGCGCTTTTATGACCGTCATCCAGAGATGAAATGGTCTCTGCTTGCTTCTTTTGTCTCGAGAAATGCTGGATGGTCGATGACAGATTTAAAAGGCGAGCTCTTCCATCCGGGTTTAACGGATCAGCAAGGGCATCTGTTCTTTACAGCGTATGAAAGAGCGAATTGGCTGATCTTTTCAGATGCTTACCCGCAGCTTCTCTTGTATGAATGGTCAAAAAGGTGCCGCAAGCCTTTATTTCATCTGCTGCCCCATTTCGGTGTGTCTCGTTTTATGAGCGCTGAGTGGGAACGATTTTGGCAAAAGCGTGACAGAGAGCGATTGCTGCATGCACTCATCATAAATGAACAATATACTATACAATCTCCTATTATACAAAATCCTCTCCTGAAAAAGAATGTTTTTCACTCGATTCAATATCTTTTCAGCGAGTGGGCACATTTTCAAACCGTCGTTTTTCCGACAGTAGACGGGCATTTGTACGGCTTAACCATACGAAAGTTTTCCCAAGTAAAAGAGCGCATTACGTTAGGGAAAAAACTAGCAAAACTATTGTTTCGAGCCGATTTGTTTTCGGATTTTTATCATTTTTTGCATACCGTGCCGCATACGGGATCTCGATTTGATTTTGAACCGTTTTTAGGGATTGCGCGAAGGTCAAGCCCTTTCCTCAGAACGGTGTATCCAGTCATGACACATTCATTAGACGATCAAAGGGAAGATTGGTTTCAAAAGAAATTGAGTCCATCCTTGTTTGAAGCAGAGCGTTTACCAAAACAAATTGAGCTGACCGACTGGTATTTTCATAAAAAAAGGCAGCTTCGTTTTCTTTTCTCATTAGAACACTATTTTTTGCATAAATAAAAAGCAGGGGGTACCTGCTTTTTTTACGTGGATGGACGGTTAGGGCCGCCGAGCTTTTTATCAAGCTGATCTGTACTGTTTTCTTTCCCTTTTGTTTTTTGCTCTTTTGGTGCTTGCTGCTTTTTCATGATATCTACCTCCTTTGTCCTTAGAATTTACACAATCGGACGCGATCATACAAAGAAGGACAAGCACGTGTCGAAATGGAAGAAATTGCGCTTATCTTCACTTAGATTGGCGATTTAGTTCTAGTTTTGTCATGTATGAAGGAGGGAGTAAAAGATAAGAGAATGTAACGAGAGATGATAAAGGAGGAATCTGATGATGAGCGAATTTGTATCAAAAGAATCCATTATGCAGTTGTTAGAGGAAATTGAGCGAAAGATTGATGCGGTGGAAGAAGAACTGTCTTTAGCTGTCAAAAAAACAAAAAACGCTGCCGTAGAGGAGCAAGAACAAATCATTGACCGTCTTGAATCTGAAGTGAAGGAATGTGAATTGAAAATTCATGCAGCAGAGTATAAGCTGGCGGCAAGACCTGCATATCACGCCGGATAGCTTTTCTATTTGAGCAATAAGTAAACGTTTGATAGGATGGTTCATAGAGGTGAACACTTTGGATAATCAAACATTACTTAAACATACACAAGAGTTGATCACATGGATCGAAGAAGCATACGAGCAGTACCTAAAGGGAAAGGCAGAAGAGGAATACCCAGTTTATGATTTTTACAACGATATTCAACCGGCCGTTGTCAAATTTGATCAGCAAATGGAAGAGTGGCTTACTGCTGCTACCTCATTTATTCATCAGGCCAAACCTAGATACTTACATCAAGAACAGCTTGAAGCCGTCCAAGAAAATGGAAAAGAGGTTGTGCTGCAATCTTATTTTGGCAAACAGCATGCACCTCGTGTGAAAAATTTAGTTGAATCAGTGATTTATACACTGAACCTTTTAATAGAAGAAATCAACAAACGCAGCTGATGAAACAGCCTGCGTTTTTCTTATGGCTGCTGTAGGCACATCTTCTGCTACCTGAACATAATATATCATTGACTTCAATATGTTTTCAGAGCGAGAGGAGCGAGATACGTGTTCCCTTATTCAAACCAGCCATCTTATGAAATGAATCAATTTCAGCAACGGCCTTTTCCGTATCCAGATATGCAGCAGCCTCCGCAGCCTCCAGAATATTTCATGCCCCCATATCAAGGTGAAATGAACCAGCCGCCGTCTGCAGGCTATCAGCCGCCTTTTGGATATCAGGAAAACTTCCAGCCTTATCAGCCGCAGCCTGAAGCAATGAATCAGCCGCAAATGCAGCCGCCGGGCATGATGCCTATGCCGCAGCCTATGAATCCTTATCCTTTGCCAAGGCCGCAAAAACAGCAATCATCTCAATTTAAAAGTGTGCTGTCACAATTTAAAAAAACGAATGGGCAATACGATTTTAATAAAATGTTTGATACTGCTGGACAAATGATGAGTACAATGAATCAAGTGGGCTCATTGGCGAAAGGATTTACTAGTATTTTTAAAGCGTAGCAAAACCCAATAGATATACATCTATTGGGTTGTTTGTTTTGGCGCAGTCACACGAAGTGATTGATCTTTCCAAACGCTCTTCATATTGGTTTCATCTATTTTTGCAGGCATTAAAATGGTTTTGGTAAAGCTCGAATAGGAGGAAGTCGTGTCTGTTTTGATTTTTTCCTGTACCGATAAGTGTAAATATTGCGCTTTCACTTCTAGTGCGATATCACCTTCGACAAAATGGTCTGGAAATCGAATCTCAATATATACATATTGATCATCTTCTGTCACATCGGTTGTAATGGATGCAAGTGAATGGCTCGTGGTCATCAGCGCCTCTGCACTATTTAAAATGTCGTGAAACGGCGATGATGCAAAAAATTGTTCAATCGCTTCATATAGAATGTCTTCATTTGCTAACAACTCGTGTTTCTTTTCACTTTCATGTTTCATTTGAATCACCTCTCATCTACAGCCTATGCAAAAGGGGCTCAGGCGGTTATCAATTGATGAGAGGAAAAAATTATGATTAAATAGTGTTGAATGAAGCAAGGTGTATGGGCGTGAAGGTTTATACGCTGAATAGATCTAGAAGCAAAGCTTGAAGGGAGCAAATGAACATTGCTGAAAAAATTATTCGGTTTCGGAAAAAACCAAGATGATGTAAAGGAAGAAGTCATTTATTCTCCAGTCGATGGAGAGTTAATGGATATGACCGATGTACCAGATCCCGTTTTTTCTCAAAAGATGATGGGAGACGGCGTAGCTGTAAAACCAAAAAACGGCACCATTGTGTCGCCAGTAGATGGTGAAATTATTCAACTCTTCCATACAAAACATGCAATTGGGATTCGAACACTCTCGGGGCTTGAGCTTCTGATTCATATCGGACTTGAAACGGTTGGATTAAATGGTGAAGGCTTTGAAGCACACATAAAAGAAGGGGATAAAGTGAAAGCAGGTGATCCTCTCATTACGTGTGATTTAGCGCTGATTGAAGAAAAAGCGGCAAGCACAGTGACACCAATTGTCATCATGAATGGTGATTTAGTAGAACATCTTGACAAAGAACCTAAGGGCTCTGTAGAAAAGCAGACGTCCAAGCTTTTTACAGTAAAAATGAAATAATCCAAAAAAAACTACCCTGAGTTGATAGGGTAGTTTTTTGATTGAGGACATTAATCCTCCATTGGAACCCAGCCTTTACTTGCTTCCATGACAGTCCATAAACCCTCTGGAATCATGTACTTGTCTTTTTGACTGCGTTTAATGACGGTTTCAATCTCGTTTTCTCTGCCTTCTTTAATCTTTACTGCCCAATCGGGATCAACAATGACTTCTCTTGCAACAGCAATGAGTGGAATCCCTTGATTGTATGCATTCAGTGCATCCTCAGCTGTAATGACGCTGCCGACGCCGATGAGTGGAAGCGTGTCACCACAGCGCTCTTTTAATAACTCCATCCGCGTCTTACTTGTATCAGCACCACGTCTTGCTTTAGCGTCAATCTCCATTAAAGAAATATGCAAGTAATCAAGGTTTTTTGTCTTAAGTACGTCCACTAAAGTAAATGTTTCTGTCATGGTTAAACCAGGTGTTTCTGGTTCTTCAGGTGATAATCGGTATCCAAAGATAAATGGTTTTGTTACATGCTCTTTGATTGCTTCTTTCACTGCATCTACTACTGCAATTGGAAATGCGAGACGCTTTTCTTCGCTTCCGCCCCATTGATCTGTACGCTGATTACTATGCGGGGAGTAGAATTGCTGTAATAAATATCCGTTCGCTCCATGGATTTCGATCCCATCAAATCCTGCTTGAATTGCGCGTCTTGCTGCTTCTTTAAATGAGTCGATGATGTGAGGAATTTCTTCTTCTGTCAAAGCTCTCGCAATTTGTTTTCCATCTTTAAATACATCACTTGGCGCAACGACATCACCGTTTGGGACTAAATGAGGGAGAGCCTGAGAGCCGCCATGATGAATTTGCATAATGGCTTTTGTTCCTTTCGCTTGAATCGCAGAAGCAAGCTTTTGTAGGCCAGGTATATCTTCATCTCTTGCAATAGAAGGCTGTCCTTCAAACGCCTTACCATCTGGCGTCACGTTTGCACATGCGGTGATGACCATGCCCATTTCGCTTGATCTAGCGGTGATAAAATCAATTTCTTCCTTTGAGATCGTGCCATCCTCATGAGAACCGAAGTGTGTCATTGGTGCAACGACTAAACGGCCATCAATAGAGGCACCCCCTGGGAATGTAAAAGGTTCAAATAAAGGCTTAAATTCGTTTTTCAATCTGATCATCTTCTTCCTTGATAAAATCATTTCACTATAGAAGTGTAATAGATATTGTTACAACACATCAAAATATTTGCTCACAAGCGGTGCATCAAAAAATTGCCGCCTAGTCATGCAAACAAATATTCGGTACACTAGAATGAGAGGTGGATACCAGATGAAGAAGAAAACAATGAACGAACTCATAGAAGATTTAAAAAAAGACGAACAGGTCGAGCATTGGCATGAAATTGAAGCGAAGCCTGCACTGACTTCTCCAATTCCTGAAAGAGTAAATGACAGGCTCAAAGTGGCGCTTGAAAAAAGAGGTGTGAGCGAACTATACATTCATCAAAAGGAAGCCTTTGAACGTGTGATGGATGGTGAGAATGTGGTGACTGTGACACCTACAGCTTCAGGTAAAACGCTTTGCTACAATCTGCCAGTTCTTCAGTCGATCGCAGAAGATCAGACAAGCCGCTCCCTCTATTTATTTCCAACTAAAGCACTCGCGCAAGATCAAAAAAGTGAATTAAACGAAATCATTCATGAGATGGATGTTCCAATTCACAGTGAAACCTATGACGGGGACACCTCCCCAGCGATTCGCCAGCGCGTCAGACAGGCAGGTCATATTGTCATCACAAATCCAGATATGCTGCACTCAGCGATTTTGCCTCACCATACGAAATGGGTCAGTTTATTTGAGAACTTAAAGTATATTGTCATTGATGAGCTTCATACATATCGAGGCGTGTTTGGCAGTCATGTCGCCAATGTCATTCGCAGACTAAAGCGAATTTGTGCGTTTTACGGAAGTGACCCGACTTTTATTTGTACTTCAGCGACCATTGCGAATCCGAAAGAGCTTGCAGAGCAGCTGACCGGAAGCAAGGTGCATCTCATTGAACGAAACGGAGCACCTAGCGGTAAAAAGAATTTTGTCTTTTACAACCCGCCAGTCGTCAATAAGCCATTAAACATTAGACAAAGTGCGGCCACTGTTGTGAATCAGCTCGCTAAAACATTTTTAAAAGAAAAAATTCAAACGATTGTTTTTGCTAGAAGTAGGGTAAGAGTTGAAGTTATCCTAAGTCATATTCAAGAACTAGTGAAAAAAGAAATTGGTCCTAAATCGATCCGTGGTTATCGTGGGGGCTATTTGCCGAAAGAGCGGCGCATGATTGAAAAAGGCTTAAGGGAAGGAGACATTCTCGGTGTTGTCAGCACAAACGCACTAGAATTAGGAGTAGATATTGGACAGCTAAAAGTCTGTATCATGACCGGATATCCTGGCAGTGTAGCGAGTACGTGGCAGCAGGCTGGACGAGCTGGAAGGCGTCATGAGGAAGCACTCATTATCATGGTCGCAAGCTCATCGCCACTTGACCAATATATTGTCAGACACCCTGAATACTTCTTTAACAGACCACCTGAATCGGCAAGAATCAATCCCGAGAACCTTATCATCCTAGTCGATCATCTAAAATGTGCGTCCTACGAGCTACCGTTTCGAGAAGATGAACAGTTTGGCAGTATGGAAGTAGAAGAAATCTTGCAATACTTACATGAAGAAGGGGTTCTTCATTTCAGCGGGAACCGTTATTATTGGTCAGATCAATCGTTCCCGGCTCATGGCATCAGTCTGAGATCTGCAAGTCAGGAAAATGTCGTCATTGTCGATCAATCCGATGTAGCGAACGTTCGAACTATTGGGGAGATGGATCGATTCAGTGCGATGACCTTACTTCATGATGAAGCGATTTATTTACATGAAGGGGTTCAGTATCAAGTGGAAAAGCTAGATTATGAGCATCTTAAGGCTTATGTGAAACAAGTCGATGTAGAATACTATACAGATGCAAATTTAGCGGTTCAGCTCAAGGTGCTTGAAATTGATCAAACAACAGAGAAGGAAGCGGTATCTGTTCACTACGGTGATGTGACCGTCAATGCAATGCCGACCATTTTCAAAAAAATTCGATTATCAACCGGGGAAAATATCGGTTCCGGCCCGATTCACTTACCTGAAGAAGAGATTCATACGAGTGCTGCTTGGTTTGAATTACATGAAGCAGAGCGGACATTTGAAGAAAAAACACTTGAACAGCTCTTGCTCGGTATTGCCAATGTTCTTCAGCATATTGTTCCGGCGTTTGTTATGTGTGACCGTTCAGACATTCATGTCATTTCTCAAATAAAGGCAGCCCATACGGGGAAACCGACCGTATTTTTATATGATCATTACCCAGGTGGAATCGGTTTAAGTAAAGAGGTCCAGGCTCGCTTTGATGAAATTGCCCGTGCAGCCACTCAGCTGATTGAGCGATGCAGCTGCGAAAACGGCTGTCCATCTTGTATTGGCATGGAAATGAAAGAGATCAATGGAAAAAGCAGTATCATTCAATTGATGGCAGGATTTTAAGGAAAGGGGGAATAGACGTACTCATGTCATTAAAAGGAAAATTAAACAGAATGAAAAAACACCTGTCGCACAATCAGTCAGATGAAAAGCATGTGGCAGTAAAAGAGGGACAAACGCACACTGTGACGGCTGAAACCATTCCATTTCTAAAAGAGTGGGGGGGATTAAGTGCAGCTCCTTACTACTTTGAAGACTCTTTCTGCCTCATTCGGGAAGTGACCTATCCACTTGACCATCAGCATGGGCGATATTCATTTGCAGAACTGCCGGAGATGGTGAGTGCATGGAACAAAAGTGAGATTCAGCATTCTCTTTCTGCAAAAGGCTACAAGCCTCACGAGCTATTTTTCTTCGATACAGAAACAACAGGACTGTCTGGCGGAACGGGAAATATGATTTTTCTGCTTGGGCATGCGAGAGTTTATTCAGATAAAGTAGTGGTAAAACAACATCTGCTCACGAATCCAGGAAATGAAGCGGCACTTTACAAAAGCTTTCTTAGTGAGGTGGATGTCGAATCACTTGTGACATATAATGGAAAATCATTTGACTGGCCTCAAGTCAAAACGAGGCATACATTATTACGCGATCAAATACCTGCTCTACCTGAATTTGGTCATTTTGACCTTCTGCATGGGTCAAGGAGATTGTGGAAACATAAATATGAGCGTATGGCTCTTTCGGTTGTAGAAAAAGAGGAACTGCACGTCAATCGAGAGGGAGATACACCGGGGTTCCTCGCACCAATGATCTATTTTCACTTTTTAAAGGAACAAAACCCAAAACTGATTGAAGGAATTTTGACTCACAATGAACTTGATGTCTTATCGTTAATCAGTCTCTACATTCATTTGTCTAAAAAAATCTTATCCAAAGATGCGGTGAAGGAAGACGATGAGAAATATGCATTAGCTAAATGGCATCTTGCTCACCGTGATGTGCAGGAAGCAACAAAGCACCTGCAAGAATTAACGGGAGCAGCGTTTGAGCATGCGGATCAAGCAGCTTATGATCTATCATTACAGTACAAGCGATTAAAACAATGGGATGAAGCGGCATGTATATGGAGGCGTCTATTTGAATCAAGTGATGTTCATTTAAGATTAAAAGCGGGTGTAGAGCTAGCAAAGTATGAAGAACACCGTCAAAAAGATCCAAAAGCAGCCCTTTCCATTACCCAAACATTGTTATCACAATCGTCTTTAAGTGAACGAGACATTGTGGAACTTGACAAGCGAGAAAACCGGCTCTTAAGAAAAGCTGGGCGATGAAATTATTGCCTGGGAAAGCGCAAAAAATGACAACGTTCGGCTCTCGGCCGAAAATAAAAATTGTTTAGCACTTTTATTGTAGAAAAGTCACGAATCCTGTAAAATAACGTTAGATATTGAATGAGGAGCGTAGAGCATGTATAAGGGTCTTTTCTACTTGTTTTTTCTTGTTGTCATATTGGTCGCGTTTGTGTTTTCAAACTATAAAGATGTTTTTCTTGCAAACTTTTAAAATAGGTTAATGCATTAGTACATGTACACCTCTTGATTCATACATTGTTAATGTAAGAAAATCAAGGAGAGGGGAATGCTACATGTACCATCATCATCATTGCAATCCAAATGTTACACAGCCAATTGTACATCCAACGAATCACTGCTGTACGCACAGTGAGTCAACTACAATTGTGCCGCACATCCACCCGCAGCATGTAACAAATGTTCATCACCAAAATTTCCAACATGTTCACTACTTCCCGCATACGTTTTCTCAGGTGGACCCGGCAACACATCAACACTTTAACTGCGGTGGACCTTGCTGTAACAGATAAAGTGAAATGGGACTTTTATAAGTCCCTTTTTTTAAAAGCAGGTGAAAAAATGAAAATTATTGCTGTCACAGGGTACAAGCCATTTGAGCTTGGGATCTTCAAACAAGACGAGCCTGCACTTCAATACATAAAAGCGGAACTTCGGAAAAGGCTGACGGCACTCATTGAAGACGGGCTGGAATGGGTGCTCATTTCAGGTCAGTTAGGGGCAGAAATATGGACAGCTGAAGTGGTCTTTGAGCTTCAAGAGGAATTTCCAGATTTAAAACTTGCTGTCATTACACCATTTTATGAACAGGAAGAGCGCTGGAATGAACAAAATAAAGAGCTGTATGAAGGCGTTCTTGCACAAGCTGATTTTGTAGAAAGTGTCACGCATAAACCTTATGAAAGTCCGGCACAATTCAAACAAAAGAACCGCTTTTTTATTGAAAAAACGGACGGCCTTCTCGTCTTATATGATCCTGAGCACGAAGGCTCGCCAAAATATATGATCAAAGAAGCTGAAACCTATACCGACTACCCAATTATGTATATCACAATGGATGATTTAAGGGCACAGGTTGAGGCGGAAGATCCGTTTTTTGACTAAAAGCAAGAGAAAATTTGACAACGTCACGTATTTCTGAAAAAATATACTATGAATTCACGATATGAGGTGAAAAAGATGCTTGCTGATAAAGTAAAGCTTTCTGCGAAAGAAATTTTAGAAAAAGAATTTAAAACAGGTGTCCGAGGGTATAAACAAGAAGAAGTCGATAAATTTCTAGATATGGTCATTAAAGACTATGAGACATTCCATCAAGAAATTGAAAAACTCCAACAAGAAAACCTTCACTTGTCAAAACAGCTTGAAGAAGCGGTTGAGCAAGGGAAAAGACAGCCTGCACAGTCCAATACAACAAACTTTGATATTTTAAAAAGACTATCTAATCTTGAGAAACACGTTTTCGGCAGCAAACTTTATGATTGAGTAATACCAAAAAAGCTTGTGTCAGATGACATTGTCGTTTATAATAACGCATGTTGATTAACGTTCGGGTAATCGCTGTAATGCTTTGACATTGCAGAGGAAAGTCCATGCTCGCACGGTGCTGAGATGCCCGTAGTGTTCGTGCCTGGCGAAAAAATAAGCCAGGGCAGCCTGGGAAAGGCTGACGGCAGGAAAAATGCCTACGTCCTTTTAGGATATGGCAAAGTATCCTTGAAAGTGCCACAGTGACGAAGTCTTACTAGAAATGGTGAGAGTGGAACGCGGTAAACCCCTCGAGCGAGAAACCCAAACTTGGTAGGGGAACTTTCTCAAAGGAACCAAACGGAGAGAAGGACAGAGAATTCTGTAGATAGATGATTACCACCTGAGTACGAGGCTTTTGCCGTTTGCAGTACGATGGAACAAAACATGGCTTACAGAACGTTATATCCGTTATCATAAACATGATGAAATCAAAGCTCTCCTATTTCTACATATGGAGAGCTTTTATCTTGATTAAGAAAAGAACGAGAAAACAGGTGATAAACAAATGAAAACCTATACACTCATCGCAACAGCGCCAATGGGAATTGAAGCGATTGTTGCAAAAGAAGTAAGAGACCTCGGGTATGAGTGCACCGTAGATAACGGAAAAGTTATTTTTCAAGGAGATGCGCTTGCCATCTGCCGTGCGAATCTATGGCTGCGTACAGCAGACCGAATCAAGGTCCAAGTTGCTGAATTTTCGGCTAGAACATTTGACGAGCTTTTTGAGCAGACAAAAGCCATTGACTGGGCTGCTTTTTTACCGAAAAACAGCACATTCCCTGTCATTGGTAAATCTGTTAAATCTCAGCTTGCCAGTGTGCCGGATTGTCAGCGCATCGTCAAAAAGGCTATCGCACAAAAACTTAGATCATCTTACAACATACAGTCTGAATGGCTAGAAGAGACAGGCCCTGAATACAAAATCGAGGTAGCACTTTTAAAAGATAAAGTATTGCTGACGCTCGATACGTCAGGTGTGGGTCTTCATAAACGTGGATACCGTGCAGATCAAGGGGGCGCTCCGATTAAAGAAACCCTTGCAGCGGCGCTTGTCTTATTAACGAACTGGACACCTGACCGTCCGTTTGTCGATCCTTTTTGCGGATCAGGCACAATTGCTATTGAAGCAGCGATGATTGGACAAAACATTGCCCCTGGATTTAACCGTGAGTTCGCATCTGAATCATGGGAATGGATTGGTGAGGACGTTTGGAACAAAGCACGCCTTGAAGTAGAAGAAAAGGCGAACTATGATCAGCCGCTTCACATTATCGCGAGCGATATCGATCATCGTATGGTAGAGATTGCGAAACTGAACGCAGAAGAAGCTGGACTTAGTGAACTGATTCAATTTAAGCAAATGCAAGTGAAGGACTTTCAAACAAAAGAAGAGTATGGTGTAATTGTCGGAAATCCGCCTTACGGTGAACGTCTCAGCGATAAGCCAGCTGTGGAAAAAATGTATCAAGGCATGGGCGAAGCATTGAAAAACCTAGATACGTGGTCCATTTACATTTTAACGTCACATGAAAAATTCGAAGAGTGTTTCGGAAGAAAAGCGACGAAAAAGAGAAAACTGTTTAATGGATTTATTAAAACAGATTATTATCAATACTGGGGAAAACGCCGACCTAGAAGAGAAACAACTGAATCATAACAAATGTCCACACCACGAGACGGTGTGGATTTTTTATGCTAAAAAGGTATAAGTCGTCACGGGACGGAATAAACTGAACTTGATTTTAAAAAAAGAGGTGTCTTCATGATTCATTATGATCAATTTCAGTTAATTCAAAAAGCACTCGCTTCAACAGCCCGAGAAATAGAAGGGATTGAAACAGGACAATCTGCTAAACTTACGGCAGCCATCGAGAACTTAGCAATGGCTCAAAACTACATAGACCATTCAGAGCACGCATTTTTAATGAAGGAAAGCTACCAACATCGCCTGCGCTCTTAAAAAAAGATTGTCATACCCCAGCATAAATGGTACTATTGAATGTCTGAATGATTCAAAAGTTGGGGGTTGAAGCAGGTGACAGCGTCTCGTTTGCCTTTTTCATTAACAAAAGAACATAATTTTTACGAAGAACTGGGCAACTGGATTGGTGATGTGTTTTATGACATCTTGCCAGAAAAGGGCTTTGATCTTCGAGATGAACAAATATTCATGGCTTTTCAGTTAGAAAGAGCCTTTAAAGAAAAAAGTGTGATGTTTGCCGAAGCTGGGGTAGGCACAGGCAAAACAATCGTTTACCTTTTATTTGCGGTCACATATGCAAGATATACAGGGAAACCTGCGATCATTGCATGTGCAGACGAAACGTTAATTGAACAGCTCGTCAAACAAGAAGGTGATATCTATAAAATTGCCAATCACCTTGATATTCAAATAGATGCGAGATTAAGTAAATCGCATGATCAATATTTGTGCTTAAAGAAACTAGAGAAAACGATGCAACGTGAAGATGATGAGAAGTGGCTCGACATTTATGAATCGCTTCCTTCATTTGTTCATGAATCTCATGGGATGCAGACATTTTATCCGTACGGTGATCGAAAAGAGTATCCAGAATTAACAAATGATGAGTGGTCAAGAATTGGTTATGACTCTTTTCAGGACTGCTTAACGTGCGACATGCGGCACCGCTGTGGCTTGAATTTATCAAGAGACCATTACCGAAAAGCCACAGACCTCATCATTTGCTCTCATGACTTTTACATGGAGCATGTATGGACAAAGGAGTCACGTAAACGTGAAGGACAGCTGCCGCTCCTTCCTGAGCATAGCTCTGTTGTATTTGACGAAGGACATCTTCTTGAATTTGCAGCACAAAAAGCGCTAACATACCGAGTGAAGCAATCAACACTAGAGACGTTTTTGGAACGTCTTTTGCAAAATGATATTCGTGAAGAGTTTGCAGAACTTGTTGAAGATGCACTTGCAACAAACGATCAGTTCTTTTACCTCTTAAAAACGAATGCCAAAGAAATCAAAGGATCACACCGTCTTGAAATTGGTCGTGTAGATGAGGTGAAGCGTTCAGCAAGTGAATTATGTGATTTGCTTGAGAAGATTGGAGAAGCGCTCGTATTTGAATCAGAGATGTACACAATTGATCAATATGAATTGTCTGTTGTGGAAGAGTACATTGAACAGATGGCGTATTCTCTGTCGCTTTATCAGAAAAATGCCATTAGCTGGCTGGAGAAGCAGGAATTAGATACAACCTTTGTCGTCATGCCAAAAACGGTAGCAGAAGTGCTCGGTGAAAAGGTATTTTCGCAAAAAATCCCTTATATTTTCTCGTCTGCAACATTGTCTGAAAACCAATCATTTGATTATTTAGCTGAAAGCCTTGGGATCAAAGATTACTTATCTATGAGTGTGGCTTCGCCGTATGATTATGAGGAGCAAATGCAAATGTATTTCCACGGAATTCAGCAGCCAATGACAGAGTCAGATGTAAAAGGTCAGCACGTGCTGGCTCAGGTAAAAGAAAATGGCGGTCGATCTCTTATTTTATTCCCTTCATTTGATGAACTGCATGTATTTAGAAAGCAGCTCGATGCATCAAATGAATCACTGCCTTTCCATGTGTATTTTGAAGGAGACGAGGAGATCAGTACCATTGTTCAAAAGTTCCAAGCGGATGAAACATCTGTGTTATGTTCCGTTCACCTTTGGGAAGGGCTGGATATTCCAGGACAGTCTCTAACAAATGTGGTTATTTGGGGACTTCCATATCCACCGCATGACCCAGTATTTGAAGCAAAACGGAATGAAGCGAAAGATGCATTTACTGAAGTGGACCTTCCATACATGCTGCTTCGTCTAAGGCAGGGCATTGGGAGACTGATTCGGACAAGCCAAGATGCTGGCAGCATTCATATTTACTTTGGCAGTCAGAAAGATATTGAGCTACAAAGTAAAATTGAATCCGTTCTTCCAGTGAAGCCAGTGATCTCTTAATGATAGAAAACCATTCAATAAGAGGAGGATACGATCAGCGTATCCTCCTTTTTCATTGACAAAAGAACATTTATTGAAGTAGCCTTGAAACGTACATACATATTTTATTGATTGGGGGAACGAACGCATGAGTCTTGAATCAAAAGAGAAAGCGTTTTATCAATTACTAGGAAAAATCGCCCATTATACAGAGGCGCTTCATTTACTTTATTGGGACTCTCGAACACAAGCGCCTAAAAAAAGCGCTGATTTCAGAGCAGAAACCATCGGTCAATTATCCAGCGATATCTTTAATATGAAGACTTCTGATGAAATGAGAGATCTTCTTGATGCATTAAATAAAGAGAAAGAAAAGCTGTCAAAAGACACGCAGAAGGCACTCGAATTATCGCAAAAAGAATATGATGAAAACAGCAAAATTCCAAAAGAAGAATTTAAAGAATACTCCATTCTACAATCAAAAGCAGAACATGTTTGGGTAGAAGCAAGGGAGAAATCAGATTTTTCACTCTTTGCACCCTATTTAAAACAGCTGATTGATTTTAACAAGCGTTTCATCCAGTACTGGGGCGTGAAAAAAACACCATATGATGTGCTGCTCAATAATTATGAGCCGGATATGACGGTTGAACAACTCGATCAAAAATTCGGTGCACTTCGAGACGCCATCGTTCCTCTCGTGAAAAAAATTGAAGCTTCGCCAAATAAACCGGATACTTCGTTTTTATCGAAAAGCTTCCCGATCGACAAACAAAAAGAGCTGAGTCTCTTTTTCTTAAAAGAGTTAGGGTATGACTTTGACGCAGGACGACTTGATACAACGGTTCATCCATTTGCTGTGACATTAAGCAGAGGGGATGTACGTGTGACGACGCGTTATGATGAGTACGATTTTCGCATGGCGATCTTTGGCACCATTCATGAATGCGGCCATGCCATTTATGAACAAAATATTGATGAGGCACTGAGCGGAACGCTCTTATGTGACGGCACATCAATGGGTATTCATGAATCACAGTCTCTTTTCTTTGAGAACTTTATCGGCAGACATGAAGATTTCTGGAAAACGTATTATCAAAAGCTGCAAGAGGCATCTCCTGAACAATTTAAAGATGTCACTTTAGAAGAATTTGTGCATGCGGTGAATGAATCAAAGCCGACTTACATTCGAATTGAAGCAGATGAACTCACGTATCCACTTCACATTATTATTCGCTATGAAATTGAAAAAGCCATTTTCAATGAAGAAGTAGCCGTTGAAGATCTGCCGGCGTTATGGAATGAAAAATATAAAGCATATCTGGGCATTACGCCGCCTAACGATGCGCTTGGTATTTTACAGGATGTTCACTGGTCAGATGGTAGTTTTGGTTATTTCCCTTCATATGCACTTGGTTATATGTATGCGGCGCAATTAAAGCAGCAAATGATCAAAGATTTACCGAATTTTGATGAACTGATTCAAAATGGGTCTTTTGCACCGATAAAAGAATGGCTAACTGAACATGTCCACAAGCATGGAAAACGGAAAAAGCCATCTGAAATCATTCAAGACGCAACTGGTGAAGAATTAAATGTTAAATACTTAATTGATTATTTAACAGATAAGTACACGAAACTATATTTATCATAAATGAAAGGCACCCTTTGATCAGAAGGGTGCTTCAGCGTGTAGACAAACCCTCGCATTCGTTGTCAGTCCTGCGTGCTGGTACTCACGAATGTTAAATTCGCTCTGCTCCGGTGCTCGTCCTTCCTAGACTGCAAAGGTTTTCTATCACGCTGAAAAGAAGACAAAGGGCTAAAATAAAGTTCATTTTAGCCCTTTGTCAACAATCTGAGACACCCTTTAATCAAAAGGGTGCTTTTTTGCTGGTTGAATATTCTAAAAACGAACGTTTAAAGCTTAATGATTATTTAAGTTCGGTATTTTTCTAGAAAAGTGCTTTCCAAGCGTCTGAAATCTTGTTATAATTTGAACACTATGAAACACTCATATAATTGCGTGATGAAGGCACGCAAGTTTCTACCGGACACCGATACTGTCCGACTATGAGTGAGCAAAATGAAACAGCTTTTGTATGAGCTGAAGATCCCGTGGATCGTTTTCGCATTGCTTGCTCCTTAATGGACAGCAATGCTTTTTTTATGCAAAAAAATGAAAGTTGCTAATATGCTGGGAGGAAGAATGATGGAATTGTTACGTCAAAAGATCGAGAACGAAGGAATCGTTCTGTCAAATCAAGTGCTAAAGGTAGATGCTTTTTTAAATCATCAAATTGACCCTGTGTTAATGCATGAGATCGGTCAAGAGTTTGCTAGATTATTTAAGCATGATGGAATTACTAAAATTATCACAATCGAATCTTCTGGTATTGCACCTGCTGTCATGGCTGGACTTGCCCTTCATGTGCCAGTTGTTTTTGCCCGAAAGCGGCAATCACTGACTTTAACGGATAACCTTTTGACAGCAAGTGTGTATTCTTTTACCAAAAAAGTAGAAAGTACGATTGCTGTCTCTAACACGCACCTTAGTGAGGATGATTGTGTGTTAATTATCGACGACTTTTTAGCAAATGGAGAAGCCGCTAAGGGACTAGCTGCAATCGCAAAGCAAGCGAAAGCAAAAGTAGCTGGTTTTGGAATTGTTATCGAGAAATCATTCCAGCCTGGAAGGAAAGAACTTGTGCAAATGGGCTATAGAGTCGAGTCACTCGCACGTATCGAATCGCTCGAGGAAGGAAAAGTCACGTTTGTACGCGAGGTACAATCATGAGTGCCGCTAAAAAAGCCAAAACCCTTTCGCTAGGGATACAGCATGTACTGGCGATGTATGCAGGTGCGGTTCTTGTTCCGCTCATTGTTGGAGATGCGCTTGGGCTCACGCCAGCCCAGCTGACGTACTTAATTTCGGCAGATATTTTCATGTGCGGTGCTGCCACACTGCTTCAAGTATGGAAAAACCGCTTTTTTGGCATCGGTTTGCCTGTTGTACTAGGCTGTACATTTACTGCGGTATCTCCTATGATTGCGATTGGCTCTAAATATGGAATTTCGTCTATATATGGAAGTATTATCGCCGCAGGGTGTATTGTCATTGCTCTTTCATTTTTCTTTGGGAAGCTTGTGAAATTTTTCCCGCCCGTTGTCACAGGTTCCGTCGTCACGATCATTGGAATTACCTTAATTCCGGTCGCCATGAACAATATGGCAGGTGGTGAAGGAAGTGCAGACTATGGTTCTTTTGAGAATCTTGGACTTGCTTTTCTTGTATTGTTTATCATTGTCCTTCTTTATCGATTTACAAAGGGATTCATGAAAGCCATTGCCATCTTAATCGGCATTCTACTTGGGACAGCAGTTGCTGCTTTCTTAGGGAAGGTGGAGACGGCAGAAGTGGCGAATGCACAAGTTTTCCGCATCATTGAGCCTTTTTACTTTGGGTTGCCTACTTTTGAATTTGCACCAATCATGACGATGACATTAGTTGCCATTGTGTCATTAGTCGAATCAACGGGTGTATACTTTGCGCTCGGAGATTTAACGAATCGTTCATTAAAAGAGAAGGATTTAGCAAAGGGATATCGTGCAGAGGGAATTGCCGTCTTATTAGGCGGTATCTTCAACGCTTTTCCATACACAGCCTACTCCCAAAACGTTGGATTGATCCAATTAACAGGTGTGAAGAAAAATCAGGTCATTGTGGTGACAGGTGTATTATTAATGGTATTTGGCCTTTTTCCTAAAATCGCGGCATTTACAACGATTATTCCAAAATCCGTTCTAGGCGGTGCAATGGTCGCCATGTTTGGCATGGTCATTGCGTACGGGATTAAAATGCTCTCACGCGTCGATTTTGCCAAACAGGAAAACTTACTCATTGTCGCATGCTCAGTTGGCATCGGGCTCGGAGTAACGGTTGTGCCGCAAATGTTTGAGCATTTGCCAGAATCGATTAAATTGTTAACAAGTAACGGAATTGTCGCCGGAAGCTTTACCGCTATTTTGCTTCATATTATTTATCACATGATTCCTTTTAAAAAAGAAACAGAGCAGGAGCTAATGGAAGAACCTAAGCAATCTGTTATGTAATCACTTCTCTTTGGAGAGCTGAAAGCCCGCATCCTTTGGATACGGGCTTGTTGTGATTAGTGCTATTAATGTTGTACTGGAGGCATTGTTTCGTTAATGACTGCAAATGTATAGCCCCTTGCTTTTAGTTGTGTAATCAGGCTATCTAAATAGTTCGTGGTAGAGGGTTGATCATGCATTAAAATCACTTTTGGTTCCCATGGTTTATTTTTCTCAAACATTTGCAGTTGATTCAATACCTCTTGAACATATTGTGAGTTTTTATATCTCCAGTCAAGGCTATCAATCGTCCAATCCCAGTAAATGAAGCCATATTGGTTTAAGCGTACTTTTTGATCATATGTTAAATTTGGAACACTGCCATAAGGTGTTCTCACAAGACGGGTGTAAACGCCTGTAACAGAAGCAAGAATGAGCTGAGCTTCTCTCATTTCATTTGCGGGAGACTCACTGTTTTGATAAAAGCGGTTTATATCATGCGTCATGCCATGAAGCCCTAATTGATGTCCTTCTTGATAAAGTCTTTTCACAGCTGCTTGGTGAGCTTGGATTTGCGGTCCAAGCATGAAGAATGTCGCCTTCACTTGATGTGCTTTTAAGACATTTAACAGCTGATTTGATGTAGCAGAAGGACCATCATCAAATGTTAAAAAGACCATTTTATTCGTTGTCTGTTGGTTTGGATTGGTCCTAAATTGTTGATCCAATGTTCTTGTAGAATGATCTTTTGCTTTCAGACTGATACTTGTGTCTCGGAAGTCACTGCTAGCAACAATTTTTGCTTGCCCATTTGTCGCCTGCAAATGGGTTTTAGACATATCCCAGATAAAAACGAGAAACAGTGTAAGAAGCACTAAACCAATTATCTTCGAGAGAAATATCGTGTTGTAGGGTGTTTGTTTTTTGGACACCTTTTTCATGACAATCACTCCAGTCAATTAAATTTTGTGCCGAATCATGTAGTAGATTCTATCTTTTTTCACTGTTTTTCATGGTGTTCATATTGATTAAGTATACAGGAAAAAACCCCCTTTTCATATATAATCATCAAATAAATTAGCATTTTATGGTTATTTATTTGTGTTGATCAGAAAAAAAGGTGATCCATTCATGTTTAAATGAAAGGTGGGGTTTGTCTACGGTCTGCACTATTCATTTGAGAGGTGTTTTTTTGCATAAAGCTATGTTAACTAACTCTATTAAAATTGCATAAAAAAGCAGGTTCGCTTGGCTTGGAACGAACCTGTGAAGGAGGAAAACTACATCATGTTTTCACCTATATTATCCAATATTTATCAATTGTCGTCAAGACAAAAAGTTAGACGGAGGAAAATATTTTGACTGAATTGTGTCGTTTTGGCATGTATATCCTTTTTTTGATTGGGGATATTAACCGAAAAAAGAGGTGAAGCCGATGGCATACATTCTTTCAGTTGGAACAAGTCTGCCAAAACATCATGTGGATCAGCAAGCAGCTGCTCAATTTGCAAGGTCTCAATTTAAACGATCGTTTAAAGATATTGATCGGCTATTAAAAGCTTTTAATAATGGCGAAATAGAGAGCAGGCAGTTTGTCCAGCCTATTGATTGGTATCAAGAACATCACTCTTTTGAAGAGAAAAATAATCTCTATGTCGAAAAAGCATTGGCACATGCGAAAGAAGCCGTTTTTCACTGTCTGCATGAAACAGCATTTCTTACAAAGCCAGTTCCTTTTGATGAGATTGATGCTTTGTTTTTCATCTCCAGTACAGGGTTATCAACGCCAAGTCTTGATGCAAAGCTGATGAATGTTCTTCCATTTTCTCCTTATACGAAACGAGTGCCAATTTGGGGGTTAGGATGCGGGGGCGGGGCGGCAGGCTTATCCCGAGCTTATGAATACATCAGGGCGTATCCAGAAGCGAAAGTGCTCGTTGTTGCCTGCGAGCTTTGCAGCCTCACTTTTCAGCCGCAAGATCAATCAAAAAGCAATTTAATTGGAACCTCGCTGTTCGGTGACGGGACGGCGGCCGTTCTTTTAACTGGAGAAAAGGCTGCCTCTAAGTATACGCGGTTAAAAACAGTACCTAAAGTGCTTGGCACGCAGTCAGTGACCATGAAAGATTCTGAAGATGTGATGGGATGGGATTTTACCGCCGACGGATTTCGGGTCATCTTCTCACGTGACATTCCGTCCATCATTTCTGGGTGGTTAAAAGAGCAAGTGGATCAATTTTTACATCAGCTAGGGTTTTCTACAGAGGATGTATCCGTTTTTCTTGCTCACCCTGGAGGAAAAAAAGTGATTGATGCCTATCTTGAAAGCCTATCTTTACAAGAACATCAGCTATTTTCTTCAAAAGAGGTTCTGAAACAGCATGGAAACATGTCTTCTGCCACCGTTTTATATGTCATGAAGCATTTTCTTGAACATCAGTCACTAGATGCAGGACAGGTGGGGCTTTGCGGAGCACTTGGTCCAGGCTTTTCGTCAGAATTATTGTTCATGAAATGGGAGGGGCTCTCGTGATGATTTTCTGGATAGTGATTGGCATTTTCATTTGTCAGCGCCTCATTGAAATGCTTGTGGCGAAAAGAAATGAAAAGAAGGTGAAGGCGATCGGAGCGATCGAATTTGGTGCAAGCCATTATCCTTATATGGTCGCTATGCATGCAGCATTTTTCCTCTCGCTTATTGCAGAGACATGGCTGCTGCATCGTCAACCGTCTCGTTTTTTCCTATTACTGCTTGTGTTCCTGCTTGCGACCCAGGTGATTCGGTACTGGGCACTATGTTCACTTGGGACGTATTGGAATACAAAAATCTTAGTCGTTCCCAATGCGATGATTGTGAAAAAGGGGCCGTATCGCTGGTTAAAGCATCCTAACTATGTGGTGGTGGCGATTGAATTGATGTTCATTCCGCTGCTATTTAACGCATTTATTACTGCCATTTTGTTTACGTGTTTAAATGGATGGATGATGATGGTCAGAATTCAAACAGAGGAAAAAGCACTGAATCAGTATTTATTAAATTAATATTGAAAATCATTATCAATTGTGCTACACTTTCATTAATGATAAACATTCTCAATCATGAAGGATGGACGGTGATCACATGACAATGATTTTCTTACTCGGTACGGTCTGTGTATACAGCTTATTGATTGGCTTCGTATTAAAAAGTGTTTCAAAAAAATCTGCTTCCTGATTGCAGTCCATTGCGACTGATCGGGCAGCAGATTTTTTTATTTCCTCAGATCAGAAGAAAAATCTCTTTATTTTGTGTAAAATGGTACACATACATAACTGACTTTTCTAAAAACAAAGGGGTTTATCGTCATGAAAGACTTGTCTATTCGAGATTCGCTCGTTCAAACTACAGGTGCTTTATATCAAAGCCTTCTGAAAAGGGATGATCACGAGCGCGCAGCCAAACTTGCATCTATTATGAAAAAGGAAGCTGAAGAAGAAGTATATATCGCATTTACCGGCCACTATTCTGCTGGTAAGTCATCACTAGTGAATCATCTTCTTCATGATCACATCCTGCCCACAAGCCCAATTCCAACGAGTGCAAACTTGGTTGTTGTCAGGAAAGGGGTCAGTGAAGTTCAGCTCCATACGTCTGATGGACGTTTTGCAAAAATGAGCGGTTCTTATGATAAAGAAGCGGTGCAGCGTTTTTGTAAAGATGGGGAACAAATTGAGATGGTGGAAATTAGCGGTGATTATAGTGGACTTGAAGAAAAAGTGGCACTCATTGATACGCCGGGAATTGATTCAACGGATCATGCGCACTTTTTATCCGCTGCTTCTATTCTTCATCAAGCGGATGCTCTTTTTTATGTCGTTCATTATAACCATGTCCATTCTGAAGAAAACATTCGCTTCATTCGCTCGATTAAAGAGAAAGTGCCTAATCTTTAT
This sequence comes from Bacillus sp. Y3, assembly GCF_008123875.1. Taxonomy (NCBI): domain Bacteria; kingdom Bacillati; phylum Bacillota; class Bacilli; order Caryophanales; family Bacillaceae; genus Bacillus; species Bacillus sp. Y3. The sequence continues at coordinate 126,336 of NZ_VSSC01000003.1, read as the reverse complement.
TTCATCGTCAATCAAGTGGATCGGCACGATGAACAAGAGACAACTTTTGAAAACTACAAAAAACAAATCGTTGAGATGCTATTAAAAGAAGGCATTGAAGAAGAACATCTATATTTTACTTCTGTGACGGATGAGGCACACCCAAAAAACGAAATGATCCGTTTAGTGAAGAAGCTACAAGAATTACAAACCATGCCTAAAGCATCACTTCGAGCCTATACAGAGCAGAAAATCGAACATGTTTTAAAAGAACATATAGACTCGTTAAAAGAAGAACTGCATGAAGAGGACCTTGATAAGCACCTTCAAGAAAAAAGGAATGAAGTGAAAGTACTAGAAGAGAAACGCCGATTTATTGAAAATGGTGCAAAGCAGGTAGAAGATGAAGTGTCTTCTGAAGTAGAGAACATCTTAAAAAATGCAAACCTTACGCCATTTAAGATGCGAGAGCTTGCAAGTGACTATATCAAATCGAAAGCACCTGGCTTTAAAGTGGGTTTACTTTTTGCCAAAAATAAAACCGAGCAGGAAAAGGAAAAAAGGGCAAATGATTTCTTAGCAGATGTAAAAAAGAGAATGAAAGCGGAAGTTGACTGGCACATTGCCGAGCTCCTCAAAAAAGAAATAAAACAGCATCAGCTTGGGGAAGCGTTATTAGACAAAGCCATGGCATTTGAGACACCTGTTGAAGAATCCCTGCTTGAAAAGGTCATTCACCAAGGGGCAACTTTTTCTAACGAATACGTTCTTCAATATGCGAAAGATGCTGGTGAAGCATTGAAAAGACAGGCGAAACAGCAAGCGCTTCAATTGATTGAACAGATGATTGAAACCTTGAAAGACCAGCTCAAGAATGAACAAGAGAAGCAAGAGGAAAAATGGAAACAAGCGAAACAAGAGCTTCAGAGGCTTGAGGGGTACAACGAAAAAAATGAAAAAATAAGACTAGATATTCAGCATTTATGGGATATTTGGCAAAGCGGAACGGATGAGCCTATCCCAGGTGACTGGTTTTATGCGAAAAAGCAATGGATGCAGCACGACCAGCTGGAGAAGAATCACGCATCAATTCATGTTAAAGAGAGCGATCAACCTGCTGAACGGACAGAGCGCGATCAATACCGTCAATCGCAGCATTTAACAACAGCACAATCGATTGCACAATTTAAAGAGCTTTCCCGTATTTTATCGCCTTTAGATATTCTAAAGTCTCAAAGAGATTCCTTTGAAAAACGAACAGAGCGGCTGCAGGCAAAAGAATTTACACTCGCTTTATTTGGCGCTTTTAGTTCTGGAAAATCTTCTTTTGCCAATGCGCTTGTTGGACGGAAGGTGTTACCATCATCACCTACGCCAACAACTGCGACAATTAACAAACTGACACGACCTACGGAAGATCATCCTCATGAAAGTGTCAAAGTGGTGTTTAAAACCAAGCAGGACATGCTAGAGGAACTCGATCAGATTCTTGGATTTTTGATCACAACAGAAAAAGGAGATTCGTTTCAGGCAAAGCTGGAAAGAGTGCTGAAAAAACGCCAGCTCGAACAGGATCACCGAATCATTGTAGAACATTTTCTACAAGCCTATGCCAAGTTTCATGATGACATTGACAACCAAACCAATTTACATGTCACACTTCAAGAATTAAAGCCTTATGTAGCGGAAGAATCTGTTTCTTGTGTGGTGAAGGAAGTGACGGTGTATTTAAGCACACCTCTGACAGATAAAGGGCTGACGATTGTCGATACACCAGGTGCAAGCAGTATGAATAAGCGTCATACAGAGATCGCCTTCCAGTATATGAAAGATGCAGACGCCCTTCTTTATTTAACGTATTATCAGCACTCTTTCTCAAAAGCTGATCGCTCATTTTTACGGAAGCTTGGACTCGTAAAAGATTCCTTTAGCATGGATAAAATGTTCTTTATCATCAATGCAGCTGATTTGGCTAAGGATCAAGCAGAGCTTGAAACCGTATTTGACTATGTACGAAGCGAACTCACAAAAGAAGGCATCCGCAATCCAAACCTGCATCATGTGTCTAGTAAGGAAGAGATCGAAGGGAAAGAGCCGACATCTTATAATCAATATGCAACACTGAGAAAACAGCTCGACTATTTTATCGAGGAAGAATTAACGAAAGATGCCATTGAACTTTTGCATTTTGAGGCTAGTACATTATGTACAACGGTCGATAGACTACGTGCGACCTTGCATCAATCAGAAGATGAGAAAGAAGCTGAAAAGAAAAACATCAAGACATCCTATGAAGCCATTCTCGAAAAAATGCAAGACGTGAAACGGTCTAAGCTTGTGACCGAAAGCGTAAAAAAAGACGTGCATGAACAGCTCTATCATATTGTACAGCGGCTTTCATTATTTGCGAATGATCTATTAAAGTCGGCTTTTTATCCTGGCATATCTCAAGGGAATTTTGGTCAGCAGTTAAAAAAGGCACTTGAGAAAGCGTTAAAGGAGTATGAATTTGAATTTGTGCAGGAGCTCAAGGCACTTGATATCCGAATGGAATCGTTTATCCACCATTATTTCCAGGAGGAGTGGGAAAAAGGGATGCAGGCTGCATGTGCGGAAGATCCTTACTTTTCTCTCAGCCTGTCAGCCCCTGAGGAGAAAAATGCTGAGCTAAAACAAATTGAAGTCGAAGCAGAGATTACACCATTTGAGCCGCTTTTAAAGAAACAAAAATCAGCGAAAGCCTTCTTTGAACAAAATGAAAAGGCTACGTTTATTGAAGCCATTCGAGATGTTCTACATCAAATGACAACACGTTGGGCAGATAACGAAAAAGAAGAGTTGCTGAGCAGATATGAAAAGCTAGTGAAGACCTATACGGAAAGGTACGAACAAGATGCTCTCCAACAGCTCAATGAGCAAAAACAGACATTTATGACGAGCCTTACAACAGATGCTGAAAAACAGGCGATCATTGAACAAGTTTATGAACAAACAAATGAATGGAAGAACCAGTTGAAAACGATATGATTCATGATAGACTATATAAAAAAGAAAGCAGCTGATAGACGATGACGAGCGTACACGAAGAAATTTCTGCACATTCACAGAAACAACATGCCCACATCCAATCTTTTCTTGCACTTGAACAAAAAAGAGAGCAGGCGATTGAATCGGCTGTGAAAAAATGTGAACACAATGAACCATTTTCAACAGATGAGATCAACGCAATTACGTCTAAAATGAATGAGCTTGCCCGAGGCGGAATTGTTCCGCTTCGTAAACATGTCACGATTGAGATGGTGGAAGAATACACCCAGCGTAAACAGAAGTAAAGAGTAACTTTCTCATTTTTGGTCATCTTAACAAATGAACCAGAAAGGGGAATGATCATGGCAAAAAAGCAAAACGTAAAGCAGCAGGAGGAGCGCATGCCAAAGGAAAAAGACATGCCATCCTACGCAGAAGCGGAAACGAAAAAAATGCAATATGGTAAAAAGTAATCGGGCTGCCTCTTCTTTATCAAAAGAAGAAGGCGCCTTTTTTATGTTCGTTTCAATGTTCTATGATAGAATAGGAGTATTGTTTATAAAAAGGGAGTTTAGATGAATGAATAAACACGTCTTACTTGTAGATGGAATGGCACTTCTTTTTAGGTCGTTTTATGCGACGGCTGTCCATCGCAATTTTATGATAAATGATCATGGTGTGCCGACAAATGGAGTGAATGGTTATTTGAAGCATTTGTTAACAGCTGTCCAAACATTTGAGCCGACTCATATCGTTTGCTGCTGGGATATGGGAAGCCAGACATACCGGAACGAATTATTTCAAGATTATAAAGCCAATCGAGGTGAGGCGCCTGTTGAGCTTATCCCGCAGTTTGATTTAGCAAAAGAGGCGACAGCAGAACTGGGGATCATGAACATTGGTGTGAAAGGTTTTGAAGCAGATGATTGTATTGGAACGCTTGCATCAATCTATCAAAACGAAGCACATGTGACCGTCTTAACAGGAGATAAAGATTTGCTGCAGATCTTGAATGAACAAGTGACCGTGGCTTTAATGCAAAAAGGCATCGGGAATTATAAGCATTATACAAAAGCCCTTTTTGAAGAGGAAATGGGCATATCTCCAAAGGCGCTGATTGATATGAAAGCGCTGATGGGTGATACTAGCGATAATTACCCTGGTGTAAAAGGAATTGGCGAAAAAACAGCATTGAAATTTATTCAAACGTATGAAACGATTGATCGACTGTTAGAAAATGTTCATGCATTAACGGTAGCTCAGCAAAAGAAAATGCAAGCAGGTTTAGAAGATCTGAAGCTTTCTCGTATACTGGCAGAAATTAAATGTGATGTACCACTCAGCTGTCCGATTGACGAAACAAAAATAAAAATGGACCCAGAGCGGGCAGCGGCAATGCTTCGCTTGCATCAAATTAAAGGGATCGAACCAATGGTTAACCGCTTAAGTCAATTAGGAATCAGTTAAGGTTGTTCTTACGCAGAAAAGAAACAAAGGGCTACATGTATTAGCCCTTTGTGTTGCTTTTTTTCGCCTTATTTTCTAATTGCGATATTGGCTGTTTATCTTTTGTTTGCGCATCACCTTGAGGAGTCGTTCCGTTTGTGACACGGCCTCTGTTCTCTTTATCCAATTCGTATCACCTCACACATTAGCATAACCAAAAGAAAAGCGATTCATCCTTTTGAAAGGTGAATCGCTTTTCTAGCGAGCTGATCAGCCACTTGATTTTCCTTGCTCGGAATCCACTTAATGAAAAATAAATCAAATTCGCTTTGAAGCTGCAGCATTTCTTCGATGAAATGACGAAAAGATGGATTTTTAGCAAATCCTGCATTGGCTGCACGATCGACTACTTGTGAATCAGTGCGGAATGAAACGGTCCGTAATCCTTTTTCTATGCAAATTTTCATGCCTTCAATGAGCGCGGAAAACTCTGCTTCATGATTGCTCATGATGCCAAGAGGAATGGAGAAAGACTCAGCTTTTCCGTCATATTTCAAGAAAATGCCGATGCCAGATGGACCTGGGTTTCCGGCACTAGCACCGTCAATATATATTTCAGCTGGCAATTTATTTCACCCTTTCATCAATCGGAACCATTTTTTTCGCCGCATAGGCATAAGGTGTGCCAATGGCAGCGACGATAAATTTAATCACATAAGTCGTGATGAAAATTTCGATCCATATATGGAATGGGTAGGTCCCAAGAAAGGCAATGGTTGTGAAAACGAGTGTATCAAGCAGTTGGCTAATCATTGTACTCCCCGCATTTCGCAGCCAGAGCGCACCATCTGAAGGAAATATCCGGCGAATAAACGAATATACATAAACATCTAACATTTGACTGATGATATAAGCAGCAAGGCTACCAAGAGCGACCCTTGGCATAAAGCCAAATATCGTTTCTAATGATGATTGGGAAATGTCAGATGGAGCGGGATGGAAAAGCAAAGCCTCCTGCATGACAACAGTTAATGTTAAAAGGGTGGCAAAGCCAATCCAGACAGCTTTTTTCGCTTCGGTTTGTCCATATTTTTCATTGAGGACGTCCGTTGCAAAGAACACACTGCCGTATAAAATGTTGCCAAGTGTTGCCGTTAAGCCAAATAATTCAACGGTTTTGACCACTTGTAAATTGGCAGCAACTGTTGCAAAACCAATCCAGACGAAAAGCCCCATCTTGCCAAATCCTTTATAAAATAGAAGAACAATGATAAAATTAATGATCGCAAATAAGATCCAAATACCTTCATTAAACAAGTGACATGAACTTCCTTTCTAAATGTAAAATGTAACTTTTTGATTATAGCATAACGAACGTTTACCTTAAAAGTACGGGAAGGCGATGTGATCAATGAAACTAAGAGCGCACTATACAATGAAAGTGAAATCGATTGGGTCCATTGCTTTTTTCCAAGAAGATTGGATGGAGCTCAAAGAGGCCTTGCTTTTAGCAAAACATATAGACAAAAAAGAACCGCAGTCACTTCTATCATTTGAAGATGAAAAGGGTGCGATGTGGTCGACGAAAGAACTTGAAAAGCTAAACGAAGAACTTAGGCTTGAGCCCGATCAGCTTCAGGTCTATTTTGATGCGAGTTTTCGCAAAGAAACAGGTGATGCTGGGCTTGGAATTGTCGTGTATTATCAGCTCGGACAGGATGCATACCGGCTAAGGAAGAATCAGCCTTTTCAGAGCACCACGAACAATGAGGCAGAGTATGCGGCTTTATTTGAAGCGGTAAAAGCTTTAAAAGAACTGGGAGCCAGCAGAAACTCTGTAACGATTAGAGGAGATTCTCTTGTTGTGATGAATCAGCTCAAAGGGGAATGGCCTTGTTATGATGATATACATAACAAATGGCTCGACCGAATTGAGGCTGCGATCAAAGAGCTGAAGCTCACGCCAACATATGAAGTCATCGATCGTAAACAAAATGCAGAAGCAGATCAGCTTGCCAGACAGATACTTGCAGACGTCCCTATCGAAAGTAAGTTGAAATTAGAAGTAGACGGAGCTGAATAAAGTGGATAAAAAAACAGCAGTAAAAGAATTAACAGATCTTCAAGACACGTATTGTTCAGATTGCTTGATTAAGAAGCACTTTCGTAAAGAATTTGGCAAAAAATACGCCCACTCCTTTTGTATACAGCAATGCACGGTAGGAGAGAAGATCAAACAATACGGGAATGAATTACTCAAAAAATAAACGTACACTCCGGTTTTCCCCTAGATGTATCACACGTTCACGAAAAAAAACGAATAGAATGTGTAAAAAAAGAACATATTCTGAAAAATGAGCCGATATAACTATAGAAAGTTTTGGTTGAGTTACTTTTTGACTAAGTGACGGATAATAGAGGAAAAGGGGAAGGCCGGCATGGATAATAAGGATTTTGAAACGGTATTACATCGGACATTTCAAGAGGTGTACAGTGATCTAGAGCAACTGGTAGATGTAGCAAAGAAGGGAAGACCTTTTCTCGAAAAAGATATCTCTGAAATTGAACAAAGATTAAAGCAAAATATTTTAGCGATTGAAATTCAGCTGAAAATCAAATAAGAGAGGCATACGCCTCTCTTTATTTTGTCGTTTCATCATTGATTGAGTTGATTAGATTTTTGTTACGTTTGCAGCTTGAGGTCCACGATTACCTTCAACGATTTCAAAAGAAACTTCTTGTCCTTCTTCTAGAGATTTGTAACCGTCACCTTCGATAGCTGTGAAGTGAACGAATACGTCGTCTCCGCCTTCAACTTCAATGAAGCCGAAACCTTTTTCATTATTGAACCATTTTACTTTACCGTTTTGCATATTGCTTTTTCCTCCTAGTACTGTAGCACACCTTTTGGCATACTAAAAAAAATTTTTCATCACCTAACGACTTAAGAAGTTGTTAAATGATGGTTCCACTATACACCATCAAAAGTAAAGCGTCAAGCAGGCAAGCCAAATTTTGAGCAGAATGTTTGATTTTTTTGTTTTTTTAGTGAATGACATTTATCTATAAAACGTCCTAATCTCATGAAACCTAACGTATAACTTGTCCGTATATAGTAAAAATACAGAAAGAGGTGCGTCATGAATCGTTACACAATTGAGGAGTTTGTTCAGAATACGCAGCAAGAAGACAAAGGGGAAGGGGTCTTTGAACTTGAAACACCAAGATTGTTAGAAATTAATTTAACGGATACCATTTGGGCAAAAACAGGCTCCATGGTTTCATATCGCGGGAAAATAAAGTTTGAACGTGAAGGTGTGTTTGAACACGGTGTGTCAAAGATGTTCAAAAAAATGTTATCAGGAGAAGGAACTTCTTTGATGAAGGCCACAGGTGATGGAAAATTATATGTAGCAGACCAAGGGAAAAAAATCTCGATTCTTCGATTGGCTCAAGGGGAGTCTATTTTCGTTAATGGAAACGACTTGCTCGCATTTGAACCGTCTGTTCGGTGGGATATTAAATTAATGAAAAAGGTGTCTGGCATGCTTGCAGGCGGATTATTTAATGTCAAACTTGAAGGACCAGGTCTTGTGGCAATCACAAGTCATTACGAACCGCTGACGCTGATTGTTCAGCCAGGTGATTCTGTTTATACAGATCCGAATGCGACGGTCGCATGGTCAGGAGATTTGCAGACTGAATTTGTGACAGATGTATCGTTCAAAACGTTTATTGGCAGGGGAAGCGGAGAGTCCATTCAAATGAAGTTTAGCGGAAGTGGCTTTGTTGTTGTTCAGCCGTTTGAAGAAGTATATACAACGAATGGAAATCAAGGTTAAAAGAAAAAAGGTGTCCGTCAATGACGGACACCTTTTTATGATAATGCTTGAGCATACGATTTGTTGCTCATGATCAGATCTGATTGTTCGACGATATCTTCTAAAATGGTTTGAGAAGATTGTTTTAAGTGTAATTTTTTGATGTTTTGTTTCATGGATTCTAATTTTTCTTCGTCTTGCAGCAAGTTGGTGACAGATTCTAAAATGTCTTCGTGTCTGTTGATGACAATGGCAGCGCCGTAATCTTCAAAGAAAAGAGCATTTTCTTTTTCTTGTCCTGGAACAGGTTTGTAAAGAATAACTGGGACACCAATTGCTGTTGCTTCTGTTAATGTAATCCCGCCCGGTTTTGTAATCATACAGTCCGTTACTCTGAACAATTCATCAATTTGTTCCACATATCCAAGCGCCTTCAATTGATTTGGGTGTGCTTGTTCAAGTTCGCTAAGCGATTGCTTCAGCGCTGCATTCTTACCGCACACAACAACAATTTGTACTTCACTGTCAAGAAGTAGTGCTTCACACAGTTCCTTCACATTTTTTAGTACACCATGGGCACCCGCCATAATGAGAAGGACTTTTTTGTCTGATGATAATCCATATTTTTTATAGATGATCGATTTAGGCACGTCTACTTCAAATTGTGGTCTAATCGGAATGCCTGTTACCTTGACATCGCTTGGATGTGTGCCGATTTCTACTAGCTTTTGTTTCACATAATCGGTTGCAACATAGTATCGGTCAATGTTTTCATGTACCCAAATTTTATGAAGACAAAAGTCTGTCATCACATTAAATGTTGGAATGACTTTACCTGTTTTGTTTCGGTATTCAGGTACAACAATCATCGGGAATGTAATGATGATGATATCCGGATTGTGTAATTGAATTAATTCATCAAGACGCTTATTTCCCATCTTTAAATAAATGTTAAATTTGCGTTTATTGTAAATTTTATCTACACCGTAATAAAACAAGCGATAAAATTGTTTCCCAATGGAGAAGCTCTTTAAATATAAATATTGAGTCACTTCAGACACAATGGGATTTGATTCTTGATACAAATTAGAAACTATCACATGTTCAAACCCTTGGGATTTGCATTCATCATACAGTGTTTTTGCAACCTGCATATGTCCATTTCCATAATTTGCGGTCAAGATTAATATTTTTTTATTGGTATTCAAGAATATTCACCTCAAATGTAATCAACAACAACAAAACTTCGTACGAAAACTATAAATCTCTTAGGTCTACATATACATAAAGATAACATATAAACAGCGAGAGCATATCATTCGTTACGAAAGAATTAAACTAATTTTAAAAAACAAACAGACTAAATTGATAATGGAAGACAGAGCCATTTGTATTTTAACACATTTTAAGCATTTATCATCAGACTACAGTCTATTTTATTCCCACACATATGGTGTTTCTTGATAAACATAGTAATTAAGCCAATTCATAAACAGCAAAGTAGCATGGGCTTTCCAGCGGTTCACTGGAACTAATGTGTCTCCATCTTCTATGAAATAGTGGACGGGTTTTTTGACTGTATCATGTTTCAACAAATCTCTTTCATATTCCTGCTTCAATGTATCTGTATCGTATTCAGGATGTCCAGTTAAAAATACTTGTCTATCATCATCTGAAACAATTAAACAAACACCAGCTTCCTCAGACGTGCTCAATATTTTTAGATTCGGCGTGTTTTTTAATTGTTCTGTATTAATATCTGTATGCCTAGAATGTGGGACATAGTATACTTCATCGAAACCTCTTACTAATCTTTCTTTTTTCTCTTTGACAAGATGCTCAAAAACACCGAATTTTTTCTCTGGAAGCTTGATTTTTTCAATGCCATAATGATGATACAGACCAGCCTGTGCCCCCCAGCATATATGGAGAGTAGACGTCACATTCGTTTTACTCCAGTCCAAAATGTCCTGCAGTTCTTTCCAATAGGAAACTTCATCGAAAGCTAAATGCTCAATTGGTGCACCTGTAATGATCATGCCATCAAATTTTTTATGGCGAATCGAGTCAAAGGTCGTATAAAATTCATCTAGATGCTCTCTCGATGTATTCTTCGGTGTATGTGTACTTGGAATCAAAAATGTAAAATACACTTGCAAAGGAGAATTTCCGAGCATTCTCAACAGCTGCGTTTCAGTTTGTATTTTTTTTGGCATTAAGTTTAAGATCACGATATTCAAAGGACGGATATCTTGTTTGAATGCCCTTGTCTCATCCATGACGAAAATGTTTTCGCTCTCTAGTATTTGTTTTGCCGGCAGATGAACTGGTATGTTAATAGGCAACTCGCCACCCCCTGAACCAAAGCTAATTTCACTTCATTATAGGAACTTTCTGGCGATATTTCAATGTTTCAATTATGTTACAATGAAAAATAGAGCAAAAAAGAAAGCTGTTTCTGTCAAAAAAGGAGGCCATTAATCATGATCACAAAGCATTTATCAGATATTGACATTGCCCAAAAGGCAAAGCTGAGACCGATTCAAGACATCGCAGCAAAATTACAAATACATGACGAAGAATTAGAATGCTATGGTTTCACAAAAGCGAAAATATCTTTGACTATTTTTGACCGTTTAAAGGAACAAAAAGAAGGAAATGTGATTCTTGTGACTTCGATCAACCCAACGCCAGCAGGTGAGGGGAAGTCCACCGTAACAGTTGGCCTAGGTCAAGCCTTCGAGAAAATTGGGAAAAAAGCGATCATTGCCATGCGTGAACCTTCACTAGGTCCCACAATGGGTATTAAAGGCGGTGCGGCTGGCGGCGGATATTCACAGGTGTTGCCTATGGAAGAAATCAATCTTCATTTCACAGGGGATTTTCATGCGATTACATCTGCACATAACGCTTTAGCTGCTTTTATTGATAATCATATCCATCACGGAAATGAGCTTGGGATCGACTCACGCCGAATTGTATGGAAACGAGTGTTAGATTTAAACGACCGTGCTCTAAGACAAGTGGTCGTTGGACTTGGAGGTCAATTAAATGGGTACCCTAGAGAAGATGGGTTTGATATTACGGTTGCATCCGAAATGATGGCCATCCTCTGTTTAGCAGACGACTTAAACGATCTAAAAAAACGTCTTTCTTCTATTGTTGTTGCCTACAATCAAGAAGGTGAACCGGTCACAGTTGGAAATCTAGGGTATGAAGGCGTATTAACCTTGCTATTAAAAGATGCGCTGAAACCAAACCTTGTTCAAACGATTGAAGGAACTCCAGCCCTTGTTCATGGTGGTCCTTTTGCCAATATTGCACATGGATGCAATAGTTTAATTGCCACAAAAATGGCGGCAAAACTAGCAGATTACGTCGTAACAGAAGCGGGATTTGGTGCAGACCTCGGTGCGGAAAAATTTCTTCACATCAAAACAAGAGCCGGTGATTTTAAACCAGGCGCTGTTGTCATTGTAGCAACTGTCAGGGCGCTAAAAATGCATGGCGGAATGCAGAAAACAGAGCTCAAGGAAGCAAATGCACAGGCTGTATTAGAAGGTATACATAATTTAGAGAAGCATATTGAAACAGTGCAAGCCTTCGGTCTACCATACATCGTTGCAGTGAACCGTTTTATTACCGATACAAAAGAAGAAATTCAAGCAATAGAAAACTGGTGCGAAACGAATGGACATCCAGTCAAAGCCGTCAATGTATGGGAAGAAGGAGGAGCTGGCGGCGTAGCACTTGCCGAAGAGCTCACGACACTCATTGAAAAGAATGAAAACAGCTTTTCTTATTTATATGAGGAGCAAGATTCCATTGAAGAAAAGTTGTCAAAAGTCGCCAAAGTGGTTTATGGTGCAGACGGCGTCAACCTTACATCAAAAGCAAGAAAGCAGCTAGCTGCAATTGAGAAAAATGGCTGGGCCCATTTGCCGGTTTGTATGGCAAAAACGCAATATTCACTATCGGATGATCCGGCTTTAATCGGCAGACCAAAAGGCTTCACCGTTACGATTCGAGAGTTAAAAGCATCTGTAGGAGCAGGTTTTATCGTTGCACTAACGGGAAGCATTCTGACCATGCCAGGTCTCCCTAAAAAACCTGCGGCACTTGAGATGGATTTATTAGAAGACGGCAGTGTGACTGGACTCTTTTAGCAGGAAGCATAAAAAGCGATTTTCTAAAAGAAGCATGTTACGATAGGAAAAAGTGAATCCTAGGAGGCTATGAGATGTCAATTTATGATATTCAGGTCAAGACCATTAACGGTCAGGAAAAATCAATGGCAGATTACAAAGGGAAAGTACTGATCATCGTGAACACAGCGAGCAAATGTGGACTGACCCCTCAATTTAAACAATTACAAGAGTTATACGATCAATATCATGAAAAGGGCCTTGAAATTTTAGGATTTCCGTGCAATCAATTCATGAATCAAGAGCCAGAAGGGGAAGAAGCAATTCAAGAATTCTGTTCGTTAAACTATGGTGTGACCTTCCCGATGTTTGCAAAAGTAGATGTCAATGGTGACAATGCGCATCCGCTTTTCAAATACTTAACGAGTCATGCGAAAGGTGTGCTTGGTACAAAAACGGTGAAATGGAATTTTACAAAATTTATCGTTGACCAAAACGGAGAAGTGACTGAACGATTCTCTCCTAAAACACCACCAAAAGAATTAGAAAGCTCCATTATCGCTCTTTTGGAGAAATAAGCATGTATTCGAGTAAGCAGCAAGAACAATTGGAGGCAGCTGCCTCCTTTGTTTCGAAACAGCTAAAGAATGAACCGACTGGACACGATGAAGCTCATATCAATCGTGTTCGCCAGTTTGCCGTCCATATTGCACAACAGGAGGGCGGGTCGCTTTTTGTCATTGAAATGGCAGCGATTGTCCATGATGTCATTGATGACAAGCTGTCTAGTGAATGGAAGCTTTCACCGCATGATCTCAAGCAGCAGCTCCTTTTGTGGGAAGTGGACACGCGAGATATTCGCTATATCATGGATATCATTACAACGATGTCTTTTCGTCACCGGCATATGCAGCATAAGCCAGTGACATTAGAAGGGGCCATTGTTCAAGATGCAGATCGGCTAGATGCGATAGGTGCAACTGGGATTGCAAGGGTGTTTACATATGCCGGTGCAAAAGGGGAGCCTCACTATACAGAGGGTGCTCACCAAGGCACAGTACTTTTGCATATGCAAGAAAAGCTGCTTCAATTAAAAGACTTGATGAACACACGTGCTGGAAAGCAGCTGGCTCATGAGCGGCATGAGTTTATGTGTCTATTTATCAAGACATGGAAAGAAGAATGCGGCCTTACAGATGAGTAGGGTCTTTATGTGTGTAAGGAGGATGTATAGATGAAAATAACTGCCATAGAACCAACGCCAAGCCCGAATACAATGAAAGTCATTTTGACAGAAGCGCTTGCAGGCGGTAAAAGCAATAACTACAAAAAAGATCAAAAAGACGAAGCGCCAGAGATGATCAAGCGCATTTTAACCATTGAAGGTGTAAAAGGTGTTTACCATGTAGCCGATTTCTTAGCGGTTGAGCGTAATGCGAAATTTGATTGGCAAGGTATTTTACAGCAAGTCAGAGAAGCCTTTGGACAAGAAACAGAAGGTCTTCAGGGAGAATCGCAGTCAGGTGATGACACATTTGGAGAAGTCAAAGTGCATGTTCAAATGTTTAATGGGATTCCGATGCAGGTCAAGCTGACAGACGGTGAAAGAGAAGAACGATTTGGAATGCCTGAACGTTTCCAGGCAGCGATTTTAAAGCTAAGAAGCAGTTCAGATAATGTTGTATTTGAACGTGTGTGGAAAGAACATGGCGTACGTTTTGGAGAATTTGCTGATATCGGTCAAGAAGTCACAGAAGAGCTGCAAGCTGCATATGACGACGAGCGTTTATCCCGTTTAACAGAGGCAGTGAAGGAAGGTCAAGAGGCTGTAGATAAACAAGTGAACCGAAAAGCATATGATGTGACAGAAGAGATGCTGCTCGATGAAGATTGGAAGAAACGTTTTGCTCATTTAGAGCAAATGCAGCCTGAGAAAAAAGATATACCTGTTTTAATGAAAGCGATGGAGGATCCAAAAACATCAATTCGCAGACAAGCTGTTGTGAATGCTGGCATGATTGAAGATCCAGACATTTTGCCTATTTTGTATAAAGGGCTTGAAGATAAAACAGTGACAGTTAGAAGAACTGCTGGAGATTGTATTTCAGATCTTGGTGATCCTAGTGCGATTGAAGCGATGATTCAAGCCTTAAAGGACCCAAGTAAGCTTGTCCGCTGGCGTGCGGCCATGTTCCTTTATGAAGAAGGTGACGAAACAGCACTAGAAGCTTTAAAAGAAGCGGAGCAGGACCCTGAATTTGAAGTCAGTCTTCAAGTGAAAATGGCCATCGAACGAATTGAGCACGGAGAAGAAGCAAAAGGCTCTGTGTGGAAGCAAATGACAGAAAGTAGAAAAAATGCATCAGAATCATAAGAAAGACAAGCAGGCTGCCAATAAAAGGCAGCTTGTTTTCTGAAAATGGCTTTTTTATTGGCAGAAAAATTTTTTTAGAAAAATTATTTTGAATATTGTTGAAATATGAGAAAAAACTCTATATAGTAGTACCAATATAGAATATTGGAGGTCAGATTTTATGACACAATCCTTGCTGAGCACTTGCTTCAGCAGAGAAATCAGTCACTATCTATTATAGGTGGCTAAATAAACAGAAAATTTGTAAAATAAAATCAACTCAAAATCATACAGTCAACAAGACTAGTAGTATAGGAGGCTTTTTAAACAGATGGCAGAACTTCGCAGTAATATGATTAAACAAGGAATTGACAGAGCACCTCACCGAAGCTTACTAAGAGCAGCTGGGGTAAAAGATGAGGATTTTGGCAAGCCGTTTATTGCCGTATGTAATTCCTATATTGATATTGTCCCAGGGCATGTCCATCTTCAGGAATTCGGAAAAATTGTGAAAGAAGCCATTCGTGAAGCTGGCGGTGTTCCATTTGAATTCAATACAATTGGGGTAGATGATGGTATTGCGATGGGGCATATTGGGATGAGATATTCATTGCCAAGCCGTGAAATCATTGCTGATTCAGTAGAGACCGTGGTGTCTGCACACTGGTTTGATGGCATGGTTTGTATTCCTAACTGTGATAAAATCACGCCAGGTATGATGATGGCTGCCATGCGTGTGAATATCCCAACTGTATTTGTCAGTGGTGGACCGATGGAAGCTGGTAGAACAAGTGATGGCAGAAAAATTTCTCTTTCTTCTGTCTTTGAAGGCGTAGGCGCATACCAATCAGGGAAAATTAATGAAGAGGAGTTAAACGAATTAGAGCAATTTGGCTGTCCAACATGCGGATCTTGCTCTGGTATGTTTACAGCAAACTCAATGAACTGTTTAGCAGAGGCGCTAGGGATTGCTCTTCCTGGAAATGGAACCATTCTGGCGACTTCACCAGAACGAAGAGAATTTGCGAAGAAGTCAGCAAAACAATTGATGGAGCTAATCAAAAAAGACATTAAACCACGTGATATTGTCACGGAAAAAGCGATCGATAACGCATTTGCTTTAGATATGGCACTTGGTGGTTCAACCAATACAGTTCTTCATACATTGGCGATTGCAAACGAAGCAGGCGTTGAATATTCACTTGAGCGTATCAATGAAGTCGCAGAACGTGTGCCGCATTTATCGAAACTTGCTCCAGCTTCAGATGTATATATTGAAGATTTACATGAAGCTGGCGGAGTGACTGCTGCACTAAATGAATTGTCCAAAAAAGAGGGGGCTCTTCATTTAGATACCATGACCGTCACAGCGAAAACGTTAGGCGAGAACATTGCAGGTCATGAGGTAAAAGATTATAACGTCATTTATCCAATTGACAAGCCATTTACTGAAAAGGGCGGCTTAGCCGTTTTATTTGGAAACCTTGCGCCAGATGGAGCGATCATTAAAACAGGCGGTGTACAAGACGGCATCACACGTCATGAAGGACCTGCGATCGTATTTGAATCCCAAGAGGAAGCACTTGAAGGAATCATTAATCGAAAAGTAGAAGCAGGACATGTTGTCATTATTCGTTATGAAGGACCTAAAGGCGGTCCAGGTATGCCTGAAATGCTTGCACCAACTTCACAAATTGTTGGAATGGGACTCGGTCCAAAGGTTGCTTTAATTACAGACGGACGATTCTCCGGTGCTTCTCGTGGATTGTCTATTGGACACGTCTCTCCAGAGGCAGCAGAAGGCGGCCCGCTTGCCTTTGTTGAAAATGGTGATCATGTCGTTGTTGATATCGAAAAACGCATTTTAAGCGTAGATGTCCCGGAAGAAGAATGGGAAAAAAGAAAAGCAAACTGGAAAGGCTTTGAGCCAAAAGTAAAAACAGGTTACCTTGCCAGATACTCAAAACTTGTGACATCAGCCAATACAGGCGGAATCATGAAAATTTAATGTGAAATTGATCATTTGAAAATTGGCTCTCTCTATAGTATCCTTTATTCACAACATAAGGATTATAGAGGGGGCTTTTTTATGTCAATGGCATATGAAGAATATATGCGTCAGCTCGTCGTACCAATGCGCCAAGAACTAACAAGTGCAGGGTTTCAAGAGTTGACGACTGAAGAAGAAGTAGAAAAAACGATGCAGGAAGCAGAAGGAACAACATTTGTTGTCGTCAATTCCGTATGCGGATGTGCTGCTGGTTTAGCACGCCCTGCTGCTACTCAAGCTGTCATGAAAGCAGAAAAAGCACCAGATCGAATGGTGACGGTTTTTGCTGGTCAGGACCGGGAAGCAACGGCTAAAATGAGAGAATACTTCACAGGTGAGGAGCCATCTTCTCCATCTATGGCACTTTTAAAAGGAAATGAACTCGTTCACTTTATCCCGCGTGACGAAATTGAAGGTCATGAAATGGAAGATATTATGAAGAACGTCTTATCTGCATTTGAAAAACATTGCTAATACAAATGTTGAAATGTCCTGTGATCCATCAGGGCATTTTTTCTTGATTATGATGGAGGAACGTCATGCTCATTACAACAAGCTTTAGAGCAAATGAACAAACAATTGAAACGGCAAAGGCCCTCGCAAAGGACTTGCATGGTGAGTATATCGAGCGGCGCAAACAATCTGTCAAACAGCTTGCGATCAAGCGGGGGGATGTACTGGTTGTTGGGAAAGAACGATTTGAATGGTATCAGTCAAATGGTGAAAAGTTCTTTTTCCATCCAAGCTCAGCGATGTTTAGGGTGAAGCGGGTTCTGCGAGGGGAAAAAGATCCATTAATAGAAGCAGCACAATTAAAGCCGGGCGATTCCTTTTTAGATTGTACGCTTGGCTTAGGATCTGATGCGATTACCGCAAGCTGCGCTACAGGAGCCAATGGAAAAGTGACCGGTATTGAAAAAAATCCGGTGACGGCATTGCTTGTTCGAGAAGGACTCAGCACATGGGAAACGGGTGTGAGAGAGGCAGACGAAGCGATGAAACGGATATCTGTTATCAGCGGGGATAGTATTGAGCAGTTAAAGAAGCTCCCTGATCGATCCTATGATATCGTCTATTTTGACCCAATGTTCGAAGAAACCATACAAGAGTCTGCTAGTATGATGCCGCTTCGTCATGCAGCTGAGCATCATTTTAACCATGAAACCGCTGTGAAAGAAGCAATGAGAGTGGCTAGAAAAAGAGTGGTTTTAAAAGATCATTGGAAAAGCACACGATTTACCACTGATTCCTATCAATTTCAGGTGATGAAACGCAAAACCGCCCAATTCCATTACGGATATATCTCAATAGAAGAAGACAAATCAACAAAACTTTAATCACTCTTAACAATTAAAAAAGCCCTACTTCAGGGCTTTTAATCGGTGATCTCCATATAGACAAAATAAAATAACGTCAGCAAGGAAGCTGTGATGAAAAACCCTTCAAGCATATCCATTCCTCCCAAATTTTAGTCGTCATTACTGTCATTGTAAACGTTTTATCATGAAAAAGAAAGTCTCAACTCAATGACCAAATTGAATGACTGAAAATTCATTATATGCTAGAATAGCAGTATGATAACTTATGGAAGGAATTAGATATCATGAAAATGTGGATGAGAAAAACGCTTGTTGCACTCTTTACGATTGCGACTTTTGGTTTAATCTCTCCTCCATCGGCTTTGATGACAGACAAGCCATCTGAACTTTCTTCATCTGATAAAGCACCTTATACAGCAGTTTATGATACATCAGATGATACGCGCAGCTGGGAATTATCGCAAGAAGACAACAAAGAGCGGGTAGACCCCTTTGAGCAATATAAGCAAGAGGTTCTATCAAGTGCAGAAAACCAATCCTTTCTCAAATTTGGTCGTAAAATCACACCTGTCATTGAGGACGAGTATAGAGAAGAGATTCAACCAAAAATTGAACAAGTGTTAACCGACTATTTAACAAATTTCAAAGATGACGAAAAATTTCAAGATGTTGTTTTAACTGATCAGCCTTCAAGCGGAAATGGGGAAAAAATCTTCCACATTTATAATAGAAAGACTGGAGAAGATTTGCTTCGTTTTCATGTCAGGAGAGATCAGCCGCCTCATAGCGGATATTGGTTTAACTTTCACTACCATACAGCAGAAGATGGATTCCAGACGCATCATGAACTCGGTAATATTTACTGGGATAAAAACACCCCGCCGAGCTGGATGAGCCACTAGAAGGAGATGTCATGCCAATTGAAAAAGTATACAATGAACGAAATGGTTCGCATTACAAAACAGATGTTAAACGAGCGTGGAGTGAAAATAGAAGATATTGCACACATTGTGCTGAAACTCCAAGAGAAATACAACCCAAATCTTCCACTTAGTGTCTGCATTGAAAATGTTGAAAAAGTGCTGAATAAAAGGGAAATTGTCCACGCAGTTTTGACAGGACTTGCGCTTGATCAGCTGGCAGAAAAAAAGCTTTTGCCAGAACCTTTGCAGCATTTAGTTGAAACAGATGAACCGCTATATGGAATTGATGAGATTATTCCGCTTTCCATTGTCAATGTATATGGATCAATCGGTTTGACCAACTTCGGTTATCTAGACAAAGAAAAATTTGGTATTATTAAAGAATTAGATGAAGGTCGTCCTGGTGAAGTACACACCTTCCTTGATGACCTTGTCGCTGCGCTTGCCGCCGCCGCCGCAAGTCGCATAGCTCACTCTCACCAAGATATTAAGGACGAAGAGCAGGATCGAGTGAATCAAGCATAAAAAAGAAAAACATGTCTGCTCATCTTGCAGACATGTTTTTTTGGTTTCAACAAAAGCAGAAATAAGGTAAACTACAACAAGAACATAAATAAAGGATGAAAAAAATGAAACAATACAAAGAGTTATGCCGTCATGTATTACAGCACGGGGATGAAAAAGGTGACAGAACAGGAACAGGCACTATCAGCACGTTCGGTTACCAAATGAGATTTGATTTACAGGAAGGGTTTCCTCTATTAACAACAAAGAAATTACACCTGAAATCAATCATTCATGAGTTACTGTGGTTTTTAAAAGGTGATACAAATGTCAAATATCTTCAAGAAAATGGTGTCCGTATTTGGAATGAATGGGCAGATGAAAATGGAGAGCTAGGGCGTGTGTATGGTGCGCAGTGGAGATCATGGGCGAGTGGAGACGGAGAGACAGTAGATCAGATCAGCAAGCTGATCCATGATATTGAGAATCATCCTAATTCGAGAAGATTGATTGTCAGTGCGTGGAATCCAGGAGAAATTGATCAGATGGCGCTGCCTCCTTGTCATTGCTTGTTTCAATTTTATGTATCAAACGGTAAATTATCGTGCCAGCTCTATCAACGTTCGGCAGATATCTTTTTAGGTGTGCCTTTTAATATTGCTTCGTATGCACTTCTAACGATGATGATTGCCAAAGTGACAAACCTTGAGCCAGGAGAGTTTATTCATACGCTAGGAGATGCTCATATTTATCAAAATCATCTTCCGCAGGTCAAAATGCAGTTAGAGCGTGAGGAGCGCACACTTCCGCAGCTTCGCATCACTAGAGATGTCAAAAGTATTTTTGATTTTACGTTTGATGATTTTGTGCTTGAGAACTATGATCCACATCCGCATATTAAAGGAGAAGTCAGTGTATGATTTCCATGATAGTGGCGACAGGAAAAGACAGAGTCATTGGCAAAGATAATCAAATGCCTTGGCATTTACCCGCTGATTTAGCGTATTTTAAAAAAGTCACAAGTGGCCATACCATTGTCATGGGCAGAAAAACGTTTGAATCAATTGGACGAGCACTGCCTAACCGCCGGAATATCGTGTTGACCACAAGTTCTTCTTTTCAAGCTGAAGGATGCGAGGTAGTCCATTCAATCGATGATATTTTAACCATTGCGAAGACCGAGGAAGAATTATTGATCATTGGCGGGTCTAAGCTGTATGAGGAAATGATGCCATACGCAGATCGTCTATATATCACGCACATTCATCATTCATTTGAAGGCGACCGTTTCTTCCCTTATTACGATGAAGATCATTGGACGGTTGTATCACGTGAAAAAGGCCATCGTGACGAAAAGAACCCCTACAATTATGAATTTGTCGTCTATGACAGAAAAGAAGGATAAGTGAGTAGGAGGAGTACGGTTGTTTCGTTATTGGTTTTTAACGATTTATGTTGTTGTATCCTTTTTTAAAAGTATAAGGCATTTGTATGATCATGAATTAACGGATCCACGCATTTCCTATACGAAACGAATGCATCTCATCCATGAGCATGCAAAAAGGTTTGCCAGAGGGTGTATTGATCAATCAGGATCGGTCATGACCATTCATCAGCAAAAAAAGCTGCCAGATGGCCCTGTTATTTATGTCACAGAAGCACATCATCCAGTGACGACGACATTGCTGATTGGTCACTTAGAGAAGCCATTTGCTTTTATGGCAAAACCGCATCTGTTTCGCTATCCCATCTTAAAACAATGGTTGAAGAAGATGGCGGTGATCAAGCAGAATCAATCTGATGAGGCGTTATTAGAAGAAGCAAGAGAAAGAGTTCTATCTGGCCAGAGTCTGTTGCTTTCTGAACAGTATCGTGTCATGGCAGAAACGCTTGCTGAAGAATGTAACTGCTCACTTGTTCCGGTTGAAACAAGCGGCACAGACCGTCTTTTAACAGGGAAGATCGTCAAAAGACTTCGTCCAGTTAATGTCGATATCCATATAAAAGCACCGGTCAAGATGAGTGATTACGCACAAAAGCGCGCATAGCAAAAACCAGCATCCGAATGTGGATGCTGGTTTTTTGATCATGCTGGGATGTTGACGCAATAAAATAGAATGCAGAAGAACATGGATGCACTTCCACCGAGAACAAAGCTGTGCCAAATCGCATGATGATAGGGAATTTTCCGCCAAATATAAAAGATCGTTCCGACTGAATACAAAATACCGCCTAATAGTAAGAGGCTGAATCCAGCTCCTGTTAATTGAATGTACAGAGGTTTAATTGCGATGATAATCATCCAGCCCATTAATAAATAAACAAGGGTGGATACAATGATAAACCGTTTGACGAAAAAGATCTTAAAGACGATACCGCCTGCAGCGAGCGCCCATACGATTGCAAGAAGAGTATAGCCAAGTGCGCCTTTTAATGGGCCAAGCAAAAATGGCGTATATGTACCAGCAATCAATACATAAATCGCAGAGTGGTCAAGGATTTCAAATACATCTTTTGTTTTTTTGTGCCGAATGCTATGAAGCAAAGTAGAGCTTAAATAAAGCAGCAGCATCGACGCGCCAAATATCGAGAAGCTAATAATGTCAGTGACAGTGCCGTATTGAACAGCGAATAAAACGAGAAAAACAATGGCGGGAATGGATAAAATGACGCCAATGCCATGTGTAATCGCGTTGGCAATTTCTTCTTTTACAGTAAACAATGGATGTCCTCCTTTATTGAACCGGTATATAACCATCAAGCGACTTCAGAAATGAGAGACCTTCAAGTGTAATCTTCGTTCCAGCTCTGCCTTTCCCTTTTGTCACATAGGCTTTTTTCTCAAGATCATCTAATCGACTCCTGACTTGTTGAGGGGTCAGCGGGATGTCGCCTTGTTTGCTTAACTCAGACAAGATACGTCTGCTGGCTGCTTCTCCTTTTTCATTTAGAGACTTAATGGCTTCGAGTAAGAAAACAAATTCTTGTTTCTCCATAAGCGTGAGCTGGTGTTCTTCTTTTTTACCTTTACCAGCTGTTTGTTGTGGTAATAATACAAAAGGTGGCAAGTGATGCAAGAAAACTGTTTGCCCTTCGAGAATTGCAGCTGCATAATGAACGATATTTTTGAGCTCCTGTACATTCCCTTCAAACGAATATTGCTGTAAGACTTCCCACACACTTGAGTCGATGTCAGGCGTCATGTTCAGTTCCTGAAAGAAAGAAGCGGTTAAAATAGGAATATCTGTTTTTCGATCTTCTAAGGGCGGGAGAGGGATATGAAGCACATTGAGCCGATAAAACAGCTCAGGTAAAAAACTGGACGAAACGCTCATCGCCTCTAATGATAAAGACGAAGAAGCAATGATTTTTGTTGCAGGAGAAACTTCGAGAAAACGAATGACCTGATGCTGCATAGGAATACTAAGTGCGCTGACTTCGTCTAAATAAATCACATGATTTGTCGCATGAGTAAATGCTTCCTGCAAAGTCACTTCATCTACAATGGGGCAGTAGATATGTTTCATCGAAGCCTGCGCAGCAAATGAATGGGCCATTTCTTGTGCAAAGCGTGATTTGCCTGTTCCAATTTCACCTGTGATCAACACAGGCTGATCGTTTTTCGTGAATTGTTTTGCCAAATGAATGGCGTGTTTTATATCTTGGTGTTCTCCATATATATTAGCAAACGGATGTGTGGTCATCGAGTGATTCCTTTCTTTTGGTTCTAATTGGTTTTATTATAACACCCAATTAGAACAAATGTATAGAAAAACGAAAAAGTTCATGAAATTTATCTCCGATCCATGATCTATTGGTTTATTTTTTGAATATTCATGTTATAATGACAAATTAAATAAGGTTAAAGAGAAAGGATCTTGTACATGAAACCGTTGCTCAAAGAAAACACGCTAATTCAAGTGAAAGACATCTTAAAAGCCCATCAAAATTTGAAGGATGTAGTGATTCATACACCACTTCAAAAAAATGAGCGACTTTCTGAACGATATGAATGTAATGTCTACTTAAAAAGAGAGGACCTGCAAGTTGTTCGTTCTTTTAAATTAAGAGGCGCTTTTAATAAAATGAGCCAGTTGCCAAAAGAAAAACTAGAAAACGGCATTGTTTGTGCCAGTGCAGGAAATCACGCACAAGGCGTTGCCTATTCTTGCAAATATTTAGGTATCCACGGGAAAATTTTTATGCCTGCTACCACACCAAGGCAAAAAGTATCTCAAGTGGAGCTTTTCGGAAAAGAATATGTTGACATTATCTTAACCGGAGATACCTTTGATGATTCGTATCATGAAGCAGTCAAATGCGGAGATAAGGAAAAGCGGGAATTTATCCATCCATTTGATGATTTAGATGTCATGGCAGGACAAGGAACAACTGCTGTAGAAATATTAAATGATATCGAAGTGGAGCCTCACTTTTTATTTGCAAGTGTTGGGGGCGGAGGTTTGTTATCTGGCGTTGGCACGTATATGAAAAATATCGCACCAGAAACAGAAATTATTGCAGTCGAGCCACTTGGTGCTGCCTCACTTCATGCTTCCCACGAGAAAGGGGAGGTTGTCACACTTGATTCAATAGATAAGTTTGTAGATGGAGCAGCGGTTCAGCGTATTGGCGAAAAGACGTTTACATCGCTTCAGTCTGTTGTCGATAAGATTAGTCTTGTACCAGAAGGAAAAGTATGTACAACCATTTTAGAGCTGTATAATCAATGTGCCATTGTAGCTGAGCCAGCGGGTGCTTTACCGATCGCAGCTTTAGATGCACATCGTGAGGAGATTAAAGGGAAAAATGTCGTTTGTATTGTCAGTGGAGGCAATAATGACATTGGCCGAATGCAAGAAATCAAGGAACGCTCCATGATTTATGAAGGACTCCAGCATTATTTCATCGTTAATTTTCCGCAAAGAGCAGGTGCTCTCAGGGAATTTTTAGATGAAGTGTTAGGGCCAAATGATGATATCTCACGCTTTGAATATACGAAAAAGAATAACCGAAGCAAAGGACCAGCGCTTGTTGGGATCGAATTGAAAGAAAGAGATGACTATGCAGCGCTGATTGACCGAATGAATAAAAAAGGCTTCCACTATGTTGAAGTGAATAAAGATCAAGATTTATTCCACCTATTTATTTAGGCTTAACAGATAATTGGAAAAGAGGATTGATCGTTTGTGCTGCTCAAAACAATATGTTTTAGACGGATGGATGGAGCTCAGATCAAGGTAACAGAAGTCCCTGTTTTAAAGGGAGATGAATCCTATGGTTTCATGCTCACCTTTAGACTTGAAGCTTTCTTGAAAAAAGTCTATGTATCTAAGGGAAAGAGGCATGTGTACTCTTTCAGGGAGGATGTGAAACGTAACGTCAAGTGGAGCACATATGAACAGATCTACCAAGAGCCTACACTAAAACACAATGCGTAAATTGGAATCTTTGCCAAAGAGAGTGAGCGGCCATTTTCAAATGGGGGCTACTCATCTTGGCAAGGATTTTTTACATGAAAAGAAGAAAATGTGACAATTTCAAAAACGTTCTGACAGTTGTTTTCAAGTATGCACGAAATAAGGTAATATCATATGTAAAGACTAAGACAGCAAGGATGAGACGATAGTGAAACAAATTAAAATTGTAACAGATTCAACTGTGGACCTTCCGCAAGAAAAAATCAGTGATCTTTCCATTCATGTCATTCCGCTCAATATCTCCATTTCTGGGGTTGATTATATTGACCGAGTGAACATACAGCCAGATGAATTTATTGAAAAAATGGAGGCCGCTGAGGAACTGCCGAAAACGTCTCAACCTGCGATCGGTCAATTCGTCGAATTATATGAAAAACTGACGGCAGATGGAAGCGAAGTCATTAGTATCCATTTAACTGGTGGGATGAGTGGTACGGTTCAAACTGCTGAAAGCGCTTCTAAAATGGTAGACGGGAATATCACTGTCATTGATTCGAATTTTATTTCCTATGGTTTAGGGTTTCAAGTCACCAAAGCAGCAGAGCTTGCAAAAAAAGGGGCAAGCCGTGATGACATCCTCAAAGAAATGGACAAAATTCGTCTTAAAACAAAGCTATTTGTCACAATCGATACATTAGAAAATCTCGTGAAAGGTGGACGAATTGGAAGAGGAAAGGCGCTGATCGGTTCACTTCTTCATATTAAACCAATTGCCAGCTTAACAGACGGCATATACACACCAGAAGCGAATGTGAGAAGTTACTCCGCTCTTGTCCGCTATTTGACAAAACAGTATGTACAGGCGGTGAAAGGGAAAACCGTTCAGGCCATTGGGATTGCACATGCAGACGCATTAGAACTTGCAGAAAAGCTTAAAGCAGCACTGCTTGATCACACACCTGATGCACTAGTTGACATCGCTTATACAACACCGATTATTTCCTGTCATACTGGTAAGGGCGCTATAGGCTTTACTTTTTATACCGATTGATTGAAAAGGGGATGTAATGGTCATGTATACAAAAAGGGGAGCCTTATTTGGTGCGCTTACGATTATAAGCGTGCTTCTTTTAGTCTCATGTTCAAATGGACAAATCAAGGATGCATTAAATTATCAAATCCAGCCGTTTGAGTATCAAAACCAGGATGGTCAAAAGGTGTCTCTCGACGATTTAAAGGGGAAAGTCTGGGTGGCAGATTTTATTTTCACAAGCTGTGAAACGATTTGCCCGCCGATGACCGCACATATGACAGAGCTACAAAAACGGTTAAAAGAAGAAAAATTGGATGCGCACATTATTTCATTTAGCGTCGATCCAGAGGTGGATTCACCGAAAAAGCTAAAGGAATTTGCAAAAGCATATCCATTATCCTTTAAAAATTGGGATTTTCTCACTGGTTACTCGCAGTCAGCGATTGAAAAATTTGCAATGAAAAGCTTTAAGACGATTGTGAAAAAACCTGAAGACGAAGACCAAGTGATACACCAATCTCTGTTTTTCCTCGTTGATCAAGAAGGAAAAGTGATGAAAAACTATGATGGTGTTCAAAATACGCCATATGATGAAATCATCAAGGACATCAAAACACTGAATCGAAGCTAGCATAAGGATGTTCAAATGAGCGAAAACATGATACACTTTTTTAATCAGAAAAAGGAGGGACATCATCGTTTGAAGGCTCGTTTGATTTTGATTGTGATGTCTCTAGCTTTTGTTCTTTCTGCATGTTCCGCACAAGAGGCTGGCATAAAGGATAAACTAGAAGACACACAAAACGTAAAAGAACATATTACGATCGCAGCGGTTGGAGATTCCTTAACAGAAGGAATCGGAGATCAAAATAAAAAAGGGTATGCCGGCATCACCCGTGACAAGATAGAAGCGGTGGACGGTGTACAGTCTGTTACATTAAAAAACTATGCCATTAAAGGCAGTAGAACGGTAGATTTATTAAAAAGATTAAAAGAAAAAAAAGTGCAGGATGGACTGAAAGACGCTGATTATATTTTCTTTACGATCGGCGGAAATGACTTAATGCATGTCGTCCGTCAAAATGTGCTCAACTTGACATTTGCTCCTTTTCAAAAAGAGCAAGGTCCTTTTGAAGAGCGTTTTAAGACCATTCTTGCTCAATTAAGAGAGCATAATGACCATGCAAAGATCATGTATGTCAGTATGTACAATCCTTTTAAGTTCAGCTTGTCTGAGCTGAGAGACATTGATGAGGTCGTCAAAGACTGGAATGCTGCTGCCGAAAAAGAACTAAAAAAAGACGGCAATGCTGATATGATCGATGTAGCAGATTTATTTGAAGATGATCAAGATGAAAAATTACTGGCAGATGATGATTTCCACCCAAACCAAAAGGGGTACTCTCTTATGGCAAATCGTTTATTCTCAGAAGTGAAAAAAGAAGGACTGCCGAAGGAATAGGGTGAAAAGATGAAAAAATGGAAGAGTTTATTTTTTATTTTACTGTCAATTAATCTATTGATTGTTCTTGTATGCGGTATTTTTATGCTGCTGCCGAGCGATCAATCCGCTTCGAAAAAAGAAGTGAACAGCGAGTATGCTTTTAACATTTCTAGTTCAAAAGAATCACTCACCAGCTTTGTCAATGATTATTTGAAAAACCAAGGATCAAGCGATATGCCCGACTTTCATGTTGCGATTGACCAAGATGTGAAAGTAACAGGTGCAATCAAAGCTTTTTCTTCAACGATTAATGCAAATGTATCATTTACACCATCTGTTGAAGATAATGGGGATGTTCTGCTGAAAGTAGATGACTTTTCAATTGGACAATTAAGCATCCCAATCAGTTTTGTTTTAAGTTACATGGGTCAATTCTATGAACTGCCTGATTTCGTTCATGTGAAACCAGACCAAAAAACGGTGGAAGTGCGCCTTTCAGAAATGCCGCTGACGAATGATATGTATGTCAAAGCGAACAAAATTGATCTTGAGAATGATGAAATTGAATTCTCATATTATCATCCAAAGCAATAGAACGTGTAAGTCAGGAGTGAAACGATGAAGCGAGTCTATCAATATTTTAGTTTACTGTCGCTCTTATTTGCTGCATACTTTGGCATGACAGCTGCCTCTCATTTAAAAGCAGAAAATATCGACCAGTTTTACTTAAATATCGCCTATTGTGCATTATTTTTAGGTACCATGATTCTTGCTTTTGATTTTCAAAAACAAGAAAAAGCTGAAGATGTCTCGTAAATAGCCTTTTCCATTTGGAAAGGCTATTTGTCTTCTTTTCAGCGTGATTGAAAACCTTTGCATTCTAGGAAGCACGAGTACCGGCGCGGAGTGAATGTGACATTCGTGAGCACCGGCACGCAGGACTGACACCGAATGAGAGGGTTTGTCTACACACTGAGAGCCTTTTCCATTTGGAAAGGCTCTTTTTACATTTGGTGAGACAAGACGACTTTTGCCATTAGCTCTGGCTCTCCGTTTGCAAATCCATGAAGTAAAATAAGATAGGCCCGCTTTGTTTGCAGGTGAACTTTCGGAATATCTAGCAGTACACTTTGAGTACCGGCAGCTTTTAATTCAAAGTGATACTTATTCGGAGAGAAGTGGTGGGTTTGGGTGCCGTTCACATATCCGAGCTCCTTTGATAACATGCCTTGATCTCGTTCATATATATCAATGAAAGGGAGGTCTGGTGACAGCTGGATAAACGTGAGTGCTGATAGCTCTTCTTGCTTAATCAGCGAGTCTTGCTTTTCTGTGAGCAGCGCAAAGCCGGTACGAGCTCCTGTGATACATAGCGTGTAAGTCTCGTTTCCATTAATCATCATACGAGAAGAAAGAATTCTTTCTTTTGTAGCCAGCTTGAATACTTCTATCTCATAAACACCCTCATCCCATTCCATATAAGCAGACAGCTGACCGTATGGCAGCTTTTTTTGGATTGGCTGCTGATTTACAAATACAGCAAGCTCACTTAAATCCGGTGCAGCGTGAAATAATCGAATAACAGCTTTGGAAATGGTGTGTCTCGGATGGTATGGGGGAAAGGTAGCTAATGGACGATATAGAAATTGATTCATCTCGTAGAGCTGCTGCACGTCTTTATCCCTTCTTTCTCTGCAATGTGTTTTTTGTAGCGTATGCAAGAAAGGGACGATCTGTATAGGCAAAAGAAACATAGAAAAAAGCCTGACAAAAAGTGTCAGGCTCTCGTATTAAGAAGGAGATGAATATTGATGATATTCAGCCAACTTAATGAACGTTTTTTCATCCTCAATTAATCCGCAAACGCCACACTGGACTTTGATTTTCGGTCCTTGATAGTTCATGTGAAAAGGAGAAAGCTGATCTCCTTCATATGTTTCGACAATCGCTCCAGTTGCTGGATCAAGTTTCACAGGTTCTGAATGCTGCTCGATGAGATTAAAACGCGTTCTGTTGGTTTTGCAGTTCGGACAAAGATATGGACTTGTCATGGTTCATTCCACCTTTTTATCCGTAGCATGTCCTCCACGCTAAAATCTATGCTTAATCCTTTTGACTTTTATCCAGCTTTTTAAATAATTTGATCATCGTTTTCAGTTCTTCATCATCAAATGATTCAAATCGTTCCATGAAGTATTCTGTTTTCTTTTTCTCAAAATGCTCAGTAATTTCCTTACCCTTATCGGTTAAGTGGATTTTGATGATGCGTCGATCCTCTTTTGAACGGATACGAGTGATCCAGCCTTTTTCTACAAGTGTGTCGGTTACAGCTGTAATATGGCTTGCTGATACACCGAGAATTGAGGCGAATTCCGTTACTTTTTTTGCGCCTTGTTCACGCAGCAGATTTAAAATGAGAAATTCATTCCGAGATAATTCGTTTTCAAGCAGGCTGTTAATTTCATAACGTATTTGCTTAAATACGGTTCTCAGTAAAGTATCCATTTCATACATCATTTGTTTTCTTTGTTCCAATCATTAAACCCCCATTATATTTTAAGATACGACAGAATGCTTTCTTTTGTTTTTAGGTATACAAGTCGTATCATTTTCATTATTTTTTATCATGTTATAATATGATGATACCATTTTTTAAATGAAGGGGGCACTAATATGTCTGAAAAACAAGAATTAGCCACATTTGCTGGAGGCTGTTTCTGGTGTATGGTTAAACCTTTTGATGAACAGCCAGGCATTATCAAAGTTGAATCAGGGTATACTGGCGGACATACAGTGAATCCAACCTATGAGGAAGTATGTACAAATACGACAGGCCATAGAGAAGCCGTTCAAATTACCTTTGATCCAGACGTTTTTCCGTATGAGAAGCTATTAGAACTATATTGGCAGCAAATAGACCCAACAGATGATGGAGGACAATTTGGTGATAGAGGAGAGTCCTACCGTACAGGGATTTATGTCCACAATGAAAAACAAAGGCAATTTGCAGAAACATCAAAAGAGCAGCTGAGCCAAAGCGGAATTTTCCAAAAGCCAATCGTGACAGAAATTTTAGAGGCTGGCCCTTTTTATCCTGCTGAGGAATATCATCAGCATTATTATAAAAAGAACAAAATGCACTACGAACGATACCATGTCGGTTCGGGCAGAGCAGGTTTTATTCAATCTCATTGGAGTGATAAATAATGGCTAACGAAAAAGAGCAGCGCATCAAAGAATTAAACCGAATGCAGTACGAAGTGACGCAAAATAATGGAACTGAGCCGCCATTTCAAAATGAATTTTGGGATCATAAGGAAGAGGGCATTTATGTAGATATCATTTCAGGCAAACCATTGTTTTCTTCTTTAGATAAATTTGATGCCCATTGCGGCTGGCCAAGTTTTACAAAACCGATTGAAGATCAAGAGGTAGAAGAGAAAGTAGATACGAGCCATGGCATGGTGCGGACAGAAGTTCGCAGTAAGACGGCCGACTCTCACCTTGGTCATGTATTCCCAGACGGCCCAGGGCCAAACGGTCTTCGGTATTGTATTAATTCTGCCGCTTTAAAGTTTATCCCGAAGGATGAGCTTGAAAAAGAAGGCTACGGTCATTTGAAACACATCTTTCAATAATTGATTTAAAAATCGTCACATGGAAGTCAGCTGCTTCCGTGTGACGATTTTTTTATTTTTTATGGTGTGTATGATGTAATTGTTCAATGATGTGAAACAGTTTCTCTTTTGTAATGAGCGGTGCTTCGTTTGATGTGTAATGGGTCAAATGGACTTTTTGAAAATGAGGGTGAAGATGTGGTCTTGGTAAAATGGCGTAAAATTGTTCATGTTCAAACAGTGCATCTCCCTCGTGAGGGAATGTGAGTTCCTCGTGAAGTTTTTCTCCAGGTCTTTTGCCGACAACGAGAATATCAGGAGAAGGAACGTTGATCTGACCGGCATATTCATGAAATGCTTTCAATAGATCAGCCAGTTGTAATGACTCCATCTTGAGGATGAATGTTTCGCCGCCTTTCATCATGATAGCTGCTTCAAGTGTGAGGGATACAGCTTCTTCGATAGACATAAAAAAGCGTGTCATCTTAGGATCAGTTACAGTTAGAGGTTGTTCATTTAACAACTGTTGAAGCATGATGGGGATGACGGAACCCCTTGATCCAAGCACATTGCCAAACCGGACAGAGCAAAATCTCGTTTTCTGATTTGAAATACTTTCATTCGCTTGAAAAAACAATTTTTCTGAAATTAATTTTGTAGCTCCCATGGCATTTGTCGGAGAAACCGCTTTGTCGGTTGAAATGTTCACAACATGACTGACTTCATGTTCAAGTGCTGCTTCGATGACATGCTGTCCGCCGATGATGTTGGTTTGGACAGCTTCAAACGGATTATCTTCGCAGGTGGGTACTTGTTTGAGTGCAGCTGCATGGAAGATGATATCTACCCCTTTGACAAGCTGCCTGACGCGGCTTGCATCCCTCACATCTCCAAGTGCAAATACAACCTCTGGATGCGCCGCATATTCATTTTTCATCATGTATTGTTTACTGTCATCTTTACTGAAGACAATGACCTTTTTAGGAGAGCAGGCTGTTAATTTTTTCACAATCTGCCGGCCAATCGAACCCGTACCGCCTGTGACCAAGATGATTTTGTCACGAAAAAAGGTCTTCAAACTCGTTTCTATTTGTTTGGACATATCTAATCCCCCAACTCTCAATTCTCTACTTTGCATCATATGTGAAAGAGTGGAAGACGTTTGAGGAAAAGAACCACTTCATGCATAAATTAGGTGAACCAATTATAACCATCTGCTTGACGACTTAATAGAATATGTAGAGATAGAAGATTAAGTAGAATAGCGAGGCACCTGAAGACTTCAGTACGGCGATCAGTACGGCGATCAGTTCAGCTCTCAGAATGTATTCACTGATACTGAGCTGCGCGAGGGGAGAAGATCATACATGTATAGGGGAAATCGTATTTTAGCCATGATACCAGCTTTTAGCAGCAAGCAGGGGCATCATGCTGAACACATTCGCGTATTGGCGGAGCGGCCGCTAATCTATTGGACCATTCAGCCATTATTACAAATGATTGAATTAGATGAAGTCATCGTATCTTCAGAGGATGTGAATACTCAAATCATTTCGGCCCACTATGGAGCAAATGTGATTGAACTGCCAAGCACACATGTGACGGAACAAACACCTTCTTTAGTAGCTGTGAAGCACGCACTTGCTTATTTAGAACGAGAGGGAAAAACGTTTGATATTGTTTTGTATTTGCATCCAGCATCACCACTAAGGCAGACGGCAGATATTGAGAACTGCTTACAGCTTCTAGTAGAGGGAGGATATGATTGTGCTGCTTCTTTTACAGAGGCGTTAGAAAATCCAAATGAAACTTGGACACTTCATGACACCAATGAAGCCAGCCTGTATAAGGACAATCATTATTTTTTTGTACCAACTCAGGAGCACCCTTATACGTATGGGCGTTTAAATGGAGCTGTCTATGCGTTTCATGTTCCATATGCAAAAGAATGCATTCATTCCTTTTTAGAAGGATCTGTTGGTGCATATATGATGGATCATGCGCAATCGCTTGTTGTGAAAAGTGAGGAGGATCGGAAAAAGGCAGAGAAGATTTTATTGGCTCGACAAGATGCAGAAGGAACGGCATAAGATGATGACAATTAGAAAAAGCGCCCGGTCATAGGGCGCTTTTGACTATTTCATAAAGTCTGTAAGGTAGCGTATCAAATGTGTTCCAGCGAATGACTTGCTCGTAATTGTTCTCTGCAACCGATTGTCTTTGTTGAGGGTTTTTTACATAGTGCTCGACCTGCTTAATCAAATCGTTTTCATGTGTGTAAAAAGCGAAGCTTGAAAATGCCTGTGACGGTTGTAGATCTGTCAACTGAAAGCCTCCGCTTGCAGCGATATCAAATGCTCTGTTGTTAAGACTCATATTTTGAACATTGGCTTTGTTTTGATTATAGGCAAATTGCGCGGGCCTGTGCGGATTCAGAACAATGGCTGATGTTTGATAGATGTTTGCCATCTGCTCGGGACTCAGCCAGTGGGTCATCAGTGAGAGATCATGATATCGTCTGCGTGATTTATTCAACACGCGATGCCACTCTTTTCCTGCTACGAGAATGCGCCATTTGTTTTGATGTAAGAGTGTATTGATGGCTTTGATGCGGTTTGGATAAGGGTAGCCAATGAGTGCAATGTCATAAATGCACGACTCATGTGGTGATTCTTTTTTCTGAAATACGTGTGTATTGGTTGGAATGGGAAAGTAGTGCGTGTGATCAGCCCCCATTTGTTTGTAAAATGACAAAGCACCTTCGTCAATCGTTAAGATCAGCTGTGCATCACTTACGCATGCAGCTGACACATCTATATAAAAAGGGTCTTCTGTCATCCACAGTACAACGGGGATCTTTTCTTGTTTGAATTGATGAAGCAGTTCTGTTGGAATATGATCACCGATCATCATGAAAACAAAATCCGGAGAAAATGTCCGGATTTTGTGCATATAAGCGGGTAGAGTTTCCCTTTCCACCTTGATGCATGAAAAGGGGGAATCAATGAAGCTATCTTCTATCCATTGATCAAACATCCGATAGATTCCACCGTAGCCAGAGCTGATATAAAGAAGCTTCATGATGGCCCTCTCACATTAAGATGTGAACGTAACACTTTCTACTTTATCTACATCTAATAGAGTCGTTGCAGAGCCCGTAGGTGTCACAGAGCTTTCTTGTGTGACGAAAACAACACCTGTTGAAGCATCGAATGATACGAATTGAACGGGTCCGATTAAGTCACCTGAGTCCATGACAATGCTAATGACTGTTCCAGGTGCAAGTCTTGCAAAAATCCATCTTGCTGGTTGAGATACGTCGAGTGTTGTAGCAGAATCTGAAGGTGATGCTTCAGCTGCTACCTCACTAAATAAATCGTTCAATTTTTCTTCCACTTGAACTCCTCCTTCTTCGAGATTAACTGTTAACGCATGACTAAGCGGTTTGAAAAACAGCTTTAACAGCTCTTTTTTTAATTCGGCACGCTTTTCGCTCATGTTTTCCCCATCCTTTCTTCATCCATTCAAACACACCACTATGTATATGCCGTTCTCTTTTTTTGGTATAAGCAGAATGCTCATTCCTTGTTCTTTTTTTCATTTAATGACTTCACACATTTTTGAAAAATGTTTTCAAATGCTGATGCTAAATGAAGTGATCCTCATACTCTAGTAAAGATCAAACGAGAAGAAAGAGGGAATCTGAATGGAATTTGAACAACTATTAAATGGCTGGAACGAAGAATTACTAGAAACAGAAGGAATACTTGAAGTTGTGTTGATTATACTTCTTCTTCATCTTTTAGAGGAAAGTGAGGAAGGGAGTGCGTCAGAGATTAAAGAATTGCTGCGCCCGTGGCTTGAGCTCGGTATTCCGCTGCCGCGTGTTCATTTAGTCAATGGAGATGTGTTGCAAAACGTGGTTGTCGTACAATTGTTTGACTCAGTAGCAGTCTTTAAAAATGCGACAAATCAGCTAAGAGTAAGTGTTCCTTATGTGAACATTGTCAGCTGGGGGGCTTTTTAATCTATTTAAAAAAGGATAATGGTCATGAAAGTATCAGTGATATTAACAAGCTACAACAAACCTGATTTCATTGAACGTGTGTTAAAGAGTGTGGTAGAACAAACGTATCAGCATTGGGAGCTTTTGATCATGGATGATGGCTCTGAACAAGAAACGATCCAAAAGATGCAGCCTTATTTAGTGGATAAGCGCATTCAATTGTATTCTCATCAAATTCATCCTGCAAACCGGCTGAAGACTGTACGTTATGCAACGCTAATTAATGAAGCATTAACACGTATAACAGGTGAGCTGGTTTGTTATGTAACTGATGATACAGTCTACAGAAAAGATCGTTTAGAGAAAATGGTCGAGGTTTTTCAATCGAAGCCTCACATAGATATCGTCTATTCCTCGCAACGTGTCGTGCATGTGAATCAGCATTTGGTGGAAACGGCGAGCTTCGTTCGAGAAGCAGATCAAGTGTTGGAGCATGCATCCTTTCAAGTCGACCATTGCTCTGTTATGCATAGAAGCCGGCTGCTTTCGCTTATTCATGAAAAATATGGACAATACTGGGCTGACGAACCAAAACATTGGCATCATGCTGACTCTGTGTTTTGGATGAGACTGAATCATTTTGCTGCGTTCTTTCCATTACAAGAAGTACTTGATACCACATATAAAACGCCACAATCATTCCATCATATGTTTGCGAGTATGCCCTACGATTTAATTGACGGAGCTGTGATTGAAAGAGAAGGCGCTTATTATCAAATCGCTCACGGATATCTTCATCGTATTGACAGGCGCTGGGTGAATGAAAAAAACAGGCGTGCGATTCGTGTTCCCTCGTTATGTGCGATGAAATATGAAATGAACGAGCCGCTGACAGTCCCAAATTATACAGTCGTCACCGCAGATAACGGCAGAACATTTTATTATATTGAACATCAGACAAAAAGACGGTTTGCTTCAAAACGTGATGTGCAATATTTTCAGTTTCACCAAAAGGAGATATACACGGTAACAAAAGAGCAGCTGGAGACGTTTGAGGAAGGCAGCATCATTCAAGTATCTCCAATATTCAGCCCGCCAAATAGACGGCTGTTCAAATGGAAACAAGATGTCTATTTATTTGTGCATGATACCTTTTGCCGCATTGTCCCTGAGGTAGTGAAAATATTTGCATTTTACCATCAGCCAATCAAACTACAGCCTTCTCAATTTGCATTTTTTCAAGAAGGAAAGCCAATTGTGCCGCTGTATATGGAGTCTCTTCAGGAATTTGACTTGTCTCTTTATCAAACGTCAGGGCGAAAGCACTCCTCCTAAGAGGGGTGCTTTTTTTAGAATAGATGAAAAAAGCAGGAGATCGACAGGAAAAAGCGAATCGTGAAAAGGATAGAGGAACACGTTGAACATCATCAAGCCGCTGAAAATTGGGCAATACAGTGCCGAATTTTCGGCATAGAAAGTGAGGGGGAAATAGTGGGGAAGGTTGTCGAAAGAGCGGATTGGTTTGAATTAATTTTAGAAGCCATCGATGAAGCGATTCACGTTGTAGACGATCAAGGGGTCACCATCTTTTATAATCATAATGCAGCGAAGTTCGACTGTTTAGCGAAAGAAGAGGTGATTGGCAAGTACATACTGGATGTGTATCCTTCATTAACTGAAAAGACAAGTACACTCATGCATGTACTTAGAACAGGAAAACCCATTTATCATTCGTTGCAAACCTATTTGAACAAAAATGGAGAAAAAATTGAGACCGTCAACACCACACTGCCCATTATGGAAGGCAGTAAGTTAATTGGGGCGGTAGAAGTAGCGAAGGATGTGTCGAAGCTGTCGGCGCTTTCGAATCGTTTAGATCAAAAAAAACGAACGGATGGTGCCGCGGAGACCACTCAAATGCTCGATTTTTCTTCATTTTTAACAAATGATCCACACTTAAAAGAGATGCTGGAGAAAGCGAAAAAAGCTGCTGCATATCCTTCGTCGGTTATGGTCTTCGGGGAAACTGGGACAGGAAAAGAGGTACTCGTACAAGCGATTGTTCATGCATCTGATCGGAAAGATCAAGTCTTTATCCCGCAAAACTGCGCTGCTCTTCCAGAATCGCTGCTTGAAAGTCTTTTATTCGGGTCTGTCAAAGGAAGTTATACGGGCGCAATAGATCGCAAGGGGCTGTTTGAATTAGCAGATGGCGGTACGCTTTTTCTTGATGAGCTGCAAGCGATGCCGCTTACGCTTCAAACAAAATTACTGCGTGTGTTAGAGGATGGTGTTGTCCGCCGGATAGGTGATGCAAAGGCGGTTCAAGTAAATGTCAGAGTGATTACTGCCCTCAATATCGACCCATTTGAAGCCGTTAAAAAACAAATGTTAAGAGAAGACTTATTTTATAGACTGCATGTGTCATCATTTCATATCCCGCCGCTTCGCACCAGGAAGCATGATATCCAGCTGTTATCCCGCCACTTTATTCAAATGTATCATCAGCAATTTTCAAAAAACGTCAACCGCCTTTCAGAAGAAACTGTCCAAGTATTTATGGCCCATCAGTGGCCAGGGAATGTCAGAGAATTAAAACATACGATCGAGCATGCCGTCTTGATGATGCCAAAGGAAGCAGAAGAAATCACCCCAGCATATCTCCCTGCCCATTTGCGGACGCATCAGATAGAAAGTCATCCACCAGAGTCCTCATTAAAAAGTCAAGTGACGTCATTTGAACAAACGCTGATTCAAGAAGCTTTAAGACAGCACGCAGGGAATATTAAGCAAACAGCAGCCGCTTTAAAGATTCCTCGACAAACATTGCAGTATAAACTAAAAAAATATACAGATGCCGAAAAGTAGGCACTTCAAACAGGTGAATGTGACGGAAAAGCTCCTTTTGTAAAGAATAGGGGCATTTTCCCATGTTGGCACATAACTTGCATAGTATAAAGTGAATGCTGATAGGGGGAATGGATATGAATCAAAAACTGTATCAACCTGCGCGACATTGGAAGGACATTGAACTTTGGAAGGACGTACCCGAGGAAAAGTGGAACGACTGGATTTGGCAGCTGACGCATACGGTCAAAACGCTTGAAGATTTAGAAAAAGTCGTGAACTTAACAGAAGAGGAAAAAGAAGGGGTGAAAATTTCCACGAAAACCATTCCACTCAACATAACACCCTACTATGCCTCACTGATGAATCCAGACGATCCAAGATGCCCAATTCGTATGCAGTCTGTACCAATTGCAGAGGAGCTTCATAAAACAAAATATGACCTCGAAGATCCGCTCCATGAAGATGAGGATTCACCTGTTCCAGGTTTAACGCACCGCTACCCAGATCGTGTGCTGTTTCTTGTCACAAATCAGTGCTCCATGTACTGCCGCTATTGTACGAGAAGGCGCTTTTCCGGTCAGATCGGGATGGGCGTGCCGAAAAAGCAATTAGATGCCGCCATTGGATATATTAGAGAAACCCCTGAAGTGCGGGATGTGTTAATTTCAGGCGGTGACGGGCTGTTAATTAATGATCAAGTGCTTGAATACATTTTGAAAAACTTACGAGACATTCCTCACGTTGAAATCATTCGAATTGGAACACGTGCACCGGTCGTGTTTCCGCAGCGAATTACAGATGAATTGTGTGAGATTTTAAAAAAATATCATCCAGTTTGGCTGAACACTCACTTTAATACAAGCATTGAAATCACAAAAGAAGCGAAAGAAGCGTGTGAGCGCCTTGTCAATGCTGGCGTCCCTGTTGGTAATCAGGCGGTGATCCTAGCAGGAATTAACGACAGTGTGCCAATTATGAAGAAGCTGATGCATGATCTCGTCATGATTCGCGTCAGACCTTATTATATTTATCAATGTGATTTATCTGAGGGGATCGGCCACTTTAGAACACCGGTTTCAAAAGGCCTTGAAATCATTGAAGGCTTAAGAGGACATACGAGTGGTTATGCCGTGCCAAGCTTTGTTGTAGATGCACCAGGCGGAGGAGGTAAGATCACCTTACAGCCAAATTATTTATTATCTCAAAGCCCAGAGAAAGTGGTCCTGCGTAACTTTGAAGGTGTGATCACCTCTTATCCGGAGCCAGAACATTACGTCGCAGGCCAAGCAGATGCGTATTTTAATGAAATCTATGAAGAAAAGAAAGAACCCGCCATTGGCATAACTGCTCTATTTGAGGATGAAGCAAGATCCTTTACGCCTGAAAATTTAAGCCGAATGAAACGAAGAGAGTCTTATGAAACGAATCCTGAACATGATACGCTCAAAAACAAACGTGAAAAACGAGATGAATTAAAAGAGAAGAAATATCAAGCCCAGCTCAAAAAAGAACAAACCGTAAAGGAGGAGAAATAAAGTTGCTGACATGTGATTGGTGTGAGGAGAAGAAAGCGAACGCAGGACAGACCACAGTCTATTGGGAACTCATCACGGGCACACAATCGATTGAGATTTTGGAAACGCCTTCGATTTCTTGCACGCATTGCGGGATGACGTATCAGAAGGATGAGACAGTAAAAGAGATAGAAGATCAATTAATTTTAGTCGATCAAACAAAACTTCCAGAAAAAATCTTATATGCAGAATTAATGAGCATGGAGCGGTTATTAAAGCGTAATTACTTTGATTTTTCTTCATAAGTTGTACCTCCGCCTATACAAGTCATCAAATTCCTGTATAATATAACAACAAAATAGAGTGTCGCGGAGGGAAAAACAGGTGAAGTCGTTTTACCATTATTTAATGAAGTATAGACATCCAAAACCGAAGGATGAAATCAGTCATTTTGCAAATGCTGCTTATGAAGATCACAGCTTTCCTAAAGCATCCACTGATTATCATGAGCTATGTGCCTATTTAGAGTTAAATGGGGACTATTTAAGCTCCATGACGACATTTGACGAGGCTTTTGAGCAATACGAAGTAGAAGTCAAAAAAAAATAACACACACAACCGCTTGTTCCGTATGGAAGAAGCGGTTTTTTCATGAAGAAATAAAATGGCGTTTTGCATGGTGTGGTTGCCCATGCAGAATTCCTTGCGCCGGCATACGATACGTTAAGACCAAAAGTCGGGCAAGGGGGAGACAGAATGAAGGCGAAAGCACCAAAATATAAAGTAGGGGATATTGTCGTCGTTGTCATGTACGGCACAGTTGGAACGATAACAAAAGTCCATCAAATTGACCAGCATTATTTATATGAGGTCAATCATAATGAGGTGCTTTATTTTGAAACATCACTCCAGCTTTACGATGAGTACGACGGGGTGATAGTGGATACAGAAAAGCTGGACATTGAATATGAGTTCCTCATTGGCGATGTTGTATATGTAAAGGATTACGGGAAAGAGCTATTTAAAATCATTGGTCATCGGACTGAAATATGGCGTTACCTTGAAGATGGCTGGGAAGATGTCATTTATGAACTGACAAGGTTAAAAGACGGAGAATGGTTGGAAACAGAAGAAGAAGACTTGACGCTTGTTCTAAGGAAATATGAGATGGATCAGTTTGTTCATCAGCTTCTTTTTGTGCATTACGTTGGAGAAACCTCAAAAGAAATAGAGGAAGATATGGTGCAAACCGCTCTATTACAGTTAGAAGAGAAACAAGAAAGCGAAGCATCACTAGAATTTCTCGCTGTATCTATAGTGGATGAGCTTCTTGATATTTACAATGATTATAAAATTCTCTATGAATTTTTCAAAGACCCAGAATATAAGGATATGATGGACTTTATTTTGGAAAGTTTAAACGAGCATTTTGGTTAAAAGAAGACTTGTCCTAACACGAATAAAAAGTAAGGAACACAGAAAAAAGCAATCACATAAAACCATCCCCTCAAGATACGGCCCATCACCTGATCAAAAGTATGTCCATCTAAAATGCTTAACCATTTCATTGCCTCATGCCCCTTTTCTTTTCGTTTACTGCATTTATATGTATGGAATGAGCCATTATGACAAACTGTAATAAAAATAAGGCAGCGTTCATACATCATAAAAAAGGAGGCGGAAAGCAATGAAAGAAGCAGATTTGGTGATTGATACAGAGGAAATTGCAGAATTCTTCTACATGGAGCTGGTCAAAAGAGGGTACATACCATCTGAGCTGGAAACGTTTGAGCTTGCCGATATTACATTTGAATATATGCTGAGGAAAGCAATGATAGTTGAAGAAGAGGCACGGTAGGCACTATACTTTGAAGAGATTCTGAGTAGAAAGGGAGGGGAATTGTTTCGCGTGTATGTGATCATTTTTTTCCTTTTGTTTGGCGCCATCGCTGCGCTTATGGTATCTGGTAAGTTTCAGGAATTGGACAACCAGATCATCTTATCGTTTGAGAACATTAGACTTCCTTTTTTAAATGATGTCATGCTGACTTTGACTGACTTTGGTATCAGTGCGCTGCTTGTCCCAATCATGCTCATCTTTAGCGTGATGCTGTTTATGTATAAACGCTACCACTCTATTATGCTGCTTTTTCTACTATATATAGCAGAAAAAACGGTCAATCATGAACTGAAAGGACTGTTTGCTAGAGAGCGTCCGGCCTTTGATCATCTAGTGAATGAGACCTATTACAGCTTTCCGAGCGGACATTCTATGAATGCAGCAACGATCTATCCATTTATCGCCTATCTATTCATTGAAATGATTCCGTGGCTGAAAAAGAGACAAAAAGCAGTCTATATGGTGACAGGATGTTGTGTGCTGATGATCGGCATCAGCAGGATGTATATCGGTGTTCATTATGTCACTGATGTAGCAGGAGGCTTTGCGATAGGACTAGCTTTATTTCTCATATGTAAAAAGATTGACGAAAAATTGTCCGTCATTCGACAAAAATAGAAGAAGGAAATTCATAGATCCCAGCCAATTTTATATAAAAGGGGAGGGATTTGAATGCAATTGACGTTGAGATTTTTTCAAAAGAAACCTTCAGCTTATCACTTAACCATTTATCAAACACCTGAATATGGTGCAGAAAGCGGGCATCAGCCTGTGTACCGGACAAAGATTGGCGGCAGGACACACCTTGATGTACTGGAAAAAGCATTCTCGACATTTAATGTACAAGATACAGTCCCTAATGATTACAATGCACGGTTTATCACAACTGGGGATATCGTTGTGATTGATGACCAGAAAAAAGGGAAGTGCTACTACCAGCTCTTTCCGGCAGGATGGAAACGCAGTGAACGCCTAATGACGATGAGTTAAATATAAACGACGATGCCAGCTTTACTTTCAGCTGGTATTTTCTTTTTTGAACGCAATCGTTTATAATAAATGGGACTAAACACATGTTAAACGTAAGTGGAGGCTAAAAAATGAGTGTACATATTGGAGCAGAAAAAGGACAAATTGCAGAAACGGTATTGCTGCCAGGCGATCCGCTTCGTGCGAAATATATTGCAGATACATACTTAGAAGATGTTGTGTGCTATAACGAAGTGCGCGGCATGTATGGTTATACTGGAACATATAAAGGAAAACGCATTTCTGTACAAGGTACTGGAATGGGCGTACCGTCTATTTCGATCTATGTGAATGAGCTGATCCAAAGCTATGATGTTCAAAACTTAATCCGTGTTGGCTCTTGCGGAGCGATCAAAAAAGATGTCAATGTACGTGACGTCATTTTAGCTCAAACATCATCAACAGATTCTCAAATGAACCGTGTGGCATTTGGACCGATTGATTACGCACCATGTGCTGATTTTGGTTTACTGAAAAAAGCCTACGACACAGCAGAAGCGAAAAATGTAGCTGTGCGTGTTGGGAATGTATTTACAGCAGACCAGTTTTATAATGAAAAACCACTTGAGCTGATGGACCAATATGGAATTCTAGCGATCGAAATGGAGACAACGGCTCTTTATACGCTTGCTGCAAAATTTGGCAGAAAAGCGTTGTCGATTCTGACAGTGAGCGATCATGTGCTAACAGGAGAAGAAACAACTGCTGAAGAGCGTCAAACGACATTTGACGAAATGATCTTAATTGCACTAGATTCTGTTTTATAATAGTATAAAGGGTGTGCTACGATGTAGCGCATCTTTATTTTTTTAGTAGAGCAAAAGGAAGGTATGTCATGAAGAAAAGCTATAAAATACTCTCAATCGCATCGATTCTTGGTTTGACGGCCGCATTATCAGGCTGCCAGTTGCTGGATCAGAAAAGCGGTACCACTGAATCTAACAAAACAAACGAACAAAAGAACGCAGCAAGTTCATCATCCCAGCAAAACTCAAACGATACGGCAGATTCATCTAATCAAGAGCTGACGTTAAAGAGTGAATATTTCAATGACATCAAGGTAGTGAGCGGACTGAAGACCATTCAAAACCCTGAAAATGTGCTTGCTTTAGTGAACAAAGAATATGCACTGCCAGGAACCTATAAACCTTCTGATCTCGTTGTACCAAAAGTGGAATTCTCTTTTTCAGAGGATATTGAAAAACGATATATTCGAAAAGAAGCAGCGGAGGCACTTGCGAAGTTATTCAAAGGTGCTAAAAAGGAAAACTTTGAGCTCGCAGCAGTATCTGGCTATCGTTCCTATGATCGTCAAAAAGTCATTTTTGATAGTGAAGTGAAACTAAAAGGGAAAGAAAAAGCCCAAGAAGCCGTAGCCTTACCAGGCGAAAG
This sequence comes from Bacillus sp. Y3, assembly GCF_008123875.1. Lineage (NCBI taxonomy): Bacteria > Bacillati > Bacillota > Bacilli > Caryophanales > Bacillaceae > Bacillus > Bacillus sp. Y3. The sequence continues at coordinate 82,564 of NZ_VSSC01000003.1, read as the reverse complement.
TGAACATCAAACAGGTCTAGCTATGGATATTTCCTCAAAAAGTGCCGGCTTTGAAATCTCTGAAAAATTTGGTGAAACACCTGATGGTAAATGGGTAGCCAAAAACGCTTATAAATATGGCTTTATCATCCGTTATCCAAAAGGGAAAGAAGACATCACAAAATATGAATATGAGCCGTGGCACTTGCGCTATGTAGGGAAAGAAGCTGCAAAAGCGATGCACGATCATGATTTAACATTCGAAGAGTATATGAACAAAGTGAAGAAAATATAAACAAATAAAAGGCCTCCTGAAGCTGGGAGGCCTTCTTTTATACGCCGTTTTAAAAAAAGAGCAAACCTGCTAATGCGAAGCCGGTAATAAAACCGAGACCGATGCCATAAGCTGGACCCCAGCCATAATAGCCTCCGTAATAACCTCCGTAATAGCCAAAGCCTAAGCCCCTGCGGGACCCGCCGACTGGACGGATATAAACTTTGCGGTTTGACACCCGCTCAATACGTCCAACATGTACTCTGCCATTTCGATCAGTAATTCTAGCTACTTTCCCCATATGCTGCTGACAAAGTTTATAGTAGCGCTCCATGTTTTTCCTCCTTATGACAAACTCTTTTCACTCTTATCCTATGCGAAAGACTTCATAGAGTTTGGACAAAACATATAGGAGATTCGCTCATTTTATACTGTACATTCAAATACAAGGTGACTCAGATGTTCTCGGTGTGTTTGAATCAGGTCATAGTGTGTCTGTAATGTATCATAAAGAGAAGGTGGTATTTGATCTGATAATTCCATTTCGGTCGGCTCTTCCTGCACCATGTGTTCATCAAATGAGAGAATCTGAATGTCACGGAATCCTGCGGACGCTAACTGCCTTTTCCATTCAGGAAATGAAAAGAGGGAGTGAAACCCATAAAACTCCCGAATGGTTGCCTGTTCTTTTGAGGGGAGCGGCACTTTTAACACAGCCTCATTTGCGATCAATTGTTTTCCAGGAGCAAGCACCCGTTTGATCTCAGCAAGCGCAGCAGGTAAATGGGTAAAGCTTAAAACAGATTCACTGATCAGTAGAGAGAACGAGTCATCCGCAAATGGCAGGTGTTCGATCGATGCTTGCTGTGCACGGAAAGGTAGTTGTTCCCGCTCGAATCGCAGATTGGCTTTTTCAATCATCAAAGGGTGTGTATCAATCGCCTCTACTTCATAACCTAAATGTCCTAGATAGGCGGCTGTTTGTCCTGTGCCGCATCCAACATCCAGTATACGATCGTCAGACGCCAAGTGAAGATGCTCAATCATCGTTTTTGTTAGCTCAATTCCGCCAGGATGGGCACCTGATACACCAAAATAGGCAAGCATTTCTACATAGTCACTCATGGAATCCCTTCTTTCCTTATCATGTTTCTCTCTAAAGATTATGCATTGCAAGGCTAAATGGCTTATCTTTTCAAATAGAAGTTTGATCCTTTGGTTGACGGATGAAGAATCGTCCTTGATAATAATGAAAGGAGATAAAGGTGGTGTTTTTTTGAAAAAACAATTAAAGTTCGTGATAGCCATTCTGGTGACAGCAGCGCTTTCCTCAGCGATTACATTTGTGATCACAAAACAAGGTGCTGTCAGCGTTTCAGGAGATGAGAAGTTTAGTAAACTCATGGCTGCATATACGAAGGTAAAAAACGAGTATTACGAAAAAACGGATGATCAAAAACTAGTAGACGGTGCGATTCAAGGAATGATTGCATCACTTGATGATCCATACTCTACATATATGGATCAGGAGGAAGCCGAAGGATTTAACAACACGATTTCATCTTCATTTGAAGGAATTGGTGCACAAGTAGAAGAGAAGGATGGACAAATTTTAATTGTCGCACCGATTAAAGGCTCTCCTGCTGAAAAAGCTGGTTTGAAACCTCATGATCGTATTTTAAAAGTGGATGGTAAAAGTACAAAAGGTATGTCAGTGAATAAAGCCGTTTCTCTTATCAGAGGGAAAAAAGGAACGGATGTCAAACTGCATTTGAACCGACAAGGTGTTGGAAATGTGGATGTCACGATCACAAGAGATACGATTCCACTTGAAACGGTGTATGCAAAACTAACAAAAGATAAAATAGGCGAAATCCAAATCACGTCTTTTGCTGAAACCACGTCTAAAGAGTTAGATAAAGCGATTGATGACCTCGAGAAAAAAGGGGCAAAAGGTTTTGTCATTGATCTGAGAGATAATCCAGGCGGCATTATGACAGAAGCAATTGAAATGAGCAATGACTTTATCGATAAAGGAAAAGTCATTATGCAGGTTGAGGAAAAAGGAAAGAAACAAGTGTACAAAGCAGAAAAAGAACGCAAAGTTCATCAGCCGACAGTTGTTCTTGTAAACGGCGGTTCAGCGAGTGCTGCTGAAATCATGGCGGCAGCTCTGCACCAATCCTCTAGCATTCAACTTGTTGGAGAAAAGACATTTGGTAAAGGGACTGTTCAGAATGCGCAAAGCTACAATGATGGTTCTAGTGTGAAATTAACCATTGCCAAGTGGCTGACACCAGACGGGTCTTGGATTCACAAAAAAGGAATTGAGCCACAGGTGAAAGCATCTCTGCCGAGTTATGCGAAGCTGCCATACTTAAGTCCGAAAAAGACGTATCAACTGAATGATGATGGAGATGAAGTCAAAGCGGCTCAAAAAATGTTCCAAGCGCTTGGCTACAAAGCAAAAGCCAATGGAGAATATGATCAAGCATTCCAGTCGATCGTGAAAAGTTTCCAATCAGATCACGATCTAAAGGCTGATGGTATTCTGACAGGGGACACAACGACGGTACTGATGACAAACATCCAAGATAAGCTCAAGAAAAATGACACGCAAATGAAAAAAGCCATTGAAGTGTTGAAAAAAGAAATGAAATAGAAAAAGCAGTCCTCATCAGGGGACTGCTTTTTTTCTTGTGTTACGCTTTGTTAGCCACAGGTTCCGTTGTTTTCCCATTCTTTTCAAACAAATCACTTGTCACAGAATTAGATGTGACATTCTTCTGGAAGAATGGATTCAAAATCAGGATGACCACAACGTTTGCTAGTAAACCGAGAAAGCCTTCATAAAGGCCGAATGTCATTTGTGTCATATTCGCTGTAAAGGTCACGATAATTCCTACGATGAGCCCCGCAATCGTTGCTTCTCTCGATTGTTTTTTCCAGAACAAGCTGATGGCAATGGCTGGGAAAATTTGAACCATTCCAGAAACACCGATCAGCTGAAGCGTGACAAGCGCAGTCGGGAACAGCATACCGAATAAAAGAGCAAGCCCGATCACGATAAATACCATCGAACGTGTAATGATCGTTAACCGTTTAGGTGACACATTTGGATGGATTAAATCACGGTACAAATTATTGGCAAATAAATTCGATGCCCCAATGGCCATGATCGAACATGGAATGAGAGAAGCAAGTGCAATCGTTGAATACGCAAGCCCCTGCATCACGCCGCCATATGACGTCTGTATTAAATGAAGAAGAGCAAATCTTGGATTTGTATCTTCCGGTAAGACTAAAAAGGCAATGAAGCCAAGGAAGATGACCAAAATCAATACAATGTTGTAAAGAGGTAAAAACATACTGTTTTTACGGATGGCATCTGCGCTTTTTGCAGTGAAAACGCCAGTTGCTGCATGTGCCCACATAAATAATGCGAGTGCAGAAACACCTGATGCGGTAATAAACCACAAAATGCCTTTAGGCCCGCCTTCAGGAATCGTCAGAAGCTGTGGGGCTTCCTTAGCTAACGTATTCATCATTGGGGTCCAGCCGTTAAAATGAATAATCGGGAGGGAAACGACCATAAAGAGCATGATCACCCAAACAAGAATATCTTTAATAATGGCTGTATATGTAGGACCTTTAATACCACTGAAAAATGTATAAAGTGCAACTAAAATAAATGAAATGATAACAACTGCATTCACATTAATATAACTCGTTCCAGCGACAGTTAACGTATCTTGAATCCCGCTGAGCTGAAGACAAATGTATGGAATGAGCATGAGTACACCAACAATGGCAATCAAACTAGATAACAGTTTACTGTCAAATCGCTCACGTGCATAATCAGCAAGTGTTGTCAGCTTGTGATTTTTTGCAACCGTCCAAAGTTTTGGTAAGAAGAAATACGCAATAAAATAAGCAAGAACTGAATAGGGGATAGCGAAAAAAGCAACACTTCCCGCTGTATAAGCTGTACTTGTGAGCCCTAAAAAGGTATAAGCAGTATATAAGTCTGCGCCAACAAGGAACCAGACGAGAAGCCCGCCAAATTTTCTCCCGCCAACAGACCATTCTTCTACTGATTGTCTTGATGATTTATCACGACCAGCGGCAAAACCGATGACCACGACGATGAAAATGATACTTGCAGTAATCAATAAAGCTGTTAAGTTTCCTTGCATTCGTCAGTTCCTCCATTTGAATGTTGCATCCTGTAAATGATAAATGTGCAAACGGGTGTGAGTACAATCCATAGTAAGAGCCAGAAGTGGAAAAAGGGCAGCCCGATGACAAATGGATGAATACGATTCACAAAGGGGAGCAGTGCAAGCTGTCCAATGAATGGAATCGCGATGAGTAGCGCCAGTATCAGTTTTTTGTTCATGTTTTCCTCCTCTAATATTTTGTAATTTCATAATAATAGCAGTTGTCAGATTAGATCACAAGACCATTTTCAGAAAAAACAATCATTTTTATGAATATCATACTAATATAACGCTTTCATTTTTAAAAAGAGGTAAATAGTGAAGAATGAGAAAGGAAGACTTGAAAATAAGTATGGAAAAATAATATTTAGAGCAAATAAAAAAGCCCCAGCATGAAGCTGAGACTGTGCCGTTTTTTATAGGAAATCAGATACTTCTTCGATGTCAAAACGATTGCTTTTGTGAGCTTCTTTTGCTGCTTTCCCGACAGAAATCAACATCACTGGTTCGTATCGACCGCTCACATTGAATTCTTTCACGTACGCTTCTTTGCTGAAACCGCCCATTGCGCATGTATCATATCCCATTGCTTTCGCCGCAATCATTAATTGCATAGCAGCTAACGAAGCGTTTGAATACGCAGCTTCACGTGCATATTGCTCGCTTTGGTAAGCACCATTGATTTGTGTCATCAGTGTTTCTTTAATATCTTCTGTGATGAAACCTTGTTCTGCTAGCTCACTGTAGATTTTTTCACCCTTTAGATTGGCTTCAAGGTCACCTAGCACAGCAATCACAGCTGATGCTTGAGAGACTTGTTTTTGGTTGTAAGCTATTGGAAGAAGTTTTGCTTTTGATTCAGCACTATGGAAAACAGTGAAATGCCAATGCTGAAGGTTCCAAGCAGATGGTGCTTTTGTTGTGATATCAAGAAGCTCTGTTAACTCTTCTTTTGTCATTTCATGAGTTGTATCATACTCTTTTACTGAAGCTCTTTCTTTTAAAATGTCAATCGTTTTTTGATCGCTCGCCATATGGATATTTCCTCCCGTTTTTGCAAATAGTATGGTACAATAAATAAAAAAGTGAGAAACTTACTTATTGTAACTAGAGATATATTTTAAATTGTACACCGTTAGTTTGTCAAACGATTATGAAAAGAAAGGCTGAAATATATGGAATTTCAATTATGTCCAAACATTCAGCAAGCTTTTTTGCTTCTTGGCAAAAGGTGGAATGGTCTCATCATTCATGTATTGCTTGATGGTCCGAAGCGGTTTAAAGACCTGACGGACATTATTCCATCCATCAGTCAAAAAATGCTCGCAGAACGCTTAAAAGAGCTTGAGCAAGAAGGAATCATAAAGCGCACTGTACTTCCTGAAACGCCAGTCAAAGTCATCTATTGTCTAACCGAAAAAGGGAGTGCATTACATGGTGTGTTCGGAGAAGTATCGCGCTGGGCAGGGGAGTATGCTGGATCTCATGAAAAAAAGGAGCAAGCTTAGTTTTAGGTTTGCCCAAACGTTTTGTCTTCTAATGAATATGCTGATGTTAGGCACATGACAAAGGAGGAGAAAAGCATGTACCCTCATACTCCGTATTTTCGAGGCGGTGCCCCTGGCATTCCGCCATATGAATCTAGAGTCCCTTTGTTTTTTGGTTTTGGCGCTCCTTTAGTCGGCGGACTGCTTGGCGGATTTCTAGGAAGTGCGATTTTTAATTATCCTCGTCCATATTACCCGCCTCCACCACCGCCTGTTCCACCACCTTATGGCGGCGGATATCCACCATATTATTAAGAAAAAAGAGTAAGCCTGCTTCCATTTCAAAGCAGGCTTTTTATAATGGAATATCAATTTCAGAGATGCCTGGATCATCATGCTTTAAAAACATAATTTCTAAAATACCATCTTGATACGAAGCCTTCGTTCCTTTTCTTTTCACAGCAGCAGGCAGGACAACCTTCTTTTGTTTATTCTCTTCAGGAAAATGATCAATAAACAGCAGATTGGCTGTATGTTTGATTTTTACTTTTTCAGTGTTCGGACGATCGAGCTCTATTTTGACAAACACGTGATCTGTCGTCTCAAATACTTCAACATTCGGCTCTTTCTTTTTTTTATCGTCTGTCTCTCTTGCTTTCTGCTTCTGAGACAGCGGATCCTGAAAGGGGAATTGAGCAGAATAATTGGAGCCGAAAACACTTTCCATGACTTGATTGACATATTGCTCAACGTCTTTAGGGTCTGAATTTTTTAACGCTTCTTTTGAAAATTGCTTTTGAAAAGGGAATAATCGGTTCCAGTCAAACATGCAAATCATCCTTTCTAAATGCCCTGAATTAGTATATGCCCATAATGTGATGTGCGTGCTATAATATACGATAGGTTTAGAAAGGAATGGTTAGATTGAACGAACAACAATCAAAAGGTGTCTTATATACGGCTGCATCTTTTACATTATGGGGATTGTTCCCATTATATTGGAAACTGATGGAGCATATTTCGTCAGGCGAAATTTTAGCGCACAGAATCATATGGTCCTTTGTTTTTATGTGCGGTATTCTTTTATATTTAAAGCAAGTCCGTCCAGCGATGCAGACTGTGAAAGGTCTGATGATAGATGGAAAAGCACTTTTTTCATTACTTTTATCGGCTATTTTAATTTCGGTCAACTGGTATGTATACATTTGGGCTGTAAATCACGATCTGATGCTGGAAGCGAGTTTAGGGTATTATATTAATCCGCTTGTATCAGTTTTACTAGGCATCATTTTCTTAAAAGAACGACTGAATAAAATGCAAACCACCGCCATTCTCATTGCTTCAGCTGGTGTCATCATCTCAACTGTTCAGTACGGCTCATTTCCTGTCGTGGCTTTCGTATTGGCTTTTAGTTTTGGGTTTTATGGACTGATTAAAAAAAGAATGAGTTTTACGAGTGCCATTGGATTAACCATTGAAACACTGCTTCTTGCACCAGCTGCGCTTGTTTACTTATTCTTCTTCTTAAAAGAACCTGTTGTCACGATGAATCCGAGCAGCTTCGGCTCTCTTGGGCTATTATTTTTTGCAGGTGTCTTTACAGCTGTACCGCTTCTTTTATTTTCTGAAGGAGCCAAAAGAATTCCTTTATACCAAGTTGGTATTTTGCAGTATATTGCACCAACTATTACACTCTTTTTGGGGCTATTTGTGTATCACGAACACTTATCTGCAGCAAAAATCGTGACATTCCTCTGTATTTGGGTGGCGATTTTACTATTTACAACCTCGCAACTCCGAATGAAAAAAACAGCGAATTCTCATTAAAGAGACGAAGCAGTTTGCTTTTTTTTGCAGGCGGATCATGTCATAATAAGTTGTTACCAAAACTGTAGAGGTGATCACATGTCATCAGTCGATGAGCTTGCACACGCTTATCAATCTTTATGGAAAAATCGGCAGCTTGATGTAGTGGATATGACTTCATTACACGAGGCGATACGAGATGATTTGCTTGATGCACGCACCCATCCTCGCGCAAGAAAGTCATTACATCAAAAGTATGTACTCGCTGTGGAAAGAATTTTAGAAAGCACGATTGAACAGGGTCATCAACTACAGCTGATCAGCTTACATACGAAAAAGCTGCGAGAACTAATTCAAAATGAAGGAAGGAACCACTCATGAAACCAATTCAAACGGAAGATGTCACAGCACATCTTGAATCGTTTTTAAATCGGCCAGTCTTCGTTCATCTTGAAACGACAACTGGTTCTTATTCAGCTCATGTGAATGAGCAAAATATGACGGTCGTGGCGTATATCCGCAACGCAAAAGTTGTCTATTCACAGGCAAAAATAAAAGGACAAGGTCCATACCGTGTCGGAATGAAAACAGAAGATGGCTGGATTTACGCAGAAGGTTTAACCGATTACGTGTTTGATGAACAAGGTCGCCTGCTGTTAGCAGGACACCTGCCAGACGGAAAACTAGCGATCTCATTACAAATTAGTGAAACACCATTTCAGGTGTAGGAGAGAGGGGAACAGTGATGAACGAACATGTACTTGTGATGCTGCCTCACCCCGACGATGAATCCTTCGGGGTCGCAGGGCTCATCGCGCAAAGCAGAAAACGTGGAATTCCAGTGACGTATGCATGCGGGACACTTGGAGAAATGGGAAGAAATATGGGAAGTCCAACATATGCTAACCGTGAGACACTTCCTGAATTAAGAAAACAGGAATTAATCAATGCATGTAAAGAAATGGATGTCACAGACTTGCGAATGCTTGGTCTTCGAGATAAAACGTTGGAATTTGAAGATGATGAGTATTTAGCGGATGTGATGGAACACATAATTGATGAAGTGAAACCAACTCTTATTGTCACGTTTTATCCAGGTCATGGCGTACACCCTGATCATGATGCGACAGGTGAAGCGGTCATTCGTGCTCTATCCCGCAAGAAAAAAGAAGACCGTCCCGTCACATACTGCATGGCCATTACGAAAAATCGAGAAGAAGTGCTAGGAAATGCCGATATTGTGATTGATATTACGGATGTAGCCGATATCAAATTAAATGCACTAAGAGCGCATAGAACACAAACAGAAGGCATGCTAAGAGAGCTTGAACAAAAGTTGAAAAACAAAGAACCAGTCGTTCAAAAATGGTTTGATGAAGAAATTTTCTGGACGTATCAATGGAATGACTAAATGAAAGGCAGCTGACTTCAGTCAGCTGCCTTTTCCTGTTGTATCAGAATGCATACGTCTTTCAATCAACCTGAGACGAACAAATAGGACGATGGCACCTGCGGCAAGCCCAGTAATCAGCCCAACCCAATAACCAAACGCTCCAAATGAGGTATACGTGCCAATCAAGTAGCCAGCTGGAAGGCCGATGACCCAGTAAGAGACAAACGCAGCAATCAGTGTGTAATTCACATCTTTATAGCCGCGCAGAGCCCCTTGAATGGGTGCAGCGATCGCATCAGACAGCTGGAAAAAGATCGCATACATCAAAAAGTGCTGTGTCATTTGTAAAACAGCTGATTCAGTTGTATATAAACCAGCGATCTCAGGTCTAAATAACAAGATGAGTGCTGCAGTACATAATGAGAACAAAACAGCTGTTGCAATGCCAATATAGCTGTAGCTTTTTGCGTCTTTATACCGCATGGCACCGGCTTCAAAACCTACAACAATCGTTAAAGCCATTGAGATACTAAGCGGCAGGATATATAAAATAGAAGCAAAGTTCATCGCTGCTTGGTGACTGGCGATTGTCACGGTATCAAAGTGACCCATTAAGAGCGTGACAGCTGCAAAAATACTTGTTTCAAAAAAGATCGCAAACCCAATAGGAATACCGATTTTCAGTATTTGACCCATTCGGGAGACGTTAAAACGAGGTAATGTCTGAAACAACCGAAAGGATGCAAACGGTTCGGCTTTGATGACAATACAAATACTCATGATGAAAATCGCCCAATACGTCAGCGCAGATGCAAGACCTGCCCCTGCACCGCCAAGCTTTGGAAACCCAAAGTTTCCAAAAATAAAGAGATAATTTAAAACAAAATTAATAGGAAGTGCGGTTAACGTAATGAACATCGTCACTCGTGTTTTTCCTAATGCATCAATGAACGATCTCATGACTGAATAACCAAAAAGCGGGATGATTCCAATAGCAAGGAAGCTGAGAAAATGACGGGCAATAGTTTCTACGGATGGTTCAAGCCCAAGTCTCCCTAAAATAAACGGAACACACAACGATCCAATGACAATCACCACGATACTTAAAAGAAAAGATAAATAAATGGCCTGGAAGACCGCACGAGGAACGTCTTCCCTGCGGCCGCCGCCCATCAGCTGAGCCACAATAGGGGTAACAGCCATTAAAATGCCAGCGAGACCAGTATAAACAGGTGTCCAAATGCTCGAACCGATCGCTACACCTGCTAGGTCTTCTGCACTCACTTTTCCAGACATCACCGTGTCTAAAAATGTGATGAGCGAAAGACCTGCTTGTGTAATTAAAATCGGAATCAATATGGTTAAAAATTGTGCCAACTTTGCTCGAATACTATTCGTTTCTCTCATCATAAGTTCCTCTCTGAACAGAAATAACGAGAGGAATTATATCACGCTATGTAAAAAAATCAATTCTCCGTCGGATTATTTTTCTTTGAGGGCTTCGTTTTTTTGAACATTTGGGCATAAATAAAAGAAAGACTGACAACACCTAAAATGCTGCAAGCATATTGAATCACTTTTTGAATGGTCATATTGAATTCACCTCCATACAAATAGAATGTGCACAATTTGTTATTTTATGACACAAGCGAAAGAAGGAGGGACATGGTGAGATGATCAATCGCACAAATGAAGAAGCGATGTTTAAGTTAGAAATGAAATCTCATTTAACGCAAATTATGATGGATGCAAGGAAAATCGTCGATTCGCTTGACCAGACGGAACAATGCCTTCTTTGTGAACTCGAATCATTGCATGATCAGTTTAATGAAATGCATGCAGAGGCTTCCTCGTTTTATTTACAAGCATATATGGAAGAATTCACACCAGGTTTTGCTCAATTTTCTTTAGCCATTGAGAACTTATCAAAACAAAAGCATGGCGCACTGATTGTGATTCAAAGGAGAGATGAGGTGGAGGATTATATACAAAAAGGGACAAACCTCCATGCGAAAATTAGCGCATCATTAATAGAAAGCATTTTCTATCCTGGAAACCCACTTCATGATGGCGCCCTTTTAGTAAAAGAAAACACGCTTGTTTCCGCTGCAAATGTCCTGCCGCTCACCTCAAAAAAAGTCAGCCCTTCTCTAGGCACAAGACACCGGGCAGCCATTGGACTTTCTGGCATGACTGATGCCCTTGTTCTTGTTGTATCAGAAGAAACAGGGAAAATGTCGTTTGCGAAAGAAGGCGTCCTCTATCCGTTAACTGTAAAAGACCAAGAAATCAGAAAGTAAACATGAACACAGCATTCTTCATTGGGAAGGGTGCTTTTTTTATTGAGGAGAAAAAACAGGCAATTAAGTAAAAAGTCATTTGATACAGAAAAATTTGTCATGTAGAATAGAACTATGAAACTAGCAACGTGCTTGTTTTGACAAATTTCTAAACGTCAACTTAAAAATTCCTTAAAAATTGTTTATAAATACAGCAAACAGCCGATAGAAACGATATGGCTTTGTTTTAGCATTTTGAGTTTGTTGCTCTAACCTATTTAGTATTGCCCAACGTCTTCATGTCGAGTAATATAATAGAAATAAAGATAAAATAGTGCAAGAGAAGCAGAACCATTAAATGCTAAACTCAAAACTAGTACATAAGTCTTATGGAACGAAATCATGAAAGGCGGAGATTTATCTATGAAGAAAAAAGTAGTAACCGGCCTCACAGTTTCAGCGATCGCGGGCTCAGCTGTTATTGCTGCACCGGCAGAAGCACAGACGATCAAGGTGAAAAGCGGTGACTCACTTTGGAAGATTGCCGAACAGTACAACACAAGTATTTCGGAACTTCAATCTCTTAATCAATTAAAAACGACGATGATTTTTGCAGGACAAAGCTTAAAGATTCCTGGTGCAAAAAGTTCAAAATCCAGCTCATCAACAAGTTCAAAAGCAACGAAATCAAGTGCTTCAACAACATCTAGCTATACAGTCAAGCTTGGGGATTCATTATGGCTGATTGCGAAGAATCACAAAATGTCAGTTGCAAGTTTGAAAAGTTTGAACAGCTTAAACAGTGACCTTATTCGTCCTGGACAAAAGCTGAAAGTGTCTGGAACGACGAAAACGAGCGGCAGCCAGTCCTCAAATTCAAACTCAACATCTAATTCCAGCTCAAGTAACAAATCAACGAATTCTAATAGTTCGTCATCAGCATCTAGTACATATAAAGTAAAATTAGGCGATTCACTTTGGAAAATTGCCAATTCGTTAAACATGTCGATTGGTGAAATTAAAACATTGAACTCGCTAAAATCTGATATGATTTATCCAAATCAAGTATTGAAGGTAAAAGGAACGGTGACGTCAAAACCAAGTCAGCCGAAAGCACCTGCTCAATCTAGCACGCCTTCAAACAGCAATCAGTCTTCAAGTAGTAAAACCACATCTTATACGGTTAAATCAGGTGATTCATTATGGAAAATTGCGAATCAGTTTAAGGTGCAGGTTCAATCAATCCGCACAGCAAACAGCTTGAAAAGTGATGTGCTGAGAATTGGACAAGTATTAAAAATCAACGGAACAGCTTCCGGTTCAACTGGATCTAATGGTTCTACGTCAAACGGTTCAACAACACCGGTCAACAATAATAAAACTGACGTTCCAATGAATGCAAAAATCACGACAATGATTCAAGAAGGTAAAAAACTCACAGGCATTCCTTACAGATGGGGTGGCAATACACCAGCTGGATTTGATTGTAGCGGCTTTGTTTACTATCTCATTAATAAGGTTTCATCAGTATCTAGATTGAGTACAGCAGGATACTGGAATATGATGACGCCTGTCAGCACACCACAAGTTGGAGATTTTGTTTATTTCACAACGTACAAAGCAGGTCCTTCTCATATGGGACTATACCTAGGTGGAGGAGATTTCCTTCATGCAAGTGACAGCGGAGTAGGAATTTCAAACTTAAGCAATCCATATTGGAAAAAAGCCTACCTAGGCGCAAAACGTTTCTTCTAAAAAAGCCGATTTTCGGCTTTTTTTGTTTGCCCGTTGCTGTGATTGTCCATACTGATAACAAAAGGGGGCAGTCATAAATGAAAAAGTCAGTGTGGATGATCATGATATGTTTGATCTTTACCGCATCAGCATGTCATGCACCGCCGAAAAAAGAAACGACAGAAGAAACAAGAGAAGTTGCCGCACCTAAACAAGCACCAGTCACAACGTCACTCATAAACGAAAGCGGGCAAAAAATAGGGAGCATTGAAATAAGAGAATCCTCAGAAAATGGGCTGGATCTGCATGTGAAAGCGAGAGGACTGCCGCCAGGTCCTCACGGCTTTCATATTCATGAAACAGGAATATGTGAAACGCCAGATTTTGAAACGGCGGGGGCTCACTTTAATCCGACCCATAGAGAGCATGGCTTCGACAACCCAAAGGGTCACCATGCTGGAGATATGCCTAATTTAGAGGTAGGGGCAGATGGACAAATTGATGTTGTCGTGAATGTACCAGATGTGACGTTAAAGGGAGGCCCAAATCAATTAATCGATCAAAACGGGCGAAGTTTTATCATCCATGCAGAAGCAGATGATTACTTAAGCAACCCTTCTGGCAACTCAGGGAAACGCATTGCTTGCGGAGCCATCACAAAAGAAATGGTAAAATAACAGAAGACGAACCTTTATGTATTGAGTGCATAAAGGTTTTTTTAGTATACTTGGTGAGGAAAATGATCGAAGAGAGGAATTAATCATATATGTTTAACCAACCATCACTCCCAGAAGAAATTCAAGCAATGATCGAAGCAAAAGGAAAAGTTCTCGAAGAAGAATTTCGTCCGCTTATCGGAACAGGCGGCTATGAATCACAAGATACGTCTATTATTCAAGATGCCATGATTGCACTTGCCCTAGGAAAAAATGTTCTGTTAAAAGGACCGACGGGCTCAGGTAAAACCAAACTAGCAGAAACTTTATCTGCGTTCTTTCAACAGCCGATGCACAGTGTAAACTGCTCAGTTGACCTTGATGCAGAAAGTCTTATTGGCTATAAAACCATCCATAATGATGGACAAGTTGCTTCTATAGAATTCATTGAAGGACCCGTTACAAAAGCAATGAAAAAAGGACACCTTTTATATATTGATGAAATCAACATGGCAAAACCAGAAACACTGCCTATTTTAAACGGTGTGCTTGATTACAGAAAAATGATGACAAACCCATTTACAGGTGAAGTCGTTAGAGCAGAAGAAGGTTTTGGCGTGATTGCAGCAATCAATGAGGGATATGTGGGGACAGTGCCGCTCAATGAAGCGCTGAAAAACCGTTTTGTCGCCATTGAAGTTCCTTACATTGGCGGTGGCATTTTAAAAGAAGTACTGCACACTCAATCCGTATTAAAGGATGAGCGTTTAATCGATCAATTCGTACAGCTCTCATCAGATCTCATCGTCCAAGCACACAATGGACAGGTCAGTGAAGAAGCCGCATCCATTCGCGCACTGTTAGACACATGTGATCTTGCGCAATATATTCCGCCGCTTCGTGCAATTGAACGAGGAATTGTAGAGAAGCTAGAAGATGACCGGGAAAAAGCAGCGGTAAGAAATATCGCTCAAACATTATTCGAGTGAGGTTCTGACTTTTGAAATTCATCAAATTTAATGACAGCAGAATCGATTCATTTCTATTTATGGAATTAACGGATTTAGCCAAAACACTTGCCAAAAGTGATGATGTGGAGCTTGAATACGGTGTTCAATCGTACTATGAACCGTTTGAAAAGAAAATTTTCATCAGCCATTTTTGGGATGATCGTCATCAAGAGGATATGATGGCAGGCCTAAAAAGTGATGTGTTTCTGCGAGCAGTAGGGACAGTGTATAGCGATCTTACAGTATTTGAAGACATCATTCGCTATGCCCACACATTATCCATTCCTGATGTGTGCAAACAATTGTTTATGCTGTTTGAAGATATCCGCATTGAAGAGCGGATTAAACGTGACCGCCCAGGAACAAAAAAGGTATTTAAACGAAGAAGAGAGCTTTACAGACGTCACTTTAAAACACAATTAACGATTAACCAAGAGCGTAGTATTTTAACAGATGCACTCTTTTGTGCGATATACGTGAAGCTGACAGCCGAATCTCCGCTTGAAGAAATTCCACCCCTTCATGAGCGGATAGATCCAATGATTCCGTTTATTGAGTCGAGTCTTGAACGTGTATATGACGCACGCTCGACATCTGATATCGCCACTATTGTGAAGGAATTGACAGAAGGCTTCGATGAGCTCCTTGAAAAGGATATGCTGAATACATACTTCTTCTTCCCAGAATTGGACTATGAAAAAGCGGCAAAAGAACCGCTTTTCCATGACCTCAAAAGAAAGCCTAAATTAAGTGAGGATATAAAAGTCGATCGGGAAAAAGAGGGGGATGAAGACATCCATAATGAATATATGGAAGTATGGCATAGAGAAACGGAAGCACCATCTAAAAGTTTCCTTCAATTTGATTTAGAACACGGTGGTAAAAGCGATCTCGGTAAAGATGCGGCAAGAGAAGGTGACGATGGAGATCAGGCGCTTGGAACGGTTCAAGGTTCAGCCAAACAAACCCATCGAAAAGACTATTCAAAGCTTGAAGCACTAGAAGAGGCAGAAGGAGAAGAAAGCGGGGCAGATGCGCATGAGAATGGAAAAGAAAACAAATTTGCATTTCCAGTCATGATTTCACCAGAACCTCCTTCACCAGAGCAAATAGATGTGTACAAGCAGCACGCAAAGGCAATCGAGCCTTATCAGAAACGCTTAAAACAAATGATTCAAAAAACACTTGAGCATAAAAAATCATGGCCAAAAACAGATCTTCATGCAGGACGTCTCAGTAAAAAGCTCATTCGTTATTTTACAGAGTCCAACCCTCGACTATTTTATAAAAAACAAGCGCCATCTTCTCAAATTGATGCTGTGTTCACTTTATTAGTTGACTGTTCTGCAAGTATGTTTGACAAAATGGATGAGACAAAAAAAGGGATTGTTCTGTTTCATGAAGCTTTAAAATCAGTGCAGGTACCTCATCAAATTGTAGGGTTCTGGGAAGATACAAATGACGCAACTGAAACAAGTCAGCCGAACTACTTTAACACCGTCGTATCGTTCAAAGATTCCTTATTTGACGCAGGACCATCCATTATGTCACTTGAGCCAGAAGAGGATAACCGGGATGGATATGCGATTCGCCAAATGACAAAAATGATTTTAAAACGAAGAGAAGAGCAAAAGTTCCTCATTGTTTTCTCAGACGGAGAGCCGGCTGCATTCAGCTACGAACAAAATGGGATCGTGGATACACATGAAGCGGTTCTCGAAGCGAGAAAAAAGGGAATTGAAGTGATCAATGTGTTTTTATCCAATTCTCCGATTGAAGAGGCGCAGATGAAAACGATCCAAGATATGTATGGCAAGTTCAGCATTTTTGTACCGGATGTCGATACATTGCCAGATGTGCTATATCCATTACTCAAGAAATTGCTGCATAAAAGCATTGGGGCATAAGGTTTTGCCCCTTTCTTTAAAATATTTTTCGGAATGATTTAAATTTTTTGTTTTTCTTTGAATTTTTTATCTTTAATTGAACAAAGAATGTAGAAAGTAATCCGAAACAGTGGTAGAATATGATTGGAAGCGTTTTATTACATAAATTTGGTCATTGTGTTCTGGAAGTTATATCGAGATAGTGTTCAATCACTTGATGATCAAAGTTGGGGGTAGTGTTCAAAATGTTTCAAAATGATGTGAAACAACCGTTGAGTTGGGAAGAATTTCATGGTCCGAACCTCGGCTACGTGCTCGAGCTCTACGATCAATATGTCCAGGATCCTACTAGTGTTGATGAAGACATAAGAGGCATATTTGATGAACTTGGTGCACCACCGAGTGAAATGAAGGAGGAAATTGGGAAAAAAGAAAATAGCGTAGTTACTTCTGAACAAATCCAAAAGATAGCATCAGTCGTTAAACTGGCAGAAGACATCAGAACGTATGGCCATTTAAATGCTTCCGTCAATCCTCTTCGCAAAGAAAAGGAATTACAAGAGCTGTTTCCATTAAAGGAATACGGTTTAACTGAAGAAGACGTTAAGAATATTCCAATATCAATTATTAGTCCAGATGCACCTAAACACATTTCAAACGGCATAGAAGCCATTAACCATTTGAGAAATACGTATAAGCGTACCATTTCATTTGAGTTTGATCATGTACATGACTTCGAAGAGCGCAACTGGCTCTCTAAATCTATTGAGTCTGGTGAATTATTTAAGAAAAAACCAGCAGATAAACTAGTTTCTGTACTCAAAAGATTAACAGAAGTCGAGCAATTTGAGCAGTTCCTTCATAAAACATTTGTTGGACAAAAGCGTTTTTCTATAGAAGGATTAGACGCACTTGTTCCAGTACTTGATGAAATTATATCCGAGTCTGTTACACAAGGGACTTCAAATATTAACATTGGAATGGCACATAGAGGCCGTTTAAATGTATTAGCACATGTGTTAGGAAAGCCATATGAGATCATTTTCTCAGAATTCCAGCATGCGCCTAATAAAGAGCTTGTACCATCAGAAGGCTCTATCGGCATCAGCTACGGATGGACAGGGGATGTAAAATATCATCTCGGTGCTGACCGCCAAATCAAAGATGAAGATACAAAGAGTGCAAGAGTCACACTTGCCAATAACCCAAGTCACTTGGAATTTATTGATCCGATTATTGAAGGAAGCACTCGTGCTGCTCAAGAATCGCGTACTCAAAAAGGCTATCCAGTTCAAGACGTTGAAAAAGCGTTAGCCATCTTAATTCATGGGGATGCTGCATTTCCTGGAGAGGGAATTGTCGCAGAAACATTAAATTTAAGTCAATTAGTCGGCTATCAAGTGGGGGGAACGATCCATATCATTGCCAACAATATGATTGGATTTACCACAGAAAGCAATGAATCTCGTTCAACGAAATACGCTAGTGACCTTGCAAAAGGTTTCGAGATTCCAATTGTTCACGTCAATGCAGACGATCCAGAAGCTTGTTTAGCAGCTGTTCAGCTGGCGGTAGAATACCGTAAACGGTTTAAAAAGGATTTCTTAATTGACTTGATTGGCTACCGCAGATATGGCCATAACGAAATGGATGAGCCTTCTACTACTCAGCCAATGCTGTACGATGCGGTCAGAAAGCACAAAACGGTCAAGAATATCTTCGCAGATAAGCTTGTCACTGAGGGCCTTCTGTCAAAAGAACAAAGAGAAGAAATTGAGCAGGCTGTCACGGCAAAAATTGAAGAAGCTTATAAAAAAGTACCTTCAAAGAAAGAACATACGATTCAAGAAATCGAACTGCCAGAGCCTGTATCTAACGGCTTCCCTGCAGTTGATACATCTGTAGAGTTTGATGTATTAAGAAAGCTGAATGAAGAATTAATTAGCTGGCCGAAAGACTTCCAAGTATTCGGTAAGCTAAAGCGGATCCTTGAAAAACGTGCAAAAGTGTTTACAGATGATCGCAAAGTGGAATGGTCACTTGGTGAAGCACTGGCATTTGCATCTATATTAAAAGACGGTACGCCGATTCGAATGACCGGACAGGATTCTGAGCGAGGCACATTTGCTCAAAGAAACCTTGTTCTTCACGACAGTCAAACGGGTGATGAATTCATTGCTCTTCATGAACTGAGTGATGCAAATGCATCATTTACAGTCCATAATAGTCCACTGTCAGAAGGCTCTGTCATCGGGTTTGAATATGGTTATAATGTCTATTCTCCTGAAACATTAGTGATTTGGGAAGCTCAATTTGGAGACTTCGCAAATGCGGCTCAAGTGTATTTTGATCAATTTATTTCAGCAGGCCGCGCCAAGTGGGGACAAAAGTCAGGGCTTGTGATGCTCTTGCCACATGGATATGAAGGACAAGGTCCAGAACATTCTAGTGGAAGAACAGAACGCTTCTTGCAATCAGCTGCTGAGAATAACTGGACAGTTGCGAACCTGACAAGTGCAGCTCAATACTTCCATATTCTTAGAAGACAGGCGAAAATGCTGCTTCGTGAAGAGATTCGTCCTCTTGTCATCATGACACCGAAGAGTCTGCTTCGAAACCCGAACACATTATCCGAAGTCCAAGAACTAACAGATGGACAGTTCCGTCCAGTTCTTGAACAGCCGGGCCTTGTGCATGATCATGAAAAAGTAACACGCCTTGTGCTATCGAGCGGGAAGGTATCGATCGATATTAGTGATCGTTTTACTCAAATGGAAGACTCAAAAGATTGGCTTCATATTGCGAGAGTGGAACAATTATATCCATTCCCAGCCAAAGATATTAAAGCCATTTTATCAAAACTGTCGAACTTAGAAGAAATCGTATGGGTGCAAGAAGAACCGCAAAATATGGGCGCTTGGGGATATATTGAGCCATATTTACGTGAAATTGCATCTGAAAAAGTAAAAGTACGTTACATCGGCCGCAGAAGACGTTCAAGTACGGCTGAGGGTGATCCAACTGTTCATAAAAAAGAACAAGAACGAATTGTATCTGATAGCTTGACTCGCAAAAACTAAGGGGGAAATGAAAAATGGCGGAAATTAAAGTACCTGAACTAGCGGAATCAATCTCGGAAGGAACAATTGCTCAATGGCTAAAACAGCCGGGCGATTATGTTGAGCAGGGGGAATACCTGTTAGAACTTGAAACAGATAAAGTCAATGTCGAATTGACAGCTGAAGAATCTGGTGTTCTAAAAGAAGTACTGAAAGATTCTGGTGACACTGTCCAAGTTGGAGAAGTCATCGGAACGATTGCAGCAGGTGAAGCTGGCGGAAGCGAGTCCGCAGCTCCAGCACCTGAGCAAGATTCTGCACCAGCTTCGAAAGAAGAACCAGCAGCTGAACAAAAAGAAGAGGCAGCAAAAGAAGAGCCGAAATCTGGTAATGGCAGAACGATCGCTTCTCCAGCAGCTAGAAAACTAGCAAGAGAGAAGGGGTTAGACTTATCTGAGATTCCAACCGCAGATCCGCTGGGCAGGGTACGAAAGCAGGATGTAGCTTCTTACCAAAAGAATGAAGCTCCTGCAAGTGCACCGAAAGCCGCGCCAAAAGCAAATGCTGCGGTGCAAAATGATCAAGCAGGGAAACCAGTTGAGCGTGAAAAAATGTCACGCCGCAGACAAACCATTGCAAAACGTTTAGTGGAAGTTCAACAAACGGCAGCGATGCTGACAACATTTAATGAAGTCGATATGACAGCTGTCATGGATTTAAGAAAGCGTCGCAAAGATGCCTTCCTTGAACAAAACGATGTGAAACTGGGCTTCATGTCCTTCTTCACAAAAGCAGTGGTAGCAGCACTTAAAAAATATCCACTTCTCAACGCAGAAATTCAAGGTGATGAGCTTGTCATTAAAAAATTCTATGACATCGGTATTGCTGTAGCCGCCAATGAAGGGCTTGTGGTACCAGTTGTCCGTGATGCAGATAGACTATCATTTGCAGGAATTGAAAAAGAAATCGGTCATCTTGCGAAAAAAGCAAGAGATAACAAATTATCGCTCAATGAATTACAAGGTGGATCATTCACGATCACAAACGGAGGAACATTTGGTTCTCTGCTTTCAACACCAATTTTAAACAGTCCTCAAGTTGGAATTTTAGGTATGCATAAAATTCAGCTTCGTCCTGTTGCAATTGATGAAGAACGCTTTGAAAACCGTCCAATGATGTATTTAGCTCTTTCATACGACCACCGTATTGTCGATGGTAAAGAAGCTGTTGGGTTCCTTGTCACGATTAAAAATCTACTTGAAGATCCTGAACAGCTATTGCTTGAAGGATAATCGAAAGAAAAAGCTAGTACCGATGAGGGTACTAGCTTTTTTGGTCTTTATTTTCTGAGTAGCCTCTTTTTGACCAAAATGTTGCCAGCCAAGAGCCAGATAAATTATGCCATACGCTAAAAATGGCACTGGGGACGGCGGCAAGTGGAGAAAAATGTGCGGTTGCAAGGGCTGCGCCAAGTCCAGAATTTTGCATCCCTACTTCTATTGAAATTGCTCGTTGAGAAGGAATGTCCATTTTACACCATTTTGCAATGAGGTAACCCAATAATAGACCAAGAGCATTATGTAAAACAACAACGGCAAAAATAAGCAGTCCAGATTGCAATATCTGTTCTTTATTTGCGCTGACAACAGCTGCGATGATGGCGACAATGCCAGCAACAGATACAAGTGGAAGTGCTTGTACAGCATACGTCACTTGTTTTTTAAAAAACAATTTGACGATAACCCCTAAAATAATCGGAATTAAGACAACTTGGACAATCGACAAAAACAAAGCACCCGGTGATACAGATAACCAAGATTTTGCAAAAATATAAATAAAAACAGGGGTCAAAATGGGAGCAAGTAGGGTCGAGATCGTTGTCACGGCAACAGATAAGGCCGTATTTCCTTTCGCCAAAAAGGTCATTACATTGGATGCAGTCCCGCCTGGACAGCAGCCGACGAGAATGACACCAACAGCGATTTCAGAAGGCAAATGTAACCCATAGGCCAATAAAAATGCAATGAGTGGCATCAGTGTATACTGCGCTAAAACCCCGATCAATACATAAAGAGGCTTTCTAAAAAGCTCTTTAAAATCTTCAGAAGACAGCGTCAGCCCCATGCCAAACATAATAATGCCAAGTAAAAAAGGGATATAAGGTCCAATCAAAGAAAATGCCGCAGGAAAAGTAAAACCTAGACAAGCAAAGACAATGACCCATATAGCGAATGTTCTTCCTGCAAAGTGACTAATGTGTAAAAGGGTGTTCATACTATCTTTCAACTCTCTTTCTTTTCATATCTTTTCTATTTTAAATGAATTTTCTGAAAAAACAACCTATGATTTTGTAATGGGTGTTCATAATATTATTATGTAAACTAATATAAACCCACATAGTAAATGAACTATGTGGAGTATGCGATCAAAAAGGTGTCCATTTCACTTGTTGAGCCTGTTTTAGTCTTGCTTCTGGCTCACGCCAGTCAACGACATTCCACCACCGGTCTACATATTGCGCCTTTTCATTTCGATATTGGAGGTAATAGGCATGCTCCCACACATCAAGAGCAAGAAGGGGGATGATGTCCCATTGTGAGAGAAACTGATGACGCTCTGCTTGTAAAATGTCTAAACGCTGAGATCGAGGGGACCATACAAGAATCGCCCATCCGACACCTTCTACTTGTTTGGCAGCAGCTGAAAAATGTGACTTGAACGCCTCATAGCTGCCAAATGATTGATCAATGAGACGAAGCATTTGACCAGTAGGTTTTCTTTTCCCTGAAGGACTCATGGAAAACCAAAAGATACAATGTAAATAATGTCCTGCCCCATGAAAGGCAAGCTCACGTTCCCAATGCTTGATCATGGTAAAGTCGTTGGTTCTTCTTGCTTTTTTTAGCGCAAGTTCAGCTTGATTTAGACCATCAACATAAGTTTGATGATGCTTTTGATGGTGCAAGTACATAATTTCTTTTGAAATATAAGGTTCGAGCGCGTCATACCGATAAGGCAGTGGTGGTAACTGATGATTTCCAGCTGCTACATCGCGCACTTCTTCGTGTGGATGCTGCATGTCTTCTGCAATCCTTTCGGCTAGTTCGTACCATTCTTGTTCACTGGAATCATCATCCTCCATTTTGAGTCGTAAATGTTCCACTTTTCGATGGATATTATCATCTTGCCACACATGTTGAATCGTGCTGAGCCACTCTTTGAGCTGTGAGCGATATTCTTCTTTATTCATGTATACGCCTCATTTCCTCTAAAAATGTAGAACAAGCCATCATCGGAAACACAAATGGGTAGCTATGATAGGTGATGTAAAATTGTTTTGGCAGTCCAATGCCGACCGGATAGTACATGGCTTCTTCAGTATGGTGATGGTTCACTAAAAAGTAGACAGCTTTCAAAATGGCTGCGTTATTTGCTTTCTCATATTGGAGGAGCGCCTCTGTCGCCCATGCGGTTTGAACCACTGTGCCAAAGGGAAGCGGGACATAGGTTTTCAGTTCTGCACTTTTACACGATTCTCCGAAACTGCCATCTTCAAGCTGAATCTGCTTTAGGAAACGGCACGCTTTTTGCACAGCAGGGTGTGAGGAGGGAATGCCAGCCGCTTTCAGTCCTGTTAACGCTGCCCAAGTTCCATAAATATAACAAACACCCCATCTGCCAAACCATGATCCGTTTTTCTCCTGGTGGTCAATGAGCCATTTTACACATCGATCTTTTTGCCTGAGAATCGTGGGTGAAGCAGTATCTTTTTCTTCTAAACCAATCAAATGGAGCACACGACCAGTAATATCAGGAGTTGACGGATCAATCGCCGCATCCTCCGCAGATTCAAGCGGAAGGTGACGAAGCAGAAAGTGATCTTGATTTTTTTCGAAAGCAGAAAAGCCGCCATCACGGTTTTGCATGGAGAGAAGCCAGTCATATCCTCGTTTCCACTGAAGTGGAGCGTATTCCTTTGGGAGCGCTTTTAACACAATTTGCGTGTCATCACAATCAGGATTATTCGTATTGATATGTGAGAAACCAAAGCCCCCGGGAGCAGCATGACGGTTATGAACTGCCCAATCCGCTTTCTTCATTTGCTGCCGGTCTATCAAATAGGTGAAGGAATTCATGATCATGGGATCTTCTCGTTTTCTTCCTGCTCTTTGAGAAGCGTAACTGACAAGCGCTGTATCCCACACAGTCGAGGTGGAATTCTCAGCATATATCTTGCCTTGACAGGAGGTGACGAGCTTTTTCATACCTCTGACTGCTTTTTGGATGAGATGATGTCCAGGGGAGTACCCAAGGCTCATGAGGGCATAGACCATAAAGATGGTTGCACTTAAGTAACTGTACAGCGTCCCATCTTTTTCAAGACGGTCAAACATGTATCGCTTTGCCGCTTCATATCCGAAAAAGTCGAGCCGGCTGTCGAGGGCTGTATATGACCGCATATACATGAGGAAGTCATCAGTCGAACGTTCTTCTCTTGCCATAAACCAGTCAAATGGATTTTTAGACATGTTTTCATCAAGATGGGCTAATGATGGAAACGCAGCATGAGAGGTATACCGTTTGTTCAGTGCGATCATCATGGGTACAAAATGAATCCTTGCATAGGCACTAAGGTGGTAGAAGTGTAGCGGAAAAGACGTAGGGATGAGTAAAAAGGAAAGAGGTGCATAGAAGTAGGGCCAAGGGTGCATGCCATTTACGGCAAGCATCCACTTTGTCATAAAATGAACGTTCTTTAGGCCACCTTTTGAGCGAATATATTGTGCTGCTTTTTCCATATGGGGCTCGTCTTTTTGAAATCTGCCAGATGCGAGCATTCCGCAATAACCTTGTACTGTAGCTGTGAGATGTCCTGACTGGTCATGATACAAAGAAAAGGAACCATCTTCATTTTGTTTGGCATGTATTGCTTCGGCCAATTGATGGATCAATTGCTGATCGGGGTCACCAACGGCTTTTAACAGCATAATGAAAAAAGCATTTGTCATCATAGGTCCTTCAAAGCAGAAAATAAATGCGCCATCTTCTCTTTGTCTGCGTTCTACCTGCATGTGCAGTTCATCGATATATTCGTTGACTCTCGTTTTAAAATCTTGCATTCGGCCATGCTCCTTTCCTTTATCACTATATTCAGGAGTCGGCCTGTCACATGCCAGCACAAAAAAAGCCGATGACATCGTCACCGGCTCAGCGTGTAGACAAACCCTCGCATTCTTTGTCAGTTCTGCGTGCCGGTGCTCACGAATGTCAAATTCGCTCTGCGCCGGTACTCGTCCTTCCTAGACTGCAAAGGTTTTCTATCACGCTGAAAAGAAGACAAAGGGCTAAAATCAAGTTCATTTTAGCCCTTTGTCAACAATCTGAGCCGATGACATCGTCAGCGGCTTTCTTAAATGATTAGTCTTGCAGATTAATCCACACGCTTTTGACTTCTGTATAGTTGTTAAGGGCATATGATCCCATTTCTCTGCCAAGGCCTGACTGTTTATATCCGCCAAACGGGGAGGCGGCATCAAAGACATTATAGCAGTTGACCCAAATGGTTCCTGCTTCTAGGCGTGCAGCGATATCGTGAGCATGCTTTAAGTTTTCTGTCCACAGTCCTGCCGCTAACCCATAGTCAGATTGATTGGCCCGTTCGACCACTTCATCAATGGAATCGTAAGGAATCGCAGATAGAACTGGGCCGAAAATCTCTTCTTTTGCGATTGTCATTTCATCTTCTACATCTCTAAAGACAGTAGGGGAGACGAAATAGCCTGCTTCATAAGGGCAGTCACCACCGACTACGGCTGTTGCACCTTCTGACTTCCCTTTTTCGATATAACCTAACACACGTTCATGCTGCTCTTTACTCACTAGAGGCCCAATCTGGGTATCATGATGAAGACCAGCTCCTTGTTTTAAGGATGTCGCATATTTAGCCATTTGATCGACGACTTCATCATATTGGCTCCGGTGCACAAAGACCCTTGATCCTGCACAGCACACTTGACCTTGGTTAAACATCACGCCGTTTAATGCACCTGGAATGGCTTTCTTTAAATCGGCATCTGGTAAAATAATATTCGGCGATTTTCCGCCAAGCTCTAAAGTAACACGCTTGATGGATTTGGCTGCTTTCTCCATGATCAATTTCCCAACACTTGTTGATCCAGTGAAAGCCAGCTTATTGACATCAGGGTGATCGGTTAATGCTTCACCGGCTGTTTCACCAAATCCAGGAACGATGTTAATCACGCCTTCTGGGAATCCGGCTTTATCCACTAATTCAGCTAAATATAAAGCAGATAGCGGTGTTTGTTCGGCTGGTTTTAAAACGATGGTGCAGCCTGTTGCTAGTGCAGCACCCATTTTCCACATGGCCATGAGGAGCGGGAAGTTCCAAGGAATGATTTGTCCCACAACGCCAACAGGCTCATGGCGGGTATAATTAAAATATCCCTGGCTGACAGGAAGGGTTTGTCCAGTCATTTTTGTGGTCCACCCTGCATAATAGCGCATGTGCTCAATGGCAAGAGGGATATCCGCATTGGTTGTTTCATTAATTGGTTTTCCATTATCAAGTGTTTCCAGCTGAGCCAGTTCTTCTTGGTGTTCTTCCATTAAATCTGCCAGCTTAAACATCAAGCGGGCACGTTCGGCTGCAGACATAGAACGCCAAGGTCCATGGAACGCCTTTTTAGCAGCTTTTACTGCCTCATCAATGTCGGCTGCACCTGCTTCATATACATCAATAAGGGTTTCTCCTGTGGCAGGGTTAGGTGTAGAGAATGTTTTGTTATCATGACTTGTGACAAACTGACCGTTAATGTAGAGTTTTTTCGTCCCTTGGAGAAAAGATTCGAGTTTTGAACTGATTTGAAGTGTTGTAGAGCTCATAAATAAACAAACCTCCTTAAAGATATCGGTTGTTCTGCGAGTTCTAGGTGGAAAAAGTGGACATGAAGCCATTTGTATACGCACACACATGTAAACGTATACATTTATCATATTACACGACATCTTTGAAAGCAATCGATAACACTCATTGCATTTCACGAAAAATTGGCTACAATAAATGTATAGATGAAAAAAGGAGTTTTTAAATCATGATCCATCAAAACTGGCAAACGGCTGAAACGATAAAACAAGTAAAATGTGTACATACAAATGCGAAAAAATATATGGTTGACCGAGCATTAACGGTTGGACACACATATGATGTGAAAAATGAAACAGAGGAATTTCTCTTTGTCGTTGATAATACGGGTAAAGTAGGCGGGTACTACAAAGAGTATTTCGAAGACAATTCTGCTGAATGATTTTGAGGGTCATCACTCATACTAAGAAAAACAGTAAAGGGTGATGATGATGAAAAAGCAGCAGCAAGAAGAGCAGAAACATCAAAATGCTTGGCATGACAATGAAGATGCTGATATGGCGATTACACTTGAGCAAATTTCTGATGTGTATGCCGAAGGAACGATTGATACCCCGAAAGATGAATAGTCATTTAAAACAGTGATTTTACATAATCACTGTTTTTTTATGGTTCCATAACGAATGATTTCTTGAAAAAAAATGAAACTTTTTTCCTGCTTTAACAGTCTAAATAAGTAGAGGAAAGAGCATCGGATCAAAAAGAAAAAGTTAAATGAAATTTAATCTATTCGTAATGGAATAACGACGATTTATAGCGTATTCTATAAGTGAGAATAAAACGTACCCACAGAGCCGTGTGGCCGTTTTGTCATAAAGGAATTTGATGCAGGAAGAGGGGGTTTACGTGGGTATTTTTTCTGTCAGTAAACAAAATGATCATAAAAAATTCGAATCCTTATTAATTGAAGGAGAAAGAATTGAGGCTGTTTACAGACTGCGTCACGACCAAATTTGTTTCACTAATAAACGACTAATCTTTGGCGATAACCGCGTATTTTCTAAAAAGAAAGTCAGGGTCTCCTTGCCGTATCGATCAATAGAAAGTTTTGCCATTCAAGAAGCTGGCGTGTTTGATCAGGACACTGGTATGCTGCTTGTTACAAGCTCAAAAGTATTTGAACTCGATTTTTCTAAAGATACAGATTTGAGTGACGTGCAGGCCATTTTAACAAAACATCTTTGCTGATCAACGATGCGATTACATAGATCACATGCACTTTTCTCATTCTTTGTTCTTATTTTTATCTATCGCATATCCCTTAAGCTTTTCCCATTACAGTGGGAAAGGCTTTTTTCTATTCATGTGTTTGAATCACATCAAAAAAGGATAAAGATGAAACAGATACAGAAAGGAGAATGAACAATGAAAGTATTGGTTGCTGGAGCAAACGGACATACAGGGAGACTTGTCATTCGATATTTAAAAGAAAAAGGACATGAGCCACTTGCTCTCATTCGAGATGAAAAACAAGCAGATGCGCTAAAAGAACTTGGGGCAGAGCCTGTCATCGGTGATCTTGAAAAGGATGTGACAGATGCTGTGAAGCAAGCAGAAGCTGTCATCTTTGCAGCTGGTTCAGGCTCAAAAACAGGTGCAGATAAAACCATCGCTGTTGATCAAGAGGGGGCAAAACGCCTCGTTGATACAGCCAAAAAAGAAAATATTCAGCATTTTGTGATGCTGAGTTCTTATAATGCCGACGATCCTCATCAAGGAAAAGGACAAGGCAGTATGGAAATTTATTATGAAGCGAAAAGAAAAGCCGATGAACATTTAAAACAGTCTGGTCTTTCTTACACCATTGTGCGGCCAGGAGCACTGCTGCATGAGGAGAAGACAGGGAAAATAGAAGCAGCGGCTCATATTCCAGACGATCGTGACATTGAGATTTCCAGAGAAGATGTAGCCACTGTCTTAGTGGAAAGCTTAACGGAATCCAATGTGAAAAATAAAGCCTTTGACTTAATCAAAGGTGATACACCAGTAGAAGAAGCACTTCGCAATCTTTAAATGAAGAAAGCTGCTGCCAAAGAGGCGGCGGCTTTTTTGATGTTTTCATTTCGCATGGAGCGGGAAGGTAAAAAGAAAGGAGTGAATGACCGTGAGCTTAACGAAAGAGCAAAAAGCTGATTTATATGAAAGACTTATTCAATTAAAAGAAGATGTGAAAGGATCAAAAAAGAAAGAAGAATCCATGCTGGCCGAATCGAATGAGATTTCAAATGGTGTTGGAAACCATATCGCAGATCACGGAAGCATCTATTTAGATCGCATGACCGAACAGACGCTGGATCAAGTCGACGATCAGCTCGAAGGTGAAATTGATGCGGCGCTTAAGCGGATGGAAGACGGAACATATGGAATTTGTGAAAAAACAGGAAAAGACATTCCATATGAACGTTTGAAAGCAGTACCCTATACTCGTTATTCAATTGATGCAAAGAAAAATGAAGAAACCAATCAAGATCCAAATGAATTTGACCGTTCGTTCTCTGAGCAAATGCGTGATTTAACAAATAGAGAAACAATGGATCAATTACATTCAGATACGTATGAAAGGCTAGAAGAAGAGCAAGATGTTGATGTAGATGAGGAAAAATAACATGATGAGAGGAATTTATGTTTTCTCACCATAATGTTTTCCCACGTCTACATGGACAAAAATCTTGTATACATGAGTATTTTTTTAGAAAAAACATATCTTGAAATTTAATAAACTTTCGTGTAGTATAGTTTAAAGGCTGCGATGCGCGTAATGTTAATTAAGTTTTAACCTTTAAGCTGTAATAGGGAGTTTTATATTGAAGCCGGAATGTCACGCCTCCTTCGAGAGGAAGACAGGAACGTTTCTGCAAACACCCACTTTGAGGAGTGGTGGTTTAAAACTTTCTTACTTAGATTACGGCATCCGCAGCTTTTCCTAGGATGATTCAAGCCATTTTCCATTTTTGGAAAATGGCTTTTTATTTTGTCCAAAATACGATTTTGAACAGACCGAATGTGGATGTACAAATGTATGTTAAAATAGACAAAACAAACGACGGAGAGGGAATTGGATGTTACAACAAGCAGAAGCACTTCTTAAACAATATTATGGCTTTGATGCTTTTAGACAAGGACAAAAACAAGCCATTGAATCGATTGTGAATAAACAGAAGGATACGGTCTGCATTATGCCGACAGGCGGAGGGAAATCGGTTTGCTACCAGATTCCTGCCCTTATGATGGAAGGAACGACAATCGTTGTATCTCCGCTTATTTCTTTAATGAAAGATCAGGTTGATGCGTTAAATGAGATGGGAATACGATCGTCCTTTTTAAATAGTACACTTTCAGCAGGTGAAATGAATACAAGGCTGAAAAAATGTGAACAGGGGGAGTATGATTTGCTTTATATCACCCCTGAACGCTTACAAAATGAACGTTTTTTTCAGCTGCTTGATCGATTGACGATTCCTTTAATGGCTATTGATGAAGCGCACTGTATATCTGAGTGGGGACATGACTTTAGACCGAGCTATCGCTTTATACAAGAATGTGTAAACAAGCTTTCAAAAAGGCCTGTTATTGTAGCATTAACAGCCACTGCTACAAAGAAGGTCCAACAGGATATATGTGAGCAACTTGGCATGGACGAAGAAGAAACAATCTTTACTGGTTTTGCTAGAGAAAATTTGTCTTTTCAAGTGGTGAAAGGGCAAAACAGCGACCAATTCATCACACAATATATGAAGAAAAACAGTCTTGAGTCAGGCATTATTTATACAGCCACACGAAAAGAAGCAGATCAAATTTATCATCGTCTAAAAAAGCAAAAGATCAAAGCGGGTGTTTATCACGGAGGATTAGATGATGAAGTCAGAGAAGAACAGCAAAATCTTTTTTTAAATGATGATATTCAAGTAATGGTAGCTACATCTGCATTTGGTATGGGGATTAATAAGTCTAATGTACGTTTTGTCATTCATCATCAAATTCCAAGAGATATTGAAAGTTACTACCAAGAAGCAGGACGTGCCGGGAGAGACGGGCTTGAAAGTGAATGCATTTTACTGTTTTCACCGCAAGGCGTACGCGTGCAGCGCTTTCTCATTGAACAATCAACAGAAGATGAATTGCGGTATCAGCATGAATTGCTCAAGTTGAGACAAATGGTAGACTACTGTCATACGGAACAGTGCCTTCAGCAATTTGTGATGGATTACTTTGACCAATCATCAAGTGCCCCTTGTCAAAAATGCAGCAACTGTCTAGACGAGAGAGAGCGTGAAGACGTCACGAGAGAAGCACAAATGGTTTTGTCGTGTACCGTTAGAATGAACGAACGATTCGGAAAAATGATGATTGCTCAAGTATTAGCCGGCTCTAAAAATAAAAAAGTGCTTGATTTTGGTTTCGACCGGCTTCCTACTTATGCTTTAATGAAACAGCATTCAGCCCAACATATCAGTGATTTCATTGAATTTTTAATTACAGAAGAGTATTTACGCATGTCTGAAGGAACTTTTCCAACACTAAAAGTGACACAAAAAGGAAAGAAAGTGCTAGTGGGGCAGGAGACCGTCTATAAAAAGCAGGCGATAAAGGCAGAGGCTATTCAAGAAAATGATGCATTATTTGAGCAGTTAAGAATGGTCAGAATGAAGTTGGCAAGAGAGCAGGGCGTTCCGCCATTTGTTGTCTTTTCTGATCAAACATTGAAGGAAATGTCAGCAGTAGAGCCTAAAACAGAAGAAGAACTTTTAAATATTAAAGGTGTCGGTGCACAAAAAAGAGAGAAATATGGAGATGTTTTTTTAGAAGAAATTCGTTTATTTATAGAAAAAGAGAAAAAATAAAGAGTTTGAAGAAGGAAAATAAATTTTTTTCGTTTCACTTGGACGCGTTTTCATCATGATGATTTCCATCCCTACAAAACCTTGATATGATGCGGAATTGAGCCATTTAGTGGGCTGATTTACCAATGGAGAGAGATGTTTCATGTAAAGGAACTGTAATCTAAAACATATCGTTTTGTTATTGAAATGACATTTACATATGTTACGATAGCACTCGTTAGCCGCCATAAAAAGCTAACAAGGGAGGATTTACTTTATGAAGAAGACTATTATGTCCTTGGTTGCTGTTGCAGCAATCTCAACAACAGCATTAGGAGCACAGCAAGCTTCTGCAAAGGAAATCACTGTACAGAAAGGTGATACACTTTGGGGAATCTCTCAAAAAAATGATGTGTCTCTAAAGGACCTAAAGGGTTGGAACAATTTATCTACAGACATGATCTATGTAGGAGATAAATTGACAATCTCTTCAAAAGAGAAAACTCAGGAGCAGTACAAAGTCCAGAAGGGGGACAGCCTCTGGAAAATCGCTCAAAAATTCAATGTGTCAATTAGCGATATTAAGTCTTGGAATAACTTAAACTCAGATATAATTATGATTGGTTCAACATTAAGTGTTGCTGGTCAAAGCTCAGCTCCGGTAAGCTCAGAACCTGTTCAAAAACAGGCACCTGTCCAAAAAGAGCAAACAACGAAAAAAGCTGCTCCTAAAAAGGAAACAGCTAAAGCAGAATCATCTTCTGCTAGTCAAAGTGTTCAAAAAGAAATGACTGTAACGGCTACGGCTTATACAGCAAATGATGGTGGCATCTCAGGTATCACTGCAACAGGGGTAAACTTAAACAAAAACCCAAATGCAAAAGTAATCGCAGTAGATCCTAATGTCATTCCATTAGGAAGTAAGGTTTATGTTGAAGGCTACGGTGAAGCCATCGCAGCAGATACTGGCGGCGCAATTAAAGGTAACAAAATTGATGTACACGTACCAAGCAAATCCCAAGCTAAAAATTGGGGCGTAAAATCAGTCAAAGTGAAAGTACTTAACTAGTAGTCTATTGTTTTTGGAAGAAAGCATCAGGTGGCGGCCTGATGCTTTTATTATACCTTTTTTTGGCCGGAAATACACATATTTTTCTGAAAAATTCGCATTTTCGACAAAAACCAGCGTATAAGTCCATCTCAACGCTGGTTTTTGTGTCGTTAGCTGTCCACCCAATAAATTTCTCCGCTTTGCTCTTTCCAATTAATTTGGACATCAAAATGGTGTTTTTCATAAAAATGAATCAGGCGGTCCACATGGTTCCAATCTCTTTTGACGAGATCCCCAGTAATGACTGGAATGTTTTGCTCTCTTGCGATTTCTTTTAAATGCTTCATACAGATGGATCCATAGCCATTATCAGGCGGGCCTTTAATATCGGCAATGTGAATCTTTCCTTCTTCAGGATATTCCGCGATCAAGGAAAAATCAGATTGTCCGCGAAAAGCTTTTTCACAATCGCTTAACATGATTTTGCACGTATCTGCATTCTCAATTGCAGAGACGATCATCCATTCATCTTCCTTCGCTTGATCAATGCCAATAATCTTTGCTTTTTTTGAAATATCTTTTATATTTTCTTGCATTCGATACATTTGGAACTGCAACTGCTGTAATTCTTGCTCTAATGTCTTCACATCTTTTGTTGTTTCCTGTAAGATTGACAAGTCTATTGCTCCTTTCGTAGAAGAGTTGATAAAAACCACACAAATTCCCATTCTAAAGGAAGTGAGTGGATCTTTCAAGCCGCTAGAAGGCAGGCAATCGGCAAGTTTGTCTAAAATTCGACGAAGACAGCGAATTCATTGACTTTAGAGACAAAGTTAAATAACATACTCTTAGTCGGAACTAATAAAGAGAGGTTTTCAAACATGAACGAACAGAATCAAAAACCGAAAAATTTCACCGGCATTGTTGTCTTTTTAACAATTGCCATAAACGGCTTAATTGCTTTATTATTTTTCATGCCAAAAACAGATAAATTTAGTCATCTGGATATTACATTTCTGCCGTTACTGAATGCCGTGATGAACAGTTTTACGTTTATCTTTTTACTTTCAGCGCTCATTATGATTAAACAAAAGAACATTAAAGCCCATAGACGATTTATCTTTGCGGCTTTTTCAACAACACTTGTCTTTTTAATTTCGTATGTGACGTATCATTCAATGGCAGCTGATACACACTTCGGGGGAGAAGGAATCATTCGTCCGATTTACTTCTTTATTCTCATCACACATATCGTCTTATCTGCCGTCATTGTACCGCTTGCACTGATCACCCTCTTTAGAGGCGCACAAATGCAAGTCGAACGTCATCGTAAAATTGCCAGATGGACCATGCCTCTTTGGCTCTATGTCAGTCTAACAGGTGTCATCGTATATATTATGATTTCTCCATACTACAGCTAACGTATGTCCATCTGGACATACGTTCTTTTATTTACAAGATGAAGTGCTTTGGATAAAATGGGAATTGGGTATCCGACTTGCACGGTATCTTCCCACCTATAGAATCACATCATGTCTGGCCGTTTGCTCGTTTGGAGAACACAATTGAACGAAACGGGGGTTATATGATGACTGAACAATTGCAGTACAAACCGGGGCTTGAAGACATTGTGGCAAGCGAAACGTCAATTTCGTTCCTAGATGTCCAGCAAGAAGAAATTGTGATTCGCGGTTATGACCTCATCGAGCTGGCACAAAACAAGACGTACTTAGAAACAGCCTATCTGCTCATTTATGGAAGATTACCAGATGCAATGGAATATCACCAATTTCAGCAAGATATTTCCTCACAAACAAGCTTACATCCAACCATTCAAACCATTTTGACAAAACTGCCAAAAACCACTCACCCAATGGATGCCATGAGAACGTGTTTATCTGCTCTTGCAGGGTACGATGAACAACTGAATGATCGATCAGAAGCATGCCAACAAGCGCGTGCCGTTCGATTACTTGGCCAGCTGCCAGCGATTGTTGCGGGAAGCTATCATATTCTCACACAAGACACCACACCTACTCCAGACCAGACCAAATCCTACACTGAAAACTTTCTAGCGATGTTAACAGGCCGCACTCCGGCACAAGACGAAATCAAAGCATTTGACCAAACGCTCACGCTTTATAGTGAGCATGAGCTGCCGAATTCCACATTTGCAGCAAGAGTCATTGCATCTACTCATTCTGACATGTATGGTGCTTTTACTGGAGCGATTTCTTCATTAAAAGGTGACTTACACGGAGGCGCAAACGAAGCAGTCATGCACATGCTGCTCGAAGGCAAAACAACAGAAGGTTTCCTTGCGCTCATTGAACGTAAATTAGCCGCAAAAGAAAAAATGATGGGCTTTGGACACCGGGTATACATGAGAAAAATGGACCCAAGAGCGGCTCTTTTAAAACGATCATTGAAAACGCTTACCGAATCAAAAGGAGACACGACGCTTTATGACATGTGCGTCGCAGGCGAGGCATACATGAAAGAAAAGAAAAACCTCTATCCAAACCTTGATTATTACGCAGCACCTATTTATTACGTGCTCGGCATTCCTATTTCACTTTATACACCGATTTTCTTTGCTGCGAGAGCAAGCGGATTAGCAGCGCATGTCATCGAGCAGCATTCACACAATCGGATTTTTAGACCGAGAGTAAGATATTTAGGACCAAGAGGATTAAAAGTCTCAAATGATGATGGAAAAACGGGGGAATGAAGATGAATAAAACAGCAGTAGCCAATCAAACAGATCAACTATTAGCAGATATCGCAGCCTATGCCGTGGATGGAGAAATTACGAGCAAAGAGGCCATTGAAACAGCTCGGTATGTACTTATGGATACACTCGGCTGCGGAATGCTGGCGCTCAACTTTCCAGAATGCACGAAGCATCTTGGACCCATCGTACATGGAACTGTTGTCCCTAACGGAGCAAGAGTGCCCGGCACTTCATTTGTATTAGATCCTGTTCAAGCGGCTTTTGATATTGGCTGTATGATTCGCTGGTTAGATTATAATGACACGTGGCTTGCACAGGAGTGGGGCCATCCATCAGATAACCTGGGCGGGATATTGGCTGTAAGCGATTATATCAGCAGAACGAGGCTTGCAAACGGAGAAGAACCGCTTTCGATGAATGACGTACTGCATGCGATTGTAAAGGCACATGAAATACAAGGTGTGCTTGCTTTAGAAAATTGTTTGAATCGAAATGGCTTGGATCATGTTCTTTTTGTCAAGGTGGCATCAAGTGCAGTCGTTTGTGCAATGCTTGGCGGAACGAAAGAAGATGTACAGCATGTATTATCACAAGCATTTGTGGACAATTCACCGCTTAGAACGTACCGCCACGCCCCAAACACAGGATCGAGGAAATCATGGGCAGCAGGGGATGCAACAAGCCGTGCAGTGAGACTAGCGATGATGACATTGAAAGGAGAAATGGGCTATCAAACGCCCCTCAGTGCAGAAAAGTGGGGGTTTGAAGATGTGTTAATGAAAGGAAAACCACTCACACTTGCCCAGCCGCTTGGGTCATATGTGATCGAAAATGTACTCTTTAAAATTGCTTATCCAGCAGAATTTCATGCGCAAACTGCCGCTGAGGCCGCTGTCATTCTACATGACGCGGTAAAAGACCGTTTAGATGAGATTGACAGGATTGAGATTACGACACATGAATCAGCCATTCGAATTATTGATAAAAAAGGACCGCTTTACAACCCGGCAGACCGTGACCATTGCTTGCAGTATATTACGGCCATTGGGTTAATCTATGGTGAGCTGACCGCTGATCATTATGAAGAAGAGACGGCGCAGAATCCGCTCATTGACCGTTTGCGTGATCAAATGATCGTCAAAGAAGATAAACGGTATACAGAAGACTATTTAGATCCGAAAAAGAGATCAATTGCAAACTGTGTTCAAATCTTCTTTAAAGACGGAACGATGACAGATCGAATCGAAATTGAATATCCGCTTGGTCATCGCAGAAGAAGGCAGGAAGGGATCCCGCTGCTTGAAAAGAAATGGGTATATCATTTGAAAACGAGATTTCCACAAAAACAAGTCGATCAAATTGTTTCACTTTGCCAAAATCCAAATCAATTAAAAACAACGACAGTACCAGCATTTATGGACTTATTTGTCATATAAGGGGGAGCTAGTGTGTGGATCGTGAATGATGAAGTAAATCAAGTTGACTTAGCCGCAGCTTTTAAAGAGCAAATGTACAAATCCGCTTTATTTCAAATTCCAGGCGTTCACGATGGAATGTCTGCGCTCTATGCGAGGAAAATGGGATTTCAAGGGCTTTATTTATCGGGTGCCGCTTTTTGCGCAAGCAAAGGGCTTCCTGACCTTGGTATGATTCATTCCACTGAAATGGCGGAAAAGGCAAAGGAAATCATTCGAGCTTCTCAGCTGCCTCTTTTAGTTGATATGGATACTGGCTATGGCGGTGTATTAAATGCAGCCAGGGCAGCAAAAGAAATGGTGGAGAGCAAGGTAGCAGCTGTTCAAATTGAAGATCAGCAAATGCCGAAGAAATGCGGACATTTAAACGGAAAATCACTCGTTTCTGTAGAAGACATGATGGCGAAAATCAAAGCGATCAAACAAGCGGCACCTACACTTCTCGTCATCGCAAGAACGGATGCGAAGTCAGTAAACGGGATGGAGGATGTCATTCACCGGGCGAATCTCTATCTAGAAGCAGGAGCAGATGCCATTTTTCCTGAGGCGCTGATCACAGCAGAAGATTTCACGTATGCTTCAAACAATATAAAAGGGCCGCTTCTTGCAAACATGACGGAGTTTGGAAAAACACCTTATTATCATGCAGACGAATTTTCTATGTTTGGCTTTCAAATGGTGATTTATCCAGTGACATCCCTGAGAGTTGCTGCAAAAGCGTATGAGCGTTTATTTACAGAGATTAAAGAAAAGGGGACGCAGCAGGGAATGCTGGAGGACATGCAAACGAGAAAAGAGCTATATGAAACGATTCATTATGATGAATATGAAGAAATGGATCAGCATTTAGCCAAAACGATCCTGCCGGAAATCGGGAAAGAGCATTCATAAGATGAAAAGAAGACAAAGGGCTAAAATAAAATTCATTTTAGCCCTTTGTCAACAATTTGAAGCACTTCCGTTTAGGAAGTGCTTTTTTTACGATGATGGTGTGGATGATGAAGCCAATTTCATCTTTTCTTCAACTGTTTTCGTTTTTTCTTTTACTTTTTCAGCATAAGTGAAATCACCGTAGCAATACGGATAGCGAAAGTTATCTTTGTCGCCCCCGCATGTATAGACTTCAGGGTTTCGCTTCACTTGCTTTTTGGAGTATTGCTTTGCCAATTTTTCGGAATGTTTTCCCCCGTTTTTTGCAACAAAATCAATATAGCCGATTCCCATGTTATAGCTTTGAATAATGGTTTCCAAATCAACGCCTTTTTTCTTCCCATGCTTGTACATAGTCGAAAAATGATGGACTCCTTGTTTAATGCTTTTCTGAGGGTCATTGATTTCATTTCGTTTCAAACCAAGAGATTCAGAGGACTGCATTGGATCTCCGCCTCTGCCTTTTGATTCTTGATACATCATACCGAGAATTAACGCGGTATATTGATCTAAATCTTGATCTCTTAACTCTGTTTCTACAAGCGGTTTGTAATCATCCAATCTC
Source organism: Bacillus sp. Y3 (assembly GCF_008123875.1). Classification (NCBI taxonomy): domain Bacteria; kingdom Bacillati; phylum Bacillota; class Bacilli; order Caryophanales; family Bacillaceae; genus Bacillus; species Bacillus sp. Y3. The sequence goes on along the minus strand of NZ_VSSC01000003.1, from coordinate 44,263 downwards.
GACAAAACAATTGATTCCGTATCAATCGGCAGCTTTTTTAACTCCTTTTGATTAAAGGAAATGACAATGGCCGCTAATACGCAAACAAACAGAAAAATCGTGAAACAGCCTGAAATGGCAAAACATCCTGTTTTTTTCTTTTTCAAGGTCAGTTCACCCCTGTTTTGCCCCGCTTTTAAAAGGGAAGTACAGCCTTTATATTATGCCATATCCTGCACAGGATACCAAGTGAAAACCTTATATTCAATCATAGCCAAACGTAAATTCTGTTCTTGTTTTCAGTCTATAGCAGAAATAAACAAAACCGATCATGAGCCACACCATGCCGATGATTAATGCATTTGTACTGATGCTTGTTAAGAGCCAAATACAAAAAGCCGTTCCGCAAAGAGGGATGATGGCATACCTCAGTGTGTTTAATACACCTCTTTGTTTTTGTTTGATGAAATAGTAGGCGAAAACAGACAAGTTAACAAACGTAAATCCAATTAATGCCCCGAAGCTGATAAACGAGTAAATGACCTCAAGCTCACCAATAACTGCGGTTAACGAGAAAACACCAATTAATAAAATATTAAATACAGGCGTTCTCAATGTTGGGTGAATATAACCGAAGAAACGCTTTGGTAATGATTGATCTCTTCCCATCGCATACAAGAGTCTTGCGGCACTTGCATGTGATGATAGGGAGGAAGAGATGACAGCGACCATGGTGCCGGCTAAAAAGAATGAGTGGAGAAACGCGCCGCCCACAAATTCCGCAATTTCAAGTGATGCCGCATCTGGATGCTTGAACTGTTGAAAATTTGGAAACACCTGCTGTAAAAAATAAGAGGTGAGGGTAAACAGCACACCTCCAATAGCGACCGTTAAAAATATAGCGAGAGGAATCGTTCTTTTTGGTTTAATTGTTTCCTCAGACATGGTCGAAATCGCATCAAATCCTAGAAAAGAAAAACATAAAATCGTTGCGCCGGAAAAAATAAGGGCGGGATCTAAGCTCGCTGAATAAAACGGACGGGTTGACAGTATCTCTCCCGTGCCTGCATGCTGCGTGAGCCCATAAATAATAAACCCAACAAATGTAACAGCGACAATCACCTGAAAGGTCACAAATAGCGCTGTAATGTTGGCTGTAAGACGTATACCGATTACATTGACAGTCGTTATGGCGATAGCAAGTATGATGATCCAAATGTAATGAGGTACATCAGGAAAGGCTGCGGTTAAATATGCACTTCCGATTGCAAAATTCACCATAGGCAAAAATAAATAGTCTAGCAATAGTGTCCAGCCTACAAGAAAGCCAACGTGAGGATGAATACTTTTTTGCGCGTATGTATATGCAGATCCTGCTTTTGGAAAAGCCTTCACCATATTCCCATAGCTAAGCGCTGTCAATAGTAATGCCAGTAAAGTAAAGATATAAGCTGCAGCAACGTGTCCTTTCGTCAGCTGAGCAACAATGCCGTATGAATCAAATACGACAAGTGGGTCCATATAAGCAAGCCCGATCACAACAAGTGGAAAAACAGTCAGGCTGCGTTTTAGTCTTGGCTCTTCAGTCAATTTGCCTATCAGCTCCTCTAAAAAAATGAATAAATAATGCTCATTTTAAAAAGAATGCTACCACGTGTCAATGCTATTTGAATAAATCTTTTTTCAAAAGGTGTGGAAGCTTTGCATGCTACACGTTTTGGTATATGATGATACATAGAATAAGTCGTGAGTTGACTGACAAGAAAGGTGAAGCGAAATGAAGGAAGAACTGAATACAAATCAAGAACAGGAACGGATGGAGCTGGACGAAGAAAGTCTATTTCTTGTCTCCCAAACATTTAAAGCCTTATCTGATCCGACGCGTATTCGTATTCTACATTTGCTGTCTCAAGGTGAACATTCAGTAAATGATATAGCAGAAACACTAAACCTTATGCAATCAACCGTATCTCATCAGCTGCGCTTTTTAAAAAATCTTCGTCTCGTGAAATCTAGACGAGCAGGGACCTCGATTTTTTACAGTCCTGAAGATCAGCATGTGATGGAAGTGCTTGAACAAATGATACACCATGCACAGCATGATTGAGAAAAAACCTTCCTACTTTTATATAGGAAGGTTTTTTATGCATGATGTACTTGGGTTGATCGTTTATTTGCTTTCATCATTTGATAAGAAAACACAATATAGTAAGCCGCTAGAAGGAAAAAGCTGAGTATTGTCAGCGCATCATCGCTGACAATATGCTGATACAATTCAACGATATCCATTTTGGTGATCGCATGTGTTGTCAGATTGACCGATTTAAATGCAAGCCTAGATAAAAACAAACATAAAATAAAGCTTTCAATCCATTTACTTGTTTTCATATACAGCCGGCCATTTTCTAATTTCATCTGAATCGTCTGATAGGCGTGGATGGCGAGACTGCTCCCGAAGATCATGCCAATGACGGCATAGATAAAAATACTGTGATTTTGCCATCCTTCTGATAAGAGAATAAGGGCAGTCAGACTAAATACATACATTCTCATGAAAAGATTTACCGGGCGCACAAGCTGATAGCGTCTCATTCGATTCATTCGAATGATGATCCAGACGAGCATGACGATCCCGATCATGAACAACTGCCATACGTGATGTGTCATGATGCAACCTCCTCCTGCACAGGCAGGGATGTAAACGAATGCTGGCTGTTACTTATCATTACCATTCTTTCTTTTTTTATCAAATCAAAACCTATATTTATGAAAAAGAGGAAAAGTCATGAAAATCGATCGCATTTTGTCCATTGTGATGATACTGATTAGCAAACGGCAAGTACAGGCGAAAGACCTCGCTGAACTACATGAAGTGAGCGTAAGAACCATATACCGTGACATTGATACGATTAATCAAGCGGGGATTCCAGTTGTCACAAAACAAGGCGCAGGGGGTGGAATTTCACTCGTTGACGACTATCGTCTAGAGAAAAAATTATTCACCGATGATGATATTGAACTGATTTTAACAGCTCTTGAAAGCATTACGAGTGCATACACCTTTAAAGAAAGTGAACATGTACTAAAGAAAATGAAATCCCTGATTCCGCCTCAAAATGAAAAACAGCAACATGTATTTATTGATTTAAGCTCTTGGGGGAAAGACAGCTACTTAGAAAAGAAGCTCCAGCTCATTCATACCGCTGCCTCAGCGCATCAATATATCCAGTTCACCTATCGCAATGCAAAAGGCGAAACACTTCCTAGAAAAGTAGAGCCTTATACACTTGTCTTAAAAGGAAGACACTGGTATTTGTATGCGTATTGCTGCGTGAAAAAAGCATTTCGCCTGTTTAAACTCAAAAGAATGTCAGACCTTATCACGCATACAGTATCCTTTCTACCTAAACGAATAAAAAATGAAGAAAAGCCTTGGAATGATTCTTGGCACGAAGAACCTTCCGTCAGTACACTAACGCTCAGGTTGACTGAAGATTCTGTTGGTAAAATGAAGGAATGGATAGATGAAAATGAATTCACCGTATGTGCGAATGGTACGTATCTTGCCACAATCACGTTGCCTCAGGATGATTGGTTATATAGCTTTCTTTTTTATTTAGGGCCAGATGTCGACATTGTCTCTCCGCTATCCGTTCGGGAAGCATTTGATCTCAAGTTGAAACAATTTCAAAAACCAAAAGGAACTTGACACAATGTTGTCAGGTTTCTTTTTATATGATGGAAAAAAAGGAGATGAGAATGTATGTACGATATCGTGATTTTACAGAAACAATGGATCAAGGGATTATCTGTTCGAACAACAAATGAAATGGAGCAAACAAACGAGCGGAAGATTGCACCGCTTTGGCAGCAATTTTTCACGCAGCAGCTCGACGGGGGCCATGCGCCAGTCATAGGGCTGTATTCAGATTATGAAAAGGATGAAAATGGCGCTTATTTGTTCACAGCGGGGCAATTGGTTGACCAGCAGCTAGCACAAGATGCAAAAGAGATTCCAGGCTCCACCTACGCAAGATTTCAAACGAGAAAGGGCCCGATTGAAGAGGTTGTGTTTGAAACATGGCAGCAGATTTGGAGCTGGGATCAGCGTCACTTGCGAACATATACTGGCGATTTTGAATGGTACGACGAACGATCGATTGATCCAAAAGAAGCGCAAATTGATATTTATATTGCTGTCGATGAAAAAATAGTTGCTAAAACTAATGATATTAGTTAATATAAAACTAACGACATTAGTTTTAGGGGGGAAACAAGATGAGATTGACAACATTTGACCGTTTGCACCAGCTTACATTAATGCCGCGTATTTTTCCGGTAAATTGTTATGTATTTGAGGAAGAGAATGAACTCATCTTAATTGATGTAGCTTTGAAAATGGCAGCAAGCTCGATCATTGAATTTGCACATCAATTAAACAAACCCATTAAAAAAATTATTCTGACTCATAGTCATATGGATCATATTGGCGCACTAGATGAAGTGAAAAAGGCTTTTCCAGAGGCAGTTGTTTATTTATCGAAACGAGATGCTCGCCTGTTTGCTGGCGATTTCTCTTTACTTCCTGGTGAGCCAGAGAAAAAAGTCAAAGGCAGTTTTTCAAAAGACATTCACACAAAACCAGACGTGCTTGTTGAAGAAGGGGACGAGATTGGGTCCCTGAAAGTCATTGCCACACCAGGACATACACCAGGAAGCATCTCTTTATACGATGAAAAGTCAGGGGTTGTCATTGCGGGTGATGCAGTTGTGACAAAAGGCGGTTTATTTGTAACGGGTGAGTTTCGCTTCACCTTCCCATTCCCGGCTTTTGCCACTTGGGATGCAGAAACAGCACTAAAAAGCGCTGAAAAATTACTGGCACTTCCCTTGTCTTGTCTCGCAGCAGGGCATGGTGATCTCATCATAGAGCCTGAGGCAAAGCTCAGAGCCGCTATCGAAAAAAGGAAGCAGCAGCTACAAAAGGGGGGACAGTAAGCCATGTCTCCAAGAATGGGTATCACACAAGAAAAAATTGTTGAATCTGCCATCGAATTTGTCGATGAAGAGGGCTTTTCCGCTTTGACCATTGCTACATTGTCCAAACGGCTTAACATCAGACCACCATCTCTTTACAACCATATATCCGGCCTTCATGAAATACAGGCAGCTCTTGCTGTCAAGGGGCTGACAATGCTTTGTGAGGCCGGCAAACAAGTAACAGCGGGGCTGGAAAAAGAAGACGCTGTTTTAGCATTTGCAAGACAATATGTTCAATTTGTTCGTCAGCATCCCGGTCTTTATGAGGCTGCTTTTTCACATATGAATGAAAAAGAAGTCAGTGTGGCTGCAGAGAATCTTGCTGATTTTGTCCAATCCATCATGTCTCGTTTTGGTGTAAAAGAAGAGGACATGACGCATGTCGTCAGAGGGCTCAGAAGCTTACTGCACGGTTTTGGAGATATTTCAAATAAAAAGGGATTTCAACGGAAAGAACAGCTTGAAGATAGTGTGAGCTATGCGGTCCGTCTTTATATTGCAGGCATCAAAGAGCAAGAAGATCTGTCTCATTGACAGGTCTTTTTTATGTATCGAACCGATATGATGAAGGAGATGTAAACAAATCAAAACATTTTTTGGGCAAAAAACCAATAAAGATTTGACAGTTTTGTGAAACATGGTATGCTTATTATGTGAAATAATTCACATAGAGGAGTAGAGGCAGATGAAAAGAAAGCCTGTTTATGTGGAAACAACCATTCAAGCACCTATTGAAAAAGTATGGGAGTATACGCAAAATCCAAAGCTTCATGAACAATGGGATTTGCGATTTTCGACCATTTCATTAAATGGACCTAGTGATGAACAGCCCCAATCCTTTTTGTATGAGAAACACCTTGGATTCGGCATTAGTGTAACTGGGACAGGAGCGTATCGAACGAGCGTGAAGGATGAGCGTCATGAAAGAGCATCCTCACTTCAATTTAAATCATCACACCCTTTGTCTTTCATCAAAGAAGGCGGAGGGTATTGGAAATACATGAAAACGAATGATCACATTGTGTTTCAAACGCAATTTGATTATGAAACAAAGGAAGGAAAAGGGTGGAAATGGGCAGACCGGTTCTTTTTTCGGCCAATGATGGGGGTTATGACTGCCTTTAGCTTTGGCGCATTAAAGACGTGGCTTGAAAAGGGCACGCATCCCCGTTTGCTGCTTGAGAGAACACTTGCCCATTATGGCATTTGTTTGTTGTTTGCCATCGTCTGGTTATGTCAAGCGATCATTCCTTTTTCACCTTCTGCTTTTGATCATAGCACCGGATTTCGATTGTTTTATGCGCTATTAGGTGTATCATGGCTCATGCCTAAACTGCCAAAGAAATATATATTCATCCTTCAAAGCATCTTTCTGCTGCTGATGCTTGGTATAGGGATTTTATCGCCAGAAACGACTCTGCACGAGCCGCTGGTGCTGAGTGCATTTTTCATTTTATCCGTTGCAGGAATGATCAATTTAAAAGATTGTGTAGATGTGTTTTCGATCAAACGAAAAAGGGGAGGTAGACATGGTCGTTCATCATCATCAAGTAAAAGACTACGATAAGCTGCATCCAGCATTAAAAGAACGTTATAACCGCGCGTTTACGGCCGAAGGCATCATGGAGGAAATAGGAGGCGGGACAAAGCTCATCCGATTTTTATTCAAAGTCGGTCCATTGTTTCGCTGTTTTTTTCCTGAAAGAGGGCGAAATATTCCCTTCCAAATTGTGAACAAGCCTTTTACGACAAGTAAGGGAGAAGAAGGGATGCACTGGTTTCGAACGTTCTATTTTCCTGACAAGGAAAGACATTTTGATGCAGATATGATCATTGTTCAGAAGAGCCATCAAGTACTAGACTACTTTGGAAAACCTAGGCTTCTTGTGTCAGAGCTTCATTTTACAGTCACGGAAAAAGGATTCTTGCACATTCAATCAGGTAAGCAAAAGTTTTTGCTGTTTGGGCGGGAGTGGCCGCTCCCTTCTTGGCTTTATGGTGAATCTGATGTAACAGAAGGGTACGATGAGCGTGCAGGTGAGTATACGATTGATGTTCAAGTGAAAAATCGCCTTTTTGGCACTCTTTTTACGTATAAGGGCCGGTTTACGGAAAGGGTGTCATCTCATGAATAAATGGCATTTGATGTGTAGCATCGTGTTGATGGCTTGCTTTCTCCTTACACGTTTGACGACAGCTCCCATACCAGAATTTTTTGTTTTGATTGCGATTTTATTTTTTCTTCCCGCTTTCTTACACTTTTTTTATCAGGAAGAGAAGAAACGGCAGCAGAAGGGGCTGATCGGCTTCATAATGAAAGCCTTTCCAGTAGCAGCTCTATGTGCAACAGGCGCATTCATCTTTCACTCTCTTTGGCTTGCATTGGGATGGCTTTTCTTTACAATGATTCTGGCTTTATTTGGTTTCATCCGTTTGCTGAAAAGAGGGGCCCATCCGCTTCATGAGCTGATGATCGATGGCGCATGTATGTATATCGCTCTAGGTGGACTTTGGTTCTGGCTGTACATAGCAGATATACAAGTGATGACATTTTCACCGATGATTGTACTTTTGACCGCTATTCATTTTCATTATTCGGCTTTTTTTATCCCAATCTTTTATGGCTTATTAGGAAGGCAGCGGAAAAAAGAGACGACGCTATACAAAGTGGGTGGCTGGGTTATTTTACTGTCACCAGTGATGATTGCTGTTGGAATCAGCTATTCTCGCCTGTTTGATACGTTCAGCGTCGTTCTTTATGTGATCGCACTTTATTTGTATGGAATTTTATGTATGACAACTTCTTTTCGTTCAACTGTCGCAAAAGGGTTCGTTGTGTTTTCTAGCATCATGTTAATGGGAACGATCGTCCTATCATTCCTTTATTCTGCCGGAATGCTTTTACATGTTAGCTACATCAGCATGGATCAAATGATTTGGTTTCATGGCAGTATCAATGCAAGTTTGGTTATTTTACCAGGCCTCATTGGATGGTTGATTGAAAAACCAGCTGATCGATTGAAACAGAAGGATTTTCCGGTATCGAGAGTTCACGGTCGTTTTCAGATCATGTCTTTTCAACATGACGACATGCAGCATGATGAGAAGATTGGTTTAGTCGATTCTCTTGACCAATTAAATGGAAAGGCATTTTCAGCAGAGAGTGTGTCACCTGTTATTCGCAGATTTTATGAGGACCCGATGTCCTTTAAGTTAAAAGCAGCCGTCTGTTTTCATTGGTGGGTAAGGCCGTTTGTCTTTTTGCTTCAACCTGTTTTTAGACAAATAGGACAGCTCTATTTAGGGTCATCACGAATGCCATATGAAATGTCGGGGAGTCTTTCAAGATTTCAACATCCTCTTGAAGAAAGGGAGAATGTACGTGTGTGGGTCAGGCGCAATGAGAAAGGCGAGCAAGTCTTTTATGCGCTCTATGCTCAGCACCATGATGAAGAGACAGTCTATATGAATATTGCTTTGCCGCTTCCTTTTTCACAGCTTACGGCTATTTTAAAACCTTTGAATGAAAAGGAAGATTTTCTATTAAAAAGTAAAAGTCCAAATGGCAGTACGGGTGATGAAGGATTGTATTTGCATACGTCTTTCATCACCATGAAACTGCCAATGGAAGAAAGCTTTCATATGAAACCGGAGACGGAAAAAAGTCTCACAGCAATTCATCAAATGAAGCTATTCGGTATTCCTTTTTTAACGATTCAGTATCAAATCGACAGTGAAAGCCACTCATCTTAATCAATGATGTCGCATGGTTCACCGTGACGAATGATGTTCACAATCGCTTGCCCATCACTCGGATGATGATCTGCATACTGTACTGGAAGTAAAGCAAAAAATACATAGTAGACTGAGAAGTAAGCAAATTGATAGAAAAATTGATGTTCTGGCAGGAAATCGTTGGCGATCATTGTGTTCAATATAAGAACACTGAGCAGGTTGCATAATGATCCGCCTAAGTAGACAAGAATGTGTGAGAAACGGTTATTTCTCCTCATTTCTTCATAGTGGCAAAATGCATCAAGAAAATAGATTCTTCTAATTTCAACGACGCCTATTTTCAATACTTTTTTGCCTCGGCCAAGCGCAAACGAAACCTTTGCTCCAAACAGCCAGGCGACTACAATATGGCCCAGCTGATGCAAGATGGCAACGATAGGAAGAATGACGAAAAACGACCAGCAAAACGTCCACATATCTGATAATGTAAACAAGTGTTAACCCTCCCTGAAATATTCGAGAGGAAGCAGTAGGATTATTTGCCATTTTACCGAATTCATTTTCATGATGCAAACATTTAATAGACTACTATAAAATGATTATGTAAACTAAAAAAATTCAATCAATAGTCTTTTTAACCCTTTCTTTTAGAAGAGTAGGGTGTGCTACAATTAAGAAATTAGTGGAAGACAAGTGGTCATCTAGCAGAAGAAAAATGTGACCTTTTTTATGAAAGATTGAAAGGGAGAGAGATTCTAATGGCAGATATTGAACAGTTTTTAGCGTTAGACATTCGCGTTGGGACGATAGTAGAAGCAGCATTTTTTGCAGAAGCAAGAGTACCTGCTTTTAAGCTGAAGATTGACTTTGGGGATGAGATTGGCATAAAACAATCTAGTGCACAGCTGACAAAACGATATCAGGCTGAGAATCTCACTGGGAAACAAATTATTGCAGTGGTCAATTTCCCGCCAAGAAGAATTGCCGGGTTTAAATCAGAGGTGCTTGTCTTAGGAGGCATGCCGTCAAAAGAAGACGTTGTCCTGCTTGCCACCGATGAGCTGGTTGAAAATGGCACCAAAATAGGGTAAGAAAAAAGACATCTTCATCAGAAGATGTCTTTTGCGTATTGAGGCGGAATAACCACACGCCACATTCGTGTGTGTCTCAAAGAGACGTGTTACCCGACTTACACAATTCAGCTCATCGCTTGATTAATATAGCATGGGATTGGTATGAATGCAACCATTATTTGAGTTCTCTTTGTTTTTGGAAGATAAAAAGAAGGTTCATCTCCTCATATCATAGAAAAAATGACAAGAAATCAATTATTTGGATTATTTTTTCAAAAAATATTGAAAAGTCAGATCATATTTTATAAAATGAATTCATCTTAGTTTGTTTAATCGATAAACTAAGATGGCGATCATCTATTGTTTAAAGCACATGATTTGCTGCTATGTGGGCTAAGCTGAAAGAAAGAGCTGTTCAGCTTCATTTTTACAACGAATTGAAAGCGCTTTATTTTTGACCTATTGATTGCTGCTGCCCTGCACCATCTGTCCGCTAGAAGAGGCTAAGTGAAGAAGGGAGAAAACTCATGGTGAGTGAGAATTTAAAGAAGATTCGTATGTCTGAAAAAGTGGGGTATGCTTCAGGAGATTTCGCATGTAATTTAATTTATGCAACTGTCTCTACGTATCTATTATTTTTTTATACGGATGTGTATGGATTATCAGCAGCAGCAGCAGGGACGATGTTTTTGGTGGTTCGGGCCATCGATGCGCTTGCAGATCCGTTTATTGGGGCGATGGTTGACCGAACGAACAGCCGTTTTGGCCGGTTTAGACCTTATTTGTTATTTGGTGCGTTACCTTTTGCCGTTCTTGCCATTCTTTGTTTTACGACACCGGATTTTTCCGAAATGGGAAAACTCATTTATGCGTACATCACGTATGTTGGTTTATCGCTTACATACACGTTCATCAATGTTCCTTATGGTGCTTTAACTTCCGCAATGACAAGAAATAACCAAGAGGTCGTCAGTATTACGTCTGTTCGTATGCTTTTTGCAAATCTCGGTGGTTTAGTTGTTGCTTTTTTTGTTCCGTTTCTTGCGACGTTTTTGAGTGATACAACAGGAAATACAGCACTTGGCTGGCAGATCACGATGGCATTTCTCGGCGTACTTGGGGGCGGATTACTGATTTTCTGTTTTAAAAGTACGAATGAGCGCGTCACACTTCAAAAGCCAGAGGAAAAGATCAAGTTCAGTGATCTCTTTGTCCAGTTACGAGTGAATCGTCCGCTTGTTGTGTTAAGCATTTTCTTTATCATTATCTTTGGTGTGAACTCGATCAGCAACTCAGTCGGGATCTATTATGTGACGTATAACCTCGGCAGAGAAGATTTAGTGAAGTGGTACGGCCTGATTGGCAGTCTGCCAGCTTTAATGGTGCTGCCGTTTATTCCAAAATTGCACAAACTATTAGGAAAGAAAAAGCTGCTGAATTATTCATTATTGCTGAATATTGTAGGCCTTCTTGCATTACTTGTGATCCCGCCGAGTCAAATCACTTTAATACTTATTTTCAGGCTCGTTGCGGCTGCAGGGAGTATTACAGCAGGTGCTTACATGTGGGCACTCATTCCTGAAACCGTTGAATATGGCGAATATAAAACAGGGAAAAGAATGGGTGGACTGATTTACGCAGTGATTGGCTTCTTCTTTAAATTTGGGATGGCCTTAGGCGGCATCGTTCCAGGGCTTGTCCTTGACCGATTTGGTTATATTGCAAATCAAGTGCAAACACCAGAAGCTTTACTGGGCATTTTAATCACGACAACGGTGATTCCTGTATGCTTACTCATTTTAGCGATGGTTGATATTAATTTTTATAACCTAGATGAAGAAAAACATAAAAAAGTCATACGAGAGCTTGAGAATAGAGACAAGGTGTATATCGATCATATGGACGACTTTAAAATGTAGCTCTCTGAAAGAGGAGGAAATTCAATGAACATTACCAATCCAGTGCTCAAAGGGTTTAACCCTGACCCAAGTATTTGCCGTGAGGGAGAGGACTATTACATGGCGGTTTCTACATTTGAATGGTTCCCGGGGGTGCAAATTTATCACTCGAAGGATCTCGTCCACTGGCGGCTCGCCGCGCGTCCCTTGCAAAAAACTTCTCAACTCGATATGAAAGGAAATCCTGATTCCGGCGGGGTATGGGCGCCGTGTTTAAGTTATGCGGATGGTCAGTTTTGGCTCATCTATTCTGATATTAAAGTAGTAGATGGTCCGTTTAAGGATGGTCATAATTATTTGGTCACAGCTGACGCAGTAGATGGCGAGTGGAGCGATCCGGTTCGACTCAATAGTTCTGGGTTTGATCCTTCCTTGTTCCATGATCCAAGCGGAAAGAAATACGTGTTGAATATGCTGTGGGACCATCGAGAAAAACATCATTCTTTTGCAGGTATAGCCTTACAGGAATATAGTGTATCTGAAAAAAAACTGGTCGGTGAGCGGAAGGTCATTTTTAAAGGCACGCCAATCAAACTGACAGAAGCCCCGCATCTTTATTACATCAATGATGTCTATTATTTATTAACAGCTGAAGGGGGAACACGTTACGAACATGCAGCCACAATCGCCCGTTCCTCGCGTATTGATGGGCCGTATGAGGTTCATCCTGACAACCCAATTTTAACGGCTTTTCACGCGCCTAGCCATCCACTACAAAAATGCGGGCATGCTTCCATTGTACAAACGCATACAAATGAATGGTATTTGGCTCATCTGACTGGCCGTCCAATTCATTCAAGTAAGGAATCCATTTTTCAGCAAAGAGGCTGGTGCCCTTTAGGAAGAGAGACAGCCATACAAAAGCTTGAATGGAAAGATGGCTGGCCGTATGTGGTAGGCGGAAAAGAGGGGCTCCTAGAGGTTGAAGCGCCTGCGATGAGCGTAAAAGAGTTCTCTCCAACCTATCACATAGTCGATGAATTTAAAGATTCATCGTTAAATAGACATTTCCAAACATTAAGAATCCCATTTACGGATCAGATTGGTTCAGTGACGGAAAATCCTCATCATTTAAGGCTGTATGGGCAGGAATCTTTAACGTCTAAATTTACCCAAGCGTTTGTTGCGAGGCGCTGGCAAAGCTTTTATTTTGAAGCAGAGACAGCGGTTTCCTTCTTTCCGAAAAACTTTCAGCAAGCGGCAGGTCTTGTGAATTATTATAATACGGAAAATTGGACTGCACTTCAGGTAACTTATGACGATGCGCTTGGCCGTATCCTTGAGTTATCTGTGTGTGAAAACCTGGCCTTTTCTCAGCCGCTAATTAAAAAAATCATCATCCCAGACGAGATTCCGTATGTGTATTTAAAAGTGACCGTTCAGAGAGAGACGTACACGTATTCTTATTCTTTTGATCAACAAGAGTGGGAAAAAATAGATGTACCGCTTGAATCGACCCATTTGTCAGATGATTTTATTCGAGGAGGGGGGTTCTTTACAGGGGCTTTTGTTGGAATGCAGTGCCAAGACACAAGCGGTGAACGTCTGCCTGCCGATTTTAAGTATTTTCGATACGAAGAAACAACTGAATAAAAAAAGACAACACTCTAAAGGCTGTCTCTCTTTAACATGTATTCCATTATGGTGAAGGCGTGACATCACGCAAAAAAGCTTCAGTGACAAGAGATGTCATCCCTAAGGCTGGTGCGTTTTGTCCTAATGACGAAGGGAGCAGCTCCACCCGTGAGCTGAATTGTGCATCCATTCTAGAGGATACTTCATCTTGAATGACACTTAGAACGGCCTGCTCAGATTCAATGACCTTGTTTCGTAAAATAACGGCTTGTGGGTTGAAGGTATGCAGAACGTTTGTGAGACCTACCCCAATGTAAAAGCCAAAGTTACGCAAGGCATTGAGTGTTTTCATATCATTTAACTTCGCCAGCCGCTCAATATCTTGATAGGTGAATGGCTGACCATCTGTTTGGAGCGATTGGAACAGTGCTTTCTCAGATGCATACAGTTCCCAGCAACCACGATTTCCGCAGCTACATGTCGGTCCATTAAAGTCGATCGTCATATGTCCCATTTCACCAGAAAAACCGTTTGTACCTCTATATAAATGATGATTGATAATGATGCCTATTCCAATACCAGTGCCGATACTTGCATAGATCAGATGGTCATAATGTTTAGCAGCACCGAAGATTTTTTCACCGTACGCACCGGCATTTGCTTCATTCTCGATAAAAACCGGTACTTGGAATGTGTCTTGGAGACTTGTTTTCAGATCGACATTTTTCCATTTTGAATGAGGCGTAAACACAATTTGTTCATCTGCATCGACCAGACCAGGTATACAAATCCCTATACCAATCAGCCCGTATGGAGAAGAAGGAATGTGTGAACGTAACTGCTGAATCAATTCAATTAAAATACGGACGGTCACATCAGGTGTGCTGGATGGGAGCTTGAGCTGCTCATCATGAATCATCGACCCTTCAAGGTCTGTTAAAATGCCGTTGACATAATCAACACCGACATCAATGCCGATAGAGTAACCTGCACGTTTATTAAACATGAGAAGCACGGGTCTTCTTCCGCCGCTAGATTCGCCTTGACCGATTTCATAAACAAGATGTTCTTTCATTAATGTACTCACTTGAGAAGAAACGGTCGATTTATTTAACCCAGTGCGTTCAGATAATTTTGCTCTGGAAATTGGTGCATGGTGAAGAATTTCGTTTAGCAATAGCTTTTGATTTATTTTTTTCACAAAGTTCTGATCCGCAATATCCATTGTATCCACTCCATTTGTTTCGTCTTTAGATTAAGTGAAGAAAAGCCATTTTTTGTAGTGTTCATTCTCTATAAAACATGCTTTTCACTTTATTATAACGAAAATATTTCTAAAAAACTAAAAAATATGGAAAATTCAAAGAGATTAGTCGGTAAACTCGTTCATTTGTTTGTTGAATCAACTTACTAAGTGAATATATAGGGGGAATCACTTATGGTCAAATCAAATATGACTTCGTTAAGTCGTTTACAAGGGATTGGCAACATTCAATATGAAGGAAAACATTCAAAGAACCCATTCGCATTTAAATATTATGATCCGAGCGAAATGATTGGCGGAAAGTCAATGAAAGACCACCTGCGATTTTCCGTCGCTTATTGGCATACACTGACTGCTGATGGAACAGACATGTTTGGAACTGGCACGATGAAAAGGGCCTGGGATTCTTATAGCGGAATGGATTTGGCGAAGGCTAGATTGGAAGTGGCTTTTCAGCTCTTTGATTTATTGGATGTTCCGTATTTTTCATTCCATGACCGTGATATTGCACCAGAGGGCGACACGCTTCAAGAGACCAATCAGCAGCTAGACATCATCGTAGAAAGAATGAAAGATTACATGCAACAAAGCGGGGTTCGTCTTCTATGGAACACGGCTAATATGTTTAAGCATCCAAGATTTGTTCACGGTGCAGCGACATCCTGTCATGCAGATGTATTTGCCTATGCAGCTGCACAAGTGAAAAAGGGCATCGAAACAGCAAAGGAACTCGGCGCAGAAAATTATGTTTTCTGGGGAGGGCGAGAAGGTTACGACACACTACTGAATACAGATATGAAAAGAGAGCTTGACCATTTGGCGGCCTTTTTGCATATGGCGGTCGATTATGCAAAAGAAATTGGATTTACAGGTCAATTTTTAATTGAGCCAAAGCCGAAGGAACCGACAACTCATCAATATGATACGGATGCAGCGACATCAATCGCCTTTTTAAAACAATATGGATTGGATACACACTTTAAATTAAATATCGAGGCCAATCATGCGACATTAGCGGGTCATACGTTTGAGCATGAGCTGCGTGTAGCAAGAATTCATGGACTGCTCGGTTCCGTTGATGCCAACCAAGGAAACTCCCTTCTAGGCTGGGACACTGATGAATTCCCAACGGATTTATATGCCACAACTCTCGCCATGTATGAAATTTTGCAAAATGGCGGACTTGGAACAGGCGGTCTCAATTTTGATGCAAAAGTCAGAAGAGCCTCCTTTGAACTGGAAGATCTTCTGTATGCCCATATTGCGGGGATGGATGCATTCGCAAAAGGGCTGCGGGTGGCTCATAGACTCATAGAAGACCGTGTGTTTGAAGATGTGATCAAGCACCGGTACCGCAGTTTTTCTGAAGGAATTGGACGGGAGATTTCAGAAGGAACGGCAAACTTTCATACATTAGAAGAATATGCACTGAAACATCCGCTCATCAGAAACGAATCTGGCAGAGAGGAACAGCTGAAAGCCAGATTGAATCAATATTTGTTAGAAGATTAATGGAGCGGGCTGATGTTTTGAAGGAGTGAACACATGAAGTATGTGATGGGAATTGATCTTGGAACGAGCGGAGTCAAAGCGATATTAGTAGATGAGAGCGGGAAGGTATGCTGTGAGACGACTAAATCTTACCGCCTCATTCAAAGCAAACCAGGTTATTGTGAGCAAAATCCTGAAGACTGGGTAGAGCAGACGATGGCCGCGATGACAGAACTTATGGAGAGAAAGCCTGTTCAGTCAAGGCAAGTAGAAGGCATCAGTTTTTCTGGACAAATGCACGGACTTGTTTTATTGGATGAATCCCTTCAAGTGCTCAGGCCTGCCATCTTGTGGAATGACACAAGAACAACACCGCAATGCGTGCGCATGACAGAAAAGCTAGGAGGCAGGCTGCAAGCGATCACAAAAAATCAGGCGTTAGAAGGGTTTACACTGCCAAAGTTGTTATGGGTAAAGGAACATGAACCAGAAATTGATCAACGAATCCATTTGTTTTTACTTCCAAAAGATTATGTCAGATATCGATTAACCGGCGCTATTCATATGGACTATTCTGATGCGGCTGGTACGTTACTGTTGGATATGGGAGAACAAACATGGAGCGAGGAGATTTGTCAAAGCTTTGATATTCCGATTCGTATTTGCCCGCCACTCGTTTCATCGGAGGCGGAGGTTGGAACACTCTTGCCGCAGATCGCAAAGAAAACCGGGATGACAGAAGAGGTGAAGGTTTTTGCGGGTGGAGCAGATAATGCTTGCGGTGCCATTGGCGCCGGCATTTTATCATCAGGTCACACATTATGCAGCATTGGCACATCAGGTGTCATTCTTTCCTATGAAGAAAATCATAACAGAGAGCTGAATGGAAACTTGCATTTGTTCCATCATGCAAAAAAAGACGCTTTTTATACAATGGGAGTCACTTTATCAGCAGGTTATAGCCTCGATTGGATTAAATCTTTACTTGCTCCAAATGATTCGTTTAAAGACCTTTTAGCCGGAGCAAAAGATATAGCGCCTGGCGCAAATGGATTGCTATTTACGCCATATTTAGTTGGGGAAAGAACGCCTCATGCAGATTCAGTCATTCGTGGAAGCTTCATTGGATTAGACAGCCGGCATGAAAAAGCGCATATGGTTAGAGCTGTGCTCGAAGGAATCACTTTTTCATTAAATGAATCGATCGCTTTATTTAGGCAGGCCGGAAAAAGAATAGATGCTATTGTGTCCATAGGTGGAGGTGCGAGAAGTCATACATGGCTTCAAATGCAGGCAGACATTTTTCAAGCTGAAGTGATTCAGCTTGAAAATGAGCAAGGGCCCGCATTAGGTGCAGCGATGCTTGCAGCAGTTGGATGCGGCTGGTACGAGTCACTTGAGGCGTGTGCGGATCAGTTTATCCATCAAGCAGCCGTATTTACACCAAATCAACAGCATGTCGATGTATATGATCATCTCTTTCGTTTGTATCAAAGCATTTATACACACACAAGAGACATTCATGCGGGGCTAGCACAGTATCGATAATCTAGTAGTAAGTGGGGGCATGAAAGGAGGTGATGAATTCGTTTCATCTTAGAGATGACAGAATCAAAAGGATGAAAAAGGAGAGGAATGGACGATGAATTTGAGAAAATTAAGACTGTTGTTTGTGATGTGTATTGGACTGACGCTTATACTGACGGCTGTACCAGCCCATGCGAGAACCATTACGAATAATGAAATGGGTAACCATAGCGGGTACGATTATGAATTATGGAAGGATTATGGAAACACCTCGATGACACTCAATAACGGCGGGGCATTTAGTGCAGGCTGGAACAATATCGGAAATGCTTTATTTAGAAAAGGGAAAAAGTTTGATTCCACTAGAACTCACCATCAACTTGGCAACATCTCCATCAATTACAACGCAAGTTTTAACCCAGGCGGGAATTCCTATCTATGTGTCTATGGCTGGACACAATCTCCATTAGCAGAATACTACATTGTTGATTCATGGGGCACATATCGTCCAACAGGAGCGTATAAAGGATCATTTTATGCTGATGGAGGCACATATGACATTTATGAAACAACCCGTGTCAATCAGCCTTCCATTATCGGGATCGCAACCTTCAAGCAATATTGGAGTGTACGTCAAACGAAACGTACAAGCGGAACGGTCTCCGTCAGTGCGCATTTTAGAAAATGGGAAAGTTTAGGGATGCCAATGGGGAAAATGTATGAAACGGCATTTACTGTAGAAGGCTACCAAAGCAGCGGAAGTGCAAATGTGATGACCAATCAGCTGTTTATTGGCAACTAAAAAAGTCAAAGAAAAGAGCCGGGAGCAAAATGCCTGGCTCTTTCTATCATAATTTTTCAACTTCGACTCTGCCGGAAAAGAACGTCGCACCGCCGCCCATATCTGCCAAACGATCAGGTGTGAGGCCATTCACCAAATGTTTTTTGCCTTTTTGGTCTGCCCATAATCCCTGGCTGACAACAACACCAGATAACACATTTTGTCCGACTGACACGATCAGCTCGCATTCTCCTCGATCATTCAGCACACGAACCATGTCCCCATCTTCAATCTGTCTTTCTTTTGCATCTTGTTCATTCATATGAAGCTTCGGACATTTCTCAAGCTTTTGATGCTTCTCATGAAGAGAGAAGGTGGAATTAAGAAAATTGTGGTTTGGTCCCGGTATAAACGTCAGTGGATAATCACTTTCCTTGAATAAAGGTACATAGGTTGGGAGGGCTGGATATCCATCTTTTTTCATTTGTTCAGAGTAAAGCTCAATTTTCCCGCTTGGGGTAGGGAGCTTTAAATCTTTGAAAGGCCCTCGTTTTGCTTTGATCCACTTTTTCTCTTTTAACGCTTGATATGAGATGTTTTTATAGTGCGGATTTTCAGGATGATGAAGAGCTTGTTCCATTAGTTCCGCATCTGTGTCTTTAAAGGCTTCATCTTCAAAGCCCATCGCATGAGCCAAAAGACGAAACACTTCTGTGTTTGATTTGCTTTCTCCATAACGTTCAATAACAGGTTCTTGAATTTGAATGTAATGATGCCAGTAAGAAGTATAAAAATCCTCGTTTTCAAAGGCAGATGTCGCTGGCAGAACAATATCCGCATAAGTGGCTGTCTCTGTCATGAACAAGTCATGGACAACCGTAAATAAGTCTTGCCGCATTAAACCGTCTCTTACTTTATTTGCTTCAGGTGTCACAACAGCCGGGTTGCAAGAGTAGACAAAAAGAGAATCAATAGAAGGTTCTGCGTTCGTTAGCACGCTGCCCAGCTGATTCATATTAAATGTTCTAGGTTCGCGTTCCTTTAATAATTCCGGTCGCTGAAGAGCGGTTTCATTATAACTAAGAAAAGAAGAGTTCGATTTCATCGCACCGCCGCCTTTGTGCAGCCATTGACCGGTGAGGGCAGGGAGACAGGAGATGGTTCGAATACTCATGCCGCCATTATCGTGATGCTGTAGCCCATTGCCAATACGAATGAGAGACGGCGTTGTCTCTGCGTACATTCTCGCAAGTGTGATGATGTCTTCTTTTGGGACACCCGTGATCTGTTCGACTGTTTCTGGATCGTACTGCTTCACATGCTCGCGAAGTTCATTGTGACCGACCGTGTAAGTCTCTAAAAATGACGTATCTGTGAGGTCTTCTTTAAAAAGGACATGCATGATCCCAAGAGCTAGCGCACTGTCAGTGCCAGGGCGAAGCGGAATGAACCAATCTGCCATCCGGCCCGTTTGGTTTTTGTGCACATCAATGACGACAATTTTAGCCCCTTGCTTTCGAGCTTTTTGTGCCAACGTGATTTGATGCATATTGGTTGAAACCGCATTGATGCCCCAAAAGATAAATAGTTTCGTATGAATGGTCTCTTCTGGGTCTGTCCCGATGCTTGCGCCCATTGTATATTTATAGCCAGTTGTTCCGGCTGACTGACAAATGGTTCGGTCTAGCTGACTTGAGCCAAGTCGATAGAAAAAGCGGCGGTCCATTCCTTCTGCATTGAGATTCCCCATATTCCCATAGAAGCTGTAAGGCAAAATGCTTTCTGGTCCTTTTTCTTCGATCAGCTTTGTCCATTTTTGACGAATGGTTTCAATCGCTTCTTCCCACGTAATTGGAGCAAACTGCCGGTCACCTTTTTGACCTACACGTTTTAATGGTGTTGTCAGACGTTTTTCATCATATAAACGAGCTGTGACATTCCGCACTTTATTGCAAATGTTTCCTTGAGTGACTGGATGATCTGGATCTCCTTGAACTTTAACGATCTTTCCGTTCTCTTTATGTATTAAAAGACCGCACTGATCAGGGCAATCTAACGAACAAACTGATTTGAATATTCCGTCTTTCATTGTTGTGTAATCGGTCATACGTTTAGCTTCCTTTCCGAATTCCGTGATCACTGTACATATGGACTTTATTTTAGCATGTTCAGACGAGGAAGGTAAGGAGAAGCATATGAAAAAAAGCCCCTAATGAAAGGGACTTTTAAAAACGGGTGACCTGCACAGGGAATTCTTTGACCCCAAACACAAACGTGCTTTGAATTGGTTTCAGCTGATCTGCCGCACAGGTGATTTCTCGAAACGTACGAAGTAAAATCTCAAGTGCTAGATGAGCCTCAAGCCGGGCGAGAGGGGCACCAAGACAAAAATGGATGCCGAAGCCAAAGCTCAAATGTGGATTTGATTTTCTGTCAAGACGAAACGTATCTGGATCGTCAAACTTCCGTTCATCACGATTCGCAGATGCCACCCAGCTGATGAGATAGTCTCCTTTTTCAATGTGAGAACCGGCAATCTGAACATCCTCTGCTGCAACTCGCCCAATCGCTTGAACAGGCGGATAATAGCGCAGCGTTTCCTCCGTCAATTGAGGAATGAGAGACAGGTCTTGCCGCACTGATTCGGCGATATGCGGCTGCTCTGTTAAAAGTCGTACGGCATTTGTAATTAAATTCGTCGTTGTTTCATTA
Organism: Bacillus sp. Y3; assembly: GCF_008123875.1. Classification (NCBI taxonomy): domain Bacteria; kingdom Bacillati; phylum Bacillota; class Bacilli; order Caryophanales; family Bacillaceae; genus Bacillus; species Bacillus sp. Y3. The sequence goes on along the minus strand of NZ_VSSC01000003.1, from coordinate 23,128 downwards.
CCAGCAACGAGTAAGAGTATACAAAAGCCAAGCAGTTCATTTTCTGATAAACGCTCACCGTCAATTTCCGCTTGGATGAGAAGGGAGATTAAATCATCGGCTGGCGTTTCTTTTCGTTTTTGGATCAAATGAGCAAAGTATGCTGACAGCTCTTTTTCTGCTTGTTTTTGCATGTCGACAACGGCTTGAACAGCTTCTTTTGAATCATCTTTGGCTCCTGCAACTAGAGCATCTGAATGTTTTTTGATCAGCTCTCTGTCTTTCACTTCTGCCCCGAGAAGCTCGGCGATGATCATGACAGGTAGGGGAGCGGCAAGATCTTGGACAATATCGAAGGTCCGTTGATCCTTTACTTGATGTAATAGATCATGGGTCAAGTCTTTGATCTTTTCTTCTATTTGTTTGATCGCTTTTGGCGTGAAGGCTTTATTGACGAGTGCTCTCATTTTGGTATGTTTTGGAGGGTCCATTGTTAAAATACTCGTTTTAGATGTGCTTCTTCCTCGCTGTGATGAAAACACTTTTGGCTGCTTCAGAACGGACTGAATATCAGCATATCGAAAGAGATCCCAGCACTTTCTCGTTTCATCGTATCGAATATCACCCTGCGATCGTAATTCATTGTAGATAGGGAATGGGAAAAGAAAGTCATCAGTAGATCGGATTTCTTTCATTGGGATGACATTGACGTAATTTTCTTTTACTTTCATTATGAACGCTCCTTTTTCTCTTGATTCCCTTTCACGGTATCACCACGAAAAACGCATTTCAACGGACATGTTTTCTAAAATATGTCAATAGTCTAATCGAAAGATTCAAACACATTCATCCTATAGGAAAATAGAAAGTCATCAAAAATGATAGCGCTTTCTAAAAACTAGAATTGAAGTCACCGAAACCAAAAATAAAATGGTGAATTCAGTCGAACGAAAGGGTACTATGATTCAAATCTATATAGTTCTTTTGATCTAAATTAATGATTTAAAAAACACGGCTAACATACATACCGCAAGCTGTTCAGCGTGCATTCGGGACTTTTGAAAAGCGCTGGCTCTTTCTTGACACGATTTCTCATCATGTTACGATAACTAACGTGCGAAAAACACGAACAAAAAGCGAACAAGGGAGAGGATCAATATCATTGATCAAAAGAAAGTTGCTTTCATTGGAGCAGGTTCTATGGCGGAAGGAATGATTGCAGGTATTGTGCGATCAGGTCAGATGCCGCTCAGCCAAATTTACGCAACAAACAAGCAAAATAAGCAGCGATTAAACGAACTAACGAAACGCTACGGAATCCAAACAGCCACAATGGATTCATTTCCTTTTGAAGAGATGGATATGTTGATCCTGGCAATGAAGCCAAAGGATGCTGAAACAGCACTTGAATCATTAAAACCTCATATTCAGAAAGATCAGCTCATCCTGTCTGTGCTTGCAGGTGTGAAATCATCGTATATTGAAGACATGCTGCATGAAGGGCAGCCTGTTATGCGAGTAATGCCAAATACGTCAAGTACGATTGGGGCGTCGGCGACCGCTTTATCTGCTGGACGTGATGTGAAAAATGAACATGTAAGCATGAGTCGAGCTCTTTTATCTGAAATGGGAGAAGTATATACCATTCAGGAAGAGCAAATGGATATTTTCACAGGAATTGCCGGAAGCGGTCCAGCTTATTTTTATTTCTTAATGGAAAGAATCGAAGAGGCTGGAGAAGAAGCTGGCTTATCAAAAGAAATGTCCCGTCAAATCGGTACACAGACACTTCTAGGTGCAGCGAAGATGCTGCAAGAAACAGCTGAAAATCCTTCTGTCCTCAGAGAAAAAATTACGTCACCTAATGGAACAACGGCTGCAGGACTAGATGCATTAGATGATTTTGGCGGAGGAGAAGCCATCAAGCAGGCCGTCAAACATGCCGCCAATCGATCAAAAGAAATAAGTGAACAGCAAAAACAAAAAGTAACGATATAAATAGAGCCTCAATACAGGAGTGATAAGGTGTACGCAGATAAAGAGAGAAAACGAATTGTTGTGAAAATCGGAAGCAGCTCTCTTACTAGCTTTCAAGGTGAGATTAGTTTAAAAAAACTAGAAAACCTCGTCAATCAAATTGTAAAACTCAAAGATGAAGGACACGAAGTCATTTTGGTCTCATCTGGTGCGGTTGCAGCTGGTTACCGAAAATTAGGATTTATTGATAGACCGAAAACACTGCCAGAAAAACAGGCGTCTGCCTCAATAGGGCAAGGGCTTTTAATGGAGTCATATTCTACTTTATTTTTATCGCACGGTTATATTGCTTCACAGCTATTAATTACAAGAAGCGATTTTTCAGATGAAACGCGCTATCAAAATGTGCGAAATACAATGAATGTGTTATTAGATCGAGGGATCATCCCGATTATTAATGAAAATGATACAGTGACGATCAATCGGTTGAAGTTTGGAGATAATGATACATTGTCTGCAAAAGTAGCTGGACTGATTGATGCGGATTTCCTCGCTATTTTATCTGATATTGATGGCTTGTATGAAGATAACCCTCATACAAACCCGAATGCGAAGAGAATTCTAGAAGTCACAGAAATCACAGAAGACATCGAAGCAGCCGCTGGAGATGCGGGAAGCAGCGTTGGCACAGGCGGAATGAAATCAAAACTCGATGCCTTTAAAATTTCAATGGCCGCAGGCATCAATGGCTTTTTGGGAAAAGCCGATACGCCTCACATTTTAGACAAAGCCATTAATGGGACAGAGGACGGCACTTATTTTACAGCTGACGAAAATTTAGCGCCGCTGAATTATAAAAAACAGTGGATTGCTTTTCATTCTGGCCCAAAAGGCGAAATCGTTGTTCAAGAGAAAACACAGGAGCTTCTCATGCATCGTGAGAAAAGTCTGGATTCTGACGGCATAGTCGATGTAAATGGTTCGTTTAAAAAAGGCGATGTAGTCCGTATTTTAGATCAAGATGAAAGAGAAATAGGGCTTGGCATTGTCAATTATGCGTCCGACGAACTCGCACTGAGCGGTGACTTGCTACAGGATGAAGTGGTGCATGTCGTAGATCTTGAAGCGTTTGTTTGTCATTTAGATTTATCAATACCAGTTTGCTAATCATAAGGGAGGAATTTCATGACACTGACAGCTGAAGTTGTCACATCGGTCAAAGAAAAAGCGAAAAAAGCAAAGCACGTATCAAAAAAACTAGGTTTACTTCAAACAGAGGAAAAAAATGAGGCGCTGCTGAAAATAGCAGAAACACTCGAACAGCAAAGTGATTTTATTTTACAGAAAAATCAAAAGGATTTAGAGGCAGGAAAAGAAAAGGGCTTCTCTGAAGCATTAATGGATCGATTAATGTTAAATGAAGAGAGAATTCATGAGTTTGCAGAAAGTTTGCGGCTTGTGACGAGATTAACAGATCCTGTTGGAGAAATATTGGATGAATGGACTCTTGAAAACGGCTTACATGTGAAAAGCCGAAGAGTACCGCTCGGCGTGATCGGGATGATCTATGAAGCGAGACCGAATGTCACTGTCGATGCAGCAGGGCTTGCCCTCAAGGCAGGCAACTCAGTGATTTTAAAAGGCGGTTCCTCCGCTATTTCTTCCAACAAAGCCATCGTCCGCGTCATTCATGAGGCATTGGATCAAACAAAGATCCCTCGTGATGCGGTACAGTTTATTGAACAAACAGACCGTTCATCGGTTCAAGCGATGTTTCATCTAAAAGAGTGGATTGATGTTTTAATCCCGAGAGGCGGGGCTTCTTTAATCAAAACCGTTGTAGAAGAATCGACCATTCCAGTTCTTGAAACAGGGACAGGGAACTGCCATATCTTTATTGATCAAACAGCGAATGTAGAAAAAGCCATTCAGATTGTCATCAATGCGAAAACAAATCGTCCGGCCGTTTGTAATGCGCTTGAGACTCTGATCGTTCATCGCGATTGGCTGAAAGAAAATGGTGCAGCATTGAATGAAGCACTGCTTCAGCACCAAGTCACTGTGCACGGGGATCAAGACGCTCAATCCTTCTTTTCCGAAGCGGTTCCTGCGGAGGAAGTGGATTGGACAGATGAGTATTTAAGTCTGGATCTTGCGGTGAAAGTGGTTGACTCAATTGAGGACGCCATTCACCACATTGATCAGTACGGGACCAAACATTCAGAAGCCATCGTAACAGAGGATGAAAAAAACGCACAAATCTTTCTAAACGAAGTCGATGCGGCCGCTGTTTACCATAACGCATCTACACGTTTTACAGATGGCGGTGCACTAGGATATGGTGCTGAAATTGGCATTTCTACTCAAAAACTGCACGCAAGAGGGCCAATGGGACTTCCTGCTCTGACAACAACAAAGCTGCTTCTATCTGGTGATGGTCAGATTAGAAGCTAGAATGAATGTAACGAACACTACCTTTCTAACTTGGGGTAGTGTTTTTTTAGTGTATGAGAAAAGAAGAGAGAAAAAAGGGGAACGACATGGAAACGATGCTGAAGCACTGACAACTCTTGAAAAAGAAGACAAAGGGCTAAAATGAAGTCCATTTTAGCCCTTTGTCAACAATCTGAAATTCCCCATAAGAGGGAGTTTTTTTATGAACTTGAACGGTCTTTTTTCATGACTTTCTCAAATTTGAAAAATTCAAATGTCTCAGGTGCTAAAGGGTCATTTTCTTGATTCTTCTCATGAGGGAAGCTCGGATCTGGATGGTGTAAGTGATAAAACTCAACAATCTGAAACCCGCATTTGTTCACATAAAAATGAATGTTGCGCTTTTCAAAATAAGGAGTGACAACTTCCCACACCTTCGTTTCTGGATATTGCGCCTCAATGGCTTTCCATGCTGCCTGACCAATGCCGCGGCTATGAGATGATGAAGAGATATATAATAGGTCCACCGAATTGCGGTGTGTGTGATGGTTGATTTTTAAGACAACCCCTCCTGCCTTTTGACCATTTAGTAAAATATGATAGACAAGGTTCTCTGTCGAATAAAAAGATTCATCAATCGACTCATCAGGAGGAATTGGTCCACCTTCTGCATCGCCAAATGCATCAATGATGCCAGCTGTGAAAGCATCTTGCAGTTCTTTTTTCATCAAAGGGAAGTCCTCTTGTTTTGCAAGTGATAATGTGACTTGATCTTGTGCGATTTTGTTCATGTGTAAATCCTTTCTCCACATACGTGGTGTTTATGCATGTTATCATAAAGGATAGAGTAACTCCATAGTCAAGAAAGGAGCCCTAAAAATGATGAGCGATGGTCAAAAAACATTTTTAACTGGAGAATTTGCGTCATTATTTGAAGTGAAAAAAGATACACTGCTCTATTATGATAAAATCGATTTGTTTAAGCCGGCAGGTGTTCAGGAAAATGGGTACCGTTATTATACATTTGAACAGTTTGATCATTTCATGGCCATTCAATCCCTTCGTGCTGTTCAATTTCCGATCAAACAATTAAAACAATACTTTACTGAGCCTTCTCAGGAGAAATTGCAAAGCCTTGCGGTGGAGCAAGCAGAAAAGGTCGGGGAGGAGATCCAAAAACTACAGGATATTCAATCTTTTCTTTTTCGTGTGATCGAGACAACGAATGAATTATCATCAGTGAAAACAGGGGAGGTCTTGCTTCAAGAACTGCCAGAAGAACCGATCGTCCTCAGTACATCAAACCCAATTGATTCAAACACACCTATAGAAGAAATTTCTCGAATTGTAGGAGAATTTCTGAAAGGGATTGGTATTAAAGGTGCGGCGGCAAATGGTTCTATTTTAAACAAGGAGCAGTTTTTGCAGCGTCATTATCATCAATCTGATCGGCTGTTCTGCCGAATGGAAGGACCGGATGCAGTCAAAAAGCCAGCGGGTCTATATGCAGTCATGTATCAACAAGGAACATATGAAGAAATGGAGACTGCCTATTCACGTTTATTAGATCACATCGAAGCAGAGGATATGATACTGGATGGGGATGTCTTTGAGGAGTATTTACTTCATTCTCTGATGTCTAAAAATGAAGCGGATTACATGACGAAACTTAGTGTGAAAGTCAGAAAACGGGAAGCTTAAGGCATCACAAAAAGGATAGACAGGCATTTTTACATGCTGTCTATCCTTTTTGGTGCTGTTTAACCGACTTGGTTTTCGGCAAATTGACTCATATAGAGGTCTGCATAAAAGCCTTTTTCTTTCAAAAGCTCACGATGAGTTCCTTTTTCAATGATCGTGCCATCTTTCATGACTAAAATGAGATCGGCATCTTTAATCGTTGAAAGTCGATGTGCAATAACGAAGCTTGTTCTGCCGTTCATTAATTCATTCATTGCTTTTTGAATATGCATCTCTGTCCGTGTATCGACACTGCTTGTTGCTTCATCTAAGATTAATATCTTCGGATCAGATAAGATGGCACGGGCGATGGTTAACAGCTGACGTTGACCTTGTGAGAGGTTGCCGGCATCTTCTGTTAAGAGTGTGTCATATCCATCTGGAAGGGTGCGGATGAAATCGTCTGCATAGGCATGTTTAGCGGCCTTCAACACATCCTCTTTTGAAACATGCGGTCTACCATATGCGATGTTGTCATAAATTGTGCCTTCAAAGAGCCATGTATCCTGAAGAACCATCGCAAATAAGTCACGTACTTGCTCTCGGCTGAGGTCGGTTGTTTTTACGCCGCCAATGCGAATGGAGCCTTGATCTAGCTCGTAAAAGCGCATTAACAGATTAATAATCGTTGTTTTTCCAGCGCCTGTTGGCCCAACAATGGCCACCGTTTGTCCTTCTCGGACTTGTAAATTCAAATCTTTAATAATGGGTTGATCTTTCTCATAACCGAAGTGAACGTGCTCAAAGGCCACATCTCCGGAAAGGGATTTAAGATCAATCGCTGCATCTTCTTCCGCATGTTCTTCTTCCTCATCCAGAATTTCAAACACCCGTTCAGCTGAAGCGATAGCAGATTGAACTAAGTTTGCAACACTGGATGCTTGCACAAGCGGCTGCGACATTTGCTGTGTGTATTGGATAAATGCTTGCACATCCCCAACACGAATATTCCCGTTAATGACAAGAATTCCGCCAGCAACACTTACCGCCACATAGCCAAGATTCCCAATAAAGGTCATCATCGGCATCATTAAGCCGGAGATAAATTGTGCTTTTCTTGAAGATTCATATAGTTGTTCGTTTAATTGATCAAATGTATCAATGGCTTTCTTTTCATAGCCATACGCACGAACCGTCTGATGTCCTGTGAACATTTCATTAATATGTCCATTGATCATCCCTAGTTCTTTTTGCTGTGCTTTAAAATGCTTTTGCGAAAATGATGTAATGCCTCGAATCGCAAACAAACTAAGAGGCAGCGTCAAACAAACAAGCAGTGTCAGCAGCGGACTGATGAAAAGCATCATGACGACAATACCAATGACTGTAATAACAGATGTGATCACTTGTGTGAGTGCCTGCTGTAAAGAAGTATTAATATTATCAATGTCGTTCATCACCCGGCTCAGCGTGTCTCCGTGTGTTGTTTTATCAAAATAACGAAGAGGGAGACGTGTGAGTTTGTCACTCGCTTCTTGTCTTAGTTCAGCAATGGTCTGCTGCGAGACACCCGCCATCACATATTGCTGCACGAATGAGAAGAGAGAAGCCACGACATATAATAGAACAAGCAGCAATAAAATGCGTGAAATGACATCAAATTGAACGCCAGTTCCTTGTGTAAAACTTTCAAATAGGGAAGAGGTGGCATCCCCAAGTAATTTTGGACTGATGACATTAAAAACGGTTGAACCGATCGCTGCAATCAGGACAACGATCAACTGAAATTTCCTCGGTTTTAAATAGCCCGTTAAACGAAGAAGTGTTTTTTTAAATTCTTTCGGTTTTTGTACTGGGCCCCTTGGGTGACCGCCTTTATGTCCCATTCCAGAAGACATTTTTTTACTCATCCTTGCTCCACCTCCTGACCTTCCTGTGATGCGACTATCTCTTGATAGACAAGGTTATCTTTCAGTAACTGTTCATGTGTACCGATACCTGCTATTTTTCCATCATCTAACACAATGATTTTATCGCTATGCTTCACTGTGCTGATTCTTTGAGCCACAATAATCAAAGCAGCATGCTCTTTTTCAGCTTCTAGCGCTGACCGAAGTTTTGCATCCGTTTTGTAATCAAGGGCAGAGAAGCTATCGTCAAACAGGTAGAATGCAGGTTTTCTTACGAGTGCTCTTGCAATCGAAAGACGTTGTTTTTGACCGCCAGAGAGATTCGAACCCCCTTGGTCTATCTCTGCGTGAATTCCGCCATCTTTTTGCAAAACAAATTCTTCGGCCTGTGCTGTCCGCAGTGCCTGCCAAATCTCGTCATCTGTAGCATCTCGTTTGCCAAAGCGCACATTATCAGCAATGGTTCCGCTAAATAAAATGGCTTTTTGAGAAACATAACCCATCTGACTTCTCAGTTTCTCTTGAGGCAATTCTCTAATATCGACACCATCTAATGTAATTTTTCCTTCTGTTGCTTCATAAAAACGTGTCATCAGCTGAAGAAGGGTCGTTTTCCCGGAACCTGTACTGCCAATGATCGCCGTCGTTTCACCCTTTTTGGCTTCAAACGTCATGTCTTGAACGGCTGGTTTTTCAGCATTTGAATAATAAAATGACACATTCTCAAAGCGAATGGACTGGGCTGGCTGATCAAGTTTAGTGACAGCCTCTTTTTTGTCTTTAATTCTTGGTTCTAGATTTAACACTTCATTCATCCGTTTAGCTGATGCCTGAGCTCTAGGCACCATAATAAAACTCATAGACAGCATAATGAGTGCCATTAAAATCATCATCGCATATTGAATGAAGGCGATCAGATTCCCGACTTCCATCTGTCCGGCATCAATCCGATTAGCGCCAATCCAGACAATGCCGATATTCGTGAAGTTCATGATAATGAGCATAAAAGGGAACAAGTACGCCATTAATCGATTGACCTTAAGGCCAGTATCCTTATACGATGTATTGGCTTCTTGAAAACGTTCCTTTTCGTCATCTACTCGGTTAAACGCACGAATGACCCGAATGCCTGAAAGCGACTCTCTCATAATCAAGTTCAGCCGGTCCGTTTTTTTCTGAAGCTGGCCAAAGAGGGGGATCGCTTTTCTTGACACCAAATAAATGAACCCGCCAAGAAGGGGGAGAGCTGCTAAAAAGATGAGAGATAACACAGCATCTCTAGATACAGCCAAAATAATTCCACCAACGAGCATAAGAGGCGCCCGTGTCATCATTTGTAAGATCATGATCGTGACATCTTGAACTTGTTTCACATCATTTGTGGATCTTGTAATAAAGGAAGATGTCCCGATTTTTTGAAATTCTTCTAATGAGAATTGTTCGACATGCACAAACAGCTGTCTTCTCATATCACGCCCGAAGCCTAGAGCTGTCTTAGATGACAAGTAGGACTTCCAAATCGTGAGCAAGATGGCAAGTAAAGAACAAGCCACCATCCAGCCCCCAACCTTCCATATATAAGCGACATCTCCTTGGACGATCCCGACATCAACGATATCTGCTGTAAGCGTCGGTAAATACAGCTGGAGCATACTGCTTAAAAAGGTGAGAATCACAATGGACACAACGGATAGCCGATAGGGCTTTAAAAACGATAAAATTGATTTCATACGAATACCTTTCTTCCATATAGTCTGTTGTTCTGTAACCCATCATATACAAAGAGGGATTATTTCTACAAATGAAATGTCTTGTTTTAGTGAATTATTTATATTGTTCAATTTTAGAAAAGAAATCCTTCACAAACACATAAAAATCATGGGCAGAAGGAGACATTTCTCGCGTTTTAGATGCAATAATGCCAACCGTTCTTCTCACTTGAGGAAAATCGATCGGAATTTTCACTGTAAATCGCGGTGTTGTTTCATAAAAGGCACTTTCGGGTAATAAGGTAACACCCATTCCTGCCGATACGAGACCTTTTATGGCATCCAAATCTTCTCCTTCAGATGAGATGGTAGGCTCATAGCCTGCCTGCTTGCAAGCATCAACCGCAATTTGTCTCAGCACATACCCTTCAGGAAATAACACGAAATGATCCTTTCTTAAATCACTTAAATGAATGCTCCTTTGTCCGCTAAAGGGGTGGCTAACCGGCAAAAGGGCATAAATGCTTTCAGAAAACAAGATATTTCCTTCTATTTGAGGATCGTTTGTCGGGACGGGTCCTAAAAAGGCAAGATCAATGTCTCGATTTTTGACAGCTTCAATCAGAAACTTATAGGAACCTTGCCGAAGTAAAAAATCGACCTCAGGATATTCCAGCTTAAATGCGGAAATGACAGAAGGGAGCACTTGGCTTGCTAGACTTGTAGGAAATCCAATGTTCACTGTCCCTTTGTGGGGATCTAAGTATTCATCAATTTGTTCTTTGGCGTAATCAATGGCTTTGAGTGCAGTTCTGACATGATCTAAAAATTGTCTGCCGATTTTCGTTAATTTGATATTTCGTCCTTCTCGTTCGAATAAAGCCACTCCAAGTTCTTCTTCTAAATTGGCAATCTGCCGGCTGATGGCAGATTGGGCAACGTGTAAGTTTTCAGCCGCTTCTGACACGTGTTCACGGTCAGCAACTTCTACAAAATAACGTAATTGACGAAGCTCCATTTTTGCACTTCACACCCATCTATCTCAAAAAGAGATTGTTTTGATCTAAATTATATATTGTTTATATTAATTTGAAAACTTAAAATAAGTTACAGAGTTTGTGAGATTTTATTACTGTGAAAAAACGGATCTTTTAAACGGGGGAGAGAAACGATGACTTATAATCAACTACCACAACCACAAGGTCTCTACCGTCCTGAATTTGAACATGATGCATGTGGAATCGGACTGTACGCCCATTTAAAAGGGGAGGCGACACATAGCATCGTCAAAAAGGGATTGCAAATGCTGTGCCAGCTTGATCACCGCGGCGGGCAAGGCAGTGATCCGTATACAGGTGATGGTGCCGGTTTAATGGTACAACTGCCAGACGCTTTTTTTAGAAAGAACTGCCAAGACTTTGCACTTCCAGAAAAGGGCCGTTACGGGGTAGGAATGGTGTTCTTTTCAAAAGATGATGATGCCAAAACGCGTCAAGCGATCGAACAAAAGATCAACGGCTTCATTAAACAAGAAGGGCAAACATTAATTGGCTGGAGAACGGTCCCTGTTGATGCTGGGAAAATTGGAACGGTTGCAGCGAAGAGCTGTCCGGTTGTGAGACAGGTCTTTATCGGAGCAAACGACAACGTAACAGACCGTTTGTCATTTGAACGAAAATTATACGTCATCCGCAAGCAGGCTGAAAACTGGGGAACAGCAGAGGAAAAACAATTTTACTTTGTCAGCCTGTCTAGTCAAACCATTGTATATAAGGGGCTTTTAACATCAGATCAAGTTGATGCTTTTTATCTTGATCTACAGGATGAAACATTTGTTTCTGCATTTTCACTCGTTCATTCAAGATTTAGTACAAATACATTCCCGACATGGGAACGAGCGCATCCAAACCGTTACTTAATTCATAACGGAGAAATCAATACATTAAGAGGAAACATCAATTGGATGAGAGCAAGAGAACAACAATTCGTGTCTGAAGCCTTCGGAGAAGATCTAGACAAGATTTTGCCAGTGCTGAATGCAGACGGAAGTGATTCATCCATTTTAGACAATGCCTTTGAATTTTTCGTGCTTGCAGGGCGTACTCCTGCTCATACAGCGATGATGCTGATTCCTGAGCCGTGGACGGAGAATACGCACATGTCTAAAGAGAAACGGGCATTTTATGAATACCATAGTTCATTAATGGAGCCGTGGGATGGCCCGACAGCGATTTCGTTTACGGACGGTAAACAAATCGGCGCCATCTTAGACCGTAACGGATTAAGACCTGCGAGATACTATGTGACAAATGACGATCATATCATTTTCTCATCTGAGGTCGGCGTCATCGACACAAATGAAGAAGATGTGAAGTATAAAGACCGTCTTGAACCAGGTAAAATGCTGTTAATCGATTTAGAAGAAGGACGCATTATTTCTGATGAAGAAGTGAAATCTTCGATTGCGAATGAACTTCCTTATCAAAAATGGCTCGATGAAGAAATGGTTCACGTCAATCGCTCTGAAGAAAATTCAGAAAATTCTAGTATAATGAGTGATTTGTTAACACGTCAGCGTGCTTTCCATTATACGTACGAAGACATTCAAAAGTATTTAATTCCTTTACTCGAAGAAGGAAAGGACCCAATTGGCTCAATGGGAAGTGATACACCGCTTGCTGTGTTATCAGATCGTGCGCAGTCGCTGTTTTCTTATTTCAAACAGCTGTTTGCTCAAGTGACGAACCCGCCAATTGATGCCATTCGTGAGCAGCTTGTCACATCGACCATGACTTGGTTAGGTGCTGAGGGAGATATTTTACATCCAAATGAATATTCATGCCGAAGAATTAAACTTTATACACCAGTTTTAACAAGCGGGCAGTTCAACGGATTGAAAACGATTGTTCATAACGCCTTTAAAAGCAAAACGATTCATACACTTTTCACTGATGACCTAAAACGCGGTCTTGATGCGATGTTTGAAGAGGCAGAAAAAGCCATTCGTGAAGGGGTATCTTTACTAATTCTTTCCGATCGTGACATGACGGAAGAAAAAGTGCCGATTCCACCACTTCTTGCATTGAGTGCACTTCATCAGCATCTTGTGCGTCAAGGCTTACGAACAAAGGTGAGCTTAATCGTCGAATCTGGAGAAGTAAGAGAGGTTCATCATTTTGCCGCACTGATTGGCTACGGTGCAGATGCGATCCATCCGTACCTCGTTTACGAAACATACAAACAGCTTATTGCTGAAGAAGCGATTGCGATTAGCTTTGATGAGGCTGTCACAAAGTTTGGGAAAAGTGTGACTGAGGGCGTCGTTAAAGTAATGTCTAAAGTGGGAATTTCCACTGTCCAAAGCTATCGAGGCGCACAAATTTTTGAAGCAGTCGGCATTAGTGAAGATGTCATCCAGGCGTATTTCACAGGAACAGCTTCACAGCTAGGTGGAATTGATCTTGATACCATTGCAAGTGAAGCAAAACTTCGTCATGAGGCTGGGTATCAGGCATCAACTGATCAAACGCTAGAATCAGGCAGTGAATTCCAGTGGAGAAAAAATGGAGAGCATCATGCCTTTAACCCAAAAACCATTCATACCCTTCAGTGGGCATGCCGCAACGAAGATTATGATTTATTTAAACAATATACGAAGGCAGCGGATGAAGAACGAATTGGTTTCCTTAGAAATCTATTTGCTTTTCGTTCAAAACAAAAGCCAGTTCGTCTAGAAGAAGTTGAATCTGCTGAATCCATTGTACGCCGCTTTAAGACAGGTGCGATGTCATTTGGTTCATTAAGTAAAGAAGCGCATGAAGCACTAGCGATTGCGATGAACCGAATTGGCGGCAAAAGCAACAGCGGAGAAGGCGGGGAAGACCCTGTACGCTTCACAGTAGATGAGCACGGGGATGATCGCAGAAGTGCGATTAAACAGATTGCTTCTGGCCGCTTTGGCGTGAAAAGTCATTATTTAGTCAATGCAGATGAACTGCAAATTAAAATGGCGCAAGGTGCAAAGCCGGGAGAAGGCGGACAGCTGCCAGGAAATAAAGTATATCCTTGGGTTGCAGACGTCCGTGGTTCTACGCCAGGTGTTGGCCTAATCTCACCACCGCCTCACCATGATATTTATTCAATCGAGGATTTGGCTCAATTGATCCATGATTTGAAAAACGCAAACCGTGACGCACGCATCAGCGTCAAGCTAGTTTCTAAAGCTGGCGTTGGAACGATTGCAGCAGGTGTTGCAAAAGGGACAGCTGATGTCATCGTAATTAGTGGATATGATGGCGGTACTGGAGCTTCTCCGAAAACAAGTATTAAACATACAGGACTTCCTTGGGAGCTTGGATTGGCAGAAGCGCATCAAACCCTTGTCTTAAACGGCCTTCGAGAGCGAGTCGTTCTTGAAACGGATGGCAAATTAATGACAGGACGCGACGTTGTCATGGCTGCGATTTTAGGAGCAGAAGAATACGGCTTTGCGACAGCTCCACTTGTCGTATTAGGATGCGTCATGATGAGAGCATGTCATTTAGATACTTGCCCAGTCGGTGTCGCTACTCAAAACCCGGAACTTCGTAAAAAATTCATGGGTGACCCTGATCACATTGTCAACTTCATGATGTTTATTGCAGAGGAAGTAAGAGAAATTTTAGCTGAACTTGGCTTTACATCAATGGATGAATTGATTGGGCGTACAGATGTTTTATCAGTAAGTGAAAGAGCAAAAGCACACTGGAAAGCAGGACAGCTGAACCTTGAAACCCTGCTTTATCAGCCAGAGGGAGCACGCACATTCAGAACGCCACAAAATCATAAAATTGATGAATCACTGGATATGAATGAGATTCTCCCTTATGTACAGGAAGCGCTCGATCATCAAACACCGGTTGATCTGTCACTAAACATTCGCAACATTCACCGTGTAGCTGGAACGATTACGGGCAGTGAAGTGTCTAAGCGCTACGGCGAAGAAGGTCTGCCAGAGGATACGATCACACTTCGGTTCACTGGTTCAGCTGGACAAAGCTTCGGCGCATTTGTTCCAAAGGGGATGTCCTTATATTTAACAGGTGACTCAAATGACTATATCGGCAAAGGACTCTCTGGAGGCAAAATTGCTGTCAAAACATCTGATCACTTTGTACAAAATGGACATGAGAACGTGATTGTCGGTAACGTTGCATTTTACGGTGCGACAAGCGGAAAAGCGTATATTAACGGCCGTGCAGGTGAACGATTTGCGGTTCGTAATTCAGGTGTCAATGTGGTCGTTGAAGGAATCGGTGATCACGGCTGTGAATACATGACTGGCGGACGTGTTGTCATTTTAGGTGACGTCGGGAAAAACTTTGGCGCAGGGATGTCTGGCGGTATCGCTTACGTGCATACATCTGATGCAAAACAGTTCAAAAGAATGTGCAACATGGAAATGATCATGTTTGAAAAACTCACAGATCACGAAGAAGAACAAGAAGTGAAGCAAATGATTCAGGAACACCTTGATTATACAAACAGCTCAAAAGCAGCAGCGCTTCTAGAGAACTGGGCAAAAGAAAAGAATCAATTCATTAAGATCATTCCGAGAAATTACAAAATGATGCTTCAAAGTATTGAGGAACAAAAACAAGCAGGCCTCAGCCACGAGGAAGCTGTTATGTTCGCATTTGAAGCAAACACAAAACCGAAAAATAAAGAAACGGCAAACGGGCAAAAAGCAGCCCTCGCTCATTAAGAAAGGGGAGAGGACAATGGGCAAAGCAACAGGTTTTATGGATTATAAAAGAGAAAAGCCAAATGAACGTGACCCTCTCACTCGTCAAAATGACTGGAAAGAATATTCAGCTCCTTATACAGATGAGGTATTGAAACAGCAGGGTGCTAGATGTATGGATTGCGGAACACCGTTTTGTCAAATTGGGATGGAGATCAGGGGCGGCGTTTCTGGCTGCCCGATCTACAATTTAATTCCAGAATGGAACGACCTTGTCTACCGGGGCAGATGGAAAGAAGCGCTTGAAAGACTACAAAAAACGAACAATTTCCCTGAATTTACTGGAAGAGTATGTCCAGCACCTTGTGAAGGCTCATGTACCGTCGCGATCAATGATCCAGCAGTATCGATTAAAAATATCGAACGGACGATCATTGATAAAGGTTTTGAAAATGGCTGGATTACACCAAGAATTCCTTCAAGTCGTACAGGGAAAAAGGTTGCTATTGTCGGATCAGGACCAGCAGGACTGGCAAGTGCAGACCAATTAAACCAAGCAGGACACGCTGTAACCGTGTTTGAACGATCTGATCGTCTTGGCGGATTGCTCACTTATGGTATTCCGAATATGAAGCTCGACAAAGAAGTCGTTGAGCGCAGAGTCAAACTTTTAAGACAAGAAGGCATTGACTTTGTGACCAATACAGAAATTGGTGTGGATATCACGGCTGATGAACTGAAAGAGCAATTTGATGCGGTCATCCTTTGTACAGGAGCACAAAAGCAGCGTGACCTGTTAATTGAAGGTAGGGAAGCAAAAGGGATTCACCTGGCAATGGATTATTTAACACTCGCAACAAAAAGCATGCTTGATTCAGGATTCAAAGATAAAAACTTTATTGACGCAAAAGGGAAAGACGTCATTGTGATTGGCGGAGGAGATACAGGCGCTGACTGCGTCGCAACTGCACTTCGCCAAAAAGCAAAAAGTGTTGTTCAATTCGGAAAGCATCCAAAGCTTCCAGATACACGTGTAGGGGATAACATGTGGCCAGAACAGCCTTATGTCTTCTCTCTAGATTATGCTTACGAAGAAGCACAAGCAAAATTTGGAGAAGACCCGCGCCAATATTCGATTCAAACCACAAAGATTGTGGCTGATAAAAATGGGAAGTTAAAAGAGCTTCATACCATTCAAATGGAAAAGGTGAAAAACGAGCAAGGGAAGTTTGAATTTCATGAGATTCCAGGAACAGAGAAGGTATGGCCAGCTCAGCTAGTCTTTATTGCGATTGGTTTTGAGGGAACTGAACAGCCGCTAGTGAAACACTTCGGCGTGGACAGCAAAAACAATCGGATTGACGCAAAATATGGGGAATATACAACGAATGTAGAAGGCGTATTTGCAGCGGGAGATGCAAGACGCGGTCAAAGCTTGATTGTCTGGGCAATTAACGAAGGCAGACAAGTGGCGCATGAGGTAGACCGTTATTTAATGGGGAGTTCGGTTCTGCCAAAATAGGTCAAACAAAGGGTGTTTACCATATATAGAGAAAAGCCATGACCAAAGAGTGGTCATGGCTTTTTATGATTCAGACATGATGGGATTTGAAATTCTAGATGATGGATCTAACAAAACGCTTGAGGAAGACGACGTCTTTATTTTACTGCCTTCATAAATGGTTTAGAACCTTCCTTTCCTGTACATGCTGTAAGTACATGCAGTGAGAAAGGAAGGTATATGTGTGCCATTTTTTAATATTTTGATTGAACTCTTTATCGGATTTTTTGCTTTATTTTCCATTACGAAGCTATTAGGGAAAACACAATTTGCACAAATCACGCCGTTTGATTTTATTTCTGCACTGATTTTAGGGGAGATGGTCGGTAACGCCATTTTTGATCCAGAAGTCAGCGTGCTACATATCCTTTTTGCGGTTGCAGTCTGGGGCGTTTTAATCTACACAGTTGAATGGCTTTCACAAAAATTCAAATCCATTCGCGCTTTTTTAGAAGGAAGACCGACTCTTGTGATTGATAAAGGAAAGATTCACTACAATCGATTAAAGAAAAATATGCTCGATTTAAATCAGCTGCAGACACTGATTCGGGCGAAAGGGCATTTTGCTCTTAATGAAATTGAATATGCCATTTTGGAAACGGATGGGTCTGTGAGTGTGCTTCCGAAAATGAAGTATGCACCAGCTACAGCCGAAGATGTGAACGTGAAAGGAAAAGAAGTCACATTGCCTAGAACGTTTATTATCGACGGAGAGATTTTAAGAAAAGATTTAAAGGAAGCTGGATTTGATGAAGCCTGGCTGAGAGAGCAATTGAAAAAGCAGCACATTTCCTCCTATAAAGACGTCCTATTTTGTGAATGGATTGAAAATGAAGGAATTTATGCGATGAAATATGAAAAAACATCCACAACCTAACACAGTGGATGTTTTTTTGTGTTTTTTTGTTTTATCACTGAATAGGATCAAAAAGAATACGTCAATGAAAACGTTCACAATATAAGGGGGAGATGTGTGATGAAGTATGGAAAACGATTGCTGATGATGGTATTGGCCTTACTGCTTTTTGACTCAGCTTATGCGCAAGCAGCTGGACACAACCATCAAACAAACCGCGTGCTTATTGTCGATCAAAAAGGAAATGGGACATTTCGAACGGTTCAATCTGCCATTGATGCGATACCAGTGAACAATCAACAGCAAACGACGATATATATTAAAAATGGTGTGTATAAAGAAAAGATTCTCCTTCCGCAAAATAAGCCGTATGTGTCCTTTATTGGAGAAAATCAGTATCAGACGATTCTGACGTATGATGATACAAATGCAAGCAGCGGGAGCACAACCAATAGCTCTAGTACAATGATTCGGGCAAATCATTTTTACGCAGAAAATATCACGTTTCAAAATACAGCTGGCCGAAACGCAGGGCAGGCGGTTGCCCTTTATGTATCCGGGGACCGGGCTGTGTTTAAACACGTACGTGTTCTCGGTTATCAAGATACACTATATGCTACAGGCACAGGAAGACAGTATTATGAAGATTGCTATATCGAGGGCACGGTTGACTTCATATTTGGTTCAGCAACGGCTGTATTTAAAAGAGCTGAAATAAAAAGTCTTGGAAATGGGTATATTACAGCGGCATCCACAACAGAAGCGCAAAAGTATGGCTACGTTTTTATTGATTCCACATTAAATAAAGGAACGGCCGCGTCTCAATCTGTGTACTTAGGCCGTCCGTGGAGACCTCATTCGGCTGTCACGTTCCTCCAAACAAAAATGGATGAACATATTAAAGCTGAGGGATGGCATAACTGGGATAACAAAGACAACGAAAAAACGGCTAGATATAAAGAATATGGATCAACGGGCGCAGGGAGTCATGTGGCAAACCGGGTGAAGTGGTCAACGATATTAAAAAAAAACGAAGCAAGTCAAATCACCGTTCAAGCCGTGCTTAGCGGAAGCGATGGCTGGAATCCTGAAAAAAGGTAAAAGAGGCTTGTCAGTTTTCGTCAAAGAAAGCTGACTTTTCTGTTTAAAAAACCTTTGAGAACAAACGTTCTTTTGTGTATAATGAACATAATCTGCTAAATTTGGCTGCTTTTCTAAAAAGGAGGGATTGCGTGAAACGTTTCTCACAGGTCATGTTTTTACAACTATGTATTTTGTCGATGTTATTTCTCCCTTTTTCAGTGAAAGATGAACAACTAACAGCTCATGATGATCAATCAAAATGGATCACTTCCTTAGACGAATTCATTCGAACAGCACCTGATCTAGAGGGCGCGATTGCTGGCATCAGCGTACGCGATACTTCTGACACTTCCCTTCTTTATGAACATCAAGCAGACATCCGTCTGACTCCTGCTTCTAATATGAAACTACTCACATCTGCTATCGCACTCGATCTACTGGGTGAAACACACACTTTTCCAACAGACGTTTGGATGGATGGTTCAATCCAAAAGAAAACATTGCACGGCAATCTTTATCTCCGAGGCACTGGAGACCCGACATTGTTAGAAAGCGATTTTGCCGCATTAGCCAAACAAGTCAAAAAGGCCGGAATACATACGATTCGTGGACAGCTTGCGGCTGATGATACTTGGTTTGATGACACAAGGTATTCCATCGATCTGCCGTGGAGTGATGAAGATCAATATTACGGCGCTCAAATATCTGCTCTTACTGCTTCACCGAATGAGGATTATGATGCAGGAACGATCATTCTCGAAGTTAAGCCGGGAAAGAAAGCAGGGCAGAAGGCCAGCTATGAGATGATCCCGAAGACTGACGTCGCTCAAGTTATCAATCAAGTGAAAACTGTGCCAGAAGGCGGAAAGAAGAAAATATCTTTTAAACGCTCTCACGGTACAAACAAAATTACATTGACTGGGACGATTCCACTAAAAGCATCCTCGTCTAAACAATGGGTCGCATTATGGGAACCGACAACGTATGCTTTAGACTTAATGAAACGAGCATTAAAGGCTGAGGGGATTCAGCTGAAAGGATCACTCAAAACAAAACAAGTTCCTAAAAAATCGAAAAAAATCGCTTCCCATTCATCAATGCCTTTATCCGATCTTCTTGTTCCGATGATGAAATTAAGCAACAATACACATGCAGAAATTCTGTTAAAAGAACTTGGGAAGCGGGTAAAGAACAAAGGAAGTTTTGACAAAGGGCTTGACGTGCTGAATGAACGTCTTCCTGCCTATGGCATCGATGCATCTATGACTGTGTTGAGAGACGGATCAGGCATATCACCCATTAACCTTGTTTCTGCAAACCAATTCACTTTATTTTTGACAAACATTCAAAAGGAAAAATGGTTTAACACCTATGTCCATGCACTTCCGTTAGCTGGGGCAAGTGAGCGTATGGTGGGAGGTACATTAAGAAACAGATTGAAAGAACCAGCTACACTAAAAAAAGTGCGTGCAAAAACAGGTACGCTATCAACGGTCAGCACACTATCTGGATACATTGAAACGCAGAGTGGAAAAACGCTTGCTTTTTCCATCTTATTGAATCATCTCGTTGATGACGAAAAAGGAAAAGAGATAGAAGACCGCATTGTCAGCATATTAGCTGAGGATCTTTAGACAGAGAAGGAGAACCATCATGACGTTAGATAATAATCAATCTTTAGTAAAAACCATGTCGATCTTTCTAATTCCACTTTTATTAAGCAATATTTTGCAATCAATTGGACAGCTTGTTTCCATTGTGCTTGTCGGTAGATGGATTGGAGAGGATGCAGTAGCTGCGATTTCTGCATTCTTTCCACTTTTCTTTTTACTTGTTTCTTTTTCCATTGGGATTGGATCAGGAAGCTCGATCCTGATTGGACAAGCATACGGAGCAAAAAATGAGCAGAGGTTAAAGGAAATTATCGGTACAACGCTTTCGTTCACCTTTTTAATCGGACTTTCTTTAGCTGTCATTGGAGGTTTTTTTGCCACAGATATTTTACATTTGATGGGGACACCTGCAAATATTGTGGAGGAAAGTGCGGCATATGCCAGAATCCTATTCATCTCCATGCCCATCTTATTTCTTTATTTTGTCTATACAACTTTTTTACGAGGAACAGGAGATTCGAAAACTCCATTTTATTTCTTAATGATTAGTACAGGAACAAATATTTTACTGCTACCGATCTTATTATTCGGCTGGCTTGGTTTACCGGCATTTGGTTTATATGGTGCTGCGTATTCTTCTGTGATTTCTACAATCGTTACGTTTATCATTCTTCATATCTACCTTTATAAAACAAAGCACCCGCTGCGCATTGATGCGTCGGTTAGAAAGCATCTATTGATGAAAGGGGATTTATTAAAAACGCTATTAAAGTTAAGTATCCCTTCTAGTATTAATATGATTCTCATTTCTTTATCAGAAATTGCTGTCATTTCTTTTGTCAACGATTATGGATCACAGGCGACCGCAGCTTATGGTGTTGTCAACCAAGTCGTAAGTTATGTACAGATGCCCGCAGTGAGCCTTGGTATTGCTGTTTCTATCTTCGCCGCACAATTCATTGGCGCAGGAAACATGAATCGTTTGAAAGATGTCATTAAAATTGGGCTGGGGCTAAACTTTGCGATAGGCGGATTGATTATTATTTTCGTCTATATTTTCGCACCACAAATTTTATCTATCTTTTTAACAGATCCTGCAACAATTGATATTGCATATAGTTTGGTCGTGATCACCCTATGGAGCTATCTCATTTTTGGAACAGCACAAATCGTTGCAGCCACAATGAGAGCAAGTGGCACAGTTCTATGGCCGACCATCTTTAGTATTTGTTCCATTTGGCTTGTTGAAGTACCAGTGGCTTATGTGCTATCACACCATACATCGCTTGGGATCAAAGGAATATGGATAGGATATCCTGCTGCCTTTTTTGTAAACTTATTGCTCCAATACGGCTATTATCGACTGGTATGGAAGAAAAAGCAGATCGTTGCACTTGTCCAATCATAATGTGAGCCTATCATCTGGCATATACATACGAAGATCGATTACTTTGTAGGGGGTCTGATCTTCTATGTTTTTAAATCAAAGAAGTGAGCTCAGTTCGTATGATATCGGTGACTTCACTTATGCCGGACCAGATTTTCAAGTCTTGACGTGGGGAGAAGGAACAACGCTGAATGTAGGGAAGTTTTGTTCCATCGCAAACGAAGTAAAAGTTTTTCTTGGTGGTGAACACCGAACAGATTGGGTCACCACATATCCCTTCAATCAAATTTTCACAGATGCTGCCCATATTGAAGGACATCCACGATCAAAAGGGGATGTGTGTATAGGGCACGATGTTTGGATTGGATATGGAGCAACAATCATGTCAGGAGTACAGATAGGAAACGGGGCAGTCATTGGAGCAAATAGTCTGATTACAAAAGATGTGCCTCCATATGCGATTGTCGCAGGGAACCCGCAGCGGCTCATGAAATATCGGTTTTCTTCGGATATCATTGAAAAACTTCAGTTATTAGAATGGTGGAATTTAGAGTTTTCTTTCATACAGTCTATTTTTCACCTCTTGCAATCTCCTGATATTGACCGTTGTATAAGCGTAATTGAAGATAGAAAAAAGAAAGGCTGACAGAGCCTTTCTTTTTTTATCTTCGTTTCACTTAGCTGAGTCTGATGATGGTAAGTGATGCACCGGTTGCACCACCACCTATTAGAATGGCTGTTACAATCGCTCCGAAAAATTGTAATGAAATTGTATTTCCTGCTGTTAAATTGACAATAACTGTATTGCTCATAAAAGTTGTGGATACGGCAGAGGACTGAATTGAACCTGGAATAGCAGTTGATCCATTCAACCATAGCCTTGTGCTCACTAAAAGTGCAGTAGTGGTATTTACTTGATATGTGATATAGTATTTACCTGTTTGCTGGACTGTGAATGTATCATTTGAACCATTCGGCGTAAATCCATTAATATTTTGATTACTTGGTAAAGCAATGTTCGTACCACCAGCAATAGTAATGATTGTAGGACCTGTTGTATTTCCAGCATAAAGTGCCGTATCAGTTGGACCGGTAGCTCCAGTGGCACCAGTGATTCCGGTAGCTCCAGTTGGACCGGTGCCTCCAGTGGCACCAGTGATTCCGGTAGCTCCAGTTGGACCGGTGCCTCCAGTGGCACCAGTGATTCCGGTAGCTCCA